>NZ_JBIBKX010000025.1:0-153649 GCF_042959425.1 Streptomyces sp. NPDC007896 | reverse complement strand
CCAAACCCCCACCCCCACCACCCACATCACCGCACACCAAAACAACACCACCGTCTTCACCGCACAACTCACCACCCACACCCCCACCACCACCTGAGAGAACGATGATCCGGAAGTGTGGGACGGCGCGGCTGAATCCGCGGAAGTCGATTACGAGTTGTGGGCGGCGGGGAGGGCGGAGGCAGGCCGACGGGTGGATCCGTCGCAGCAGGCGCCCCCCGGTGGGCGGTCCACTGGTCGGCGCTGGGAACCGCGAGGGGTTTACCGGGGGCCTTCTACTTGACCCCTTCCATCTGTTCGCCGAGTTCGGCGAGCCCGTTACGACCCATGGCCTTCCACACCACGACGTGGTGTTCCTCGACGCTTTCCATGACGCGGCTTCCCCGGACGGCCTGTGCCGCTGGGCCTGAAGCTCGGCACGATCCTGCGCCTCCGTACCGGTGGGCTGACCAACGCTCGCGTGCCGAGGCAGCGGCGCAGCAATTCCCGCGCACCCGGAGACCGCTCACGCGTGGGAAGCCCGTCGACGCGGGCCGTTCGGACACCGGTAGCGCCTGAGCGATGCGCGCGAACGGATTGACCGCAGAACTTCGGGACACAAGCACGATGTGCTGAAGATACTTCTGGTCGCCCTGCTCGGCTCGCTGGCGATGGCCGGCGCGGCCACCGCCGTCCTGGTCTCACCCTGGTGGTGGGCCGCGGCCTGCCCGTTGCTTCTGCTCGCGCTCGTGGCCGTCCACGATCTCGTACAGCGTCGGCATTCCGTCCTACGGAACTACCCGCTGCTGGGGCACCTCCGATTCGCGCTGGAGGCGCTGCGGCCAGAGCTCCAGCAGTACTTCATCGAGCGCAACTTCGACGGCCGCCCCTTCGACCGCGACACCCGCAGCATCGTCTACGAGCGCGCCAAGGGCACCGATGCCGAGGAACCGTTCGGCACCGAACTCGACCTGTACCGGACGGGCAGCGAATTCCTCACTCCGTCCATGGCCCCCCGGTCGGTGCACACCGAGGCGCCGCGTGTCCGAATCGGCGGACCCGAGTGCACCCGGCCCTACGACATGGCCCTGCTCAATGTCTCGGCGATGAGCTTCGGCTCACTGTCGGCCAATGCCGTGCTGGCCCTCAACACCGGAGCACAGCTGGGCGGCTTCGCCCACGACACCGGCGAGGGCGGCCTGTCGGAGTACCACCTGCGCCCCGGCGGGGATCTCGTCTGGGAGATCGGCACCGGATACTTCGGCTGCCGGACGGACGACGGGGACTTCGACGAGCGACAGTTCGCCGCGAAAGCGGCGCACGAGCAGGTCAAGTGCGTGTCGTTGAAGATCAGCCAAGGCGCCAAACCCGGCATTGGAGGAGTCCTGCCGGGTGCCAAGGTGAACGCGGAGATCGCCGCAGTCCGCGGCGTTCCGCAAGGGGAGACCGTCATCTCGCCGCCCTTCCACCGCGTCTACTCCACACCGCGCGAGCTGGTGCGCTTCCTGGCCCGGATGCGCGAACTGGCCGACGGCAAGCCCGTCGGGTTCAAGCTGTGCGTCGGCTCGCGCCGTGAGTTCCTCGCCGTGTGCAAGGCGATGCTGGAGGAGGGCAGCGCACCGGACTTCATCGTCGTCGACGGCGCGGAGGGCGGAACGGGCGCGGCGCCGCTCGAGTTCGCGGACAACGTCGGCCTGCCGCTGGGTGAGGGACTGATGGCCGTGCACAACGCCCTCGTGGGCGTCGGGCTGCGCGACCGGATCAGGATAGGTGCGAGCGGCAAGGTCGCCACCGGCAGCGACCTCGTCAAACGCCTGCTCCAGGGAGCCGACTACACCAACTCCGCCCGCGCCATGATGTTCGCGATCGGATGCATCCAGGCCCAGCGCTGCCACACCAACACCTGCCCTGTAGGGGTCGCCACCCAGGACGAACGGCGCGCCCGCGCCGTCGACGTTCCCGACAAGTCCCAGCGCGTACGGCGCTATCAGCAGGCAACGGTCAAGAGCGCGCTCCAGATCATGGCCTCGATGGGCGTCGACGACCCGCACGGGCTGCAACCCCACATGCTGCTCCAGCGGGTGAACCCCCACACCGTCCGCTCCTACGCGGAACTCCATGAGTGGCTCACCCCTGGACAACTGCTCACATCGGCGCCCTCGAACTGGGCATCCGACTGGAAGACGGCAGACCCGGACCGCTTCACCCACTGATGCACCCACTCATTCATCCACTGAACCCGGCACTCATTCCGAGGGCCGCACCGGACCGAAGGGCCCTCCCGTGGCACGAACCGTCGCCCGCGTGATCGTCGACGCACTCAAGGACCTGGGCGTCCAGCATATCTTCGGAGTGGTCGGAGACGCCTTGAACCCACTGACCGACGCGATCCGCACCACTGACGACCTGAAGTGGGTCGGCTGCCGGCACGAAGAAGCCGCGGCCTTCGCCGCCGGAGCGCAGTCCCAGCTCTCGGGAACCCTCGGGGTGTGCATGGGAACGGTGGGACCCGGCTCCGTACACCTTCTCAACGGGCTGTACGACGCGGCCAAGAGCCGTACCCCCGTCCTCGCGATCTGCGGTCAGGTTCCCCTCGCCGAGGTCGGCAGCGACTACTTCCAGGAAGTCGACAACGACCTGCTCTTCCGTGACGTGGCCGTCTACCGTGCCACCGTCTCCTCCCCCGACCAGATGCCGCGGATGCTGGAGTCCGCCGTGCGTACAGCCGTCAGCCAAGGCGGAGTGGCGGTGCTCACCGTACCGGGGGACCTCGGTGACCGGGAGCTGAGCGACGACCGGCCCGCCCGCTTCGCCCTCGACCGGCCCGTCACCCGCCCGGACGACCCGGCGCTCGCGGCGGCCGCCGAACTCCTGAACGCCGCCGACCGCGTCACCCTGCTCGTCGGCCGCGGGGCGCGCGCCGCCCGCGCCGAGGTCCTTCGGACCGCCGAAGTGCTCGCCGCGCCGATGGTGCTCACCCTCAAGGCGAAGGAGGGGTTCGAGGGGGACAACGACCTCCAGGTGGGCCAAACCGGTCTGATAGGCAACCCCGCCGCTTCCCACGCGCTCGACAGCGGCGACGCGCTCCTGATGCTGGGTACCGACTTCCCGTACCGGGACTGGTACCCGAAGGGGTGCAAGGTCGTCCAGATCGACACCCGTGAGGAGCACTTGGGCCGCCGGGTTCCCGTGGACGTGGGTCTGACGGGCGATGTCGGCGCGACACTACGAGCCTTGCTCCCGCTGCTCGATGCGGTCCCGGACCACGGCCACCTGGACGGTGCGCGGGAACGGTTCGCCCACTGGCAGGAAGGACAGCGGCGCCTGGCCGACCCACGTCACGAGCGCCGCTGGACCGGGAAGCTGAGGGCCGCTCTGGACAACCGTGACCACGAGATCCGCCCCGAGGCGCTGGCCGCCGCAGTGGACGCCTACGCCGCCGAGGACGCCGTCTTCACCTCCGACACCGGGATGGCCACCGTCTGGCTGTCGCGCTTCGTCACCATGCGCGGCAGCAGGCGCCTGATCGGCTCCTACAACCTCGGCTCCATGGCCAATGCCATGCCCCAGGCCCTCGGGGCCCAGCTCTGGGCGCCCGATCGCCAGACCGTCGCCTTCTGCGGCGACGGCGGGCTGAGCATGCTGCTCGGCGACCTCATGACGATCAAGACATACCAACTGCCGGTGAAGCTGGTGGTCTTCGACAACCGCCGTCTGGGAATGGTCAAGCTCGAACAGGAGCAGGCCGGCCTGCCTGAATTCGGTACGGAACTCGACAACCCCGACTTCGCCGCGGTCGCCACCGCGCTCGGCCTCACCGGCATCCGCGTCACCGACCCGGCCGATCTCCACGACAGCGTGCGCCGGGCCTTCGGCACCCCTGGGCCGGTCCTGCTGGACGTGCTGACCAACCCCGAGGAGGTGGCCGTGCCGGGCAAGCCGACCGCGGCACAGGGGTGGGGCTTCGCGATCGCCAAGGTCAAGGAGATTCTCCCGAGCCATGAAGGCTGACCGGAAGCATCAGCCGGATGAGCGCCGCGAGGCGCAGGGCAGCGCCGCAGGGCCTACCCGTCCACTGCGGAGACCTTGACGAAGTACGCGAACCACAGCTGGGTCCACTACCTCGGCGCCCCGTCACGACTGCAGCCACTCGGTCCCGGGGGGCCGTGGAACCGTCTGCGAGGATGGGCGTATGAGTGTGCGGAGCAGGAATCATGTGACGGTGACCGGCCAGGCCGGTCGCCCTGTGCTGATGCTGGCGCACGGGTTCGGGTGCGACCAGAACATGTGGCGGCTGGTGGTACCGCTTCTGGAGCGCGACTTCACCGTGGTGCTCTTCGACCACGTGGGAGCGGGGCGTTCCGATCTTTCGGCGTGGAGCATGGAGCGTTACTCCTCGCTGGAGGGATATGCCGATGATGTGCTGGAGATCTGCCGTGAGTTGTCGCTCGGGCCGGTGACCTTTGTGGGGCATTCGGTGAGCGCGATGATGGGCGTTCTGGCCGCGGCGCGGGAGCCGGAGGCTTTCGCCGGTCTGGTCCTGCTCGCCCCGTCGCCGTGTTTCATCGACGATTCGACCGCCGGTTATCGGGGCGGGTTCAGTGCCGAGGACATCGATGAGCTCCTGGAATCGCTGGATGCGAACTATCTGGGCTGGTCAGGTGCCATGGCGCCGGTGATCATGGGCAATCCCGAGCGTCCGGAACTGGGCGAGGAGCTCACCAACAGCTTCTGCCGGACCGATCCCGACATCGCCCGGACCTTCGCCCGGGTGACATTCCTGTCCGACAACCGCGACGACCTCGCCAAGGTCACCGTGCCCACTTTGGTCGCGCAGTGTTCCAGAGACGCGATCGCGCCTCCGGAGGTCGGAGCCTTCGTACAGGCGCAGATCCCCGGGAGCCGCCTGGTCACGCTGAACGCGACCGGGCACTGCCCCCAGCTCGCCGCCCCGGAGGAGACGGCCGCCGCGATCAGCGCCTTCGCGAGAGCGGGTCGATGATGTGCAGGACCAGTGACGGCGAGAACAGCCAGAGCCGTGACGACCACGCGGCGTTCTCCGCACTGTTGGAAGACAGCGCGGAAGACCTGTACGAGCATGCGCCGTGCGGCTACCTCTCCACCCTGCTGGACGGTACGATCGCGAAGATCAACACCACGCTGCTCGACTGGCTGGGCCACCGACGCGGCGACGTCGTGGGCAACAAGACGTTCTCCGACCTGCTCACTGTCGGAGGCCGGCTCTACCACGAGACGCACTTCGCTCCGCTGCTGCGCATGCAGGGAGAGGTCAGCGGAATCGCTCTGGAACTCAGGACGGCCGACGGCAGCCGTCTGCCGGTACTGGTGACCTCCACGGTCAAGACCAGCAGCGACGGGCAGCCACTGCTGATCCGTACCACCGTCTTCGACGCCCGCGACCGCCGCGCCTACGAAACCGAGTTGCTGCGCGCCCGGCAGGAAGCAGAACGCGAACGCGAAGAACTCAAGCGCCTCAACGCCACCCTGCAACAGACTCTCCTGCCGCCTGCCCTGGTGAGTGTGCCCGGCTTGGACGTAGCCGCTCACTACCACATCGCCTCCACCGACAAGGTCGGCGGCGACTTCTACGACCTGTTCCCCCTCGCTTCCGGAACGTGGGGACTGTTCCTGGGGGATGTGTGTGGCAAGGGCGCGGCCGCAGCGGCCGTCACCTCCCTGGCCCGCTACACCCTGCGCGCCGCCGCCGTCTACGACCCCGACCCGGTTACCGTCCTGAGCAACCTCAACACGGTTCTCAACCACGAATACAACGGCCAGGACCCGCGGTTCTGCACGGTCATCTTCGGACTGCTCACCCCCGACACCGACCGAGGCGGCTTCCGTGTCACCCTGGCCAGCGGCGGTCACCCCCCAGCTCTGCTCATGCGCGCCGACGGCAGCGCCGATTACCTGCCCACCCCCGGCGGACAGCTCATCGGCGTCCTGCCCGACGCCCACATCGCCACCACCACCGTCCGCCTGGACCCCGGCGACACCCTGCTGCTCCACACAGACGGTCTCACCGAGGCACACACCGCCCAGATCACTGACGGCGACCGCTACGGTGACGACGCTCTCCTCGACTTCGCCCAGGCCCTGGCACCGACGACCGCCTCCGACGCCATCGCCGCGGTACGTGACCTGCTCGACACATTCGGCACCGGAGTGGACGACGACGCGGCCGTGCTCGCCATCAGCGTGCCCCGACCCACCCGTGAAGAGCAGCCGTGACCGAGCTGACCGTCCACACCCGCGCCACCCCCGCCGGGCCCGTCATCGAACTGACCGGAGAACTCGACAACGACAGCGCCCCCGACGTACGTGCGCTCCTGCCCCGCCTGACACTCCATGCAGGCCAGCAGCTCGTCATCGACCTGACCGGCATCACCTTCTGCGACTCCAGCGGCATCACCGTCCTGATCGCTGCCCGCAATCACGCCCTCGCCGCCCAGGCAGACATCGCTCTGGCAGCGGTCCCCGACCGCATCAGTCGAATCTTCCACATCGTCGGGCTGGACCATGTCTTCCCCACCCACCCCACCGCACAAGCAGCCGAAGCAGCCTGGACACCACCCACTGTGCTTCCTTGAGCAGTGCCCCATGGAAGGATCGGGATGTGACCTGTGACGTGTGTGGACACGAAGCGCGAAGGATGCCGGTATCGGAGCCGCAGACGGAATGGGGCCTGCGGGTGAAGGAGCGGTGGTTCTGCCCCTGGTGCCATGCATGGACCGAGCTGGGACACCAGCCGCAGGAGGTCTCCCGGCCGCAGTACCAGCCCGTGGACCTGCGCTGGGAGCGGGCGGAATCACCGGAGCTGCCCGGGGACGTGTCGCACGCCTACGACGATGCCCATGCCTACGAGGACTTCGGCATGACCTTGTGCGGCATAGTGAGCGACAGCCTGACCCCCTCTCCGTACGGCATGTGGACGCCGGAAGGGCAGGATGCCTGCCAACTCTGCGAGGAGGCCGCGGCCGCCATCGACCAGCGCTGGCCGCTGGGGATGCGCGGCGCCGGGAAACGGATTCATCCCACGCCTCCCGCCGATTCGGGCTGGCCCCCCTTCTAGGACAACCGACGCGATGACATGAGCCGCCTTCAGCGGATCAGTGCGCATCCGAGCCTGAGGAATGCTTCGTGGATGTCATCGCGAACCTCCCAGCGGATCCGTAGGCGGCGGAACCAGTGCGGATGGGCGAACACTCGCTCCACGACCCGGCGTTGGGCACCGAGTCCGGAGCTGTGCTCGGTGACGCGGCGGGCGATCAGCGGCTTCACACCGAGGTCCCGGACGAGCCGGCGGTAGTCAGGTGTTTGAGCCGGGTCCGACCGCTGTACCGGCCGGACCGGACACGACGAACGGCTCCGCCGACTCCCCCAGCCCGCAGTCCTGAATCAGCACCTGCCGCGGTTTCATACGTCGCGGCGCCGCACGACGACCAACGCGAGCACGACCGCGACGAGCGGCCAAACCGCGTACACGATCCAGGAACCGGCGACCGTGGCGGTGTAGTCCAGGGATTCGGGATCCGGCGGCCAGTTCTGGACCAGGCGCTTCCAGGCGGTGACGACCATCGCGTGGTTGACGTCGGCGGACCAGCGCTTGCGCTGCGAGAAGATCGTGGGCAGCATCAACAGCGTGAAGACGCTGGTGACCATGGTCGCGGCGCTGTGCCGGATCAGGACGCCGAGCCCCAGGCCGACGAGTGCGCAGACCGGGGCCAGCAGCGCGGATGCCACCAGCGCCCGGAGCACCCCGGGGTGGGTGATCGGGACGCCTGCGTGCCGCCCGTTGAGTATGGCCTGGGAGACCAGGAAGGAACCGGTGGAGACGGCCGTGCCGACAGCGGTCCACACGCCGGCGGTGACGACCGCTTTGGCCAACACCACTGAGCCGCGGGCAGGGACGGCCACGGTGGTGGTGCCGATCAAGCCGCTGCTGTATTCGCTCGCGACGGTGATGGCGCCGACACTGCCGGCGACGAGCATCAGCGTCATGTAGCCGGCCGGCGGATAGGCGTCGAAGGGCAGGAAGTCAGGGGGCGGCCGCATGCTCGCGCCGGAGCCCTCGAAGTTCTTGTAGTCCGCCAGTGCGGCCGCGGCGGCGGACCCGATGACGAACAGGATCGTGAGTGCGATCGTCCACGGAGTGGAGCGCAGGGACCACATCTTGACCCACTCCGCGGCCAGGAGGTCGTGGAAGCGGGCGGGCGGCTCGGCGACCGGCGCGTCCGACGTGGTCGGAGGGACGGAGTTGATCGTAGTCATCGGGGTTGCCCTGCCAGGTATTCGACACTGTCGGCGGTGAGTTCCATGAACGCCTCCTCGAGTGAGGCGGTTCGGGTGGTCAGCTCGTTCAGCATGATCTGGTTCTCGAAGGCAAGCGCTCCGATCCGCTCTGCCGGCAGCCCGGCCACGGCGAGTTTCTCGGTGCCCGTCGAGCCCTGCGGCTCGACCGATGCGCCTGCGGCGGCCAGCACCGCTGCCAGCGCGGCAGCCTGCGGGCTGCCCACCACGACGTTGAGGCGGGTGCTGCGGGCCGCGAAGTCCCCTAGCGACTCTGCGGCGATGAGCCGGCCCCGGCCGATGACGACGAGCCGGTCGGCGGTGTTCTCCATCTCCGACATCAGGTGGCTGGAGAGGAAGACGGTGCGCCCCTCGGCGGCCAGACGCCGGAACAGACGGCGCGCCCAGAGAACGCCTTCCGGGTCCATGCCGTTGATCGGCTCGTCGAACATCAGCACGGGCGGGTCTCCGAGCAGGGCGGTGGCGATACCGAGCCGCTGTTTCATGCCGAGCGAGAACCCGCCGATGCGGCGGGTCGCCGCATCGGCCAGCCCCACCTCCTGCAGTACCTCGTCCACCCGGCGCAGCGGGAGGCCGTTGCTGTGGGCCAGCGCGGACAGGTGGGCGGCGGCGCTGCGTCCGCCGTGGACCCGGGTGGCGTCGAGGAGTGCGCCGACGTGCCGCAGTCCGCGTCGGTGGCTGTGGAAGGGGACGTTGCTGACGGTGGCGGCACCGGCGGTTGGCGCGTCCAGGCCGAGAATCATCCGCAGGGTGGTGGTCTTGCCGGCACCGTTGGGGCCGAGGAATCCGGTGACCTGGCCCGGTCGAACGGTGAAGGACAGATGGTCTACGGCGGTCTTGCTGCCGTAGCGCTTGGTGAGTTCGCTGACTTCGATCACACGGTCAACCCTGCCGGGAGGCCCCCGGCCGGGCATTGGCCCTGGGGCGGCAATCGCGCCGCCGGGTTAGCCCGCGGGCGTACGTCCCGGGGCCGATGCCGCGTGGGCGGCGGCTGGTTAGTCTCACGGCATGGACGCCACACCGACCACCCCGACGGCTGCCTGCGGTTTCGCATCGCAGCCTCGCTCTCGAGAGGGCACACCGACGGCGCCAAGGCCGGCGGTGATGGCCTGGATCGGGGGTGTCCTGTACCTCTTCATGCTGCTTCTGCTGCTGGGGGGCGCGCCGCGGGCTTCCGGCACCGTCCACGCCGTCGGGTCGCTACTGGCTGTGAGCCTGCTCGCCGGTGTACTGCGCCGGGTGCCGTTGCTGGCTCTGGCCATGACACTCTTCGGCGCCACCGCCGTGGTGGTGATGCCGCCCCGCCACGCGCGTGCGAGCCTGGCGCTGTCGTATCAGGGCGAGTTCCTGTCGTATCTGGCGGTGGACCTTGTCCTGGGCTTCATCGTCGCAACCCGCACGCGACGGGATTCGATCGTCGCGGTGGCCGTGTCCCTCATCGCGCAGCTCCTGCTGATCGGCGGCTTCGCGCACGGGGACAACCTGACGGCCAACAGCGTGATCGCCCTTCTGGCGATGGCCGCATCGTGCACGGTCGGTCTGCTCAGTCGCGAGCGCCGCGAGCACGCGGTGGCGCTGCGCGCGCAGGAGGTGGCCGAGGCCGTGACCGCCGAACGGCTGCGGATCGCACGGGAGTTGCACGACATGGTTGCGCACAGTATCGGCATCATTGCCATCCAGGCCGGTGTGGGCCGCCGGGTCATCCAGACGCAGCCTGCGGAGGCCCGCGAGGCGCTGCGAGCCATCGAGGCCACCAGCAGGGAGACCTTGTCGGGCCTTCGGCGCACGCTGGTGGCGCTCCGTCAGGCCGCCCCGGAGTCAGCGGCCGCGGGGCAGTCATCTCGCACGCCCTCACCGGGACTGGCGGACATCGAGCTGCTCGCGGCGGCGACCGCGGACGCGGGGGTACGCGTCGACGTGCGCTTCAGCGGGGAGCAGCGGCCCTTGCCGGCCGACATCGACCTGTCCGCCTACCGTATCGTGCAGGAGGCGCTGACCAACGTGGTCCGTCACGCGGGCACCGGGCACTGCCGGGTGACCGTCGACTACGGGGACGAGGAGCTGTCCGTGGAGGTCGTCGACGACGGGCGCGGCGCCACTGAGAACGGCTTGGCCCACGGCTTCGGCATCGTCGGCATGCGGGAGCGGGTCGGCCTGCTGCACGGCCACCTCAGCGCCGGACCGCGTCCGGAGGGCGGCTTCCAGGTGGCTGCGCAACTGCCGCTACCCAAAACCAAAACCATCGGCGTTCGGCTGGAGGCCCGGTGACTGTCCGAGTCGTGCTCGCCGACGACCAGCCGTTGGTACGGTCCGGTCTGCGCGTGCTCATGGCCGATCACCCCGACCTGGAGGTCGTCGGTGAGGCCGCCACCGGCGCCGAGGCGGTCCAACTGGTCAGGAATGTCAGCCCCGACGTCGTGGTGATGGACATCAGGATGCCCGGCATGGACGGGATCGAGGCCACGCGCCAGGTCACGGCCGGTCCGGCAACGACCCGCGTCCTCATACTGACCACCTTCGACGAGGACGACCACGTGTATGGCGCGCTCCGAGCCGGCGCAAGCGGCTTCGTGGTCAAGGACATGGAGCTGGACGACATCCTCGCGGCGATCCGCGTGGTCGCTGCCGGCGACGCACTGATCGCGCCGAGCGTGACGCGCCGTCTGATCGCGGACTTCGTCGGACGCCCCGTGGCTGCCCCGGAGCGCCCTCCACGGCCGGTCGAGGGCCTCACCGACCGGGAATGGGAAGTGCTGGCCCTGGTCGGACGTGGCCGGTCGAACACCGAGATCGCGGAGGAACTCTTCATCACGGTGGCCACCGCCAAGTCGCACGTGTCACGGCTGTTCACCAAACTGGGCGCCCGGGACCGGGTTCACCTCGTGATCACCGCCTATGAGGTGGGGTTGGTCAAGCCGCCCCGCTGAGCGCGTCACTGGGCCCACCGCGAAGCCGGAAGGCTTCAGTACCTCGAACAGGTCCTGCCGGCGGGCAGGATCAATGCTGTCACCTGCGGCCACCGTCTGATCTTCTGTCTTCGCACACCGATGATCACCGGTGGCCGCACCCGTTCCCGGACCAGCCCCGACCAGCAACACCACGATCTGGGCCGGAGTACGAGCTCTGGAGTTGAATCGGCAGATGGACATGTCCTCCCGAGAGATCCGCATACCCCTCGACGAGGTCGTCGCAGTCCTCCAGGACCTCAACGAGTTCGTGGTTTCCCTCGACCGACTCGGATCCCGCCAGGCGTCCGCAACCGCCGACGAGTACACCGTCGGCAAATTCATCGCCGACTGGGATGTCGCTCGGCGATTGGCCCGCGCCCGAGACGTCCTCGGCGTCGCGCTTGACGGGCAACTAAGGGAGGACGAAATCGCCGAGCTCGACGCCCTGTGTGACCAGGGCCGCTTCTACGGCACGGATATCGCCGCCAGCACCCCCACAGACCAGTCCAACTGAGACGGCAAGCACATCGGGCACGAAGCCGGCGGCCGCGCCCTGCCCGAGTGGAGCCCGCAGGCCGCGCTCGAGCTGATGGACCTGCTGGGCACCAGCACGGCCATCGTGTCCGTCTCCACCCCCGGTACCGGCTTCCTCACCGACCCGGGCGAGGCCGCCGACCTGGCGCGGCGGCTCAACGACTTCTCCGCGTCCCTCGCCGCTGATCACGCGGGCCTATTCGGGTACTTCGCCACCCTGCCCATACCCGATGCCGCCGCCTCCGCCGCGGAGGCCCGGCGGACGCTGGAGGAACTCGGCGCCGACGGAGTCACCCTGCTGGCCAACAACCAGGGCGCCTACCTCGGCGCGGGCGGTCAGGACGCGCTGTGGCGGGTCCTGGACGAGCGGGGCGCGCTCGTCTTCGTGCACCCCGCCGAGTTGCCCGCACCGGCCGTCGAGGGCATTCCGCCGTTCGCCGCCGACTCCCTCCTGGACACGACACGGGCCGCGTACCTCCTCGTACGCAACGGCATCGCGCGCACGTACCCGAACATCCGGTTCATCCTCAGCCACGCCGGCGGCTTCGTGCCCTACGCCTCCCACCGCATGACCGTCGCCATCGCGAGCGACACCGGACGCAGCCCCCTGGACGTGCTGGACGACTTCCGCGCCTTCTACTTCGACACCGCACTGTCCTCCAGCCCCGCCGCCCTGCCCAGCCTGCTCGCCTTCGCCCGCCCCGGGCACGTCCTCTTCGGCAGCGACTGGCCCTTCGCCCCCACCCCGGCCGGCCAGTACTTCGCAGGCGGACTCGACACCGGCGTGGACCCCAACGTCCTCCAGGCCGTCAACCGCGGCAACGCCGAAGCCCTGTTCCCCCGCCTGGCCGCCACCCCCGCACCGACCCCGGCTCGTCCGGTCCCGACACGTCCGCGCCATGCCGCCCAACAGGCCTCCGCCCGCCTCGTCTTCAAGAGCTCTGGTCAGCACGGAGGGCAGTGGCCTGTCAGGGCGGAACACTAACAAAACGCCTCAACTGGTGACTGCGCTCATTGGGCGCAGGTGATCCAAGAGTCCATCGGGCGGCCCGCTTCAACTGCCGCTTCCAGGCGGCTCGGTCGGAGTGCAGACCGCGCTCGTGGTGTGACAGGCAAGGGTGCTCCAACGCCTACTCGAAGCCTCACGGGTGATCTCGACTGCGAGGACGGTGTCCTGACCCTCCTTGGTCCCCCATCCGCAGCGATACATCATCCAGAGGAAGGACGGCTTGATCCACGTCAAGCCTCGCTCGCAGCCTTTGTCTCCAACTCATTGAACGCGCCTTTGCCACACACTGCTCGCGTGACTCGTCAGCCCAGCAAGTCGAGGACCTCGCGGTAGTCGTCATAGGCTTCGCCGTATTGTTGGGCGGCGACAAGGAACATGGAACGGTCGGTCAAGGCCCGTCCCAACGCCTCCCGGCTCTGCTCCACGCCTGCCACGTCGGCCAAGCGGCGTGCGAGTGCCACGCCTGCGTTGAAGAGCGGGCGGAGTGGCTTCAGGATGCGGTGGCTGCGCTGCTCCCGGTAGAGGGCCGAGCGAATGGTAAGCCTTCGGTGCAGGGCTACCAGTTCGGGAAGATGTCCGCACGGGTCTGTCTTGGCCGCCTCTCTCAGGCTGGCGACCTGTTCTTCGAGGGCGGGCAGGCCGTTGAAGTACGCCTGCTTGATGTCGGGTGACCAGTCGTGGAACGGGAGGCCGAACGGAGGCGCGGGCGCCTTCGACAGCGGCACGGGCTCCACCGACCGGCCCGACAGGGCGTACAGAGTGGTCCACCACGACAGGATGTTGCTCCAGCTCTTGCGTTCCCCGGTCTCGTCCAGCTCGGACAGGAAGGCAAGGGCCTCCTCTCGGGCCCCGCGAGCCTCGACGCGGTGCCCGGCGGCGTCCAGCATCCCGGCCTGGTGGACCAGTTGCCATATCAGGATGGCCAGCGGTGTGCTTCCCTCGCCATCGACTTCGGCGCGGCTGGCGTCCACGATGTCCGCGAAGGCCTCCAGGGCCGCGTAGTGACGTCCAGCGGCATCCAGTTCCGCCGCCCATTCGACCATGGCCCAGAAAGAGACCTTCGCCGAGCCTTCCGAGCGAGCGGCTTGGACCAACTTCCCGCACAGTTCCGCGGCCTCCCGGTGACGCCCGTCCTCGGCCAGTACGGCGGTCAGCGGCCCGTGCCCGTACATGGGGCTGGACACTTGCCCGTGGGCGAAGCCCCAGCGCCCCGCCTCGGCCATCTCCTCGCATATGGCGAAGCCTTCTGCCCGTCGGCCGACGGCATACAGCTCGTACCGGTAAGCGGACAGGGCACGGACAAGCAACTCGGTCCTCTTCGGGTCGCCTGCGTCGACGCGCCGTGCCGTGACAGCCGCCTCGGCATGGCGAGCCAGCTGGACCTCTGGGTGGTCCCGGACCTCTGGCGCGTATCCGTACGAGAGCAGTGCCTCTGTCAGCTTCGGCAGGTAGGTCAAGGGACTCACCACCGAAAGCACCCGGTACGCCTCGACCTGTTGGCCGAGGCTCAGTCGGCCCGACCCGAGCAACATCGTTCGTGCCCGCAACACCGCATCCTGATCGACCTTGTCGGCGTGATCCATGACGGCGATTCTGCGAGCAGGGACAGGGGCCGGACAAGGCTGCTGAGCTGTGCAATCCGTCCTACGAAAACGGTCTCCGAGCTGTCATGATGAGGACGGCATCACCACTCGGCAGCGCAACTGACGCAGACGACCGATGACATGTTCCACCCCGTCAGTACCAGCGGACGTGGCCGGCCGCGCCCTGGCCTGTGCGGGCGGCGTGGCGGAGAACGCGCAGCGGGCCGTCAAGGAGCTCGTCGGCGTGGTGGTCAGGATCGTCGCCCAAGCCGGTCATCCACGCGTGGATCCGCTCGACGGCGTCCCGCCGCTGGGCTCCGGTCAGGGCAAGGGCTTCCTCGGCCGCCGGAAGCTGAGTGCGGACTTGCTCGGCGTCGAGCAGGAAGTCCCCGAACCAGCCCGGCAGCCGCAGCACCGCGTCGGGACCGAGCGCGTAGGCCAAGGCCGAGAACGGGCTGGCCTTGCGGGCCACGGCCACGAACAAGCCCTCCTCGCCATCGGACGGAAACTGGTCCATAACGGCGTCACGCAGGGCCTCCACGTGCTCGGAGTCGTCACGGCAGGCGTCGAGGAACGCGCTCAGCCGGGAGGCGTCCTCGTAAGCGCTCCAACTGCCGGGAGTGGTTGTCGACTCACTGAACATGGACTCGTGCGCCTTGCCCCGCCACCAATCCAGCCCGCCGGGCACGTCCCAGTGCACCGACACCGGCGCCGGCGACGAGTCCTGAACCGCAGCGCGCAGCAGGTCCCACACCTGCTCGTCAGGCATCGCGCCGACGACCCACACACCCGTGACGCTCACCCCTGCCTCCCACTGCTACTCCAACCCCAACAACCTGATCATGCACGACTCTGCGTGCCTCTATTTCGCTGGGTTGTGAACGCCGCTTGGTGCCATTTGTCTGCAGCATGATGGGCGCTGGTACCCGCACGGTGGTTGATGTCCTTGGCCGCTCGGTCGAGATGCGGTGGCTAGGGCGGAAACAGCCATTCCATCGCGGCAAGGCTCTTGTCGACGTACTTGCTTTGTTCCGTCTCGATGCCGTGTGCCAGGTCCTCGAAGACACTGCACCTGGCATAGAACACGGCGCGCTCGCTGAGAGCCGCGAGGTCGTTGGCGTCGGTTCGATAGCTGCTGATGGCGGCGCGGGCAGCGGCAGGGCCGAGATCGCGGTAGAGCAGCCCGAAGTCGTAGGCCGGATCGACGACGGCTGCATCGCTCCAGTCGATGATGCCGGTCACCGTCCATGCGACCGGGTCGATGAGAACGTGTTCGATCCCCAGATCGTTGTGGGAGAACGTTGGGGTGCATCCATCGTGCGGTGGTGCGGCATCCAAGAACGCCTCGACGGGTCGGCGGTGCGCCGCCGGTACCTGCCCGGCTACCGTCACATAGTTCTCCGTGGCCTCATGTCGCCACTCGGCCAGCGGCTGGTGGTCCGCGTCCACCAGATCGACCAGCCGATCGATGGGAACAGCATGCAGCGCAGTGAGCAGCTCGCCGAGCGTGGCGGCGATCGACGTGCCGTGGGCCGATCGCTGGTGCCGCGACATATCCAACAGTGGCGCGCCGGGAAGCTTGTAGTAGGCCAGACATCCCTGCTCCGCGACTGTGAACGTCGGTTCGGGGACGGGCAGCGGCGAGATATCGGCGACGGCAGCAAGCACGCGGGCCTCGTGGCCCACCAGGGCGGTCCGCCGTGCCAGGTCGGGCTCCTTGCTGAAGCGCACGATCAGCTCACCGTTGACCTCGTACGCCAGGTTGTCCAGGCCCTCGCCAAGCGGCACAACGGAGTCGATCTGATAGTCGAGCATGTGCGTCACCACGACGCTGCGGACGTCTGCGACGCGGTCGCGGCTGCGACTGGTCATCTGCCGACCTTATCAGTCGATCGCATGAGGCCGGCGGTGGTCATCGGGTGGCCGCGCGGTCGCCGGCCAGGCCCGCAAGGCGCGGATGTCCTCCTTTCAGGCACGGGAAAGAGGCTGTGAACGCGGCTTGGTGATCCACGTTATGCGGTCCCGCTTCCACGCAGCGGGAAAACGGGTGGATGCCGTGTGCACCGCGCGAATCCCTCGTCGGGGTTCTTCCGTGGCGTACGGGGTGGGGTCGGCCTGTGTGGGCGGCCACTGATTTTCGACTCGCCTTCACGAGGCACCTCGCGCCGTGACCGCGGACCGGGGAAGAGCAGGACGGCGGCCGAGAGGACGATCACTGCCGCAGATGCGGCCGCTTTGCTGATCGATGTGGCGATCGGTAGTGCGCCGACCAGACGGCGTAGCGCCGTGTGAGTTGCCAGTGCCACGGCCGCCCTCTTCGGGCGAGGGGGCTTGCGTCATCAGGCAAGGGGGCTTGCGTCATCGTCAACTTGTCCGTTGCCTCCGGCGCTGGGGCGATGCCGGTCGGGCACGACGCCCCCAGTACGTCTCGGTCGGCGGCGCGCGATCCGGGTCGGCGGTCGATCGGGATGCCTCCCCCGGAGGCGGTCGTCGGATTGCGGTGGGGCCGCACTCCCCTTAATTTCAGGTCGTCGGGTATACCGACAAGGCGGCATAAAATCATTATGTCCGCTTTTCCGTGGTGACAGCGAATGGAGCATTCATGTCGGTGATGACCGGTACTCAACCCCTACAGCAGTTCGGCCAGCAGATGGGCGGCTCGCAGCAGATCGCCCAGGTGGTCCAGCAAGCGATCCAGCAGGCGTGCCAGCAGACCAGCCAGCAGGTCGCGCAGCAACTGCAGCAGACGTTCCAGCAGATCCAGCAGGTCCAGCAGCAGCTCCAGCAGCAGGGATTGGCCCAGCAGGCGCACCCCTACCTGGCTCTCGCGCTGCACCGCTCGCTGCACACGGGCATTCAGCACGCTGTGGAACAGTCCGTGCAGCAGGCGCTGCCGACCGCGATCGTGGCGCTGCTCCAGCAGAGCCAGCAGGGCCAGCAGGGCCACCAGGGCCAGCAGCAGTGGGGTGGTGGGTTCGGCCAGCAGTCGTTCGGTCAGCCGTTCCAGCAGTACCAGCAGCCCGGCTTCGGCTTCGGCCAGATGGGCCAGCCGTACGGTATCGGCTGACCCTTGGGCGGCCTGATGCGGTGTGCCCGGAGCAGTCTCCGGGCACACCGCATCACCGTGGAAGCGCGAGATCGTGGAAGCGCGAGCCGCCCCGCCGCCGGATCAGGAGCACAACGACGACGTAGGCGTGGTGAAGGTGGACGTGATGGTCAAGGAAAGGCCCGGAAACGGCAGCGAGAGCGGGGCCGAGGGTGCGGGGGTGGGCGGGCCCGGACCCGAGGCTAGGCAAGCGGGGCCAAGCAAGAAGGGCGCGCAGTCACCCCTTCCGGTGCAGCCGCGCCGGGAGCGGTACATGGTGACACCGCTGCCGCAGCATCTGCTCCCACCGGGAGTGCCCGAACTCGGCATGGACGCAATGTGTGACCGACTGGACCGGATGCCCGAGGTCAAAGTGGTCCGCAGACTCCGGCCGTCGGAGAAGGCCCAATCGGGCGAACTGCCCCCCTCCTGCCCGGAAATCGCTGTCGTCGAGGCAGCCGAGGCTCAAGTACCGGCGATGCGGTCGCTGCACGTGCACATCGAGCCGGACCTGCCGCTCTCCGGAACCGGCCCCGCCGCCCGGCCGACCACGGGGGTCCTGCCGCTCCGCGATCCGGGGCTGGTCGCACCACTGGAAGAACCGGTGGCGATCTCGCTGCGCATCTGCGGCCCGGAGGGCGAACCGCTGGCCGGCGCCGGAGTGTTCCTGATCGGGGCGTCATGGCCGGGCCAGGGCCTCACCGGGGCCGACGGGACGACCACCGTCATGATGGCCACGGACACCCCGCAGTCCATTCAGTCCCTGTACGTCCGGCCCGCGGGCGGTTATGCGGACCGCTGGATCCATCGCCCGGATCTGTCGGTGACCCGGGAGAACCTGGTCACCCTCACCCCGCTGGCCAAGGTCTACCCAGGGCTGGAAGAGAGACAGCAGTACGGCTGGGGTCAGCAGGCCATGCGGTTGGACCGGCTGCCTCCCACATTCCGTGCCTTCGGGGTCAAGATCGCGGTCATCGGTTCGGGTGTCGCCGCCGAGCACCCCGATCTCAAACAACGGGTGCGCTCCGGGGTCGATCTCGTACGCGGCACGGAAGAGGGCTGGGCCCACGACACGGTGGGCACCGGTACCCACGCAGCGGGCATCATCGCCGGGGCGGACACCGGCACGGGCGTCATCGGCATCGCGGTCGACGCGGAGATCGATGTCTGTCAGGTCGTGCCCGACGGCTGCTTCAGCGACGTGATCGCCGCTCTGGACTACTGCATCGAACACGAGGTCGACATCGCCCATATCTCGGTGGCGACCCCGTACTCGTCGGCGCTGGTCTCACGCAAACTTGCCGATGCCAACGCGGCGGGTATCGCCTGCGTCGCCCCGGCGGGCGACACGGCTGGACCGGTCGCCTTCCCGGGCTCGTTGCCCACCGTGTTCACCGTGGGCGCCCTGGGGGTCTTCGGGTCCTATCCACCGGACACATCCCAAGCCACCCATTCGGGCCCGCAGCTGACACCGGAAGGGCTGTTCGCCGCGCCGTTCAGCTGCTACGGCCCCGGGGTCGACGCGGCTGCCCCCGGCGTGGCGGTTCTGTCGTGCTCGCCGCTCGGCGGATACACGGCTCTCGACGGCACCGGCACGGCGTCGGCCCACGTCGCCGGTCTTGCCGCCCTCGTTCTCGCCCACCACGAGGATTTCCACGGCCAACTGCTGCCACGCGGACCTGGCCGGGTGCAGCACCTGTTCGACATCATCGCCGGCAGCTGCCGCCCGCTGGCTGCCCCTGGCACGGTGGCGGCGGCCCGCGTCGGACGCGGCCTCCCCGACGCTCTCGTCGCCCTCGGCCTGGCCCTCGGAGTGCAACTCGCTCCGGCCTTGTCCCCGTACGCCTCGTCCATGGCCGGTTAGGCCCACGCCCACAACAGCAAGCGCACGCAACGGCGCCCGCCTTGAGGAGACGGGCGCCTTTGCGCGTGCCACGCGTCCCAGCAGACCTGCAGTACGGGGCCGGAATCCTGCTGATGTCGAGGCACTGCTGACCACTGGGTCGGGGGCGTGAGATTCAGTCCTCTGCGGACGCGATTCCCGTCGGGCAAGACGCTCCCCAGTTCGTCTCGAACGGGTCACCCAGCTTGACGCCCATCCGGCCGATCCCGCAGTACCCGTATATGTTGCGGTCAAGATATTGCTGGTGGCTGCGCTCGGCTGCGATATTTCCATGCCGAGGAGGCCATTGCGCGCTCTGGGTTGCGCCCGACCTACACGCCGACCGTGATGCTGCCGCGATGGCGGCTGAACATGGCCGATCTGCCGTCCTACGACCGTGCCAGGGCGTTTCGTCTGCTGGTCGCACTGTTCGCCATCGCGGACACCCTCCGGCGCGAGCGCTACGGCTTCGGCGGGTGCGGCCATGAGTGGCACCAGCTGGCCACTTGCGAGGATGCCGGGCCGGCCCCTACGTGAGCATCCTTTGGTGGGAGCCGCACCGACGGGGTTCGCAGCCGTGCGCAGCGCTCGACGAAGCGGGGCTCCCTCCATGTGCTGATCGGCTCGCTGGAGGTCGGGTAGATCTCCAGGAGCGAGAGGTATCCGTCCTTCGTGAAGACCATCACTCCGGCATCCTCCGGTTCGGCGTACCAGGCGTCCGCGGCCGGATTGCCGTGAGCGGGAGCCGGTCAGCAGCGCGTTCAACGTCGCCGCGACATCCAGCGGGGGGCAGCCATCCGCCTTGGCCACGCCGATCTGGCACGAAACGCCCGTTCCGGCGAGCCTGTGCTGCCATGTGACCCGTAGGCGGCAGCCGGCCGTTCGGTGAACTTGCCTGTCACGGCCTCAGGGCGGCCCGCGTTGGAGTGAGCGGTGCGTCAGGGGGCGCAGGTGCAGGTCGCGCTCGGGGCCCCACTGGACGCGGGCCGGTGCGCGCTTGAGTTGACCTTGCCAGGTGCCGCGGTCGGGGTGCAGGCCGGCACGTAGCTGGACAGGCAGGCATGGCGCAAAGCACGTATGAAGGTCTGGGGTGTTACCGCCCCCGGGTGGCAAACGACCAACTGTGGGCCGACCCAGCCGCGTTACGCGGCGTAGAGAGCCGGGCACACGTCGGGGCGCCCGTTGGGCTGGGTCCTTGCGGCCGTCGTTACTGCGAGGCAGCTTTGAGCTGAGCGGTGATTTTGGCCAGAGCCTTTTCGGCGGGGTGCTGTTTGATGAGCCCTTCACGCCCTGCGGCACGGAGCTCCACGACCGCTACACCTTCGGGACCTGCGGCCACAACAGCGGTCACAATGGTGGGGTTCAGGCCCCCAATCCCTACACCGACTATCGCTCGTACGGCGATGTCCCCGTTGTCTCGGGCCTCCGCGCCCAGCAGATTCCCCATGTCGGCCAGAGTCGTGTGGACCAGTTGGGTGACTGCCGTCACCGTTCCGGACAACTCGACACGAGTGGTACTGACGTCCTTCTTTGTCCATTTGAAGCCTCGCGCGGCTCCACGAGCACCGCCCCGTGCCCCTGCTCTACCCAAACCGTGCGTTCCGGTGGCCGCCCCTCCAGCGGCGGCTCCTATCGAGCCGCCCTTCGCACCGAGTTGCATCAGTGCGGCGAGCAGGAGCTCGTTCTCGCTGGCCTCATCGAACATGCCCGCCTCCTCAGCACCAACAAGACATGGCTCTACAACCAAGTCACCCAGTCTTACCACTGGCCAGCGGCCTTCTCTAGATCGGCTGCCGCATGTGGTCCGGCGGCCGCAGCTCCATCGCTGGCCCGCAGGTCACCTCCGTTCGGAGCCTCGCTATGTGTCTCGGCGTGTCCCTTGCCGAGACAGGCACCGGCGCTGTTTGAATCGTCATATGACTAAGGGTGACGATGCGGCCCTGTTCGGCAACCGATTCTTGACCATGCCCGCTCCCTCGGAGAGCTTCCCCGAGGAAGGCATGGCTGCGACGGACGCAATGAGGCTGCTGGATGTGGACCTCGCCATGGAGGGTGACCCGCAGCGTAACCTCGCGACGTTTGTCACCACTTGGATGGAGCCGGAGGCGCAACGGACCATCGCCGAGAATCTCCACCGCAATTTCATCGACCATGCGGAGTACCCGATTTCCGCCGAGATCGAGCAGCGTTGCGTGCGCATGCTCGCCGACCTCTTCAATGCGCCGGGCAGGACAACCGGATGTCGGACCCAGGGCTCGTCCGAGGCGATCATGCTCGGGGCGCTGTCGCTGAAGTGGAAGTGGCGGGAGCGCCGCCAGGCGGCCAATCTGTCGGTCGACCGACCCAACTTGATCTTCGGCGGGGACGTCCACGTCGTGTGGGAGAAGTTCTGCCGCTACTTCGACGTCGAGCCGCGGATCGTGCCGCTTGCCGAGGGCAAGTACACGATCGGCCCGGAGGACGTGGAGCCTCTCCTCGACGGGAACACGATCGGCGTCGTCGCCGTCCTCGGCACCACGTTCACCGGCCACAAGGACGACGTCGTCGGGATCGACAAGCTCCTGCGGGACGTCCGCAAGGAGCGGGACCTCGACATCCCGATCCACGTTGACGGAGCCAGTGGCGCATTCGTGTGGCCCTTCCTCTACCCGGACTCGAAATGGGACTTCCGGCTTGAGCAGGTCCGTTCGATCAACGTCTCGGGACACAAGTACGGCCTGGTCTACCCCGGCATCGGTTGGCTGGTCTTCCGCGAGGAGTCCGACCTGCCCAAGGACCTCGTGTTCCACGAGAACTACTTGGGCAAGACCGACGCGACGTTCACGCTGAACTTCTCTACCGGCGCGTCGATGGTGCTCGCGCAGTACTACAACTTCGTCCGGCTCGGTCGCCAGGGCTACACCTACGTCATGAAGATGTTGCAGGAGAACGCCCACGCGTTGGCGGACAACCTGCGTAGCAGCGGCCGCTTCAAAGTGATCGGGAGCGACCTCGAACAGCTGCCGCTGGTTGCCTTCCGTCTCGTCGGCAAGCACGCCTACGACGAGTCCGACGTCGCCTGGCAACTCTCGGCCGAACGCGGCTGGATGGTGCCTGCGTACACGCTCCCGCCCAACGCGGAGCGGGTGAAGATCATGCGTGCCCTGGTCAAGGAGACCCTGAGCCGCGAGCAGATCGATCGCCTGAGCCAGGACATTGCCGACGCGTGTCGCACGTTGGACGACAAGGGTGCGACCCATGAGATCGAGCGGGCTCAGGTCAAGCGCGGCACCGGCTACTGACGCACCTCTGCTCCCCGGTCGCACACACCTGCCGGCTCTGAGGGCGTCTCCACAGCGACCCCTGCCTCGGGTAGATCTGCTGCGCGTGCCAGATGCGTGCCAGATCGAACGGTCATTCACGGTCAGTTGAGGAGCACAGCGGCGTCCACGCGTTCGTGACCACCGTCGCAGCGCACAACGCGTGAGGAGACCCGTCAGGAGGTGAGGATGCCGATGCCGTCACCGAGCGGTTTCAGCCCGATCACGAAGAGCAGGACCGCCATCACGGCGACGTTGTGCTGAGCTGCCCAGTCTTTCCAATTGCCGAGTGTGGTCTTCGCTCGCTCTCCCCCGAGCATGGAGACCCCCAGTGGGGCCAGCAGGCCGAGGCTGGCAATCAGGACGAAGATCGCCAGCGAGGCGATCTCCTGCCCGACCAGCAGTCCGGCTGAGCCGATGGAGGCGGCCGCGGCGATGGTCAGCGGGGCGTTCTTGGCGTTGAGCGCGGTCAGGGCCAGTCCGAGTCCGAAGACCTTGACCGGCGTGAGGCGGTCGATCGCGGCCATCCACTTCGGCAGCTGGGCTTGTGAGGGATCCTTCGGTTGCCGGTGCCATTGCCGGGCGCCGAAGAGGACGAGGAGCACGCCCAGACTACTGCCACACCAGCGCGGCGACGCGGCGGAAGTTGCCGCCCAGGATCGCGGTGACGGCGTCGTGGGGGTATCCCCGGGCGAGCAGCGCGTCTTCGACAGTCAGCAGACTTTCCGGGGGCATGAAGTTGATCGGCCCCCAGCGAGTGTAGCAGTCGGGGAACAACTCCGGGCTCTGTTCGAGCATCGCGTTGAAGTCCTCGTGGTCGAACGGGTAGTCGGTCGACACTCCGACGTGTTCCGGGCCTACGAGATCGACGGCGTAATCGATGTGCCGCACAAGTGCGTCGATGGTGGCGTCGTTGGGGCCGAGGAAGATACCGACACCGGTGATGCCGATGACCCCGCCCGTGGCGGCGCATTCCTTGGCCTGTTCGTCGCTGATGTTGCGGGGATGGTCCCACACCGAGCGCATGCATGAGTGACTGTAGATCACCGGCTGTTCGGAGACCTCGCACATGTCCAGCCCGGTTCGGGCACCGCAGTGAGATCCGTCTACCACCATGCCGACGGCATTCATCTCCCTTATCAGCGCCCGACCGTAGGCGGTGAGCCCCTCGTCGACCTCGTCCAGGCAACCACCGCCCGCCGCGTTGCGGTTGTTGTAACTCGGCAGCATCATGCGGACACCGAGATCGTAGAAGTGGCGCACCCGGTCCAACTGCCCATCGAGCGGGCCGGAATCCTCCAGGTCGAAGGCCACCGCCACATCCCCCGCACGGCTGGCGGCTTCAACGTCGTCGACGCTCGCAGCGAGCCGCAAACGTTCATCCGCGGCGATCCGCTGTCGCCAACTCGCGATCAGGCCGGTGACGTCATCAGCGCTGTGGGGAACATAGCCCACGTTCACCGAGACGAAGCTGCCTCCCGGTCTGCGGTAGCGGGCCAGTTCGCCGACATCCGCGCCTCTCTCCAACGGCAGGCAGCAGTGTTGCTCCCACAGCAAGGGCGGACGGCGCGGGCCTGAAGATTCGTTCGGCATGGTACGCATCATGCCCGTGCCCCACCGGCTCCAGACTCGGCAGCGGGGACTGGGGTCCGTTCACCCTGGCCATCCTTCAGATCCCAGCCACAGGAACGACGGCTTGATCCACGTCATCCGATCTCGCTGCCAGGCCGCCGGGAAGCGGCCCTCCCGGGCTGCGAGCAGGCTGATCTCCGGTGGATTCGATGCGCGCCATCGAATTACCTGAGCACCCGGTTACCGAGTCCCTCCGACAGCAGATCAGAGCGGCGGCGATGCCGGCGAAGGCCAGGAAGTGTTCCGCTTTGCTTCGTAGCGACGGTGTGGATCTTCGACCCCTTCTTGCCGCGATCGGAAGGATCGCTGGGAGACAGCCACGACGTGAGGCGGGCGAATCGTCTGTGGCCGGAGAGAAACTTCCTGAGCATTGAGACATCAACCCCGTTGTGCGAAGCGGCATTTCATGACCTCCTCCCGTCGCCGATACGGTCGCGTTCATGGAGTGGAATATTGAGACGGCCGAAAACCTCGCGGCTGCCTTGCGCGCCGGTGAAGTGTCCTCGGCGGAACTGACCGACGAGGCGATCACCCGTATCGAGCGGGACGACAAGGCGATCAACGCGATCTGTGTGCCGGACTTCGACCGTGCACGGGCCGCCGCACGCGGTGCCGACCAGGCGCGCGCCCGCGGTGAGGACCGGCCGCTGCTCGGCATTCCGGTGACGGTCAAAGAGTCCTACAACATCGCCGGGCTGCCCACGACCTGGGGCATGCCGCTACACCGCGACTACATGCCGGCCGAGGACGCGGTGCAGGTGTCGCGGCTCAAGGCCGCAGGCGCGGTGATACTCGGTAAGACCAATGTGCCTTTGGGGCTGCAAGATGTGCAGAGCTTCAACGAGATCTACGGCACCACCAATAACCCGTGGGATCACGGTCGCACGCCGGGTGGATCCTCCGGCGGATCAGCGGCGGCCCTGGCGTCCGGATTCGGCGCGCTGTCCATCGGCTCCGACATTGGCGGTTCGTTGCGCACCCCCGCACATTTCTGCGGTGTCTACGCACACAAGCCGACGCTCGGGCTGGCGGCGAGCCGCGGTATGGTCCCGCCGTCCGCGCCGGCTTTGCCGGCCGACGTCGACCTCGCTGTCGTCGGTCCGATGGCGCGCACTGCCCGCGACCTCACGCTCCTGCTCGATGTCATGGCCGGACCGGACCCGCTGACGCTCGGTGTGGCGCACGACTTGACGCTGCCGCCCGCGCGCCACGAGCGGCTCTGCGACTTCCGGGTCCTGGTCCTCGACGAGCATCCGCTCATTCCGACCGGGTCCGCTGTGCGGGCGGGCGTGAACCGGGTGGCCGACGCGCTTGTCGACGGCGGTGCCCGCGTCGAGCGGCACAGTCCGCTGCTGCCCGATCTGACCGAAGCCGCGGTGCTCTACACGCAGTTGCTCTTTTCAGGCTTCGCCGCACGTTTTCCCGTCGAGGCGTACGAGCAACTGCGGACCCTCGCCGCCGGACTGGGGGCAGACGACCAGAGTCTCGACGCGGCGCGACTGCGCGGCATGGTGTTCAGCCACCGCGACTGGATCGAGGCGAACAACTGTCGCGAGCTCCACCGCCACGGCTGGCGGCAGCTCTTCACCGAGTTCGACGTCGTGGTGTGTCCCATCACGCCCACTCCCGCGTTCCCGCACGACCACAACCCCGATCCGAGGGAACGCCGACTCGACATCGACGGCGTCGAGTACCCGTACCTCGACCAGCTCGTCTGGGCCGGCCTGCCCACCATGCCCGGTCTTCCCGCCACCGCCGTACCAGCGGGCCGGTCCCCCGAGGGTCTGCCGGTGGGAGTGCAGCTCGTCGGTCCGATGTTCGAGGACCGCACCCCGCTGCGGCTGGCCGAACTGCTCGAGCAGAAGATCGGCGGCTTCCAGGCACCGAAGTAGGGCGCACTACCTGGGTGTCCGTCGAGGACGAGGTGCGGATCACGACGAGATCCTCCGCATGCGCACAGTCGCTGCCCAGCACGCAAATGTCACCCGCCTCCCGCAACACGAGAGGAGGTTGTCGCCGCAGGTCAGCGACGTGCACTTTCATCGGCGGCCTGGCGAACCACGGGGCGGTGCAGTGGAGTTGAGACGGCCTCGCTCTACCTGGCGCAAGTCGTCCTTCACAACTGTTCCCAGGCCGGCGAGGAACAGCCGGACCGTACCTATGGCGGCCTCCACGAGCAGCCTCGGTTGCGGCGTCAGCGCTACGCGAGGAGAGGCTTCCGGTGCGTGGTGAGTACGGCCTCGACACCGTCCAGGCAGCGGTAGCCTCACCGATAACTCATGGTGAAGTCCCGGCCGGCCAGACGCGCGCGGGCTGTGAATGGCGGCCGGCAAGATCACCTTCGACGCCGCGACTCTCGCCACACTCGATGCCATCGAGTCCCGATCCAACGAGGCCCCCATCGGCTGACCGGAACCAACGGCGGCCCCGACGTTCTTCGATTCGTGGACCGGAACCTGCCCGCGCCCGGCCCCGGCGAAGTTCGCGTCCGGGGTTACCGTGTCCGGGGTCAACCCGACGGACGGGCAGGTCCGCTCCGGCGCCGCCGACCCCAAGCACTTCTCCAAGGCCACCCCGCACCTCGACGGCGCCGGCACGATCGACGCGGTCGGTGAGGGGATCGACCAGAGCCGGGTCGGCCGACGGGTCCGGCTGTTCATGGCCTCTGCCGACGAGGCCGGTTTCGACGTCGGCGCCTCACTCGGCGTCCCCGCGCTCACCGCGCACCGCGCGCTCGCCGTCGCCGCGGGCGGGACCGGGGCGATCGGGCACGCGGTGATCCAGCTCGCCCGACGGGTCGGCACCATCGTGATCGGCGCGATCAGCGTCCCGGCGTGAGTCGTTCGGCAGTCGCGGTGAGTTCCCGCCAACTGGCGTGGTTTTTATCATGCGTTGAGGCCGTTTGTCGTCGGCGGTGTGCCGGGCATCGTTGACGTGCCGGACCGTCCGGCGCGGCGGAAGCGACGAGGTGGCACAGATGGCTGACGTGAACCCGGAACCGATCGCGACCTTCTGCGGCGACTGCAACTGCGGTTGTCCCCAGCTCTTCCTGGACCCGGATGCTGCCGAGGACAGGCGGGTACGCATCACCGACGACTTCGGACAGCAGGTACAGATGAGCGAGGAGCAGTTCGCCGACCTCGTCGCCCAGGCCAAGGCCGGCGCCCTGGACCGGCTCACCGTGCCGTCGGCCTGACGACGGCACAACTCCCGTGAACGACGACACCCTCACCGTCGGCGTCCTCCTCTTCGAGGGCGCCGAGGAACTCGACGTCGCCGGTCCTTGGGAGGTACTGGGGTTCTGGGCCGCCCACATCGCGTCGTCTCCGGTGCGGGTCCTGACCCTCGGGCCCCGGGCGGGTGTGGTGCGGTGTTCCAAGGGGCTCGGCCTCGTCGCGGATCACGACCTGATCACGGCGCCGCCGCTCGATCTGCTGACACCCATCGCGACTACCTCGACAAGCTCGCGAAGATCGACAGCTCGGTCGACCTACGCGCCGGGCAGCGGTACGTCGACTACGGCGACATCGTGACCTCCGCCGGTGTATCGGCCGGGATCGACATGGCGCTGCACCTCGTCGGCCGTTTCGGCGGGGCCGAGGAGAGCGAGCTGACCCGGAACGGAATCCAGTACGAGCCACACGGCGGGTGACGGCGCGTCACCGCTCCGCGGGCGCGGGCTCCACGTCGAGGGCGAGGGGCTGGGCGGCATACGTGATGCGGACGACGCCGTCGGGGTGTCGTTCCGTGGCGCCCCGTACGCCGAAGACGTCGCAGAGGAGGTCCGGTGTCAGGACCTCCAGTACGGGTCCCGCCGCCACCACCGCGCCCTCGCGGAGCACGACGAGGTGGTCGCAGAGCCGGGCGGCCAG
The DNA here is from genome assembly GCF_042959425.1 of Streptomyces sp. NPDC007896. Lineage (NCBI taxonomy): Bacteria > Bacillati > Actinomycetota > Actinomycetes > Kitasatosporales > Streptomycetaceae > Streptomyces > Streptomyces sp. NPDC007896. The sequence goes on along the minus strand of NZ_JBIBKX010000025.1, from coordinate 125,495 downwards.
GTCGAGGTCGTGCAGGACCGCCAGCGTGGTGATCCCTGTGCTGCGGATCAGATCCAGGAGTTCGAACCGGGCACGGATGTCGAGGTGGTTGGTGAGTTCGTCCAGGACCAGGAGCCGGGGTCGTTGGGCGAGAGCGCGGGCCAGCAGGACGCGCTGGCGTTCGCCGCCGGAGAGGGTGGCGTAGTCGCGGTCCGCAAAAGGGCCGACTCCGCAGCGCTCGACCGCCTCGGCCACGGCCTCACGGTCCTCGGCGCCGTCCCGGCCCATCAGTCCGTGGTGGGGCGTACGTCCCAGGGCGACGATCTCGGTCACCGTGAGGCCGGTCGTGGTGCCGGCGTCCTGAAGGACGGCAGCCGTGCGGCGGGCGGCGGTGCGCGCGGACAGCTCCCATACGTCGTCGCCGCCCACCCTGACCACGCCGTCGGCCGGCCGCAGCGAGCGGTAGACCGTGCGGAGCAGGGTGGACTTGCCGCTGCCGTTGGGGCCCACGAGCCCGACGATGTCGCCCTTGGCGGCCTCCAGGTGCACATCGCGGAGGATCTGCTTGCGGTCCAGGGTGATGTGGAGCTGGTCCACGGTCAGCTTCATACGCCGTCCAGGCTCTTCATACGGTGTCCAGCCCTCCATGCCGTGTCCAGCCCTCCATGCCGTGTCCAGCCCTCCATGCCGTGTCCAGCCCTCCATGCCGTGTCCAGCCCTTCATACGGTGTCCAGGCCCCTGTTCCGGCGCAGCAGCCACAGGAAGAACGGGGCGCCGAGCAGAGCGGTGAGGATGCCCAGCGGCAGTTCGTTGGGACGGCTGACGGTGCGGGAGAGCAGGTCGACGAGAACGAGGTAGATGGCGCCCAGGAGTGCGGTCAGGGGCAGCAGTCTGCGGTGGTCCGCGCCCGTGGTGAGGCGGACCAGGTGGGGAATCATCAGGCCGACGAAGCCGACGCCGCCGGCGACGGCGATGACCGTGCCGGTGAGCAGCGCGCTGATCACCAGCAGGACGGCGCGCAGCCGGTTGACGTCCACGCCGAGCGCGGTCGCGGACTCGTCGCCGGCCAGCAGGGCGTTGAGCCGCCGTCCGAACAGGGTCAGTACGACCGTGCTCGTCAGGACCACCACCGTGACCGTGGGCAGTTGGCTCCACTGGGCGCCGGCGACGCTGCCGAGCATCCAGAACATCACCGTCCGCAGCTCGGTGGGCGTCGCCAGCAGCTGGACGAAGCTCGTCACCGACAGCAGTACATAGCCGACCGCGACCCCCGCCAGCACCAGCCGGGTCGGGGCCAGCCGGCCCTGGCGTTGTCCCAGGGCGAAGACCAGGGCCCCGGCCGCGAGGGCGCCGACGAACGCCGCGCCGGACACGCCGAGACCGCCCAGCCCGCCGAGTGCCACACCGCCCAGGGTGATGACCAGCACGGCGCCCAGGGAGGCACCGTAGGAGAAGCCCAGGACGACCGGGTCGGCGAGCGGGTTGGAGACCAGGGTCTGGAGCACCGCCCCGGCGACGGCCAGGCCCGCGCCGACCAGGGCGGCCAGGGCGACGCGGGGTGCCCGGAAGGTCCACACGATCTGGTCCAGCGCCGGGTCTGCGGTGGCTGCCCGGCCGGTGACGTGGCGCAGGAGGACTCCCCACACATCCGCCACCGGGATGTTCACCGCGCCGATGCTCACCGCCACCACCATCACGGCGACGAGGACGACCAGCAGGCCGGCGACCGCCAGCGGCAGCCGCAGGCGGCTCGGGATCGGACTCGGGTTCAGAACTTGTCGGGGTGCAGCATCCTGGCGACCTTCTCGACGGCCAGGTCGTTGCTGGGGCCGAGGTACATCGAGTCGGACAGGGCCACGTACTTGTTGTTCTTCGCGGCCGGCCACTGGGGGAACTCCTTCAGCAGTTTCCTGGCGTAGGCCGCCGGGTTCGGGTCGTTGTAGCCGATGACGACGAGCGCGTCGACGTCGGTGGCGGCCACCTTCTCCTTGCTCAGGTCGGCGAAGGAGGTCTTGGACGCCGACGCGAAGGCGTTGCTGCCGCCGGCCTTGGCGAGGATGTCGTTGTAGATGCCCTTGGCGACGACCGAGCTGAAGTCGTTGCCGCCCATGGCCATGTTGGAGAACAGGATCATGACCTTGGGCTGCTTCTCGCCCTTCACCTTCGCGGAGACGTCGGCGATGTTCTTCTCCGACGCGGCGATCAGCTTCTCGGCGCGGTCACTGACGTCGAAGATCTTGCCCATGTCGCGCAGCAGCGTGTAGCTGTCGGCGATGGTCATCTTGGAGGTGTCCTGATCGCAGCCCTGCGGGGAGACGTAGGTGTCCGCGCCCACCTGCTTGAGCTGGTCGCGGGTGGCGAAGCCGTTCTTCTCGTCGAAGCCGTACGAAGTCGTGGACAGCACCAGGTCCGGCCGTAGCCCGATCATCGCCTCGCGCGGGATGTCGTAGGCGTCATTGAGCTTGACCTTGCCGGTCGGCAGGGCCTTGATGGCCTTGGCGCGGCCCGCCACCTCGGACATCCCGTAGCTCTGCTGGTTGGCGACGATGCGGTCGCCGACGCCGAGTGAGAGGAGCGTGGAGACCTCGGCCACCGAGGCGCCGTTCATCAGGACCACCCGGCTGGGCTCCTTGGTGAACTTCTCGGACACCCCGCAGTTCTGGAGGGTCGCCGGGTACCCGGACTTCGCGGCGGCGGCGGACGCCTTGCCGCCGGTGTCGTCGCCCTTGTCGGTCGACGAGTCGGCGCATGCCGTCGTGACCAGACAGAGGGCGCCGGCCAGGGCGACGGCGACCGGCCGTTTCTTCGACATGCTGGCTCCTTGTTGCGGGGTGCTCGTGAGGCGATGGGTTCTGTTGCAGTAGTCGGGGGGTGGAGCCCCTGAGTTCCCGGGCATGCCCAACTACCCTGCGGGAGTGGCGGGATGAATCCGTTTTCCGGTCGGGGCGGGCAGGGTTCCGGTGGTGACGCAGTGGTCGAGGTAGCGGAAGACGAGGTCGCGGTCGACGGGCGGGCAGGTGATGCCGCTGCCGCGCAGACCGTTCACGACGTTGTCGGCGCGGACGCGTCCCAGGCGCAGATCGGGCCCGGTGGCGTCGTCGGTGTCCGCGTCCCAGGAGTCGAAGAAGGCGAGCGTGGTCGCCGCCACGCCGGAGTCACCGCAGTCACCGGAGTCACCGGAGTCACCGGAGTCAGTGGAGTCAGTGGAGTGACTGGAGTCATCGAAGGAGCGCGGCAGTTCGGCACGCCACCGGGCCAGCGGCATACGCCGTAGCGGGTAGCCGTACTCCTCCAGCCAGTCGTAGACGTCATCCAGCCTCACCAGGCCGGCGGCGGCGTGGTTGAAGACGGTCACGCCCGGCGGGCGCTGTCCGAGGCAGAGGTGGACGAGGGCCCGGGCGACATGGTCGACGGGTGTCCAGGTCTCCTCCTCGAACAGGTCGGGGACGATGCCCGCGGGAACCCCCGCGCGCAGCACGCTCCAAAGGAAGTCCCGCTCGTTCACGTAACCGGTGGCGTACGGGCCGACGATTCGGCCGAGCCGGTGCACGGTGACCGGCAGGCCCCTCTCCGCGGCCTGTTCCAGCAGGCACTCGGCCGCCCACTTCGACTGCTGGTAGCCGTAGCGCAGTCCGGGGTGGGGCGGGAGGAACGCCTCCGGTACCTCCGGGGCGAGGCCGAGGGGCGGGGCGACGGAGAGGGTCGACACGAAGTGCAGGGGGGTCGAGCGCACGGCCGCCATGCGCAGTAGGCCACGGGTGGACTCGGTGTTGGCCGCGCGGAGGGTGGCGTACTCGCGCATGATGCTGACCGTCGCCGCGTTGTGGAAGATCGCGCCACAGGTGCGGGCGAGCTCGTCGAAGAGCGCCTCGTCCAGTCCGAGGCGGGGGCGGGCGAGGTCCGCGGGCACCGCCGTGACGCGTCGGTGCGCCGCGTCCGGGAGGCGGATCAGGTGGGTTTCCAGGGCCTGGTGGATGCGGGCGGCGGCCTCGGCGGGGCTCGCGGCACGGACCGGGCAGACGACCGCCGCGCCGGTGCTCGTCAGAAGCTCGGCCAGCAGGTGTACGCCCACGAAGCCGGTGGCGCCGGTGAGCAGGATTCTGTCCGGTGTGCCGGTCGCCCGGGGACCGTCGCCGGGGCGGACGTCCGGATCGAGGACGGTGTCGGCGAACAGGGCCGCCGGAAGGCCGGAAGCGGCCGGGCGAGGCTGTTCCTCATGTTCCTGCCGCTCCTGCTCCTGTTGCTCCAGCCGCTCCAGGAAAATCGCCAATTCGGCGGAGGTCGGGTGCTGGAAGAGCCAGGCGACCTTCACGTCACGGTGCAGTTCGACGCCGAGGCGGTTGGCGACCTGGATGGCCTGGAGCGAGTGGGCCCCCAGGTCGAACACGTCGTCCCGCGCCGAGACGGCGGCCACGCCGAGCGCCTGTTGCCAGACGGCGGCGATGGTGCGCTCCAGTGTGCTGTCGCAGGAGGCCGCCTGCGCATCGGGGGCGGGTCCCGTCGTGGCGAGCGCGTTCCTGTCGATCTTCCCTGAGCTCGTCCGGGGCAGGCGGTCACGGAACTCGACGGCCGACGGGATCATCGCCGCGGGCAGCGTCCTCCGGAGGTGGTCCCTGAGCAGGGCCACGGCCGGGGCGGGCCCGTCCGGGACGACGTACGCGACCAGGCGCCGCGTTCCGTCGCCCAGCACCTGCCCGACGACAGCCGCGCCACGGACTCCCGGGTGACCGAGGAGGGCGCCCTCGACCTCGGCCGGGTGCACACGGTGTCCGCTGATCTTGAACTCGTTGTCCGACCGGCCCAGGTAGCGCAGCTGTCCGTCGTCGCCGATCCGCACCAGATCGCCGGTGCGGTAGGCGCGGGGCGCTCCGGGGAGCCGGTCGAGAGGGGCGAAGCGGGAGGTGTCCGGTGGCCGGTGTCCGCGGTAGCCGAGGGCCAGGTTGTCGCCCAGGAGGTGGAGTTCCCCGTCGACGACCGCGGCTCGGGTGCCGGGCAGGGGCAGCCCGATCGGGACGTCGCCCGGGGCGAGCGAGGGGTCGTGGAGGTCGGCGACGGTGGCGACCACGGTGGCCTCGGTCGGCCCGTAGGTGTTCAGCAGCCGGACCGACGTACCGACGGCCTTGCGCCAGCGGTCGACCCGTTCGGCGAGGGCCGCCTCACCGCCGATGACGACGGTGCGCACGTCGGCGGGCAGCGTGACGGCGCCGGTCGAGAGGGCGTAGGCCAGTTCGTGCCAGTAGGCCGTGGGCAGGTCGAGGAAGCTGATCCGCAGCCGTGCGCAGGCGTCCAGGAACCCGGGGACCGATTCGGTCGTGTCGTCGCTGCGGACGACGAGCGTGGCGCCCGTGCACAGCGTGAGGAAGATTTCCTCGACGCTGGTGTCGAAGTGCAGGGGGGCGAACTGCAGGAGGCGGTCCCGGTGGTGAAGGCCGTAGCGGTGCGTGGCGCCGGCGACGAAGTGCGCGAGGGCGCGGTGGCCGATCTCGACGCCCTTGGGGCGCCCCGTGGAGCCCGAGGTGTGGAGGACGTAGGCGAGGTCCTCCGGCGTCGGTGGCGCCGGATGGGCCGCTGCGGACTCGGGCTCGGGCTCCGGCTCCGGCTCCGGCTCCGGCTCCGGCTCCGGCTCCGGCTGGTCGTATCGCAGAACGACCCGGTCCCCGAAGTCGTCGGCGTAGGCGCTGGTGGTGAGGACCAGGACCGGTCGGGCGTCGTCCAGCAGTTCCGCCCTGCGGGCCTCGGGCGCCGTCGGGTCGAGCGGGCAGTAGGCGGCACCGGAGAGCAGGACGCCAAGGACGGCGGTGATCGCGTCGATGCCGCGCGGCAGGGCGACGGCCACCAGGTCGCCGTGGCCGACCCGGCGGCCGGCCAGTCGGCGGGCGAGTGCACGTGCCGACCCGAAGAGTTGGGCATACGTGATGCTGTTGCCGTCGTGCTCGACGGCGACGGATCCGCCGCGCCGGGCGGCGTGGCCGGCGATCAGATCGAGAACGGGGCGCACGGGGCCGGGCAGCGGTCCACCGTCCAGGACCGGGACGGGCTCGCGCGCACGCGGATCGCCGAGCGCCCGGTCGGGGGCCGCGACAGCCTCCCTTAGCAGAGACAGCAGTCCCTCCTGGAGTGCGGCGACGTCCGCCTCGTCGTAGAGGTCGGGATTGGCGTCCACGGCGATGCGCAGTCCCCCGCCCTCGGAACGGTCGTAGACGTTGACCGCCAGGTCGTCGACGGGGCCCGCGGAGACGTTGTGCACCGTGCTGCGGTGGCCGGCGAACCGCAGGTCGTACTCGAAGGGCATGATGTTGACGCCGGGACCGGACAGCCGACGCTGCCCGCCGACGAGCTTGAGGTCGCGCCGCAGTCGTTCGTAGCGGTAGCGCTGGTGCGGCAGTCCGGCGCGGAGCTCGCGGGAGATCCGGGTGGCGAGGTCGCGCAGGCTGTCCGACGCGGTGATCGCGACGCGCAGGGGCAGGATGTTGCGCACCATGCAGGGAACGCGCAGCGATACGGAGCCCAGGCGTCCCATCGCCGGCAGGCTGAGGACGATCTCAGGTGCGCCGGTCACGCGGTGCAGCTGAGCCACGGTCACGGCCAACAGCACCTCGGACCAGGTGAGTTCGAGGTCTCGGGCGACGGCGCGCAGGGCCTTCGTCTGCGTCGCGTCGAGGTCCGCCACGCGCCGGTGGAACGTGCGCGCGGGCAGGGCCGTACGCCCTGCGGGTGTCGCCACGGGCGGCCGGTCCGCGAACCGGTCCGCCCAGTAGGCACGGGCCTTGGCGAAGCGCGGCGACTCCCGGTAGGCGCATTCCTCGTCCCGCACCGAGGCCAAGGTGCCGAAACCGCTGTCTTCCACCGGCTCGCCCGCCGTCAGGGCCGTGTAGACCTGGGCGACCCGACGGGCGACCAGCGAAAGGCCGAAGCCGTCGAGGGCGATGTGGTGCACGCGGTGGTACCAGAGGTACTGCTCCGGTGCGGTGCGCAGCAGGGCGTGGCCGAAGACGGGGCCGCGCGCGAGGTCGACGGGGCGGGCCATGTCCTCGTCCATCCAGGCCAGGGCCGCCGCGTGTGGATCGGGCTCGGCGGTGAGGTCTGCCGTGTGCAGGCGCCAGTCGCCGGCCGGGGCGTCCGTCTGCCAGGGGCGGCCCTGGCCGTCGACGACGAAGGCGACGTTCAGGGCCTGCGTCTCCGCGACCACGTGGTGCAGGGCCGCGTCGAAGGCGGCCATGTCCACCGGTCCGTCGATGAGCACATACTCGGCCGTGTTGTACGCGGGACTGTCCGGGTCGAGCTGCTGGCCGGTCCAGATGCCTTCCTGGGCGGCCAGCAACGGATGACGCCGCGCTGTGTCATTCAGGTCGCTGTCATGCGTCGGCATGGTCCGCTCCCCTCTGCCGTGCGGAGAGCAGCTGCCACCACTGGGCGAACGAGGTGCACTCGGCGAGTTCGACGAAGGTCACCTCCGCGCCGGTCTCCCGCCACCGTTCGAGGAGGGTGACGATCCGCAGGGAGTCCAGTCCGGCGTCTATGGGGTTCTCTTCGAGGTCGACTTCGTCGGGCCGCTGGTACAGAAACTCCGCCAGGTTCGCGCGGAAGCCCTCCAGCGTGAGGGGAGCAGGCATGTCGTTCTCTCTCGATCGGGCCTGGTGGAAGGTCAGTTGACCTTGCGCGCGGAGTCGCCCCAGAAGCGGTCGCGCAGCTCGCGGCGCAGGATCTTTCCGCTGGGGTTGCGCGGGACGGTGTCGATGAACTCGTAGCGGGCGGGCAGCTTGAAGCTCGCGAGCCGCGGGACGAGGAAGGTGTGCAGGTCCCGGGGGCTGGGCGGCTGCCCGGGCGCGGGGACGACGAAGGCGTGCACGTACTCGCCCCAGCGTTCGTCGGGGGCGCCGACGACGACGGCCTCCGCCACGCCGGGGTGATGCTCCAGTACGTTCTCGATCTCGGCGGGGTAGACGTTCTCGCCTGCGACGAGGATGGCGTCCTTGATGCGGTCGCGGATGAAGAGGTAGCCGTCCTCGTCGATGTATCCGGCGTCCCCGGTGTGGATCCAGCCGTCGACGAGGGTCTCGGCGGTCTTGTCGGGCAGTCCCCAGTACTCGACCATGTGGGCCGGCGTAGCCAGGCAGACCTCCCCGACGGAGCCCGGCGGAAGTTCGCGCCCCTCGCCGTCGATCACCTTGCTGCCCACCCCCGGATACGGCCGCCCGGCCGCCTGCATCAGGGAACCGCCGGGGACATGGGCGGCCGGTGGCAGGCAGACGGCGGTGTTGCCGGTCTCGGTGAGGCCGTAGATCTGGGCGAACTCGCAGTCGAGAACGGCGAGGCTCTCCTCCAGCAGTGCCTCGGAGATGGGGGAGCCGCCGTAGACGGTCTTGCGCAGGGTGGTGAAGTCCTGGGCGCCGACGCCGGGTTCGGTCAGCATCATGCGGAGCATGGCCGGGACGACGCAGGCGGTGGTGATGCCGAGGTCGCGGATGAGGTCGACGGCCCGGCGGGCGGCGAAGGTTCGCATCGCGACGATCGTGGTTCCGGCGTTGAAGTTCTGCGTGGCCCACCACAGGCCGCCGATGTGGAATCCGGGGATACCGATCAGCGCGATGTCACCGGCGCGCCAGTCGATCCAGTCCAGCCCCTCGCTCGCCAGCGCGTCGCGGATCGCGAAGAAGCTGCGGTGGGCGAGCACGACGCCCTTCGGGAGTCCGGTGGTGCCGCTGGTGTAGAGCTGGGCGACGGGGGTGTCGGGGGTGACGTGCAGCGTCGGGTCGGTGTCGGGGTGGGATGCCTTCCAGACGGCGAAGGGCTCTCCGAGCTCGACGACCGTTTCGGGGGGCGCGGTAGGCATCTTCTCGACGATCGGCCCGAACTCCTCCTCCAGGACGAGCAGTCGGGTCCCGGAGTCCCCCAGGATGTGGCTGACCTCGGGCGCGGTGAGTCGCCAGTTGACGGGTACGAGCACGGTCCCGCTCTTTGCACAGCCGAAGAGGATCTCGTAGTAGTGCTCGGACTCCTTGCCGAGGTACGCGACTCGGTCACCCGGCGTGAGTCCGGCGGCCTGGATGGCGTGGGCGACGCGGTTGCTCTCGCGGTGCAGTTGCTCGTACGTCACCGTGCGGCCCTCGAAGAGAACCGCGGGGGTCGTGGGCTGGTGGTGTGCGTGGAAGCTCGTGGTCTGAACGAGCGTCTGGAGCTCCGGGTGGTGGAGCCTGTCCATGGGCATGGGGGTCTCCGTCCTCTCTTGCCGCTGGGTGGGGTGGCAGGGGGCGCGTCAGGGGACGTCGACGAACGCCAGGATCGCCTCGCCGTCGCACCGGCCCGAGTCGGCGTCCCAGTAGCGGAAGGCGGTCTCGGCGTGGAGGAACGGGCTGCCGCCTGCCGGAGCGCGCCGGGTGACGGACCGGAATTCCATCTCCCCGGAGAATGCACGGGGGTTGACGGGTCGCCGGAAGTTGGAGGCGAAGCGGGCGATCAGGATGTCCGGGAGCTGGTGCCTCCAGAAGTCGTCCAGCGTCCAGGATTCGAACCCTGTCCCCAGCCCTTCCTTCACGGACTTGGCGACGAGGTAATACATCATCTGGTTGTAACAGATGTTCACCTCAACGGAATTCAGATGGCCGGTGTCGTCGATGTAGCACGACTCCGGAATCGCGAATTCGCAGCGGGCGACGGCTCGTCCGGCGTCGCTCTCGGTCACGACCGCCGAGCGCAGGTATTTGCAATGGCCCTTGTAGGGCACCAGAACCTGCACCAACAGGTCCTCGTCCGTGGGGTGCAGGGCCATGGAGGGGGCCTTCATGCCGCCTTGATCCCGTCGTGGAGCCTGCGCTCGTCGTGCACGGTGACGCGGTAGGAGACGGTCGGCTCGGGGGTGGTCGTGTGCCGAGCGCGGTGGATGAGGCTGCGGTTGTCCCAGACCAGCAGGTCACCCTGTTCGAAGCTCTGCACATGGATGCTGTCGTGCTGGAAGGTCTCGTCGAGCTGGCCGGTGGCCTCGAACAGGCGCGCAAGCAGCTCGTCGTCGAGCGGCTTGCCGTCCTGGTCCTCGATGCCGACGGTGAAGCCCTCGCTGATGTAGAGGACCGTCTCCCCGGTCATGGGGTGGGTGAACGTGGTCGGCTGGAGCACGGCCGGGGTCTTCCGCTCCACCTCTTCGATGATCTCGGAGATGGGCCGGTAGACGTCGTGGGGCCGGATCTTGAAGTACTTGCGCACCGAGTGCCGGCAGTACGTTCCGATGATCTCCTTCTTGAGTTCCTCGGGCAGCCTGTTGTAGGCCCGCCCCATGTCGATGAAGTACGTTCCGCGGTTCTTCTCGGGAATGACCTGGGGGTAGATCAGGGTGATTCCGAAGGGGTCCGGCATGAACTGGTAGTCGGCGTGCCAGAACTTACCGGTCTTCGGTACGCCTATCTGCTTTCCGTTCTCCGGCACGTTGGAGGAGACGAATATCTCCGTGACCTCCGGGTGGTGGTACATCGGCTCGTAGTAGGTCTCCGGACGTCCCAGCCGCTTGCCGAGTTCGAGGAACTCCTGGGGGGAGAGGTCCTGGCCCTTCAGGACGGCGATCTTCTTGGTGTAGACGGTGCTCTTGAGCGCGTCGATGTCGGCGGCCGATGCGGTGGCGTGGTCGAAGCCCTCGACCGTCGCGCCGATCGCGGTGCCGGGCTGTTCCTTGATGTGCATGGGAGCTGCCTTTCGTGGAGTGGGGAGGGGAGAGCGGAGGAGGTCAGACGGCCGCTCGACGGGCGTCGACGAGTCCGGCGAGCTCGCCCAGGGTGAGGTCGGGCCGGAGTTCGTCGTCGCCGACGGCCACACCTAGGTCGCGCTCGATGCGGATGCTGATCTCGACCATCGTCAGCGAGTCGACGTCCAGTTCGGCGAAGGTCGCCTCGGGGCTGATCCGGTCGGCCGGGGTGTCGTGCAGCCTCGCGAGGATCTCGACCAACTGGTCGTAGGTGGTGCTCATGACGTCGTCCGTTCTCCTTGGTCGTACGGATGGGGCGGCTCGTCGTACGGATGGACCGGTTCGTCGTACAGATGGGGCGGTCGGTCGTGCAGATGGGCCGGCGCGGGGAGCGTGGGCCAGGTCAGGAGGCAGGAGCCCCAGGTGAGGCCGCCTCCGAAGGCGGTGAGGAGCAGCCGGTCGCCGGCGCGGAGCGCCTGGCGGGCAGCCGCGTCGGCGAGGGCGAGCGGAATGGACGCGGCGCCCGTGTTGCCGACGGACTCGACATGCGTCACACACCGCTCGCGAGGGAGACCGAGGTCGTCGGCCACCGAGTGCAGGATCCGCAGATTGGCCTGGTGGGGTACGAAGTGGTCGACGTCGTCGATCTTCCAGCCGGCCCGGGACAGCGTGGCGCGCGCCGACTCGGCCATGCGCGTCACGGCGTGGCGGTAGACCTCCTTGCCCCGCATGGCGAAGTGCCGGTCCTGGCGGCTGGGTTCGCCCGGTCGGGAGCGCTGTCTGGAGCCGCCGGCCGCGACCGTGATCAGGTCCTCGTGGGCGCCGTCGCTGCCGAGGTCGAAGTGGCCGACCGCGCCGGGCTCGTCGGGGAGTCCGGCGCGCAGGACGACAGCTCCCGCGCCGTCGCCGAAGAGGATCGCGTTGGCCCGGTCGAGGGGATCCACGATCGTGGAGTAGGTGTCCGCCCCGATGAGCAGGACCCGTTCGGCCACGCCGGCCGCGATGAGCCCGGCGGCCGAGGCGAGGCCGTAGACGAACCCGGTGCACACGGCGCTGATGTCGAAGGCGGCCGCCCCCGTCAGACCGAGCCGTGCGGCGACCGCGGGCGCGGTGGCCGGGCAGCTGTGGTCCGGGGTCGTCGTGGCGACGAGGACGGCGTCGGCCCTGTCCGTCGCGGCGCAGGCGAGCGCTCTGCGGCCGGCTTCGACGGCCAGGTCGGACGTCGACTGTCCGGGGTCGACGACGTGCCGTCGGCGGATCCCGGTTCGGGTGCGGATCCATGCGTCGTCGGTATCGAGCCGTCGCGCGAGGTGCTCGTTGGTCACCACTCGGGACGGCACCCATCCGGCCAGCCCGCACAGGACGGCGGCCGGAGGAGCGTAAGAACCGGCGGCGGTAGGGGACATGGGGATTCTCCTGGCATGACGGAGGACGGACCGGAGGGCCCGGACACGGAAACGGGAGGCGAAGGGAGTGTCTAGGGACTGGTGCTGGTGGCCCTGCGAAGGGTGAGCAGTGCGAGCGCGCCGCAGCCGATGCCGCCCGCTATCGCGAACACGGCGGTACGGATGCCGTCGAGGAGCCCGGGCCCGGAGGCGTTCTGCCCGACGCCACCCGCGACCGCGACCAGTACGGCGAGGCCCACCGCGCCGCCCACCTGCAAGGTGGTCGAAGCCAGTCCAGAGGCGATGCCCTGGTCACCGGGGGCCACCCCGGCGGACGCGGCGATCCACATCCCCGTCCACGCGGCTCCCTGGCCGAGGCCCAGCAGTACGATTCCCGGCAGGAGGATGGGATACGAGCCGTCCGAGGTGAGGGCCAGGCCGAGTGCCGCGGCTCCGGCGGCGCCCAGCGTCATGCCGCCCACCAGCATGCGGCGCATGCCGAAGGCGGACACGGCCCGTTCGCCGGCCTGCGTACCGACGGCCACCACCACGGCGGGCACGAGGAACGCGAGCCCGGTCGCGACCGCGCGGTACCCGTGGACCGTCTGGAAGTAGAGCGTCAGGAAGTACGGCACCGAGCTGAACGTCGCGCTGAACAGGGCGGTCACCCCCATCGCCGCGAGCAGGCCGCGGTGGGCGAACAGCCGTGCCGGTACGAGCGGATCACGGGACCGCCTCTCCACGACGGCGAAGAGCGTCAGCAGGCAGACCGACAGCACCGCGCTCGCGAGGGCCGCGGGCGTGTCCCAGCCCTCCGCGGGTGCCTGCACCAGCAGGAACACCAGGAGCGTGATCCCGCCCGTCGCGGTCAGCGCACCCGCCACGTCGAAGTGCCGTGAGCGGTCCCACGGACCGTCCGCGGGGAAGAGTAACCGCCCTGCCACCGCGAGGGCTCCCGCCACGGGCACGTTGACGAAGAACACCGACGGCCAGCCGAACGCCTCCACCAGGACCCCGCCGAGGAGGGACCCGAAGCAGAGCCCGCCGGCTCCCGCGGCACCCCACACCGCCAAGGCACGGTTCCGGTCCGGCCCTTCGTCGTACAGGGTGGTGATCAGGGACAGCGTCGCAGGGAACAGCAGGGAGCCGCCGATGCCCTGGACCGCCCTGACGGCGACCAGGACGCCGGGCGTCTGGGCCAGGCCGCCCACCAGGGACGACCCCGCGTACAGCAGCGCCGCGACGACGAACATCCGACGCCGGCCGAGCAGGTCGGCGGCCCGGCCGCCCAGCAGCAGGAAGCCTCCGCTGGCCACGACGTAGGCGCTCACCACCCACTGCAGGTCGTGGTCGGAGAATCCCAGCCCGGCGCCGATGTCGGGCAGGGCGACGTACACGATGTTGTAGTCGAGCGAGATGACGAGCTGCCCCAACGCCAGAACAAGCAGAGGGAGTCCGATTGACTTTCGGAGCGGATCCTTTGCCGACTCTGTCGTGGACATCATCGATCACCTCCCTCGGGATCACAGTTTTCGGAATTCCCGCGGAATGAATTTCCGGCAGACCGACGGTTTTCCGTCACCGTAGCAGCCCGATTCGGACTTGGGAATGGGCAACTTCTCGACGCTCATTGCGTATTCATGGAATATCAGGGCAGCACTGGGAACCGACAGTCGAAAGCTGCCGGGTCGACGAGAACAGGTAATTCTCCAAACGAATTCTTTACCCCCGCGTCAGTTCTCCCCCATGAGCCGACGGATCTCGGTGATGAGGGCGACCAGCGCCCGGCGCTCCGGAACGGTGGTTTCCGGATGCCAGAGGTCGATGAGCAGGCAAGTCCGCGTGCCGGTACCGGCGTTGCGTGCCTCGTGCTCGAAGGAGTAGTCGAAGAGCAGGCACTTGCCCTCTTCCCAGGAACGCGTCTCCCCGGCGACCGTGATGCTGCACCCGTCGGGGATGTCGACGGCGAGATGCAGGTTGATGCTGAAGTTCCACAGGTCGCAGTGGGGTTCGATGACGGCACCCGGCAACAGAGTGGAGAAATGACATTCCAGGAGAGGGCATATCTTTCCCGTGTCGACGGCGACGTCTTTCAGCACCCGATAAGCGGTGGGAGCCGTGGCGGCCGCCTCTTCGACGAGACTTCCGTCACGGAAGAGGTAGAGGGCCTGCCAGTTCTCCTGGCGTGTCAGATAGTGCTCGTAGTCCGAGAACACCTCCCGCCGCCCCGCCCATGCGGCATTCAACTCCTTCTTGATCGCGTGATGACTGGCCTCCAGTTCATGGACGACGGGGGCCAGTTCGGGGTAGGCGTACGGGTCGTGCCAGGGAGTGGCGGATAGCCCCGGCATGATCCACTTGGCTGCTCTCTGCAGCGGATGTCGTTCACTCCCACCCGGCTCCAGCATCTGCTCGACCCGAGCGATCGATTCCGTACCGAACTCGCCTCTGATCGCGGCGAAGGCGTTCCCTATCTCTGGCGTCATGCGGTTCTCCGGAGTTCGGCGGCCGGGTCACGGGGATGCGGTGGACGCCCGCAGTGCCGTTCCCCGGCGCTCGAACGTCACGATCGCCGCCGTGTACATGGCGGCAACGCTTCGAATCTCGCCTTCCAGCAGATGTCTGCGTTCCACGTGTGCCGAACCACCTTCGCCCGAAGTTCCACGCTTCGACCTGCCGACCTCACACGGTGGTCAGCGGGTGTCGAGCTGCGCTGTCGAACTAGTAGTCGGTCGCGGGTGGGCTCGAGTTCCCGTGTTCTCCGGGCCGATTTCCCTTGCTTCGGCGACACTTGACGACCCCTCAAGAGCCCCGGGCGGCCTGACGAACAGCTAGTCGCGCCGACGGGCCTCCGCCGCACCGCGGCCTCTGCGGTGAGCCGCCGTGGGCCCGAGACCGCCGAATTCACCAACAGGTGGAGCAACCCGCTCAGCACCAGCCCCGAGGCACAGCCCACCAGGGCTCCTGGGACACCCTTCACGACGAATCCCAGCCAGGCGTAACCGCCCGCCAGCACGGCCAGGGTGGCAACGCCCAGGGGCCAGGCCCCGCCGATCCTCGTCCAGCGGTGTTCGGCCCGGGTGGTCTCCTGTTCCCACGGCCAACCCCGTGGTGCCCCTTCTCTCGGCTTTCGCGCGAGACCCCGCACGTGATCACCCCTCCCCCACCGCGGTCCGCGCAGTTCCGCAACCACGTTCGATCCGGGCTCCGGAGGGGTCCTTCCCCGCCGCCAAAGGGCGGAACCGGTCAGCTCGATGGGAGCCGGGAACCAGTGGGGAGCGCGCCCCGACCCCGGACGTATGGAGCCGAGAAGCCTGAGGTCAGGGCCGGCCTGATGCCGGGACGGGTGCCGGTGTCCCCCGCTCGCGGTGGCCACCGGCACCCATTTCGTCACGCGGCGACGACGGCAGGAACGCGCGGCTCCTCGGCCTCGACCAGGAGTTCGACGAGGGTCGCCCGGGCTCGTGCCACCCGCGAGCGGATCGTCCCGACGGGACAGCCGCTGGCCTCGGCGGCCTCCTTGTAAGGAAGTCCCGTCAGCTGGGTGAGGACGAACGCCTCACGGCGCTCGGGGGGCAGCGCGTCCAGCAGGTCGAGCAGCGCCACACCGTCGTCGAAGCCGGGCAGACCGCTCGGCTGGGCCCGCTCGGCCCACATCGTCCAGTCGTCCGTGTCGGCCAGCCGGGGCCGCGTGGCGGCGTACCGCCAGTTGTCGACCACCGTGCGACGCGCGATGGACAGCAGCCACGTACGCGCCGAAGAGCGCCCCTCGAACCGGTGCAGGCTGCCAAGCGCCCGCAGGAACGTGTCCTGCGTCAGATCGTCGGCGAGCTGGCGGTCGGAGGAGAGGTACGTGATGTAGCGGACGACGTCGGGGTGCAGGGCCCGCACGAATCGGTCGACGGCGTCGGGGTCACCGGCGCGGGCGGCGAGGGCCCAGGCGGTGGCCGGATCGTCGGGCGATGCCGTCGCGCCGGGCCGATCCGCCGCGTTGTGCCCCGCGTCGCGCTTCCCTCGCGACGCGGGGACGACAGGAGTGATCACCTGATGTCCTTCTCGGTTGTCCGGGATCCGGCACCGCGGCACGGCGGCACGCGCGACCGCGCGCTGGTACGCCGCCGGGCGTGAGTTCGCCGCTGCGGAAACGTCCCGGTACGGGAGGTGGGATGGGGCCGTACGACGTGAACGGCCCGTGCCCGAAGCCCTGGCACCGACGACGCGGCGCCCATGGGGACGGCTTCGGGAAACCAGCTGTCTCAGGCGACAGCGATCCCGGCCGGAGGCCCCCGAGAAATGATCGTGTGCGCGAGCGGCAGCCGCGGCACTCGCTCCGAACGTTCGCGCGTCGGCCGCAGGCGCGGCCGGCGCGGCGGGGCGGGCAGCGCGAGCGACAGCCGCAGCGGAGCCGCCAGCCATCCCGCGACGGCACGCAGCACGCGGAACGCGGCCCTCTCGCCATAGGCCAGCCACAGCCCGCTGAGCACGGCGGCCAGGGCGTGGGCGGCAAGCATGCCGAACGACGACGTGCCGCCCATGCCGTGAGCCAACTGACCGAGGTGCCCCGCATGCTCCGAACGCCCCATGGGCATGGACCCCATGGAACCCAAAGACCCCATGTCCATCGCGTCCATGGACACGGAGCCCATGGACCAACCGCTCATGCCGTGCGTAACGGAGCCCGTACCGGCGCCCGATGCCGCCGACTGGGCCGACGAGAAGGCCGAGTGGAGCGCCCCCTGTGCGACGACCGCGGCGGACACCACCAGCGCGAGCCCGCGCTCACGGCCCGCCAGACACCAGCCGGCGCCGGTCGTGGCGGCGAACCCGGCGGCCATCGTCCACCAGGGCACGGTGGAGCCCGACATCAGTACGTGACCGAGGGCGGCGAGCAGCACGCAGACCGCGGCGAACACCACGGCCCGCATCGTGCGCGCACCCCACCCAGCAGTCATGACGGCCTCATCCTCGCATCTGGGCTTCGCTCATCGCGGGTGGGTACGCACAGCACCCGGGCCCGCCACTCACCCTGAAGAGAGTGATACAGGACACGGCGCCCCGCCGGAACTCGACGGGCGCTCGAGCCGACCTCTACGGCTGAGGGATCACGTGCCGTCCTGGCCCGGACGGACCACCACAGCCAGGGTCTTCACAGCCCCGCTGCGTTCGAAATGCAACGTGAACGAGACGAGATCACCGGCCTGTCGGCCCGCCTTGGCCGGGACCGTCACATCAAGCCCGTACGGGGACATGGCGAGGCTGCCACCGGCCGGGACGACGACCGACGCCACCGTCTGCGCGGAGGCGGAGCGAGCGCCGGTCATGCTGTGTCGGCTGAGGATGCCGGCACCGTCGACCCCGCTCGACGTCACCTTCAGCAGCCGGTCCGCCGAGCCGCCGCTGTTGGTGATCCGGAAGAAGGCCGCCGTGTCCCGGGCGTCGCCGTAGGGCAGGTACACCTGTCCCGCGGTGACCGTGATACGGGCCGGGCTGCCCGCGTTGCCGTACGCGGTCCACGTGCTCAGACCGCCGAGGGCCAGGCCGCACACGGCGACGGGCGCGAGCGCGGCGAGCAGGGTGTCGGTGAGCCGGCGGCGTGTCGGACGCCAGGCCTGTTGTCCGGTCATCGGGTACGCCTCCGGGCGGGTGAGGGCCGGCGGCCGCGCAGCCGCAGGCTGTTGCCGACCACCAGCACCGAGCTGGCGGACATGGCCGCCGCGGCGAGCATGGGGTTGAGCAGGCCGACGAGGGCGAGCGGCACGGTCACGACGTTGTAGCCGAAGGCCCAGACGAGGTTGACGCGGATGGTGCCCAGGGTGCGCCGGGCCAGCAGGACGGCGTCCGCGAGGGCCTCGATGTCGCCGCGTACGAGGGTCACGTCGGCGGCTGCGATGGCCACGTCGGTGCCGATGCCCATGGCGATCCCGAGGTCGGCGCCGGCCAGCGCGGCGGCGTCGTTCACGCCGTCGCCGATCACCGCGACCCGCCGGCCCTGCTCCTGCAACTCCCGTACGAGCTGGGCCTTGTCCTTTGGCGTGCAGCGGGCGTGCACCTCGTCGATGCCCAGGGTCTCGGCAACGGCCCGGGCAGGCGCCTCGCGGTCACCGGTGGCGAGCACGGGCCGCACGCCGAGCCGCCGCAGCCGGTCGACGGCACGGTAGCTTCCGGGGCGTACGACGTCCCCGATCTCGATCAGCGCCTCGGCCACCCCGTCCACGCGGACCAGTACGGGCGTGTGTGCGGAGGCTTCGGCCTCCGGCAGGGCATCCGCGAGCGCGGCGGGCAACTCGTCGTCCGGGGCGAGGACTTCGACCAGCCGCCCCTCGACCCGGCCGCGCACCCCCCGCCCCGGCAGGGCACTGAACTCGCTCACGTCCGGCAGCCGCTCCTCGCGCAACTCCCGCCGGGCGTAGGCGCAGACGGCCCGGCCGAGCGGGTGTTCCGACCCCTGTTCGACGCCCCCGGCCAGCCGCAGTGCCTCGTCGCGGCCGAGTCCGTCCGGTACGGCCGTGACCCGGACGACGCTCATGTGGCCGGTGGTGAGCGTGCCGGTCTTGTCGAGGACGACGGCGTCGAGGTGCAAAAGCCCCTCCAGCGCCTGCGGGCCGGTGACGAGGACGCCCAGCTGGGCACCGCGGCCGGTGGCGGCCATCAGAGCGGTCGGAGTCGCGAGGCCCAGCGCACAGGGGCAGGCCACGACCAGGACGGCCACGCACGCGGTGACCGCCGCCTGCGGATCGGCGCCGGCACCCAGCCAGAACCCGAGCGCGGTGACGGCCAGCGCCAGCACGACCGGCACGAAGACACCGGCGACCGAGTCGGCCAGCCGCTGGGCGCGCGCCTTGCCGGCCTGCGCCTCGGTGACCAGACGGGTGATGCGGGCGAGCTGCGTGTCGGCACCGACGGCCGTGGCCCGTACGAGTAGCAGCCCACCGGCGTTGACGGCCCCGCCGACCACGGCCGCGCCCGGCCCGACCTCTACCGGCTCGCTCTCCCCGGTGACCAGGGAGAGGTCCACGGCCGAACTGCCCTCCACCACCTGTCCGTCGGTGGCGACCCGCTCGCCCGGCCGTACGACGAAGACCTGACCGCGCTCCAACTCATCGATGGGAACGAGCCGTTCGGAATCTCCGTCCCGGACCGACACGTCCTTGGCGGCGAGTTCGGCCAGCGATCGCAGCGCCGCCCCGGTGCCACGCCTGGCCCGCGCCTCCAGGAACCGCCCCGCCAGTACGAACAGCGGTACGCCGACGGCCGCTTCGAGATAGATGTGCGCGACGCCGTCCGAGGCGGAGGGAACGAGGCTGAACGGCATCCGCATCCCGGGATCACCGGCGCCCCCGAGGAAGAGCGCGTACACCGACCACGAGAAGGACGCCACCACGCCCAGCGACACCAGCGTGTCCATGGTCGCCGCCGAGTGCCGCAGTCCCCGTACCGCCCGCACATGGAAGGGCCGGGCGCTCCATACCGCGACCGGCGCGGCCAGCATGAAACACAGCCACTGCCAGTCGCGGAACTGCAGCGCCGGCACCATCGAGAGCACGAGCACCGGCACCGCGAGCACCGCGGTGACCAGCAGCCGGTCGCGCTCCTGCCGCGCTTCCTCGGTCTCCCGCCCGCCCTCACGCGGCTGTTTCTTGGGCGGCTCGGGGACCGCGGCCGTGTACCCGGCCTTTTCGATCGTCGCCACGAGTTGCCCGAGGCCGACCTCCGTCGGATGGCTCACGCGAGCCCGCCCGGTGGCCAGGTTCACGCTCGCCGTCACTCCGTCGAGCTTGCCGAGCTTCTTCTCGACACGGGTCACACACGCGGCGCAGGTCATGCCGCCGACGGTCAGATCGGTCGTCACCAGGGTGCTCACCGGTTCGGCGCCCATCAGCCGTGTCCCCCCTGCATGTCGCCCATGTCGTCGTCCACGACTCCGCCTCCGCCACCATCGCCGCCGTCGCGGCTCGTGCCGCTGCCGTGCATACCGGGTGCGACAGGACCGGCGCCGGCACCCACCGCGTAGGACACGGTGAAGATCAGGGCCAGCAGCAGGAGGAAGCCGCAGAGTACGGGCGGGGGCGCCGCCTTCCGCAGGACCGCACCCGCGCCGGTCAAGGAGGATTGCCGGGACTCATCCATCAACCGCGTCTCCAGGTCACGTCGGACGGCGTCGGTCGGATCGCGCCGTACCGGTTCAGGAGTCGGATCGGCCACCGGCCGGGTTCCGGAGGAGACATGTGGCGCCCGTCACGCGAGGACGGACCGTCCGGTACGCCACGTCGGCGGACGGACGGTCTGCCCTGCCGACGGATGTGCGTCGGCAGGGCAACGGGCCTACTCGGCCCGAGATCCCGCGGAGCGGCTGCGCAGGACCGCGAACACGGCCGCGGCAAGCCCCAGCACACCCACGATCAACCCGCCGATGCCGAGCCCGCGAGCCGTCGAATCGCTGCTCGACGCGGTCGACTTGGAGCTGTCGGAGCTTTTCGGGGTCGCCGACGAGTCGGTCGAGGCACTGCCGCCCTCGCCCTCCGCGCTCTTGGCCGTGAGCTTGAGCACCGGCGCCGGGTTCTCCGGCTCCTCGCCACCGGACGCCTCCTCGATCCAGCGAACGGTCTTGCCGTCGGAGTACGTCTGCAGCGTCTTGAAGGTCAACTGGTCCGTGTCGTCGGGCAGTTGACCGAAGGCGACGTTGAAGTCCTCGTACTGGCCGGCCCCGATCTTGCCGCCGGTCCAGCTGATCTCGGAGACGGCTTCGGTGATGGTGCCGTCGTCGGTCTTGACGGGCGTCTTGAGCTTCGTGGTCGTCACCTTGGCGGTCCAGCCGTCCTGGGGGGTGACGAGCACGCCGAGGACGGGGTGGTCGGTGGGCAGGAAGACCTGGACCTTGGTGGTACCTGCCGTGTTCTCCTCGTTGGGGACGCGGAAGGTCAGAACACCGTCGGTGGCGCCCTTGGCGTAGCTCTCGGGGTGGACGGTGACGTGTGCGGAGGCGACGCCGGCGGCGGTGAGGACCCCGGCGGCGGCGAGAGCGGTGACGAGGCCGGCGCGGCGCAGAGTGGTGCGTGTCGTGGACATGAGTGAGTGGATCTCCGTACTGACGAAGCGAGGTCGAGGGTCAGATCGCGTACGACGTCCCCGTCGGCGGTCCGCGCCGGTGCACGGCGTACCGCAGCCGCATCCGCCACAGCGTCCACGTCCCGTCGGCAGCCCGGCGCCCCGATTCCGGTGCGTTCGAGACGCGCCGGAACCCTCTGATCGCCTGCCACCAGGCGCCAATGCCCGGCACGAACGCCACCGCCCAGCGCAGCAGCGACCACAGCGCGGCCTCGCCGCGCCGCAGCCACCAGGTCAGCACAAGGGCCGCCGCGACATGAGCGGCGGTGGCGTGCGGCGTCAGCGCGTGGGAGTCGGGATGCGAATGGGACATGCGCATCCCGTGCATGACCATCACGGCATGCGGCCGACAGGCGTCGAACGCCAGGTGCAGCCCTCCTTGGGCCGCAAGCGTCCCACCGCCGATGCCGACCAGCGAGCGCTCCCGCCCGCCCAGCAGACAGCCGACCACGAAGACCGGCACGGCGCCGACGACCTGCACCCACACGGGTGGCGCCGCGCCCATGGCCAGCAGGTGTCCTCCGGCGGCGAGCAGCACACACAGCACGGCGAACACCGCCGCGCGCAGACTCCGTACCGCCAGGGACACCCTCACGCCACCCGATGCCGCCATGCAGCCATGCAGCCAGAGGATCTCTCCCCTTCACCGCGCATACGCACCACCGCCACGTCCTACCTGGTCAGACCTGCCCCCCTTTACGAGTCGGACGCGGACACCGTTCAGTTCCCGGCTCGGCTGAGATCTTCCGCGCATCGCGCCGGTGTAGCCCCTGCCGGCTGAAGGTCCGCAGCCGTAGCACCCGGTGGGAGGTCGCGCCATGTCCGCCGTCGAGGGACCTTCGGCGCCAAGGAATCACTGGTTCGGGACGGTGGGTAGGTCATGCCGTGCCCTCGCGCCTGCCCGCCCGAAAGGTCGCGGCCATCGCACGCCGTCCGCCGCGGTCACCGCCGGCGCGCCCAGGAGTGCGAGTACGGCGGCCGGCACGAGGACGGTCCAGGGGGCGCGCTCGGCATAGCGCTGGTTCTCGGCGAGCAGCAGGCCCCGTTCGGGGGACGGGGGCTGGGCGCCGAGACCGAGGAAGCCCGAGGGCGGCGAGGGCGATGCCGGGAAGCCGGAGCAGCGCGTGCCTGACCGGCGGTACGACGGCGGGGAGCGGGTCGCGACGCAGGAGTTGGAGCGGGCCGGCACCCAGGGCGCGGGGGGCGAGCACGTGCGTGGTCGCCCGTTCCTGTCGGAGCAGAGCGGCGGTGTGTGCGGCCGGCAAGGCCCAGGCGACGGCGGCCACCGCGAGCGCGGGCGTCGCCGAATCGCTCCCCGCCACCGCCGTGACGAGGAGCGCGACCAGGACCGGCGGCAGGGCGTTGACGGTGTCGGCGAAAGGTCCCGAGAAGCGGGGTACGAGGCCGAGCACCAGACCGGTCAGCAGGGCGACGGCGCTGATCGCGAGGGCGAGCGTGTCAAACGCGCCGTGGGCGATGTGCGCGAGGACGTCACGGCTCAGCGCTTCGGTGCCGAAGGGGTGCGCCCAGGAAGGGGGTTGAAGACGCAGGGTCGTATCGAGGGCGAGCGGGTCGGTGTCGAGCAGGGTGTTGCGGGCGGAGATGAACGCGTCGAACTTCCCTGCCGGCACATCACTTTCGAGCCGTGAGTACTCACGTACCGTCAGCTTGATCTTGAAGCCTGCCTTCTCCAGCTGCTGCTTCAGCACCTGGGCAATCTCCGGCAGCTCGGGCCGGTTGTCGTAGGTGGCCAGGGAGACCGAGACGCCGTCGGCTTCCGCAGCCTTCGGCCGCCCGGCCGGCTTGAGGCGCTTGCTCTCGGCCCAGGTCACGGCAGGTCCGAAGACACCCACGCCGGGGTCGGCGCGCCCCGCGCAGGGCGTTCGTGCGCGCCGTGCCGTCGTCCAGGAATAGCCGCGACCCGCCCCGCGTTGCCGCGGACATGACGACGAATGCGCCGCGGCCCGAGGTACTGCGATACACCGCCTTCTCCAACGCCCCTGACGGCGGAAACCCGGCCGGCGTCGTTCTGGATGCCACCGCCCTGGACGACGGCGACATGCTGGCTATCGCTGCCGACCTCGGATACTCGGAGTCCGCGTTCCTGACCGCGCCCCCGGAGAGTCTCGGCGGCCAGGAGGGACGGGCGTACAGCATCCGTTACTTCAGCCCCAAGGCCGAGGTGCCGTTCTGCGGGCACGCCACCATCGCGACCGCCGTCGCGCTCGCCGAGCGGATAGGACCCGGGGAGCTGGTATTCGCGACGCGCGTCGGCGCCGTACCGGTGGAGGTGGCCGAGGAGGGCGGGACCGTCAGGGCCACACTCACCAGTGTCGAGCCGCACATCGAGGAGATCGCCGACGCCGACCTCGCGGAGGCGCTCGCCGCGCTCGGCTGGCCGGCCGCCGATCTCGACCCGGCCTTCCCGCCCCATATCGCGTTCGCCGGTGCCCGCCATCTCGTTCTCGCGGCGGCGACACGCGCGCGCCTCGCTGATCTCGCGTACGACTTCGCGCGCCTCGAAGCCCTGATGCACCGCTTGGACCTGACCACGGTCCAGTTGGTGTGGCGAGAGTCGGCCACCGTCTTCCATGTCCGTGACCCGTTCCCCGTCGGCGGCGTCGTCGAGGACCCGGCTACCGGCGCCGCGGCCGCCGCGTTCGGTGCGTACGCCCGTGAGCTCGGCCTGGTCCCCGAGGACGCCGTCCTCACCCTGCGTCAGGGCGAGGACCTGGGCCGCCCTGGCGAACTCACGGTGACGCTGCGCGCGGGTGACCCGCGCGTCCGTGTCAGCGGCACGGGAGCTCGCATCAGCTGAAGCGCCAGCCATGACGCTGGGCAGACACAAGTCTGCCCAGTCGTCACAGAGGCGCTCCTCACCCTTTTGATCACGTTTCGGACAGGCTCGTTGATGAAAGCCGGAAACCGGGACCTCAGGAAACATCCTTCCGCAACGACGCGATGAGGCGGTCAAGGTCTCCGCGTGCCGTGTACGTACGGATCGGGTCGATGTAGTCGCGCGACTCGACAATCCGACCGTCCCGGACACGCATGACGAAGACGCAGGGCACCTTGGTCATGGAGTCGTCCGGCAACGTGAACTCATAGGCGAACTCGGCGACGATCACTTCAGGATCGGCGGTCTCGTGAACGACGACATCGACGACCCGCCTCTTCGGCAAGGACTCCCGAACTTCCGGCGGCACCGTGAAGTGCCCCTGGAGCGCACGCCGACTCGTCAACGGCTCGGACTCCGGCGTCGCCATCGGATGCCGGACATCGGTGACCTCGCCATACAGGTCAGGCAACTCGTCGACGTTCCCGCCAGCGACCCCATGAACAAGCCGGAGAAACACCTCACGCGGACTCAGACTCACAAGACCTCCCCAAGTAATGCGTATAGGCGGCTAGTGATCATTGTCGCGTGATCCAGGCCGGTCTTGCGGACTGTTTCGACCAGCAGCACCCCGCCTGCCCGACCAGCCGGGCGGGCGGCAGCGGCAGCGGCAGCGGCAATGAGGGGCATGGCACCCGCAGGGACCTGGACCTCGACGTACGGGCGGCGCGGCGGACGTCATTTGACAAGGCGAATCCGCGAAGGTTGTCATGAACACATGCTGCGATGCCTTGGGACCTGCTGCACTCGCCGAGCCGAGGGCTCAGATCTGGGCGCCGGTCGCAACCCGTCACTGGGCGCGGCGTGCGCGAAGACCGTGGGTGCCACCTCCAGGGCAATGGGTGGGCGGCTGCCATGGGAGTACGGTCATTGACCGGGCGCCGCGAGCTGCTCGACACCGCCCGGGCCGAGTTGACTGCCCGCCCCGGAGTGCTCTTCCACGGTCCCGCGGGGATCGGCAAGTCCATGCTCGTTGCCGCCCTCATGGCGTCCTTGGCCGCGCATGACCGGCCGGGCGGCACGGTGCTGCACTGCTCGCCCGCGGAGGAGGACGCCCGGCTCCCGTTCGTCGGCCTCATCGACCTGTTCTCGCGGCTGCCGGAGAGCTGCCTGGAGGCCCTGGCGCCCGCGCCCCGGGCGGCTCTGAGGGAGGCCCTGCTGCGCGGCCGGGAACCGGTCGGCGAGCAGAGCCGTCTCGCCGTGCGCGTCGCCGTCCTCGAAGTGCTGCGTTCCCTCGCCGCCACCGACCCCGTTCTGCTGGTCGTCGACGGACTCCAGTGGCTCGACGAGCCGAGCGCCGCTGTGCTCGCCTTCGCCGTACGCAGGGTCGAGGGCCTCGACATACGGATGGTGGCCACCGAGCGGGTGGCCGACGGCGAAGAGCCCGAACGGCTGCGCTGCTGTCCGCCGGGCACGGTCGAACTTCCCGTGCCGCCGCTGGCGGAAGGCGAGGTGGCACACCTTGTGCGCACCAGCATCGGCGGCGACCTACCACCAGCGGTGCTGCGCGCGATCCAGGACGCCGCTGCCGGGAACCCGTGGTACGCACTGGAGTTGGGGCGGGCCGCCACGCGCGACGGAGGGCCCGTCGGCTTCGGACGGGCGCTGCCCGTACCCCGAAGGCTGCGTACCCTGCTGCTGGAGCAGGCGCGTACGCTGCCGGAAGCAACGCGGCACACCCTCCTCGTCACGAGCGCCGCCGCCCGCCCCAGCCTCACTCTGCTGCGGGCCGCCGGACTCCATGACCCCGCCGCGGACCTCGCGGAGACCGAACGACTCGGTGTCGCGACGGCCGACGCCGACGGGACCGTACGTTTCCGCCATCCGCTGATCCGGGCCGCTGTCTATGCCGACGCCTCGGAGTACAGCCGTCGGCAGGTGCACGCCCTGCTGGCTCGCGCGGTCACCGAACCCGTGGAGCAGGCCCGCCACCTCGCTCTCGCCCACCCGCACGAGGACGAGACCACCGCCCGCACACTGATGTCCGCGGCCGAGTCCGCCCGCCGCCACGGCGCACCCGATGCCGCCTTCGAACTGGCCGAGCTCGCTGTCCGACGCACCCCCGGCGACCGCTCCGCGGATCGCGCCGACCGGCTGCTGACCGCGGCCGAGTACGCCTGCGACGCCGGACAGCTGGAGGAAGCGGGGCAGGCGGCCGAGACCGTGCTCGCCGAGTCGGGCTCGGCGCGGCAGCGGGTGCGGGCCCGGCTGATCATGCTGCGCAACGCCGGGCAGGCGCTGGAGGGCGCCCATGAACTGATCGAGGAGGGCCTCCGGGACGCTGCCGGCGACCCGGAGGCCGAGGCCTGGCTGCACCACTGGGCGGCGGTACGCGGCCTGCTGTGCGGGGAGTTGGAGGAGGCGGCCCGGCATGCCCGGCGCGCTGCCCGGCATGCGGCCCGGGCGGGCGACACGGACACCCGGATCGGGGCGCTCGCCACCCTCGCCCGGGTGCAGTCCCTGGCAGGGGAAGCCGTCGCCGCCGGCGCCGCGCTCGAGGAGGCGCTCACGCTGGTCGGCGGCGCCGACGCCGGCCCGGAGAGCTGGGGACTGATCCGGATGCGGGCGATCCTCGCCCTGGACTCGGACAAGGTGACCGAGGCACGGGACCAGGTCGCCGGACTCCTTGCGGAAATCGGCGAGTTCGCCGGGGTCGAGGAGGTCATGGCGACCTTGGTGTCGCTGACCCGTATTCAGGTGCGCTCCGGGCACTGCCGGGAGGCGCTGCGCACCGCCGCCCGCTGCTCGCGCGCCATGGCCGAGACGGGCGTACAGGCGGCTCCGGCGCTGTACGCGGCGGCGCTCGCGGCGACCGCGGGCGGCACCGCCGACGATGCGCGCCACCTCGCCGAGCAGGCGGTACGGGCCTCGGAGGCGGACGGCGACCGGTTGTTCCTGCTGCGTGCGCTGGCGGTGCTCGGGCAGGCCGAATTGCTCGTCGGCGACCCACGGGGGGCCGCGGCCGCGGTCGAGGCGCTGCAACGCGCCAAGGAACTCGGGGAGGCCATGTCCGCCGCCGACCCGCCCTTGCTGCACTGGTACGGCGATTTGGCCGAGGCCCTGGTCGTCCTGGGCGAGACGGACGCGGCCGGGGCTGTGATCCGCGAGGCCCGCACGCGTGCGTCCGGCGATGCGCCCGGGAGCGTCATGGCAGCTCTGGAGCGGGCGGAGGGGCTGCGTGAGGCGGGGCTCGGCCAGGCGAAGGAGGGGGCGGTACGGCTGCGTTCGGCCGTGGACCGCCTGCGTCAACTTCCTCTGCCCGTGGAGCTGGTGCGCACTCTGATCGCGCTCGGCGCGGTCGAGCGCCGCGCGCGCCGCAGGAACGCGGCGCGAGCGGTCCTCGGCGAGGCCCTGGAGACCGCGACACGGATCGGCGCCGCTCCGCTGGCGGCGCGGGCCAGGGACGAGCTGGCGCGGCTGGAAGCCGGAGAGCGGAGCGGTGAGGCAGGCGCGGGCAGGCCCGAACTCACCCCCACGGAAGCCAGGATCGCCGGACTGGTCGGCGGCGGGGCCACCAACCGGGAAGTCGCCGCGGAGCTGTTCATCAGCGTCAAGACGGTGGAAGGTGCCCTGTCGCGGGTCTACCGCAAGGTCGGGGTGCGCTCGCGCACCGCGCTCGCCCATGCGATGGCGGTCGCCGTCATCGCGTCCGGGGCGGCCGTGGATTCCGGCGACGACGACCAAGTGAAGCCCCCGACCCAGGCGGTGATGACGAGTCAGGCCGGCCGGGTGCGGATTCCCCGGCGCCTCGACACGCGCCGTTGATGTGACATCCGCAGTTCACGCGACATCCGCAGTTAACACGTGACGCAAGGGTTCCCCCGCTTATGCGGGTGGGGCTGATGTTCCTACGGTGAAGCCGTTCCGCTTCCGGGACACCACCCCCACTCTCCGGAGGACCTCAGTGAAGTCACGCCTGAAACTGCTCGGCCTGGTCGCCGTGCCGGCTCTGCTCGCCGCCGCCGTCCCCACCGCTTACGCCGCCGGCACCGCCCAGCCGCACTCAACCCGCGCGGCGATCACCGGAGATGTCCTGAAGGGCCTGAACCACAACGCGACCCACACCGGCAACGTCGCCGCCGGGAAGCGGATATCGGTGGCGATCAGCCTGGCCCCCAGAGACGACAAGGCGCTCGACACCTTCGTCGCGAAGGTCAGCAACCCGCGGTCGAGCTCCTACGGCCACTACTTGACGAAGCGTCAGTTCGCGGCCCGCTTCGGCCGGACCGACGCCGAGATCAAGAAGCTCAAGGACTACCTGCGCGCGCAGGGGCTGACCGTAGGCACCGTCCACTCGGGGAACCTCCTGGTCGACGCCAGCGGCACCGCCGCCCAGCTGGAGAAGGCCTTCGGCACCAAGCTGTCGACCTGGAAGGACGTCGCGTCGGGGCGCTCGTTCTACGCCAACGACAGCGCGCCGACCCTGCCGACCGCCATCGCCTCCCTCGTCAGCGACGTGTCCGGCCTCAACAACCGCGCCCAGCTGCACCACCAGGCGCCCTCCACCGTGACCCCGCACAACGGCCCGGGCGGCGGCTACACCCCGGCCCAGATCAAGGGCGGCTACAACGTCTCCGGTACGTACACCGGCAGCGGCCAGAAGATCGCGCTCCTCGAGTTCGACGGCTTCCAGCAGTCGAACATCACCAAGTACGACACCAACTACAGCCTGGGCTCGCCCACCCCGACAGTGCAGAAGGTGGACGGCGGCTCCGGCGCGCTCGGCGACGGCCAGGTCGAGGTCGAGCTGGACATCGAGGTCCTGCACGCGATCGCCCCGAAGGCGAACGTCACCGTCTTCGAGGGGCCCAACTCCGACGCCGGTGAAGTCGACACCTACCAGGCCATCGTCGACAGCGGTATCCCGACCACGTCGATCAGCTGGGGCGCCGCCGAGAGCGCGCGCACCACCTCCAACATCAACGCCGTGGACGCCGTCTTCAAGGCGGGCGCCGCCGAGGGCCTCGGCTTCTACGCGGCCTCCGGGGACGCCGGCTCCGACGACGCGGGCGACGGCGGCACCTCCGTCGACTACCCGGCGAGCGACCCGTACGTCACCGGCGTCGGCGGCACCAAGCTGACCGTCACCTCGGCCAACGCCTGGAGCAAGGAGGTGGCCTGGTCCGGGGGCGGCGGCGGCAAGTCCTCCGTCTTCAAGATCCCCAGCTGGCAGACCGCGGTGCAGAAGAGCGCCGGTGGCGGCTACCGCCAGGTGCCGGACGTCTCGGCCCACGCCAACCCCAGCCCCGGTGTCTCGATCTACTCGCAGGGCTCCTGGTCCTCGGTCGGCGGCACCAGCGCCGCCGCGCCCGAATGGGCGGCGTTCGCGGCGCTGTACAACCAGCAGGCCACGGCGGCCGGGAAGGCCAACCTCGGATTCGCCAACCCCGCCCTCTACACGGCGAGCGGCACCGGCTTCCACGACATCACCAGCGGCAGCAACGGCGACTACTCCGCCGCCACCGGCTGGGACTTCACCACCGGATGGGGCTCGTACAACGCCGCGACCCTGGCGAGCAAGCTGCTCGGCTGACCCCCAGCGGCTGAAGGCCAACCAGTAGAGCGCGGGCCGGGATCACTCCCGGCCCGCGCTGCGGGTCTGCCTGCGTCCCTGCGGCCCGAACCGTCCCGACTCCGTCGCACATGAGTCCGCTCGTGGGCCCGGCTCACGAAGTAGGCTGCGCGGCAAGCCTTTCAGGGGGGCCGCCATGGCGAAGGTCACCATCAGGACGTGACAGTGGCCGCGCGCCGGCTGGTCATGTGGTCCGGCTCGCCGCCTCCGACGGCACCAGCTTCGGACGGGACGGCTGTCCGTCACACCACGCTCACCGGATGCCGCACCACCGCGTCGAACAGGTAGCCCTGTGTGTTGGGCACGGCGATGTCCGGCTGGGTACGGCCGGCCGTGTCCGTGGCGCGGGCCAGCAGGTGGGTGGCGCCTGGGGCGGCGGGCTGCCAACTGAGTGACCAGCGGGTCCAGGTTCCGGCACGGGGCCGGTCGTGCAGGCAGGCGTGCCGCCAGTTCACCCCGCCGTCGGTGCTGACGTCGACCTTGGCGACGGCGCCCGCACCCGACCACGACCGTCCGTGCAGTACGTGCCTGCGGCCCGCCGTGAACGTGGCCCCGCTCGCCAGCTCGAAGGCGCTCTTCGTGGCCTGCCGGGTGAGCGGCCCACTGCCACCCTCCGGGTAGGAAGGGCCGAACAGCCGGTAGAAGGTGGTGTTCCAGGGCGAGTAGAGCGGCTGCGCGGACACCTCGATGTCGCCGACCCACTTGATCGACGCGATCCCCACCCAGGAGGGCACCAACACCCGCACCGGGTAACCGTGGTCGTACGGAAGCGGCTCACCGTTCATCTCGTACGCGAGCAGTACATCGTCCAGCGCCTTGGCCAACGGCAGCGGACGGCGTACCCGGCCCAGACTCTCGCCACCGCTGACGTACTCGGCGTCCAGGCCGCGCGGCTGCACGTCCGCGGCGTACGGGGACAGCCCGGCCCTGCGCAGCACGTCGGCCAGGCGCACCCCGCGCCAGCGAGCGACGCCGATCGCTCCCAAGGTCCACGGGGTGCCGGTGACCGTCTCGCCCTGCTGTGTCGTGTAGGAGGAGCGGCCGTTGCCGGCGCACTCGACAAAGGCCGTACGGGTGACGGCCGGCATGGCTCGCAGATCGTCGTACCCGAACTCCACAGGCCGGTCCTCGCCGGGCGTGCCGCGCAGACCGCTCCCCCACAGCCTCAGCCGCCAGTCGTCGGCTTCCAGGACGGGGGTGGCGGTGTGGTTGCGTACGAAGAACAGCTCGTTGGGGGTGTGGTGGCCGGTTCCCCGCAGCGCCTCCCAGCGGGTCTCGGCGTTGGTGCCGCGCGCGATGAACCACTCGGGCGGCAGGGGCTTGACGATGGGACCGTCGGCGGCGTGGGCGGGCCGTGTGGCGCCGAGCGCGGTCCCGGCGGCGGTGGCGGCGAGCAGGGTGAGCAGCCGACGGCGGGTGACCCCGTCGGCCCTGGCCTCACCGGCGAGCCACTGGCGCAGTCTGCGACGGTCGTAGTCGGTCTCGTGGTGGTGACCGGCGGGGGTGGGTGAAGGCATGGCGGGTCCTCGTCATGAGGGGGGCGATGAGCACGAGAGGGGCCGGCGCGGGCCAGGGCACGGGCATCCGCGGGTGGGGCCGGTGCGTGCACAACTGGCCTGTTCAGCCGAGCTGTTGCCAGAAACGTGAGGGGGTGCGTGATCAGCCGGTCGTCCGACACAGCGCGGTGGCCACCCGGAGGAGGTCCACGGCGCGGCGGCGAGTCAGAGGCTCTGACAACGGCATGGCGGGATGCAAGCATGTGGGGCGGAAGGTGTCAACGGAGCCCTCGGACGACCTTCCGCCAGGCGCGAGCGCCGTCGCCGTGGTCACCCACGGCGTAGTGCCGGTTGGCGCGACGCCCGCACGGCCCATGGCCGAGGCACCGAGGAACGTTCGCCTCGACCGCGGCCTTCTTGCCACCCTGCGCACGGCTCTCGGCGTTCGAAGCAGGTTGCCGCACTTGTACACGAACTCAGCTCCCGGCGAGGGCCGTTCAGGTCCACAGCGATGATCGTCTCGGATGCTGGCAGTCCGTTGACGCCTTCGAGTCACCCATGCTTGCATCGCCGCATGCCGCGCCAGTCGCTGACCTGCCGCCGCTGCGTCGACCTGGTACGTGTCGCAGCCGCGCTCTGTTGCGCCGCCATCCGCTGACCACCCGTCAGTCCGGGCGCTGAACGCCTCGCGCGTCACGCCGAGTTCCTGAGCTCGCCCCACCGGTGCGCCGCCGAAAATGTCTGCGCCCCGAACCCTCCTGTCGACTGTGCGAGGAGACACTCATGCCCGTACCCGGGGAGTCCTGATCGGCCTTGCCGTCGGCGCCTCGCTCGGTCTGCTCCTTGGCGGCCTGGTGGGCCTCTCCTGGACCGCTCGGGCCGTCGTGACCGGGCTGGACTCGGGCTCGCACAGGACTGGCTGCTCCTCGCGATCCGGCTGCTGGCCCTCCTCGGCAAGGCGAGCGACGCCCTTCTGAGGGCGGCGGAACACCACGTCGTACGCCGGTGGAGCCAGCGCCGCGGCGGCCGCACCCGAACTGCCACCAAAACCCATCACAGGAGGACACGTCATGCGCGCGATCGGATTCGAAGAGAACGGCGGGCCCGAGGTCCTGCGCACGGTAGAGGTGCCGATCCCTGAAGCCGGTCCCGGAGAGGTGCTGGTCCGGGTGGCCTACGCGGGAGTGAACTACGCCGAAGTGCAGCACCGCCTCGGCGACTTCGGCCCGCCGAACCCACTCGACATCCCCGGCATGGAAGCCTCCGGGCATGTCGCCGCGCTCGGCGAGGACGTCAGCGGACTCGCCGTCGGAGACCCGGTCGCCGTGTACCTGCCCGACGGCGGCGGCTACGCCGAGTACGCCGTCGCCCCGGCCCGCTTCACCTTCCCGCTGCACACCTCACTCGGCGAGATCGACCTGCGGACCGCCGGCGGGGCCGCACTCGTCCTGCCCACGGCCTATGGCGTCCTCGCCGGAGCGGCCCGGCTCCACCCCGGCGACAGCGTCCTGATCCATGCGGCGGCCGGAGGCGTGGGTTCCGTCGCCGCCCAGATCGCTCGCGCACTCGGCGCGGACACCGTGTACGGCACCGTCGGCAGCAGCGACAAGGCCGAGTACGCCAAGCGTTTCGGATACGACGCGGTCTTCCCACGGGAGGACTTCCCCAGCGCGGTGCGCGACGCGACCGGCGGGCGAGGCGTGGACGTGGTTCTCGACCCCGTGGGCGGCCCCACGCGCCTTGCCAGTCTGGACCTGCTGGCCCCCTTCGGCCGTGTCGCCTTCTACGGCGAAGCCGCTCGCCATCCCGACCTGAACCTGCCGCTCCTCCCAGTGTGGAAGAACAATCGCGCGCTGACCGGCTACAACATCGGTGACGTCTCCCGACGCGCCCCCGACCTCCTGCGAACCCATGGTCTGGCAGCCCTGGAACTCGTCGCCTCGGGAAACGTGCACATCGATGTCACCGACATCCTTCCGCTGGCTGCCGCGGCCCGGGCACACGAGCGGATGCAGGCGGGACGCAACGTGGGGAAAACTCTGCTGGCCGTATGAAGGGGCGGCTGAGGCAGCCGGGAATGTGGCCGCGGCGGCGGTAGCAAGTCGCGGAGGACCCATCGAAGCCGTCCGACGGCAGCACGCACACCAGCGTGCCGGGACGCTCGCCGCGGCTGATGGCTTCCACTCCGTCGAGGCCGGTCCACATCTCGGGACGGGGTACGGGTGGGAGCGACCCCGCAACCGGCACGGACACCGCGCGATCCGCGCAGGGACCATGGCGAGGGGTGATCGGCGCCCAGCAAGCCAGCCTCTGACTGCTCGTGCCGAGTATGTGTCAGTCAGCCGATCCGCTGGCTAGCCTCACGCGTACTTGGCTCCTGCATCGCGGAGCAGCCGCTCGAGGCCGGCGTCGTCCGGGCGGCGTCCCTTGAAGTGAAGGCGCGCTGGTGAGCTGAGCAGCCGGAGTGTGATGGTCGCGGCCGGTGCGGGGCTCACGGCGGGACTGGTCATCGGAAGCGTCCCCCTGCCGGATCACCCCCAGCGATGAGGAAGTGGCCCCACTCGACGCCCGGCCTGGACTCTGGACTTTATGTCTACACCCTGGACTTTTAGTCTACGCTTCGGCGTGAAGGTGTACGGCGGTGTGGAGGTGGGCTGATGTCCGATCGAGCAACGGATGCGATCCTGGCCGCTCTGATGCCTGTCGTCGAAGGGCTGGCGGCGACGTTCGGTCCTGCGTGCGAGGTCGTCCTGCACGACTATCGCCGGGGCGACCGGTCCGTCGTCGCGGTGGCCGGGCAGGTGACCGGCCGACAGGTCGGTGGGGCGCTGAGCGAGATCGGCCTCTCCATGCTGGCCAAAGGCGACGATGCAGCCAATGACCTCAACTACGTCACGCATACCCCGGGCGGTCGTGTCGTCAAGTCGTCGACGATGCCGCTGCGGGACGAGAAGGGGCATCTGTTCGGTGCGCTCTGCGTCAACCTCGACGTGACCGCGCTGCGCCAGGCCGGCGATCTCCTCTCGGCGCTGGCCGGAGCCGCGCCCGCGCAGATCCCGACCACAACGTTCGCCAACGACTTCGACGAGGTGGTCGATGTCATGGTCCGCGCGGAGGAACTGGCTCGGGGAAAACCGATCGACAGCCTCACCCGGGGTGAGCGGCTCGACCTGCTCCGCGCCTTCGACGAACGCGCGGTGTTCGCCGTGCGGAACGCGGTCCCACGGGTTGCCGCGAGGCTGGGAGTTTCCCGGTCTGCCATCTACGCGGACCTCGCGAAATGCCGCGGAGCCGTGATCGAGGGGCCGGAGAGGGAAGAGTCATGAATCATGATCCGACAGGGGGCGCCCCGTCTGCGGGCACTCTGGACGAGCCCGGAACACCGTTCCTGGCGCTGGACCCGGGCAAGGCCGAGGCGAACATCGCCCGACTGCGCGGACACCTGGACGCTCTGGGTGCGGAACTGCGCCCGCACGTCAAGACAGCCAAGTCCGTGGACGTCGCGCGGATGCTGTTCAACGGCCGGCCGGGGCCGATCACCGTGTCCACACTCGCGGAGGCCGAGGCGTTCGCCGAGGCGGGCTTCACCGACATCCTCTACGCGGTGGGAATCGCCCCGGACAAACTCGGCCGTGTGATCGCCTTGCGTGAGCGCGGGGTGGATCTCGTCGTGCTGCTGGACAGCCTGGAACAGGCCGCCTACGTCGCCCGCGCGGCCCGCTCCGGCGAAACGCGGGTCCCCGCGCTCATCGAAGTCGACTGCGACGGTCACCGCGGCGGTGTCCTGCCCGCAGACCCGGCCGCCAGACAGATCGCGCAGGCTCTCGTGGACGGCGGAGCCGAACTGCGCGGGGTGCTCACCCACGCCGGCGAGTCGTACTTTGCGGACGGCCCGGTGGCGCTCGCCGCCGCCGCGGACAACGAACGCCGTTGCGCCCTCAAGGCCGTCGAAGACCTGCGCGCGGCCGGCCACCAAGCCCCTGTCGTGAGCGTAGGTTCCACCCCGACCGCGCACTTCGCGACCGACCTCACCGGAGTGACCGAGGTCCGGGCGGGGAACTTCGTCTTCTTCGACCTCGTGATGGCCGGCATCGGGGTGTGCACCATCGATGATCTCGCGATGACAGTCGTCACCACGGTCATCGGACATCGCCCGGACAAGGGATGGATCGTCACCGACGGCGGATGGATGGCGACCTCACGCGACCGCGGCACCTCCGTCCAGCGCGTGGATCAGGGGTACGGTCTCGTCGCGGACCTCGACGGCCGCCTGTACGAGGACCTGGTGATGACTGACGCCAGCCAGGAACACGGCATTCTCTCGATCCGTCCGGGAAGTGGCGCCGAACTGCCGGACATCACGGTCGGCACCCGGGTGCGCATCCTGCCCATCCACGCCTGCGCGACCGCCGCGCAGCACGACGTCTACCACGTGACCGCCCCTCGGTCCCGGACTGTGCGCTCCCGGTGGCAGCGCGTCCGGGGCTGGTGAAGGAGAGACCGTCGTGCGTTTCATATCCGAGGCCGAGTCCGCCGCCCTCATCAGCGAAGAGCTCGCCTTCACCGCTGTGCGGGAGGCGCTGATCGCCGCGGCCGAGGGGGCCGACTCCTTTCCCACCGTGCTGGGACACGGGTCGGATTCCGAGAACCGATTCACCGTCAAATCGGCCGCGTCGCGGGAACTCGCCGGGGTGAAGATCGGCAGCTACTGGCCGGGCAACGCGGACCGGGGCATCCCCCGGCACAACTCGATCGTCCTGCTCTTCGACCAGACCGTCGGCCGGATCGCCGCCACGATCGAGGCCGGAACGGTGAACGCCTACCGCACGGCCGCGGCCGACGCCGTCGCCGCCGACGCACTGGCGCGTGCCGACGCGTCGACGCTGGCAGTCTTCGGGACGGGGCACCAGGCACTGTACGAATGTGCCGCCGTGAGCAAGGTCCGTCCTTTTGACACGATCCACGTCGTCGCCCGGTCCGCCGAGCGCGGTGAGCGGTTCCTCGCCGAACTCTCCCGCAAGGGCCTCTACGGCCGGCTCACGACGGCGCGCGAGGCGTGTCTCGACGCCGATGTCATCGTGACCGCCACCACCGCACGCTCCCCCCTCTTCGACGCGGACTGGATCAGGCCGGGAACTCACATCGCCAGCATGGGCTCGGACGCGCACGGGAAACAGGAACTTCCGCCCACGCTGCTGAAAAAGGCCCGCCTGTTCTGCGACCTGCCCACCCAGTCAGTGGCCATCGGCGAGTTCCAGAACATCGCGGACCTCGTCGCCGACGGCACCCTGCGACTCGACGCGCTCGGCGACGTCCTGACCGGCAAGGCCGAGGGGCGGTGTACACCCGAGGACATCACCGTGTTCGACAGTTCCGGCATCGCGCTGCAGGACCTCTGCGTAGCGACGGCGCTGCTGAACGCGGTCCCGAACGCCCCAGAGGCGTGCACTGACAGCAGCGGATGACACCCGCGCAGCGTCTGAAGCTGTTCCGCAGTCTCGCTGAGCGCGGCGTCTCCCGCGCCTCCGCGACTACCTCGCCGACTTGAGAGCCAGGTCCACCGCGTCCGTCACGGACGGCATGCAGCCCGCCAACACCACCCCGGATGGAGCACAGGCATGACCAACACCCCGCCAGTAGCCCTGGATGACGTCCGCGACGCCGCCGCGCAGATCAAAGGCGTCGCGCACCGCACCCCCGTACTGCGCTCCCGCACCCTGGACGAACTCGTCGGCGCGGAGGTCCACCTCAAGTGCGAGAACTTCCAGCGCATCGGCGCGTTCAAGTTCCGCGGCGCCTACAACGCCGCCTCCCGACTGTCACCGGAGCAGCTGGCCAAGGGCATCGCTTCCTACTCGTCGGGCAACCACGCCCAGGCCGTCGCCCTCGCCGCGCGGGAACTGGGCACCAGGGCAGTGATCCTCATGCCGGAGGACGCCCCGCAGTCCAAGGTGGACGCCACCGCCGGCTACGGCGCGCAGATCGTCACCTATGACCGCTACACCGGTGACCGGGACGCCATCGGCCAGGCCCTGGCCGCCGAACACGGCATGGCGCTCATCCCGCCTTACGATCACCCGCACGTCATCGCCGGGCAGGGTACCGCGACGCTGGAACTGATCGAGGAGTCCGGTGAACTCGGCGCGCTGGTGGTCCCGGTCGGCGGTGGTGGCCTGATCGCCGGCAGTGCCACCGCTGCCAAAGGTCTCCACGGCGGGATCCGGGTGATCGGAGTCGAGCCGGTGGCCGGAGACGACACCAAGCGGTCCCTGGAGGCGGGCAAGCGCGTCTCCATCCCCGTGCCGCGAACAATCGCCGACGGTCAGGCGATCGAGATTCCCGGCGAGCTGACCTTCTCCATCAACCAGCGACTCGTCGACGAAATCGCCCTGGTCACCGACGATCAGATCCGTGACGCCATGCGGCTGGCCTTCGAACGCCTGAAGATCGTCATCGAGCCCAGCGGCGCCACCGCACTTGCCGCCCTGATCGCCGGCCACATCGACCAGCTCCCGCCCCGGGTCGGCCTGATCATCTCTGGCGGCAACATCAACGCGCAGCGCTTCGCCGAACTGTGCGCAGAATGACCAGGCCATCCACCCGTGAGCCGCAAGGCGACCTCCCGGCCTCGGCCAACGCCGTTGATCGGCTCGCGGTCCAGCTACGGGGCCGTTCGGCGAGGCCGGCGAACGCGTGACGGCGTCAGGTAAGTGACGCTCCGTCACGCTTCACGCATCTCTTGCCTGCACCAGATTCAGGGAGCGCAGGGCGCGTCCGGCTCCACGTGCGGCCCGCGGTTCGGGCCCGAGGAGGGGCACCACTCACAGCTTCCCCTCCGAGGCGCTCCGGCGCTCCTCGCACCGCCGCACTGCCCCGGCCGCCGCAAGGGATCCCGCGGCCGCCCTTGACGCGAACCGGTGGCAAATCATGGCAATATTCCGGGACATGCAAGTATATTTCCGACGACTGCCCCGAGATGTCACCGCCAGACGGGCCAAAGGGTGAGCAGGGACGACCGCGTCGCGGTGTCGACCGGGATCGCCCGACTGCACGCGTCGCCCGGACTTGCCGGGCCCGGCCGCCTCGGGCTGGTGACCAACCACACCGGCGTCCTCCCCGACCTGCGCCCCGCCGCGCCCGCGCTGCTCGACGCCGGCGCGCGGCTGATCGCCCTGTTCGGTCCCGAGCACGGGCTGCACGGGACCGGTCAGGCCGGCGAGAGCGAGGCCGCCCAGGCGGACCCCACCACCGGCCTGCCGGTCCACGACACATACCGGTGCAGCGGCGAGCGCCTCGACAAACTGCTGGTCGACAGCGGCGTCGACGCCCTCGTGTACGACCTGCAGGACATCGGGGCCAGGTTCTACACCTACGTGTGGACCATGTTTGACCTGATGGTCTCGGCGGCCCGTACAGGCGTACGGTTCGTGGTCGCCGACCGGCCGAATCCCCTCGGTGGACTCGTCAGCGAGGGCCCTCTGCTCGACCCGGCGTGGGCCAGCTTCGTCGGGCGCGCCGCGGTACCCGTCCGCCACGGCCTCACCTGCGGCGAACTCGCCCGGCATCTCAACAACTCGTCCGTGCCCCAATTGGCGAGCAGCGCCGCTGACTTGACGGTGATCGAGGCTGCCGGCTGGCAGCGCGCCATGGACGCGGAGGCCACCGGCCTGCCGTGGGTCGCGCCCTCGCCGAACATCCCGACGCCGGCCACTGCCACGCTCTACCCCGGCACCTGCCTGTTCGAGGGGACGAACCTCTCGGAGGGCCGTGGTACCACGCAGCCCTTCGAGATCGTCGGGGCCCCGTACATCGACGCGCGGTTCGCACCCTCGCTCGCCGAGCTCGCCCTGCCTGGAGTGCACTTCCGTGATCTGCGGTACGTACCGACCTTCCACAAACACGCCGGACGGCCGCTGCGCGGGGTCCAGCTCCACATCACCGATCGCAAGGTGTTCGCGCCCGTACGTACCGCCGTCGCGATGCTCGCCACGCTGCGGCGGCTGTACCCGGACGACTTCGACTGGCGCACCGCGGACGGCGACGTGGAGGGGACCGGCCACCGTCACTTCATCGACCTGCTGTGGGGGTCCGACCGGTTGCGGCGCGCCGTAGACGCGGGCGACGATCCGCTGCCGCTGTGCGATCCGCCGGCGCCGCCCGGCCGGTGGGCCGGCGACGACGTACTGCTCTACTCCTGAGACCTCCTGGTCCGCCGCCGCG
Organism: Streptomyces sp. NPDC007896; assembly: GCF_042959425.1. Taxonomy (NCBI): domain Bacteria; kingdom Bacillati; phylum Actinomycetota; class Actinomycetes; order Kitasatosporales; family Streptomycetaceae; genus Streptomyces; species Streptomyces sp. NPDC007896. Next base: position 86,169 of record NZ_JBIBKX010000025.1, on the reverse strand, counting down.
ACGCGTTGCCCGTCGCCGATGCCGCGGGCGACGTTCGACGCCGCCCGCGAGCTGCGTATGGAAGGACAACCCCATTGATGACGACAACCCCGTCGATGACCGATCGCACAACGACATCCCGGGTCGAGGTTCGTGGCTTTCGCGCCGGCGACGGCCCGCGGTTGGTGGAGGCGTGGCGCCGAAGTGCGCCGGCCGACGCCATCACTCCGGACCGCTTCCGCACGCTGGTGCTGCTCGACGCCAACTTCGATCCGGAGGGGCTTCGGGTCGCCGTCGACGGCGACCGTGTCGTCGGCGCGGCCTACGCGGTGCGCCGTCTGACGCCGATGACCGGGACCGACCTGGAGCCGGAGCAGGGCTGGATCCCGTTCTTCTTCGTCGACCCGGCCGTCCGTGGGCGCGGCCTCGGCCGCCGGCTGCTGACCGAGGCCCTCGACTGGCTGCACAGCCACGGCCGCACCCGGGTGGACTTCTCCTCGTACACGCCGAACTACGTCCTCCCCGGCCTGGACGCCGAGGCATACCCGGAAGCGGCCGGACTGCTTGAGTCCCTGGGCTTTCGCACTCTGTACGAGGCGGCGGCGATGGACCGCGGCCTGGTCGGCTATCGCATCCCGGAGGATGTCGCGTGCCGCTTGGACGAACTGACGGCGCAGGGCTACCGCTTCGCCACCCCGTGCGACGACGACCTGGTGGACCTGTTCGCGCTCGCCGGGAACCACTTCGGCCCGGACTGGGCGTGCACGATCCGGCAGTGCCTGGCCGCGGGCACGCCGCACGACCGGATCGTCGTCGCCCGGGACCCCTCGGGCCGCCTGGTCGGCTGGGCGATGCACGGCACGTTCGATTCGGTGGACGAGCGGTTCGGGCCGTTCGGCGTGCTGGAGGAGATGCGCGGCACCGGACTCGGCAAGGTCCTGCTCCACCTCGTCCTGGAGCGGATGCGGGCGCGCCGTGCGCACTCCGCGTGGTTCCTGTGGACCGGCGAGCAGTCCCCGGCGGGCCACCTGTACCGCAAGAGCGGTTTCACCACGACCCGGGTGTTTCGCGTGCTGCGCCGTGAGGCCGCCCGATGACGCCGTCACACCGCACCGGCGGCCTGAGCCGCCGTCACTTCGCGCTCGCGCTCTCCTCGGCGCTGCTCGCGTCCGGATGCGCCGCGCCGTACCAGGGCACCGGGCAGCCCGGGGATCCGATCGTCCTCACCCTGCTCTCCCACTACGCGAGCGGGGAGCTCAAGGAGGCACTGCAGGGCCCGGTCGACGAGTGGAACGCCACTCATGACCGGGTCAAGGTGCGGACGAAGGCCGTCGAGTTCACGGACCTGCTGACCACGTTCATGGTCCGGCAGGCCGCGGGCCAGGGCGCCGACATCCTCCACCCGTACTGCCTGTGGAACGGTCAGCTCGTCCAGGCCGGCGTCCTGCGGCCCGCTCCGTCCGAGCACGCCGAGGAGATCAGGCGCGGCTACGGCGAGGCCACGGTCGGCGCGTCGTCGGTGGGGGGCAAGGTCTATGGCTACCCCACCGAGGTGCAGACGTACGCCCTTTACTACAACAAGCGGCTGCTGCGCGAGGCCGGTATCGAGGGCCCTCCGCGCACCTGGCGGGAGCTGGAGGAGGCGGCCTACCGGACCGCCAAGCGGGACCGGTACGGCAACACGCTGGTCCAGGGGTTCGGGCTGTCGACCTACGACGACTCCACCACCGTCGGCCAGACGCTCGCCCTGCTCAACGCCGCCGGCGGAACGTTCGTCTCCGCTGACGGCAGAAGCACCGCCATCGACTCGCCGGCCGGCCGGGCCGTGTTCGATCTGGAGCACCGCCTCGTCGTCAAAGGTGCGAGCGCCCCCGGCGTCAACGTCTACAAGGCGTTCCAGTCCGGGCAGGTGGCCATGGTGGTCAGCGCCGGCTGGTGGACCGGAAGCCTCAAGACCCAGATGGGCCATGACTACCACGACGTCGGCGTCGCGCCGCTGCCCGTCCCTGAGGCGGACGACAAGCTCGCCACGCTCTCCACCGGCTTCATGCTGGGGGTCAACGCGACCAGTAAGTACCCGCGCGAGGCCTGGGAGTTCCTGCGCTGGCTCAACACCGAGAAGGTGCGCGTGAAGAGCGCCAAGAAGGGTGCGACGGCGACCCGGATGAGCTCCCTGCAGGTGTCGGTCGGCTCCCTGAGCGGCCGCGCCGACGACATGCGGACACTCCTGAGCGAGGGCGGCGATCCGAACCTGCGCCCGTTCCTGGACGCGCTGGCGTACGCGGTGCCGGAGCCGAACGTGCCGGGCGCGCAGCAGGCCAAGTCGCTGCTGCGCAAGAACATCGAGGCGTTGTGGACGGGTCAGCAGTCGGTCGACGAGTCACTGCGCACCATCCGCCGTCAGGTCGATCAGGAGGTGTCGCGGTCATGGTGAACGCCTTGGCACCGGAGACGACCGAGCGGGTGCACAGCCCGCGGGACGCCGGGTCCACCGGGTCCGCCATCGACGGCCGCCGCCGGACCCGGCCCCGGCGCCGCCAGGCCCTCGTCGCCTATCTCTTCCTGGCGCCGACGTTGCTGTTCTTCGCGGTCTTTCTGATCCTGCCGCTCGGCTTCGCGCTGCTGCTGTCCATGTCTCGCTGGGCCGGGTTCGACCTCGGCGACATCGATCCGGTCGGGCTGGACAACTTCACCGGCCTCTTCGTGGACGGATCGACGTTCCTGGCGCCGATCCTCACCAATACGCTGCTGTTCGCCCTGGGCACCGTGGCCCTCGCGCTCGCCGGCTCCGTGCTCGTCGCCACCTGCATCGACAAGCTGCGGTTCCAGGGGCTGTGGCGCACCCTGTACTTCCTGCCGATCGTCACGACCGTCGTCGCCATCGGCAACGTATGGAAGTACATGTACGAGCCGGGCGGCCTCGTCAACGGCGTCCTCAACACCCTCGGGCTCGGCTCGGTGACGTTCCTCCAGGACCCGGACACCGCGTTGCCCTCGGTCGTGGTCGTACAGGCCTGGGCCTCGGTCGGCACGGCGATCCTCATCCTGACCGCCGGGCTGAAGTCCATTCCCGAGTCGTACTACGAGGCCGCCGCGCTCGACGGGGCCGGCCCCGTCACCGTCTTCTGGAAGATCACACTGCCGCTGCTGCGGCCGTCCCTGCTGTTCGTGTGCATCACCCAGTTCATCACCGGCCTGCAGTCGTTCGCGCTGATCATCGTGATGACCAAGGGCGGCCCGGGTGACGCGACCAATGTGGCCGCGCTGGAGATGTACCGGCAGGCCTTCTCGTACGGCGGCTGGGGCACCGCGAGCGCCGCCGCCTTCGTGCTGTTCGTGGTGGTCCTCGTGGTCACCCTGGTGCAGTTGTGGATCTTCCGGCGCAAGGGGGAGGACGCATGATCCGCCGCCGTTTCCCGTGGTTCTCGTATCTGGTGGTCGTGACCGGCGCCGTACTCACGGTGGTGCCGTTCCTCGACATGGTGATGACGTCCTTCAAAGGGCCCGGCGAGTCCGGCACGCTGCCGTACCGGTTCCTTCCCGAGGCCTTCGACCTGTCCAACTACCGGGCGGCGATCGACCAGCTCAACCTGCCGGTGCTCTTCCGCAACAGCGTGATCGCCACCGCCGTGATCACCGGATCGGTGCTGCTCACGTCGTCGCTCGCCGGCTACGCGCTCGCCAAACTCCGCTTCCCCGGACGGCACTTCATCTTCCGCCTTGTGCTGTCGACCATGATGTTCCCCCCGTTCCTCTTCTTCATCCCGCACTTCCTGATCCTGGTGCACTGGCCGCTGGCGGGCGGCAACGACCTGTTCGGGCGCGGCGGCGCGGGCCTGACCGTCAGCATCACGGCGCTCGCCATGCCGTTCCTCGTCAACGGATTCGGGATCTTCCTGATGCGCCAGTTCATGGTCTCGATCCCGGACGAGGTCCTCGAGGCCGCGCGCATCGACGGCGCCGGCGAGTTCGCCGTGTGGTGGCGGATCGTGGTGCCGCAGACCAAGCCGGTCATGGTAACGCTCGGACTGCTGACCTTCGTCGACGCCTGGAACGAGTACATCTGGGCGCTGCTCGTCTCGACCGCCAACCCGGACGTGATGACCCTGCCCGTCGGCATCCAACTCCTGCAGGACTACGTCGACCCGACCCGCACGATGCCCATCGTCATGGCCGGCCTCGTCCTGAGCATCCTGCCGGTCCTGATCCTCTTCCTGCTGCTGCAGAAGTACTACATCCGCGGCGTCATGCTCAGCGGCCTCAAGTGAAGAGCGCATCCGCCGACCCCCTGGCCGCCCTCCCCGGCGTCGGCAGGCCGCCTCAGGTCGCCAGACCTATCGTGGAGGGGAGGAAGGGGCGACTGCACATCCTCGATGTGTACGCCCAGGGCTGCAACGTCAAGGAGCGCGTCATGTCGCGCAGCAGCAACGCCGCCGTCCTGGAGGGCTTCGGATCAGCGGTGAACACTGACCACCTCGGCGAGCTCGAGGAATACGTGGCGCCCGACTCTGTGGACCACGACCCGGCCCCAGGACAGGTTCCGGGACCGGAAGGTTATGAGGAAATGTTCGCCACGATGAGGCGGGCCTTCCCCGATCTGCACATCGAGGTCGAGCACGTCATGGCCACCGACGACGAAATCGCGTTCGCATACACCATCACGGGCACACATCTCGGTGAACTGATGGGGCACAGTGCGACCGGAAAGACGGTGAGTTACCGGGGCATGCAGATCAGCCGGTTCGCCGACGGGAAGATGGTCGAGCGCTGGGGTAGCAGCGATGAGCTCGGCATGCTGCGGCAGCTCGGTCTCACCTGATCACCGCACGTCCATCCGTAGACGAACCTCGCACCCAAGAGCTCGTGCGCGTCACCCAGTTCGGCTCACCACCGGCGGGTCGGGGGGTTGTGCGGTCGGCCTCCACTCGGGCCGAGCCGACTCTCCCATCCGGTCGTTGGCTCCCAGGGGCGGGCGCATCGCGCCTGTGGCGGAACCGGTTGCGCGATCCCGCCGGGGCCACCGCGTTCGCGCCGGTCAGACCTTCCGGGCATGTCCTGCGGGTCGAACTGACCCGCTGTGATCTGGGCGAAGTCGGCCTCGATGTCGTCTTCGGAGGAGAAGTCGACCGCGTCGTCGTGCCAGCGGTAGGTCGAATCGGCCATGCGATCGTTGAAGCCGGTGTCGTAGGGGCCGGGGTTGATGGTCTGGACGGTGATTCCGGTGGGCGCGAGCTCGTCGCGCAGGGTCGCGGCGATGGCTTCGAGTGCGTGCTTGCCGGCGCACTGGACCGCGCCAAGACGGTAGGTGTGTTCCGGCGGAACGTAGCTGTCCTCGGCGGTGTGCCAGAGGAAGAACGGAGGCGACGACGGAGTCACCAGCGCGTCCAGTGAGGTTGCGCGGCGCAGGTCCGGCGAGGCGTCCTCACCGAGCAGGATCATCCGTGAAGGCCGGTAGGTCTCGGTCTCCATCGACGTGATCGCATGGCCGAGGACCGCGAACTGTACGGATGCGTCCTTGGCGGCATCCGGGGCGAGCGCGGCGAGGCCCGCGAGGTGTCCGCCCGCTGAGAAGCCGATCACTCCGACGTGTTCGGCCCCGTGGTGCCGAAGCCTGCGGATATCCGTCCGCAGGGCCTCGAGCGGCGCGGGATGCCGCGCGTGCAGTGGGTACCGGAAGACACTCGATTCCACACCCAGCCCGTTGAGCCAGTCGACGATCGGCTCCGCTTCGTTCGGGGCATGAGTGGCACAGCCCCCTCCCGGCAGGACGATCACATGGGTTGCTTCGGCTGGGTCCTCGAAGGTGGCATTGACGGCCGACCGCGCCGTCGGTGGCGAACTGTTCACGACAGATCTCCCGGTTCCGCGTTCATGGGACAGCTCGGTTCTGAGGGGTTGCCCGATTGAGCGACCCGGAGTTCGGTGACGAAGGCGGTGATGTGCGAGGCGACCTCGTCGGGGACTTCCAGCGGCGAGAGGTGACCGGCAACAAACACGCCCTGGCCAAGGAGCTCGCCGAGACGATCACGCGGGCGCCCTCGACCGCGAGCAGCAGCTCGGACTTGTGAAGGAGATTTCCGCCCTCATCGCCGAGGCAGCCGGAGACGCCTCCCTCGCGGGGCGCACCTGGGTGGCCCTGACCGAGGCGGTTCCAGGCGGCTGGGGAATCGGCGGGCACGCCTACACCAACGAGGAGATCGTGCAGACCGTCAGACCTACATTGGAGGTCAGACCTACGGCGACGACTTCCCCGAGGAGCGCTGAGACCCACTACGGGTGCGCGCGGCGGCAACTCCCGGCGCACCCCGTGTCAGCCTGGGTCGGCGGGTTTCCCTGCGGTACGGCCCCACAGCCTCACTTGATCTGAATCATGATCTGAATCAAGCGGAGCGGTCGCAGAGTTCGTCGACGTACGCGCGCGCGTCCACCTCGGGCAGCGTCCAGGGCAGGAAGATGGCCCTGTAGATGATGGGCGCCACCAGCAGGTCGATGACCTGGTCGCCGCTGAAGGTGCTGCCGGGCCGTGCGGCGAAACCGACTGCTTCTGCCCGCCGGTCCCGCAGGCAATCCGACTCGTTCTCACCGGCCGCGGCGGCCCCACCGCGCAAGAGGGAGGCGTTCACCGAGATGCTGTAGTGACTGATCAGCTCCTGTGCCCATGTGGTCAGATCGGCACGCAGGTCTCCGGTGTCGGGAAGACCGCGGTCCGGGTCGAGCCGGTAGGTCGCCAGGTCGTTGATCATGGTCCGCGCGTCGCCCCACCGGCGGTAGATACTCGAGTGATTCACTCCCGCACGCTCGGCGACCATCGGGATGGTGACGGCGTCACTGCCCCGTTCGGCAATCAGTTCCTCGACGGCCTTCCTGATGGACGCCAGCACCAGGGCACTGCGGCCGCCGGTGCGCCGCCGCGGAGACGATTCTGCAACCATGCCCTCCACTATAACGCACAAGACTTTGCATTAAGTCTCCTTTGCGTCACGCGCCCTCTCAGTCGCCTTGCCGGTCAGGCCGAGTCGCTCGCATCCGAGGCCGCCCGGCCTGGCCATGGTTCCGCCCTGCTTCACCCCTCCAGCAGCGGGTAATCGGTGTAGCCGGCGGCATCCGGACCGTAGAAGAGGTCCCTCTTCGGTTCGGCGAGCGGCGCATGAGAGGCGATCCGGGCCGGCAGATCCGGGTTGGCGATGAACGGCTGCCCGTACGCGACCAGATCCGCCAGGCCGTCGTCCAGAATCGCGTTCCCTCGGTGCTGGTCGAACCCGACGTTCGCCATGATGGTGCCTTGATAGATCTTCCGGAAGTGCCGGAACATGCCGTCGCCGGCCAGCTCCTCCAACGGTCCTCCGGTGGGGTCGACCATCATCCCCATGAGCAGGAGATGTGACAGTTCATAGTCGTTGAGCCGTCCGAGCACGTACTCGCTCTCAGCCAGCGCCTCGACCCCGGAGACGAATTCTCCCGTCTCGGACCAGGCAGGTCCGGCTTTCACACCGACGCGCCGAAGGTCGACGAACTCGCCGACGGCCTCGATGATCTCGAAGAGGAAGCGAGCGCGGTTCTCGATCGAGCCGCCGTAGCGGTCCGTGCGCACATTGGTGCGGGGATTCAGGAACTGGCTGATCAGGTAGTTGAAGCCTGCCTGCAGCTGCACACCGTCGAATCCCGCCGCCATGGCGTTGCGAGCCGCCGTCGCATAGTCGGCGACCGTCCGACGGAGGTCGTGAGCCGACATCGCCCGGGGCTCCACGGTGGGCTTGCGGCCAGTCGACGTCGGGGCCAGCAGCCCCGGGTTGACGGCCGAGGGCGCAAGAGGCGGGCGGCCGTCGAAGAAGTCGGGGTGAGAGGCGGACCCGGTGTGCCACAGCTGAGCGAAGATGACCCCACCTGCGAGGTGGACCGCGTCTGTCACCTGCTTCCACTGGGCGACCTGCTCATCGGTGAACAGCCCCGGAACGTCATGCCATCCGACCGCGTCGCGGCTGATCCACACACCCTCGGAGATGATCAGACCAGCTGACGCCCGCTGAGCGTAGTACTCGGCATGCAGATCAGTGGGCAGGAGGTCGCGATTGCGTGCACGACTCCGCGTCAACGGGGCCATGACCAGGCGGTTCGTCAGAGAGACGTCGCGCATCCGATAGGGCAGAAGCAAGGACTGTGTCGAACTCATATTTGGCTCCTGACGCAAGGGCGGGACAGGAAGATCCCGGGGGAGGCGATCGGCGGCATCTCGTGCGGCGCCACATCGACCCTTAAGGCACGGGCATGTGCTTTAGCTCGATCGTAACACTCATCCACCCTAAAGCAAATATCTGTGCCACAAGGTGGCCTCTGCCGCGGCTTCATCGACCGATAGCCGCCGGGCCGACCCGCGGGGTCGACCTGGACGGCTACGCATGGGGGACCGCACCGCGACTCAACCGCTCGAAGCGAATCAGAGAGGCTGGTACGAGCTTCAACCGCGAGCTCGTGTTCCGCGCCCAATGGCTGTCGTGCCCCGCACCCTTAGCGTCGTGTTCACGGATGCGATCCGATCGCACGCACCCACAAGGAGCGAAAGATGAACGCGACTTCGTCCGTGGACACCCCAGAGCTGTCACCCCTTGAGGTTCCCGACGTGCCCCGAGGCCCGCCCGCCCAGCACGCTGTCGACATTGCAGTCCGCTACCGGCCCGCACGATCACAGGCCACAGGCGACTGGATCGACATCATCGCGCTGCCTGAGAATCGCGTGGGTTTGACCATCGGCCGCATTGCGGGCTCCGGCCCACATACCCGGGCCGCGATCCCCCTGCTCACCTGCCTGTATGCGATCTACGACCCGGTCTCCCGGCACTGCGTGGTGGCCGGGCCGGGCATCGGCCGCCCGCCGTCATAAGCCCCGATGGCCAGGTGGACTTCCCCGATGCGCCCGCCGGGCCACCCCTCGGCCTGGGTAGCGGGCCCTTCGCCACTGCGGAGTGGGAGGTGGCCGAGGACAGCCAACTGGTGCTGTACGGCCACGGTCTGATGGAACGTCGAGTAACGGGCGCCGATGCCGGTTTCGCGCTGCCGCGCGGGGCCCTGAGCCGAGCTGCCGCCCGAACCGACGCCGTGGGCCCGGAGGAGACCTGCGCGGCCGTGCTCGACGCACTGCCCCCAGTCCGCCCCCGTGGCGCCGTCGCGCTGCTGGTCGCCCGTACCCGCGGCATGTCACCTGATCAGGTCGCGGACTGGGATGTGCCCGCAGGGCCGGCAGCGGTGGCGGACCTGCGCACCGCGGTCACGCACCGGCTTGCGCATTCGGGCCTGGACGACCTTGCCCTCACGACCGAGTTCATCCTCAGCGAGCTGGTCAACAACGCCATCCGCTGTACCACTGACCCCATCCACCTTCGGCTGCTTTGTGACCACACCCTTACGTGTGAAGCGTTCGACTCGAGCTCCGCATCCCGCCCATCCGCGTCAAGCGTCCACCACGGACGAGGACGGACGCGGCCTCCTGCTTGTCGCCCGGCTCGCCGAGCGTTCACACGGCAGCCGGACAGGCCCTCGCGACCCCTGCCCGGATTGACGAGGGACCAGTCTCCTCGCGTCGACCTTGGCGCGGATACGCCGTTGCAGACTCCGGCCTATCCGCCTCGAGCTGTTGTTCTCACGCGTGCGGCACGACGGCGCCGCGGCCCTCACCGAGCCGTGCTGCGAGGCTGACGGCCAGGGAACGTCTGACTAGTCGGTACAAGAACACCAAATTGTCAAGAAATGTGGTACTCCGCGCCCAGTGGCTACACCTCTGCTTCCTCCTAGCGTCGTACGTACTGACGCCATCGGATCCCCGATCTGAAGGAGCAGAACATGAAGGCGACACAGAGTTCAGCGGTCGACCCGGGCCAGGCCGTGCCGCCCGGCGCTTCCCCGAGCGGCAACGGAGAACGGTCCGGGGTGGAGCCGCCGGTACTGGGCGGACCGGAGCACTCCGACTACTACCTGCTGGACAACCTGCTCACCGACGAGCAACGGGCCCTGCGGAAGAAGGTCCGCGCGTTCATGGACCAGGAGGTCACTCCGATCATCAACCCGTATTGGGAGCGGGCCGAGTTCCCCTTCGAGCTGGTGCCCAAACTGGCGCAGCTGGACATCGCGGGCTTTCAGATCGCCGGCCACGGCTGCCCCGGGATGAGCAACCAGACGGCCGGCCTGGTGATCCTCGAACTGGCCCGGGGCGATCTGAGCATCTCGACGTTCATGGGGGTCCACTCGGCCCTGGCCATGACGTCGATCGGACTGCTCGGCTCCGAGGAGCAGAAGCAGCGCTTCCTGCCGCCCATGGCGCGCCTGGAGAAGATCGGAGCCTTCGGCCTGACCGAGCCCGCGCACGGCACGGACGTGGTCAAGCTGGAGGCGACCGCGCGCCGGGACGGTGATTCCTACGTCCTCAACGGCTACAAGAGGTGGATCGGCAACACGAGCTTCGCCGACTACGTGATCATCTGGGCCCGTGGCGACGACGGGCATGTGGGCGGCTACGTGGTCGAGAAGGGCACACCCGGGTTCGACGCCCAGGTCATCAAGGGCAAGACGGCTCTGCGCTGTGTCCAGAACGCACAGATCTCCCTCTCCGACGTCCGGGTGCCCGCCGAGAACCGGCTGGCGAACGTGAACACCTTCCGCGACACCGAGAAGGTCCTGCTGGCCTCGCGCTTCTGCGTCGCCTGGGAGTCGATCGGCGCCGCCATCGCGGGCTACGAGACGGCTCTGGCCTACGCCAAGCAGCGCAAGCAGTTCGGGATGCCGCTGGCCGCCTTCCAGCTCATCCAGTACCGGCTCTCCCGGATGCTGGCGGACATCACCGACATGCTGTGCATGCAGTTCCGGCTCAGCCAACTCCTGGACGAGGGCGAATACTCGATGCCCCGGGTCGCGCTGGCCAAGATGCACTACACCGAACGGGCCCGGGCCATCCTCGCCGACGCCCGCGACATGCTCGGCGGCAACGGCATCCTTCTCGACTACCACGTCGCCCGGCACCTGTGCGACATCGAGGCGATCGACACGTATGAGGGCACCGACACCGTCCAGGCCCTGATCGTCGGCCGCGACATCACCGGCTACAACGCCTTCGTGCCCGTGGCGCCGAGCCACTGACCCCGGCGTGCATCGCGGCGCCCCGTGACAGCGGGTCAGCCCCGGGCGCCGCGCGCGACCCCACCGAGGACAAGGAGTAGTCATGAGCAACACGCCCCTCCTGGAGGGACTGCACGTCGTCGATCTCGCGAGCTTCATCGCCGGGCCCGCCGCGGCCACCGTCCTCGGTGACTTCGGCGCCGACGTCGTCAAGGTGGAACCACCTCACGTGGGCGACGCATACCGTTCGCTCAGCCGCATCCCTCCCAACCCCCAGGTCGAGGGGGTCAACTACCCCTGGCAGCTGGACAACCGCAACAAGCGCAGCATCGCGCTCAACCTCAAGTCGCCCGGCGCCCGGCCCGTGCTCGAGAGTCTGGTGCGGTGGGCCGATGTGCTGATCACCAACTTCCCGCCGCATACGCGCGAGAAGCTGGGCCTGGACTACGACGCTCTTGCCCCGCTCAATCCCCGGCTCATCTACGCCGATGTCACCGGCTTCGGCGAGGAAGGCCCGGATGCGCATCTGCCCGGCTTCGACGTGACGGCGTACTGGGCGCGCAGCGGCCTGATGGACCTCACACGCCAAAGGGACGTGCCGCCGGCCACGAACGCGTTCGGATCGGGCGATCACTGCACGGCGATCACCCTGTTCGCCGGGATCATGACCGCGCTGTACCGGCGGGAGAAGACCGGTCAGGGGGCACGGGTGACGGCCTCGCTGCTCGCCGAAGGAGCCTGGGCGGCGAGCATGTGGCTGCAGGCCGTACTGGTCGGGGCGAAGCCCCCCCGCCCCATCGACCGGTCCGACCCGCCCAACGCACTCGTGAACATGTACCGCACGGCGGACGACCGCTGGATCGTCCTCGGCTTCGCCAACGAGAACAAGCAGGTCCCGCTCTTCCTCAAGGCCATCGGTCATCCCGAGGCAGTGGAGAACCCGCACTACGCCGACACCCCGAGCCGCCGCGCCCACGCCGCCGAGATCGTCGCCGTGCTGGACAAGACATTCGCGACTCGCTCCCTGGCCGAGTGGCGCGAGGTGCTCGACGCCGCGGGCCTCACGTACGGAGTCGTCCAGACGCTCGAAGAGTGCGCCCAGGACCCCCAACTCCTCGCCAACCGGGTGTTCGTGCCGATCGACGACGGCAGCGACAACCCGCACCTGACCATCGACAGTCCCGTCCAACTGGACCAGGAACAGAAGGTCCGTCCGGGCCCTGCCCCCGATCTGGGCGAACACACCGAGTCCGTACTCCACGACCTCGGCTTCGACGCCGCCGGAATCGAGGAGCTGCGCAAGGCCGCCGTCGTCTGAAGCCACAGCTCAGCAGACGCTCAGCAGCAGCTCAGCAGCGCGACGGAAGAAGGGAAACATCATCATGACTACGGCCAATGACACGCCGACCGTACGAACTGAGGAAACCGACGGCATCTTCGTGATCACGATCGACCGGCCGCAGGCCCGCAACGCCATCAACGGGGCCACCGCCAGAGCCCTGGCGGCTGCCGTCGACCATCTGGAGTCCCGCGACGACCTCCTGGTCGGCATCCTCACCGGTGCCGGCGGCGTCTTCAGCGCCGGCATGGACCTCAAGGCCTTCGCGGCCGGAGACAAGCCCATCGTCGAAGGACGGGGCTTCGCCGGCATCACCCGCGCCCGGATCAGGACCCCGCTCATCGCCGCCGTCGAGGGCTACGCGCTGGGCGGCGGGACCGAGATGGCGCTCGCCTGCGACATGATCGTGGCCGCACGGAACGCCACGTTCGGGCAGACCGAGGTCCACTACGGCATCGTGCCGCCCGAAGGGGGCATGGTGCGCCTGCCCGAGCGCATCCCGCGCAACATCGCCCTGGAGCTTCTGCTGACCGGCGAGCCTCTGCCCGCCGAGCGCGCCGAGCGGTTGGGCCTGGTCAACCACCTCACCGAACCGGGCCAGGCTCTGCAACGGGCCCTGGAACTGGCCACCAGCATCGCGCACAACGCTCCCCTGGCCGTAGCAGCCGTCAAACGCGTCGTCAACGAACGACGGGTGTTCAGCGACCAGGAAGCCTTCGTCGAGCAGGACCGCATCGTCGCACCGGTGATGGCGTCCCACGACGCGCAGGAAGGCGCCCACGCCTTCGCGGAAAGGCGCTCACCACACTGGCAAGGCCGCTGACTGCAGCCCCGGCTCCGCCATCGCGATGACCTTGCCGCGCCGTGGGGCTGCCGCCGGACAGCGGACGGCAAGGTCGTCTGGACGGCACAAGATCTGCCCCGTCCTGTCGAGGGCGAGAGCGACGCGGCATCCCTCCCGATCCCGCTGGGGCTGCGCGGCCGAAAGACCCAGAAAGCCGAAAGACCCGGAAAGTCGAGGAGAGGAGCTGGCATGAACCTCGCATCCCACGTGGTGAGCAGCGCCCGGACTCATCCGGATCGCGCCGCGCTCCGTCTCGAGGACGCCGCCGTGTCCTATCGCACGCTCGACCAAGGCAGCGCCCGCATGGCCGGACTGCTCCACAACCGTGGCGTGAAGCCCGGGGACCGAGTGGCGATCATGCTGCCCAACGTGCCCGAGTTCGCCCTCGCGTACTACGGCGTACTCCGGTCCGGCGGCATCGTCGTCCCGATGAACCCCCTGCTCAAGTCCCGCGAGGTCGCCTACTACCTCGACGACTCGGGCGCCCGGCTCCTGTTCGCCTGGCGCACCTTCGCCGACGAGGCCCGAACCGGTGCGCAGCAGGCCGAGGCCGAGGTGGTCGTCGTCAGTCCCGGCGCATTCGACTCTCTGCTTGCGTCCGCCCCCTCCGTCGAGGACCTGGCCGACCGGCACGAGGACGACACCGCGGTGATTCTCTACACCTCGGGAACGACCGGTCAGCCGAAGGGTGCCGAACTGACCCACGGCAACCTCACCCGCAACTGCGACATCGTGGCCAACGAACTGCTCCGGCTCACCGCCGACGACGTGATCTTCGGCGGGCTGCCACTCTTCCACGCGTTCGGACAGACCTGCACCCTCAACGCCGCCGTCGCCACCGGCGCGTGCCTCACGCTGCTGCCGCGCTTCGACGCCGGGAAGGCACTGGGAATCCTCGGCGAGCACGGGGTGACCGTCTTCGCCGGGGTGCCGACGGTGTTCGGCAGGCTGGTGCGGCAGCCCGACCGGGACGCCTACCCCGTCCCCCGGCTGCGCCTGTCCCTCACCGGCGGCGCGGCGATGCCGGTCCAGGTGCTGCACGACTTCCAGGCCGCGTTCGACTGCGTCGTGCTCGAAGGCTACGGACTGTCGGAGACCTCGCCTGTCGCCTCGTTCAACACCGTGCAGGCCGGACCCAAGCCCGGTTCGGTCGGCATCCCGATCCGGGGCGTCGAGATGCGGGTGGTCGACAACAACACGGAGGTGCCGCACGGGGAAAGCGGCGAGATCGCGATCCGCGGGCACAACGTGATGAAGCGGTATTGGCAACGCCCCGAGGAGACCGCCGCCGCGATCCGGGACGGTTGGTTGCACACCGGCGACATCGGCCGGGTCGACCAGGACGGGTACTTCTGGATCATCGGACGGACGAAGGACGTGATCATTCGGGGCGGCTACAACGTGTACCCCCGCGAAGTCGAAGATGTGCTGTACGAGCATCCGGCGGTCGCCGACGCCGCGGTCATCGGCCTCCCCAGCTCCGATCTTGGTGAGGAGGTCGGCGCGGCGGTCGTTCTCAAGCCGGGCGCCCGCACGACAGCCGAGGAACTGCGTGAATACGTCAAGCATCAGGTCGCCGCCTACAAGTATCCGCGAAAGGTATGGATCACGGACGCGCTGCCGAAGGGACCGACCGGCAAGATCCTCAAGCGGCAGATCGCCCCGCCGCCCGAGGTGGACAGACGATGAGACGACTGGGCCGGGGCGGGTCTGCGATCTGCCCGACGTCCGAGCCGGTGCCTTCCTCGCTCACGGAGCAGGGAATCGCCGGAGGTGCCGTTGATCTCCCGGCGCAGGCCGCCCCCGCGGGATCGGCGAGGCCGCGACTGCCGTTGGTACACAGCTCGCATGAGCACGGGTCAGCGGAAACGGCCGAGGGCGAGGCACGTTCCCGTCTTGAGAGAGGCAGACCCTCCGTACGCCGGGCGTGCGTGCCCCATGAGCACGCCGGGCATGCGTGCCCCTGAGGCCGCTACTCGCCGGCGGCCTTCGGCTCGCTCATCCGGCGGGCGGCCTCGACGACTGCCGAGCGGTGCGCGGCCAGCCGCTGCGGCGACCAGGACCGGCTGACCTCCTCCGGACCGACGTCCTCGGCGGCCCAGAACCACGCCTGGGCCGCTGCGAGAACCATGATCAGGAGATCGGCGGGCTCCATCCCCGGGGCGAGCTCGCCACGCTGCTGCGCATCGGCCACTTCGGTCGCTTTGCGCCCGAAGGCGTCCGGTTCGAGTCCGGTGGCGGAGGGGCGCTCCAGCAGTTTCCATAGGCGTAGGCGCATCAGGTCCGGCCGGGCGACAAGGTGGTCGAAGATCGCGCCCGCGTATCCGGGCAGGTCCTCGACGTCGAACGGCACCGACTCCGCTCCCGCCGTCATCGCCCGTCGCAACACCTCGTCGAACAACTGCTCCTTGTTGCCGAAGTAGGCATAGATCAGTCGCTTGTTCGCCCCCGCGGCTTCCGCGATGCGGTCCACTCGGGCACCGGCGATGCCGTAGGCGGCGAATTCGGCGAAGGCGGCGTCGAGCAGCCGGGCCTTGGTGGCGCTGGAGTCCCGTGGCATACGCGTCACCCTAGCAAGTAACTATCTAGTTATTGACACGGGCGACCCTGCGGGCCTACGGTGATGTATCTATCCAGTTAGTTACGGAGAGGAACCCTCATGGAACACCGCGCACTGGGCAGCCAGGGCCTGACCGTCGGAGCCCAAGGCCTCGGCTGCATGGGTATGAGCGCGTTCTACGGCGCCACCGACGAGGCCGAGTCGCTGGCCACCATCGACCGCGCGCTGGAACTCGGTGTCACTCTGCTGGACACCGCCGAGAGTTACGGCCCCTTCATCAATGAGCAGCTTCTCGGCAAGGCGCTTGCGGGGCGCCGGGGTGTCGCCGTGGTCGCCACCAAGACCGGCGTCGAGATCACCGACGACGGCCGCGCGCTCGGCCTCAACGGCCGGCCCGAGTACGTCCGCCGGGCCCTCGAACGCTCGCTGCGGCACCTGGGCACCGACCACGTCGACCTGTACTACCTGCACCGCATCGACCCCAACGTGCCCATCGAGGAGACCGTCGGGGCGCTGGCCGAGCTGGTCGCCGAGGGCAAGGTCGGCCACATCGGCCTGAGCGAGGCCTCCGCGCAGACCATCCGGCGTGCCCACGCCGTCCACCCGCTCGCCGCCGTCCAGACCGAGTACTCCCTCTTCGAGCGCGGCATCGAGCACAACGGCGTCTTCGAGACCCTGCGGGAGCTCGGGATCGGCCTGGTCGCCTACTCCCCGCTGGGGCGCGGCTTCCTGTCCGGTGCGATCACCAGCCCCGACGACTTCGCCGAGGACGACTGGCGCCGGACCGACCCCCGGTTCCAGGGCGAGAACTTCGACCGCAACCTGGACGTCGTCCGCGAGGTCCGTCGCATCGCGGCCGACAAGAACGTCACACCCTCCCAGCTGGCGCTCGCCTGGGTCCAGCATCAGGGCGCGATCGCCATTCCCGGCACCAAGCGCCGCCGCTACCTGGAGGAGAACGTCGCCGCGACCGAGGTGACTCTCAGCGCCGACGACATCGCCGCGATCGAGGCGGTCGCCCCGCACGGCGTGGTCACCGGCGACCGCTACGCACCCGAGCTGATGGGGACGCTCAACGGCTGAGGCGCCGCCCGGCGCCTCACAAAATCCCATCGCGGGGCCAGAAGACCCCCGCCCCTCCCCCACGCAATTCCCAAGCCCCCACGTCTCGAAAGGCCCCCCATGCCCCAGCCGGCCGTACGGTCCCGCATCACCATCGGCGGAACGACGATCACCTATCTCCCCGACGGTTTCGGCGCGCACAATCCAGACGTCCTGTTCCCGGGCGTGGACTGGACGACGCACCCCGGGTTCCTCGAAGACGGGCAGCTCATCCTCTCGTTCGGCTCCTTCCTGATACGCGCAGGGGACCAGAGGATTCTCGTGGATCTGGCCGTAGGGAAGATCGACGTGGACGTACCCGGCGTCGCTCAACTCAAAGGCGGTTCGCTTCTGCGGAACCTCGCCGAGGAAGGACTGTCCGCCGACGACATCGACACGGTGGTGTACACCCATCTGCACCTCGATCACGTCGGCTGGACCAGCGATGTCGCGCCGCTCCCGAACGCGCCCACGACGGACTCACCCACGCGCCTCACCTTCGCCCGGGCACGCCATCTCATGTCGGAGGACGAGTGGCAGTACTGGTCGACCAGGACGGCGACCATGGGCGGACCGGACGCCGAGGCAGTGCTCAAGCCGCTCGACGGCGTCGTCGAGTTCGTCGGGAGCGGCGACAGCATCGCGCCCGGCGTGACCGTCGAGGCCACACCCGGGCACACGCCCGGACACCTGGCGATCGTCGTGCGGGATCCGTCGGGTGGCAGCACCGAATCGGCGTACATCGTGGGAGACGTCCTTCACTCCCCGGCTCAGGTCGGCGACCCCGATCTGGTGTTCTCCTCCGACGTCGCTCCGGACCAGGCGCGAGCGGTGCGCGACCAGGTGCTCCAGCGGCCGGACACCGTGATCGCCGCCGGGCACTTCACGGACAACGTGTTCGGCCGTGTCACGTCGGTGGGCGACACGCACGCGTGGGCCCCTGTCGGCGAGGCGCCGACCACGATCGGCAAGTGAGCCACACCCACCGCGGCCCTCGCACTTCTCAAGCCACTAAGCAACTCAAGCAACTCAAGCAACTCAAGTCATTCACATCAGGAGACTCACCTCATGTCCGTGCCTCAGACGCCCCACATGTTCGGGGCAAGTACCACCGCCGCCGAGGTAATCGATGGTGTCGACCTGCACGGCCGCCGGGCCGTGGTGACCGGGGCCAGTTCCGGAATCGGGGTGGAGACGGCCCGGGCGCTCGCCGCGGCGGGCGCCGACGTCACCCTGGCCGTGCGGGACACCGACGCGGGTGCCCGCGTGGTGGCACGGCTGGAAGCCGAACTGCCGCCCAAGTCGGGCCAGTTGACAGTCGGGCGGCTCGACCTGGCCGACCGGTCGACGGTCGCGGCGTTCGTGGCGGCCTGGCACGGCCCGTTGCACATCCTGGTCAACAACGCCGGAGTGATGGCCCCGCCGGAACTCATCCGCACACCTGACGGCCGGGAAACGCAGTTCGCCGTCAACCACCTGGGCCACTTCGCCCTCGCCGTCGGCCTCCACCCGGCACTCGCGGCGGCTGACGGCGCACGGATCGTCTCGGTCGCCTCGATCGGACACCTCTTCTCCCCGGTCGTCTTCGACGACCTGGACTACCGCTTCCGCCCGTACGACCCCTGGACCTCCTACGGGCAGTCGAAGACCGCCAACGTCCTGTTCGCCGTCGGTGCCGCCGAGCGGTGGGCCGACGACGGCATCACCGCCAACGCGCTGATGCCGGGCAACATCGCGGACACGTCCCTGGCCCGGCACATGGACATGCAGCAGGTGGCCGACTTCATCGCCTCGGGCGAACTCGCACTGCCACCGCAGAAGACCGTGGAGCAGGGCGCCGCGACCTCGGTGCTGTTGGCGGCCTCACCGACGGTGGAGGGCATCACCGGCCGCTATTTCGAGGACTGTGCGCAGTCCGAGCAGGTCACCGAGCGAGCCGGTGCCGTCGCCGGCGTCGCACCGTACGCCCTGGACCCGGAGAACGCCGCCCGGCTCTGGGCGGTGTCCGAAGCGCTCGTCCGCTAGAGCTCTACGCTGCCGACATGACCTCACGACACGAGCAGTGGACCCGGCTGCGCCGTCAGCTGTGGCAGCCTCCGCGCGCGCATGGCGAGCAGCCGCGCGAGCGCGTGGTCGGTCCGCTCGAACTGTTCTACGACCTGGTCGTGGTCGTGCTGGTCGCCCAGGCCGCCCATCACTTGGCCGGGGACCTCGACGGGCACGGTCTGGGTCTGTTCGCCGCGGTGTTCGCGCTGGTGTGGATCGCCTGGTTCAACGGCACCCTCCACCACGAACTGCACGGGCGCGAGGATGCCCGCGGCCGGAGCATGTTCCTGCTGCAGATCCTCGTGCTCGTCCCGCTGGGCGCGTTCATCCCCGAGGCAGGCGGCGCACGCGGAGTCGCGTTCGCCGTGACCGCGGGGGTGCTGTTCGCGGTGCTGGCGGTGCTCTGGCTGCTCGCCGCACGCGGTGACAGCCCCGAATTCCGCCGCCCCAGCAGGCTGTTCGTGACCGGGACGGCAGCCTGCGCGGTCGTCCTGGCCGCGAGCGCCGCCCTGCCCGCGGACGTCCGCGTGCTGACGTGGGGCCTTTTGGCCGTCGCCTACCTGGCGGGGTTCGCGGTCATGATCGGTACGGCCACTCCGGTCCAGGCTGTCGCGCTCAGCGTGACCGACGCGCTCACCGAACGGTTCGGGCTGTTCATCATCATCGTGCTCGGCGAGACCGTGACCGGCGTCGTCGACGGACTGGCCCACGAGCCGACCAACGCGCTCACCCTCGCCGTCGGGCTCGTCGCCGTCGTCATCGGCTTCGGTGCCTGGTGGACGTACTTCGACTTCGCCGGACACCGGCGGCCGCGGCCCACCCGCGCGAGCACCGTGCAGTGGATGCTGGTTCACATGCCGCTCACGGCCGCGGTGGCCGCCATGGGCGCCGCGATGGTCGGCCTCGTCGAGCACGCCCACGACAGCCGGACCCCCACCGCCACGGCCTGGGTACTCTGCGGCGGCGCGGCCGTCGTGCTCTGCGCGACGATGGTGCTCGCCGCCTCCCTGCGCGTCTGGCGTGAGGAACGCGGGCTCTACCGGCCGCTGGCCCGCACCTGCCTCATCGTGGCCGTCGTATGCCTGGCACTCGGCGCCGCGCACCCGGCACCCCTCGTTCTCGGCCTCGCCCTCGTCCTCGTCTTCGGTGTCCCCTGGGGACTCGCCGTGGCATACCGCCTGACCCACGAAGAGGAATCCACCGCCGAGGAAGTGCCGGCGGTTGCGGAACATCAGAACGACAACCGGCACTGAGCCCCGCGCTCGAAGCACCCCGGACGGTCCCCTCCGGGGGACTCAGTCGATCACGGCGCCCCGCCAGGTCTCCTCGTCGGCGTCCAGGAGCGCCGCGACGAGGGCGGGGTCCGGCAACGGGCCGTGGTCGGCGGCGACCCTCAGGGCCGAGGCCGCGGTCAGATGGCCCAGCCGCAGGGCGCGGTCCACAGGCAGCTGCCGCAGCAGGCCGCTGAGGAATCCCGCGGCGAAGGCATCGCCGGCGCCGACCGGCTCGGCGACGCGCACGGTCAGGGCGGGCACGCTGTGGGCCGCGGCCCCCACAAAGGCGGTGGCGGCGCGGTCCCCGTCCTTCACGACGAGGACGCGCGGGCCGGACAGGAGGTCACGGACCTGTTCGGCGTGGGTGATCCCGTCCCCCCACAGGGCCTGGGCCTCGTCGAGGCCGACGAGCACGATGTCGGCCTGGTCCGCGAGCGGCCGCAGCACGTCGGCGGCGGACCGGCCGTCCCACAGCGCGGGGCGGTGGTTGACGTCGAAGCTGACGGGCCACGGGCGGTCGGGGCGCAGCGCGCGTTCGACGAGGGCGCGGCAGCCGGGCGACAGGGCGGGGGTGATGCCGCTGAGGTGGACGAGCGCGGCGCCCGCCACCGCCGGGTCGTCGAGCACGTCGGGGGTGAGGGCCGAGGCGGCGGATCCGGCGCGGTGGTAGCGGACGCGGGTGCCGTGCCCGCCCGGGCTCGGGTCCTTGAGCAGCAGTCCGGTGGGCCGCCGCGGGTCGGTGCGGACGCCGCTCACGTCGACGCCGCCCGCGGCGATCCGGGCGCGGACGCGGCGGCCGAAGGGGTCGTCGCCGACCGCGGAGACCCAGCGGGCGGGGACGCCGTGGTCGGCGAGGTAGAGGGCGACGTTCGACTCGGCGCCCGCGATGTCGACACGCAGCAGGTCGGCGCCGTCCAACGGCCCGAGGGGGTCGGGGGCGAGGGCGGCCATGGTCTCGCCGACGCAGACCACGGGGCCGGGGCGCAGTGGCCAGTGGGTGCTCATGGTGGGCTTCCTAGGGAGTGCCGGCGCGATCCGCCGGGGCCGGAGCGGACGGGAACGCAGGGCGGTACGGGGCGGCCGGGGCGCCGGGAACGTCCACCCGGACCGCGAAGACGGCTCCGTCGAGGGGGCCCGGAACGGGCAGGCCGATGTGCGCGCTGGTGACGAGGAGCGTACGTCCGTCGGGGCCGCCGAGGCAGAGTCCTGCGGGCTGCCCGGCGGGAAGGTCGACGATCCGGTCGAGGCTGCCGTCGGGGCGGTAGCGGTGGACCTGCCCGGTGCCCCAGACGGCGGTCCACAGGCAGCCTTCGATGTCGGTGGTCATGCCGTCGGGGCTGCCGGAGCCGAGGGTGACGAAGGGTTCGGGGGTGCCCGGGTCGCCGCTCACGGGGTCGACCGGGTAGCGGCGGATGACGCCCCGGGCGCTGTCGGCGAGGTACATGACGGTGCCGTCGGCGCTGAAGGCCGGGCCGTTGGGGATCGTGACGTCCCGCAGGACGCGGGTGACGCGCCCGTCGCGGTCCAGGCGGTACAGGGAGCCCGCGTCCTCGGTGGCCTCGTACGCCATGCTGCCCGCCCAGAAGCGGCCGTGCGGGTCGGCGGCGCCGTCGTTCATCCGCATCGGCACGGGTGCGCCCTCTTCGGGGCGCGCGATCCAGTCGGCGTGGCCCGTGGGGTCGATGCGGCAGATGCCGGGGCCCGCCGCCGCGATCCAGTGGCCGGGTTGCCCCTCCACCGGTGCGACGGCACCCAGTGGGCAGGGCAGTCGGGTGATCGGGGCGAGCGGCGTGTCGGGTCCTTCGGGCACGGCGAGCAGTCGGCCGGTGAGGATGTCGGTCAGCACGGCGCGGCCGTCCGTCCAGCGGATGCCCTCGCCCAGTTCGAGGCGGTCGGTCCCCAGGACCGCGGGGGCGGTCACGGGCGGGCGTCCGCGCGGACGACGTCCAGGAAGGCGCGGGCGCGCTCGCGCAGGGCGGTGAGGTCGCCGCCCTCGGCGGCGTCGCCGATCAGGGGCGATCCGACGCCGACGGCTATGGCTCCCTCGCGCAGGTAGTCGGCGGCTGCCGCCGCGTCCACTCCCCCGACGGGTACGAAGGGCAGGTCCGGGAAGGGTCCGCGCAGGTCCCGCAGATATCCGGGGCCCCCGGCGCTGCCTGCCGGGAAGAGCTTGAGGGCGTCGGCGCCGAGCCGCTGTGCCTGGAGGATGTCGGTGGGGGTCATCACGCCGGCGAGCACGGGGAGTTCGAGTTCCCGCCCGGTGGCGATGCCGTCGCTGACCCCCGGGGTGACGAGGAAGGCGGCGCCGGCCTTCTGGGCGGCTCGGGCGTCGTCTGAGCCGAGCACGGTTCCGGCGCCGAGTGTGGCGTCGGGGCCGAGCGCGGCGCGGGCCCGGGCGATGACGTCGAGTGCGTCGCGCCCGGAGAGGGAGACCTCGATGAGGGTGACGCCCTCCTCTGCGAGGGTGAGCACGGTGGTCAGCGCGGCGTCCGGGTCGCTGCCGCGGACGATGGCGAGGAGCCGGTGGGCGCGTAGCGCGGCGAGCAGGTTCATCCGACATCCCTTCTGGTGATGAGGGTTCAGGTGCGGCGGGTCGCGGTGACGGTGAGCCGCCAGGTGACCTCCCCGGTCGGCGGCACGACGGCGGTGTCGCCGGCGTCCGCCGCGGCGCGGTCGAAGACGCGGCCGAGCATCGGCTCGACGCCGATCGAGCGGTACGGCGCGCCCTGGGGGAAGCCGCCGAGGTTGCGCCAGAGGGCGACCGCGACCGGTTGCCCGTCGGCCTCGACGGACAGGTGCAGCGTGTCTGCGCCGTCGTGCACGGACACCCGGGAGGTGAGGACGACCGCTCCGACGGCGCTCCCGTCGTCCGGGCCGATGCGGTCCAGCGGTACGCCGTCGACGCTGGGCCAGTTGCCGGCGACCCAGCGGTCGCCCTCGTCCGGGTAGAGCCGGGTCACCGCCGGTCCGACGACGCCGATCCGGGCGGCCGGGGAGAGGTCCAGCAGGGCGTGGGCGGCCCACACGAAGCGGTAGCCGGGCTCGGCGGCGAGCGTGTAGTCGGCGACGAGCGCGTCCCCTCGCTCGCCGATGCGCCGGGTCAGGCGGAAGTCGGGGCACTCCGCGACGTCCTCCTCCCCCGCCCTCCGCCAGGGCCGCGACCAGGTGTCCCCGTGGTCGGGCAGCCCGCGCACGGTGGGCACGCACTCCTCCAGACCGCCGGCGTCGGCGAATGGGTCACCGGGCCGGACCACGCGGCGGCGGGGCTCGTCGCGGTGCCACAGCCACTCGCGGCCGCCCGCGGTCAGCGACGTCCAGCGTCCGCCGTGGTCCGGGTCGGTGGTGACGTGGACGGGCAGCCGCGTGGCGCTCACCATTCGGCGAAGGAGCCGTCGGCGTGCCGCCAGACGGGGTTGCGCCAGGCGTGGCCGGACCGGTCTGCCGCGCGGACCGCGTCCTCGTCGACGGCGATGCCGAGTCCGGGCCCTCCGGTGCGGTGCGCCTGGCCGTCGACGAAGCGGAAGGGCTCGGTGTCGACCAGGTAGGACAGCAGGTCGGCGTCCTTGTTGTAGTGGATGCCCCGACTCTGCTCCTGGATCAGGAAGTTGGGCGTGGCGAAGGCGACCTGGAGGCTGGCTGCCAGCGCGATGGGACCGAGCGGGCAGTGCGGCGCCAGGTGAGCCCCGAAGGTCTCGGCGAGCGAGGCGATCCGGGTGACCTCCGATATCCCTCCGGCGTGCGACAGGTCCGGCTGGGCGACGGCGACGCCCGCGGTCAGCACCGGGAGGAAGTCGGCCCGCCCGTACAGCCGTTCGCCGGTGGCCAGCGGCACGGACGAGGCGGCGACCAGCCCGGGCAGCAGGTGTGCCTGCTCGGGCAGGACGGGTTCCTCGACGAACAGCGGGTGCAGCGGGGCCATCTCGTGGAGCACGCGCCGCGCGTTGGCGGCGCTGAAGCGGCCGTGGAAGTCGACGGCGACGTCGCGGTGCGGGCCCAGGGCCTCGCGGGCGGCCGCCACGCGCTCGACGACGGCAGCCGTCTCGGCGGGGGTGCCGATCGGCGGGGTGCGCCCGGCGGCGTTCATCTTGACGGCGGTGAAGCCGGCCTCCACCTGGGCGGTGACCTCTTCCTTGAGCCGCTCGGGTTCGTCGCCGCCGACCCAGGCGTACACCCGGACGGTGTCGCGGACCGGGCCCCCGAGCAGGGTGTGCACCGGCACCCCGAGGGCGCGGCCGGCGATGTCCCACAGGGCCTGGTCGATGCCGGCGACGGCGCTGGAGAGGACCGGGCCGCCCCGGTAGAAGCCGCCCTTGCTCAGCACCTGCCAGTGGTCCTGGATGCGCAGCGGGTCCTGGCCCACCAGGTACTCCGCCAGCACCTCGACGGCTGAGCGGACCACCTCGGCCCGGCCCTCCACCACCGGTTCGCCCCAGCCGACGACGCCGTCGTCGGTCTCGATGCGGCAGAACAGCCACCGGGGCGGGACGAGAAAGGTCTCGACGCGCGCGATCTTCACTGTGCCTGGCCGTCCTTCTCATCGGCGGAGCCGTCCTCGCCCGCGGGCGTGGACGGACCGCTGAGCTTGTCGAGGTCGCGCGTCGCCTGGTCGAGCAGGGCACGCATGGCGTGTTCCGCGCCGTCGGGGTCCCGGTCGCGCACGGCGTCGAGGACGGCTCGGTGGCTGGGGACCGGGTCCTCGCTGTGGGGGGCGCTGTGCACGAGCCGGTCGCGCTGGGCGAGACCCGACTCGATGACCATCTCCATACGTTCCAGCAGTTCGTTGTGCGTGGCCGCGAGCAGCGCCCGGTGGAAGGCGAGGTCGGCCTCGACGGCGTCGCTCGCGCCGCCCTCCTGGCCCATTGCGGTCAGTGCCGCCTCCAGTGCCTCGAGGTCGGAGTCGGTGCGGCGGGCCGCGGCCAGCCGCACGGCGGCGGGTTCGATGATGCCGCGGACCTCGCCGAGGTTGCGGAGCAGCGCGAGGTCGGCGCCGGTGCCGTTGTTCTCGGAGAACTGCCAGCGCAGCACGTCGGCGTCGAGCAGGTTCCAGTCGGAGCGTGGCCGGACGAACGTGCCGCGCTTCTGCCGGGCGTCGACCATGCCCTTGGCCGCGAGCACCTTGAGCGATTCGCGCAGGGCCGTCAGGCTGACGTCGAGTTCGCTCTGCAGGGCCGCCATGTCGAGCGTCGCTCCCTCGGGGATCTCGCCGCTGAGCACCCGGCGGGCAAGTGTCTCCACGGTCTGGCCGTGCACTCCGCGGCGCGCGTATGGCGTCATGTGTTTGCCTTTCTGGCTGGTCGGTCGGTGGCTGGAGCGGTCGGTTCCGTCAGGCGGAGGCCTTGGTGACGCTCCAGCCGCCGTCCACGAGCAGGCTTGATCCGGTGATGTAGGAAGCCTCGTCGGCGGCGAGGAAGGCGACGGCGGCGGCGGCCTCCTCGGGGGTGCCGAAGCGGCGGGCCGCGGTCTCGGCGACGCTGACCTCGCGCTCGGCCTGCGGGACCCGGTCCCAGGCGGCGGTCAGGATCGGTCCCGGCAGCACGGCGTTGACGCGGACCTCGGGGCCGTACTCGACGGCGAGCTGACCGCACAGCGACAGCAGCGCTCCCTTGCTCGCCGCGTACGCCGGGTGACCGGGGATCCCCCGGTGGGCGTGGACGGAGGAGACGAGCACCACGGCCCCCTGGTGCTCGCGCAGGTCGGGCAGTGTCGCCCTGAAGCCTAGGAAGGCGCCGGTGAGGTTGACCGAGAGCTGCCGTTCCCAGGAGGCGAGGCTGGTCTCGTGGGCCGGTGCGACCGTCACTGTGTACGCGTTGCTGACCAGAACTCCCACGGGCCCGAAGGTGTGGGCGGCGGTGATCACCCGCTGCCAGTCGTCCTCGCTCGCGACGTCGGCGGCGACGAAGTGGGTCCGGGCCCCGTCCTTGCGCAGGCGCTCGGCGGTTTCCTCGCCGCGTTCGGCGGCGATGTCGACGAGGACGACGGCCGCGCCCTCCGCGGCGAGGCGTGCCGCGGTGGCCGCGCCGATGCCCGACGCGGCGCCGGTGACGACGGCGACGCGGTTGGTGAAGCGGGCGGCTGGGTTCATGAGGTGGGTCGTCTCCTTTTCGAGGGGGAGGTGGAATGCAGATGTTCGAGAGGCGGTGCGGATTCTTCCGTGGTCGTCACTGCCGGGCCAGCACGGTCAGCTCCGCGTCGTGTCCGGCGGTCCAGGCGAACGGCAGCCCCGAGTGGAGCAGGTACGCGCCGCTGTAGCGGGTGCCGGTGGCGGTGTCGGTGTAGCCGGCCTCCGGCCTCAGACCGCGCAGTCGGAGCCGGGCGGCCCGGCCGGGCACCAGGGGCGCGCCGTCGAGCGGTCCGGTGTTCCAGGCCGTCACCACCAGGCGGGCACCGCCCGGTTCCTCGTACTGGATGCCGCAGGTCGGGTCGGCGGGGCTGCCGAGCAGGCTCACCTCGCCGTGGTGGACGATGTCGCGAATCTCCTTGTAGCGGGCGATCCACTCGGTGGCCTCGGCGTGCTGCTGCGGCGTCCAGTGGCGTATGTCGGCGCCGATGCCCAGGACTCCGGCGATGGAGTTGACGAACCGGAAGGCGAGGGAGCGGGGGCGCGGGTCGAAGACGCCGGGGGCGTCGGTGACCCAGGAACTCATGGTGTGCGGGGCGTGTGCGTGGAGGTAGCCGTACTGGATGCGCAGCCGGTCCATGGGTGCGGTGTTGTCGCTGGGCCACATGACGTCGGTGCGGGCGAGGGTGGCGTGCTCGACGCGGGCGCCCCCGCCGGCGCAGCCCTCGACGGTGACGTGCGGGTGGGCGGTGCGCAGGTGCTCCAGGACGCGCAGGTAGCCGGCGACATGGGCGGCGTCGAGGTCCTGGAGCTCGGGGTCGGGACCGGCGGGGTGACCGGGGCGGCCACGCTCGGTGGGTGGCCGGTTCATGTCCCACTTGAGGTAGCTGATGGCGTACGAGCCGAGCAGCCGGTCGAGGGTGGCGATGACGAACTCCTGGACGTCCTCGCGGCCGAGGTCGAGCAGAAGCTGGTTGCGTACGAGCCTCGCCGGTCGGCCCTCGATCCGGTACACCCACTCGGGGTGCTCGGCGTAGAGCCTGGAGCGGGGGCTGATGCCCTCCGGCTCCACCCAGAGGCCGAAGTCCATGCCGAGGGCGCGGATGTCCTCGACGAACCGGTCGAACCCGCCGGGGAATTCGGCCGGGTCCGGGTCCCAGTCGCCGAGGCCGCCGGTGTCGTCGGGGCGCCCGGTGAACCAGCCGTCGTCGACGACGAAGAGTTCGGCGCCCAGGTCCGCGGCCGTCTTGGCGAGCTCCAGCTGTCCTGCGGCGTCGACGTCGAAGCCGGTCGCCTCCCAGGAGTTGTAGAGGACCTTGCGCTGCCGGTGGATGCGCTCGCCGGTGAGGTGCCGCTCGTAGCGGTGCCAGACGCGGGCCAGTCCGTCGAGCCCGTCCGGGCTGAAGGCGCAGGCCAGCCGGGGTGTGACGAGGGTGGCGCCGGGGGCGAGGCGGACCGCGCCCTCGTGCGGCACGCGGCCGGCGCGCACCCGTACGGCGCCGCCGGGCTCGGCGTCGGCGGTGATCCGCCAGTTGCCGGACCACTCCAGGGCGATGCCGTACGTGGGGGTGGCGCCCTCGGCGGGGGCGGCGGCGTCCTGGACCGCGAGCCAGGGGTGGTACGCGTGCCCGGCCGAGCCCTGGGTGCTCTCCATCTCGAAGCGGCCGCGCTCCAGCTCCATGTGCTTCAGCTGGAACTCCTGCGACCACTGTCCGGCCAGGTACGTCAGCCGCGCGCCGCCCTGGACGGGCACGTTGACGGCGGCGGAGTCGAAGCGCTCCAGGCGTACCTCGGTCTCGCCGGTGCAGGTCAGCTCCGTCCAGCGCAGGACGACGTCCGTGCCGGGCACCGTCTCGTAGCGGAGTGTCGTGCGCAGCCCGAGGACGTCGTCGGCGAACTCCAGGCGCAGCGCCCGGTCGCCGTCCTGCGTGGCGCCGGTGAATCGCCACCAGCTGCCGCGGTCGCCGCCGGGGCGGGAGGCGACCAGGTCGGCGCCGGTGAACGGCCGCAGCCCGTACGGGATGTACTCGGCCGGGGCGGCGTCGGCGGGGACGATGAAGTGGGTGCGCCGCGACCAGTCCATGGGCGACGGCCCGTCCTCGACACCGTGCGGCCCCCAGTCGGCGAGTTCGGCCCAGCGGTCGTCGCCGCCGAGGGTGACTGCGTAGGTGGTGGTGTCGGTGCGCAGCAGCCACCGGTCGTGCACGGTCACTTGACGGCTCCGAGGTTCAGTCCGGCCACGAAGTGGCGCTGGAAGCGGAGGAAGACGGCCACCGTCGGGGCGGCGGCGATCACCGAGCCGGCCGCGATGACGTTCCACATGGACACGTACTGGCCCTGCAGCCCGATGAGGGAGGCGGTGATGGGCATCTGGGTGTCGGTGCGCAGCACCGTGATGGCCCACAGCAGGTCGTTGAAGATCCAGGTGAACGACAGGGCGGTCAGCGCGGCCAGCGCCGGGCGGGCCAGCGGCAGGATGACCCGCCAGTAGATCTGCCACGGGTTCGCGCCGTCGATGACGGCGGCCTGCTGGATCTCGCTGGGGATCGCCCGCATGAAGCCGTGCAGGACGAAGACGTAGAAGCCGACGCCGAAGCCGACCTGTACGCCGATCAGGGCGTACAGCTGGTCGTAGATGCCGAGCAGTTCGCTGAGCTTGGAGACCGGGATCAGCAGGATCTGCGGGGGCAGCAGGTTGCCGCCGAGCATGAGCAGCAGTAGGACGCGCCGGAAGGGCAGGTCGTAGCGGCTGAGCGCGAAGGCCGCCATGGAGGCGAGGCCGAGCGAGAGCAGCACGGTGGGGATGGTGACCAGCATGCTGTTGATGAGGGCGCGCTGCTGGCCGCCGTCCACCCACGCCTGCCGGAAGCTGTCGAAGGTGAACGAGTGCGGCCAGCTGCCGACGCCGTGCGCGGCGATGTCGTCGAACGTCCGGGTGCTGGTGACCAGGACGAGGGCGATCGGCAGCAGCCACAGCGCGGACAGCAGGCCCGCGGAGAGGTGGAAGCCGGCGGTACGCAGGGCGCGGCCGCTCAGGGCGGGGCGGCGGGGTTCCGCGGCCTTGGCGGGGCGGAGCTCGCCTGCCGGGCCCTCGGAGTCCTTGGCGTGCGCGGTGGCGTGGGTGGCGGTCATGAGTCGGCCTCCCGGAAGGCGCGCACGAGGTAGCTCGCGATGACGCCGAAGGCCAGCACGAAGATGACGACGGCGAGTGCGGAGCCGTATCCCAGGCGCAGAGACTGGAACGCGGTGGAGTACATGTAGGTGCTCAGCAGTTCGGAGGAGTGGTACGGGCCGCCGCGGGTGAGCGCCCACACCACGTCGAACGAGCGCAGCGAGTCGATGACGATCACCGACAGGACGACCGCGTTGACGCTGCGCAGCTGCGGCAGGGTGATGTGCCGGAACTGCTGCAGGCGGGTGGCGCCGTCGACCTTCGCCGCCTCGTAGAGCACGGGGTCGATGCCCTTGAGGCCGGCCAGGTACAGCACCATCACGTAGCCGACCTGGCGCCACAGCGCGGGCACGATCACCGCGTAGAAGGCGGTGTCCTGGTCGGCGAGCCAGGCATGCTTCCAGCCGCCCAGACCGATCGCTTGCAGCACGTTGTTGATCAGGCCGTCCGGCTGGTACATGGCCTGCCACACCAGCGCGGTCGCGACCAGTGAGAAGACCACCGGGAGGAAGAGCGCCGCCCGGTAGAACCCGATGCCGCGCCGCTCCTGCTGGAGCAGCAGCGCGGCACCGAGCCCGAGGGCGGCGGAGAGCCCGCCGAAGAGCAGCAGCCACAGCACCGTGTTGATCGCGGCGGTGCGGAAGACCTCGTCGTGCACCATCTCGCTGAAGTTGCCGAGGCCGACGAACTTCGGGGCCGACAGACCGTCCCATGAGGTCAGGGAGAGGTAGAAACCCTGGAGGGCCGGCCAGAAGACCCAGAACGCCTCGGCGAGCAGCGGGACGAGGACGAAGGCCAGGACCACCGGGGGCACCCGCGTGGCCCTGGACCGTCGTGTGGAGCCGATCAAAGCCATTGTCACTGGCTCCAGATCTTCTGTGCGCTGCGCTGCCACGTGGTGAGGATGGAGCCGATCTCCTTGGGCTTGGCCAGGTAGTGCACGAGCGCCGTGTCGGCGGTCGGCTGGAGCGCGTCGCTGGAGTCCCGGTTGAAGAACTGCGTCACGTCGGTGGCGCTTGCGATGAGTTTGCGGCCCTTGAGGACCAGCGGGGTGCCGGCGTCCTTGGCGTCCGGGTGCGTGGGCAGCGCGGTGCCGGAGGAGTTCTTGAGGTACAGCTCCTGTGCCTCGGCGGAGGCCAGGTAGCGCAGCAGCTCCTTGACGCCGTCGGCGCGCTTGGTGCGGGCGCTGGCGAAGTAGCCGTCCGTGGGCGCCTCCTCGGCGACCGGCACCTTCGGGTCGATGATGGGGAACTGGAAGAAGTCCAGGTCACCCAGGGCGTCCTTGGGGGCGGCGTCGGCGAAGAAGGTACCGATGAGCATCATGCCGGTGCGGCCCTGGAGGAGCGAGGTCGTGGCGTCCTGGAAGGGGATGGCCGTGCCGTTGGGGTCGAAGAACGGGCGGGCCTCGTCCCACTTGTCGAAGACCTTGCGGACCTCGGGGTCGTCGAAGCGGTGCTTGCCCGCCAGGAGTTCGCGGTGGTACGCGGCGCCGTTGATGCGGATGTTGAGGTAGTCGAACCAGGTGGAGGCCACCCACGGGGTGTCGCCGCCGGCGCCGAGGCCGATCGGGGCGACGCCCTTGCTCTTGAGCTTGTCGCACAGGTCGAGGAACTCGTTCCAGGTCTTGGGCTCCTTGACGCCCCACTTGGCGAAGTTCGACTTCCGGTAGAACACGCCCCACCAGTAGTAGCTGGTGGGCACGAAGACCTTCTTGCCGCTGGAGGCCGAGGTGCACAGCTTCTTCAGCGCGTCGGAGTAGCCGGCGAGCTCGGGCTTCTCCCATATGTCGTCGAGGCCGAGGAGCAGGTCCTTCTTGGCGTACGACTCGGCGACGGAGCCGGGGTACCAGGTGTAGGCGTCCGGCGGGTTGGCCGAGGTGAGGTAGGTCGGCAGCTGCGTGCGGAACGTCTCCGACGCGACCGTGTTGAGCTGGGCCCTGGCGTCGCCGCGCTTGTCGAAGGCGGCGACGACCGCCTGCATCGCGGTCTTGGCCTGCGGAGAGGAGAGGTTGGACTGCAGGGTCACCGGGCCGCCGGACTTTCCTCCGGAGGCGGACGGGCTCTGGGTGACGCAGCTGCTGAGCAGCGCGCCGGCGCCGACAGCGCCGGCTCCTACGAGGAATCTGCGGCGGTTGGCGTTGAAGGCGGTCATCTATGTACTCCCTAAGTGCCCACGGAACGGAACTGAGGCCCCCTGACGGCCCGGCTCCCCCTGCGGCAGGCACAGCCTGTCGCAGGGGTCCGGGCACCGTCAAGATTAATTACTAATTTATTTCTTGGAGGGTGTGCCTCCGGGCCGAACAAAGCCAGGAGGCACACCTGTTGGTGCCGGGTGGTGAGAGGTGGGGCGGAGCGAGCGCGCCGAGCTCAGAGCTCGGTCTGGTGGACGCGGCCGTCCACCCCGCGGTAGGCGGCCAGCACGCCACCGTCCGGCCCGGCTACGGCGCCGAGCGCGCCGTCGAAGGCACCGCTGACGAAGTCGGTGTCCTTGCTCCAGCCGGCCCAGCCGCCGTCGGCGGTCCAACGGCGCGTCCAGAGCGTGTAGTCCCCGGCCCGCGCGTACAGGTGGACGGTGCCGCCGGAGGCCACCAGGGTCGGGCTGCCACTGGTCGTGCCGCCGAGGGCCGTCCAGTCCGACCAGGTGCCGGAGGTGTCTCGGATGCGTGACCACACCGAGTCGTCAGAGGTACGCACGGCGACGTGCAGCCGCCCGGCGTCGTCGACGACGGCCGACGGACGCCCGTAGACCGGCCGGCTCTGCGGGGCGCCGAGCGAGGTCCAGCCGGAGGCCGGGCCGCGCGACCACACACTGCCGTCCGCGCCGCGCGCGAACAGGGTCCAGCCGTCCGGTCCCCCGAAGGCCGCGGTCGGCGCGTCCGTCAGCGTCCCGCCGAGGCTCTGCCAACGCCCCCAGCGCCCGTTCGCGTACACGCGCCGGTAGGCGGTGTCGTCGGTGCCGCGCACGAAGACGTCGATCCGTCCGCCGGCCGAGGCGTACGCCGCGGGCTGGCCCAGGATGCGGCCGTGTGTCGGACCGCCGAGATCGGTGGTGGTCCGGGACGTGGACCAGTCACCGCCGCGCGCGGTCTGCGCGCGCAGCGCGCCGTCCGTGCCGCGGGTGAAGACGGTGAGCGTGTCGCCGTTGCGCACCAGGGCCGGGCTCGCCGACGAGCGGCCGGGAAGCTGCGCGCCGGGAGCCTCGTCAGTGCCGGTCAGCTTGAGGAAGGCCGTGCCGTGCGCGGGGACGCGCACCGTGTACGAGCCGGTGAAGGTGCCACGCGAGGCACGGGCCCGCAGGTCGCGCACCGCGACCTTGCCCGCGAGGCCGGCGTCCGCGAAGGTCACTGTGCGGTCCTGCGCCTGGTCGGAACGGTTGAGCAGGACGACCGCCCGCTTGCCCGCGCCGCTCAGCACCTTGCTGTAGACGTCCCCGGCCGAGTCCGTCGCCACCCGGGCACCCTGAATGCCCAGCGGGTCCTGGTCGACGGCAATGATCTCGGGGTTGCGCAGGGTGTCGATCATCGACTGCGGCAGGGTGCGCGGGTCACTGCCGAGCACGAGGGGTGAGGCCATCTCGGCCCACATCACGAACTGCGTGGTGGACTCCTCCGCCGTCAGCTCGTAGCCACCCTCGGCGAGCTTGCGCATCGGGATGAGGTAGTCGGGGTCGTTCCAGTGCCCGGGCCCCTGGGCCTCGGGGTGCCAGGCGTTGGCATCCATGTTGCGCAGGATGTTCGGCCACTCCCCCGCGGTCGGGGTGCCCCAGGCGATGTCGGTGCCGGTGCGCCAGGAGTCGGCTGTCGTCGGACCGTAGACGAAGGTGTTGTGTGCGTCCTGCTCGGGGGTGTGCGGCATGCCCCAGTCGTCGGTGAGCGGGTTGCACAGGTTGAGCAGCATCTTCCGCCCGGACTTGGCTACGGCGTCGCTGAACTCCTTGAAGGCGGGGCCCGGGTCGAGCCCCGCGCCGATGCCGCAGAGGAAGTCCACCTTGATGGCGTCGACCTTCCACCCGGCGAACTGGCGGGCGTCCTGCTCGTAGTGGCCGCGACTGCCCAGGCCGCACCACTTCCCGCCGTCGTACTCACCCGCGTCGGTGTAGATGCCCGCCTTGAGGCCGCGCTTGTGAAGGTACGTCACCAGCGCGGGGACGCCGGAGGGGAAGCGCGTGGGGTTGGCCACGAGCCGGCCCGTCTCCGGGTCGCGCGGCTGGTCCGCCTGCCAACCGCCGTCCAGCCAGACGATGTTGTAGCCGCTGTCGCGCAGCCCGCTGCTGACGAGATAGTCGGCGACCTTCTTGACCTGGTCCTCCGTCGGCGCGCCGAGCCCGTAGTAGGTGTTCCATCCCATGTACGGCGTGGGGGCGAGGCCGCTGTCGTAGTACTGCGGCGCGCCCTGGTCGTCCGCGGCGTGTGCCGCCGGAACCACCGACCCGACCAGCACCACGGCACCGAGCGCCACCACGGTCCGCCGCGGTCGCGCCATCCCTGCACGATGCGAAGTCACTGAATTCTCCCGAGAGTTGGGGGTACGGGGCACCCCGCTCCGGTCGTACCTGGGCGTCGGTGCCACGGCGGAAACTGTGCCCAGGCCCCTCAAGCCTGTCAATATTAATTGCTAATTAACTTAAAAACTGGATCTCGCGGTGACGTAGACACCACCCCCGGGACGGTTTCCGCAGGCCCCGGCGGTGCCCCGTCCCCGGCTGATCGCCGACGAGGCGGGCGGACACGGAATTGTTTGGAACCCTCACGCGCTGATGAAGCCAGCGGGCATGGGATGCCGCCGGTGTGCGAGCCGAGCAGCCCGAGTGACCGAGGCGACAGACATTGGAGGGGCCGACATGGCAGCGCAGACGCAGAGGGCCGTACTGGCGGGCGGATGCTTCTGGGGGATGGAGGACCTGATCCGCCGGCTCCCGGGCGTGACAGCGACCCGGGTCGGATACACCGGGGGTGACGTGCCGAACGCGACGTACCGTAACCACGGCACCCACGCGGAGGCCATCGAGATCCTTTTCGACCCCGAGAAGACCGACTTCCGCGCGATCTTGGAGTTCTTCTTCCAGATCCACGACCCGAGCACCAAGAACCGCCAGGGCAACGACATCGGTCTCAGCTACCGCTCGGCGATCTACTACGTGGACGACGAGCAGAAGCGGATCGCCGAGGACACCATCGCGGACGTGGACGCCTCCGGACTGTGGCCGGGCAAGGTCGTCACCGAGGTCGAGCCGGTCGGCCCCTTCTGGGAGGCCGAGCCCGAGCACCAGGACTACCTGGAGCGTTACCCCGATGGCTACACCTGCCACTTCCCGCGCCCGGGATGGCGACTGCCCGCCCGCGCGGAGGGCTGACCCCACGGAGACTGACCGCGCGAGGTGGCAGTCGGCTCACCCAGCGTGAGGAAGAAGGGCGCGTGCGTCGGCGACCGGACCGGTCGCCGATGTCCGGGATGCACAGTCGCCGATGTCCGGGGTGCACATCAGGGCATGGTGCGTCCGGGCATTCGGGTCTGGTCGTTCGAGGGCCGTGTACCGCCGACATGGTCAGGGGCGTTCATGCTGGCCAGCAGACGCAGGCGTTCTTCGGAGGCGCTGCCGGGCCGTGCGTGGTAGGTGATCAGCGTTTGCCCGCCAGTGCCCGGGACCAGCAGCTTTTCGTAGTGCAGTTCCAGCGGGCCGGCCTGGGGGTGACGAAGCAGGCTGGTGCCCGTGGTCTTGTGCTTGACGTCCTGCCGGGCCCAGAGAGTACGGAAGCGCTCGCTGCGCAGGGAGAGCTCTCCGACGATCTCGACAAGGCGCGGGTCCTCGATGTCCGCGCCGACCACCGAGCGCAGGTACGGGACGACCCGGGCGGTCATGTCTTCCCAGTCCTGATGGAGTTCCCGCATCTCGGGTTCCAGGAACGCGGCCAGAATGCCGTTGTGTCCCGGCGCGTTGAACGGTGAGAGCGCTATGGCGAGGCTGTTGGCGGCCAGGACGTCCATGTATGTGCCGTGGATGTACGCCGGGGTGAGTGGCCAGGAGTCGATGAGCGTGCGCATGCCGTCGCCGACCTGCTCCGGCTTGCGGGGCTGTTTGCGCCGCGGGCTCTTGCGTGTGGCGATCTCCAGCAGGTAGGTCGTCGCCTCCTCGTCCAGTCGCAGGGCCCGGGCGATGCTGCGCAGGACCTGCTCCGAGGGGTTCCTGTCGCGGCCCTGCTCCAAGCGGTTGTAGTAGTCGGAGCTGATGCCCGCGAGGAAGGCGACCTCCTCGCGGCGCAGCCCCGGGACACGCCGCCGGTTGCCCTGGTCCCGGGCTTCGTCGGGCTGGACCAGTTCCCTGCGGGCGCGCAGATACCGGCCCAGTGCGTTGGCGTCCGAGGCGGCTGTCATGGTTCCAGCGTACGAACGCGTTCCGGGTTCATGGGTGGCCCTGTCAGTCCCAGTCTCGCCCGGTCCTGGTTCGTCCCCCAGGGGTCGGCGCAGTATGACGGCGCAGTTCGAACGACCGGAGGAACGCATCACATGTCCCAGCTCTTCACGACCCCGCTCGGCCGCGACAGCACCGCCTCGGAGGTGATCGAAGGCGTCGACCTGTCAGGCAGGCGGGCGATCGTCACGGGCGCGGGCTCGGGCATCGGAGTCGAGACCGCCCGCGCTCTGGCGGCAGGCGGCGCCGAGGTCACGCTCGCCGTCCGCCGTCCGGAAGCCGGCGAGCAGGTCGCGGCCGACCTGCGCAAGGCCACCGGGAACGACGCGATCCACGTCGCCCGCCTGGACGTGGCCGACCTGGAATCGGTGCGGGCGCTCACCGCCCGCTGGCAGGGGCCGCTGCACATCCTGATCAACAACGCCGGCATCATGATGCCGCCGGCACTCGAGCGGGGCATCGGCGGCCACGAGCAGCAGTTCGCCACCAACTACCTGGGGCACTTCGCCCTGACCCTGGGGCTGCATCGCGCCCTCGCCGAAGGCGACGGCGCGCGCCTGGTCTCGGTCTCCTCCAGCGGCCATCTCTTCTCTCCCGTCGTCTTCGACGACATCGACTTCCGCTTCCGCCCGTACGACGCGCTCCTCGCCTACGGCCAGTCCAAGACCGCCGCCATCCTCCTGGCCGTCGAGGCGCAGCGCCTCTGGTCCGGCGACGGCATCACGGCCAACGCCCTGCACCCCGGCGCGATCGCCACCAACCTCCAGCGGCACACCGGAGGCCTGCGGACCCCCGAGCCGTACCGCAAGACGATCGAGCAGGGCGCCGCGACCACCGTGTTCCTCGCCGCTTCCCCGCTGGTCGAAGGCGTCGGCGGCCGCTATTTCGAGGACGTCAACGAAGCGCCTCGCGTCCGCACCCGACCCACCCAGTGGGGCGTCCCCGGCGTGGCCCCCTACGCGCTGGACCCGGCGAACGCCGAGCGCCTGTGGGAGCTGGCGAGCGACATCGTCCGCTGACCGGCAGAAGGCCCGACCAGGGGCGGACATGGGTGATGGAGTTCGGGCCGGCCCTAGGGCCTGTCCGGCGGATCAGGTCGAAGGAAAGTACGGGCGCCTCATAAGCGCAGGTGAGCGGGGTCTGGTGCGTCCAGCTGCAAGGCGGAGGAGGGCGTCGACGCGATGGGGGTCCCCCCTGCTCGAGCGAAGCCGAGAGCTCGGGGGAGTCGGCAACCGACGACAACGCCGCTGGGGGCACCCCCTACTCGAACAGCTTCGGGGAGAGCGTGCCAGACCCCGCGTCTCCGGCATGATCCGCCGGACAGGCCCTAGGGGAGGATGGAATCGACGTACCCTCCGTCGACCCGCAGTGCGCCGCCTGTGGTGGCGGACGCCAGGTCGGAACTCAGGTACACCACCATGTTGGCGATCTCCTCTGGTTCGATCAGGCGCTGCAACAGCGACTGCGGGCGGTGTTCTCGCATGAAGGCTCGCTGCGCCTCGTCCCAGGGAAGGTCACGGTCGACGAGTTGGTACACGAAATCCTCCACACCAGCGGTGTGGGTAGGGCCGGCGATGACGGAATTCACGGTGACGCGGGTCCCTGAGGCGTGCTTGGCGAAGCCACGGCTGACCGCGAGCAGGGCGGTCTTCGACATGCCGTAGTGGATCATCTCGGCGGGGATCACCACTGCGGAGTCACTTGCGATGTATTGGACGCGGCCCCACCCCCGTTGGATCATCTGCGGCAGGTAGGTACGGGTGAGACGGACGGCGGCCAGCACGTTCACTTCGAAGTAGCGACGCCATTCGTCGTCCGTGATCTCCAGCGGGTCCTCGGCGCCGAAGATGCCGAGATTGTTGATGAGGATGTCGACGTCCGGCAGGGCTTCCCGGGCGCCGACGGCGCCTTCCTCGGACGCGACATCGGCGGTGACCGGAAGGAAGTCGCCGTCCGGCACGTCGGCTCTGAGGTGTTTGATGGCGTCCTCGACCCTGTCCCGGTCGCGTCCGTTGACTC
The DNA here is from genome assembly GCF_042959425.1 of Streptomyces sp. NPDC007896. Lineage (NCBI taxonomy): Bacteria > Bacillati > Actinomycetota > Actinomycetes > Kitasatosporales > Streptomycetaceae > Streptomyces > Streptomyces sp. NPDC007896. Next base: position 48,266 of record NZ_JBIBKX010000025.1, on the reverse strand, counting down.
CGACCCGGGCGCCGGCTCGCGCGAGTCCGGCCGCGATCGCGGCTCCGATGCCTTGGGTGGATCCCGTCACCAGCGCGGTCCGTCCCGTGAGGTCCAGGCGCATGTCTTTCCCTTCCCGACGTGGGTTCGGCGACTGTCAGCCGTCATGGCACTTCTTCTCCTCGGAGTGACCGATCATGTCCGGAAACCCTGGGATGGGGCAGTACGGGTGACTGCCAGCGGCTCGTTCTCGTGTACACCGGGCTGCGCATCCGGGCGATCGACGGCACCTGGGAGCGGGTGTCCACCGCCCCGCTCCCCCGGGCCGACGCTGAAGGTGACCCAATTAAAAAAAGGTAGCGCTCATAAGGCTCGTCGAGGACCGAGCCTGCCTCGTCGTTGTCGCGCGGACGCCAGGTGAACTCCTGGTACTCCAGCCGTAGATCACGATCTTGCGGCGTGGCTGTCCAACCTCGAGCGGGTTTTGGCGCTCACACAGACGCGGGAAAGCCGAACCGTTTGACAAGTCCCGGATCCCCGAACGCGTTGATTGTCGCGATGCCCGCCGGGGTCACGGTGAGCAGGAGGATGCCGTAGGCCTGACCGTCGCGGTATCCGACCGCCGCCGGCCGGCCGTTCGCGCTGGTCGGCAGCAACCGCCACGTGCCCGGCGAGCCCAGGACCCGTTGTACGAGATAGGGAACGCAGGTGGCGCGGCCGGAGAACCAGGTGCGCCAAGGCGTCGCCTCGACCCTGGCATCGACACGCAGCAGCTGTTCGAGCGCCGCGCCGTCGGCCTCCTCGACTGCGGCGATGTAGTGGGCGAGGACGGTGCTCAGTTCGCCGGGCTCGACCGCTTCCTCGACGTCAGGTGGCGCCTGTTCCAGTCGCGCACGCGCGCGCTGCAGCGTGCTCTTGACCGCCGCCGTGCTGATGCCCATCACCTGCGCGACGTCCGCCGCCGGCCACGCCAGGACGTCGCGCAAGATGAACACCGCCCGCTGGCGGCCCGGCAACTGCTGGAGCGTGGCGATCAGCGTGATCCGCAGGCTGTCGCGCGCCGCGACGATCGCTGCCGGGTCGAGCATCGAGTCGGGAATGGGCTGAACCCACTGCGCTTCCGTAGCCATCGGTGGGTTCATGGGGTCGTCGGCAGGTCCGCCGAGGCCCGACGGCAGGAAACGCCTACTACGGTGCGACAACGCGGAAAGGCATGCGTTGGTGGCGATCCGGTGGAGCCAGGTACGCACCGACGACCTGCCCTGGAACTCCTCGTACGAACGCCAGGCACGCAGGTAGGTTTCCTGGACCACGTCCTCGGCGTCGTCCACCGATCCCAGCATGCGATAGCAGTGCGCCAGCAGCTCACGCCGATAGGGTTCCGTGTCCGTTGCGAAATCTCCCATCCCGATCGACATTACGGGGCGTAGGTGAGCGTGACGACGCCTGTCGCACTCGGCGTTGCGGCCACGAACCGCAGCGAGCCCGGCAGCGCACTGTCGAAGAGCCGCTTTCCCTCGCCGACGACCAGAGGGTGGACGCCGAGGTTCAGCTCGTCGATCAGATTGTGCTGGAGCAGAGTTCGCATGAGCGTGGAACTGCCGTACATCACGATGTTGCCGCCGGGCTCCTGCTTGAGCTTCGCGACCGTCTGCGCCGCTTCACCGGTGAGGGCGATGGCGTTCCAGGGCAACGGGCCGCGCAGTGTCCTCGTCGCGACGAGCTTGGGAATGTTGTTCATCGCCTCGGCATACGGCCCGGTGTTGCCCGACCAGGCCTTCTCGATGATCTCAAAGGTCGCCCGCCCCAGCAGAAAGGTGTCGCTCGCCAAGAGCGCGTCGGTGGCCCGCCGGCGCGAGGCGTCGTCGAAGTAGTCCAGTGCCCAGCCGCCGCGTTCGATCTCACTGAATCCGCCCGGATCCTGGACCACGCCGTCAAGCGTGACGAATGCCCCCGCGATGAGCTTGCGCATGATGGTCTCCGTCCTCGGGGGTCGGACGTTCCGGCCCTCGAATATGAAGACTCGGGTCAGCTCCGAAAGGAATCGGTCGGTGTGTCGGGACCGGTCGGGGATTTGCAGCAGCCGCCGTCAGGCTGCCCCCTGCTCCAGCCGTAGACCGCGGCTTGTTGGCTGTTGGGCGACCTGTCAGTGCTATTCCTCGTTGATGACGATGCTGAGACATTCCTTGAAGGGGAAGCTCTCCAGCCGGGGCCAGCCGGGCTCGGTGTGAGTCACCTCAGAGGCGAGTTGCTCGTCGGTGATTGACTGCTCCCCTCCCTGAAGGGAAGGGGATTCCTTCCCTTCAGGGCTGAGCGGGGATTTCTGGCTCAGGCTGCCTCTGGGAGCAGCGCTCCCGGTGGTCTTACGCCCTCGACACCAGCCGGGTTCAGACCTGCCCGGACGAGCATCACGCGGGCGGAGTTCTTGTCTCTGGGGGAGACGACTTTGCACGCGGTGCAGGTGTAGGTGCGCTCGGACAACGGCAGTGCGTGCTTGGTTCTCGCTCCGCACGATGCGCAGTCCATGGTGGTGTGCGCGGGATGCACGAGACGGATGTCCCGTCCGTGCTTGCGGCCCATCTCGATCAGAGCCTTCTTCGTGGCGCCGATCGCGGCGTCCGCCGCCTTGCGCGCCATCGAGGACCTGGCGAGGAACTTCGGCCTGAAGTCTTCGACGGCGATGGCGTCGTGGTCGGTCACGGCCTTCTTCGCCCACTTGCGGCCGGTGTCCTGCCGCTGCCGGGCGATCTTCGCGTAGGTTTTCGCCCGCCACTTCTTCGCCTCGCGGTAGCCCTTCGAGGCGGCCTGCCCCTTCTTCGGCCGGCGCCGGGCCATCATCCGGTCGTAACGCGTCAGCCCAGCCCGCGCCTTACGGCCATACTGGGCGTGCGGCAGATCATGGGCGTTTGAGGTGGTGGTCGCGGTCTCCCTCACCCCCCAGTCCACGCCGAGCACCCGGCCGGTCTCCGGCAGCGGCCGCACCTCGGCGCGGACCACGAACGATGCGTACCAGTGCCCGACGTTGTCCTGGTACACGCGCATCGAGGAGGGTTCGCCCGGCAGGTCGCGCGACCACACCACCCTCAGCACGATCCCACCCGCCAGATGCAGGCGGCCGTTCTTCAGCCGGAACCCGCGCCGGGTGTAGTTCAGCGTCGGCAACGCCTCGCGCTTCTTCTTCCACCCCGGCATACCAGCCCGCTGCCGCTGAGGCAGGCGTTCCCGGATGTCCTTGTGCGCCTTCGCACGGGACCTGCCGAAGTCCCGGATCAGCTGCTGCTGAACAACCGAGCTGCCCTCACGCAGCCACGGCGTACGCGCCCGCGCCCCGGTCAGCATCCGGTCGAGCTGCGCCGGGCCACAGGTCCGCTTCTCCCCCGTGGCCTTGTTGCGCAGGTGGACCGCCTTGGACTTGGCGACACACTCGTTCCAGACCCACCGGCACCGGTCCCACTCCGCCAACAGCCCCGCACCGGCGCTCGACGACACGCGAAGCCGGTACGTGTACCGGGCGTGCCCGGCCCCGTCAGCTTCACTTGGCGTCGTCATGAGGCCACCGTAGCGTCATGATTCGTTTCTCACTCCGGATCCCGGCAGACCTGCACGAACAGGTGACCGCCCGCGCCGCTGCAGACCGGCGGTCCCTCAACTCCGAGATCCTCCACCTCCTGGAGGTCGCCCTCACCGCTCCCCGGCCAGAAGCCGGATCGCCCGGCGGCGATCCGGCTTCTCGTGCCCCGCTGCGCGGGAAACCGGATTCCTCTCCGGCCTGAAGGACGGGGCATCCTCCGGGAATCCCGGTGACTACATGACGTGGCGGACCATCACCTGGCGTTCGCGTCGGACCGTGAGGACCTCGTCGAGCGAGGGTCGTGCCTCGCGGTCCCACGGGATACCGTCCCACCCGGGCGCCTCGTCCCACGGCAGGTCCAACTGGTGCCACGGCACGGCGTCGACGAGGATCATCCGGCCGACCCAGGCAGCGCCGGCGAAGTTGAGGTGCCGCACGGTCTGGATGAAGGACCACTCGTCATCGATGCTGCGGTGGAGCACCGCTTCGGTGAATGTCCTCGCACGCGCGACGGTGCCCTCCCAAAGCCGCTCCAGGATTACCCACGCCTCGCGGAATCCGTCGGCGTCGTCGGGGCGCATCCTCGCCCGTTCGGGCATGCGACGGTTGAGTTCGGCTTCGACGAGCGGTGCGATGTCGACGCCCTTCACGACGACGTTCTTCAGCGCGCCGCTGATCTCGACGTCGACCAACTCGACGCCGCGCATGCGGCTCTCATTGAACAGGGCGCCGCGGACCTGCGCCCCGGTGAAGTCAACTGCGTGCATCCGGGCGGCATTGAGGAACACCTGGGTGAAGGTGGCGTCCCGGAGGCTCACGCGCTCGAAGAGTGCTCCGGTGAGGTCCTGCTCGCGGAACTCGGTCATGGACATCACCCTAGGACCAGCCGGCGCGACGACCTACAAGCCTACGTGGCCGAACAACTCGGCCAGGCAGGCGGCGTGTTGATTCTCGACGACACCGGCTTCGTGAAGAAGGGCATGACCGAACGCGCATCTCCGGCCTGCTCGACGGCCGGGACCACGGTGGCCTGGGGCACTCACCGATTGGCGTACAGCTCGTCCAGTCCCCCCGAGAGTGCGGCGCGTACCTGGCGGGTGACCTCGTCGACCAGCACTTCGGGTTCATCATTGAGCAGCCCCGTCATGGCCGCCTCGGCCACGTCGCCCGCAAGGATTTTCGGGGAGTCGACGTCCGCCGCCAAGTCGGTGTCGACGTAGCCGGCATGCACGCCGACCACCAGCGTGCCCTGCTCCCGCAGTGCCAGCCGGAAGGCGTTCGTCAGCGACCATTGAGCGGACTTGGAGGCCGCATAGCTCGGATACCGTCGATTGGCCACCCACGACGCCACGGACAGCATGTTCACCATCGCTCCCCCGCCATTGGCGGCCAACACGGGCGCGAACGCACGCGAGACAGCCCAGGTGCCGAAGTAGTTGACCTCCATCTCGCGCCTGGCACCGTCCAATGAGCCCTCCAGGAGGGACGGGCCACCGGTGACCCCGGCGTTGTTGATGACAATGCTGACATCATCGGCGGCACGTGCCGCTTCGGCGACCTGCTCCTCGTCGGTGACGTCCAGTCGCAGCGGAGTGAGCCCGAGGGCCAGGACGGCCTTCGGGTCCCGGACACCGGCGTAAACCTTGGCTGCGCCGTGAGCGAGCAGGGCTTCCGTGAAGGCCATTCCGATGCCGCGGTTGGCTCCCGTGACTAGGGCTACCGAACCGTTGATGTCCATGATCATCACTTCCGTCGGCGAATGCGGAAGACTCCCTTCTTCAAGGCTAGTACTCCCGTCGGACTTCTGTATTTCGCCTGGTCAACGACTTGACAATGCCCACGCCGCATGTGATGCGACGCCGCCGCCATCGGAACGAGTTCACGGCGAGGAACGCGTGGGCGAGCATGGCCAGCGTGATGTGCTGGGCTCTCGGCCCCGCCGGCAAGCGTTCCCGGTTGCCTGTCAAGGACTTGGACAGGTGGAGCTCGCGGTCGAGCAAGGCGTGGCCACGGGCAGTGGCGTAGCGGCCGAGTTGTTCGGTCCGGCTGCTCGTGTGATGTTGTCCGGCTTGCCGATGGCGGCGGGCGGGTCGTGGACTGGCTGCGGGCGCTTGGGCCACCCGCCTCGGACCCCGCTGATGAGTTTCTGTCGGCTGCCGGGTCAGTATGGGCATGACTGCTACGAACCAGCCGCCGGTCGTCTCCCGCTCGGAGTGGCTGGCCGCGAACGACACCCTGCGCGCCCGGGAGAAGGCACACACCCGGGAGGGCGATGCGATCGCCGCCGCACGGCGACGGCTTCGCACGGCCCTGTGGACGTCCTCGTCGACACCTGGCCGTGCCACCCCGTGAACAGGCAGCGGGTCGTGGGCGCTGTCCCACGACCCGCTGCCCCGGCCGTTCCGCCGCTCGCACCCGAAGCCACGTCAGAACCGACTACTTCGCGGCGTCGGCCGCTTCGTCCGCCTCCGCCCTTGCCAGCACCGCGTCCAGCGTGGCGTACTCGGCCTCCTCGACAGCCGCGATCGCGAAGTCGATGGCGTCGGCGGCATACTCCTCGGCATCGTCGGCGGCGTTCCGCAGACGCTTCACATCGCGCTCCGCCTTCCGCCTTACGTTCCTCCAGCTTCTCGCGGACCGAGTCCACATGCTCCTGCCAGGAAGTCTGCACGTGGTTCCAGGTTCCGGCGACGTTCGCCTTCGCCCGTTGCCCACTCGCCTGCAGCCTCAGCGCGCTCTGCGCGGCCTTGTCCTTTGCGTCGGCCACCGCGGCCGACAGCTTCTGCCGGTCCTCCGCGGCACTTGCTGACACGGTCCGCTGCGCTTCCTGCGCCTTCTGCGAGAGCTCGGCGAGGCGGCCGGCCCGGCCCGCCCGAGATTGCGGCGGGCGCCTGGTTCTTCTGCGGCGTCCGGTCTGACATGGCGCATCCCTTCCTTGACGGATGTGTGCTTTTCGATGACGGGGCCTTCTGTGGTGGATACCGGGGGAATCAGGGGGAGCGGGCGAGCCGCCTCGGCGGCGAGCGTGACCGCGCCGGCGCCGCCACGCACAAGGTCGGCACCAGCGCCGTAACCTCCGGCCATGTCAGCGGTCCGAACGCCGGGATACGCCGGCGAGACGACTCCTACGACGACAGCCGGCCCGGCTCGCTTCGGTCGATCGACTTCACGAACGGCATACGGATACGCATTCGGCCTTGTATGCAGTCAATTGACCCAAGGGGGGTACCTGGCCCGCGCGTACGCTGGCGGGCGTCTCTCGTGAGCAGCAGATCAAGGAGTGGCCATGGCCCCTGGCAACAATGGGTTCGACGTACATTTTCCGAACGAACAGGCCGTTCTCGCACGGATGCGCGGGACCCAGGACCGGATCGCGGACGCGATCACCACCTTCGCCGGAACAATGCAATTCGTGTATATCCACGCGGCGTGGTTCACCGTCTGGATTGCCTGCAACGAGGGGCTGTTCGGCCAATCCGCGGTTTGGGACCCGTACCCTTTCGGACTACTCACCATGATCGTCAGCCTTGAGGCGATCTTTCTGTCCACCTTCGTGATGGTGAGCCAGAACCGCCAGGCGATGCGCGAGAAGGTCCGCGCCGACCTGGACTTCGAGACCAATATCCGCTCCGAGATCTGGTCGGCTCACATCGGACTCGCCCTCGGAGTCGACCCCAAGCAGATCGAACAGGAGGTGCAGACCCTCCTCGCGCAGAACCAGGCGAAGATGACCGGCACCGAGCAGTCATCTCAGTAAATACGGTGAGACAGAGGCGTGGAGCCGCAGCGTGGTCCTGCGTCCTCTCTCCCCCGGCCCGCATCCCCACATACCGTACGGCGTCTGGGGAGGCATGTCCGAGGGGCAACGCAGACGGCTTCGGCAACTGCGGTCCCGCAGGGTCGTTGCGGCCGAGTCCGAGACGCCGGAGTCTGAGTGAAGGTGCTGCATAGGGAGGGCGTGCGATGACGGAGAACATCGGCGGGGCGGACCCCGAGCGACTGCGGCTGGCGGAGGCCGACGCGGGGCGGGCGGCGTGGCGGCGCTGGGGGCCGTATCTGAGCGAGCGGCAGTGGGGCACGGTCCGTGAGGACTACAGCCCCGGCGGTGACGCCTGGTCGTACTTCACCCACGACCAGGCCCGCTCACGAGCCTACCGCTGGGGCGAGGACGGCATCGCGGGTGTCAGCGACGACAAGCAGCGGCTGTGCTTCGCGCTCGCGCTGTGGAACGGCCGGGATCCGATCCTCAAGGAGCGGATGTTCGGCCTGACCAACGCCGAGGGCAATCACGGGGAGGACGTCAAGGAGTACTACTTCCACCTCGACTCGACGCCCACCCACTCGTACATGAAGTATCTCTACAAGTACCCGCAGGGCGCCTTCCCGTACGACGATCTCGTGACCGTCAACCGGGCCCGCCGGCGGCACGATCCCGAGTACGAACTCCTCGACACCGGCGTCTTCGACGAGGACCGCTACTTCGACGTGTTCGTCGAGTACGCCAAGGCAGGCCCCGAGGACCTGCTGATCGAGATCACCGCGCACAACCGCGGACCCGACGAGGCCACTCTCCATCTGCTGCCGACGCTGTGGTTCCGGCACACGTGGTCGTGGGCGGGCGGCACCGCCGTGCCCGGCCTGCGGCGGACCCCGGGCGCCATCCGCGCCGTGCACGAGGAACTCGGCACGCGGTGGCTGTACTTCACCGGCGAGACGCAGACGCTGTTCACCGAGAACGACACCGACAACGAGCGCATCTTCGGCAGTCCGAACGCCACCCCGTACGTCAAGGACGGTATCGACCGGTACGTCGTCCACGGCGAGACGGTCGCCGTCAACCCGCAGCAGACCGGCACGAAGGCCGCCGTCCACCATGTCCTCACCGTGCCCGCCGGCGACAGCGTCACCGTACGGCTGCGCCTGACCGACACCGAACTCGCGGACCCCTGGGCCGAGTTCCACCAGGTGCTCGACACACGACGGACCGAGGCCGACGTGTTCTTCGAGGGCGTCGTCCCCGACGGCCTGGCCGATGACGAAAGGCGCATGGTGCGGCAGGCGCTCGCCGGAATGCTGTGGAGCAAGCAGTACTACTACCTCGACGTCGAGCGCTGGCTCGCCGAACACGGCGTCGATCCGCTGGCCGCCGACCCCCGTATCCGCAACAGCGCGTGGTACCACATGGTCAACGACGAGGTCATCTCGATGCCGGACACCTGGGAGTATCCCTGGTTCGCGGCCTGGGACCTCGCCTTCCACGCCATCTCCCTGTCCATGGTCGACATCGGCTTCGCCAAATCGCAGCTGGAGCTGCTGCTGCGGCGCCTGTATCTGCATCCCAACGGCCAGATCCCGGCGTACGAATGGAACTTCGGTGACGTCAACCCGCCGGTGCACGCCTGGGCCGTGCTCTTCGTCTACGAGCTGGAGAAACACCGCACGGGCCACGGCGACCGCACCTTCCTGGAGAACGCCTTCCAGAAGCTGATGAAGAACTTCACCTGGTGGCTCAACCGCAAGGACGTCGACGGCAACAACGTCTTCCAGGGCGGCTTCCTCGGTCTCGACAACATCGGCGTCTTCGACCGCAGCGCCCCGCTGCCCACCGGCGGCCACCTCGACCAGGCCGACGGCACCGCGTGGATGGCCCTGTACTGCCAGAACCTCCTGGAGATCGCCATCGAGCTGGCCGGCGACAACCGGGTCTACGTCGAGCACGCGCAGACCCTGTTCGAACACTTCGCCTGGATCACGGTCGCGATGAACCACATCGGCGACGACAACCAGAGCCTGTGGGACGAGGAGGACGGCTTCTTCTACGACGTCCTGCGCCTGCCCGACGGCGGCGCGACCCGGCTGAAGGTCCGCTCCCTGGTCGGGCTGATCCCGCTCGCCGCGACCAGCGTGATCGGCGGCTGGACGGATCAGCGTTTCCCAGAACTGGTCCAGGGCGCACGGGAGTTCGTGCGCGGGCACCCGGCCGTCGAAGCCCTTGTCTCCTCCCACCACGTCCTCGGGCCTGGCGCGGCGGGGCATCACCTGTTCGCCCTGTTCGACGAGGACCGGCTGCGGCGCATCCTGTCCCGCATGCTCGACGAGGACGAGTTCCTCGGCCCGCACGGCATCCGCTCGCTGTCGCGGTACCACGCCGCGCACCCGTACAGCTTCGAGGTGCACGGCGAGCCGTACGGGGTCGGCTATCTGCCCGCCGAGTCGGACTCGGGCATGTTCGGGGGCAATTCCAACTGGCGCGGCCCGGTGTGGTTCCCGGTCAACGTCCTCCTCGTCCGCGCCCTGCTGAACCTGCACGCCTACCACGGCGACGACTTCACCGTGGAATGCCCGACCGGCTCCGGCCGGCGGATGAACCTCTACGAGGTCGCGCACGAGATCTCCGACCGGCTCACCTCGACCTTCCTGCAGGGACCCGACGGCCACCGACCGGTGCACGGAGCCCAGGACAAGTTCGCCAAGGACCCGCACTGGAAGGACCTGATCCTCTTCTACGAGTACTTCCACGGCGACAACGGCGCAGGACTCGGCGCCTCCCACCAGACCGGCTGGACCGGCCTGGCCGCGGTCACCGCCACCTTGTTCCATCTCGTCGGCGCCGGGGACTGGGGCGCCCTGAGGGAGGAGCCGCTGTCATGACGGTGATATACGAGATCAACACCCTGGTCTGGCTGCGCGAGTTGAGCAAACGGTACGGCCGTCCGGTCGCGTTGGGCAACGTGCCCGGCGAGGTCTGGGACGAGGTCGCACGGCCGGGTGTGGACACCGTATGGCTGATGGGCGTGTGGGAGCGCAGCCCGGCGGGACTTGGGATCGCCCTACGGGACGACCGCCTGCTCGCCTCCTTCCGCGACGCCCTGCCCGACCTCACCCCGGCGGACATCGCCGGGTCCCCGTACTGCGTACGGAACTACGTCGTCGACGAGAACCTCGGTGGCCGCGAGGCACTGGCCGCGGCGCGGGCCGAACTCGCCGCGCGGGGCGTACGCCTGCTCCTGGACTACGTCCCCAATCACGTGGCGCCCGACCATCCTTGGCTCACCGAGCGCCCGGACTGCCTGGTCCGGGGCACGCCGGACGACCTGGCCCACGCACCCGAGGCCTTCCTGGAGGCGGGCGGGCAGGTGTACGCGCGCGGCCGCGACCCGTACTTCGCGCCGTGGCCGGACGTCGTCCAGTTGAACGCCTTCAGCGACGACCTGCGGGCGGCGACGGTGGACACGCTGGCGGCGATCGGCGACCAGGCGGACGGAGTGCGCTGCGACATGGCGATGCTCCTCATGAACGACGTGTTCGCGAAGACCTGGGGCGACCGGACGGGCACCCCGCCCGCCGAGGACTTCTGGCCGTACGTCATCCGCAGGGTCCGCGAGCGCCACCCCGATCTCCTCTTCGTCGCGGAGGCGTACTGGGACCTCGAATGGGACCTCCAGCAACAGGGCTTCGACCACTGCTACGACAAACGGCTCTACGACCGCCTGGTCCGCGAGGGTGCCGGTTCCGTCCGCACCCACCTCGGCGCCGGCCTCGCCTACCAGCGCCGGCTCGTCCGCTTCCTGGAGAACCACGACGAACCCCGGGCCGCCGCCGCCCTGCCCGACGGACGGGAACGCGCCGCGGCCGTGGCTGTCGCCACCCTGCCCGGCGCGACCCTTTGGCACGAGGGCCAATTCGAAGGACGCCGCGTACGCCCGCCCGTGTTCCTCTCTCGCCGGCCCCAGGAACCGGCCGACGCGTCCCTGCACGACTTCTACGACCGCCTGGTGACCGCCGCGGCCCCCGTCCGCGAGGGCGACTGGGAACTGCTGACCTGCACGGGGTGGCCGGACAACGACACCCACCACAACCTGCTCGCCTGGTCCTGGACCGGCGACCAGGAGCGCTACCTCGTCGTGATCAACTACTCCGACGGGCCCGCCCAGGGGCGGGTGCCACTGCCTTGGACCGACCTTCACGGGCAGTCGTGCAAACTGACCGAACTGCTCGCCGAGAACACCTACGAACGGGAGGGCGACGAACTGGTCGATCCGGGCCTGTTCGTCGCCCTCGACGCCTGGCACTGGCACCTGCTCTCGCTTGGCCGGTAGGCGACGGGTGGCCCTTGAGGCCCGGCCGCCGGGGCCACCCCCTCCCTCATGACGCTCATGACGCCTGTCGTGTCCTCGCGGGCTTCTCGGAGTCGGCGGCGGCCTGGACCTCTTCAGCGGTCAGATGGGCGTCGGTATGCTCCATCGCCCGGATCGTGCTTGGCTGTCCGGCCAGGAATCCGGTGCGGACGAAGTCGTCCCCCGCCACCGCGTGCAGCATCCAGTTCGTGGCGACGCGGGTCCTGGCCACGAGCGTGGGCAGCGCCAGCAGGTGGTAGCCGCGCGTCACCAGCTGTGCCGGAAGGCCGCTGAGCGGGATGCCCAGCGGCCGGGCGGTCACCGGCACCGACCTGCCTGCCGGGTGCGGCCAGGGTGCGGTCGTCGGCCGGGTTCGTGCGCCGGCCACTGGGTGCGGGTCGGCGCTGCGGGCTCGTGGCGGATTTCTGACATTGATCCGGCCCTTCGATCTTGGGGGGGGTCCCTCCCGGCCTGCCACGAGCCCGCTCAGTCGGTGAGGCCCAGCGCCCCCGCAGCCTGGATCGCCAGCCAGACCTCGGCCAGGGCCCCCGTCGACGTCAGATCACGGTCGGCGAGAGCGCCGAAGCGGCGCAGCCGGTAGGCGAGGGTGTTGGGGTGGATGTGGAGCGCCGCCGCAGCCGTCTCGGTACGGCGGTCGCGCTCCATCCAGGTGCGGGCGGAGACCAGCAGCTGCGAGTCATGGGCCTCGTCGTAGCGCAGGACCTCGCCGAGCACGTGCTCGACCAGCGCGGTCAGGACCGCGGGGTCGTCGGGCAGCCACCGGCCCGTCGAGTCGTCGCCGTATCGGACGACCGGGCGGCCCGACTCCACGGCCTTGGAGACCGCCCAGAGCGCCTCGCGCTGGGCGATCTTCAGTGCGGCGCCCGGCAGGAAGGGGCGGCTGATCCCGGCTGCAACGGCCGGCAGCTCACCGACGGCCACTGCCAGCTCCGGTGCCCCCAGGACGTAACGGTCCTCGCCTCGGGTGAGCAGCAGATGGGGTTGGTCCTCCAGACAGCGCAGCAGCGCCTCGTCGGTGGTGTGGCGCACCACGAGGAGTACGGTGTCGCCCTCGATCGCGTGCCGGGCGAGCCGGCGGCGCGCCGCCTCCGGGTCGAGCACCTCCTGCAGCAGTTCGGCCAGCGTCTCCGCGCCCTCGCGGCGCAGCGTCTCGCGCTCGTTGCGTACCATCGCCAGCCGCAGCGCCGCCACGGTGGCGATGTGCTGGACGACGGCGAGTCCCGAGGGCTGGGCGCCCTGACGCTCGTATGCGACGAGAAAGCCCGCCGGGCCCCCGGGCGCGGGCACCGGGAGGACGAATCCGCCGGGGATCGTCGGTGGGGCGTCGACGGAAGCGGGCAGGACGGCGGGATCCGGTACGGGAACGCCGGGCAGGAGGGGTCGGCCCTGCGGTGTGCAGAGGTAGACGTCGTAACCCGACAGGCCTTCGAGGCGGCGCAGAAGTGTCGGCGTGTCGAGGTTCTCGGCGACCAGCCAGCGCAGCGCGCCGAAGACCTGGAGCTGCGCGCCCAGCCGGTGCCGGGCGTCCTCCTGGGCCGCGGCCGCGATCTCCTGGGCGACAGCGATGAACGGAACGGCGAGCGGCACTTCGAGGACCGGGAAGCCCCGCTCCTCCGCCGCCTGGAAGAACGCGTCGTGCAGCGGGGGCATGTGCAACTGCGCGGAGAGCGCCAGAGCGGATACCCCGGCGTCGTCCAGCCGCTCCAGATAGGCGCGCTGTCCGGCCGCGGTACGGGGGATCGCCAGGCCCGCCGTCATGATCACCTCGGCGCCCAGGAGCCAGGGCGTCGGATCGGCGAGTTCGCTGGCGTGCGCCCAGGACACGGACCGGTTCAGACCGCCGCTGCCGGCCTTCACGGAGAGCTGGAGTGCCGGGAAGGAGAGCAGGTCTCCGACGGTGAGTTTGTTGCTGGCCACATAAAACAGCGTACGGCTCTGTGATGGACACAATTGTCGCTGGTCAGCTGCGGGCCCCAGACTGTGAAACCGTCCCCCTTGTATGAACGGAAGGTGGAGCGCCCGTGACAAGCTCGATCACCGAAATCGAGACCTACGGTGTCGAGCGGATCCCGGACTCGGACCGCACGGCCCGCCCGATCGACCTGTTCCGGCTCGCTTTCGGGGGTGCCAACACCTTCGCGACCTGTGTGCTGGGCGCCTTCCCGATCCTCTTCGGGCTCTCCTTCTGGCAGGGGCTCGCGGCGACCGTCCTCGGCCTCGTGGCGGGTGCGCTGCTGCTGGCCCCGATGGCGTTGTTCGGCCCTGCCAACGGCACGAACAACGCCGTCTCCTCCTCCGCGCACCTGGGCGTGCACGGCCGGATCGTCGGCTCGTTCCTCTCCCTGCTCACCGCCGTCGCGTTCTTCTCGATCTCGGTGTGGTCCTCGGGGGACGCGCTCGTCGGCGGCGCGCACCGGCTCGTCCACGTCCCCGAGTCGGACGTCACCTACGGCATCGCGTACGCGATCTTCGCCGGGCTCGTACTCGTCGTCTGCATCTACGGTTTCCGGTTCATGCTGCTGGTCAACAAGATCGCGGTGCTGGCGGCATCGGCCCTCTTCGTGCTCGGTGCCTTCGCCTTCGCGGGCGACTTCGACCCCGGTTACGCGGGAACCTTCGCCTCCACCACCGACCCGCTGTTCTGGCCGTCGTTCATCGGCGCCGCGCTGATCGTGCTCTCCAACCCGGTCTCCTTCGGCGCTTTCCTGGGTGACTGGTCCCGGTACATCCCGGCCGGGACGCCGCGCCGCCGGGTGATGGGGGCGGCGTTCCTCGCGCAGATCGCCACCCTGCTGCCGTTCCTCTTCGGCCTGGCCACCGCGTCGATCATCGCGTCCAAGGCCGCGAAGTACGTCGACCCGGCCGCCCCGAACTACGTGGGCGGACTGCTCGCGATCTCGCCCGGCTGGTACTTCCTGCCGCTCTGCCTGATCGCCCTGATCGGCGGCCTCTCGACCGGCACGACGTCCCTGTACGGCACGGGGCTCGACTTCTCCAGCGTCTTCACGCGCTTCAGCCGCGTCCAGGCCACCTTCTTCATCGGCGCCCTGTCCATCGCGTTCATCTTCGCCGGCCGCTTCGCGCTCAACCTCGCGCAGTCCATCTCCACCTTCGCCACGCTGATCATCACCTGCACGGCACCGTGGATGATCGTCATGACGCTCGGCTATGTCACCCGGCGCGGCTGGTACGACGCGGAGGCACTGCAGGTCTTCAACCGCCGCCGGCGCGGTGGCCGCTACTGGTTCACGCACGGCTGGAACTGGCGCGGCATGTCCACCTGGCTCGTCTCCGCCGTCGTGGCGCTCCTCTTCACCAACCTGCCCGGCCAGTTCGTCGGCCCGCTGGGCAACCTCGCGGGCGGTACGGACATCTCGCTGCCGGTCGGCCTCGCCCTCGCGGTCGTGCTCTACCTCGCCCTGCTCACGCTGTTCCCCGAGCCGCGCGCCGTGTACGGACCGGCCGGACCCCGCTTCGTCCGGGCGTCGGACGCCCCGGTGCCGCCGATCACCGGCGGTACCGAGGAGACCGTCCCCGAACCCGCCGTGGCCCACTGAGGCCCCGCCGTCACCCCCTCGTAACCGACCGCCCCGCCGTTCCGGCCCCGCCGCCGAACGCCCGTGACCAGGAGCCGTGCATGAGCACCACCACCGTCCAGGAAGTCCGGACCGCCGCGGACGCGCTTGTCGCCGCCTTCGCCGAGGGCCGCCTCGACGACTACTTCGGCGCCTTCACCCCCGACGCGACCTTCATCTTCCACACCACCCCGCAGCGGCTCGGCTCCACGGCCGAGTACCGCGCGCTCTGGCAGCAGTGGGTGGAAGAGGACGGCTTCCGCATCCTCGGCTGCACCTCGTCCGCCCAGCTGATCCAGCACTTCGGCGACACCGCCGTTTTCAGTCACGACGTCGAAACCCAGGTCGCCACCCATGCGGGCGAGGAGACGGTCCACGAACGGGAGACCATCGTCTTCACCCGCGCCGACAACGGCGGCTGGGTCGCCGTCCACGAGCACCTGTCCGCCCGTACCGCCGCCTGACCAGGAGAGACGTTCCATGAGCACCACCTTCCGCAATTACATCGACGGTGCGTTCGCGGACGCCTCGGACGGCCGCACGCTCGATGTGGTGGACCCCACCACTGGTGACGTCTACGCGACCTCCCCGCTCTCCGGGGCGGCAGACGTCGACGCGGCGATGGCGGCCGCGGCCGCGGCGTTCCCCGTCTGGCGCGACACCACACCGTCCGTGCGGCAGCGCGCGCTGCTGAAGATCGCCGACGCGATGGAGGCACGGACCGACGAACTGGTCGCCGCGGAGAGCCGGGACACCGGCAAGCCGCTCCACCTCACCCGCAGCGAGGAACTCGCCCCCGCCATCGACCAGGTCCGCTTCTTCGCGGGCGCGGCCCGCATGCTGGAGGGCCGCTCGGCCGGCGAGTACATGGAGGGAATGACCTCCATCATCCGCCGCGAGCCGGTCGGTGTGTGCGCGCAGGTCGCGCCGTGGAACTACCCCCTGCTGATGGCGGTGTGGAAGTTCGCCCCGGCGCTCGCGGCGGGCAACGCGGTGGTCCTCAAGCCCTCGGACACCACCCCGGCCTCCACGGTGCTGATCGCCGAGATCATCGGCGGTGTCCTGGAGGAGCTGGCACTGCCCGGCGGAATCTTCAACGTGGTCTGCGGCGACCGTGAGACCGGCCGCCTGA
The DNA here is from genome assembly GCF_042959425.1 of Streptomyces sp. NPDC007896. Lineage (NCBI taxonomy): Bacteria > Bacillati > Actinomycetota > Actinomycetes > Kitasatosporales > Streptomycetaceae > Streptomyces > Streptomyces sp. NPDC007896. The sequence continues at coordinate 31,871 of NZ_JBIBKX010000025.1, read as the reverse complement.
TGGTGGAGCACCCGACCCCCGCGATGGCCTCGATCACCGGTTCGGTGCGCGCCGGCATCCAGGTCGCCCAGAGCGCGGCCAAGGACGTGAAGCGGGTCCACCTGGAGCTCGGCGGCAAGGCCCCGGCGGTGATCTTCGAGGACGCCGACCTGGCGAAGGCGGTCGAGGACCTGGTGGTCGGCGGCTTCTTCAACGCCGGTCAGGACTGCACGGCCGCGACCCGCGTCCTGGTCCACGAGTCGGTTCACGACGAGTTCGTCGCCGCCCTCGCCAAGGCCGCGGCCGACACCAGGACCGGGCTGCCGGACGACGAGGACGTGCTCTACGGACCGCTGAACAACGCGGGCCAGCTCGCCCAGGTCAGCGGCTTCATCGAGCGCCTCCCCGAGCACGCCAGGATCGAGGCGGGCGGCCACCGGGTCGGCGAGCGGGGCTACTTCTACGCCCCGACCGTGGTCTCCGGGCTCGAGCAGGACGACGAGATCATCCAGAACGAGGTCTTCGGCCCGGTCATGACCGTCCAGTCCTTCACCGACGAGGCCCAGGCCGTGCGCTACGCCAACGGCGTCGACTACGCGCTGGCCTCCTCGGTGTGGACCAAGGACCACGCGCGGGCGATGCGGATGTCGAAGAACCTCGACTTCGGCTGTGTGTGGATCAACACCCACATGGCCCTCGTCGCCGAGATGCCGCACGGCGGGTTCAAGAAGTCCGGCTACGGCAAGGACCTCTCCGCGTACGGCTTCGAGGACTACACCCGGATCAAGCACGTCATGACGTCGCTCTGACATCCAGGAACCCTGACATCCAGGAACCCGTCGGCCGTGCTCGAAGCCTCGGCTGCCGGATGAAGAGCTGTGCGACCTGGGGCCCGTCTGTTGGATCAGGCCCGGGTGTCCGGGCGGATCCTCCGGGGGCGCTCAGGTCGCTCGCCCATGCAGGCGGCTCGTGGATCTACCCACCGGGTCCGATGCGATAGGTTCCCGGTGTCTGGCCCATGGTGCGGCCGAATGTGTCGATGAACGCACTGGTCGTGGCCCATCCGCACTGTCGTCCCGTTTCGCTGACGCTCGCTCCCTCCGCCAGCAGCACCATGGCGTGGAAGACCCGGACGTTGGTCCTCCATTGCGGATACGTCATGCCGAACTCGGTTCTGAACAGCCGGGCCAGGGTGCGCTCGCTCACGCCGATGCGCCGTGCGAGCCAGGCGGCGGTCCGCGGCTGCCGCAGATCCTCGGTCACCAGCGAACACGCCTGCCGCAGCAGGGAGTTGGTGGGGGTGGGCAGCGTCAACGGCTCGACGAGGGCCCGCCGCAGCCGGTCCCGCAGCACGGCACGCAGACGCCGTGCCTCCTGCTCGGACAGGGACGGTTCACTGCACGCGATGATCAACTCGCGCACCAGGGCGTCGACGGCCACGACGACCGGCGTCCGCGACCTCAGCAGCATGTCGTGGGCGGCGAAGCCGAGCGTGTGCACAGAGCTGTGCCCGTGTACCCGGTGCTGATGCCAGGTGCCCGCGGGAATCCACATGGCACGCGCGCTGGACGCCACCCAGGACGCCTCACCCGTCCGCACCGCCAGCACGCCGGCGCTGACGTAGAGAAGCTGGTGATAGCCATGCTGGTGGCGGCCGATGACCTCACCCGCGAGGTGGGCATGGGTGCTGTCCTTGGGTTCCGCCGCCGCCTTCTCCGCCTGACTGTTTTCCGACATATGACGGCAGATTAACGGAAGCGGCGCACCGTGCGGTCCTGCGAGCGTGATGGTCATGCCCACGACGTCTCACACCCCGCGTGATCTTCCTCCCGCCGCCCCGCCGACGCTCAGGGCCCGGCTGGCCTCCGGTCTGCGCGGCGTCGCCCTCGACACCCGCCCACTGGCCCACCCCGTCTTCCGGCGCCTGTTGATCGGGCAGAGCGCGGCATACGTCGGGACCATGGTCACCGGCGTCACCATCCCGGTGCAGGTATACGCACTGTCGCAGTCGTCGCTGTCCGTGGGGCTGACGGGACTGGCCGGTCTCGTGCCGCTCGTGGTCTTCGGCCTGTACGGCGGCGCCATCGCCGACCGGTTCGACCGCCGTCTGCTGTACCTGGCCTCGGCATGCCTCACCTGGGTGACCACACTCGCCCTGCTGCTTCAGGCAGTCGCCGATCTGCGCTCGGTCCCCCTCATCCTCGCCCTCGTCGCCGTCCAGGCCAGCGCCTTCGCCGTGTCGTCCGCCGCCCGGGGCGCGATCATTCCCCGCATCGTTCCCACGCCTCTGGTACCCGCCGCGAACACGCTGTACTTCACCGCAGGCAATGTCGGGCAGGTCGCCGGGCCGCTTGTAGCGGGCATCCTGATCTCGCTGCCGAACGGCTACTGCTGGGCATACGGCGCCGACGCCGTCCTGTTCTCTCTGCTGCTGTACTCGGCCGTTCATCTGCCCCCGATCATGCCGACCGGGTCGGGGCCCCGGACCGGTGGGCTGCGCTCGGTCTTCGACGGGCTGCGGTTCATCGCTGCCGCCCCCGTTCTGTGGATGTCCTTCGCGGTCGACATCGCGGCGATGACGCTGGCCATGCCCACCGCCCTGTTCCCGGAAGCGGCGCAGGTGCGTTTCGGCGGAGGAGTGGGGCTGCTGTACTCGGCCATCGCCATCGGGTCGGTCGCGGCGGGGCTGTTCAGCGGATGGATCGGACGCGTGCGCCGCCAAGGCCGGGCGCTGGCCATCGCCGTCACCGCCTGGGCGGCGGCCATCGCCCTCGCGGGCACCGTCCACCACCTCCTCGCCGCCGCGGCCCTACTGGCCGCGGCCGGAGCGGCGGACCTCGTCAGCGCGGTCTACCGCGAGACGATTCTGCAGACCTACGCACCCGATGCCATGCGCGGCCGTCTGCAAGGCGTCTTCACCGTCGTCGTCGCCGGCGGTCCCCGCCTCGGAGACCTGCGCGCCGGCGCCATGGCCTCCGCCACCGGTCTCGGCGTCGCGTGGACGGGCAGCTCGCTGCTCTGCGTGATCGTCGTCAGCGTCGGCGCACTGCTTGTACAACCGTTCTGGCGCTATGACGTCACCTCGGCACAGCCGTGAGGACGGGCTCCGGCACCCGGACACGTACGGCACACATGCGAGGGGCCCGGAGAATCCGCACAACAGCGCCACACGGACTGCACACAGGCTTTCGAAAGCCTCGTTAGCGTTGCTGGCTGCTCGATCCCACGTGCGAACGTGACCAGGCCCGACGGGGCGACGGCAAGTCAACTCAGGAAGACCGCAAATGGACTACTGCTCCTCGTGTCGCCGGCATCTCAATGGCGCCCTGGTGTGTCCCGGGTGTGGTGCCTACGCTCCGGACATCGCACCGGCCACCGCCGACGGTGACGTCGTCCCGGCCTGGGCCGGCATGGCGACGACGGGCACAGCGGTGAGCGCGTCGGTGCCGTGGGAGTACACGGCCTCGGACACGTGGCACGACGGCCGTCTTCGTGACGAGGCAGCGGTCGGGGCCGACCTGGAGGAGGCTGCGCAGACCGACGCGTACGGCGACTTCGAGGGCGCGACGCCCGCACCGCAAGGGCGGGCGGCGCGGCGTCGCCAGCTGGCCCGCTGGAAGAAGAACCAGCGCCGGGCCGTGGTCGCGACTGCCGTCGCACTCGTCGGAGGTGGCCTGACCGTCGTCTCGATGGACCGGAACTCCGCCGGCCGAGCACAGGCGGCCTCAGCGCCGGAGATCACGACCATGGGCACCGCGGACGAACAGGCGGCTGAGCAGCCCCGCCCGTCGTCGACACACCCTGAAACTCGCCTGTCTTCGCACACTCCCCCCGCGCAGTCGCTCACGACCGACCTTCCGCGCCGGGAGTCCGCCGCTGCCCCGTCCCACGTCGCGCCGCCGAGCGCTCGGCCGTTCGATGCTGCCTCTCCTCATCCGACGGCGACGTCGGCGGCCCCGCAGCCTCGGACCGCCTCCCCGTCCTCCGTTGGAACGGTGCCCGACCGCACCACTACGGCGGCGAACGAGACGTCCGCGCCAGCCGGCTCCGATGACACGGCCTCGGGAACATCGCAGACGAGCCCCGCGCCGGCAACGACTTCACCCTCGCAGATCTGCCTGCTCCTGGTGTGTCTCGGTTGAATCGCCCCGAGCCGCGCCTCCCGCATACCGAGGAACGGCCGCCTGCTCGTCCGTGAAGGCATCCCGGCTCGAACCGCAAAGCGACTTGAACAAAGCGAGCCGAATCCACGACGCCGGCCGTCGCACATCCGCGTCGGCCCGTCGCGGTGCGACGCCGTGCCCACCTCGTACCCTTCAGGACGGACAGCCATGAAGGCGCAGGTCAGACCCTAGTTGGTCCGAGCTCCTGAAGGTACGCCTCGAGCTCGGCGGCCCCGGCCAGCATCGCGCGCCCGCGGGCGGACAGCCGACCGTGCCAGTCGCGCAGGGCGGCCTCCAGCGGCTCCAGGCCGCCGGCCGCCCGCACCTGGGCGATGAGCGGGGCGATCTGCTCCAGCAGGTAGCCGCCCCGCCTGAGCTGGTGGGCCAGCCGGGCATCCCGCACGTCGGCCTCGTCGTAGACGCGGTAGCCGGTCTGCGGGTCGCGGCGTGGGCTCACGAGCCCGGCGCGCTCCCATGTGCGCAGCGTCGCGGGTCGGATCCCGAGTTTCCCTGCCAGCGGCCCGATGAACGTGCCGTCGGTCCCAGACACCGCGGTCGGCTCGGGCTCGGACGACCCCGTGGGCTCCAGGTCGCGCAGGGCGCTCTCGACGGCCTGGAGGGTCCGGCGGTCGTCGAGGAGTTGGGCGTGGCTCTCGTCGATCAGGCGGAGCGCCTCCTCAGCCGCGCCCTGGTTCACCGCCCGCATGATCGACGCCGCCGTCTGGTGGCCGTGGCCGGGCACCAGGGCAAGAAACGCGCGCAGGGCCCCCGCGTGCAGCTGGGTGTAGGTGCGGTAGCCGTGGGGCGTGCGACCGGCGGCCGGAAGGATGCCGGCCTCCTCGTAGTTCCTGATCGCCTGCGTGGACAGACCGTGCCCGCGCGCCAGATCGACCGGCCTGAGTCGCTCGCCGTTTTGAAGGTTTCGTCCCATGAGCCTGCCGATATCGCGGAAAAGTCTCAACCGAAGGTTCAACGATAGCGTTGAAGGCATGGCCACTGACATCAAGGACACCGCCCAAGCCGTCGAGGCCGCCGCCGTCATGAGGCTGCTCCCGGCCCGGCCCCGGCTGCTCGCCCTGGGCGAGCCCACCCACGGCGAGAACGCTCTGCTCGACCTGCGCAACGAGCTCTTCCGGCAGCTTGTCGAGCAGGAGGGCTACCGGACGATCACGATCGAGAGCGACTGCATGATGGGCCTGGTCGTCGACGACCACGTCACCTCGGGCACGGGCACCCTCGACGAAGTCATGGAGCAGGGAATCAGCCACGGCTGGGGCACCTTCGCGGCCAACCGCGAGCTCGTGCGCTGGATGCGCGCCTACAACGTCCGCGCCGACAGCGACGGCCGACCCGCGTCCGAGCGGCTCCGCTTCGCCGGTTTCGACGGCCCGCTGGAGATCACCCACGCCGCGAGCCCCCGGCAGTCCCTCACCGCACTCCACGGCTACCTCTCGGCCCGGGTGGACGCGGACCTGCTCCCCTGCACCGCGGACACACTCGACCGCCTGCTCGGCACCGATGACCGGTGGACCGATCCCGCCGCGATGATGGACCCGGCCCAGTCCACGGGGCAGTCGGCCGAGGCCGGCCAACTGCGGCTGCTCGCCGACGATCTGGTGGCACTGCTCGACCAGCAGACGCCGCACCTGCTCGTGACGACCTCGAGGGACGACTGGGACCGGGCGCGCCTGTACGGGCGCACCGCGACCGGCCTGCTGCGCTACCACCACTGGATGGCCGACACCTCACCGGCCCGCATGACCCGGCTGGTGGGCGTCCGGGACCAGATGATGGCCCACAATCTCCTCGCGGTCGCCGAACGGGGCCCGGCACTCGTCCACGCCCACAACTCCCATCTCCAACGGACCAAGAGCTCGATGCGAATGGGCGGCATGCCGCTGGAGTGGTGGAGCGCCGGTGCGCTGGTGAGCGCCCGGCTCGGCGAGGAGTACGCCTTCGTGGCCACGGCCCTCGGCACGATCCGGCACCAGGGAGTGGACACGCCGCCGCCGGACACCGTGGAAGGACTCCTGTACGCGCTCCCGGAGGACCGCTGCGTCATCGACGCCCCGCGGCTGGCCACCACCCTCGGCGAGACGCGGCCCGCGCCCCGCGTCTCCCCCTGGTTCGGCTACGCCCCGCTTGACCCGGCCCACCTGGCGGACAGCGACGGCATCGTGTTCGTGAGGGACGTCCCGCAGAGCCGGCCCCGGCCGTTCAGCGGAATGGGTCGAGCCGACACCTGATGGCAGAAAGGCACTCAATGTGCGTTATCCGGCGACCGCGGATGATCCGGGCGCGATGGCGGTCGCGGTCAGGCTCCTCGGCCATCTCGAAGGCCATCCGGTCCCCGGTGTAGTTGTTGACCAGCAGCAGAACGCCCTTCGGGAACGTGACCAGCTTGACCGTCTCGTAGACGAAGTCGGCCGGCGGCGCGGCGAACACATCGCCGGGACAGGCCGCGTCGAGCATCCCCTTGCCGACGGTCATCACATGCGCCGGCTCGTGACCGGACCCGGAGCCCTGCACGATGGAGACCTTGGTTCTCCTGCGGGGCGTCGGCGCGCATGATCAGGTTGGACTCGGGGACGTACTTCAGCGTGTCGGGGTTGGTCAGGGCCAGCCCCTCCAGCATCTCCGCAACGTAGTCCTTCGGGTCGTTGACGAACTTCTTCATCCCGTCACTCCTTCATCCCGTCACTCCTTCGTCGTGCCGGTCCCGGATGCCGGGAAGCGGTCCGGGAGCCAGGTCCGTCGCCCGCCGTCAGTCGTGTGCGCCCCATTGGGCGGCGACGCGCTCCGCGATGACCGCGACCGCCATCGCGCCCGGATCCGGCGAGCCGATACTGCGCTCACCGGTGTAGCTCTGGCGGCCGCGTCGGGCCTGCATGGATGTCCTCGCGTCGGCTGCGGTCCGGGCCGTCGCGGCGGCCGGCCGGGCGAGTTCCGTCGCGTCGGCCCCCGGCCCGCCCTCGGCCAGCCGCTGTTCCAGGGCATCGGTATCAGCGCGTCCAGCAGTCGGCGAGCACGATCTCGAAGCCGCGAGCAAGGAAGTACCCCAAGTCCCCGTCACCCGCGACGGCGTCGAGGTCACCGAATGGCCTCGCCGACGTCGCAGGTGTCCAGCCGGCGGTGGGATGTGCCTCCCTGTACGTCTGCCCCGACCGCGGGTCACGGCGTCTTTTCTTCCAGCGTTCGCAGCGGATCCGCGGCGAGGCGCACCGGCTCTGCGAGCGCGGCCTCGTAGGCAGGGCGGGCGAAGACGTACGGGCCCATGGCAAGCTCCCCCCACTCCTTACGGAAGGGCTGCCGGAAGGATGACCAGGTGACGGTCCCGGGAGTGGTGGTCATGACCGTCAGCAGGGGCCAGCAGCCCCACAGACCGCAGGAGCAGCCCAGGACCGGTGTGGTGCCGGTGGAGGGATCGGCGAACTCCGGGACCGGGTCACCGAGGAAATGGCGTACGGGGTCGTCGATCTCGGACAGACCGAGGCCGCCGTGCTGGGCGAGCAGGAAGCGTTCCTCCTCTTCCGGGCCCTCATTCTCGCTCTCCTGGCGCCAGAGGCCGCGAGTGGCCTCGGCGGCGTACACGCGTAGATCCGTGCCGTCGACACGGAAGCCCCACTGGAGGTCCGACGGCTGCTCGCTGATCGGGTAGTTCAGGAACTCGATGCACTGCATGGCCGTCATCCTGAGGGGAGACGACCGTCCACGCGACATCATTTGGTGAGCGCGGGCAGGGGTTCTCGTGTCCGTGGCGCGTACCGGAGATGGTGCGGGACTTGAGAGCCCGCACACCAGCCGATGAGCCCCCTGACACGACCCGAGACGAAGATACGGACAGTGTTTGAAGCTCAGTAGGCCCTCCAGTGGCCCCCGACCAGTGCGGCGTGCGTGCGGCCGGGGGCGGGTCCCCTCAGTGCACCGTGACCGATGCGGTGGTGGCCGATCCGTCGGTCCAGCCGTGGCGATGGGCGGTCACCTTCACGGTGATCTTCTGGCCCTTGTCGGCCTTCACCAGCACGTAGGTGGACTGGGTGGCACCAGTGATGGTCTTGCCGTTGCGTTTCCAGGAGTAGGAGTACGAGGTGGCTGTCGGCGACCAGGTGCCGTGGGCGACCGTCAGCCTGTAACCGACCTTGGCGGTGCCGCTGCGGGAGGGCGCCTTGGTGGCCTTCAGGGATGGGCCGACGGTGACCGTGGCGGCTGGTGACGTGGAGTTGACTGAACCAGCGCCGTTGCTGACCGTGACCTTGCACGAGATCTTGTGGGTGTAGTCGTCCGAGGTCAGGGTGCGGGTTGTGCCAGTGGCGCCGGAGATGGTCCTGCCGTCACGCAGCCATGACCACGCGTCTGTCGTGTTGAAGCCGGACCAGGCCGCGGAGCACGTCAGCTTGGAACCGGTACGGGCGGTCCCGGTCACCGTGGCCTTCGTGGTGATGTTCGGCTTGGTCAGCAGGCTCTGCGACCGGCTCCACACGCGGGACGTGTAGCGGTCGGCGGACCCGGGGACGTAGACGGCCGTCCGCTCCAGCACGGTGGCCCGGCCGTCCGGTCCGGCCGCCACCTCGGCCGTCAGGGCGTACATGTCGGGGACGGCGGCGACCGGCGTGCTGTTGAGCGCGGTGGCCTTGCTCCAGGTGCCGCCGGCCCGGACGGCCCACTCCAGGTAGTGGTCGTCGCCGTTGTCGGTGCCGGGTGTCTGTGGCCATACGACCTGTACGGTCCCGTCCGCGCCGATGGACGCGTCCACCTGCCAGTCGACGTAGCCGGTGGAGAGCGTCTTCGGCGCGGACCAGGCGCCGGTGCTCGCGCTGCGGGTGACGGCCTGGACGATCGGCATCCCTGCGCTGCCGGTCCAGCCCGCCCACACGTAGGTGACATCCCCGTTCGGTGCCACGAGTGGACCGCTGTCGTCGTTGTCCTGAACGACCGGCGCGGCGGTCTGGACGGCCCCCCAACTGCTGGTAGGGGAGGGCCTGCTGAGGGACTTCAGCCTCTCGACCCCGTTGGTGGCGCTCTGCCACAGCACGGTGGTGGCGCCGTTCGCCGCCATCGACACCTCCACGTCGGTGGACTTGGCGTCCGCGCCGGGCAGGGCGGCTGGGCTGCTCCAGTCTCCACCGGGAGTGGCCCGGGTCACGATGGAATCGACATGGGAGTCACTGGTCCTGTCCCAGGCGTCCCAGACCGTCGTGGCCGCTCCATCGGGAGCCACCGCGAGTGAGAACTGCTCGATGGAGCCGTCGGAGAAGGACCCCAGACGGTGAGGCGCCGACCAGGCCGTCGCGCCGGGGGCGAGCGTGGCGGTCATCGCCTCGTAGTTCCAGAATGCGTCGCCCTGGTCCCATACGGCGGTGACGGTGCCGTCCGCCGCCGCGGCCAGCTGGGGCATCGACAGGTCCAGTCCGGCGTAGGCCGTGAGCGTGATCGGATCCGACCACCGAGCCGTCGCCGGGTCCCAGCCGGCCGAGACGGCGGCCAGCGAGCCGTCGGTGTAGGTGCCGGTCGTCCAGGCCGCCTCGGCGTGCCCGTCGGCGGTCACCGTCAGCACGGCCGGGGCGGTGGCGTTGCCGCTGGTGAACAGAGTATGGGGAGCAGCCCACTTGTCGCTGCCCGCGGGCCTGACGACGGCCTGAATGTCCCAAGTAGTGGCGCCGGCCGCCTTGTTGCGCCACAGGGCGAATGCCGTACCGTCCCCGGCCACCTGGACGTCGATCAGGCTCTGCTGACCGTCGGCACCGGTCAGGCTGACCGCGGGGCCCCATGGGCCCGCCGACGCCGTGTATCCGACGGCGCCGGCGGGCAGAGCGGTGCCCACCGCAAGTGCGGCCGCCGTTGCCGCCGCGCAGGCGGCAACAGTGGCTCGCGGTCTCGGTATCTTCACTGCCACTACGGCTCCTGTCTCGGACGGGCGCGCCTCTCACGCCCGACAATGCGGTTGAACCTCGGGGTGGGGGGCCTGTGATCGAGCGGAACCACGTCCGGTCAAAGCCTGGCGCCGGAACACTGCGTGGCCGCCTCCGCCACCTCACGCCGCCACAGTGCTCCCGCAGGTGGATGCGTTGACGACAGTACCCAGCGGGGGCTCGCACTCTCCCGCGCGCGGCAGTCTAGGAATGATCAAATCTTCACCCGCCACCCAGAGAGTCGACCCCTTATCGTCCCTGATCCGTCGGTACGCACCGAGACTTGAGACACGCTTTACACGACGCACGCAACTGCCGCCCATCCCGTCGCTGTCTGACAAGGAGTCGGGCCCCGTCAGGGCCGAAGAAGCGAGAGAGCGGGGCACGTCGTGGGACGGCGCAAGGGCGGCATAGGGATCGCACTCGTCACAGGTGTGATGCTGGTGGGCACGAGTGCCTGCGGCGGAGGCAGCAGTGACAAGGCGGGCGGGGACGACGCAAAGGCGTCGGGAAAGCCGAGTGCGAGCGCCTCTCCGTCACCGACGAAGCCCGCGGGCCCGCCGATGCTGCTGGAGACGATCACCCCACAGGCGGGAGCCACGGTCGGCGTGGCCATGCCGATCTCGGTGGTCTTCACCAACCCGGTGGCGGCAAAGGCACGGGCCACGGTGGAGAAGCACATGAAGGTGAGCGCCTCGCAGCCGGTCGCCGGCGCCTGGCACTGGTTCGGCGACAGGCGCGCCGACTGGCGACCGAAGACGTACTGGCCCTCCGGCACGAAGGTGAAGATCGACGCTGACATGAACGGCGTCAGCAACGGCAACGGACGCTACGGCGTGCGTAACTACACACACGCCTTCCAGATCGGCGACGACGTGCGCGCGGATGTCTCGGTGACGGGACACACCATGAAGGTGACCCGGAACGGCAAGGCGGTGCGCACCCTGTCGATCAATGCGGGCAGCGCCGAGTATCCGACGTGGAACGGCACGATGGCCGTCATCGACAAGCAGGAGAAGGTCCACATGACCTCCTGCAGCGTCGGCATCAGCTGCGACAAGGGCAGCCCCAACTACTACGACCTGACGCTGCCCTGGGACATCCACCTGACCCAGTCCGGCACGTACGTGCACTACTCGACCGGCGACCCGAATCCGGGCAGCGGCAGCGCCCGCGGCTCGCACGGCTGCGTCCACCTGTCCATGTCCGACGCCAAGTGGTTCTACGGCCAGGTCAAGCAGGGTGACCCCGTCACCATCACCGGCTCGCCCCGTGCCAAGGCCCCGGCCGACAACGGCTACGCCGACTTCAACCTGGGATGGGACCAGTGGCTCGCGGGCAGCGCGTCCGGGACGGAGACGACCGCGACGCTGTGATGCGCTGCGGTGGCGGCGCCAACCCCGGTGACTCGCCGCCGGGTCAGAGGTACTTCGTGAAGATCGGTGACAGGTGGGTCGTCACCTGATCGACGTATTCGGGGACGTCGTAGAGGGAGACGTGTCCGGCGCCGTCGATGACGGCCAGCTCCTTGGGGCTGTTCACCCGCGGCAGCAGCTGCTCGGCCTGCCACAGGGAGCCGGCCTTGCCGCCGGCGACCATGAGCAGCGGCTGGGTCAGCAGCGTCTCGACCTGGTGGAACGCGTCGAAGGTAGATGTTGGCGACGCTGGTGAACAGCATGCGGTTGTCGGAGCGGGGGTGCCGGGCGCGGGGTGTGCGGTAGTAGTCGTGGGCCTCGGCCATGTCGGGGACGGTTGTCTCGTCCACGGTCTCGGGCACGTACGGCACGTGGGCGGCGTCGGCGCCCTGGGCCTCGGCGGCGCGCTGCTTTGCCACCGCGTCGAGGGTGGCGAGGTGGGCGGCGACGGGCTCGGAGCCGTCCCAGCCCAGGCGGTAGGCCGCGCCGATGTCGATCGGGCTGACGGTGCCAACGGCCTTGATCCGGCGGTCGGTCATCGTGGCGTTGACCGCGTAACCGGCGCCGGCACAGATGCCCAGGACGCCGATGCGGCCGGCGTCGACGTAGCCGAGAGTGGACAGGTAGTCCACGGCGGACCGGATGTCTTCGACCCGGGAAGCGGGGTTTTCGAGATGGCGGGGCCGGCCGCCGCTCTCGCCCTGGTGGGAGGCGTCGAAGGCGAGGGTGACGAAGCCCTCGCGGGCGAGCTTTCCGGCGTAGAGGCCGGCCGTCTGCTCCTTGACGCCGCCGCCGGGGTGGACGGACACGATCGCCAGGTACGACCGGCCCTCGGAGAAGCCGTCCGGGAGGTAGAGGTTCCCGGCCATGGTGTTGCCGGCGTTGATGAAGGTGACGTTCTGCACGGTGATGTCCTTCGCTGATCTGTCCGGGAGAGTGGCCGTGAGGCCACCGCTCCCCTGATCGAGGTGAAAGCCCGCAGAGCCGGTCCGAAACCGTGCAATGCGCGGGCAGACCACCATGCAATCGGCGCATCGGCGAACGAGGGGGTCACTGCTGAAACGCGCCCTGGCAGGGCACCCCACCGAGCTCTGCGGCTACCTGGCCTGGAAGGCATGGACCACCGCAGCGAGATCCGCGAGTTCCTGACCTCCCGCCGGGCCAGGATCACCCCCGACCAGGCGGGACTGCCCAGCTACGGCGCCCGCCGGGTTCCCGGGCTGCACCGCGCGGAGGCCGCCCAGCTCGCCGGGGTCAGCGTCGAGTACTGCGCCCGCCTGGAACGAGGGAACCTCGCAGGGGTGTCCGACACCGTCCTGGACGCGCTCGCCCGCGCCCTGCGTCTGGACGACACCGAGCGGGCCCACCTCTACGACCTGGCCCGCGCCGCCAGAACAAGTCCGCGCCGACGCCGCAAACAGGCGTATCCGCAAGGAGTGCGCCCCAACGTCCAGCGGCTCCTCGACGCGATGACCGACACCCCGGCACTCGTCATCAACGGCCGCACGGACGTGCTGGCGAGCAACGCACTCGGCCGGGCCCTGTTCGCGCCGCTCCACGACACCACAACGCGGCCTCCCAACCACGCCCGGTTCATCTTCCTCGACGCCCGCTCCCACGACTTCTGGGACAACTGGGACCACGCCGCGGACGACGCCGTGGCCCTGCTGCACACCCAGGCCGGCCGGGACCCCTTCGACACGGACCTGACCGCCCTGATCGGTGAACTGTCCACCCGTAGCGAGGACTTCCGCGCCCGCTGGGCCCGCCACGACGTACGCCGCCACGCCACCGGCGTCAAACACCTCCGCCATCCCGCCGTCGGCACCCTCCACCTCACCTTCGAAGCGATGGAACTCGTCGCCGACACCGGCCTGACTCTCCTCGCCTACGGCGCCGAAGTCGGCACCGCCTCCGAAGACGGCCTGCGCCTGCTGACCACCTGGGCGGCCACCCGCGATCAGCAGCGGGCGGTTCCTGCTGTCGACGAGACCTAGGCAATCGGCCTGGACCCGTCCGGCGGCCCCACGAACGCCTCAGCCTGTCGCTGTCGCACCCGTGCGCGTCCCGACGGCCCGGAACTGTCGGAGCAGTGCCTCCCCGACCATCCCCGCTCCCCGCTCCGCGACCCGCACCCGCACCCGCACCCGCACCCGCACCCGCACCCGCACCCGCATGAAGAACGCACAGGACGGTGAAGGCGAGCCGGGACGGGCCGAGCGGCGGCGCCTGCGCCGACGCCGCAAGGCCCGCCTGAAGATCGCCCTCCTCGGGCGGTCCCGCGGTGGCCTGACCAGCATGTTCCACCTCGCGACCCACCGACGCCGCCGGCCGCTCGCGCTTGTCCTGACCGCCGGGCAGGCCGCCGACAACCGCGGCCGCGACATAGAGCGCAGCCTCGGAACCGCGTCATGATCGCTGCCGAAGACAGGCAGACGCATTGGCGATGGTCATGCACAACTTCCCCGTACGGAGGAGCGGGGGCCGACCCGGTCGATACGGCCGGAGCCGGTCGCAGCGACGGGGCGGCCCGGCGGTTCAGGGCTTGAGGATGAGCTTGCCCGTGGTCTGGCCGGTCTCCAGAAGACGGTGGGCCTCGGCTGCCTCGGCGAGGGGCAGCGGTTGAGTGGCCGGTGTGCGCACCTCGCCCGAAGCGACCCATCCCACCAGGCGGTGCAGCGCCTTGCCCGCCTCCGGCAGCCGGTGCTCGAACCAGATGCCCAGGTTGAAGCCGATCAGGGACTGGCTGGGAGCCGGGTCGTACAGCAGCGGAGCCAGTGCGGCCGGGTCCAGGCCCTCGGTGGTTCCACTGACCGAGCCCAGGACGACCAGACGTCCGAACGGGGCCAGGGCGCGCAGCGTCTGGGCCAGGCGGGCCGGGCCCGACATCTCCAGCGCGCCGTCCACCCCGACACCGCCCGTCAGTTCCCGCACCTCTTCCGGCCAGTCGTCCTGGGTGTAGTCGACGGCGTGGTCGGCCCCGAGGTCGAGTGCGATCTGACGCTTGGCCGGAGTGCTGGCGCCGGCGATCACCGTGTCGGCGCCCAAAAGCTTCGCGATCTGCACGGCGTACTGGCCGACACCCCCGGCCGCGGCGGGGATGAAGACGCTCTGGCCTTTTCGGAGCTCGATGAGCTCGGTGAGGATGACGGTCGCCGCCAGTCCCGAGACGACGATGCCGGCCGCGGCGTCGGAGTCGAGCCCTTCAGGAATCGGGATCAGGCTCGGGGCGTAGGCAAGCGCCAGCTCCGCGTATCCGCCGGAGCCGTCGGCACCGACGCTGCCGAACACCTTGGTACCGACCGCCGGGCCATCCACGCCGGGCCCAAGGGCGACGACGGCGCCCGCCACCTCGGCACCCGGCACGAAGGGCGACGGCGTGGCCACCGGGTAGACATCGCCGCGGCGGCGCATGACGTCGGAGAAATTGACCGCAGCGGACTCCACGCGGATCAGTACCTGGCCGGGCCCCGGCTGCGGATCAGGGAGCTCTACCTGCCGCAGCACCTCAGGGCCGCCCTGCTCGGTCATCTGGATTGCCTTCATCGCTGTACCTCACATCGGTTACGGATGATCTTGAACGGGACGAGAAACAAACTCATGGGTGGCGGCACGAGATCACTCCTGGCTCGACCCACCCATTAGCTGTCCTGGACAGGATAATGCTCGACATCATGGATCTATTCCATGGAGGTGGAGAGATCTGGGCGGCCGAAGCCGACACCCACGGAGCATCAACCCATCGGCGGCATCTATATGTCCCAGACAGTAATATGGTCGACACGAGACCAAGAACCACGCGGAACGCTCCATCGCCGCGGCAGCGACTCACACCGATTCGACTTGGAGACCAGCTGATGCGTACGCCCACACCCCCCGCCGACCCGCCGCAGAGCACGTTCCGGCTGGGCGGCACGCTCACCGTCCCCCGCCTCGGTTTCGGGGCGATGCAGCTCCCCGGCCGCTGGGGCGGCCCCGCGAGCGATCGCGCGACCGCAGTGGCAGTCGCACGTCTCGCCGTCGAACTCGGCGCGTGCCACATCGACACCGCGGCCTTCTACTTCACCGGCGACAACCGCGCCAACGACATCCTGCGCACGGCGCTCCACCCCTACACCGCCGACCTGTCGATCGCCACCAAAGTCGGTCCGATGCGCCTGCCGAGCGGGGAGATGCACGGCGAGGCCGGCCCCGCCCAGCTGCGAACGGAGGTCAAGCGCAACCTGACCGAACTCGGCCTCGACATCCTCGACCTCGTCTACCTGCGGGTGCTCACCTCCGCTCCGCTCGGCGACCGCTTCGCCGTCCTTGCCGAACTGCGCGACGAGGGACTGATCCGGCATCTGGGCGTCAGCAACGTCACCAGTGAACAACTCGCCGAGGCCCGTTCGATCGCGCCGGTCGCCGCCGTTCAGAACCGCTTCGGCGTCCTGGAGCAGAGCGACGCCGCGCTGGTCGACGAGTGCGCGCGAGCCGGCATAGCCTTCATGCCGTTCTTCGCGCTGGGTGGCGGCCACAGCCCACTGGACGATGGTGACCTGCTCGACGTCGCGGAACGTCACGGGGCCACCCCTTTCCAGGTGGCCATCGCCTGGGGGCTGGCTCGGTCCCCCTCGATCGTGCAGATCCCCGGCACCGCTTCTCTCAGCCACCTGCGACAGAACATGGAGGCCGCGCGCATCACCCTCGACCAGAACGACATGGCGCTCCTCACCCGGCGGTGACCCCTCACCGCGCAGCGGTGCCCGCCGGCCGTCGCGAACCGGTCCGAAGCCGCAGCACAGTAGGATGATCCATGACTTCACGACAGCCCGGACGGGGAGGCGCCCCCTCCGCCACCGCTGCCGGCAGCGGCCCCATCAGCAACGCCCTGATCCGGGTAACACGGCTGCACGTCATGCAGGCAAGGCAGTTGTTCCGGGCCGTCGGACTGCACCCCGGCCACGAACTGCTCCTGATGCACCTGTGGGACACCGGACCCCAGCGGCAGGCGGACCTCGCCGTGGTCTTCGACACGGACTCGGCCGCCATGACCCGCACCGTGCAACGCCTCGAGCGAGCCGGGTTCGTCCGCCGCCGACCCGACCCGAACGACGGGCGAGCCACGCTGGTGGAGACCACCGCCGCCGGCAACGGACTGCGACGCTCGGTGGAGCAGCTGTGGGCGCAACTCGAAGCGATCACGACCGCCCGGATGACACCCGCGCAGCAAAAGACACTGTTGGAAGGACTCGAACAGGTCGAGCACAACCTGGCCGCCGGTCACGGCTCCCCAGAGCACGAGCCCATCCGCTCCCAGGACGATCGTGCGGGTGGCAATTGATCAACCGCGTACTCACCCACGGCATGAAGTCCCGTCAGGAGTCTTGACCGACGCCGGCAGGGCGCCCACAGTACTCATTCATACGCATTACTTATGCGCATTACTGATACACATCAGTATCGTGCACGGCGGTCGTGCCCGGCCGGGTGAGGAGCATGGTGGAGCAGCCCAAGAAGCGGTCCCGGCGCGGTCGTACCCCCGCGGCGGCGGGACGCACGCCCCGGCCGCGGCAGGCGGAGGTCGCCCGACTGGCCGGGGTCTCCCAGGCCACGGTGTCGCTCGTGCTGTCGGACAAGGGGCAGGGCTCGGCGATTTCGGACGAGACACGGCAGCGGGTGCTCGACGCGGCCCGCAGCCTCGGCTACGTACCGGACCCCGCCGCGCAGCGGCTGGCCGCGGCCCGCAACAACCTGCTCGGCGTGTTCAGCTTCACGGCCACGTTCCCCACCGACGTGCAGCACTCGTACTACCCCTTTCTCGTCGGCGTGGAGCAGGAGGCCGCCGCGCGCGGCTACGACCTGGTGCTCTTCACGGGCTCGAGTTCCGGAGGCGCGGGGGCGTCGGGGCCCGACGCGCTGAGCAGGGTGCGACTCGCCGACGGCTGTCTCTTCCTCGGTCGGCACGCTCCGGTAGCCGAGTTGAAGCGGATGGTCGCCGACGGCTTCCCGGTCGTGCACCTCGGGCGCCGCGACGAACTCGAAGGGCTGCCGTGGGTGGGCGCCGACTACGTCAGCGCGAGTGGCGAGGTCGTCGCCCATCTGGCGGCTCTGGGGCACCGGCGCATCGTGCTGGTCCGCGAGGACGACGACGCTCCGGCGTCGACGGACCGGCAACAGGGCTTCCTGGAAGGGCTGGAGGCTGCCGGGCTCGCGGGCGGGCCCGAGGCCGTCTTCCGCTCGGCCGACTCCGAGGGCGACCTCACCCCCGGGCGACTGCGCCACTGGCTGGCCGAGGGCGTCACCGCGTTCGTCGCGGAGGAGACCGACACCGGGGCCGCTTGGCGTGCGCTGTGCCGGGCCGTCGACGAGGCCGGCCTCACCTGCCCCGACGACCTGTCGCTCGCCCTGCTCGGCAGTCCGCCCGGCGATCTCGCCGACGGTCCGCAGGCCACCGGATTCGACATCCCCCGGCCCGAGTTGGGCGCGGCGGCGGTCCGGCTCCTCGCCGCCCGCGTCGCCGGCGTGGAGGCCGACGAACCCCTGGTCGCCTGTGTCTTCCGGCCCGGTGCGACCACGGGGAGGCCGCCGAAGCAGGGCTGACCACCGCACGATCGCACCTCCGTGGCCGAGAACACCCAGCAAGGAGAAGCGTGATACCGGAAGCGGACATACTCATCGTCGGCGGTGGACTCGGCGGCGTGGCCGCCGCACTCGCCGCCTGCCGGGCCGGACGCAGCGTCGTGCTCACCGAGGAGACCGACTGGATCGGCGGACAGCTCACCTCGCAGGCCGTACCGCCCGACGAGCACCCGTGGGTCGAGCAGTTCGGGACGACGACCTCGTACCGCCGACTGCGCGAGGGCATCAGGCAGTTCTACCGGCAGTGGTACCCGATGCGCTCGGAGGCGCTGGCGCTCACGGACCTCAACCCGGGCGCCGGACGGGTCAGCAAGCTCTGCCACGAGCCACGGGTGGCGCTGGCCGTGCTGGAGGCCATGCTCGCGCCCCACCGGGCGGCCGGACGCCTGACCGTCCTCACCGACCACCGGCCCGTCGCGGCCGAGTCCGACAACGATGTCGTACCCCGTCGGCCGCCACGCCCTGGGCGACGAGCTACCTGTACTACGGGCCGCACAACGCGCCCGGCGGCATCTGCCTGGCCTACGGCGACTCCCTGGAAGGGCCCTTCACGGAATACCCGAACAACCCGATCGTCGCCAACAACTGGCAGCCCCACTACTCCGTCAGCCACGTCGCGTCCCCGCACGTGATGTGGCACGCGAGCACAAAAGAGCTGTGGCTGTACTTCCACGGCGAGAACACCACCACGCGCCTGGCCCGCTCGAAGGACGGCATCAACTTCACTTACGACAAGGTCGTCCTGTCCACGTCGATGCTGCCGAGCGGCACCACCGAGACGTCGTACGCCCGTGTCTTCCCGCACGAGCTGCCCTCTCGCGGCGCCCACTACGTCATGGTCTTCATGCTGAACAACACCACCGACCACCGTGACATCCACTGGGGTTGGTCGGCCGACGGGCGCAGCTGGACCTACGACCAACAGCCCCTGATCCGCCACTCCGACGTCAGTGCCGTCAACGTCGGCGGGCCGCATCTGCTGTACCGCGACAACAGCACCTACGTCGTCTACAACAAGGACAAGGAGAGTGGCGGCGACCTGATGATCACGGAGGTGGGCAACGACTTCAGCAGGCGTAACCACCTTGGAGTCTTCTACAACTCCCGCAGCAGCGCACCTGAGAACGGTCGCGCTGCCGCCCCCTCGTTCGGCACCGACGGGGGCGTGCCCTACATGATCTACGAAGCAGGGGAACGGCTCTCGAGCTCCATCGCCATGGCCCGCGGCTGACAGCAGCGTTCATGCTCCGTCGAAAGACATGCGAGCGATGAGTCCGTGTGCGCACTTCGTCTCAACGCCTGGGCCGCCGGCGGCCCGGGCAAAGGCAGAGGCAGAGGCAACGCCACTGCCTCCGAACACGGCCTACGCGGACTCACGCAGCCTCAGCTCCGCCCCCACCACCAGTTCGTCCTGGCCGAGCGGATCCTCGCCGGTCAGCAGCCGGGCCGTCTGTTCCACGACAAGCGCGCCGAGCGCCCGCGTGTCCAGGGCCACGGTGGACAGCGGCGGCTCGACGAGCGCCCCCAGCTGGAGGCCGTCGAAGCCGATCACCGCGAGGTCGCGAGGAACCGCGCGTCCGAGCCGGCGCGCTCCGCGCAGCGCGCCTATGGCGACGATGTCGTTGAAGGCGAACACGGCTGTCACGTCCGGGTGCTCGGTGAGCAGGACCTTCAGCGCGCTCTCCCCGCCCTCCACGCTCTGGTCGGCGCGGCTCACCGGGCCGGCGTCGAGCCCGCAGGCGGCCATCGCGTCGGCGAACCAGGCGTGGCGGATGCTGGGCTCGGACCTGCCCGCGTGGTCGAGCATGCCGATGTGCCGGTGCCCGGCCTCGACGAGGTGCGCGATGGCCGCGCGGACGCCCTTCTCGCCGTCGATCCGGATGGAACTGAACCGTTCGGTGCGGTGCTCCCGGTCGATGAGTACCACGGGAAGCCCGCGTGCCAGTTTGTCGATCTCGTCCTCGGGCTGGCTCAGATAGCCGACCACGGCGTCCACCTGGGAGGCGATCACCTGGAGCGTGCCGCGCTCCTCCTCGATGCGGTCACCGGTGTCGTAGACGACGACGTGCCAGCCACGGGACCGCGCCGCGTCCAGAGCGGCCGCGGCGACCTCGGTGAAGAACGGGTTGAGCAGGTCGGGGATCACCAGCCCGACGCTGATGGTGTCCTGCCGCACGAGCCCCCTGGCGAACCTGCTGGGGCGGTACCCCAGCGCGAGCGCCGCGTCGAGGACGCGCTGCTTGGTGGTGACGTCGATCTCGCCCTTGTCGTTGAGCGCCCGCGACACCGTCTGCCGGGACACTCCGGCGGTCCGGGCCACATCGTGAATCGTCACTCTGCGGGGTCCGGTCCCCGACGACGCCATCACTACCTCCGTACCTGTGCCGACGCCGGCGCGCCGTAGGGACACTGAGTATGCACCGGGCCGAAGCCATGGTGCGACCTTTTGCGCGGGCCCTCGACGATCATGGCCGTCGTGAGGCCTTCGCCGGTGGCGCCAGGCCATCACCGGTGGTCAGCGGCGTCATGTGTGCTCTCCTTAACCTGCCGGACCCATGGACGACTCAAGAGTCTTGACACTCGGCCGTGCCGCGGCGCAGACTCCGAATCAATTCATAGCACGCTCCCGTGAGCGCTCCCGTGAACGTTCACGTGAACGCTCACGGACTATCCCAACCAGAAGGCATTCCCCGCCTGAGCTGTCAACGTCGACCCGCCTAGCGCCGCCGCTAGTCGTTCTCTGGAACGGAAAACATGAGCAAGAGAGTCACGCGCACCCGTCTCGCCGCCGTCGCCGCGGCAGCCACTCTCGTCGTACTCGCCGGGTGCTCGTCGCCCGCTCCCTCGGACAAGGCGTCCGCGGCCTCCTGTACCCCCGCCAAGGGGGAGGTCACCCTCCAGTACTGGAACACCGTTCCGGGCATGGACAAGGTCGTGGACCTGTGGAACAAGAAGAACCCGGACGTCCAGGTCCAGACGAAGAACATCTCCAACGACCAGTACGGCACCCTCGGCAACGCCCTCAAGGCGGGCAAGGCGCCGGACCTCGCTCAGGTGGGCTACGACGAGCTCCCCAACCTGCGCACCCAGAACGCCTTCGTGGACGCCTCGGCGTGCTCGGCGGCCACCGCGGCCAAGTCGAAGTTCGTGCCGTGGACCTGGTCCCAGACCAGCTTCGGCGGCACGGGCGTCTTCGCCCTCCCGCAGGACACCGGCCCGATGGCCCTGTTCGTGCGCAGTGACATCTTCAAGAAGCACGACATCGCGATCCCCACGACCTGGGACGAATACGCGGCGGCCGCGCAGAAGCTGCACAAGGCGGACCCCAACCTCGACATCACGTTCTTCGACCCGAACAACGCCGAATGGTTCAACGGGCTCCTCTGGCAGAACAGCGCCCAGATGTACAGCTACTCCGGCGACAAGTGGCACGTCACCGTCGCGTCGGACCAGAGCAAGCAGGTCGCCGACTACTGGCAGAAGCTGATCGCCGGCAAGCTCGTGCGCACCGACCTCGCCAACGGTTCGACGCAGATGTACGCCGCGTACCAGAAGGACCAGATCGCCAGCTACGTCGGCGCCGCCTGGGGCTACAGCATGTTCCGCGACAACCTGCCCAAGCAGGCCGGCAAGTGGTCGATCGTGCCGATGCCGACGTGGGGCGCGAACGGCGCCTCCGGTGACTGGGGCGGTTCGACCGTCGCGTTCATGAAGGGCAGCAAGCATCTCTACGAGTCGGTCAAGTTCAACACGTGGCTGAACTCCGACCCGGAGGCGCTGGCGCTGGAGAACCAGCTGGGCGGCCTCTACCCGGCGGCCGACGCGGGGCTCAAGCTGCCCGCGCTGTCGAAGGGCGTGCCGTACTACAACAACGAGAAGATCTTCGACGTCTTCGCCGATTCGTCCAAGAAGGTCGACACCGAATTCGCCTGGGGCCCCGCCCAGAAGACGGTGAACCTGGCCCTCCAGGACGCGATGGCCAAGGCCGCGGCCGGTGACGGCACGCTGTCCGACGCGCTCTCCGCCGCCCAGGCCGCCGCCCTGAAGTCGATGAAGGCCCAGGCGATCCCGGCCACGGCGGGCAAGTGACCACGGAATGACCGACATCGCACCTCGCGCGGTGACGTCAGGTGGCCGCCGCCGTCTCAATGGCGGCGGCCCCCGGGCGGGCACCGTCATCGCGTTCCTCACCCCGTTCTTCCTGCCGTTCGTGCTGTTCTACCTGGTGCCCGTCGGCTACGCGCTCTGGCAGAGCTTCCGCGTCGTGCGCCGCACCGGAGGGCAGTACGGGACCTCGTACACGACTTTCGGCGCATTCGACCAGTACACGCAGGTGTTCCAGAACAGCGAGTTCTGGAACAGCATCGGCCGCATCGGGCTGTTCGGCATCGTGCAGGTGCCCGTCATGCTGTTCGTCGCGCTGGTCATGGCACTGCTGCTGGACACGCCCCTGCTGAAGCTCAAGGCGTTCTTCCGTATCACCGCGTTCATGCCGTACGCCGTGCCCGGCGTCATCGCCGCGATCATGTGGTCGTACCTGTACTCGCCGCAGCTCAGCCCGGTCGTCGACCTGTTCCAGCGCATCGGCCTGCACCCCGACTTCCTCGGTCCGGGCGCCGTGCTGTGGTCGGCGGCGAACGTCTCCACCTGGCTCTGGACCGGCTACAACATGCTGATCATGTACTCGGCGCTCCAGTCGATCCCGCAGGAGCTCTACGAGGCCGCCAAGATCGACGGCGCGACCAACTGGACGATCGCATGGCGCATCAAGGTCCCGATCATCGCCCCGTCGATCGTCCTGACCACGGTGTTCTCGATCATCGGCACACTCCAGCTCTACGCCGAGCCGGCCGTGCTGCGTCAGATCTCCTCGAACATCTCCAGCACGTTCACCCCGAACATGCTGGCGTACGCGGTGGCCTCCGGGAACAACTACCAGCAGGCCGCGGCCATTTCGGTGGTCATCGCCGTCATCACCTTCGTCTTGAGCTTCGGGTTCATGCGACTCACCTCGAAGAAGGCGGGACTGTGAGCAACCCATCCACGATCCGCGAGAGCCGGGGCAGCCGTACGGCCGTCATGGCCCTGATGTTCCTCCTGGCCGTCTACTTCCTGCTGCCGGTCTACTTCCTGATCGTCGCGGCGACGAAGCCGCAGGGTGACCTCGCCGCCACCAACGGGCTGGCGTTCTCGCACTTCAACCTGTTCGAGAACCTGCGCGTCCTGTTCACCCGCAGCGACGGCATCTTCGGGCGCTGGGCCCTCAACACCGTCATCTACGCGGTGCTGGGCGCGGCCGTGGGCACCCTGATCTCGGCCCTGTGCGGCTACGCGCTGGCCAAGTTCCGCTTCCGGGGCAAGGAGTTCCTCTTCTCCGTCGTCCTCGGCGGTGTCCTCGTCCCGACCACCGCGCTCGCCCTGCCGTTGTTCCTGCTCTTCTCGGCGACCGGGATCGTCAACACCTACCTCGCGGTGTTCCTGCCCAGCATCGTCAGCCCGTTCGGTGTCTACCTGGCGCGCGTCTTCGCCAACGCCGCCGTCCCGCAGGAGCTGATCGAGTCGGCGCGGCTGGACGGCGCGGGCGAGTTCCGCACGTTCTTCTCGGTGTCGTCCAGGTTGATGACTCCGGCCCTGGTGACCATCTTCCTGTTCCAGTTCGTGGCCATCTGGAACAACTTCTTCCTGCCGATGGTGATGCTCCAGAAGGAGTCGCTGTTCCCGATCACGCTCGGCCTGTACGAGTGGAACGGCCAGACCGCCCGGGCCCCGCTGCTCCAGGAGTCCGTGATCACCGGCTCGCTGGTTTCGATCGTGCCCGTGATCATCGTGTTCATCCTCCTCCAGCGGTTCTGGCGCACCGGGCTCGCCGCCGGTTCCCTCAAGTGACCGCTCTCCCCCGCACGTCCGCACAGAAGGTCCCCCTCACCATGCAGAACTCCGCCGTCTTCGTGCCCCATTTCCACTGGGACAGGGAGTGGTACGAGCCGTTCCAGGTGTTCCGGCACCGGCTCGTCACCGCCCTGGACACCGTGCTGGAGACGGCCGAGGCGAACCCGGACTTCCGGTTCACCGTCGACGGGCAGATGGCCGCGGTCGAGGACTACCTGGAGATGCGGCCGGAGAACCGCGACCGCCTCGTGGCGCTGGTGCGCGAGGGCCGCCTCGCCATCGGACCGTGGCTGATCCTGCTCGACGAGTTCCTCTGCTCGGGCGAGACGATCGTACGCAACCTGCAGATGGGCTGGGCCGCGGCGGAGCGACTGGGCGGTGCGATGCCCGTCGGCTATCTGCCGGACATGTTCGGCCACATCGCGCAGATGCCGCAGATCCTCGCCCGCGCCGGGATCGAGCACGCGGCACTGTGGCGCGGTGTGCCCGGTTCCGTCGACGGCCACGCCTTCCGCTGGCGCGCGCCGGACGGCTCCGAGGTGCGCACCGAGTTCCTCTTCGACGGCTACGACAACGGTCTCGACGTCCTGCTGGTGCCCGACCGGATCGGCCGCGCCCTCGGCGACTACGCGCGGATGACCGCCGCGCGCTGGGGCGGTGACCCGGTGCTGGCGATGGCCGGCACCGACCACAACGCGCCCGACCCGCGGCTCGCGGACTGGCTGCGGCGCGCTTCCGACGACGAGCGCGCCATCACGATCGCGACACTCGACGAGTACATCCGCGAGCACGTGCGGGACGAGGTGTCCGCCGTCGTCACCGGCGAGCTGCGCAGCCATGTCCGCGGCAACATCCTGCCCGGCGTACTCTCCGTGCGGCTCGGGCTCAAGCAGCGGATGGCCGTCGCCGAGCGCACCGTCGACCACGCCGAGCGCGTGAACGCCCTGTGGTCCCGGCGGGACGACGCGTCGTTCCTGTCGCTCGCCTGGCACAAGATCATCGAGTCGACGGCGCACGACTCGGTCGTCGGCTCGGGCACCGACGAGACCTGCGACCAGGTCGACGCGCGCCTGGCCGAGGCCGCGCAGACCGCACGAGCCGTGCGGGACGCCGCGCTCGCCGAGCCCGCCGCCCGGGTGCCGAGCGACGCACACCTCGTCGCCAACCCGCTGCCGTTCGCCCGTATGGCGCTGGTCGAGGTGGACGTCGTGGCACCACCGGCGGGAGCCGGCCTGGTCGCGACCGCCGCCGACGGCTCGACGCACCCCGTGCAGTTGATCTCGCAGGCCCCGACCGTGCTGAGCGACGAGCGCATGGACGCCTCCCAGCTCGAACGCGTCCTGCGCCGTATCCACCGCCGCGAGCTCTTCGGCCGGCTGATCGACCACTACGAACTCACCCCGAACTCGCTCGTCTTCCACCTCGCCGAGGTGCCCACCAGCGGACCGTTCGACCTGCTGATCCTGCGCCGCGAGGTCGCCGAGGCGGCCGCCGCGCACCCGGGCGAGTGGCGGGTGCTGACCCTGGAGGAGGCGCGGGCGACCGCGCTGGTGCCCGTGCACGTACCGGCCTCCGGGCTGGCGAGCTTCCGGGTCGCGCCGAGCGAGTGGCCGGCCGCCCCGTCGTCCACGCTCGCGAACGCCACGGCGACGCCCCGGGGCGTGTCCAACGGCCTGGTCGACGTCGAGGTCGCCGCCGACGGCACCCTGACCGTGACCGGGGCCGACGGCACCGTCCTGAGCGGCGTCGGCCGCCTCGTCGACGGCGGTGACCGCGGCGACAGCTACAACTACGCGCCCCCGGCGCGGGACGTACTCGTGTCGGAGCCCGTGGAGACGACCGTAGACGTCCTCGAATCCGGCCCGCTGCGTTCCCGGCTGCGGGTCACCCGGGTCTACGCGTGGCCCGCCGCGCTCTCCGCCGACCGCGATCTGCGCGCCGACCGGACCGTGGCGACTCCGGTGGAGACGCTCGTGGAGGTGCGCGCGGGCGAGCCGTTCGTCCGGGTCTCCACGTCGTTCCTGAACCAGTCCGCCGACCACCGGCTGCGTTTCCACGTGCCGCTGCCCGAGCCGGTGGCCGTCTCCGCGTCCGCCGGGCAGTTCGCCGTGACCGAGCGCGGGCTCACCGCCGAGGGCGGCTGGGGCGAGTACCCGCTCCCGACCTTCCCGGCGAGCTCGTTCGTGTCGGCCGGACCTGCGACCGTGCTGCTCGACCACTCCAGCGAGTACGAACTCGTCGACGGCGGTGCGGAACTGGCCGTCACCCTGCTGCGCGCGATCGGCTCGATCAGCGTCAACATCCACCCCCTGCGTGACGAGCCCGCTGCCACCGAGATCCCCGCGCCGGGTGCGCAGGACCTCGGGATGCGGATCACCAACCGCTTCGCCGTGCTGCCCTCCGCGACCGGCTGGCAGGGGGCCGACGCGGTCGCCCTCGCCGAGGAGTTCCGGGGCGACGTGCTCGTCACCCGCGGCACCGCGCCCGGCGGAGGCGACCTGCCGGGCGACGCGACCGGGCTCCGGGTCGACGGCAGGGATGTCCTCGTCTCCAGCGTCCGCCGCGTCACCGACGACGGGCGCGGGTCCGGAACCGAGGTGCGGCTGGCCGCGATGAGCGCCACCGGCTCGGTCGTCCGGGTGACGGGCGCGTTCACGGAGGCGACGACGGTCGACCTGCTGGGCAGACCGCTCTCCGCGCAGGCGGAACCGTCCGGCGACGGCCTCGAACTCGCCCTCGGCCCCTGGGAGATCCGCACCGTGGTCCTCCGCTAGCCCACCCAAAAAAACAATCTCCCCACTGCCACCAAGAAAGTTGTGACCTCTTGCCCTCCGAGCTTTCCGCGTACGTTTCGGACCCCACACCCGGGCGCGGTGCGCTACGCCCGGCACGCTCGTGGCTGGACTCCGACGCTCCCTCGCTCTCGCTGAACGGAGCCTGGCGTTTCCGGCTGTCGCCCACGGCGTCGGTGGCACAGGACTTCGCGGCCGAAGGATTCGACGACCACGGCTGGGAGAGCATCCCGGTGCCCTCCCACTGGGTGCTGGAGGGCGACGGAGCCCATGGCCGGCCGATCTACACCAACATCCAGTTCCCGTTCCCGATCGACCCGCCCCACGTCCCGGACGAGAACCCCACCGGCGACTACCGGCGTCATTTCGCCATGCCCGCCGACTGGTCCGACGCCGAGCGGATCGTGCTGCGGTTCGACGGTGTCGAGTCACTCTTCCGGGTCTGGGTCAACGGTGTCGAGATCGGCAGCGCCGGCGGCAGCCGGCTCGCCCACGAGTTCGACGTCACGCGGGCGGTGCGTCCGGGCGACAACGTCGTCGCCGTGCGGGTGCATCAGTGGTCGGCGGCCAGTTACGTCGAGGACCAGGATCAGTGGTGGCTGCCGGGCATCTTCCGCGACGTCACGCTGATCGCCCGGCCGGCCGGGGGCATCGAGGACGTCTGGCTGCGGACCGGGTTCCGCGACGGCCGCGGGCGTGTCGAGGCGGAGATCACCGCCGAGGCGTCCGCGTTCCCGGTCACCCTGCGCATCCCCGAACTCGGCGTCGAGCAGGTCTGGGCGACCGCGGCCGATGTGAGGCCGGTCGACGCCGGCGAGGTGGAACCCTGGTCGGCCGAGCGGCCCCGCCTGTACGACGCCACCGTGTCGACGGCGGCGGAGAGCATCGCGCTGCGCGTGGGCTTTCGGACGGTCGAGATCCGCGGTGACCGGTTCCTGGTCAACGGCCGTCGTGTCGTGTTCCACGGGGTCAACCGCCACGAGGCGCATCCCGTGCGGGGCCGGGTCTTCGACGAGGAGCACGCCCGCGAGGACCTGGCCCGTATGAAGCGGTTCAACGTGAACGCGATCCGCACCAGCCACTACCCGCCGCATCCGCGTCTGCTCGACCTCGCCGACGAACTCGGCTTCTGGGTCGTGCTCGAATGCGACCTGGAGACGCACGGCTTCGAAAAGGGCGGCTGGGCGGGCAACCCGAGCGACGACCCGGCGTGGCGGGAGGCGTACCTCGACCGCATCCGGCGGACGGTCGAACGGGACAAGAACCACCCGAGCATCGTGATCTGGTCGCTCGGCAACGAGTCGGGTACCGGTAGCAACCTCGCCGCCATGTCGGCCTGGGTGCACGCCCGGGACGCCGAACGCCCCGTGCACTACGAGGGCGACTACACCGGCGAGTACACCGACGTGTACTCCCGCATGTACGCGTCGGTGCCGGAGACCGAACGCATCGGCAGGGACGACACGGACACGCCGCTGCTGAACTGCACCCCCGCGCAGAGCGCGCGGCAGCGGGCCAAGCCGTTCCTGCTGTGCGAGTACGCCCACGCCATGGGCAACGGGCCGGGTGCGCTCGACCAGTACGAGGCGCTGGTGCACGAACATCCGCGGCTGCACGGCGGGTTCGTCTGGGAGTGGCGCGACCACGGCATCCTGGCCACGGCGCCGGACGGCACGCCGTACCACGCCTACGGAGGCGACTTCGGGGAGGTCGTGCACGACGGCAACTTCGTGATGGACGGCATGCTGCTGAGCGACGACGTCCCGACGCCCAGCCTGTACGAGTACAAGGCGGTGGTACAGCCGGTCCGTTTCGTCTTCGACGGCGACAAGGTCGCGGTGACGAACCTGCGGCACTCGGCCGACACGTCCGACCTGCGCTTTCGCTGGCGAGTCGAGCACGACGGAACGCCTGTGGACGCCGGGGACCTGGAGGTCCCGGTGGTCGCGGCGGGCGAGTCGGGGTGGGTGTCCCTCCCGCCGGTCCCGGTGGCGCCCGAGGGCGAGACATGGCTGACGATCGAGGCGGTCCTGGCGACCGCCGCGCCCTGGGCCCCCGAGGGCCATGTGGTGGCCACCGTCCAGTCGGACCGTTCGCCGGACGTCCCGGTGCCCGCCGTCCGGCACCGGACGGGCTGGCGACCGGACGCCGGAACGCTGATTCTCGGGGCCGCCCAGTTCGTGGACGGTTCCCTCGTGAGCCTCGCAGGCCGCGCCGTGACGGGGCCACGGCTGGAGTTGTTCCGCGCCCCGACCGACAACGACGAGAGCCCGTCGGACGGTGTGGAGGAGAGCGACGCGAGTGTCGCGGGGGTGTCCAACGCCGAGCTGTGGCGTCGCGACGGTCTCGACCGGCTGACCGCACGTCGCGTGTCGGTGGAGCGACCCCACGACAAGGCGGACGCGCTGCGCACGCTCGACAAGGTCTCCGCGGCGAACTCCGCCCTGTTCGTGATGGTGGAGTCCGTCTGGTCGCTGGAAGCCGGCGAGCTGGAACTCCGCGTGGAGATCCAGCCGTCGAGCGGCTGGACCACGGTGTGGCCGCGGATCGGAATCCGCTTCGACCTGCCCGACGGCGCGGCACCCGTCGACGGCGCCGAGTGGTTCGGGCTCGGCCCGTCGGAGTCGTATCCCGACAGTCTGCGGGCGGCGCGCACCGGCCGTTTCTCCTCCGGCATCGACGACCTCTCGGTCGACTACGCCCGTCCCCAGGAGACCGGACACCGGTCCGGGCTGCGTCGGCTGACCCTCACGAGCACGGGTGCGGAGGTGTTCCGTGTCGAGGCCCTGCCCGACACACACGGACGGCGGCCCGGCTTCACGCTCAGCCGCCACACGCCCCAGGAGCTCGCACGGGCCGGACACCCGTATGAGCTCCCCGCCTCGACGACGAGCCGTCTGACCATCGACGCGGCGCAGCACGGACTCGGTTCGCGGTCATGCGGCCCGGACGTGTGGCCCGAGTTCGCCCTGCGTCCCGAGGCCCGCACGATCAGGCTGCGCATCTGGGCGGGCTGACCTACCCGGCTCCTGACCGACGGAGCACCGAACCGCAAGGGCACCCGTGTCGGCCGACCGCAGCACAGCGGCCGGCTGGCACGGGTCTTGTGCATGAGCCACCGGTGACGCGCCTCCCCTCGATCACGTCGTTCACTAAAACGAACGATATGTTCACCAGGCCCAAGAGGTTCGGTATAGTGAACGCATGGTTCATTCAGTCGGGGCTTTTGGGGCCGGCATCCGCGTGCCCTGCACCGCAACCCACAGGAGCCGCTGATGACGCCCCCTCCGTCCGGCCGCCAGCCGGTCAGCAGTACCGCAGCCGCGGTCGGCGCGAAGATCCGCCTGCGCCGCCAGCAGCGCGGTATGAGCGCCGCGGAGATGGCCCGGCGCGCCGGGCTCAGCAAGGCCACCTTGTCGCAGCTGGAGGCCGGCAACGGCAATCCGACGATCGACACCCTGGACGCGATCGCGATCGCCCTGCGCATTCCGATCGCCGACCTGCTGGCGCGTGACGCCGACACCGGGCCGGTCTTCCGGCCCGGCACGGACATCGAGCCCGGCGAGGTCTCCCGGGAGCTGCTGCGCCGCATCAGCAGCGGCAACAGCCTGGAGATCTGGCGGCTGCGTATCCCTCCCGAGACGGAGCTGCCGGGCGTCCCGCACGCCACCGGCACGATCGAGCACCTGCTCATCGCCACCGGGCACGTCACCGCCGGCCCCGTCGACGCCCCGCAGGATCTGGGCCCCGGCGACATGCTCGCCTTCGCCGGGGACGCCCCGCACTTCTACCGCACCGGCGCCGAGGAAGTGGACATCACCGTCGTCTTCGCCTCCCCCATCAGCACCTGAGTACCAAGGAAGAACCTTCCATGAGCACCGCCATCGCCACCACCCCCTCCAGCCGTGCCTTCATCAGCGACAACATGGCCGGGGCATCCCCTGAGATAGCGCGGGCGGTGGCCGACGCGGCCGCCGGGCAGGTCCTGCCGTACGGCAACGACCCCTTCACCGACCGCGCCCGCCGCAGGCTCAGCGAGATCTTCGAGCGGGACGTCGACGTCTTCCCCGTCTCCACCGGGTCCGCCGCCAACGGCCTGAGCCTGGCCGCCCTCACCCCGCCGTGGGGCAGCGTGCTCTCCCACCCCGGCAGCCACATCAACACCGACGAATGCGGGGCTCCGGAGTTCTTCACCAACGGCGCCAAGCTCGTCGGTGTCCCGGGCCCCGACAGCAAGATCGACCCCGAAGCGCTGCAGGCGGCGGTGCGCCGCCGGGCCGGTGACGTGCACAGCGTGCAGCCGTCCGCGCTGAGCATCAGCCAGGCCACCGAGAGCGGCAGCGTCTACACCCTGGAGGAGATCCGCCGCCTGTCCGCCATCGCCAAGGACGCGGGACTGCGCGTCCACATGGACGGCGCGCGCTTCGCCAACGCCCTGGACCATCTCGGCGCCACCCCGGCCGAGATGACCTGGAAGGCCGGCATCGACGTCCTGTCCTTCGGCGCCACCAAGAACGGCGCGATGACCGCCGACGCCATCGTCTCCTTCGACCCCACGCTCGCCGCCGAACTCGCCTTCCGCGGCAAGCGCGCCGGCCAGCTCGCCTCCAAGATGCGCTTCCAGACGGCCCAGATCGACGCGTACCTCACCGACGGCCTGTGGCTGCGCAACGCCCGCCAGGCCAACGCGATGGCCACCCGGCTCGGGGACGGCCTCAAGGCCATCCCCGGCACCGGTCTTCTGGCCACACCGCAGGCCAACATCCTCTTCTGCCGCCTGCCCCAGCAGGCCACCGAGGGACTCCTCGCCGAGGGCTACGCCTTCTACCACGACCGCTGGGAACCGGGGATCGTCCGGTTCGTCACCGCCTTCTCCCACAGCGCCGACGACATCGACCAGCTACTCGACGCCGTCCGGCGCCACACCCGCTGACCGACGGCCGACGGCCGACGGCCGGGGGCAACGTCTCGGTCACACCGACGCCATAGGCAAGGGGGAACCACGAGCGGGGTTTCCACCTTGATCGTGGACACCGGTTGTCATGCAGCGATGGCCGGCGTAGTTGATCTCTGTTCGAAGGCGACCGGCGCGAGGTAGCCGAT
>NZ_JBIBKX010000024.1:0-160977 GCF_042959425.1 Streptomyces sp. NPDC007896 | reverse complement strand
AAGCGGGGGTTTTGATTCCGTTCTGCGGGTGTCTTCCGGGGGTTGGGGGTGGTGTGCGAGGCTCGGGGTCGGGTGGTCGCGGGGGTGTGTTGGTGTCTCTTGTGTGGGTCTCGGGCGAGGCTATAGTGAAACCGGCCGAGCGGTTTTGTTTTGCGAGTGGTTCTCTGGCGGGTGTCGGTGCCGGGGGGACGGTTTCCGGGGATGCGCATGGCCCGGGCCGGCACCCAAATGCACATGGCTTGTGACCGGCGCCAGGGGTGCGTGCCTGGGTGCGCCGGGTGTGGGTCTGGGCGGTTGCTGGTGTTGAGGTCCGGGTGTGCACCCTGGGCCGGGTCCCGCGTGTGCGCGGGCCGCTTCTTCGGCGGTGTCTGTGTGTCTGGAGACGGGTCCCTGGCATGTGTCCAGGGGTTGGGTTCCGGTGTCCCGCGGAGGATCGGGTGTCGGAGGTCCGTGGCTGGTGGCGGGTTTCCGGGGTGGCTTTCCGGGCGGGGCCTGGCGTGTGTGTGGGGTTGTGCCCCTGGTGGGCGTCCGGGTGGTGATGCGGGTGCCGGGGTGTGTTTGTGGTGCTTGTCGGGAAGTTTTCGCGGTCTGTGTCGTGGAGGTGTCCGGTGGCGCGTCAGCAGGAGCAGCAGAAGCAGCAGGGTCGGCGGGATGAGCGGGGCCGGCAGGAGCAGCAGGAGCAGCGGGGGTTGCGGGGCGGCGAGGGCGTGGTGGACCTGCGTGCCGCGTCCGACGGGCCGGACCAGCAGGCTGTGCCGGATGCGCAGGGTGTGCCGGATCTGCGTGCTGGGCGGGGTGGGTGTCCGTATGTGATGGATGGGTTGGGGCGGGATGTGCAGGGGGAGGGGGCGTTGTTGCGGGGTCGGGGTGAGGTGGTGCGGGTGGTGTTGCCGGGTGGAGTGGGAGCGTGGGCGGTGACGGATCCGGGGGTGATTCGTGGGTTGTTGACGGATGGGCGGGTGTCGAAGGATGCGTATCGGCATTGGCCGGCGTGGCAGCGGGGTGAGGTGGGGGCGGAGTGGCCGTTGGCGGTGTGGGTGTCGGTGCAGAATCTGGTGACGTCGTACGGAGCGGAGCACCGCCGGCTGCGGGGGTTGATGGGGTCGGCTTTCACGGCGCGGCGGGTGGGGTTGCTGGGGCCGCGTGTGGGGGAGATCGCGGCGGGGCTGCTGGAAGGGATGGAGGCGGCGGCGCCGGAGGCTCGGGACGGGGTGGTGGATGTGCGGGGGTTGTATGCGCAGCCGTTGCCGAGCCGGGTGATGCTGGAGTTGTTCGGGATTCCGGAAGAGTTCCGGGGGGCGTTGCGGGAGATCATTGAGGGGTTTTTCGCTACGGGGGTGTCGTTGGAGGAGGCGCGGCGTAACTACGCGGCGCTGTACCGGACGATGGGGGAGTTGGTCGCTTTCAAGCGGCGCTGTCCTGGTGAGGATCTGACGAGTGCGCTGATCGCTGCGGGGACCGGGGCGGATCCCGCGGACCCGGTCGCCCACTCGGACCTCACACACCTCACAGATGTCGCGGACGGTGCGGGCGCGGGTGGCCCGGAGGCTGCGGGGGGTGGGGGATTGAGTGAGAAGGAGTTGGTCGACAACCTGATCATGTTGTTGAGCGCGGGGTGTGAGCCGACGGTGAATCTGCTGGCGAACGCGGTGGTGTTGTTGCTGCGTGAGCCGGGGCAGTTGGAGTTGGTGCGGTCGGGGCGGGCGTCGTGGGGGGACGTGGTCGAGGAGGCGTTGCGGGTGGAGGCGCCGGGGGCGAATGCGATTTTGCGGTATGCGGTGGAGGACGTGCGGGTGGGGGAGACGGTGATCCCGCGCGGGGATGCGCTGGTGATCGGGTTCGCGGCGGCGGGGCGGGATCCGGAGGCGCACGGAGAGGATGCGGAGCGGTTCGATGTGATGAGGGCGACGCGACGGGAGCATTTGTCGTTCGGTCATGGGGTGCATTACTGCCTGGGGGCACCGTTGGCGCGGCTGGAAGCCGAGATTGCCCTGCAGGCGCTGTTCGCCCGTTTTCCCGAGATGCGGCTGGCGGTGGAGCCGGATGCGCTGCGTCCGACGGAGTCGTTCATTTCGAACGGGCCACGGGAGGTGCCGGTGTTGCTGGGGCCGCCTGCCGACGGGTGAGGTGACGCGCCGCCCCTGCCCTGGCGCCGCTGTCTGCTGGACGTCATTGAAAGTGCCTGAGGGTGCGACAGTTGGGCCGGCGTTGTGCCGACAAGATCCACAAGCGTGCCTGCAGACGCAGAAGGGCAGATTCGGGGCGGCATCTTGCCGACGAGGCGCATGAAACGCCAACAGCCGTGCGCCGATGCAGGATTGTGCCCGCCTCCGGTGTGGCGGAGGCGGGCACACGGTGCGACGCGGTCGTCGGTGGTCAGGCTCCCGTCGTGTCCTTCACGTACGGCGACGTTGCCGTTGCCCGTTCCGCAGCGGCCGTGGGTTCGGGGCCGCCTTCGCTGAGGCCGAACCGGTCGTGGAGCTTGCGAAGGAAGCCGGGCGCGTACCAGGCCGAGCGGCCGAGCTGGCGCATGGCGGCGGGGACGAGTACACCGCGTACGGCGAGAGCGTCGATGAGGACGGCGAGTCCGCTGCCCAGGCCGAACATCTGCATGAAGCTGATCTTGGCGGTGCCGAAGGCGAAGAAGCTCACCGCGAGGAGGAAGGCCGCCGCGCTGACGATGCGTCCGGTATGGCCGAGGCCGTCGGCCACGGCGGTCTCGTTGTCCTTGCCCAGATCGTGGAGTTCCTTGATCCGGCTGGTGACGAACACCTCGTAGTCCATCGAAAGGCCGAAGGCGATGCAGAACATCAGCACGGTCATCGACATTTCCATCGGCTGTGCCGTGAAGCCGAGGAGGGAGGAGAGGTTGCCGTCCTGGAAGATCCAGGTCATGACGCCGAGGGTCGCCGCCAGGCTGATCACGTTGAGGACCAGTGCGCGCAGCGGCTGCACGACGCTGCCGGTGAACAAGAACAGCAGGACGAAGGTGGTGAGGGCGACCAGGGCCACGGCGATCGGGAGTCGGACGCCGATGGAGTCCTTGGAGTCGACCAGTACGGCGTCGGTTCCGCCCACCAGAGGGTGTGTCCCGGCGGGCGGGGTGAGTGCCCTCACCTCCTTGACCAGGTTTTGGGCCGCGTCCGACTTCGGTGTCAGAGCGCTCACCAAACTGATGCGCTGCGCGCCGGGCCGGCCGAGGACGGTGTTGCCGGGGGCGTTCGCGGTGGACTGTCCCTCGGCGTAGGTTCCCGTGCTGGTCTCGACGCGTATGACGCCCTTGAGCCCGGACAGTTCGACCGCGTACGACTCCAGCGGAGCCTTGTTCACCGGCTGGTCGATGACGATGTTGACGGCCGAGTCCTCGCTGCCGTCGAAGTTCTCCCGCAGTGCTGTGGAGACCTGGCGGCTGGCGGCGTCCTTGGGCAGGACGCGTTCGTCCGGTGTGCCGAAGGTGATGCCCAGCAGCGGGCTCGCCGCCGCCAGCAGCACGGCGAGTACGGGGAGCGCGGTGAGCACGGGCCGCCGCATGACGGTGCGGGCCAGCCGTCCCCACATCGGTGCCCGGGCGCCGGAGTGCCCTGGCTTCGCCCACGGCAGCCGCCCGCTGTTGACCCGGTGACCGAGGACGGCCAGCAGGGCCGGCATCACGAACAGCGTGCCGAGGGCGGCGATGGCGACGACACCGACTCCGGCGAAGCCGAACGAGCGCAGGAAGTACTGCGGGAACACCAGGAGTGCCGCGAGCGCCGCCGCCACGGTCGCGGCGGAGAACGCGACGGTGCGGCCGGCCGTGCGCACCGTGCGCCGTACGGCGTCGTCCACGCTCGCCCCTGCCGCGAGCTGCTCCCGGAAGCGGCTGGTCATCAGCAGGGCGTAGTCGATGCCCAGCCCGAGGCCCAGGGCGGTGGTGAGGTTGGTCGCGGTGTCTGCGACGTCGGTGACGCTGCCGAGGAGGGAGAGCTGGGCGAACGAGCCGATGACGGCGATGACGGCGATCGCCAACGGCAGCAGGGCCGCGACCACGCTGCCGAAGACGAACAGGAGCAGCACGAGAGTGAGCGGTATGGCGATGGTCTCGGCCAGGACCAGATCGTCGACCACCTGTTTCGACAGGTCGTTGCCCACGGCGGCGCCGCCTCCGGCCTGGACCGTGAGCGCGCCCTGGTGAGTTCCGGTGTAGGCGTCGAGGATCTTCCGGGCGTTTTCCCGCTCCTGCGTCTCGTCGCCTGTCACATGGGCGAGCACCATGGCTTCGCGGCCGTCCCGCGAGCGGAGGTCGGGGCTGCCCGTGTCCCAGTACGAGATGACGTTGGTGAGCTCCTCCTCCTTCCTGAGGTCGGCCACCAGGGTCTGGCCGCTCCGCGTGACGGCTGGGGTGTCGACGCGGCCCTCGGGGGCCTGGACCAGCAGGACCAGGTTCGTCTCGCCGCCGAACTTGTCGTCGATGACCTTCGCGGCCCGGGTGGACTCGGAGGCGGGGTCGTCGAAGCCACCCCCGCGCAGCTTGGCGAATGCGCCGGCTCCCAGCACACCCATGAGGGCCACGGCCACGACGGCGATGACGAGGACCAGCCGGGACCGGCGCATCGCAAGTTCGGCCAAGCGTTCAAACACGTCCGTTCTCCTTTGCGTTCTTACGGTGGAATTGGCGTGAAGCAGCCGGACGCATGGGGGAGCCGGCGCAGTGCCCCGCCAGACCTCTTGGCCCCTGATGCCTCGTCAGGGTTGCGGTCGTGCGGTCGCCGCATGCCCGGGGACGGGCAAGCGACGGCCCCGCTCTCACCTCGCCGGCGATGCGCGTGACATCGCCGGACGTGGGCCCGCGGCCCTGTACCCGAGAGCGGCCGCCGGCGTCCTCGGGATGACGGTGCAGGAACTCCATCGCCACCTCCCGAGCCGGGACGCTCGCGGCGCAGTGCTCATCGCCAAGGCGTACGGCGACCTGCCGACTCATGAATGCCTCCACGTTGAGTTATCTGCTATCGAGTTCGTTAGAAGTTGTAACTCACCTTCGCGGGAAGTGTCAATAACCATCGTGATAACCTCTAACTAGACGGTGAAGGAGGGCAGGTCATGGACGGAGCAGAGGCGACGACGCCACGCGAGCGCTACCGCGCCCAGGTGCGTGCGGAGATCAAGGAGCGGGCGTGGGAGCAGATCGCCACGGCGGGCGCGTCCGCGCTCTCCCTCAACGCGATCGCCAAGGGAATGGGCATGAGCGGACCCGCGCTCTACCGGTACTTCGCCAGCCGGGACGAGCTGATCACCGAGCTGGTCAGGGGCGCGTACCGCAGCCTCGCCGACACCTTCCGGGCGGCCCGCACCGCCGGTGCCGACCCGGCCGGCCTCGCGCACGCGCTACGTGGCTGGGCCCTGGCCGACCCCCAGCGGTACTTCCTCGTCTACGGCACCCCCGTCCCCGGCTACCACGCGCCCGACGACATCACCGCGATCGCCTCCGAGATCATGGCGTCCCTGCTCGACGCGTGCGTCGAACTGTCCGCAGACGGCCCGGCGACCTCGCTCGACGCCCACCTCGCCGACCACCGGGACTGGGCGGGTGACCACCCCGCCCCGCCCGCCGTGCTCCACCGGGCCCTGACCATCTGGACCCGCCTGCACGGCGTCCTGTCCCTGGAACTCGCCGGCCACTTCGCGGGGATGGGGTTCGACCCCGCGCGGCTCTACGACGCTGAGCTGGCCGATCTGCTGAGCACGTCCACGAAGTCCTGAGAGGGGTCTTCCTAGTGCTCCAGCGAGCGGCCGGCAAGCGGATGAAACGCACGTGGTCGCCGATGTCGGTGCCCTGCGGGCGGGGTTCCCCACCTCGTTGCGGCGTAGGCCGTGCAGTCGCTCGGTTCCGGCCTTGCGGGTGGTGACCGGGGCGTGGTCACGACCACGGGTCGTCGTGGTCCTCGGCATCAGGCGTGTCGGGGTGCAGCATGGCGCGTAGGCAGCGGTGCAGGCCGTTGCCGTTGGTGTTCTCGGCCGCACGCATCCACGGCAGCGGCGCCATCAACTGGGCTGTCTCGTGGGTGGCGAGGTCGTCCAGCATGGCGCGCAGTTCGTCCGGGACCGGCAGGTCGGTCAGGCACATCCACCCCAGTGCGGTGCCCACCCGCACCTCGGGCTGCCGTGCGGGGTCGGACCAACAGGCCCGCATCCACACCACCGTCGGCGAATCCTGGTGCGCCCGGGCCAGCTGAGCGATCGCCAGTACCAGGCCCGCGCGTACGGCTGGGTCATGCTCGGCGAGCAGGCAGGCGTGGAACGCGGAGAGGATGTCCTGCGCACGGGCTGAGGCAGCCGCCAGCGCGTAGGCGGTGGCGATGCGTACCGCGGGGTCGGGGTCGTCGAGCAGGGGCAGGAGGAGATCGGTGTCCACGGCGATCGCGTCGCGGGCGGCCTGCACCGACCAGTTCTGCAAGTAGCCGGTGACCTCGAAGAACCATTCGTCATCGCCGCGGAACCGCCATGTCGGCACGCGTGCACACACCCTGGTGCCGAAAGCGCGCCACTTCGGCTGTCACCGTCAGAGCCCCGGCGCGGTGGCCGGCCTCCGGGTCGGCACCGATCCGAATCAGGAAGGGCACCGTCGGCGCCACTGCGGCCCTCATGTCGTCGGCGCACAGGCCGATGAGGCTGTCGAGGGCACCACGGACGGCGGAGGCGTCTCCCGACCGCAGCCGCTCCATGACCTCCCGGACGCTGACGCCGTCCGGGAAGCGCTCCCAGGGCACCTCCTCAAGCAGGAACCCGTCCTTGGCGTCCGCACGGATGCCCGCCACCACCGCACGAACGTCGAGGGGCCCTCCCGCCTGATCAAGCGGATCCCCGTTCACGAACGCCCGCACCACCGCCTGGTACGCCAGGTCGCTGTCCCACGAATTCACCGGCAATCTCCATTTACTGCGCCCCCCGGGCCCGGCACCGCGACGCTGGAGGGGCATGCTCGGCCAGGGCGACCCGAGTTGGGGGCGCGTAGACCGTACGGCTTGAATACGGTCGTGACTCCTCCTCTGGCTGGAGCCGAGGGCTTCTCGTTACGCCGGGTTGGCGTTGCGACGGGCCAGCCCGGCCCGTAGAACGTTGGTGGCTCCCACTGTGTCGGCGTGGGCGTGGTGGCCGCAGGCGACGCAGTGGAATTTTTCCTGTGTGGGCCGGTTCTCCTTCGCCGTGTGCCCGCATGCGGGGCAGGTGCGGGAGGTGTTGCGGGGGTCCACGGCGATCACTTCCCGTCCGGCGCTTTCAGCCTTGGCGTGCAGGATCCTCAGGAACACCCCCCATCCGGCATCGCTGATCGCTGATCGCCGAACAGATCAGCTTCGACCGGGCACGCGATCCTGGTAGTTGGCGGGCAGCAGCAAGATCTTGTCGGGGCGTGGGGCCGTAGGGCGTGAGCGGACCACCAGGATCTGGGATGCGGTGCGTCCTTGATGACCCCGCGGTAGCGCCCTCAGCGGCACCGCCACCGAGGTCGCCATCGAGGAGTTGGTGTTGGTAGTGGAGAGCTATGAGCTGGACGCTGCTTCCTTGCCACAACTCCAGGATCCCTCTGGACGACCCCACGCGACCAGGAACGACACCGAAGGTGACAGGCCCGCAGAGTTCACGCCGAACAGAAGGTCACCCAGCTCCACGGCAAGGTACGCCTCGCCTCCGGCGCCGCCAGCAACCCTGCCGCGGCCTCCCAGGCTTCCCACCTAGTCGTGTCGATCACGACTCCGCACGGGCCCTGCTGGAGGTCACCGGTCCGGTCCGGGCGTGTCGCATCGGCCGGCTGCGAGTGGCCGTGTGCCGGGAGGGCCTGCGTGGCCCAGGGGATGGTACGGGCCGGCCCGGTGAGCCGTGTTGACTTGCTGCGCTGGCGGCGTCCGAAGAGGGTTTCGCGCAGGGTCGGGTAAGCCGCGTATGAGCACCAGCCCTGAAGAGCCCGCGTTACCGCTGATCACCGTGCACGCAGAGGCAGCTGCGAGCGCCCGGCGTCGCGTGGCCGATCTCCTTGAAGCAGCCGGCGCAAGGCTGGGGGAGGGTACAGCACCTCCTGACGGTGATCGAGGCCGGTGCCGTGGAAGGCGCACATGCCGAAGTCGCCGAGCTGGGCACGCCGGCGCCCGCCGGTAGCAGCGACAAGTTCGGCGAGGGCTGGCTCGGTGCCGTCCAGGTGGTGACGAGCCGGCTTACCCACATCGCCGACCGCACCGTCCGCCAGGCCCGCGCGACGACCGCCGCGGCGGAACCGCCACCGGCCGCGTCGAGCCCGCCACCGCGCCGCTCACCCATGGCGGTCGACGCCGTGGGGGAGGAGCAGGTGCACCGGGTAAGCGAGGCAGCCGAGCGGATTTTCGTGTCCCTGACCGGTTGCACCGGCTACAACCGCGACCTGTCGGAGGAGATCCTCACGGTCGTCCTCAAGGCGGTCAGCGCCGAGCACCAGGACGGGACGACGACGTGGCTCAGTTGACGATCCGGGACCTGTACGACCTCCTGAGCCGGGCTTCCCGGCGGCGGGACCTGGAGCAGGACGGGATCCGGCTCGTGTACGACGGCACGGCCATCCACCTGTCCACGGCCGACCAACCGGACACCGTGATCGCCACGGCCCGAACCTGCGGATTTGTGACCGGTTCCTGGGACGTGACCGCTTACCAGGCGAGCGTGGCCACGGTGATGGCGTGGATGCGGATGCTGGACAGCGAGGACCTCATCGACGTGAGCCCGTTCTGGGCGAGCGCCCCCGTCCTGATCGCGTTCACCCCTGCCGGCGGGCAGACCGGGGCGTTCCCGGTGATCGCGTGTCCGACGGCTCCAGCCGACCGGCGTCCGCTCCTCAGAGCTGACGGGCTCCCGCCTTGTCCAGAATGAGATCGATCAGATCGAGGATGCCAGGCCAGTACCGATCAAGGTTGAACGCCGTTGCGGCGGTGCGAACCGCGGAGATCAACGCTCCGACGGCGACTATCCGACGGCGACTAGTAGGACTCCGTTAGGTCTTCCTGTCGTTTACAGCGGACTCCGTTCGCCCGTTGTGACCTGTGGTTTTCCAAGAGTCGGGCGCGGTCGGGGGACGCCCCCTGCAGTCGGAGGTCGTACCTGTCTTCCCGGCGGGCCGCCAGTGCCCCCCAGACGCGCCGTCCGCCGCGAGGACGTCCTCGCCATCATGCAGACCGACCCCGCCCGCGACTGGCGCCCCCGCGACATCGCGGCCGCGCTGCCGACCGCCACCGAGAACACCTTTGCCTTGCACATGAGCACCTGGGCCCGCAAGAACCTGCTGGTCAAGGTCCAGGGACCTACAGGCTCCTCGTCCCACCCCGGCTCGCAGTCCCCGCACACCCACCCCTCACGGTGAACCCTCCAACGACCCAAGCCGCAGACCGTACCTTTGACGGCATTGCATGCCCGACGACCGGAGTGCCGGTCACGTCCCGCTCACGACCGACCACCGACAGCTTCTAACAGCCCGGCGGGTTCTGGGGGCCCGCGCAGTCCGTGCTCAGCGATTCCGCTGCGGCCTTCGTTGTCTGAGGCATTGCCTCAGCACTCGTCACGCCCACCGCTCCGGCGAGCAGCGCAGCAACGCAAAACGCACCAACGAGGTGCCGGATGCGCTTCCGGACGCTTGTCACCATGATGATCTCCCTTGGCCGGGGTGATGGATTACTCCTGATTTGTCAGTTTAAGTACTACAGCCTGGCGCTACAGCCGGACCACTGTCAACGGCCTGGAGGTGGGAAGTGCAGTGGGGCGGGAGCGGGAGTGGGGCGGTCTTTGCGGGGCCGTCTCGTGTGCCCCTGCCGCATGTAGTGGCGACACTCCGGACAGCCCACCCACGTGATTGATGACAACTGGACCCCTCCCACGCGACGGTCCCACAGACAGAGACGAGGAAGATCCACAAGGAAATCACCTCGTCCCTGCCCGCCTACGACCCGAGGATCCCTGGAGAACCCGACCCCAGCGTCGGGCCGCGGCCATGCCCGCCCGGCGACCAACAGCCGAAAACCACCGGCCCACCGCGACCAACTCGACTCCGCCGCCCCAAGCGAAAAGGGGAGGCTAGAAAGTGATCACCGACACCGAGGCCGAGGCGGCATTGGCCGTGTAGGCCCGGCCTCCGTCCTGGGAGACCGCCACCCCGACCGGGTACTTGTCGACACCGATGGGGTTGCCCACGGTGCGGTTGGTGACGGTGTCGATCACCGACACCGAAGCCGAGCCGGCATTGACCGTGTAGGCCCGGCCTCCGTCCTGGGAGACCGCCACCCCGTACGGCTTCTTGCCGACACCGATGGGGTTGCCCACGGTGCGGTTGGTGACGGTGTCGATCACCGACACCGAAGCCGAGTCGGAGTTGGCCACGTAGACCCAGCGTCCGTCCGGGGACACCACTAGCCCGACCGGGTCCTTGCCGACACCGATGGGGTTGCCCACGGTGCGGTTGGTGACGGTGTCGATCACCGACACCGAAGCCGACCCGTAGTTGGCCGTGTAGGCCCGGCCTCCGTCCGGGGACACCGCCACCCCCTGCGGCTTATTGCCGACACCGATGGGGTTGCCCACGGTGCGGTTGGTGACGGTGTCGATCACCGACACCGAAGCCGACCCGTAGTTGGCCGTGTAGGCCCGGCGCCCGTTCGGCGACACCGCCACCCCGCCCGGAAGTTTGCCGACCTGGATCGTGGACACGGACGCTACGGTGGGACCCGAGGAACGGGACTGTGCCAGGTAGATGCCGCCGCCCGCCGCGGCAAGCGCCGCCAGCGCCACCCCCACAATGAGCCTGGCCCGTCGGTTTCTGGGCCGCGGCGGGCGGGGCCGCAGTCGGGCCTCGTCTCCTTTGCGCGGCAGCGGTTCCAGGGGCGGGCCGGCCGGTTCCTCCGGCTTGGACGGCGGCAGGATCTCGGTCGGCGGGGCCGATTCCCGGAGGCGCGGCGGCTTCGGGGCGGGGGGCCGCTCGGGCGGCGGCACCTCCGGTGAGGGAGCCGGTTGCTGCAAAGGGGACGGGTAGGGCTGGTCGGCGATGGAGGCGAGCCGCCGGGCGGCCTCCTCGCCGTCCATCCTGTCCGCGGGGGTCTTGGCCAGCAGCCCGACGAGGACCGGGGTCAGCTCCGTCGCCCGGCGCGGCGGGGTGCAAGGCTCGAACAGCAGGGCGCTCAGCGTGGTGAGGGCGGTGTCGCGGTCGAAGGGACCGGCCCCCTCGAGGGCGTAGTACAGGGTGGCCCCGAGCGAGAACAGGTCGGCGGCAGGGCTGGGCGGCTGACTGTTGGCCCGCTCCGGGGCCATGAAGCGCGGCGTCCCGAGGAGCTCCAGGGTGGCGGTCAGGCGGTCCTCCCCGGAGCTCGGCTCCAGCGCGATGCCGTAGTCGGTGAGCATCACCCGGTCGCCGCCCTCCGTCGGATAGGAGGGCTGGGGCCCCGGATGGGTCAGCAGGATGTTGGCCGGTTTGACGTCCCGGTGCAGGACGCCGAGCCGGTGTCCCTCCAGCAGGGCGTCGAGGACCGCCAGACCGATCCGGGCGACGTCGCGGGGCGGCAGCGGCCCCCGCTCGCGCACCACCGCCTCCAGGTCCATGGCGCCGATGACGTATTCCATGACGATCCACGGCAGGCCGTCCTCTTCCACGATGTCGTGCACGGTGACGACATGCGGATGGTTGCGCAGCCGGGCGGCGTGCCGGGCCTCGCCGCGAGCCCTCGCGATCCGGGAGCTCACCTCGCATTCGGGGAGGTCCGGCAGCAGAATGATCTCCTTGAGCGCGACCTCGCACGCAAGTTCCTGGTCGTACGCCAG
Organism: Streptomyces sp. NPDC007896; assembly: GCF_042959425.1. Classification (NCBI taxonomy): domain Bacteria; kingdom Bacillati; phylum Actinomycetota; class Actinomycetes; order Kitasatosporales; family Streptomycetaceae; genus Streptomyces; species Streptomyces sp. NPDC007896. Next base: position 149,181 of record NZ_JBIBKX010000024.1, on the reverse strand, counting down.
CCACACACGTCCCATGCCGCCGGTGCCGAGCCGACGCAGGAGCCGGTAACGTCCGGTAATCACGCGCCCGGCGGCCTCTTGCGCTCCTGTCATGGCACTCCCCTTCCAGGACGGCCAGCAGGGGTTCCTCGGCGAGCGCTGAAGGGGTCCTCTCCACATATCGCATATCGCTCGAAGAACAGCAAGTCGCCCAGAACGGGTGTAGCCCGCATATGTTCCGCGCGGCGGTGTCGGAACCGGGGTTCCGGCTTTCGGCCTGACCGCAATGTGCACGAGTGGCCCCTGGTCTTGCTCGACGCAGGACCCGGACCGGGGAGGTGGCTGTGCCCGCTGTCCGAGGCCGGTGACCAGGGCTGCCACCGACGGTGCGGCCTGCCGGTAACGCGGCTGGGGCCGACATCCGATGGCCCCGTTGCGGGCCGGGGCCACGGGCTGCGCGTCGAACGGGTGGGCGGTCACATCCGCGCGGACGGCCAGCACGTAGGGCGGACGGCCAGCACGTAGGCGAGTCCGCGGTCGGACAACGCGGCCCGCAGATGTGCATTGGCGCCATATGCGGCGTCAGCCATCACGACTGGCGGCGTCATGCCCAGGCGGCGAGCGTGTCGAGCATGTCCAGGGCCAGGCGCCACTTCTCACGGTGTGTGACCTCGGGCAGGATCCGGGTGATGGCCCGGCGGTCGGTGTCCGACGCCCACTCCTGGGGCAGGAAAAGCCGCCACTGCAGCGGACACGAGGCGGTGTCGCTCGCGGCATGGACGCTGACCGCGACCTGGCAGTTGGCCCGCTTGCCCAAGGCCCCGCAGTACTGCAGGGCCACGGCGACCGACATCCTCCCGTCCTTGGGCACTGACACATCGTCGATCACCCAAGCCGTCGGGCGGATGAGCGGCAGCATCCGCAGGTAGCAGTCGCCCTTGGCCCGCTGGTCCTTGCGCGGCACCGAGGCGAAAACATCAGCCACGTACAACGCCAACTCCGCCCGGACACGGTTCACTTCATGTGCGCCCACACACCCTCGCCGCGTCGCAGGAGGCGGCGGGCCAGGATCGAGAAGAAAATCTCCACCTGGTTGAACCAGGAGGCGTGCTGGGGCGTGTGGTGGACCACGAAGCGGGGGTGCCCGGCCAGCCAAGCCCGGGTGGCCTTGGAGGTGTGCGAGGACGGGCCTGCACGGCGGTCTTCTCATCCACGCTCAGCACCACCGACCGCGGCGGGCAGCGCAGGTAGAGCAGGCACAGCGCGGCGGCCTTGGAGGAGAAGTCCGGGTCGTCGGGGCGGGTCAGCCAGCCCCGGACCAGGTGGGGCTTGAGGTCCAGGTCGGCCAGGATCCGGCCGACCTGGGAGGGCGATATCCCGGTCGTGGACAGGAACTTGGCGATCAACCGGTGGGTCCACTGGCTGTCGATGGCGGGCTTCGCCGAGGTGATGGTGGCCACGATCGCCAGGTGCACCTCGGGTCCGTACCGGCGTGGGCGTCCGGGGCGCTCGCGGTCCCGCAGCGCGGCCAGCGCTTCCTCGTGGAACCGTTTGCGCCAGCGCCGCACTGTGGCCAGGTGCACCCCCAACTCGCGGGCGATGTCGGCGTTGGCCCGCCCCTCGGCGGCGGCCAGCGCGGCCCGGGCCCGCTGGACCTGGCGCACCGCGGCCGTCCGCGAGTGCGCCAACTGCTCCAGCCTCCCGCGTTGGGCAGCGTCCCACCGCACCGTGAACGGGCTGTCGACCGCCCTGCGCCACCCCTTTTTTTGGCCTCGACGCATCAGACGATCATGGTGCGGGTCCGGGCAGGCCGGGGCGAACCACGGCGGCGACCGCGTGCACGCGAATCCGGGCCGCGTTCGGCGATATCGCCGACCGGGCGGCCAAGGACCAGATGAGCTACCGCGGCTTCCTCGCCGAGCTGCTTATGGCGGAGTGCGACGACCGAGCCCGCCGCCGCTCGGAACGCCGCATCAAGGCCGCCGGCTTCCCACGCGAGAAGTCGCTGAGGACCTTCGACTTCGACGCCAACCCCAACATCGACCCGGCCACCGTCAACACCCTCGCCAGCTGCGAGTGGATCAAGAAGAGCCAGCCGCTCTGCCTGATCGGCGACTAGGGCACCGGCAAGTCCCACATGCTCATCGCGCTGGGCACCGAGGCCGCGACGAAGGGCTACCGCGTCCGCTACACCCTCGCCACGAAGCTGGTGAACGAGTTGGTCGAGGCCGCCGACGAGAAGCAGCTGAACCAGACCATCGCCCGCTACGGTCGCGTCGATCTCCTCTGCATTGACGAACTGGGCTATATGGAGCTTGACCGGCATGGCGCTGAGCTGCTGTTCCAGGTCCTGACCGAGCGCGAGGAAAAGAACAGCGTCGCCATCGCCTCCAACGAGTCGTTCGGTGGGTGGACGAAGACCTTTACGGACCCGCGTCTTTGCGCGGCCATCGTCGACCGGCTCACCTTCAACGGCACGATCATCGAGACCGGCACCGACTCCTACCGGCTCGCCAGCACCCGGGCACGGGCCGAAGCCCCGGCCAAGGCTGGCTGACCCCGCTGCCGGCACGTTGGTCCTGCCGGCTTGGCGGCAGGACCAACGGCATCACAGCTCGTCATTCATCAGCGAATACATGAACATGTCCCGGCGTTCGTCCCCGACCTGCTGCCACCCCCGCAGCAGTCCCTCGCGCTGGAATCCCGCACGCTCGGCAGTTCGCACGGAGGCCGTGTTCCACGGCTCCACCCACAGTTCAAGCCGGGGAATCCGCAGATCCCGCAGGGCCCAGCCGACCACTGCGTTGACGGCAGCCACGGCGGCACCCTGACCACGCGCCGCCTCGACGACCCAGTAGCCCAGCGACGCACGGCCCTGTTCCAGGTTCTTCAACCACAGCCCCACCTGACCGACCGGCCGACCGGCAGAGGTCGCGATCACGAACGTATACCCAGCCCTCGTGGTCGCCCGGCCCCACTGCCGTTCGATGAACGCGACGCCCGCCGACTCGGAATACGGCGAGGGCACCGTCGTGATCAACGGGATGTAGTCGTCCTCCGACGCCTCACGGACCAGCGGAAGGTCTGAAAGACGCCACGGCCGAAGCATGAATCCAGCACCAGCGGCGAGTTCAGGCACGTCAAGCGGTTGCTCCATCCTCCCATTCTGCCGTTGCCCCAGCTCGGCCCGCACTCGGGTTTCGAGCACCGCCGGCCCTCGTCACTCCGTTCAGCCCCGGACCGGCAACGAAGCGCGACGCTGATCCCGGTGACGTCAATTCTCGTGAACATCCGTCGGGTCGCTGATCACCAACTGCTGCTGAAACCGATCGACAAACGCTGTCGATGACCGTGAACGAAGCCATTTCGCGGATTTCCCAACTGAGTCGTTCACGCCCGGGAGGAAGCGCTTCTCTGGACTGCTCTGGCCCGCAAGTTCCCACGGGTCCGTACGGTTGACCTCAACCGGGACGCTTCTGGTTCTCGATGTACTCCTTGATGATCGACAGCGGGGCGCCTCCGCACGAGGCGGCAAAGTACGAGGGTGACCAGAAGTGGTCGCCCCACAGGTACTTGCGGATGTGTCCGGGAAACTCGTGACGGAGCCTGCGGGCGGAGACGGCCTTGAGAGAGCCGACCAGCCGGGACAGGGAGGCCTTCGGCGGGTAGTGCACCAGCAGGTGCACGTGATCGGTCTCGCCGTTGAACTCGACCAGCGCTGTTTCGAAGTCCGCGCAGACGGCGCGCGTGACTTCCTCGCAGCGTCGAAGGATCTCGTCGGTGAAGGGTCCGCGCCGATACCTGGGTGTGAAGCCCAAATGGGCATGGAGGGCGCAGACGACCGTGCGACCCCTGCAAATATTGGGGTTTGGCTCCCGCCGTGGCGACATAGACCGATACGGTCATGGTCATGAAGCTCGTGACGCAGGTGAAGCTGATGCCGGAGGCCGAGCAGGCCGCCGCGCTCTCGGTGACGCTGCACACGGTCAACGAGGCCGCGAACTGGGTGTCGGCGGTCGCGTTCGAGCGCGGTGTCCCGCGTGAGTACGAGCTGCGCAAGCACACGTACGGCGAACTCCGGGCGCGGGGACTAGGGGCGCAGGCCGCCCAGCACATCATCAAGAAGACCCGCGACGCCTACACGACGCTCTTGGCCAACATCAAGGCCGGAAACCTGGGGAAGCCGGGATCGAAGCGTCGCGTCAAGGCCGGGACGAAGCCCACCACCTTCCGGCGCGAGGCCGCGCAGCCATACGACGACCGGTGCCTGAGCTGGCAGTACGACGCGCAGACCGTTTCGATCTGGACGACCGCCGGGCGTATCAAAGAACGTCCGCTTCGCCTGTTCTCCGGATGCACTCAAGACGCTCCGGGAGCACCGGCAGGGCGAGTCTGATCTGATCGAGCGTGACGGCGTGTTCTACCTGATCGCAACCTGCGACGTTCCTGAGGCCGAGCAGTACGAAGAACTCCATGGAATCCGGCAGAGGGTACGGCTCCGCAAGCCCCAACGGGTCGCACTCCACTCCTGGGCCTTCGCCAAGCTCGCAGCCTTCATCGTCTACAAGGCCCGCAGGGCCGGCGTGCCCGTGGTCTTCGTCGATCCCGCCTACACCTCGCAGCAGTGCTGCCAGTGCGGCCACATCGACAAGAAGAACCGGGCAAGCCAGGCCCTCTTCACCTGCCGGAACTGCGGGGTTGTTGCCCATGCAGACCGGAACGCTTCCCACAACATCGCCCGCAAGGGCGAGGCTGTGTGGACTGCGGGGCGTGAGTCACGCGTCCCTGCCGCCCCATAAGGGTGTCTGGACGGAGGAGCCCACCCAGCAGCCAGTTGGGCGCCACCTCCAAACCCGGTCCATTAGGGCCGGGTCAAGCTGACTCCAGGGTGACTCGATAGACAGTGGACTCTCTCCGTCGAAAACCCGCCCGCTCATACAAGCGGTTCGCGGCCTCTCGCGAAGGCCGTGATGTGAGGTCGATGGTACGAGCTCCTGCGTCCGCGGCCAGGGCAAGGGCCTTGTCGATCAGGGCTCTGCCGACGCCGTGGCCACGTGCGGCGGCATCGACCACCACGTCCTCGATGTGAGCCCGCAGACCGGACGGCAAGGGGGACATCACCAGCATCAACGTCCCGACGATCACGCCCTCGACACGGGCCACCAGCAACGTGTTGGTACTGGTACCCGTCAATCTCCCCACTGCTTCATGGTCCAGGGGCTTGGCCTCGGACGACAGCTGCGGAAGGAGACGAGCAAACGCCTCCACCACTTCGTCGGTCGCCTCGCGAACGGCCTCAGTCTCAACGCTCATGCTCTGGAACCTATCGGCCTGCGAGTTGTCGATCAGCGGACTGCGACCATCTCGGACACCGGATCACCTGAGACGACGAGCGAAGTGGGCCAGATCATCTGAGACAGGGACCCGTTCGACTGGGACGGACACCTGGCCGCGTGCGGTGCGAGCGCGGCGACTTCTGACCCGTCTCAACGGGGTTTGACCAGTCTCACCGAATTTTGAACGCGGCGTGGTGGGCTGCCATGTCGTCATTGTTGCCACGTTCCGACGGGGAGGTCGGAGTCACCCTTCACACGCCCGCGGGACAGGCGCCCCCGCTCGTGCGGCGGCCACTGTCTCCAGCAGGGGCCAGCCGTCGACCTCCACCGCTCGCCGCTCTGCCAGCTGCCACCCGCGGGCCGACGCCGCGTCGAGCAGGGCCCGGACGGCGCCCGGTTCGTGCAGGTTCAGGGAGCCGCCCCGGACGTACCCCACGTCCCCGGAGCCCATGGGGAACCCGCCCGGGACGTACCGGCCCGGGCCCTCGGCAAAGACGATGCGCAGCGGGCCACCGGTGCCGGCCGGCTGTGGGTACAGCGTGAGGGTCTCGCAGCAGTCTGCGAACCGGCCGCTGTCCAGCACGCGGTGACTGTGGCGGAGCGTCCACAGGTACGTGCGTCCGTCGGCGACCAGTCGGCGGGGCTTCTTCGGATGGCGGGGCACGGAGCCGAGACTACGCGGCCGATTCACAAGTACCGCCCAGCGGTGATCAAACTTCGGTGAGACCGGTCAAGGTTCCCTGACGCGTCGCCAACGACGAACCCGAACTCCTCGAACTTCTCGCCGAAGTACTGGTCCTCGGCAACGAGGTGACCTGGGGCATCGACTTGGCCGACGGCGGCGCCGTCCAGGCTATCGCCATCCGAACCCTCAGCTCGTTGCAGACTCTCGGCTGTCGGTGGTGATGGGGATATTTGGATTTGGTTCTGGCAGCGGTTTCGTGAACGAGGAGGTCAGACTGTGGCTTGGTCGGGAAAGCCCTGGTCATGGGGGTTGCGCGGTTATCGGTTGAAGAGCTGCACTTTCCTGGGATTACCGGGGTGACAGTGGAGTGTGTGGCGGCGTTGATGGGCGAGCTACTCGTGAATGCTTGTGTATCTGCCCTTCGAGACCGTGCCCGGACTGTGGTGCGGTATCCCGTCGGGTGCACAGCCGCTACCGTCGTACTCTGGCCGACTGCCCTGTAGGCGGTTGTCCGCGGCTGGTCCGGCTGACCGTGCGCCGGTTCTTCTGTGATGCTCCAACCCGTCGGCGCTGTACGTTCGTTGAGCAAGTCCCAGGCCTGACGGAACGTCACCAGCAGGCCAGTACCGAACTACGGAGCTGGCTCCGAGCTATCGCGGCAGAGTTGGGTGGCCGGGCCGGCGCACGGCTGTGCAGGAAACTCTCCGTGCCCGGCGGGCGAATGAGACTGCTGCGGCGGATCCACACTCCAGCGGTACCTGAGCGGGCCCCACGGGTGTTGGGGTGGACGAGCTCGCCTTCCGGCGAGGCGTTCGCTACGGAACCATCCTTGTCGACATCGAGAGCCGACGCCGGTCGACGTCCTTCCGGACCGGACCTCCGAGACGCTGGCCGCGTGGTTGCACGATCACCCTGGGGTCGAGATGGTGCGCCGTGACCGGGCCAGTGCTTATGCCCGCGCCGTCACAGAAGCCGCCCCGCAGGTAATCGAGGTGGCAGATCGCTGGCACCTGCTGCGCAACCTCTCGCTCGCGGTGGAGAAGACCTGCCATGAGCATCGTCCCTGCCTGCAGAAGTATGCCGAACATGCCCAGCGGGCCGGGCCGAGGATGCCAGCACAGGAGGCCCAGCCGCCGACCTTGATAGTGGACCGGGTCGTACGGCGCCACGAGGAGATCAACCGGATGGTCGACGTCGGCTACCCGCTCAGCGAGATCGCCCGCCGCCTCGGGCTGGACCGCAAGACCGTGCGCCGCTACCGCGAAACCAGCTTCGACGTTCTGCTCGCATCCGCCCGCGACCGCAGGAACGTACCCCTCGACCGGTTCAAGCCATATCTGCAGACCGAGTTCGCCGCCGGCAACACCGTTTCCACCGAGCTGTACCAGCAGATCCGCGAACGGGGCTTCCGCGGCGGGTGCTCAACGCTCTCCCGCTACGTGGGGACCCTGCGTGACCCTTCGTGTAGGCGGTCGCCCGGTCGCGGCAGATGATCTACGCGCCGGGATGTTCCTTGAGCCAGGCTGCGAACGTCTCCGAGGTGCGGTCAGGCAGCACGTCCACGACCTGGCCGGCTTCGACGTCGACCAGGATGGTGCCGTAGGTGCAGTCCTTGCGGAAGGCGAACTCGTCCACCCCCAGCACCCGCGGGGCACGGCCCGGCGCCGGCGGCGCCGTCAGCAGCTGGAGCAGCCGGGTCCGGACCGCGGCCAGCCGCAGCCGTCGGCACAGTCGGACCGCCGGACGACCGCCCAACTCCACCGCGATCGACCGCAGCCACCCCGTCAGTCCGACGCTCGATCTGCGATGCCGCTCGGTCAGGCCCGGCACCTGCTCGACGAACGTCTTCCGGGAACACCTCTTCCGGTCGCAGAAGTACCGGCGGACCCGGAGCCGGACCACGTCCCGCCGCGAGGCCAACGGCCGCTCGTTCAAACTGCGTTGGTACGAACTGTGCACGCGTCTCGCCAGCTTCCGGCAGTCCGGGCACCGGCCCGGCCGACCAGTGGACACCGCCTCCACCACCAGGGCGCCGGAAGAGTCGCTGACACGCTCCACTCGCACACCGATCCCGGGAAACAGCGCATCCTCTACCGTCTTGCTCGCCACGGCAGGAAACACACTGCCGAAACGATCCCTCGTTCCCGCTCCTGACCTGGGGATTCACGGAACTGCGGCCAGAGCCGTTTTCAAGAATCCCCATCAGTGGCCAGAACCTCCACCAGGGCCTCAACAGCGTCCACGGCTTTCGGGGTGGCCAGTACGAGCACCGGATCGGGGGTCTGCAACAGGAACCCGCTCCAGACCCGGAAGACAGCGCTGCCGTCCGCCCCTTCCTTCGCGAGGGAGATGCATCCTGGCAGATATCTCGCGTCGTCGCGCCCTCCAGGCACCCACGGCGGAGGGCCGTCCGAGAACCGGAGGTAGTTGTGACTGGTAGTTGGATGCCACTGGCTCAACGCGCTTGCCCGGGCGGCCAGCGCAAGCTCCTCCTCAACAGGAGGCACCCACGAGTCCGTGCCACGCAGCGACGCATCATGAGCTCGTGCGCATTGCATCTGCCAATCCCAGTCATCGTCCAGCGACCATTGGGTGCCATCTCCCATGTGCCGAGTCTGACCGAACTCTTGAGCGCGGGTAACCCCGACGGGATAGGAGACTTGGCACGCACCACCGCTCTCGCCGCATGACAAAGCGCATTTGGAATCGATGAGACAGGACAGATGACAAGTTGGAGTGGCCGGGCGAAGCCGGGCAGACGGGGCCAGCGCGGCAGGCGCGCGCTCTACCCAAGGCGGTGACCTCATGAACCTGACCTCCGGGATTCGCTGTCCGCGCACCCCGCTGCGCCGGTTCCTGGACCGTGAACTGTCGGCCGGCGCCTGCCCGTTGCGAAAGAGCTTCCGTGCCCGGGACCAGAATCCCCCGGATTCCGTGCCGTGGCGACCAGGTACGACAAGAGAGCGTACGTCTTCCACGGCACGGTCACCCTCGCGTCGATCCGGCTTTGGCTCCGTTAGTGACCCGCAGGACACTCCTCAAGTGGCGCGGTTCAGCGGCACAGAGCCGTGTCCACGACACCGTCCATGCGCTCCTTGGTCGCCTGGCTCGGCTGCATGGTCACAGCGACATTGGCCGCGCGGCCGTCCTCGGTGGCGCCGCCTCGGGTCTCGTATCCCGTCATGCTGCCGCCGTGGCCCCAGTACACACCGCCGCACGAGAGCGGCGTGCTCACGAGTCCCAGCCCGTAACGGGCACCGGCGGGAAAGGGGTGACTGGCGGGGACGGTGGTGCGCATCTGGTCGAGCTGAGCCTTCGGGAGAAGGCGGCCGGCCAACAGCGCCGTGAAGAAGCGGTTCAGGTCGGAGTTGGTGGACACTATCTGGCCCGCAGCCCAGGCCCAGGAAGGGTCCCATTCCGTGGCGTCGACCAGGGGCGCGCCTGCCGAGTCCTGGTAGTAGCCCTTGGGATGGCGCTCCCGGATCGTCACCTCGCCGGGGGCGGGGAAGTAGGTGTGGCGCAATCCGATGCGCTTGATGACGCGCCGGTCGATCTCCTCGACGAGGGGGCGACCGGTGACCTTCTGAACGATCAGCCCGGCCACCAGGTAGTTCGTGTTGCTGTAGCCCCATTTCGTGCCGGGGGCGAAGTCGGCCTTGTGCTGGAGAGCGAGGTCGAGGAGTTCGCGAGGGTCGTAGTAGCGGATGTCGTCGCTGAGGTATTTGCTGTAGTTGGGAAGTCCGCTGGTTTGTCGGAGGAGTTGACGGAGGGTGATGCGGCGTCCGTCGATTCCATCCCCGCGGACGAGGCCGGGCAGATAGGTGTCGACCGGGGCGTCAAGGCCGATCTTGCCTTCAGCGACCAGTTGCAGCACGACCACCGCCGTGAACGTCTTGGTGTTGCTGCCAATGCGCACCTGGCCGTCCCGGGGCACCTTCGTTCCGGTGGCCAGGTCGCCGACCCCTGCGGTGTAGGTGCGGGTATGGCCAGCACGGTCTTCGACGCTCGCCAGCGCGGCGGGCACGCCGTCGGTGTGCACCAGCGCGTTCAGGCCCTTTTGGACGGTGTGCGGCCTGGCGGCAGCAGACGCCGCGGGCGGGGCCAGGGCGCCCATCGTCATGACGCCGACGGCCACCGCGGCCGCGGCCGGCACGGCTCTGCGCCGACCACTCCGCCGCCCGGACGTACGAAACCTCTGCCACGCCTGCTCACGCACGAGCCAACTCCCACGGAATCATTGGGTAACCACCGGCTTACGGGCCCAGCATCTCGGAAGCGACCTCGCGGGACGATCGTGGTACCCACCCAGCTCCAGGTAGGGCCAACCCCCGGCCGCTGGGTTGGCGGGGAGCGGGGCGGGGGATCCCTGCGCAGGCATCAGCTCCCGAGCCCTCCACCCAGGGAGAAACAGGACAGGCCCGGACCGTGCTGCTGGAGCACGTCCGGGCCCGGGACGGCGCGGTGAGCGCGGTGTGGAGCGGACGGTGTCGGCCCGATCCGCCATCAGCCCGTTCTAGGACGGCGACAGCCATGCGCGGTAGCGGCGCAGTGCCTGTCGCTGCTGACGCCGCTCGGAGAACAGGGCGTACACGGGGCGGGTGTTGGGCTTGGGACGGCTTCCGCGGGCGATGCGGCGCAGCTGGTGACGGACCTGCGCCATGCTCGCGGCGGAAGCGAGGGCCTTGTCGGACCAGGTCACCGGCCGCAGCTGCCGGTCCGCCTCGCGGTCGTGGCGCCATCGGTCGGGCAGGTCCGGGGTGACGGCGAGGGCGGTGCCCATCCCTATGAGCACCACGCCACTGTCGAGGACCCGTTCGGCGGTATCGCGCCGGGTGATGCCGCCGGTGAGCATCAGGGGGAGAGGACTGGTCTTGACCAGGTCCTTCGCCAGGTCCAGGAAGTACGCCTCGCGGGCTTGGGTGCGCGCGTCGGCGGGGCGGCCGGACATCGCGGGGCTCTCGTAACTGCCGCCGGAGAGTTCGACCAGGTCGACGCCGAGAGGTTCGAGCATCGCGATCACCTGCCGAGCATCGTCGGCGTCGAATCCGCCGCGCTGGAAGTCGGCGGAGTTGAGCTTCACGGCGACCGCGAAGGACGGCGAGACGGTGGCGCGCACGGCGCGGACGACGTCCAGCAGCATCCGGGCCCGGTTCTCCAGGGACCCGCCCCACTGGTCGGTGCGGCGGTTGACCAGGGGGGAGAGGAACTGCGAGAGCAGGTAGCCGTGCGCGGCGTGGATCTCCACACCGTCGAACCCCGCCTTCTCGGCACGGTGGGCCGTGACCGCGTACCGCTTCACAGTGGCCTTGATCTGCTCGGGGGTCATGGCGACAGGGCGGCCGAAACGGCTGCTGTGCCTTCCCAGGTCGACCCCCACCGCGGACGGGCCCCACACGACACCGGGCATGTCTGCCTGGATCTGGCGGCCGGGGTGATTGATCTGCATCCATATCGCTCCGCCGCCGGACTTGCCGGCCTTGGCCCACTCGGTGAACGGCGCCAGCGGTGCGGCATCGTCGAGGACGACGCCGCCGGGACCGGTCAGCGCCTCGGCGTGGACCATGACGTTGCCGGTGATCAGCAGTCCGGTGCCGCCGGTGGCCCACTGCCGGTACAGCGACAGCAGCTGCCCATCAGGCAACTGGCCGTCGCCGGCCATGTTCTCCTCCATGGCCGCCTTCGCGATCCGGTTACCCAATACCTGCCCGGAGCGCAGGGACAGCGGTGAGAACAGCTCGCTGGCCATCCGGATTCTCCTCTCCATCGATTACAATGTGTACACCGTTCACATTAGGCGAACAATGTGCGCGGCGTAAACATGAGGGAGGGTGTCCCATGCCACAAGCGAGTGACTCGTACCACCACGGCGATCTGCGTGCCGCCTGTCTGCGCGCTGCGCGGGAACTACTGGAGGAGGACGGGAGTGCCGGACTGTCCCTGCGGGCGGTCGCGCGGAGGGCCGGTGTGTCGGCGACGGCCCCCTACCGGCACTACGCGGACCGCGACGCGCTCGTCTCCGCGGTCGCCGCAGAGGGATACCGGGAACTCGGTGGCTGTCTGGCCGCGGCCCATTCCTCGCCGGCGACATCTGACGACCTCGCTGCGATCGCCGTCGCCTACGTCCGCTTCGCACTCGACCACCCGGCGATGTTCCGGGTGATGTTCGCCGAGCCCTGCGATCCCAGCAGCGAGGAACGGGTCGCCGCGACCGCCGCCCTCTCGGAGTATGTCCGCGGTGTCGTCCGCAGCGCCTTCCCGGGCGCCGACCCGGAGGTGCTGGCGACCCCGGTGTGGGCCTTGGTTCACGGTCTGGCATTCCTGCATCTCGACGGCAAACTCGACACCTCCACCCCCGAAGTGGTCGCCCATCAGGTCCGCACGGCTGTTCACGCGCTGCTCGCCACCTCATCGGTGACGTCAAAAGCGGCGGCCGCGGCGCCGGAGCAGGCAAAGGCGTAGCCCACGCGTGACCGCGGGGCCGCCCGGACGGGCGGGAGAGGCGGCCTCAGCGGTAGGTGAGCAGTCGACGCTGGTCGCCGGTGAAGTGAGCGTGATCGTTGAAGGTCAGCAGGCTGGTCCCGGATCTGCCCACCACAAGCGTCGTGATGGAGGCGTTGACGGTTACACGGTTGAGCGCGACGACACCCTCGGGCGGCAGTGACAGCAGGGTCCCGCAGAGCGCGGCGAGAAGGCCGCCGGAGGTGACGACGACCGCGTCACGGCCTCGCCCGAGTGTGGCGGACAACTCGGTCAGGGCGGCCGCCGCCCCTTCTGCGAAGGCGCCCCAGGTCGTGCCGTCGACCGCGCCGGGCTCCGCCATCCATGCCAGCAGCGCGCGATCCAGCACCTCCTGAACGGAATGGGTGTCGCTCGTCGGCGGTGCGTAACGGGCCAGCAGGGCGACGTGGTCGTACTCGTTCCAGCGCGGATCCTGGCTCAGGGGCTGCTTGAAGAGGGCCGTCTCCGCGATGAGGTGCGCCGTGTCGCGTTGGCGGGTGAGAGTTCCCGATATGAGGTGCGGGTCGCGCAGGTCACGGCGGGCCAGCTCCTGCCCGACCACGACGGCCTGGGCGCGGCCGAGGTCGGACAGGACGTCGTAGTCCTCCGCGGCGAAGGACGCCTGACCATGACGGACGAGACAGATGAGCGGCACAGAGATACTCCCGCGTTGGCCTGCTAATGTGCGCAGTGTACACATCGGGTTCCCCGGTGAACACCGGCGGCTCCGGGAGGGCCGCCCCACCATGGAAACCGGGCGCCGGCCCAAGAATCGGCCGCACTTGGAAAGCCGATGAGTACGACTGTGACGTGATCCTCGACACCGGCTGCCTGGTCCGCGGCATCGGGCAGCTGCCGATCGTTGCGGGATGAGCCTCAGGCCGGACCGTCCGTTCCGGCTCCGATCAAATGACCTAGTTGGCAGGGGATTTCACGGCCGTCACGAAACGCGTCACCGCCCGCGCGAAGGCCTCCGGCTCCTCGATGTGACCGAAGTGCCCGCTGTTCTCCAGGATCAGCAGCTCCGATCCGGGGATCAGCAGGTGCAGTTCCTCGGCCCATCGCACGCCGCAGATGATGTCGTGGCGACCGACGACGACGAGGGTCGGTACGGTGAGTGAGCCGAGGTCCGCACGGTCGTCGATGACGTGCGGGGAAAGGGTTTCGTCCAACCCGGAGATGTGCGTGGCCCGCACCGAGGCACGCACGGGAGCGAACTCCTCCTCCCTGCCCCAGTAGTCGGCGAAGTATGCGGGGAACAGCCCCCTGGCGACGGCTGTCATCTCTACGTCGCAGGAGATCGTGGGGATGGCTTGGAAAGCGGCCAGGACCTCGGGGAGTTCGGGGTGGTCGGCGTGGAGCGCGGCGAACGACTGCACCAAGCGCATGGCTTCGGTGATGTGTTCGGGACCGGTCAGCGGCGCGCTCTCGTAGAGGATCACCCCCGCGACGCGGTCGGGGTGGTGCAGGGCGTGGTACTGGGTGACGAAGCCGCCGTGCGAGTGGCCCAGCAGGTACACCTCGGGGACGCCGAGGTGCTCGACCAGAGCCCCGAGGAACCGGCTGTAGCGGGGCCGGGTGTAGCCGTGGGGGTGGGAGGGCAGACGGCCGGAGCCACCCGTGCCGATCGGCTCCAGGTAGACCATCGTCAGGTGCCGCTCCAGCGCGGGCATCCGCAGGTACTCCCATTCGATGCCCGGTCCGCCGGAATGCGCGACGCACACCGGACCCGTGCCGTGGACGTGATAGCGCTGCACGACTCCGTCGATGGCGACGGTGTGCGTTCCGGCGGCCAGGGGTTCGGTCGCAGAGGTGGTCATGGGGTCTCCGTATCCGGCAGGTGTCGATGACACCGGCATGACGCCGGAGAGAGAACAAAGTTCGACCCGGGCTGCGTGACGCCCGTCACATCGGGGTGAGTGACTGGATGGCCTGCACCGGCCTGGGATGCAGGAGGCGCAGCCGGTGCGGACGACCGGCGTCGTCGAGGGTCATCAGCCAGGCCACCGAGGGAGGGCAGTGATCGGGGTTGTCGGCGGGGTTGAGGAGGTCCATCTCCCAGACGACAAGGGACCGGCCGGCCACGGCATGGATCAGGCGCTGCCGTACCCCGGCCTCGAGGTCACCGTCCATGCCGCGCGCGAGGAGGCTCCTGCCACCCACTGGTTCGTTCCCCCTGAGCAGGGCGATCCCGGGCGACCAGCGCTCCGTCATCAGCGCGCCGAAGCGTCCTCTCTCGGCGGCGGCCAGTGTCTCGTGTGCCTCGGCACGGCTGGCGCGGAGGCGCTGCGCGGTGTTGTCGTAGGGGGCGTCCGCCGTGGCGGCGAGGGCTGTCGCGAGCTTGGCCCGCCCCTGGTTGAGTCGGCTGCGGACGGTGCCGACCGGGACCCCGCAGGCGTCGGCTATCCGCTCGTAGGAAGTGAAGCCGGTGCTGAAGTGACGCAGCACCAGGGGCAGGCGCAGTGCAGGGGACAGCACTTCGATGGCCTCCCAGATCCAGTCCCGCATCGCGTGCTGTTCCAGCCACCGCTCCGGACCGGCGTCCGTGGCGGACAGGTGCAGACCGTCGATCGGCTGGACGGGTACGGAGGACCGCAACAGGGAACGGCTGGCGTTGCGCACGATCATCCGCAGCCATGCGCCCACGGCCGCCGGGTCACGGACGTCGCCCACACGGCGGAGCGCGGTCACAGCCGCGTCCTGGACCACGTCGTCGACGTCGGGTCCCGGCCCCAGAATGCTCAGCGCCACCGCGCGCATACCTGCCCGGTGCCGTTCCAGTAGTAGACCGAGGGCGGTGACCTCACCCGCCTGCGCGGCACGGGTGAGCGCCGCGTCCTCGACGCGCGCGGCTTCGTCTGACTTCCGGTTCATGGAGCCCCCTTCCACCGTCCGCCGTCGTGCGTGACCGTACTACGTGATCGCCATGCCTCTCCCTCGGCGGACCGGTGCGGGGACCGTCGTGCCACACCGGAGTGCCGCGGCCCCCCCCGCATCGCTCAGTACCCGCCCACCCGTCACCTGCGCGGCCGACCCGCCGAGCGCGACGGCCTCGTCGGCCATCAGCCCGAAGTCAGCGGCGGCCACGTCCTGCTCCAGCCACTTCACACGCTTGGTTCGCGGGACGGGGACGACGGGAATGCCGAGGTGCTCACGGCGCGCATGCACCCAGGCGAGCGCCGGCTGGGCCGGAGCGACTCCCGCCTTCTCCTCCAGTGCGCGGTCGGCGTCCGCGATGGCCTGGTTGGCCGTCGTCCGGAAGCGGGGAAGCCGCTTACGGGCGTCGCCGGGCGGCAGGGATGTCACGTCGACCGTGCCCGTCAGGAAGGCTCGGCCGAGTGGCGAGTACGCCACCAGTGCCACACCCAGCTCACGCAGGCAGCCCGCGACCGCTGTCTCGGGATCGCGGAACCAGAATCGAGTACTCGCTCCGCACCGCAGCGATCGGATGAACGGCGTGGGCGCGTCGCAGGAGCGCGGCATCGACCTCGGAAAGGCCGATGTGCGTTCCCGGTCTCGGTCTCGGACACGCCGCCTCTGGCTGAGCTCAATAGAGGTTTGTCGAGACGTTCCCGCCGGTCGGCAGGTGCGGTCCGTACTCCGCGGGATGGGACTTGGGTGCCGCCAGCTGTCCCCGCTGGAGCTAGTGGGAACCCTCCAAGCCCGGCTGGACATCGTTGTGCCGGTCAAGATCACCGTGTTCATCAGCGCGGCCGCAGACTTGCAGGGCGGGGTGGCCGAGGTGGCCGCCGCGTCCTTGTCCGTGACGACACCTGGGACACCACACGTGAGCGAACGCGTCATTGTGCCCAAGAGCCGGGGCTTCTTGTTCCTCGACTCCCATCCCGGCGGCTGCCGACAGCTGGTGGACGAGATGTGGCAGGCCGTCCCCGCCCCGGTCACCGCCGAGGGCGAAGGGCCGGTGGCTCTGGTCATCGGCTCGTCCGCCGGGTATGGCCTGGCCGCTACGATCGCGGGCCTGGCCCGCGTCGGTATCCGAGGCATCGGTGTGTGCTTCGAGAAGGCGCCCGCGCGCCGCACCGGCACGGCCGGCTGGTATCGCACCGCCGCCACCGCCCGGCTCGCCCAACAGCACGGGCGGGACATGGTCTTCCTCAACGGCGATGCGTTCAGCGACGCGATGAAGGAGCAGGTTGCCGACCTCCTCGCCGAGCGGTTCGGGGGACGACTCGACTTCCTGATCTACTCGGTGGCCGCGCCTCGCCGCACCGACCCGGACACCGGCAACGTGTATGCCTCGGTCCTCAAGCCGGTCGGCTCGCCGTACACCACCAAGACCCTCGTCTTCGACGAGTACGGCGCCCCGGAGGTCAAGGAGGTCACCACCGCGCCGGCCGAGGGCGACGACATCGAGCAGACCGTGGCGGTGATGGGCGGCACCGACTGGGAACGGTGGATCACATTCCTGGCCGGCCGGTCCCTGCTCGCCGACGGCTTCACCACCGCCGCCCTGTCCTACATCGGTTCGCCACTCACTGCGGCGATCTACAGGCAGGGCACCATCGGCGCCGCAAAGGCCCATCTCGAAGCCACCGCACGCACGTTGGACGAGCGTCTCGGCAAGACCTTGGGCGGCCGGGCCGTAACCTCGGTCAACGCCGCTGCCGTCACTCAGTCCTCCACCGCCATCCCCGGCATCGCCCTGTACATCGGGCTGCTGCGCGGCGTCCTCGGCGACGCCATGGTGAACCCGATCGGACAACTGACACAGCTGTGGGACCAACTGACTGGCGCCCGACCCCTCGACCTCGACGATGAGGGCCGGGTCCGCCTCGACACCTGGGAACTTGCCCCCGCCGCACAGAACGCCGTCGCCGAACGCTGGAACGCCGCCACCAGCAACACCATCACCGAACTCGCCGACCTCGACTGGTTCAGCGACGAAGTCCGCCGCCTCTACGGCTTCTCTGTCCCCGGCGTCGACTACACCGCCCCCGTCGAAACCGACGTCCCGTGGCCCACCCCCACCATCTGACCAGCACCAGTGACCTGGGCCATTGATGCGGCGGCAGTCACTGACGAGGCTGTCGAGGAACTGGTCGGCGGCCTTGTGCCCTACGTAGGGGCGGGGGCTGGCGTTCCAGTACTTGAACCAGGCGTGGACGTCGCGTTCGAAGGCGGGGACGGAGCGGTGGACGCCGCGCTGGAGTTTCATGCAGATGAGCTCGGATCAGACGACGTTCGCCCTGTCGCGACCACCTGGACAACCGTCCCGAGATGAAGATCGCGATACCTGCCTACTTCTGGCGTCAGGGACAGGCATCACGAGATGATCACCCTATGGCGGATGTGGTCTTCTTCGACCTGGACGGCACCCTGGTCGATCATCGAAGCGCGGTCTGGGAAGCGATCGGCGAGATCGTCCAGGCCGCGCCGAACGCGGCGGCTCCACCGGAGGAGTTGGTGACGTTGTGGTGGACGCTGGAGGCGCGCCACATGCGGGAATACCTGGCCGGTCAGTGCTCGTTCGCTGAGCACCACCGACGCAGGCTCCGTTCCTTCCTGCCGATGCTCGGCGAGCCGGTTCCGGAAAATCCCGACCTTCTGGACGCCTGGATCGCCGAGCGCTACCTCACCGTGTTCGAGGAGTCCTGGCGGTGCTATCCCGATGTCCAGCCCTGCCTGGAGAACCTGAAACGGCTTCCCCGAGGACCGCGTCTGGCTGTCCTCACCAACGGGGACCCCGAGCAGCAGCGCGCCAAGCTCGCCCGCTTCGGCCTACTCGAATACTTCGAAGCCGTTTTGACCCCGACCGAGCTCGGTGTGGCCAAGCCCGTCGCCTACGCCACCGCCTGCCGGTGGATGCGGACGGACCCCGCGCAGGCGGTCAACGTGGGCGACATGCTGGAAAGCGACGTGAACGCAGCCGCCCTCGCCGGGCTCACCGGCATCTGGCTGGACCGCGGCATCGACTTCGTCACCGGTGGGCCATCGCCGACGGCCGACGAGACGGTGCACCGCATCGAACGGCTCACCGACCTCCCCGACCACCTATCACGCACCAACGCCTGACCGGCTCTCACGGCCGTCGTAAGTGAGCGTGGCTAGGGCGGTGCTATTTGGGCCCTGGCAGCGATCACGGGGAGCCGTTACGGCGAGCCATATCGCCGTTGGATTCGGGGTCGTCGCAGAGCGGTCGGCCGGGAGCCAGTCCGTACTCGGGGTGACCCGGTGCCGGTGTGCGATCGGCTCCGCTGCCGGACGTGGAAGACGGTCCCGGCGCTCGCCGCCGTACCCGCGCCCCCGGTTGTCTTGGCTCAGCCCAGCGCGTCCATCAGGGAGGTGACATAGACATCCAGCCGCTCCTCGACGGCTCACGTTCGTCAGCTCTGTCCTCCCAGCCTCCCGCCATGGCTGCGCCACCAACCGCACTCCTTCTGAGAACGCCGGCGCGTCCCGCACCCGCCAGTACAGCCGCTCGCTCGCGGCCGCGGCCAGCACCCCACCGGCCTCCTCATACACATCAGCGAACCGCAGACCCCACGCCGGACCGTGCAGCAGCGCGAGATTGGTGGAGCAGTGCGCCACATCGAGATCCGCCGGACCCCAGGAGGTCGCTGCCCAGTCGACGACGCCGGTGATCCGGGCACCTGCCCGCCTTGGGGGCGGCACGTCGAACAGCACGTTGCCGGGGTGGAAGTCCCGGTGCAGGAATCGCCCTTCATAGGGCGGAGCGGGCTTGCGGATCACGTCGATCGCCGCGGCCCATGACGCCGCGTCGGCGCCCTTCGGAGTCACGACGGTGTCGGCGGTCGTCCACGCCACATACTCCCGGGGCCGCTCGGTGGGTCGCAACGCGTGGATCGCCGCGAGTTGACGGGCCAGCAGAGGGACTCGCGTCTCCCATCCCTCATCGTCGAGGACCGTCCGGCCCGCCAGATGTGTCATAAGGAGCGATGGACACGCGCAATGCGCGGCGGTCGGATCAACCGCGACCAGTCCAGGAGCCGGCACGCCGGTCCCCAGGAGCAGGGTCAGGGCGCCGGCCTCCCTGTTCAGCCAGTCCTCGGCGTGCTCCACGTTGACGAAGGTCCGGAGTACCAGGTCGCGGGTGCCTCCGTCCCGCGTGCCTATGATCAGCTTCCGCACCTCGGCAGTGATGCCGCTTTGCAGCGCCTCGGTTTTGACGATCCGCTCGCCGACCTCCAGGTGCCGGCTCACCCAGCCAGGGTCAACGGTCGGACAGCCGCCGCCTCATCGTGGTTGGTCACCGTGCCACCTCATCATCCGGATGGCGGCACGCGCAAAAGCTTTCGCTGGAGGCGATGGCAACGCCGCTCTGCTCCTCTCACAGTTGCCGCAGACACCGTTCAGGTGCCTGCATCGAGCCGTGGCCACAGCCTGGCCAGGGCCTGTCCGGCGGATCACACCGGAGACAGGGGGTCTGGCACGCCCATCTGCGCTTATGAGGAGACCGTCACCGACCCCAGGTGCCGGCGTGCGGCTCAATATGCACAGCCAGGTACAGATGAACGTGCGCGGCTACCCAAGGACACCAAGCCGGGTGCGGGGCTGTTTCAGCACTGTCAGTGGGGCAGGGCATGATCGGGTGGATGCGCTACACGACGTGGACTTCAGATCGCATGTTCGTCTCCTATGGGCAGTACTACCTGCAGGGCGACGACTTCCTCAGCGAGTACGACGACACCGACACGGTCGGGCGGATCTTCGCGGGAAACAGCCTGGCAGCCGGGGGCCCGGAACACCTCACGGTGCTCGCGGGCACGCACACCGGCTGGATACGCCTGACCACCCAGCACTGCGCGGATGAACCACTTCTGCCGGGGCAGGAGTGGGAGACCGTAGTGGACGTGAGCATCTGCAGCACGAGTGGCATCCTGCGGCTGTTCCGGTGGGGCGGGGATGTCGAGGAGGATGCCGGGAACTTCGCCACGGCCGGGGCCGGCTGGTACCGCGTCCGCGTCCAGGCACGCGGACGCGATGAAGGCGATGCGCACGAAGGCGACACCCCTGTGGAAGTGCACTTTCTGAGCATCTGGCCGGCACCGCCGCGACCCGACACTGTCCACCGCGCGAACGACACCTTCGCCCGCACGCACTACGACCCCACCCGGCCTCCAGGCCAGCCCATTCAGCCCTGAGCACGTTCACCTGCACTCCGTGGAGCAACTAAAGGTGTACGCCGACACCAGGCTCTGCGCGGTCACCGTCGACCGGCTCACCTTTGGCGGCAACATTATCGAGACCGGTACCGATTCATACCGCCTCCCGCATGCCAAGAACCAGCAGGTCGGCGGCTGACCGCGTCTCTGCGATCACGCTCCCGGGCGTCCTACCTGTTCGAACCCGCGCCGATACGGGCCAACACCTGGTCGGCCAACTCCGGCGGAGTCAGCTCTCCGTCCAGGAACACCGTGTCGCCGGGCAGGGTGCCGACCGCGGCCATGCACGGTTCGATCCTGTCCTTGGCCCAGCGTCGGACCCGCTCCTCTCGCTCGGGATCATCAGGGAAGAAGATTCGTCCGTCGATCCGCTTCTCCAGGACCTCTCGAGAGACCTTGAGGAAGAAGTGGTGAAGGTCGATGCCCGCGTTCTTCAACACGCCGAAAATCTCATCGACGTAGACGGAGTTGACCACGGTCATGGGGACCAGGACCGGGCGGCGGTACTCCTCGATCAGCCCTACCGCCAGGTCGGCAACCTGCCGCCGCCACAACCGAAGATCCTGAAAGTCGCCAGTCGGCACCTCCACGATCTCCCGCAGCACAAAGCCGACCATCTCCGGGTCATAGACCAGCACCTCGGGCCAACGAGGACGCAACTCGTCCACCAGCGTCGTCTTCCCGCTGCCGAACGCACCGTTCACCCAGATGATCAACGCGATCCTCCCCACCCCGTTGCCAGGCCCGCGCGTCGAACCCGGCGTGTCGGATCAGCATGCCGCGCGACCTGAGCGGGGCCAAATTCCATTGTCAGATCAGGCCCGGAAGATCGCTGAGTAGGGCCGAATCCCGCTGTCAAGCGGAACTGGTTCACTTTGCCGAAGCCAACGGGCCACCAGAGCAGGCTCTGACCCGCCCTTGGCCGCCAACTCGCCTCCCTGGACACCACCGAAGCCCAGGCGGCCCAGTGACCGCCGAGCATCTGCCCGCGGAAATCGAAGGGAAGAGCACGCCATGTCTGACAACGGCCGGCGGCGAACCTTCCCGAGTGATCGATTTCTGGTCATCGAGTAGGCCCGCGTAGCAGCGCGGGTGGGGAAAGCGCGCCTGTGCCCTGTAGGCCGAAGTCAACGCCTACATAGCCGAGTTGGGTGAGCAGCGCGACAAGGGGACCGTCGGCTGGCGGTCCGCAACTGCTACCACCGCGAACTCGCGGTGACCAGGGCCGCCGGACCGGTCAAGGTGAAGGCGCCGCGGGTCGACGACCGACGGGTCGACGAGGCGACCGGCGAGGACAAGCGATTCTCCTCGAAGATCCTGCCTTCCTGGTGCCGCAAGTCGCCGAAGGTCTCCGAGGTGCTGCCGCTGCGCTACCTCTCTACCTGCACGGCCTGTCCTCGGGGGATTTCGTGCCCGCGCTGGAGCGCTGGCGTGCGCTCACCGCACCCCACCTCGTCGCCCTCGTCCGGGCCTGCGCCCGCTTCGAGAACGGTCACCTCGTCGAACGCCCCGAGGAGCCCGCCGCAACGTGACACACCTCAACCTACGTACAACTCCTGACAGTTGCTCACGGAACCAGCGCCGGTGGCGCTACGCTGCTGTGTCGTGCTGGAGACGCGTCTCGACACTGCTCGGATCCGGGCGGCCCGCCGGGTAATAGACCCGGTCTTTCTCGACACTCCGCTGTACCGCTGCGAGGCGCTGGAGCCCGGCCTCGGGTGCGCGGTGAGCATCAAGCTCGAAACGGCGAACCCGGTCCGCAGCTTCAAGGCCCGCGGCACCGAGGTAGTCGCGAGCCTGCTGGCCGACAAGGGCTCGCGAGCCGCGGTGTGCGCGAGCGCGGGGAACCTTGGCCAAGCCCTCGCGTGGTCCGGTCGCGGCCGGGGGCTCGACGTCACCGTCGTGGCATCCCGCTTTGCGACCCGGGCCAAGCTTGATCGCATCCGCGCACTGGACGCCGGGTTGGAGCTGGTGGACGGCGATCACGAGATGGCACGCGAGCGGGCGGCGGCCATCGCACGGTACGACGGCATCCGGCTGGTCGAAGACAGCCTGGACATCGAGACCTGCGAGGGCGCGGCGACCATCGGCCTGGAACTGGTGGACACCGCGCCGTCGTTCGACACCGTCCTGATTGCTCTCGGTGGTGGGGCGCTGGCCACCGGCGTGGGTCATGTGGTGAAGGCATTGGCACCCGAGGTCGAGGTGATCTGTGTCCAGCCGCTGGGCGCACCGGCGCTGACACACTCGTGGCGCAGGCGGCGTGTCGTCACCACCGACTCGACCAACACCATCGCTGACGGCGTCGCCGGCCGGCGTCCCATCCCGGCCGTCCTGGACGACCTCCTCCTGGTCGCCGACGACGCCGTCCTGGTCCAGGAGGCGTCGATCATCGCCGGTATGCGGATGCTCCTTGACCACGCCGGCCTCGTCGTCGAACCTTCGGCCGCGCTCGGCATCGCGGCGATCCTCGAAGACCGTGACCGCTTCGCCGGCCGACACGTCGTCACCATCGTGTGCGGCAGCAACGTCGACGTAGACGCCTACCACCGCTGGGTCGGCGCGGCTCCCATCCACAGGTCTTGACAATGGCTCAGGCAGCAGGCGAGTTGGGGGTAGCTCGTTGTGAGTGAGCGGACTGGTCAAGCACTGTGGCAGGGGGATACTGGCCTGTATGACGGACTGGCTCATACTCGCGGGCTATCTGGTGATCGCGTTGACGGCCGTGTCGCTTGACGGCATCGCGCGCGCCAATGCCGAAGACTCCCGGCTGGAGGCGTTCGTGGCAGAGGATCGGCACAGCGCGTTCGTCGAACCGGCTGCCGTGGAACGACTCGGTCCACTGGAGATGGGCTGGCTGAGCTTGGGGGGTGCCACGTGGGCGAAGAAGGCGGCAGTGGCCAGGCTCGTGGCCGATGGGGTGCTGCACCGGACATCGCCCCAAGGACCCAGCCCACAGCGTTGGGTCGCTCGCGGCCCGTTGCCCGAAGGCGCCGACGAGTTCGAGCGCGAACTGTGGGCCGCGGCTGCACCGCAGCCTGTGTCCAGCTCGGCCCTCCGCCCGGCCGACTGGGAGGGCCACTACTTGTGGGCCCTGCCGGACGCCTACCGCCTTATGGACGAGGCAGAGGCTCGGCTGATCAGTGAAGGCTATGGGCGGCATCGGGGAGAGCTCGTTCCCGGCGGCGGGCAGCGGCACCGGGGCTGGTGGTCGACGGCGGCCGCGGCGGTGGCGGTGCCAGTGGTGACCGTACTGGTCCTCGACCAGGCCTGGGTCCGAGCCGTACTGGCGTTCCTCAGCGGCGCGTTGACGCTGGCGGCGGCGTCGGCTCCGGGCGACCAGATCCTTCCGCGAAGGCTGCCCGCCAGAACCGCCAAAGGGGAGCTGGCGCTCCACCTGGCGCGTGAACGGTACGCGGATCTCAATCCGGCGACGCGGCCGGCGTCGGAGGCGTACGACCCGCGCACGGTTCCCATGGCGGTCGCGCTCTTCGGGTCCGCGGTGCTCGAACGCATCGACGACAGGATCCAGGCCGACTGGGACAAGCCGACGGTCGATCTCGACGGCCCCGGAGGAGACTGACCGGGTCTTTGCCGCATCGGTGAGGCGGTGTTCTCCGCCGTCATCCGAACGGGCTGCTGGGGGTTCGTGGCCGGTACCGCCCTCCATTGCAGCCCCCTTTCGACCCCCGGCTCCGAAGACTCCTCATCCGCACGGCCTCGCCGAGGATCACGGTCGGCGTCTCGCGGGTGATCTCCAGGCGGGACAGCCGGTCCTCCGCCTGCGCCACCGCCCGGTCAACCACACGATCTCACCGCGGAGTTCGCCCGCCACGGCCCGGGCTGCCGCCTCGCATCCGTGCACCTCGCCCCCCGGCGCCGTACCACGGCGTGCGGTCGCGGGCACGATGCCGCGGGCGCGGACCTCGCGGCAGACGTCATGGTCGCAGCCGCGGTCGGCGAAGAGTGGGTCAGGTTTGCGGCGCGGACGACCCACCCGGCCGCGGACCGGCCCGATCGTGTGGAGCAGAGGCAGCATCTGCGTGACGTCGTTGCGGTTGCCGCCGGTCAGCGGGACCGCGAGCGGAGTGCCGTGGCCGTCAGTGACCAGGTGAAGTTTCGAGTAGGCCCGGCCCGTCCGAACCCATCTGGGGTTCCTGAGCTGAATCGCCAGCTCACAGCCTTGATCACCGTCAAGGCTGTGAGGATACGGAGGGAGAGAGCAGAAGCGTGCCGATGACGCCACGCCCGCCCCCGAGTCACCGTCCGTCGATCCGGCCACGATGGTCGAAGGCGCGGCGGCGTTCAGCGCGGAATCACCCAGCCCGGCGCCCAGGTCCCGGCGGCGTCGTGGCCGGCCGCTGTGGCGGCGAGGTGGGCGCGGAGGGTGGGCAGCGCTGGGTGGGGGTTGTCCCGGTGCCAGAGGAGCGAGTGCGGGTAGACGGGCGTCGGGTCGGTCACCGGGATACGGCGCAGGCCGTGACCGGCGGGCCAGACGAGGCGGGTCTGCCCGCCCATGAAGGTGGCCAGGGCCGGGGTGTCGGCGATGGTGTCGAGGAGTGCGTCGGAGCCGAAGTTGGGGCCGGTCGCCTCGATGGTGAGGCCGAACTCGGCGACGAGGTCGTCGTAGTAGGCGGCCCACTCGGTACCGGGGACGATGCCGGGCATCCAGATCCGGTGCCCGGCGAGCTGGGCAACAGTCACCGACCGGGCGCCCGCCAGCGCGTGGGCGGGGCCGGTCAGGAGCTGGAGCGGCTCGTCGACCACCCGGACGGACTCGAGGTCCTCGGGAAGGGGCCGACCGGGCGCGGCAACGGCGCGGAAGGACGCGTCGATCGCACCGGACCGGATGGCGGCGACGGCCGTCTCGATGTCGAACAGCATCACCACGTCGAGGTCGATCTCGGGGTGCGCGCGGTGGAAGCCGCGCAGCAGGCCCGCCGCCGCGCCACGCGAGGCGATCACGTCGACGCGCAGCGGACGGCGGCCGGTGCGCACGGACGTGACCGCGCGCTCGGCGACGCGCAGCAGCTCGCGCGCGTGGGGCAGGAACGCCTGCCCGTCGATGGTGAGCTCGGCGCCGCGCGCGGTGCGGGTGAACAGCCGCACGCCGAGGTTGCGCTCCAGCGCGGCGATGCGCTTGGAGACAGCCTGCTGGGTCACCGCCAGCTCGGCGGCGGCCTCCTGGAACTGCCCCGCGTCGGCGGCGGCGACGAAGGTCCGGACGGTGTCGAGATCCATGCCGACAGCCTATGGGTACAACCGTTGGTTGTGGCTGCAGATGCCGCGGTTGTTTGATCCCAGGGTGTGGTGCTCGCTTTGATGCTTCCGATCGCGGATCGGTTGTGCGGGTGAGTGGCGAGGGGCGGCGGGAATGAAGAGCGGGCACCGACTGGGACATCTGCTCGGACCACGGCTGGGGCAGAGGTTCGGGTGGTTGTGGGGAGCATACGGGACCAGCGCGCTCGGCACGTGGCTCGCCTTCGGGGCGTTCCCGCTGATCGCCATCCAGGTGCTGCATGCCGGGTCGGCCGAGGTCGCCGCGCTCTCCTCCGTGGGGGCTGCGGTGGGCGCGGCCGTGGCGGTGCCGCTCGGCCCGTGGGTGGAGTTCCGCCGCAAGCGGCCGGTGCTGATCGCGATGGACCTGGTGCGGTTCGGGGCACTGCTGACGATCCCCGCCGCGTTCGCTCTCGGCATGCTTACCTTCCTTCAGCTCCTGCTGGTCTCGGTCGTCGTCGCGGCTGCCGACATCACCTTCCGCGCCGCCTCCGGCGCGTACCTGAAGACGCTGCTGCCGGCCGAGGACCTGCTCGTCGCCAACGCCCGGTTCGAGTCCACGGCCTGGACGACCACGATCATCGGACCGCCGCTGGGCGGCGCCGCGATCGGGCTCCTCGGTCCGGTGGCGACGGTGGCGGCCGACGCGTTGAGCTACCTGCTCTCGGCCCTGGGCATCCGCGCGACGGGCGGGCACGAGCCGCTGCCCGAACGTCGGGAGGTCGCGCGCATGCGGGCCGGGGACCTGCTCGACGGGTGGCGGTACATCCTCGCCGACGCGACGCTGCGTCCGCTGTTGTTCAACACCGCGTTGTTCAACGGCCTGGTGATGGCCTCCCAGCCGCTGCTGGCCGTCCTGATGCTCGGCCAACTCGGTTTCGCACCGTGGCAGTACGGCCTCGCCTTCGCCGCGCCCTCGATCGGCGGACTGTTCGGTTCACGGCTGGCCCGACCGCTCGTCACCCGGTTCGGGCAGCACCAGGTCCTGGTCGTGGTCGGGGCGCTGCGCGCGATCTGGCCCGTCGGCCTGGCCTTCCTGGGGCCAGGCACCGGAGGGCTGCTGCTGGTGATGGGCGTCGAGCTCGGGCTCATCTTCTGCTGCGGGGTCTTCAACCCCGTCTACGCCACCTACCGCCTCGAGCGCACCGCGACCGACCGGGTCGCCCGCACGCTGTCCGCCTGGACGGTGACGACCAAGGCCTCGACCGCGCTCCTGACCGCCGTCTGGGGCGTGCTGGGCGGCCTGCTCGGCCCGCGTACGGCCATCGGCCTGGCCGGCGTGCTCCTTCTGGCGACCCCGCTGCTGCGTCCCCGTCGCGCGGCAGTGCCTCTCGCCGAGCCGGAGCCGGAGCCGACATCGCCGACATCGAGTCGCGCCTGACGGACCGCCACCGCCGTCACCGCGATCGGGCCACACCACCCTTCCTCGCAGCGGTCCACCCCTCCGCGTACAGCTCGGAGATGAGCGCGACGGCCTCCGCCGTGGCCATCGCTCATCGCGTCCGCCACCGGCGCGGATACCCGCTGCTGGAGTGGATCCGCCAGGCCGAGCAGGACGCTTCGAAGCCGATGCAGGGCTTCGCCGGTCTCCTCCGTCAGGACCTCGACGCTGTCACCGTCGGCCTTACCCGCCCGTGGAGTTCCGGCCTGGAGGTCATTGGTGACCATGACCTGAACCAACCTTCCCGCGACTGCGATCACGTTGCTCCACGCTGGAGCATATAGATAGACCTCGTCCGGGGCATCGCGACGTCGCGAGCCTACTGACAGGGGGAGGGACAGCGCCCACTTGCCGATGCACCTGATCACGAAGCCGCGTGCAGAGCCGGGTTCGGATGTCGCCATCACCGCGAAGCCGCGTGCAGCTCGGCGAGCAGGACCCTGTGCCGTCGCCGCCGCACGCCGACCTCGTTCCAGTCCCGCAGCCGACGCCGGCAGGTCATGCCCGAGCCGAAGCCGAGTCCCTTGGGCAGGTACACCCACTGGATGCCGGTGAGCAGTACGTACAAGATCCCGCACGGCACCTCTCGGTCCGGCAGCGGCATCCACGGCGTTGTCCGCGTACCGGACCGAACGCCCAACTACCAGCCCAGCACACGACCGTCAGGGCCGATCCAACTCGATGTGTCAGCTCTTGCGAGAGCCTGTGATTGCATCCCCGGAATCGTGCTGTGACTGCCAACCGTGGATCAGCAGGTCGAACACTGTCTCCACGGTCGAGCGTGGATCGTGTCGGCCCTTGGCCAAGGTCGGGACTTCCAGGACGAACCGTGCGAGTGCTGAGCATGCGAGATCGTCCGCTTCTCGGCCGAGTTCCTCCGCGATTACGGTGCTGAGGGTGCCCGCGTGCCGCATCCACATCCGCTCCGCGTACTCGCGGAGCGCGGGCGTCTGGTCCACCAGTGCGGTGAGCTGATGCAGACGTGGATCTGACGCGATCGGCACCCAGGACTTCAGCGCGTGGGCGCGGAGCGCCTCGACCACGCTCTGGTCCTTGGGCCGTTCGCGGACGGCGGCGGTCAGGGCTGCCTCAACTTCCTCCTCGCGGTCGAAGACCAGTGCCTCTTTGCTCGGGAAGTGCGCGAAGAGGGTCGTCGTCGATACGTCGGCTCTTTCGGCGATGTCGCGGACGCTGGCTTGTTCGAAGCCGTGTTCCAGGAAGAGTTCCAGGGCGGCGTCGGCAATGGCCTGCCTCGTTGCGGCCTTCTTGCGCTCGCGACGGCCAACGGTCGGAGAGTCGGGCATGGCGTCACTGTACCCCACAACTGGAATGAAGCAGAAACTGTAACGGTTGCACTTATGGACTCGTTTCTGCTTTGGTGGTCTCCACGGGGGTTGCCGCATCCCGGTGGGAGTCGCGGCACCGGTCATCGCCGCGCCGCGGCGTCACCCGGAACCCCACCGACGAAAGGAATCCACCGTGGACTCTCCGACGCCTGTAGACGCGCGGATCAGCATCATCGGTGCCGGCCCGGGAGGCCTCACGTGCGCACGCATCCTGCAGCAGCACGGCATTCCGGTGACGGTGTACGACCGCGATCCAGAAGTGAACTCCCGCAACCAGGGAGGCTCACTCGACCTGCACAAGGAAGACGGCCAGCTCGCACTCCGTGAAGCGGGCCTCCTGGAGGAGTTCTTCGCGCTCGCCAGGCTCGAGAGCCAGGAAATGCGCCGCATGGACCCTGCGGGGCGCGTCCTTGCCCACCATCTGCCGGGCGAGGGCGAAACGGTCAGTCCCGAGATCGACCGCGGACAGCTCCGTGATCTCCTGCTGCGCTCACTCGCCGCCGGGACGGTCCAGTGGGGACGCACTCTCGAATCAGTGAGCGGACCGGCCGACGGGCCGCGAACGCTGACGTTCTCCGACGGGACGACAGCTGCGGCGGATCTCGTGATCGGTGCGGACGGCGCCTTCTCCCGCGTCCGCACGGCCGTGTCGCCCGCGACACCGCGCTACACCGGGGTCAGCTTCCTCGAGGCATGGTTCGACGACATGGAGACCGCGCACCCCGAGCTTTCCGAACTGGTCGGGAAGGGCAGCGCCCACGTCGCCGACGGCGAGCGCGGCCTCTTCGCGCAGCGCAACAGCGGCAGCCACATGCGCGTCTACATCATGCAGCGCGTCCCTGTGGACTGGATCACGGCGAACGGGCTTCGCCCCGAGGACACCGAGGGCATCCGCGCGCATCTGCTGAGCGAGTACGCGGCCTGGTCGCCGCAGACACTCCGGATGATCAACGACAACGACGGCCCCTACGTCGATCGTCCGCTCTTCGCCCTGCCGGTGCCGCACACATGGGAGCACTCGCCCCGCGTGACACTCCTGGGAGACGCCGCACACCTCATGCCACCGCTCGGCGTCGGCGTCAACCTCGCCATGCTCGACGCCAGCGAACTCGCGCTCGCACTCGTCCAGTCCTCCACCATCGACGACGCTGTACGCAGCTACGAGAAGTCGATGCTCCCGCGCTCGGCCGACATAGCCCAGACGCTCGAAGGCGGCGCTGAGCATCTTCTGTCCGTGCCCGACCCCGACGAGACCGCGCGGTTCGGTCAGGCCCAGCCCTGACATCGCGCACGGCGACCGAGACCGCGTGAAGGGTCGCGCAGACGCGGGCGCGGGCGCGGACGTAGACGCAGACGCAGAGGCACTGCACGAGCGGCTCTCCCGCGCCCGCAGCGAGCCGACACACCGATATACCGTCGCCGGACCAGGCGACGACGATCCCCGATGCGACAACCCCTTCATGCGAGTTGCGACGGCGCCGCGGGGCTCGGCGAGGACAGGACACTGCCTTCGTGACCAAGCCGGAACTGACCAGGAAGGTGATCGAACAGTTCCTGGACGCGGACACCAAGTGGGCTGGGTCACCGGCGACGAGGTCCACGGCGGCAACCCGAAGCTGCGGGCCGCCATCGAGAACGTGGCCTGGGCTATGCGCTTGCGGTGGCCTGCTCGGCCGAAGTGCGCACCGACGCAGGCACGTTCCGCGCCGATGCCCTGGTGCAGAAGGTACCCGAGCGGGCGTGGCAGAAGCTCTCGGCCGGACGCGGCAGGAAGGAACAGCGGTCCTACGACTGCGGTGTCATCGATCATGCCGACCCGGCGCCGGGCCACCGCCAGCTGTTGATCCGCCGCAACCGCACCACCGGTGAACTCGCCTGCTGCCGCTGCTACTCACCCGATCCGGTGCCGCTGACCGCCTTGGTGAAGCTCGCCAGATCCAGATGGCGTGCGGAGGAGACCTTCCAGAGTGAGAAAGGGCTGGCCGGCCTTGATGAGCACCAGGTCCGCCGCCACCCCTCCTGGATCCGCTGGGTCACCCTCGTGATGCTCGCCCACGCCTTCCTGGCAGCGGTCACGCCGAGGAACACGCTCGCAGGCCCACCCCAGACGGCCTGGTCCCGCTGTCCTGCAACGAGATGCAGCGCCTGTTCAGCACCCTCGTCGTCCAGCCCACCAGCCATTGCCGGCGACAAGCCGAGGCCCGCACGTGAAGCCCACGATGTGCCGGCGGAGTGCTAACCGCCCCAGCCGGTAGCGGCCACCACCTCACGGGCGACGTCCGCGACGGGCCGCCCGTCCGTCGCCACCCGCACAGTGTCAGCAGCTGCCCGCTCGTCCAAGAGCCGTGCCTCGTGGGCGCTCGCCTTCAACTCCTGCCCCAGTTCTGAGCCGAGATCCCGGCCCGCCAACCGCTCGCCGGCGGTGGTGTCTGACGCGGTGAGCAGAACCCGTACGATCCGCACGCCTGTCCCCATGGCACGCTCGAACATGCCCGTCGGCCATCATCCGGTCCGCGGAGACAATGTGGCGGCCCCTCAAGCTGTCGGACGTCCGCCTGGAGGACTACGACGCGGTGTACCTGCCCGGCGGTCACGGTCCGATGGCGGACTTGGCGTTCGACGCCGACGTGGGACGGCTGCTGACGGCGCAGCTCGCCTCGGGCAACCCACTCGCGGTCGTGTGCCACGCTCCCTTCGCAATGCTGGCCACCAGGATCCACGGCGAGTCGCCCTTCAAGGGCTACCGGGTCACGTGCTTCACCGATGAAGAAGAGGAGGCCATCGGGGAATTGCCTCCAGGGCACCGTGGCTGCTGGAGACCGAGCTGAATGAGAAGACCGGCGAGAGCTTTCCGCGTACGGCGGCCACCCCGCTCTCGCCCCGAAGCACTGACGGACCCTCTCGCGTCATCGCCCGCCGCTCGCGCCACCCCCGCGCGGCGTTGCGGGTGTTATCCGGCCGAATCCATGCAAGGTGGTGGGCTGACCGCGGAACGACGGGCGTTTCGCGAGCGGATTCGCATGCAGGCGGCCGAGTTGTTTGCCCAGGGGTACGACTGTGACGCGGTCGCGAGGGAGTTACGTGCCCGCGTGCGGTCGGTGCAACGGTGGCGTCAGATGGGGGAGCGGACAGGAGAGCCGGCACCGGCGAGCGTGTCCATCTCCTCCCTGGCCCGGGCCGGACGCTTGTCGCGGGCCCTGTGTTGACCCGCCGCGACGGCAGTGGGACGGACCAGGATCTAGCGCACCCGATGCACGGGATCCCGTATGCGGCGCGCATCTCGCAGACCTCCGTCACCTCTCCCACACGGGCCGGGACGGGCCACTGGAGTGGTCCGCGGCGACAACGGCACCCCTGCGCGGCGCGGGTCCGGGGGACCGGCTCGGGATCCGCGTTTAATCACGCCGGAGAACCGAAATGCCAGGCGCGGAGAGTGCTGACGGGCACGGATCTCCGAGCCATGCCCCGCAGCGCTTGAGGGAGATTGCCATGAGCGGCGCAACGACCTTGCCGACACCATCCGGTCCCTACCTGGACAAAGGGCAGCTGCCCGCGGACTTCTACGCCTACGAGGACCTGCTGGCGGACGCGGAGCGGGAGAAGCTCGAGTCCGTCCGCGAGTTTCTCCGCACGCAGGTCGCACCGATCGTCGACGACCACTGGGCCCGGGCCGAGTTCCCCTTCCAGCTGATCGAGGGCTTCGGGGGGCTCGGTCTTATGGACTGGGCCGACCCGGACTCCCCGGAATCCAAGCCGAGCAACCTCCTCGCGGGCTTCCTCGCGCTGGAGCTGGCGCATGTCGACGCGTCCGTGGCCACGTTCGTGGGCGTGCACACGGGTCTGGCCATGGGCACCATCCTCACCTGCGGCTCCGACGAACAGAAGCGGCGGTGGCTGCCGCCGATGAGCCGCTTCGAGAAGGTCGGCGCCTTCGGGCTGACCGAGCCGCACGGCGGCTCCGACGTGGCCGGAGGCCTGCACACGACCGCGCGCCGCGACGGCGACGAATGGATCATTGACGGCGCGAAGCGGTGGATCGGAAACGCGACGTTCGCCGACCTGGTCGTCATCTGGGCCCGCGATGTCGAGACCCGTCATGTGCTGGGCTTCGTCGTGGAGAAGGACATCCCTGGATTCACCGCGACGAAGATCGAGAACAAGATGGCGCTGCGGATCGTGCAGAACGCCGACATCGTGCTCGACGGCTGCCGTGTTCCGGAGGCCAACCGGCTGCAGAACGCGAACTCGTTCAAGGACACCGCCAAGATCCTGCGCCAGACGCGCAGCGGGGTGGCGTGGCAGGCCGTGGGAGTGATGTTCGCCGCCTACGAGATCGCCCTGCAGTACGCGAAGGAGCGCGAGCAGTTCGGGCGCCCGATCGGGGGCTTCCAGCTCGTGCAGGACCTGCTAGTGAAGATGCTCGGCAACGCCACGGCCTCGTGCGGGATGATGGCGCGGCTTGCCCAGTTGCAGGACGCCGGGGTATTCCGGGATGAACAGTCCGCCCTGGCCAAGGCCTACTGCACCGTGCGGATGCGCGAGAACGTGGGGTGGGCGCGGGAGCTGCTGGCCGGCAACGGCATCCTCCTCGACTACAAGGTCGGCCGCTTCGTCGCCGATGCCGAGGCCATCTACTCGTACGAGGGCACGCGGGAGATCCAGACCCTCATCGTCGGACGTGCCGTCACCGACGGCCTGAGCGCCTTCGTGAGGTGACGACGATGACCACCGAGTCCGTCTTCACCGGCCTGAAGGTCCTCGACGCGTCCAGCTTCATCGCGGGACCGGCCGCGGCCACCGTGCTCTCCGACTTCGGAGCGGACGTCATCAAGATCGAGCCACCGGGGAAGGGCGACCCTCAGCGGGGGCTGAGCTCCGTGCCGCCCAGCCCCCGGGCACAGGCCAACTACAGCTGGCACCTCGCCAACCGCAACAAGCGCGGGATGGTCATCGACCTGAAGTCGCCGGCGGCCACCAAGATCCTCAAACGCCTCGTCGAGTGGGCCGACGTGGTGATCACCAACTTCCCGCACGGCACACGTGAGAAGCTGCACCTCGGCTACGACGAGGTCGCGGGCTGGAACCCGCGGGTCGTCTACGCCGACATCACGGGCTTCGGGGATGCCGGTTCCGATGCCGGGCAGCCGGGCTTCGACCTGACCGCCTACTGGTCGCGCAGCGGGCTGCTGGCCTCCACCCGGGACGCGGGGGCTCCGCCGACGGTCCCGGTCTGGGGCAGCGGCGACTACATGTCGGCGATCGGGATCTACGCGGCGATCGTGACCGCCCTCTACCGTCGTGAGCGGACGGGACAGGGGGCGAGCGTCGGGACGTCGCTGCTCGCCGAGGGCGTCTGGGCCACGGGAACGCTCGTGGCCGGCGCGCTCGCCGACGGCACACCGTTCGAGCTGCACGACCGGAAGGCACCGGCGAACCCGCTGATCAACCCCTACCGGACCGCGGACGGCGAGTGGTTCATGCTCGTCACCTCAGCCCCGCACTGGCCGGGACTGACACGGGCCATCGGGCACCCCGAGCTGCTCGAGGATCCCCGTTTCGCGAACATCGAGGGCTTCGTCAAGAACTCCACCGCGCTGACCGAGCTGCTCGACGCCGAGTTCCGCTCGCGGCCCTTCGCCCACTGGAAGGACGCCCTGACCCGGGAACGCGTCACCTACAGCCTCATTCAGACACCGGAGGAGGCCGCGCGGGATCCACAGCTGCGCGCGAACGACATCGTCGTGCCGCTGGAAGGAGTCAGCGGGCTGGAGTACACCGTCAACAGCCCGGTCAACGTGCGAGGCGTCGCGAAGGTCCCGGCGAAGCGGGCGCCGGACCTGGGCGAGCACAACGACGAGGTCCTCGCCGAGCTGGGATTCGGCCCCGCCGAGATCGCCGAGCTGCGCGCCGAGGGAGCGATTCCCGACCCGGCGGAAGCGGAGGGGGCGCGATGAGCGCGGCGCCCGACGCGTCCGGCGTAGTGCTCCACGAGCGCCCCTCCTTCGCTATCACGTTGCCGCGCGTACCGCTTACGGGCGAGCGGCTGAGGGCCGCCGAAGGCAGGGAGTACCGGCTCGTTCGTGCGTTCACCCCGCCCGGCGCCGCGCTGGAGGGCCCGAGAGCCGGTGGGCCCCGTCGCGCGGAACGCACCGCTTGCCTTGGCAGCCGTCAAGAAGCGGGAAGGCGTACGGGTGTTCGCCGAGAAACGTGCCTCCGCCTGGCGAGGCCGCTGATGCCGGCCACCTCAGCCGCCTTTTCCCCGCAGCCCGTGTCCGACTTTCAGGAGCAGTGACCAGTCATGAACGCACTCAAGCCCGTCCACCGCGTGGCGATCGTCGGCACCGGCACGATCGGTGCGAGCTGGGCGACGCACTATCTCGTCCGAGGCTTCGACGTGACGGCGACGGACCCCGGCCCCACCGCGGAGGCGGCCCTGCGGTCGTATGTGGAGGCGGCATGGGACACGGCTGCTTCGATCGGGCTCGCGCCCGAGGCGTCGCCCGATCGCCTGAGCTTCACCACGGACATGCGTCAGGCCGTCGCGGACGCCGATTTCGTCCAGGAGAACGCGCCGGAGCGTCCGGAACTCAAAGTCAAGCTGTTCGCCGACATCGACGACGCCACGCCGCCGGACGCGATCATTGCGTCGAGTTCCTCGGGCATCACGATGAGCGTCATCCAGGCCGAATGCCGGCGTCCGGAGCGGACCGTCATCGGTCATCCCTTCAACCCGCCGCACATCGTCCCGCTGGTCGAGGTCGTCGGCGGGACGAAGACCGCCCCGGAGACGATCCGGGACGTCATGGCGTTCTACGCCGCGATCGGCAAGAAGCCGATTCACCTCAAGAAGGAGCTTCCCGGGCACGTCGCCAACCGTATCCAGGCCGCGCTGTACCGAGAGGTCGTGTACCTGGTCCAAGAGGGAGTGCTCGACGTGGTGGACTCCGACGACGCGGTGTCCTGGGGGCCGGGGCTCAGATGGGGCGTCATGGGTCCCCATCTGCTGTGGCATCTCGGCGGAGGAGAAGGCGGCATCGAGCACTTCATGGACACTCTCATGCCGCGAATGGTGGCGTCCTGGCAGGACCTGGGCACCCCCGAGTTCACGCCCGAGCTCAAGGAGAAGATCGTGGGCGGCGTCCTGCAGGAGGCGCAGGGCCGCTCGGTCGATGAGCTGGCCGCCGGGCGCGACGCGATGCTGTCCGCCCTGCTGGCCGTGCGGGCCGAGCATGACCCGCATGGTCCGCGGAACGCCGCAGCCGGTCGCCCGGCGAAGGAGGAATCGTGACGCGGCGCCAGGAAAGACTGTTCGTGCTCGAGGCCAGTAGTGGCGGTCGCCTGTTCTCCGTGAACCCCGACGGCTCCGACAAGAAGGTCATCGTCAGTGGGTGCAGGATCCCGGACGGGGTCGCCGTCGATGTCCTGGCCGGGCACATCTACTGGACGAACATGGGCCGTCCGCCGGAGAACGACGGTTCGATCGAACGCGTGGACCTGGACGGAGGCCACCGGACGACGATCGTCCCGAGCGGTGGCACGCATACGCCGAAGCAACTCCACCTCGAGGCCGCCGGCCGGAAGCTGTACTGGGGTGATCGCGAAGGCATGCGCGTGATGCGCTGCGACCTCGACGGGCACAACGTCGAGACCCTCGTACAGACGGGACAGGGAGAGGACGACCGCCGCGACGAGACCAGGTGGTGCGTGGGAGTCGCCGTCGACCCGGTCGGCGGACACCTCTACTGGACACAGAAGGGCCCGAGCGACGCGGGACTCGGGAAGATCCTGCGCGCCGGAATCGACCTGCCCGCCGGGGAGAGAGCGGCCGAACGCGGCGACATCGAGGTGCTGTTCGAGGGGCTGCCCGAGCCGATCGACCTGGAGCTCGACCTCACGCGGCGCATGCTGTACTGGACGGATCGCGGCGACCCGCCGCGGGGCAACAGTGTGAACCGCGCGCCGATGGACGCGCCGGAAGGGCAGCGGACACCCGAGATCCTGCTGACCCACCTCATGGAAGGCATCGGCCTCGCCCTTGATCCGGACCACGGCCGCATGTACGTGACCGACCTCGGCGGGAACGTCTATGGGGCCGATCTCAACGGATCGAACCAGAAGGAGATCCTCTTCCTGCAGGGCAACCTCACCGGCATCGCCCGTGCCGCGCTGCCGACGGGAACGAGGGGCTAGGCCGTGTCTGGCACATCCCGCCCGGTGTCCTCCGGGCGGACGGCGCTCCTTGCCAGACATGGCCGAACCAGTGGGTGGAACTCGACGCCTGCTGTACTCAGCCTGGTGCCTCGACGCCGTCGGTGAGGAGGCACAGCAGATGCCGTATCAGTAGCGCCAGGCCGCCGAGCGCGCGAAAAGGCCGCAGGCCCCGGGCGCGGCTCAGCTCACCGCCTGCTTCACGAGCGCACTGATTCGCGCCTCCACCTCGGGCGTCACCTCGGTCAGGGCGAAACCGGCCGCCCACATCGTGCCCTCGTCCAGCTTCGCCTGGTCGCTGAACCCGAGCGTCGCGTAGCGCGCCTTGAACTTCGCCGCGCTCTGGAAGAAGCAGACGACCTTGCCGTCCAGCGCGTAGGCGGGCATCCCATACCAGAGCTTCGGCGCGAGGACCGGGGCGCCGGCTGTGATGACGGCATGGACGCGTTCGGCCATGATCCGGTCCGAGTCCTGCATCTCGGCGATCTTCGCGAGCACGTCCCGCTCCGCCTCCGCGGCCTTGTCCGTGCGCGAGCCGCGGCGCGCTGCTGTCTTCAGCTCTTGGGCGTGGTCCTTCATCGCGGCCCGTTCCTCGGCCGTGAATCCCTCGTGCGTGCTGCTGTCGGTGCTGGTCATGGCAGATCTTCCTTTGTTGATCCGATGTGGCGGGATCTTGGGCGCGTGTGGCGACACGCCGTCAGTCCATCATCGGCACGCACCGTGCCGATCGGTTCTGAATGCTGCGCGCAGTCCTCGGCATTGTCAACGGCACGCTGCGTGCCGATAAGGTGGGGCCATGACCGACACGCCAGCCACGCCACGGCGCCGAGGTGCAGCGCGCACCGAAGAGCTGCTGCGGGTGACCCTCGATCTGGCTGCGGAGGTCGGCTACGCGGGCCTGAGCATCGAGGCCGTCGGCCGGCGGGCCGGGGTCGGAAAACACACGATCTACCGGCGCTGGCCGTCCAAGGCGGCGCTGCTGCTCGACGCGCTGAGTCGTGTGTGGACCAGGGACCTGGACTACCGCGACACCGGGGACGTCCGAAGTGATCTGCGCGAACAGTTCCTACGGTCAGGCTTCGCCCTCTCAAGTCCGCCGATCGGCCCCATCTACCGTGCGGTCATCGCAGAAGCGCAGGCCGATTCCACGCTGCGGGCGACCTTGCACGAACGATTCCTGGTCACCGTCGAGCAGAGCACCCTCGATCGGATCACCCGCGCCCAACACACCGGTGAACTGGCCGCAGAAGCGAACCTGGAATTCGCCGCCGAGGTGTTGTGCGGCACTCTGTACTACCGCAGCCTGCTGTCGACCCGCCCCATCGACGAGGACGCGATCGACGGACTGCTGGACATGTTCATGGCCGCCTACGGAACCACCGACCAGGGCCTGTCGGATGATTGATCTTGCGGGGCGACTCCGTTGTGGCAGCCGCTGTCCACGGTCAGCATCACCAGGGCACTGGGCCGTCCTCGCTGAAGAACCCACCGGTCGGCCCGTCCGCGCCGAGCGTGGCCAGGCGCACCAAGACCGAGGCGCCCTGCGCGGCCGTGAGGTACCCGCTGTGGTTGTTGATCTCCGTGTCGACGTAGCCGGGGTCGGCGGCGTTGACGAGGATGCCGTTCTTGCGCAGTTCATTGGCGTATTGCACGGTCAGCGCGTTCAGTGCGGTCTTGGAGGGTGCGTACGCGGCCGACGTCGGCAGAGCCGCCAGCGGGCCGTCCGGGTCGCTCGTGATGGTCAGCGACCCGGCGGCACTACTGACATTGACGATGCGTGGCGCCAGCGGCCGTCGCAGCAGCGGGAGCATGGCGTTGGCCACCGCGATCACCCCGAAGACGTTGGTCTCGAACACCGCCCGGACCCTGTCCAGGTCGACGGAGCTCGGGACTTGATCGTGGGCGTCTTCGGGTGAGACCTGCCCGGAGCCGGTGATGCCGGCGTTGTTGATCAGCACGTCGAGGTGGCCGAAGCGTTCCTCGATCTGCTCTGCGGCCGCCCGGGCGTTGGCCTGGTCGGTGACGTCCAGGACGACCGCGTGCGCGTTGCCGCCGGCCGCGCGCACCGCCCCAGCGGCATCCTCGCCACGCCGTGGGTCTCTGGCGCCGATCAGGACCGTCATGCCCAGTAAAGCGAGCTGCTCGGCAGCCGCACGGCCGATCCCCTTCTTCGCCTCGGTAATCAGCGCGATCTTCTGGTGTGTGGCGTACTCGCTCATGACCAGCTCCTTGCTATGGGACGGCGTGTTCTTCTCAGGGCCTGTCCTTGGACGGGATTTCGGCCGTTCAGGCAGCAGCCCGGGTAGCCGCGCGCAGCGGGCCCGCCTGCGCACGTAGTTTCTGCACCGCCATGACCGCGCCGTAGCCGCCGTAGCCGACCGGCTTGCCGCCCCACTCCGCGTACAGGTAGTCGATGGCATTGGTCAGGGCGGCGGGCGGGGGGTGTATTCGGGCGTGACGACGATGAAGGCGTCGCACGAGCCGATCCGCTCGGCCCATCGCCGTGTGTGCGGCCGCCGGCCCGGTGCCACCCGTGCTGGCACGGGCTCATCGAGCAGTGGCAGCGCGTAGTCCTTCAGGTCCACGAGCTCGAAGTCCGCGGCGTCGCCCGCGTGTTCAACCGCCAGGTCCCGCACCCATTGGGCCACCCGGTCGCCGTGCCGGCCGGGGCGGGTGCTGCCGATGATGATGCCGATCCTGAGCACGTCCGATTCTCCAGTCCTGGTTCTGGTTCTGGTTCTTGTGCGCCGAACCTGTCGCTGCCGACTTCCTCGGTTGCGGCGCGCATGTCCGCGATGGTGAGATCCCTGCTGCTACGGCGGATTCCCGGCCCGCCGGTGGCACCCGGCACCGCAGGTCCGGAGCGCAGTGAGCTCTGCAGGTCAGTCCGCGTCCCGACGGACCTGTTGTGTTTCGCGCAGGATCGCCCATGCGTCCGCCACGGGGCCCACATGTCCGAGCTTGTCGGGGTTGCTCACCGCGCGAATCGTCTGGATCCGTCCGTCGAGGACGTCGAGTGTCCAGGTGTTGAGGACCCTGCCGTCCGGGGCGCGGAAGATCGCGCCCGGCTGGCCGTTCACCTGGTGCGGTTCCACGACGCCGCCGATCTGGATGAACGGCGGGAGGAGGGTGGCGAGGGCCTGGGACACATGGTCGACGCCGAAGAAGCCCCTGGCCCACTGCGGGGCCTTGCCGCCGCCGTCCCCGACCAGCGACACGTCGGCGGCGAGGAGTTCGCGCAGCCCGTCGATGTTCCCCTCCCGCAAGGCGTCGAAGAACCGCTCGGCGAGCTTCTCGCGCTCCTTCCGGTCGGCCTCGAACCTGGGCCGGCCCGCGTCCATGTGGCGGCGTGCCCGCACCGCGAGCTGGCGGCACGCCGCCTCCGACCTGTCCACCGCCGAGGCGATGTCCGGGAAGCCGAAGGCGAACACCTCCCGCAGGACGAGGACCGCACGTTCCAGCGGGCTGAGCCGTTCCAGCAGCAACAGGGATGCCATCGACAGCGAGTCGGCCAGTTCCGCCGAGTGCTCCGGGTCCTCGTAGGGATCGGTGAGAAGCGGCTCGGGGAACCAATGCCCGACGTACTCCTCCCGCCGCAGGCGGGCCGAGCGCAGCACGTCGATCGAGATCCTGGTGACCACGGCCGAGAGGAACGCCTTGGCCGACGCGGGCCGGGTGGGGGAGAGCTCGTAGCGCAGCCAGGTCTCCTGGACCGCGTCCTCGGCCTCGGCCTCGGTCACGCTGCCCAGGATCCGGTAGGCGATCGAGAACAACAGCGGTCGCAGCTGTTCGAACTCCTCGGTCCGGGTCACGCCAGCCCCTCCTCGAAGCCCTGCCGCCAGGACGGATAGCGCGGCTCCCAGCCGAGCTCCCGCTTGGCCTTGGTGTTGGAGAAGCCGCGCCCCTCGGTCATCATCGTCACCACCACCTGTCCCGCCAGCAGCCGGGCCAGCCACGGGGGGATACGCACCGGCCGC
Organism: Streptomyces sp. NPDC007896; assembly: GCF_042959425.1. NCBI lineage: Bacteria > Bacillati > Actinomycetota > Actinomycetes > Kitasatosporales > Streptomycetaceae > Streptomyces > Streptomyces sp. NPDC007896. Next base: position 108,290 of record NZ_JBIBKX010000024.1, on the reverse strand, counting down.
TTCGCCCCCGCGCACGCCGCGAGATGGGGCAGCCACTCGCAGGCCGGGGCCGGGTCGTCATCGACGATGTTGAACACGCCCCTCGCCTCCTGCTCGACGGCCAGGACGGTGGCGCTCGCCGCGTCGTCGAGATGGACCCAGGAGGAGTAGCCGGTGCCTTTGCCGACCAGTGGGAACTGCCGCTTGCGGACGAGTACGACCTGGTCGTCGGTGGCGCCGGGCCCGTAGAACGCGGTAAACGCATCACCGCGCCGCCGGCGTCGGTGACGGCGTCCTCGACGTGTCGCAGGGCTGCCATCGCCGGGTGCGCGGGTGTGTTCTCGTGCAGGTCCAGCGGGTCCTCCTCGGTCTTCACCCAGCCGCCCTCGCGGATCCCGTTCCAGTTGGCATAGCCCTGCGCGACGAAATGCGGCACGCCGGTCGCCTCGGCGGCGGCCAGCAGGTGATCGGTTCCCTCCGTGCGCAGCCTGATGGTGGGCAGGGACCACCGGTCGAAGTGCTTCAGGTCGGGCTTGCCGGCGTGAGCCATGCTGATCCCGGTCATCTGGTGCACGATCACGTCCGGGCGGGCGGCCGCCACCGCTTCGCCGACGGACACCGGGTCCAGTCCGTCCATCACGACGCCGTCCGCGCCCAGTTGCTCCACGAAGCCGAGCTTGGCCGTGCTCGTCGTCGTGGCCGTCACTCGGTGGCCACGAGCCACGAGCTGCGGCACCAGCCGCCGCCCGAGGACTCCACTCCCGCCTGCCACGAACACCCGCATGACCATCACCTTCCTGCTTCCGGAGTCTGTCTTCGACGATCTGAGACGAGACAGCCCCGCCGTTCTGTGACATCGGAGGGCGCGCGAGGGAAATGGCGAGGAGGAGGCCGCCGGTGGAGACTGGGCACGGCCCGAGACGGGGACGGGCCCGCCGCAGGTTGGCCGACCGTCAGGTCGTCATGAAGGGCCCGGGCTGCCGCCCCGCCGAACAGCCGAAGAGCCCGGCTGACAAGCCACCGGCCAGGGCTCTTGCCTTCCCAGGCGAGAGGGGCGTGCGCACGGTCGCGACCTGGTTCGTCATCGACGGAGCGGCGCAGGCAGCGGCCGCCGTCAGCTACACCAAGCGCATGGTGATGACGCGGCTCGACAGCGATGGTGATCCCGACGAGGACACCGCCCCCCTGCCCGAGGCACTGCGGATCATCAGCCACATCCCCGGCACGGGCCTTCCATCCCCTCACGCGACCTGGCCGGTCGCCCGCGAGTCAGGCCAGTGCCTGGGGAATCACCTGGCCACAGCCCCTGGGGAATGACGTCGGCGTCGGCGAACGGGCGCCGGGATCCGTTGTCCCGGGAGTGCGGGCGCGTACGGAGTGCTCTAGCGTCGTATGAGCGAGGGTGGCCCATACCAGGCCGATCGGGTCTCGGAGGAAGCGCACACCACCCGCACGACAGGCACGGCACACCCCCTGCTCGACCCCTGTGGTGCTCGATCCCCGGGGGATTCCGTCTCTCGCGTGCGCTCGCCGCCGCCCCCGGCCGCGGGCCGGCGTGCCCAGGACCGCGTGATCCGACCCAGAGAGCAGGTGCATCCTCATGCGTCGTTCGGCCTGTATTCCCAGCGTTCTCGCCGGCCTGGCCCTCGCCCTGGGCGGCACCGTCATCGCCGCACCAGCCGCCCACGCGGACATCGCGGCCTGCGAGAACCTAGTCCGGGACCAGGGCACTGAGGTCACGGACGCCGTCCGGATGGCGTGTTATGTCGGCCTGGTGGGCGACCAGAGCGGCTGTGTCGGCGATCTGGCCCGGGCCGGGGTGGCGGGCGCCGTCGCAACCGAGGCGTGCCGCCAGGCCCCGCAGTAAGCCGCTGCCCTAAAGGAAGAGGCCGGGTGCTCCGGAGACCTCTGCGGGCCCCGGGACGGACGGCGCCCGGTAGCCAGGTTCGAAGAACCGCCGCCCGCCTTCGCCGCTGCCGGTGCCAACAGCTGCACAGCACCAGTACATGACCCGCACGGTGAGCCATCAATGCGGCAGTCGCTGAACAATGACGAACTGTCAGGTGAGTGTGGTCTTCACGGGCAACTCGTGGTCTCGGGAATCATGGTCGGCAGCAGGCCGGCGAGAGTACCACTACCCCCGGCGGTACACGGTCGCGGCCGGCTGGGTCGGCCCTGCGGGACTGTCGCACCGTGGCCGTCGCTCGATATGTGCTACAAGCCCCTCGCATCTGGACATGACCGGCAGTGCCGCCCCGGCCCCGCCATAGGTTTGGGTCATGAATTCCTCCCCGTCCGCCCGTCCTTTGCCGCCTGCCGCAGACACAACCACGCGTGCGGTATTCGGCCCCAGCTGGTTCGCGGCGGTCATGGGCACGGGCATCGTCGCCAACGCGGCGGTCACGCTGCCCCGGAGCTTTCCCGGGCTGCTGACTATCGCCACGGTGGTCTGGCTGGGCGCCGCGCTGCTGCTGATCCTGCTGGCCGTCGGTTACCTCAGGCAGCGGGCGCTGCGGGTACACGCGGCTGATCCGGTGGCGGCCCAGTTCTTCGGCGCGCCGCCGGTGGCGCTGCTCACGGTGGGCGCCGGGGCGCTGGTGTTGGGCCGGAGGCTGATCGGGCTCGAGGCAGCGCTGGGTGTGGACTGGGTGCTCTGGTCGCTCGGTACCGTGCTCGGTCTTGTCACAGCGTGCACCGTGCCGTACCTGATGATCACCCGGCACCGTTTCGCGCCGGACGCGGCGTTCGGCGGCTGGCTGATGCCGGTGGTGCCGCCGATGGTCTCCGCCGCGACGGGCGCGCTGCTGGTGCCTCACGCACCGGCCGGGCAACTGCGGCTCGCCCTGCTGCTGGGCTGCTACGCGATGCTGGGCCTCGGCTTCGTGGCGGCGCTGCTGGTGCTGGCCATGATCTACGGCCGCCTGGTGCATCACGACGTACCTGCCGCAACAGTGGTGCCCACGGTGTGGATCGGCCTGGGGGCGTTGGGCCAGTCGGTGACGGCGCTCGGCGCGCTGGCCGCGGTGGCGCCGAGCGCGTTGCCCGCGCCCTACGCACGGGGCGCCGCGGTCGCCGCGTTGCTCGGGGGAGTGTCGGTGTGGGGCTTCGCCATGTTGTGGCTGGTGCTCGCCGCGGGGCTGACCGCACGGACGGTCCGGGGCGGGCTGCCGTTCGCGCCCACGTGGTGGTCCTTCATCTTCCCGGTGGGCGCCTGTGTGACGGCCACGAGCGCTCTCGCGGCGAGGACCGGCTCGCAGCTGTTCGTATGGGCTGCTGTCGTGCTCTACGTGCTGGTGGTCATTGCCTGGATGGTGGTGGTGAGCCGCTCCCTGCACTACGCCGCCGGGCATGCGCGCCGCCGATCTGTCGTTCAGCACGCGCGCCGCCGATCCGCAGAGCCGGATGTGCCCCGTCGCGTGGCGCCCGTGCTCAGGGGCACCGTCCGCAGCAGTACCACGGACGGGCGCCCAGTTTCCGAGGCCCGCGTCATCCTCCTGGACCCGGCGGGCGACGTCGTAGGCATCGCGCTCACCGGCGAGGACGGCTCCTACGCCTTCACCGGCCTCGAAGCCGACCAGTACACCGTCGTCGCAGCGGGGTACCCGGCCCGGGCGGCATCCCTCACCCTCGATGCCGCCGGCCAGGACGCCTTTGATCTGACGCTTGCACACGACGAGGGATGAACGGCTCCTGTCACTGACGGGCCCGCTCCGCGACTTCGGAGCGGGCCCGCCGTGGCCTCGCGTGATCATCGGGGCATCGGCGCATCGGGGTGGGCGAGGTCGTCCGTCCCGTCGGGTGCCGTTCGGGACTGATGCGGGCGCCGTTTCGCGGCGCGGTCGTGGCCGTCGCCCACCGCGGCACGGACCTGCTCGCCGGGCCGGCAGGAGGCGCCATGGCCGTCGGTACGCCGCTGCCCTGCCCTGCCCCGCCCCGCCTTGCCCTGCCCCGCCCTGCGCGCGTGCGAGCGCGGTCACGCGGCTGCAGCCCGGGGCCGGGCCGCCTTCCCGCAGCCGTATGTGATGTCACATCAGCCGCTGGTCGCGTCCCTTGCGCAGCACGGCGAGTCGGGCCATTTGCTCACCCATGCCGCGTGTCCCGGCCAGTGGCGTGCGGGCGTGCGGCCAGACGGCGCGGACGAGGCCGACGTGGCGCGCGCCGCCGAGGGCCACAACGGGGTCGAGGAGCACGATGTCGCGCACCGTGGCCTGCTTCAGGAGGGCTTGGGCCGTGATGGCGTCGGCAGCGCCATGGGGTGTGTCGTACGGGTCGATGACGTCGTCGAGGTCGAGCAGGCCGTAGCGTGCGGAGAGGATGAGCAGCCGGTCGGGCCGAAGCGCATCAGCCGCCGTGCGGCAGGCACGGTGATAGGAGCCGACATACAGGTCTGCCGCTCGTGCGCGTCGGCCCAGTTTGCGGCTGCCGCACGGGATGACGACGAGTTCGGGTCGGAAGCAGTCGAGGTAGTCGTTCGCTGTCATGCCTGTTGTCCTGCCTGTTCATGTGTGACGTCAGCGGTGTCGGCGCTGCATGCGTCCGGTACGGATCTCTTCCGGGGGCGGTGTCGCCGAATTGTCGGCCGGGGGCCGGTGATGCCGGAGCGGCGGACAGCGGCGAGCGTGGCCTGGACGGTTGTTCGGTCCGGGGTGCATGGGGCGCGGGGGAGGGGATTGCCGTGCGACGACCGAGCGTGCCGCAACCGCGGTTCGCCGCGAAGGGCCCACGGCCCAGGGCCCAGGGGTCGGCGGTTGGCGGAGCCTGTCGCTGGGTGATGACGGACGGATCGCGGTCAGCCATGTTCCTGCCCTGAGGTCGGCTCGGCGACCGTGAGGCCGCCACTGATGACGTACTGCCGGGCTGTGGACCGCGGCCATGCCGGGCCGCGGGGACTTACAAGCCCTCGGATCAAAGGGACGCGGCGCTTGATGATCAGGATTCGACTGTGCTTGGAAGCATTCCACGCGGAGGCCGTCTCCCTGCTGCGATGTCCTGATGTGACGGCGTTATGTCATTCCTGGGTGTCTTGGTCGACTCCCGCGATGCCATAGCGTCGATGGTGCGACACGGTCGGACGGCTTCGCCTCCACGACGGATACTCAGCGGAAGCGAAGCCCGCGAGCACGATGAATCATGACCGGGCGGTCCGGCCGCGTCCGTCATCGGTCATTCCGAATGAGGAAAGAAGGCGATCCACACAGTGGCGTCGCAATCACACGCCGGACAGCCGCTGCTCCACGGGCTGGAATTCGGCATCAATGAATGGCTCGTGGACGAACAGTACGAGCGATACCTGAACGACCCCGGCTCGGTCGACCGGACCTGGAGGGAGTTCTTCACCTCCCCGATCCCCGCGGCCCGCCGGGAGGCGCGCAACGGCGCGACGAATGCGCAGGGAAGTCAGGAGGGTCCGGAAAGTCAGGACAGTACGGACGAGGCGGCCGTCAAAGCGGTCCGCGTTGCCGCGCTCATCGACGCGTATCGAGTCCGCGGACACCTGGTGGCCGATACCGACCCACTCACGGCAGGACGGGTGGCCGCCCATCCGGAACTCGACCTCCCGGCATTCGGACTCCGGAACGAAGACCTGCAAAGAGAATTCGTCGTCGACGGGTTCGCGGGGCAGGCCACCATGACGCTTCGCCATGTGCTGAACGCCCTGCAGGAGTCGTACTGCCGTTCCGTCGGCACCGAGTACATGCACATCCAAAGCTTCCAGGAACGCCGCTGGGTCCAGCAGCGGATCGAATCGCCTCAGCCCCGGCCGGACGTCGCCGAACAATTGCAGATTCTCTACCGGTTGGGCGCGGCAGAGGCTTTCGAGACGTTCCTGCAGACCAAGTACGTGGGACAGAAGCGGTATTCGCTCGAAGGCGGCGAGTCGGCGATCGTACTGCTCGACGCGCTGCTGCTCCGCTCCATCGGGCACGGGGTGAAGGAAGCCGTCATCGGTATGGCACACCGGGGTCGGCTCAATGTGCTGGCCAATATCATCGGCAAGTCCTACGCAGAGATCTTCCATGAGTTCGAGGATGCGGTGGACATCCGGTCGGTCCAGGGGTCCGGCGATGTGAAGTATCACCTCGGTGCGGAAGGGACCTACCGTGCCCTGGACGGCGGCACGATCGCCGTCTGCGTGGTGGCGAACCCCTCGCATCTGGAGCTCGTGGGGCCGGTGGCCCAGGGAGTGGTGCGCGCCAAGCAGGACGGGGCCGCAGACGGTGGCGAAACCTTCCCCGTCCTGCCGATCGCCGTCCACGGCGATGCCGCGTTCGCCGGTCAGGGCGTGGTCTTTGAGACGCTGAACATGTCCCAACTGCCCGGCTACCGCACCGGTGGGACGGTCCACATCGTCATCAACAACCAGCTCGGCTTCACCACCTCGCCCGCCAACGGCCGGTCGAGCGCATACGCCACGGACGTGGCACGGACGGTCCAGGCGCCCATCTTCCATGTCAACGCGGACGACCCCGAGGCCGTGGTCCGGGTCGCGCGCCTGGCCTTCGACTATCGTCAGGCGTTCCACAAGGACGTCGTCGTCGATCTGATCTGCTACCGGCGCCACGGGCACAGCGAGGTCGATGATCCCTCCATCACGCAGCCGGCGATGTACGACCGCATCGGTGCCAGGGCTTCGGTGCGCAAGCTGTACGCCGAGGCGCTTGTCCGCCGGGGCGACATCGCCGAGCGGCAGGTGGAAGGCGCCTTGCGGGACTATCAGGGGCACCTCGAGCGGGCCTTCGCCCAGACCCGGGCGCTGCCGGTGCCCCGTTCCCCGAAGCCCGTGAACCACATGAACGCCGTGGACGCTCGGCACGCAGCCGCCCCCCGGGCGGCGACCGCGATCACGGAGGCGGCCGCCCGGCACGTGATCGCTTCTCAGACCGCTGTGCCGGAAGGCTTCACCGTGCACGCGCGCGTTCTTCCGCAGCTCCAGAGGCGGACCACGATGCTGGACGTTGGATCGATCGACTGGGCCACCGCGGAAACACTGGCCATCGGTTCCCTGTTGCTGGACGGGGTTGCGGTACGGCTGGCCGGACAGGACTCCCGCCGTGGCACCTTCGGCCAACGCCACGCGGTGCTCACCGACCGGCGCACCGGCCTGGAGCACACGCCGCTGAGCTCCCTCGGCTCACGGGCGGCCGGCTTCGCACCCTACGACTCGATGTTGTCCGAACTGGGAGCAGTGGCCTTCGAGTACGGCTATTCACTGGCGCGCCCCGACGCTCTGGTGCTGTGGGAGGCCCAGTTCGGCGACTTCGCCAACGGGGCCCAGAGCGTGATCGACGAGTACATCGCGTCATCCGAACAGAAATGGGGCCAGCGCTCCGGGGTGACGCTGTTGCTGCCGCACGGCCTGGAAGGGCAGGGGCCCGACCACTCCTCCGGCAGGATCGAGCGGTTTCTCCAGCTCTGCGCGCAGGAGAACATGACCGTCGCCATGCCCTCCCTGCCGGGCAACTACTTCCATCTGCTCAGGCAGCAAGCGCTCGGGGAGCGCAGAAGGCCACTGGTCGTCTTCACGCCGAAGTCGATGCTGCGGTCGAAGGCGGCCACCTCCGGGCTGAAGGAGCTCACCATGGGCGCGTTCCGTGCGGTCATACCGGATGAGACGGCGGACACCGCCCGGATCAGGCGCGTGCTGGTGTGCTCGGGCAAGGTCTACTACGACCTGGAGGCCCATCGGCGAAGCGCCGGCCTGTCGGACACCGCGATCGTCCGCCTGGAGCGCCTCTACCCGTTCCCCACGGAGGAGTTCGGCGCGGAACTCGCCCGTTTTCCCGGCGGGGCCGAGGTGCGATGGGTACAGGAGGAGCCGGAGAACCAAGGGGCATGGTCCTTCGTGGGACCCCATGTGCACCGGCTGGCGGGCCGTCCCGTCGCATGCGTCAGCCGCCCGCAGGCGCCGGCCCCCGCCGTGGGGTCCGCCCGTCGGCATGCCGGCGAACAGCAGGATCTCGTGATGTCAGCCTTCCACTGACCCGTGCCGCCCCAGCGCCACGCAAGACGGGCCCCGCACACCACGGCCCACGGCCTCGTGTCCCGGGCACCCTCTCGGACCGAGTCCGACAGGGTGCCCGATTGCACGAGTCTGTGCCCCGGAGCGATGCCGGCACAGCTCGGGCGGGTGGGCGCCGGGCGCCCGTCACGAAGCCCGACTGCGACCACCGGAGCGGCGCGCGTGCATACCGACACGAGTGGCTGCACGTGCGGGAACACCGGCACCCTCACCGCGATCAGCCTCGGGCCGAACAGTCCGCGGACCGCTGCTGGCCCTGTTGGCCTTCTAGGGTGGCCCATGAGCGGGCGCATGGATACAGGGGACAATGCAGCGCATGGATGACGCGTTCGCACTCCTTCGGCAGGCCGTCGACCTACTGCCCGAGGACGCCGTGGCGGAGAACGGACAGACGGTCGGGGATGTTCGCGAGGACATCGGGCGCCAGGAGTGGGAGATGGTGCTCGACGTACTCATCGAGATCGGAGATGTCCACCCCGTGTCCGTGGACTTCTGGAAACTCCTCACCGAAGCCGCTCGCCAAATGATGCTCGACCGCAGCCGCCGTTGGTGCGAGTGGCGGGGCTGGGAAGTCCGGCACGGCATCGTCCGGGCAACCCTGAGCCTGGTGGGTGCGGAGGAGGGCCGACGCCGGACTGCCTTTTCCGGAGACGGTCGGCTCCGGCCGATGTGGGACATCGGCAATCACAGTGCTGGCGGAGAACGAGAGCTGAGCATCGCAAGGGTGTGGGTGGAGTACGCACAGGAACTGGGCCCGGGAGAGACCGCCGACGTTCGGCTGGCTCCCATGAGCCCCGAGCAGTGGAGACATCTGAAGTGCGGCGATGTGATCACCATGCACGAAGCCCGATCTGTTGCCGGCACGGCCACGGTGATCGAGGTCTTGCCGCCGCGCTCCTGAGCCCATTGCGTCGTCCCAGGCGCGCCGCGAGCGACGGCCGACCGTCAGCCGCTGCCAGGGCTACGGGTCAGTCGGCCGGCGCTGGTGCGGAAACGTTCTCCAGGTCACCGTCACCGTGGCGTCGATCCGTCTCTGGCTCGCGTCATGGACATCACGTTCCAACTCAGCTGCCCTCCAGGGCGTCTGCCCGCCTCGTCAGGTCCGCTGCGACGCGATCCCCGTCCGGTCCCGTGCAGCCACAGGTGCTCGGCGGCCTCACGCATGAGCGCCGACTCGTCAGGTCGCTGCGGGAGCACCAACCGATAAGACAGGTTGCGAACCCAGACCGGCAGACGACCATCGACAAGATCAAGGAGTGGCACGGACTCGCCCCCGCCACGACAAGCCCCCGACCAGCTACCCCGCCGGACTCCACCTAAGCGGCGCGATCATCTGGCTCCGTAGCCTCCACTGAAGACCCGGAACTCGGCACACGCTCTACGGCCGGTAGCGGATCTCCAACATCACGCAACCTCCGGTTGTCCGGTACGGGCCGTGTTCCATGCCCGGGGGCCGGGCGGCGAAGTCTCCGGCGCAGAAGGTCTGATCCAGGGTCAGGTCGTGCAGGTCGCCTTCGAGCAGATAGACCTCCTCGACCCACTCGTGCCGGATCACGCCGGAGAGCGAGGTGTCGAGGCCGGGCTCCCAGCGCACCAGCCGGGTCAGCACCTCCGGATCAGCCTCGTCCCTGCTCAGAATCCGCTCGGCGGTCCCGGGCTGCGGCCCGGTGCTCCACTGCATGGCGTCCGGTGAAAAGAATTCCCGCGCGTTCTTCATGACAGTGACCTTCTGTAAGCAGTGAGGAGTAAGGAGCCGGGGTTGGCCGGAGCCCGCTGGAAACGTGAGGCACGGGTCGGAGGCTGCACATTGGCGTCTGCGGCGATCCCACCTACGTGCCCCGGGCCGTTCGGGTACGCCGAGAGGCCGAACTTGCCTAACACAGCCTAGTCGTCGCCCCAGGCGAGCCGGATCACGAAGAACTCGGCCGCGGTTCCGGCAACGACGACATCGATGCCGTGCCGAGTGACGGGCGTCCACGCGCGGCCGTTGCCCATGCCCTCCGTGTTCGTGACCCAACTCGTCTCCCGACCGAGCAACTTCGCCCCCCGGCGTGGCCGCCCGCTCCGCGTCGGCCGTGCGTCTCGCGGTGGTACTCGTAGAACGACCGGACCACCGCGCGAGCGTGCCTCCTGGTCCGAGCGGCATGGTTCTCGCCGGGCGCGGCCTTCCCTGTGATCGGGTTTGCCGACCCTGGTGTCGGCGCATCGGGACGGCGCTGCCGCGGCGGCTTCTTCGCGGTCTTCAGCCACAGCGCGAAGTCACGGGCCGCGACGGCGAGCGAGATACCAGGGAACCTCCACCGCGTGTAAGAACCGGACCCACGTCAGCAGCTCGTAGGCGTAGGAGCGCAGGATGCCGGACTCGCGTCGTCGGCAAGCATGTGGTGCAGAAACTCACTGACTGCCGCGACGAGGGTGCGGGCGATGGCGGCGAAAACGGGGAGCGCTTGGAGTGCCTCGTGGTTGGATATCGTGCGCGACCATGGGTGAACTGATATTGATCAGGCACGGTCAGACCGAATGGAGCCTGTCGGGCCAGCACGCCGGCCGTACCGACGTTCCGCTGACTGACGCGGGTGAGGTCACGGCGAAGGCGCTTGCTCCGAGGCTGGCCCGACGCCGTCTGGTTGCCGTGTTCAGCAGCCCGCTGAGCCGCGCTGTGCGGACGGCCGAGTTGGCGGGCCTGACTGGCGTCAGGCCCGATCCCGACCTGATGGAGTGGGACTACGGCGGCTATGAGGGCCTGACCGCGGCGCAGATCCAAGAGACGAGGCCGGGTTGGGACTTGTGGCGGGACGGTGTCATTCCCGGCGATGCTGACCATCCTGGCGAGCGGCTCCAGCAGGTGGCCGCGCGTACGGACGCGGTGCTGGACCGGATCCGGCCGCTGCTGGGCGACGGCGATGTCGCCGTCGTCGCGCACGGTCATCTGGCGCGCGTGCTCACCGTGCGCTGGCTCGGCCTCGACGCGTCCGCCAGCCGCCTGCTCGGGCATCCACATCCAGGCACGCTCAGCTTCCTGGCCACCGAGGACGAGCAGCCGTTCATCGCCGCCTGGAACGTCCCGTAGCGGCAGCCCGCTGCCTCACGCCTGCCGTGAGAGGCGCCGGAAGCGAGTGAGCGCCGTGGCGATCCCGGCGAAGGCCAGGAAATGTTCCGTTTCGCGCTCGTAGCGACGGTGCGGGCGGCGGCACCCGGTCAGCCACGCCACCGTCCGCTCCGCGGTCCAACGGTGGCGGCCCGGCCGCTGAGAGGACTCGATGCCCTTGCGGGCGATGCGCGGGGTGATGTTCCGGAACCGGAGCCGTCGGCGCAGGTGGTCGCAGTCGTAGCCCTTGTCGGCGTGGAGCTTGGCGGGCCGTCGTCGGTGGGGCCCGTGGGGGGAGCGGATAGGCGGGATGCCCCGCACCAGGGGCTCCAGGCCCTGGCTGTCATGAGTGTGGGCAGGGCAGACGCCGATGGAGATGGGCAGACCGGTCCGCTCGGTGAGCAAGTGGATCTTTGAACCTCTCTTACCGCAATCTACGGGATTCGGACCCGTCAGGCCCCCCTTTCCTTGCCCGCATGCTCACCGAGTCGATCGCGCATCGCCACCAGTCCAACTCCCCGCGGGCGCCGAGCTCGTCCAGGACCAGGTGGTGGAGCTTGCCCCACACCCGGGCCCGGCTCCACTCGGTGAACCGCCGGCGTGCGGTCGGCCCGGACGGGCCGAAGCCTGGCGGTAGTTGGAGCCACGTACAGCCCGTCGTGGCCACGAACACAATGGCGGCCAGCACTTGCCGGTCCCTAGCCGGTCCCCATACCGGCGTCGGCCACCGCCTTGGGGCTGTACCGGAGCGGCCGGGACCACCCGTGGGAACAACGCCCACAACCCATCCGGAACCAGCCGCTCCACCATCGCCACCACGGCCGCCAGCCTAGTGATCATGCCAGTTGAAATGCCCTCTTAGTCCTCGACGTCGACTACCACCCCGTCGGCAACGGCCAGGTGGACGGCATGTGCCGACCCCGGTGGGGCATCGGTGAGCCCGACACCGATCTGGATTGAGCGGGCCGAGCCCGGGGGTGTCAGCTGCAACACGCGGAACGTCAAGGTCAGCAGCATCCGGCACAAGTCACCGATCGACGACTGGAAAGGCGACTGGGTGTCGGACCCCGACCCCGACCGTCGGGACTACGCCACGTTCCCAGACTTCGCCGACTCGGACGGCAACACCTGGACGCTCCAGGAAATCGGCCACCAGTAGCCGGAAGGGGCCGGCGACGAAGGGGGCGTCCGATTCAGCGATAGCACCACACTTGTTGCGCGGGTTGTCGTCCTCTGCGTGGCCGCCGAGCTGCACTGATCCTCGCTGGATCGCGATGGACCACAGTTCTCCCCCAGAGAAGGCACTGCCTACAGAGTGATCCAGTAGCGGCGCTTGGTGCCCGCGTTGGTTGTGCGGACATCTTCCAGGACACCACCGTTGCGTTCGATGCTGCGTGCCGACGCGACGTTGTCGTCGTCGCAGGTGACGAGGACTCGATCCAGGCCGAGCACACGGGCCTCTGGCAGAACCGCCCCGAGAGCCCAGGTAGCCAGGCCGCGTCTGCGGAAGGAGGGCCGGATGCTGTAGCCGATGTGCCCGCCGACGTCGAGGAGAAAGGCGTTCAAGTAGTGCCGCAGATCGATGGCCCCCAGATAGCTGTCGCCCTCGACGATCCACCAATGGGTGGCATGGACGCGCTCTTCTCCGACGGCAAGCGACCTGTCCGACTGTTGCCGCAGCCGTTCGACCCACTCCGAGAAAACCTCGGGGCTGTCGAGGTCGGCATCAGGCGCGAGACGCAGGCCCGTCCCGTCCTGGTGGGCACCTGGAGACCACTCGTCACGCGCCGCGAGCCATGAGGACTGCAGCCGGTCTGTGGGTGCGATCAGTTCAGGCATGCGGGCGACGCTAGCACTCGGTCGTCTCCCGTGATCACGCAATTTATGGGCCACGGCCTGGGCCGTGTGATGGAGACCATTGCCGCGCTGCCGGCAGTCGCGGAGGGTCGTGTAGTGCTTCATGCGGCCGAAGGCATGCTCGACGCGGGCCCGTCCCGGCGGTCCTCCGCGTTGTCCGCTTCCTGGCCTGTGCCCGTCGACGAAGCCGTCACTGGCCGCAGTGCGGCAGTTCCAGCCGTGGGTGATGGTGCACCGCTCGCAGACGACTGTGCCGTTCATGTCCGGGTAGTGCCGCTGCCACTCGCAAGAACGCTGCGCTCCTGCACCGGCTTCCACGGGTCGGACTTCGGTACCCGTACCTGATCGTTTCCGCGGGCACCATCCTGCGCCGACACCGTAACCTCATCCCACCTGCGACCTCATCCCACCGACAACCTCATCACACCGACGCCACGGTGTGCAGGCCGAGTTCCGGCTCGGTCTACAGCTGATCCCCCGGTCGCCGTGGCGTCAGGCGCACAGGGATCCGGCCCTACTGGCCCTGTCTCGTGCGCCATGGGGCCACACACATTGCCACGCACACTGTCGCGAGACCGGCGAGGGCGATGGCCATGCCGACGTCGGTGCACTCGGCGACGGCCCTGAACACGATCGGTCTCGCTCCCTGCAGGGACCGCCCGAGAGAGGGCCCGGTGCCGATGTCTTATGTTCTCGTCCGCCGCCCGACCCCGAAGGACGGTTCTCGTTGCCCGCTTCACCTTCCGCCGACAAGCCGGTCACCGACCGGGTGGCACAGGCCGACGCCATGCTCTGCGCCGACCGGCAGTTCGGCGACTCCGCCACCATCGGCGAGCGCAACCTCGCCCGGTTCCGGCTGGGCCTGACCATGCTGGCGCGGCATGACGGCGAAGCAGCGGACGTGCTGCGGACAACGGCCACGGCGGCCGACGAACACCTCCGTCCGCTGCCGTACGACCCGGTGCTGCGCAACTGCTTCGAGGTCGACCTCGCGCGACTGGAGAGTGGCCGACTCGGACACAGTTCGTTCGGCGCCTACGCAAGCGGTTGCGTGTCGGCCCCGGCGGCGGACGCCCCGTCCTCCATGGGGCCCTGCGAAGCCCTCACCCGTCCGCACCGGAGTGCCTGGCCCGGTCGATCCGGCGGACAGCGTCCGCGCCGTCCTGCGGGAGGGCGCGGAACTCCTCACGGCACTGCTGCCCGCCGCGGGAGCCGGTGTACTCGGGCACGTCACCATGGTGGGCTTCACGCACAGGGAGAGCGAAGAGGGCCCCCTGCAGTCCATGTCTGGCGGCGACCCGCTTCCCTCGACGGTGCTGCTGGCGCCCGAACGTTTCACGTCTCCGTGGCTCGCCGCCGAGAGCCTGCTGCATGAGGGCGCCTACCTCAAGCTGTTCGACGCGCTCCGTACGGGCTCCGTGGTCAGAAACGCCAGCGAGCGCGTCCCGATCCCGTGGCGGATCGGTTCGTGGACGGTCATCCGTGTGTTCGTCGCCCTGCATTTCTACGTGCACCTGCTGGTCCTCCGGGCTACGGCGGCCGCCGCAGGTGAAGCGGTCCACAAGCGGTTCGGGCCGCCCCCGTCGGTCGAGGACCTCGACGAGCCCAGTCCCGGCACCCCCGCCGCCCGCAGCGGGCAGTACCGCACCAGTGCGGAACGGGCACGTTACCTCGCCGAGTGCGTGCTGTCGCTGCCGGAACAGGCGCTCACCGAGAACGGGCACCGGTTCGCCCGCTGGCTCCTCACTGCGTTCCGTCTGGTGGACGACGACGCCCCGCGGCCCCATGACCGTGCCGCGGCGACGACCCGGCGGGCGGAACCGTGGCAGCCGCCGGAGATTCCCGCAGGAGGCATCCTCCAGCGGCTCATCCCGGTGGACGCATGCGCCCTGCCCGGCCTGGGACAACTCGTGGTGAGCCCCACGTGGTCGGCCCGAATGCACTGGCTGAACGCGCGCTCGTGGACGGTCTACTCCCTGTGCGACGGGCGTGACCTCGGCTCGGTACACACGGCCTACGCCCGAGCGGTCGGACTCCCGGCCGACTCGGAGGAGGTCAACCGGCAGGTGAGCGACAGCGTGCGCCGGCTTGTGGCAGCCGACCTCATCACCCACGACATGTGAGCTCCCCGCTCCGGGCACAGGTTCCGTCGGCCACGGCTGTTCTAACTGTTCCGCTGCTGCGCCTTATTTACCTGCGGAGCCCGTGCCGGGGTCGGCCGTTTCCAGGCCGGCCAGCCGTGCGGACACAAGGGCCTCCAGCCGACTGGAGACGTGAATTTTCGGCAGGATGGCCGAGACGTAATTGCGTACGGTCTTCTCCGATGTGAACAGCTCCTGCGCGATTCGGCGGTTTCCGTCGCCGAGCGAGACCAATCACAGCACCTCCCGTTCCCGGTTCGTAAGTTCCGGGAACGGGGGTGTGCCGTTGGCTTCCGCCAGGCGCACCAAGAGGGCGGAGAGTTCGCCGCCAGCCCGCGGGCCCAGCGTGACGTAACCCCGCTGCACGGCCCGCACGGCGCGGCGGCCGGCTGACGGTCACAGGACGGTGCGCCGAAGCTGGCCATTCTCGGCTCGGCTACTCTCGGCGCCACTGACGTTCACTCTGTGATCGGGCAAACTTCGACCGAACCGTCACTCGGGAGACGCCAACGCATGAATACGCCACCATCGCCACTTGGAGCGGAGCGGACTGACGGATCATCCGTGCAGATCGGGGCTCTCGTTCCGCTGACTCGGCCCGGCTGGGTCGAGGCAGGCCAACACTTGCTCGCTGGACTCGAGCTGGCCGTTCGCGAAGTCAATGACGCCGGCGGGATCGTCGGAAGACCGCTCGAGCTGGTGGTCCGAGACACCGCGGCTGATCCGCAGAGGGCCGCGGCGGCCGTAGATGAATTGGCTCGCCTGGGTGTGGCTGCCTTGGCGGGGGAGTATCACAGCGTCGTCGCTCGCGCCGCCGCTACCAGGGCCGACGCCCTCGGCCTGCCGTTCCTCTGCTCGTCAGCGGTTCTCGACGCGCTCACCGAACAGCCAACGGAATGGGTCGCGCGCCTCGCCCCGGCGCAGTCCCACGGCTGGCAGATCTACGCAGACTTCCTCCTCGGCGCGGGCCACAGTCGAATCGCCGTAGCAGCCGAGTCGAGTGTCTACTGGGCATCTGGGGCCCGCATTCTGCGGGACTACCTCGCTCCACGCGGCGGCACCGTCATCGAACTCGACATGCGCGCGCTCGCCCCCGCGGGCGTGTGCGACGAACTCGTCGACAGTCGCGCGACAGCCCTCCTTCTTCTGGTCGGCCACCCGGAGCCGGCCGTGTCGATCGTCAAGTCTGTCCGCCGCGACCAGCGCCTCGCCGAGATCATGATTGGCGCTCCGGCCGGGCAGCCGGAGTTCGCCGAATGGGCGACGTTGCTGGGCGACGACAGCGCCGCGATCCCGTTCTTGCGCTACCTGCCCGGGCGCCTCAGCCCACTCGGTGCGCGAGTCGAGACGGCCCTCCGTGAGCGGCTGGCCGAAGCGCCCTCCTTCGTCGCCTTCGAGGGCTACGACACGGTCGCCGTCCTCGCCGATGTGCTGCGTTCTCACGGCGCGGACCGGGCGCGTACTGCCGAATCCTGGCCGCGTGTTGCAGTCGAAGGCACCCGCGGACAGATCCAGTTCTCCCGCACGCCAGGCATCAGTGTTTGGCAATGGGCTTGGACGCCAATCCAAGTCGTTGATCGAGATCCGGCGGAACCCGATCGCTTTCGGATCCTTTACGCCGGCTGAGAGAGCACGGAGGTCCGACTGTCCAGAACGGTCCGAACTGGGGGCTGTCTACCCGTCTATCTGTCTACGTGCCAACGGCAACGGCTGGTGGTTCAGCCAGAAGCACTAGGCGTTCGGCGGGAAGGCGCAGTTCCTGTCCGCCCCGGACGGCACCCCGCTGTGGGTCTCCGAGGTCGAGCCCGGCGCCACCCTCGACATCACCGCCGCCCAGATCCACGCCCTGCCCGCCCTGTACAAGCCGCGGCCGAGGGCCTGCTCACCTTTGCCGGCAGGGCTACATCGGCGCCGGGATCGGCATCCTCATTCCGGTCCGGCACCCCAAGGACCTGCTCCGAACAGGCCTGCACGCGGACATGCGAACCAGGAACAGCCTGATCTGGGGCGTGCGTGCCCTCGGGGACCGGGCTGCCGCCGAGCTCAAGCAGCGTTGGCGAACCCTGCAGCCCGTCACCCTCAGCCCTAGCCACATCGGTGACATCGCCCGCGCGGCCCTCGTCCTCAACGGAATCTGGCAATGATCACCGCTGTGGAAACGTCACTCGCTGAGATGCTGTAGCGAATTGGCGCGTGACCTGCGGTGTCATCGTCTGAGTCGCAGGCCGTCATGCCGCAGCCCCAGTCCAGGTTCGGCACGACGCCTGCAGGCCACGACCACCACGGGTCGGAGCCGCCTGGGGAAGCGAGGGTGAGGTAGTTGCCCAGCGCGGTGTCCGTGCCGTCAGACGGCAAGGCGTCGCAGAGCTCCAGCAGCGCGTTCTTGGGGCCGAAGCCACCGTTACCCACGGTGGTGTAGAGCGCGGCGAGGAGCGGGTGGAGGCGGAAGCCCAGATGTTGTTCGGCCGCGTCGAGGCTCTGCAGGGTGATCGGGTCCTGCAGGTTCTCACTGTCCGCAGCGACAGTCCGGACGCGTTCCAACAGCGGTTCGCAATCGTTCACCCCGGCATCCTCCCGAACCCTACTGACATGTCGGTCATCAGGCTCTGCCTGGTGACCGGTCAGGCGAGATCTCAGGGTCTCCGGCCGTCGCCCAGCGTGACCGCTCCACAGGAGTTGAGCCAGAACCGCAACTGCGTAGACAGTGGTTGCCTCAGTGTTGGATCAGGCCGCCGCCCGGGATGGCGCGTTCGGCCGCGGGGATCATCCTTGAATCCACGCCCAGCAGGCGTTCGACCACGGCCTCGTAGCCGGTCTCCTCAGTGACCTCCCGGATCACCGCGTCAAAGGGATCCTCCGCGTGCTCGACTTTGCCGCCCGGAAGCGTCCAGTTGGTCTCGCCCTTCGGTGGTACGTGACGGGCGAGGAGCACCTGTCCGCCCTTGATGCACACGGCGTACGCCGCCAGCCGCAAACTCATTCCCGCACCTCCCACTGGTACCTGTTCCAACGTCTGAGATCCGCGTGCCGCCAGGGCCGTCCTGACTCTTCCTCGTCCTGGGCGGCCCGGCCGGCCTCGCTGCCGAAGCGTCCGTGCGCGCCATGCTCCCGCAGGCCGTGAGCCGTGGAGACAACCTCACCCTCGCCGACACACTCCGGGCTGGCTAAGGAGATGCGCCGCCGCTGAACTGCTGGGCGGGCGGGTCCAGTTGTTGAGGGTGCGCCCGCACAGGACGCGCGGGTGGCATCCGCCTCGGCAAACCCTGGTGGTGTGCGCTGCTTGGGATACTGGCGCTCTGTACAGCGGGAGGAGGGCACGGTGGGACTGCTTGACTCGTTTGAGGCGGCGGTGCTGGTGGAGCGGCACCTGTTCGCTCTGATCGACAACGATCCGGGGAACGAGGAGCCGTTCGCCCGGATTCCTGGCAACTCCGCGTTCTTGGTCCATGAAGACTCCGTGGTGGTTGCATCGGATCTCGAAGACCAACGGGCCAAGGTTCGGGTGGAGATATGGGACTCGGCGCCCGACGGGTCGGTCGGGGACGGATTCCGGGCTATCGGGGAAGTGGCCTCCGTGTCTTTCCAGTCCGGGCGGATCCAACTGGTCAACCTGATGCGGGAGCCGGCCGGCGACGAGTACGCCCTCACCTCGCCCGGACCCTATCGGGTGCGTGTCTGGGCGGGCCCACAGGAAGAGGATGCACAGGAGGAACTGGAGGCCTACCGACTCTTCGAACGCTTCGTGATCCAGCTGTCGCCGTGAAGCACCGAGCGGGGCGGGCTGCGGGCGAGCCGCCCCGCTCGTGCAGGCGGTTGCTTCACGTTCACGTAGAAGGCGTCACCGTCGAGGATGCGGTCGTCGTTGTACCAGGTGGCGAGCCGTGATCCCGCCTTCTGGTTGTCCGTGCTGTCCAGGGCCCGGGCCGAGTAGTTGCCGTTCGCTTTCTTGGAAGCTGAGGACGCGTCCGAAAGGCAGCTGAGGGTCACCCTCCGACCAGTTGGAGTTAATGAGCTGTCCTGTTGGAGTGGTGCATCCGTAGGATCACGTCATGACTGCCGATGCCCCGCTCACCCGAGAGTCGTTCCGGCGCCTCCAGCCGATCAACACGCCCAGGCCGATTTCTCAGTTGCCGGATCGTGTCTGGACCGACGAGGACTGGGACCGCATCCAGCGCGGATATCGAGCCCGGGACATGGATGAGAAGTGGAACGTCTTCGTCGAAGGCGATGTCCTTTTCATGCACCGGAGTTGGACCGGTCACGGCGTCTATGAGGCGTCCTTTGCCTCCATGATTGATGGTGGGAGGAGCATCGTCTCTGCTGTGGTGGAGGCCGATGATGAGCGCTATCGGAGCATGGGCGACGAGTACGACTGTCTCTTGCTCGAGCTGATCATCAGCGCGATCGTCCTTGGTGAGGCAGCGGCCGACCTACGGGCCGGACTCGTGGAGTTGACTGCTCGGGCCTAAGGGAAGAGCGATCTTCCCCCGGGCCTGGTGGAGCACAGCGTTCTGGGATTGCGCTCTGGATCGTAAGGTCTGCAGACCAGCGTCGCTGTCAGGTCCTCGGGTTATGCGGCTGGATCACACGTTGCAAGCGCGGGATCTCGCCGTGTGCAGCGGTCAGTGCGGGGGAGAGTGGAAAGGACACGGTGGCGGGCGCCGCGGATGAGGCGGTTGCGGTGAAGCAGAATGTGGCGGCGTTGCCCTCCAACACGCTGGTGTTCAGGAACCGGTGAGTTGCATCGCCACGCTGGGGATGGTGGTGGGTACGGCCATTCCCCGAGCTATACGGCGGTGCAGATGACGAGGATCAGGACATGCAGGACGAGGCCAGGGCCATTCTGCGCCAGTTCGAGCAGGGCGAGCCCATCGTCTCCGAGGACGGCAGGCGCACGGCTGCTGCATGGGACCACGCCTCACCGATCGCGGTGATCGCCCACGCCTACGGTCTGTGGGCGCATGAGATGGAGGCCGCGCGGCCGGGCGGAGGCGACCGGCTTGAGGAGGTCGTACGCGGGCTGTTCCCGGACGCCGGCGGGGATCGATTCGCGGGCACTGCGGATGACGCCGTGCTCCTCACGCGGGGGCTGCTCGGCGACTTCGATGCTGGGGCCGAGGCGGACGCCAAAGGCCTGGGCACTCTGTACGACCTCGCGGCACTGCTGCAGGCTGCGATGCTGCGTTCTCAGCTCTCTGAGTCGGATCTGGAAGAGCCGCTGGCGCGGGCAGAGGCCGAGTATGCGGGAACCCTGGCCTCCGGCGAGCTCGCCCGCGCGCAGGTGCGGGACGGCCACGTGGGGCCTTGGGATGTGACCGAAGTCGAGAACAGCGCCGTCGAGGGTGGCCAGATCGACTTCGCCGCCCTGCGTGTGCCTGCGGTCCCGGGCGTAGAGATCCGACCCGAGGGGATTGATGCGCAAGGTCAGAGAGACGACGCCTATGGCATCACGCTGACGGTGGGGGTTCTCACCTGCAGTTGCAGCTCTTCAGTGCGCCGGAGGGCGGGTTGCGGGACTGGAGCCTGGGCGAACTGGCGGCGAAGATCGAGACCCGGGGCGGCGAGGTTCGGGAGATCTCGACTGGCCCTGAACGAGACCGCCATTGCCACGCTGGGCCCGACGTCTGATCTGCCCCGGCTTGCTGGTCAGCCGGCCAAGGCCATCAAGGACGGCGTCGCGGTGTTCAAGGCCTGGCGCGCCCTGGACCGCGCCCACACAGTGGTCAAGGACGCGGAAGAAGACGCGGCAGACTGCGCGCACAGCAAAGCTCCAGAAGCTCACTTTCAAGGCTGGCGACGCGTTTGTCGGCGAAGCGGAGGCAGGAGCGGGTGCCTTCGGGTAAGACCTAACCCTGCTCAGGTTCCAGGTTGTTCTGACTGCCTGGCGGATGTGCCGACCACGCCATAGGCGCGATCGCCGATGACGAACTCGCCCAGAGGGGTCATGCCGAAGCCGTCGACATGGACCTTCCACGAAGCCTGGTTGGCCAGTTCGATGAACGCGACCACCACGTCAGCCCGCTCTGAGGCCGCTTGGATCGCCGTGGTGAACAGCCCCCGAGCCACCCCCTTCCCTCGGTAGGCGGCAGCGACCACCACAGGCCCATAGAGCAGCCAGCGTGTGGCACGGAGCGAGTGCCCCTGCCACTGCAACGAGTCCTGTGCACTCAACAGCGTCTGCACCGGCGGCGGCGGACTCGGCATGCTGCCCGGCGCGGCAATACCGAGCAGACCAGCTAGGCGCCCGGCGTCATCCGCGACGAGAAGGCTCCCGTCGTCAGTCATCGAGCGCAACGTGCCGACATCGAGGTCACCTTGCACGAAGCCCTGGTCAGCGCGCTCCTGTTCCGTGAGGGAGTCGAAATGATTGGCCGCGAAGAGTTCAGCCATGGCCGGGGCGTCAGCCGCAGCAGCATATCTGTAGTCCATGGCAGCGATGCTGTCATGCACTGGCGGGGCTTCGTGATGAACGCGACCAACTGAACGACTGGGCGTGAACTGACAGGTGCCGGTGAGCCGTTCCATCCCCTTGGGGCCGGAGCCGGTGCTCCGGGCGCGGACTGGGCGGCGGGGGCCGACGAGGTACGTCTCCGCCGACGCGTCGGTTCCCTCGGCCTCGGCGAGCGCCCGGTAGAGCGAGGTGACCGAGGGGTTCTTGCCCGCGTATTCCCCGTCTTGATGACCAGCTTCTTCGCGATCTCGGGGACGGGGACGTCCGTGTACTTCAGCGCGACGGCGAAGGTGAGCATGTCGTCGTCGATGGTCTTCGGCCGTCCGCCGAGCTTGCCTTGGCCGCTGCGGTGACCTGGCCTTCGACGGTCTTCTTCCGGATGTAGTTGCGCTCGATCTGCCCGGCGCGGCGAGCAGGCGAAGAACCTGGCGCCCAGGTGGCCGGGCCGGGGCATCGTATCGGCCGCACCGGGCCCGGCAGTGTGGGGAGTACCGGCGGCGCACTCGGCGGTGAGGCGCTCGAAAACGAGTGGAGCAGCGCCGCCGTGCGCCATTACCGTGCTGCCGAGCCAAGTCGTCTAGTCAAGGACGTGCCGTTGTACACCCTGTGAGACCTCCCGAGCGCTGATTCGTTGCGCGTCGCGCATGTGCGCCGCGCTGCTTTTTGCTGCGGACTTCTCACTGAAAACGGTGTACTTCTGTGCTCAAAAACTGGGTGGTCGTGCCCACCTGCCTGCCGCTCGTTCTCCGCCGTTGCCACGCGTGCGCGTCCGAACGCTTCCGGGCAAGCGGTAAGTTTCGCGTCAACGCAAACCACAAGCTCATCGACGCCTGGCTCCTCGCGCTCTGTACCGCTTGCGGGGAAACTGCAAAGCTCACGGTCCTGGAGCGGGTGAATGTGCGCTCCGTACGACCTGAGCTGCTGGACCGGCTGCATGACAACGACCCTGGCCTGACAGCTGAGCTGCTCCAGGATCCGGTCGTGCGGCGCCGCAATCGCATCGCCCTCGACTGGGACAACGCCTGGTGCCTCGACACCGGCGGATCGGATGACCTGGACCGCGAGGTGATCGACGTATCGGTCCACTTCGCGGCGCGGATACCTGTCCGGCCGGTGCGACTGATCGCTGAAGGTTGCGGTCTTTCGCGGGCCGAGGTCGAGAGACTGATCACGGAGGGGAAACTCGTTTCGGCAGTCCGGCTGAGCGGCAAGCTCTCCGGCGACTTCACCTTCACGCTCAAGCGCTGAGCCCCCTTGGGACCAGGGGCCTGTCCGGCAAGAACAGCCGGACAGGCCCTAACCTCGAGGCCAAGCGCGCGGCTCGGCAGGCACATTCCGAAAGTGACGGCCTAGAGTGGCGAAATGTCTCTGCCTGCCAACCAGACCGCCCTGGACCTGCTCGATGCGCACCTGGAGGCGCTCTGCGACGGATCGGACCTCCCGCTCCCGCAGGGGCTGGTCTGCCTCTCGGCGGAAGGAGGGGGCGAGCTCGTCCACTGGGCCCTCGGCCAACTCCGGCGGAACCCCTGCGAACCGAAGGGCACCTTTGCCCGCCAAGTCGGCGGTCTGCTGGCGGAGTTCCGCTTCCGTCGCTGTCCCTGGAACGCGGCGGCGCTGCGGCTGCTCGACCACACGTACACCTTCGCGGCTACCGGCCCTCGGCGGCACGAGGTCTGGGCGCACGACGTCCACGCCGTGCTGCTCCGGTCGGTCCCCGACCCCCGGGGCTGGGTCCGACTGGATTGGGACCGCACCAACGCCGCCCGCCATACGGTGCCCGCGTACCCCTTCGACCCCCCGGACGCACCAGAGTTTCCCGACCGTCTGTACCCCCTGGAGGCGCAGGCGGCGGTCACCGCGCTCGCCATCATGGCCGAGGAATGGCAGTCGGAGCCCGCCCCCATCCGTTCCCGCCCGGACCGGGCCGCCGTGCTGGCGGATGCCCGAACCCTGCTCGACCGGTACGGGCCCACCGCGCGCTACTGGACCAACGCGACGGCCGCCGCCTCTGACCCGGCCCCGGATTTTCTCGCGGCAGGCCTCCAGGGCACTGAATCCCATGGCTTCCGTACCTGCGAGTACCTCAACGGCCTCGACTTCTTCGAGGACCTGGGCCTGATCGCGGTGACCGACGACGAGGTAGGCGTCTTCTGGTCGTTCGGGGCGTACTGACGACGTTCGGAGAAGGCCACCTGGCGACCGTCTACCACCGCCTTGGCGACCCCGCGGCCGGGCGCCACCGCCGTTGAGGCGGGCCGTGCCTTGGCCGACCGACTCGGGGTGGTTCTGGCTCAACTTCCGTGCAGCGGCCGCTCTTGTTCCGTCCCAAAGGATCTGGCCCCGGATCAGACCTGTGACCTGCGGCGACCAGTTCAGTTGAGACCTGGGGATGCTGGGAATCTCGGGTGATGTGGTCCTGGAGCAGTGGATGCCGGACGCCGTCGCAGTTGATCTGGTCCGGCTGCTCAGGCCTTCGGGCTGCCGTCGAGTCGGAAGTGCCAGATAGCCACAATCGGGGAATCGTCCAGGGCCGCGGCCGACGCTTCCGGGCACCAGTGCAACAGGTCCCAGGATACGTAGGTCGGGAGTGGGTCCGGGGCGGTGTCGGGGTCGAGGGAGTGGTGCGGGCGGCGGGGTTCCTCGCAGTGGCGGACCTGGAAGCCCAGGGGGAGGGCTGCGGCGAGGTAGGCGCTGAGCGGGCGGTGGTATTCGGCGAGGAGGGACGGGCGGCCGTCCGGGCCGGGACGGCGGGCCAGGGTCGGCCGGAGGTAGGACGCCAGCAGGTGGGCGTCCGAGATCACGAGGTGTCCGCCGGGGCGCAGAACGCGCGCGAACTCGGCAAGCACAGGGGCCAGTTCGGGGAGGTGTGTCAGGGCGAGTGCGCAGACGACGGTGTCGACCGTGTTGTCGGGAAGCGGCAGTCGGTGCAGGTCGGCCTCGTGGAACTCGCCGTCTGGCAGGCGCTTGCGGGCCTGGGCGAGCATGTCCGGCGAGGCGTCGACGCCGATCACATCGTGGCCGAGTTCATGCAGGTAGGTGGTGTGGCGGCCGGTGCCGCAGGCCGCGTCCAGTGCCGTGCCGACGGGCAGGCTGTCCAGGATGCGTCGGACAACGGGCTGCTCAATGTCAATCATCTGATTGCCGGGGGCGTCATAGTGCGGCGCCCAGGCTTGGTAGACGTCGGCCGTGCTGATCGTGCCCGGACTCGCCATGACTCCCTCGGCATGCGCGAGGGCGGGCGTGCCCAGCAGAGCCCGAATCTCCGCGATCCGGGCCTCGACGAACTCCCGGTCGGCACATCCCTCCCTGAAGCCGCGCAGCAAAGCGGCGCCCTCGATGCCCAACAGATAGCCCAAGGGGCTCAGATAGGTCACCCCACGGACGGTACGGACAGGTGCTCCGACGGCTCCACCGGTTTTCCGGCGCTTCGGGCAGCCGTCATCAGCGGACCAGATCACCCGCGACCACAGGCGAATGAAGCCAGATCATCTGAGACAGGGACCAGATCGTTGGAGACGGGAGAGCTCTCCGTCACTGTGCTGTGTCACTGAAGACTGATCCTTGTCAGCGGAGTTTGAGCACCCGCAATTTCGTGCCACCGAAGGTTGGTTGAGCGACACAGGGTGCGGCGCTGCCCACACCTCAAGCCGAGAGCGCCGGTTCCTGCCAGGCCGGGGCATGCGCGCACGCAGCCGCCAACTCGTCCAGCGACACATGCAGCGCGGCGGCCAAGGCCGCGACGGTGTAGAAGACGGGAGTCGGGGCCGCGACGGTGAAGGAGGCGGGAGTGGGAGCCCGGCCGGTTTCGACCTTGCGCAGGGTCTCCGCGGAAACCCCCGCCGCGGCCACCACCTCCGCCATGCTGCGGCTGCCACGCGCTCGACGCAGCAGCGCGCCGAACCGCTCGCCGCGTTCCCGTTCCCACGGTGTCAGAGGAGCCCTCACCATGACCGTGATACTAATACCGGTATAAGTATTGGGTCGACGTGCTGCGGGGAGTCAAACACATGGTGGAGATCAAGACCGATGCCGCATTGGACGCGATGCGGGAAGCCGGACGTGTGGTGGCCCGCGCCCTGGCCGCAGTCCGAGAAGCAGCCGGCGTGGGGGTGTCCCTGCAGGAACTGGACGAAGCGGCCCGGTCAGTTCTGGCCGAGGCCGGAGCCGGCTCCCCGTTCCTCGGATACCGGCCGTCCTTCGCCCCGGTCGCTTTCCCGGCCGTGATCTGCACGTCCGTCAACGACGCCGTGTCGCACGGCATCCCCACCGGCTACCGACTGCGGGACGGCGACCTGGTGAGCATCGACTGCGGCGCCCAGCTCGACGGCTGGGCGGGCGACGCGGCCATCACCTTCACCGTCGGAACGCCACGCCCCGGCGACCTCGATCTGATCGACGCCACCCAGCAAGCCCTCGACGCCGGCATTGCCGCTGCCCAGGTGGGAAGTCGCATCGGCGACATCTCCCATGCCATCGACACCGTCGCCCGCAAGGCGGGCTGCGGCATGCCCGCCGACTTCGGCGGCCACGGCATCGGCCGCCGCATGCACGAAGACCCTCACGTCCCCAACCGCGGTCGCCCCGGCCGCGGCTTCCCCCTCCGCCACGGCCTGGTCCTCGCCATCGAACCCATGCTCATGGCCGGCGGGCAGAACACCTACCGCACCGATATCGATGGCTGGACCCTGCGCACCACCGACGGCAGCCGGGCTGCCCACATCGAGCACACCGTCGCCATCACCGACCAGGGCCCCCGTATCCTGACCCTGCCCTGACGTTCTCCCAGACGCAGCCGCATCCGGGACCGGACCATTCGATGCCCGACGGCATGCCCCACCCGTTGCGCTTCCGTCGCGCAGAGGCCGCATCCCGCAGGACAGGCATCCCGCCGGGCAGGCGGGGGCGGCAACACCGGTCCAGCGCGATGACGCGGCCGCGGACGGCGACCCACTCCACTCAAACTCCGATGGCGTTCAATCCGTCTTCCCCCCGGACTCCGAGCACCGGCTGGCCTGGTGGCGCGCCCGGTGGAATCACCAGCAGCGCCGCCGGAACACGATCCCCACCGGCAGCCGGGGCCTCAGGCGTACGGGAGGGACGGCCGGGCCCCGCCCGAGAGGCGAGGTCACGACGAGTGACGAGCCAGTGGCTGGGTTAGGGCATGTCAGGATCGGTCCCGCAGCAGCTCTGCGCGTGAGGCGGGACCCCCGTCACTGAGACTCCGTCGTACAGGCGTGCTCACGGCGACGCCCAAGCGGTGGACGAGGCAGTGATCGACCAGACCGCGGGTCTCGGCTCGTAGTGGGGTAGCACGAGTACGTGACCAACATCGGGGTCCCGCGTGACCACCAGCCATACCCCAACCCACACCAGCGCGCCGCCAGTTGGCACCCCGCCAATCCCGGTGACCCATTGGTACTCACGTGAAGCGGGCCTTCAGGTACCGCTTCTATCCGACGGATGCGCAGGCGGCGGAGCTGTCGCGCACGTTCGGGTGCGTGCGGAAGGTCTACAACATGGCGCTCGCCGCGCGGACGGAGGCGTGGGCGCGGCAGGAGCGGGTCAACTACCACCAGACCTCGGCGATGCTGACGGCGTGGAAGAAGACCGAGGAACTCGCGTACCTTAACGAGGTGTCCTCGGTCCCCCTTCAGCAGGCTCTGCGGCACCTGCAGACGGCGTTCACTCATTTCTTCGGCAGGCGGGCGAAGTACCCCCCGTTTCAAATCGCGGAAGAAGTCGCGCAAGAGCGCGGAGTACACCACCAGCGCATTCCGCTTCCGCGACGGAGCGCTGACACTGGCGAAGATGACCGAACCGCTGGCTGTCGTGTGGTTGCGCCCGCTCCCCGAGGGCATGGCCCCGTCCACCGTGACGGTCTCGCAGGACAGCGCGGGGCGCTGGTTCGTTTCCCTGCTGCGATGACCCCGGCGTCAAGCCGCTCCCGGCGAGGGGGAATGCGGTCGGCATCGACGCCGGGCTGGAGCATCTGCTGACCCTCTCCACCGGGGAGAAGATCGCCAACCCCCGGTACGAGCGTCGTGACCGTGCCGCTCTGGCCAGGGAGTAGCGTCGTCTGGCGAAGAAGGAGAAGGGGTCGGCGAACCGGGTCAGGGCCCGGCTGAAGGTTGCGAAGATCCACGTCCGGATCGCTGACCGCCGCCGCGACACGCTGCACAAGATCACCACTCGGTTCGTCCGTGAAAACCAAACGATCGTGATCGAGGACCTGACCGTGCACAACATGGTCAAAAGCCGGAAACTGGCCCGCGCCATCAGCGACGCGGCATGGCGCGAGTTCCGGAGCATGCTGGAATGCAAAGCCCCGTGGTACGGACGCGAAGTGATCGCCGTGGACCGGTGGTTCCCCTCCTCCAGGCTGTGCTCCGCCTGCAACACCCTGCAGGACACGATGCCGCTGCACGTCCGCACCTGGACGTGCGACTGCGGTACGACCCACGACCGCGACGTGAACGCGGCGAACAATCTTCTGGCCGCCGGGCTGGCGGTGAAAGTCTGTGGAGCTGGCGTAAGACCTCAACGGAGTACTCCGGACGGGCAGTCGGCAACGAAGCAGAAACCCTCACGGCGCGAGCCGTAAGAATCCCCCTCCTTCAGGAAGTGGAGAAGTCAACTACAGTGCAGAGGCAGCTGGTGGACACTCGTGGGCATGGTGGAGACGAGGTCGGCATTCCGATGCAGGTAGCGGTCGAGTATCCCGATATGTCGGCAGACGCGCGCTTGGCTGCCTACAGCAGTGTCTCCACGTTCCTCGCCCTGCGGAGTGATCGCCGACTGGGCGAGCTCGTGGACGCGGCCGTACCGCTTGGTTCCGGCATCGGCGGGAGGTCTGCGCTGCTGAAGGTTGAGGGGAAGCCCGTCTTTGTGAAGCGTGTGCCGCTCACGGATATGGATCTGCTGCCGGAGCATGTACGGTCCACGGCCAACTTGTTCGGGCTTCCCACCTTCTGCCAGTACGGCGTCGGTGGGCCTAGTTTCGGGGCGTGGCGGGAGCTCGCCGTTCACACCATGACGACGAACTGGGTGCTGGGAGGGCAGTACCAAGGGTTCCCGATGATGTACCACTGGCGCGTGCTGCCAGACTCGGCGTCCGCGCTTCCCATGGAACTCGCGGACGTGGAGCGGGCCGTGGCCTATTGGGGAGGCGGGCCGGAGGTACGCCGTCGTATCGAGGCCCTTCAGCAGTCCTCTGCGAGCCTGGCGCTGTTCCTGGAGTACATCCCTCATACGCTCCACGAGTGGCTCACCGAGCAGGTACAGGCTGATGAAGAGTCCGCCGACCGGGCTTGTTCCCTGGTGGAGGGCGAGCTGGAGGCCGGCACGTCCTACATGAATGCTCGCGGACTTCTGCACTTCGACGCTCATTTTCAGAACATCCTGACCGACGGCCGACGCCTTTACTTCGCCGACTACGGCCTCGCCCTCTCGTCCCAATTCGATCTCTTGCCGTCCGAGACCAGATTCTTCGAACTGCACCGGACCTACGATCGCTGTTACACGCGCAGCTGGCTGGTGAACTGGCTGATCACGAATCTATATGGATACGGGCGGAAAGATCGCGAGGTACTTATTCGCGCATGCGCGGAAGGGGAGGACCCACCGGACGGACCGCGAGAGGCCAGGGCGATCCTCTCCCGCCATGCACCGCTCGCCGCAGTGATGACGGACTTCTACGTCAAGATCCAGGAAGAGGACAGGGAAACCCCGTACCCGTTGAAGGCGCTCCGCCGGGCCCTCCATGCGGACAGGTCACGGCGCGGCTGAGCAGGTACTCAACTTGGCTTGAGGCGTCAGGCATGTCCACGTGCTCCACGCTCGGCGCAGCGGTGCCGGGGAGAGACGGATACCACCGATTCCGGTGCGGATTCTCACCGGCCGCGAGACCCGCTGCGGCGGAACGCCGCCGACGTCTGATAGCCCGTCAGCTGGAGGACCAGGCCCTTCTTGCTCAGGGTTCAGTGCCCGCTCCAACGCCGAGGAGAACTCAACAAGTTGCGCTCGCAGCCGGTTGGTCTGGCTGGCGGGGTCCGATCGTTGACCAGGTCGGTGCGGCGGGCGGTCAGAGTGCGCAGGTCGACGGCTGTCTCGTCGCCGGGTCGTAGTCCGCCGAGGCCCTGGTGTATGCGCGCCTGGTCGGCGATGACGAACGCGTCCTTCTGAAGTCTTTCCCTGACCTCGGTAGGCGGTCGACGTCTGATGAACAGCAAGGCCGGTGACGTAGACCATCGGCTGGTCGTGTCCGAGCTGGAGCCCGATCGGCAACGCGGCACCGCCGTGGTTGATGTCCACCGCCCACAAGGCGTCCTCGGAGAGCGTGAGTACGTCCTTGATCAACCTCAGCAGGGCCGGTTCATCGTTGAGGACCCGGTGAGAGAGCAGACGTTCGCCCCGCTCGTCGATCACCACACAGTGGTGATGTTCCTTGCCCATGTCCACTTCGGTCCAGATCTGGGGCACGGTCACCTCCGTCGGCTCGTCGTCACACACGGATCCCGCAGACGACCTCGCCGACGTTGTCCTGCACAGCGATCAAGTAGCCTATCCCAATTGGCGGTCGAGTCGTCGCGGGGCTCCTGGCGGCCATACCGGCCTGGTCCTCAGGCAGGGCGCTTGGCCATGACGACCAGACCCGGCCCGCTCTGCTCATCTGCAGGGAGCCGAAGTTCGGCCACCGGGCGCAGTCCAGCCTGCTCGATCAGGTCCACGAGCTGTTCCGGCCGCCATTTGTGCGTAGTCCAACGAACGGGTACACCTCCGTAGGCCTCGGTGCGCACCGCGTCTTCGTCGCCGACGTGTGATGCGGTGATGAAGTGTCCGCCTGGCTTCAGGGCACGCGCGAACAGGGCGAGGACCTGAGGAAGGACGTCGCGAGGGAGGTTGAACAGTGACCACCACCCGAGTACGCCGCCAAGGGACGCTTCACCAAGGTCGAGGTCGGTGGCAGAGGCGACGCTGAAGCGGCATTGCGGATGAAGACGGCGCGCGTTCTCGATCATGCGAGGGGAGAGATCGACCCCGGACACGTCGAGTCCGCGTTCGGCAAGGTAGGCGGTCACCGTTCCGGGTCCGCAGCCGACGTCGAGGACAGGCCCAAGTTCGCTCACGGTGTCAGCGAAGGCGTCGACTGACGCCTTGAGCCATGGATGGCTACGGATGTCGCCGACTCCCGTCGTCACCACCATGTGGGCGTAGTTGTCGGCCACCCGGTCATAGGACTCACGGACCACGTCGAGATCGGCTGGGCGGTCAATATGGTGTGCGCGCATCAGCCAACAATAGGACGACGGTCTTGGTTCTGGCGGTACAGCCGTTGGCGCTGAGATTGATCATGGTGCGGCTATTGCCGTGAGGGCATTGACGCGGTTCTCGTACTCCCGGCGGGCTTTGCGCTGGGCCGGGACCGCCGAGGTATTCGGGGTGCCGTTGAGGGGTTGGCAGCGGGCGAGGAGCCGGCGGAGGACCGCGGGTGCGGTGCTGAGGCGCAGGGTATAGCCATGGCTGCGCCGTACGGTCACGCCTCGGTCGAGCGCGGCCTGCCCGGCGGGCTCCAGCTCGGTCGCACGGAGGAAGTCTGCGACCTTGTCCGGAAAGCCGAGGGTGACTGGCAGTTCCGGGGCCGGGGTGTGCCCGACACGGGCGGTGTCCTCGGGTACGAGGTCGGCGACGGCCGTGCCGCTGCCGCCATGGCGACGGCGGCCAGCGGGGCGACCTCCAGTGCCTGTGCCATGACCTCGCCTGCGGTGTCGTCGGTGAACGACAACTGGATCAGCAGCAGAAGGACGGCTGTGCCGACGAACAGCACGAACACCCGACGCTGGACTTCAGTCGGGAGGAAGTCCGCCTCGCTCGCCGCGAATTCGCGGACCGTCTCATCAAGACCATCCACCAGATCGCCGGGGACGTCTGCGTCCAAGGTGGTCGCGTACGCGTCCTGCACCGCGGACACCGCAGCTGCTCGCTGTTGCTCTGTCAGTGCTTGCCAGGCCTGCACGCATCGCAGCACGCGATCCAAGCCGGTCGTGTCGAGGCTGAGCGAAGCCCGGGCGATGGTGTCTGCAATGCCGGCCTGCTGCTGGACGGCGGTCGCGTACGCGACGCGGAAGCCGTGCCCCCACCGCTCCACCGCCTGCTGCACGGCTGCCTGTTGCGTCTCCTGCATCGGCGCGAGTACGACCCGGGCACAGCGTGCCCAGTCTCGCTGGAGCCGCGCGATGGTCTGCTGGGCGACGCGGATGGAAGGAGCTGTGGCCCGGACGGCCGCCTCGCGAACCGCCGGCGGGAGGTCTTGGCGGGGAATGTCGGGAGTCGGCATGCGGATCAACCTGCCGCAGACCGCGTTGGCCGGGAAAAGTACCTGTCGCCGTAGCGGCGGGCGAGTCCGGCGAGTGGGGTCGCGCTGACCGGGCACTCACCGCCGAGGGTGGTGATCCGCGCAGGGGCATGGTCACGGATGGTCTCCGGGGCGCTCGCGAGCTGCTTGAGGACGACCGTGTTGGATTAGGCGCCTCACGCTCTTCCAGTCCGTCGCCACTCATGGTGACGGGGACGGTTGCGATGGGGGCCGCCGCGTGGGTGAGGATGGCTTCGAGGACCTTGGTGCCGGACCCGTGTAGCTGCGGCGGGCGACATCGAGGGGGAACGGGGGCGAGCTCCTTGACGACAGCCGCGCCTGCACCCTGCCACCGGGGCCAGACGAGACGAAGGTGGTCGTCGGCGGGGCGGGGGGACGCCAGCGGGGTCGGTGGCGTGGACCGGCGAGGTCCGACGCCGTCCGCCGTCAGGCTGCGGCGTGCGGCGTGCGGCGTGCGGCGACGAGGCAAGCTCGGCGGTGACGACATCGTGGTCAACCATGTGGTCCAGCACGGCAGGGCGGTCGCCCGCTGGCAGGGAGCGACGCTGCCGGTGCCCTGACCCTGATGGGCCCGCAGGCCCGCATCCCTGCGTACCCTGTCTCCGTGTCAGCCTCCCGCCTGCATCGCGTCGCCGTTCTTGTGCTCGAGGGTGCGAAGCCGCTCGATGTCGGAATCCCCGCGCAGGTGTTCACAACGCGCGCGAGCATGCCGTACGAGGTGCGGTTGTGCGGCGCGGCACCTGGTCTCGTGACCGGTGGCGACGGCCTCTCGTACCACGTCGCCCATGGCCTTGACGCACTTGCGTGGGCCGACATCGTCTTCATCCCCGGCTATCGGTTCCCGGACCGTGACGATCCGCCGCAGGCCGTCGTCGACGCGCTGATCGCTGCCCACGACCGGGGTGCGCGGCTCGCCGCCATCTCGACGGGCGCCTTCGCGCTCGCCGCGACGGGCCTGCTCGACGGCAGGCGTGCCACGACGCACTGGCACTACACACGGGCGCTGGTGGCGAGGCATCCGCTCGTTGAGGTCGACGAGAACGTTCTGTTCGTAGACGAGGGCAGCGTGCTGACATCGGCCGGCGCCGCCTCGGGCATCGACCTGTGCCTGCACATTCTGCGCCGCGACCTCGGGGTGGCCGCATCGAACCACGCGGCCCGGCGATTGGTCGCAGCCCCCTACCGCAGTGGCGGTCAGGCGCAGTATGTGCCGCGCAGTGTGCCGGAGCCGCTCGGCGAGCGGTTCGCCGACACCCGCGAGTGGGCGCTGCACCGGCTCGATGAGCCCCTCACCCTCGAAGTACTGGCGCGGCAGGCAGCGGTCTCGCCGCGCACGTTCTCGCGGCGCTTCGTAGCGGAGACCGGGTACACGCCGATGCAGTGGGTCATGCGAGCCCGCATCGACATGGCCCGCGAGCTGCTCGAGCGTTCGCAGCGCAGCGTCGAGCAGATCGCCGCCGACGTCGGTCTCGGCACCGGTGCGAATCTGCGGCTGCACTTCCAGCGCATCCTCGGCACCACGCCGAGCGAGTACCGGCGCACCTTCACCCAGGGCGAGTAGCCCCGCCACCGGCGCACCTGGCGCGATCCTTTTGAACCGTGGCGATCCCGCCACTGTCACCGGTGGGTGCCGCGAGCGAACCTTGGTGGCGAACCGAAGGGACAGCACTTATGACTCGCATCGCCATCAACGGATTCGGCCGCATCGGACGCAACGTGCTGCGCGCACTGCTCGAACGCGACAGCACCCTCGAGGTCGTGGCCGTCAACGACCTCACGGAGCCCGCCGCCCTCGCGCGACTGCTCGCCTACGACACGACGGCCGGTCGGCTCGGGCGCCCGGTGACCGTCGATGGGGACGCCCTCGTCGTCGATGGCCGTCGCATCAAGGTGCTCGCCGAGCGTGAACCGGCGAAGCTGCCGTGGGCCGAACTCGGTGTCGACATCGTCCTCGAAGCGACCGGCCGCTTCACGTCGGCCGAGGCTGCCCGCGCCCACCTCGATGCGGGCGCGAAGAAGGTGCTGGTCAGCGCGCCGTCGGACGGCGCTGATGTCACGCTGGCGTTCGGGGTCAACAGCGACACGTACGACCCGACC
Organism: Streptomyces sp. NPDC007896; assembly: GCF_042959425.1. Classification (NCBI taxonomy): domain Bacteria; kingdom Bacillati; phylum Actinomycetota; class Actinomycetes; order Kitasatosporales; family Streptomycetaceae; genus Streptomyces; species Streptomyces sp. NPDC007896. Next base: position 74,285 of record NZ_JBIBKX010000024.1, on the reverse strand, counting down.
GTGCACACGATCGTCTCGAACGCCTCGTGCACCACCAACGCGCTCGCACCGCTGGCCGCGGTGCTCGACGAGCTCGCCGGCATTGAGCACGGCTTCATGACGACGGTGCACGCCTACACGCAGGAGCAGAACCTGCTGGATGGTCCGCATCGCGACGCCCGTCGCGCCCGAGCTGCCGCCGTCAACATCGTGCCGACCACGACGGGCGCCGCCAAGGCGATCGGCCTCGTGCTGCCGAACCTGGCCGGCAAGCTGTCGGGCGACTCGATCCGGGTGCCGGTTCCGGTGGGCTCGATTGTCGAGCTCAACACGACCGTCGCTCGTGACGTGACGCGCGACGACGTGCTGACGGCGTACCGCGCCGCGGCGGACGGGCCGCTCGCCGGCATCCTCGAGTACTCGGACTTCCCGCTCGTGTCCTCCGACATCACGGGCAATCCGGCCTCGTCGATCTTCGACTCGGCCCTCACCCGGGTCGACGGCAGGCACGTGAAGGTGGTGGCCTGGTACGACAACGAGTGGGGCTTCTCGAACCGCGTGATCGACACGCTCGAGCTCATCGCCACCCGCTGACCGGAGCGTGTCCGGCCGCTGCGGGACAGGAGCGCGTCGGTACCCGACCGGTCAAGACGCGCTCCGCACGCGGACCAGCACAGTCTCGTGCCCACGAACAGTGATGGAGAAGTTCGAGTGCTGGTCCATCACGACCAGGCGATCGAGGCAGGCATGGCGAACTCGGCCCAGATCGCAGGCGTCGTTGTGCGCGGCGCGATCGCGGGGCCGATACCGCGCGATGCTCTGGCGACCAGCGCTTCGCTCAAGTGGCGTCCCCGTCCACGATCGCCACGACCTCGTACGAACGCGGCTCGGCCGTGGCGATGCGCCGGACCGCCTCCATGTGCTGCCGGTACTCCGGGTCCTGGGCCCCCAGCTCGTGGGCGCGCCGCCATGCATCGCCGTCCGCCCAGTGGACGTAGTTCACGACGCTGGTCCCGTCGAGGCTGCGGTGGATGCTGCCGCGCACGAACCCCGGCATCCGGCTCGCGATCCTCGACATGCCGTCGACCTCGATCCGGACGAGTTCGTCCTGGTCATCGGGCTTGACGGTAAACCGGTTGATGATAGTGGTCGTCGGCTCATTGCCGACGCGGATCTCGATCGAGCTCATGTGTTGTCGCTCCTCGTTTCTGTGGATCAGTCCAGGGCCGGCCTCAGCGCCAGAGTCGGTCCCACTCCGGACGTGCCGACGATGGAGGCGTCGCCGCCCTCGACGAACTGCTGCTGGAACGCGAGCAGCGTCGCGATGTTCCGGTGGACCTGCGGCGCATCGGCGGCAGGGGAGTGGGACACATGCGATGTGCGACTCGGGCGGAGAACTCGTCGCGTGCACACAGGGAGGGGCCTGGAGCCCAGGCATCCCTTCCTGCCGGCGATCTGAACGAGCCACCCGCGCGGAACGGTTCAGCTCTCGGGCCGGATCTGCATCACGACGGCCTTGGGCTCGGTGAAGAACTCGCGGCTGAAGTTCCCGCCCTCGCGCCCGATGCCGGAGTCGCCGGCCCCGCCGAAGGGTGCGCGCAGGTCGCGGATGAAGAAGCAGTTCACCCAGACGGTTCCGGCGCGCAGCGCGGCGGAGACCCGGTGGGCGCGGTGCAGGTTCTCGGTGAAGAGCATCGCGTTCAGCCCGTAGCGGCTGTCGTTGGCCAGCCCGACGACCTCCTCCTCGGTGTCGAACGGGATGAGCACCACGAGCGGCCCGAAGATCTCCTCCCGGGCGTGCCGGGAGTGCTGGCCGAGACCGGTGACGACGGTCGGCCTGACGATCCAGCCCTCGCCCGGTCCGCCGGTGACGACGGTGCCGCCCTCGGCTTCCACACTGTCGACGTATCCGCGCACCTTCTGGTGGTGCTCCTGCGAGGCCAGCGGGCCGATATCGGTCGACGCCTGCTTCGGGTCACCGATCACCAGCGCGTCGGCCGCCGCCGTGAACCGTCGCAGGAACTCGTCGTAAACGTGACGCTGTACGTAGATCCGGGAGCCGGCGAGGCAGACCTGGCCGGCGTTGGTGAAGACGGCCTTGATGGACCACTCGACGGCGGTGTCGAGGTCTGCATCGGCGAACACCACGTTGGCGCCTTTGCCGCCCAGCTCCAGACTCACCGGGGTGAGGTTGCGTGCCCCGGCGGCCGCGATGATCCGGCCGGTGCCGGACTCGCCGGTGAAGGTGATGCGGTCCACGGACGGGTTCTCGCTCAGCGCCTGGCCCGCGGAGTTGGGACCGTACCCGTGGACGACGTTGAACACGCCCGGAGGCATCCCGGCCTCCAGGGCCAGCCTCGCGAGGATCGTCGCGGAGGCAGGGGTGTCCTCGGCGGGCTTGAGCACCACGGTGTTGCCCCACGCCAGGGCGGGCGCGATCTTCCAGGTCTCCAGCATCAGGGGGAAGTTCCACGGCGCGATGGCCGCCACGACCCCGGCTGCTTCGAAGCGGGTGTAGGCGTGGTGACCGGTGTCCATCGGCAGGGTGTCCGCCGTGGACAGGCGTGCGTGGTCGGCGAAGAAACGGAAGTTCGACGCCGCGCGCGGCACGTCGTTGCCCCGCGACTGGGTGATCGGCTTGCCCATGTCCCGGGTGTCGGCCATGCCCAGCTCGTCGGCGTTCTGCTCGATCAGATCCGCCAACCGGTGCAGGACCCTCCCGCGTTCGCCGTGTCCCATCCGGGGCCACGGCCCCGAGTCGAACGCCTTGCGGGCCGCCTCCACCGCGCGGTCGGCGTCGGCCTTGTCGCCCAGCGCCACCTCCGCCCACGGCTCGCGGATGTAGGGGTCGATCGATGTGAACGTCGAGCCGGACTCCGACTCGGTCTCCTTGCCGTCGATGACGTGGCCGAAGAATTCCACGGTTCAGCTCCTGGTGTTCGCGGTCTCGACCGCGGTCTTGATCCCGGTCTCGGTCATGGCCGCGGCGGCGCGCTCGGCGAGTGTCTGGCCGCCTGCGGACCAGTGCGTGGTCGGCACCTCGCGCACCACCACGCGAATGGAGGCTTCCGGCACGTCGAGCGCCTTGTGGACGGCCTGGTGCACCTCTGCCATCAGGGCCCGGAGCCGTTCCGGAGCACGGCCCTCGGTCAGCGTGATCTCCACCAGCGGCATGTCACTCACATCCGATCAGCACGGAACCGAGGTTGGTGAAATGGGCGGCGATCGAGCTGCCGGGACGGGTGAACACCGCGTCCGTCATGCCGCCGGTGAGCACCAGCCACCCCGCCTCCAGGGCCAGCCCGCGCTCGGCCAGCGCGTTCGCCGCGAGTGCCAGCGCCTCGGCGGGGTGTCCCTGTACGGCCGCGCCGGTGGCGGAGTCGACCACCTCGCCGTCGACCTCCAGCAGGCATGCCTCCAGCGCCAGGTCCAGCTCCTCCGGCTTGCGCGCCACCGAACCGATGACGAACCGGGACGAGGAGGCGTTGTCGGCCACCACGTCGGGCAGCCTGAACCGGAAGTCGGTGTACCGGCTGTCGATCACTTCGAGACCGGCGTACACGTGCGACACGGCCTCCATCGCGCGGGCCGCGGTCACGGCCGGACCGCTCAGCCGCTCACCGAGGACGAACACGATCTCCGGCTCGACGCGCGGATGGATCAGCTCGCCGGTGACCAGCGGCGTGCCGGCCGGGAGTACCATCCCGTCGGTCAGCCACCCCGTCAGCGGCGAGTCGATGCCCATCCGCTGCTGCTTCGCCCGTGACGTCAGGCCCAGCTTCACGCCGACGATGGTCTCGCCCGCGTCGAGCTTGCGGCGCAGGATCTCGTCCTGCACCTGGTAGCCCGTCGCCAGGTCCAGTTCGGGCCACTCGTCGGTGAGGGGCCCACGGTCGGTTCGCCCGGCCTCGGCGTCCGCGAGCACCGTCGCGGCCCGCTCCACGTTCCACTCGGTCACGGTCATGCCGCCGTCTCCCGCTCCGCCGCCGCGAGGTGAATCGCGATGTCGATGATCATGTCTTCCTGGCCGCCGACATAGCCGGCCTCGCCCACGCGCTGGAGGATCTCGTGCGCGGGTACGCCGTACCGCTCCGCCGCGCGTTCGGCGTGCAGCAGGAACGAGGAGTACACACCGGCGTAGCCCTGCACGATCGCGTTGCGACCCGCCCAGGGGAGCCGGGAGATGAACGGCAGCGCCACCTCCGCCGCGGCTTCGAGCAGCCCCGGCACATCCAGTCCGGTGCGGACGCCCATCTTCGCGAACGCCGCCGCGAGCACCTCGGTCGGCGAGTTGCCCGCACCGGCGCCGAGCGCGCACAGCGTGCCGTCGATCTGCCGCGCGCCCGCCTGGTAGGCCACGAGCGAGTTCGCCACGCCCAGGCACAGGTTCTGGTGACCGTGCAGGCCGACCTGGGCCTCGCCGCCTATCTCCGCGACCAGCGCCTCGACCCGGGAGCGGGCGTCATCGGGCAGCAGCGCCCCCGCCGAGTCGACCACGTACACGCACTGGCATCCGGCGTCGACCATGATCCGTGCCTGCGCCGCCAGTTCCTTCGGGGTGATCATGTGCGACAGCATCAGGAAGCCGACGGTCTCCATGCCGAGTTCGCGTGCGGCGCCGAACTGCTGGAGGGACACGTCCGCCTCGGTGCAGTGGGTCGCGATGCGCGCCACCTGTGCGCCTGCCTCGTGGGCCTGCTTCAGGTTCTCGATGGTTCCCAGGCCCGGCAGCAACAGCACGGCGATACGGGCCCGTTCGGCCTCGTCGACGGCCGCCGCCACCAGTTTGATCTCGTCCTCGGCGGAGAACCCGTAGTTGAAGCTCGATCCGCCAAGGCCGTCGCCGTGGCTCACCTCGATCACCTGCACGCCGGACGCGTCCAGCGCCCGCACCACATCGCGCACCTGCTTCTCGGCGAAGCGGTGCGACATGGCGTGGCTGCCGTCGCGCAGCGTGGTGTCGGTGATCCGGACGTCGATCTGCTCGCTCATCGGGCCACCGCCTCGGTCTGTGCCTTCGTCTTCGCCAGCAGCTCGCCCACCCGGGCGGCGGCCGCGGTCATGATGTCCAAGTTGCCCGCCCACGGCGGCAGATGGTCTCCGGCTCCGCGCACCTCCAGGAACACACCCACCCGGGCCCTGCCGTTCCAGCCCTCGCGGGGATCGTCGAACTGCGGGTCGGAGCGGAGCATGTAGCCGGGGACGTACTTCTGGACCTCGTCCACCATGCGGTGGACCGACTCGGTGATGGCGTCCCGGTCCGCGTCCGGATCGATGGCGCAGAAGACGGTGTCCCGCATGATCACCGGGGGAGCGGCCGGGTTGAGGATGATGATGGCTTTGCCGCGTGCCGCACCGCCGATCTCGGCGATCGCCCTGGACGTGGTCTCGGCGAACTCGTCGAGGTTCGCCCGCGTGCCAGGGCCCGCCGAGCGCGAGGCGATCGACGCCACGATCTCCGCGTACGGCACCTCCGTCACGCGTGACACGGCGTGCACGATCGGGATCGTCGCCTGTCCGCCGCAGGTGATCATGTTGACGTTCGGGGCGTCGAGGTGGGCGGGCAGGTTGACCGGCGGGCACACGAACGGTCCCACCGCCGCCGGCGTCAGGTCCACTGCGCGGATCCCCGCCTCGGCATACCGCGGGGCGTTCGCGGCGTGCGCCTTCGCGCTCGTGGCCTCGAACACCACATCCGGCTTCTCGGGCTGCCGCAGCAGCCAGTCCACGCCCTCGGCGGAGGTCTCCACGCCCAGTTTCGCGGCCCTGGCCAATCCGTCACTGGTGGGGTCGACCCCCACCATGTAGCGCACCTCGACGTGCTCGCTGCGCCGCAGTTTCGCGAGCAGGTCGGTGCCGATGTTGCCTGGCCCCACGATGGCCGCCGTCGTCTTCATCGCCAATTCCCTGCCACTGGATTCCCTGCCATCTCATTGCCTGCCGTTGGATTCGCTGTCTTCATGCGACCGCCCTCGCGCCTTCCTTGGAGAACCGGGCCGTCACCGAGCCGAGGCCGGCGAACGTCGCCGTCACCACGTCACCCGCGGCCACGGGGACAGCCGCGGTGATCGAACCGGGCAGCACCACCTGGCCCGCCCGCAGCGTCACCCCCCGGGCGCCGAGTGTGTTGGCCAGCCACACGAGGGCGTTCAACGGGGAGCCCAGCACCACGCCCAGGGCGCCCGTGCCCACGATCTCGCCGTTGCGGTACAGCACACCTCCCGCGCGACGGAGGTCCACCTGGGACAGCGGCAGCGCCGTGCTGCCCAGCACCACGCCGCCCGAGGACGCGTTGTCCGCGATCGTGTCGACGAGCTTGATCTTCCAGTCCCGGATACGGGAGTCGATGATCTCCAGCGCCGGCATCACGAACTCGACCGCCGCCGCGGCCTCGGCCACGGTGACCCCGGGGCCGCTCAGCGGCTTTCCCAGTACGAACGCGATCTCGGGCTCCACGCGCGGCGCCAGGAACGCCGACGGGTCGATCGGCTGAGACTCGAGGTGGAACATCGTGTCCATCAGGTGGCCGAAGTCGGGCTGGTCAACGCCGAGTTGGCGCTGCATGGCCGGCGAGGTCAGTCCCACCTTGTGGCCCTTGACCACCGCACCGTCGCGCACCCACTGCTCGGCCTGTGCCGTCTGGATCGCGTACGCGTCGTCCACGTCCAGGCCCGGAAAACTTTCGGTCAGGGGGTCGATCGGCTCTCCGGTGCGGTGGGCGCCGAGCAGGTTCCGCGCCGCTTCCGACCGTGTTTCCGTATCCATCCATCACCTCGTTGCTCGCTGCCGTCTCACCGGAATCCGCGTCGAACGCGGTCCTGAGGGCGTCTTCGGTGGAGTACGCGACCAGAGGCGTTTTGTGTACGGCTTTCTGATGCCCGACCTCTGCCTCTCGAAGTGTGTACACTTTCGCCCCGCCCGGTCAAGGCGTTGACATCCCCGGAAAGTGTATGCACTCTGACTTCCAGATAGCCGAGTGAAGCCGGGGCGGCCGGCTGGTTCGGCTCTCTGAAGCACGCACTTCCCGTTGCCGAGTGGTCACGGCGGCGTTGACGCCGTACTGCGAGACGGGGATGCCGAACGCGGCCCGCCACCGGGCCGGTCAAGACCCCGTCAGGCCGGCCGCCGATGCCAGCACGGGGATGTCCCACCGCGACGTGCCGCACATCGACGTGCCGCACATGGAGGAGCCGAGATGACGAGTGTCCCGGAGCTGCGGAAGAACGACACGGTCTTCGCCTCACTGTTCACACCCCTGCGGCTGGGCCACCGGACCGCACGGAATCGCATCGTCCACGGGCCGATGTCGGTCTGCTACGGCGATGCCGACGGCTTCGTCACGCGTCCGCAGGTGGAGCACTACGCCCGCCGTGCGCAAGGCGGTGTCGGCGTGGTGATCACCGAGAACTTCGCCGTCAACGTCTCCGGGCGGCAGATGCCGCTACAGACCCTGGTGGACGACGAGCGGCGACTGCCCGGTCTGCGTCAGCTGGCCGATGAGATCCACCGGCACGGCGCGCTCGCGATGGTCCAGCTCGTGCACGCCGGCCGTTACGCAGGCCCCTGGGACGTCTATGTAAGCCGCCGACGGCTGGCTCCCTCGGCGGTGCCGTTCGAGCTCACGCCCGGCCGCACGGTCACTCCGCAGGAGATCACCCCCGAGGAGATCGAGGAGACGATCGCGGCGTTCGGCCGGGCCGCAGAGCTGTGCGAGCGCGCGGGCTTCGACGGCGTCGGTGTGCACGCCGCGCAGGGATTCCTCATCTCCGAATTCCTCTCGCCCCGGATGAACCGGCGCACCGACGGCTGGGGCGGCGACTTCGACGGGCGCGTGCGCTTCGCACGGGAAACCATGCGCGAGGTGGTGCGCCGCACCGGCCCGGACTTCGTCGTCGGCGTCCATCTGATGAGCGACGAACGCGTCGAGGGCGGCTGGACGCTCGACGACGCCGTCCGGCTCGCCCCGTTGCTGGAGACCGAGGGCGTGGACTTCCTGTTCGGCGTCCCCACCACCTTCGAGACGATGCGACTGCCCGCCAACGCCGGGCTCATGGACCGGCAGGGCTACGCGGTCGCCGACAACACGGCGCTGGCGCAGGCCACCCGAATCCCGGTCGTGGTGGGCGGCGGGCTCAGCGACCCGCACGCCGCCGAAAGCGTGCTCCAGCAGGGGCAGGCCGCCGCGATCGCACTGGCACGACCGCTGTTCACCGACCCGGACTGGCCGCACAAGGTGGCCGGCGGCGCGCTCGACGCCGTACGGAGTTGTCCGTGCACGGCCTCACGCTGCCTGCGGACCCAGCTCACCGGAGCGGTGTGCGACAGCTGGCCCGCCGAGACGATCGAACGCGGCTACTTCGGCTACAGCTCCGACAGTTACGACGAGAGGCCCCACTCGTGATCACGCTCACTGACATCGCATACGTACGTTCCGGCGCCGCCGACCTCGAGAAGGCGACGCACTTCGCGACCGAGATCGTGGGTCTGCAGCGGGTCGACACCGGGGAGCTCGGGGTCGCGCACCTGCGGGCCGACGGCCGGCACCACAGCCTGGCCCTGGTCGAGGGACCCTCGGGGGTGATCGCCTCCGCCTTCACCGTGGCCGACGAGGACGCGCTCGCCCTGGCCGAGACCGAGTTGGAGCAGCGCGGGTTCCGGGTCGCGCGCGGCGACGCCGACGCGGCCCGCTCGCGGCACGTCACCCGGTTCATCGCGTTCGACGACCCCTTCGGCAACCGCGTCGAGCTGGTGACGGGCCAGGAGACGATGGCCGAGCCGGTGCGGCTGACCCGCCCGTCCTCGGGGATCAGCGAATTCGGCCACATGTGCTTCGACGCGCCCGACGTCCGGGAGGCCCACCGGTTCTGGTCCACCACGTTCAACGCCCGCGTGTCGGACTGGATCGACGACAACGCCTGCCTCATGCGCATCGACCAGGTCCATCACAAGCTGGCGGTGTTCCGCGGCGACGGCCCCGGGCTGTGCCATGTGAACTTCCAGACGGCCACGCTCGACGACATCTTCCGCAACTGGCACTTCCTGCGCGACAACGGGGTCGACATCGTGATGGGGCCGGGCAAACACCCCACGTCCGGCTCGGTGTTCCTCTACTTCCGCGGCCCCGAGGGCATCACGTACGAGTACGCCACCGGAGGCCGGCCGATCGACGAGGACACGTGGCGGGTGCGGACCTTCGACTCCGCCCGGCCCGAGTCACTCGACATGTGGCGGGGGCCGGTGAACCGCCCGTCGACCCAGCCGCAGCTGCCCTCGCCCATGGTCGGCGACGCCTCGTGACATCCCCTATCTGCATACACTTCCAGGCCAAGGAGCCGCCATGTCGGACCGCATCAACTACCGCCCGATGACCGGGCGGCACGAGGGCCGGACCGCGGTCATCACGGGTGCTGCCGCCGGGATAGGCCGTGCCTATGCCGTCCGGCTGGCCGCCGAGGGCGCCGCCGTCGCGGTGCTCGACCGGGCCGACGCCACCCCGGTCGTCAAGGAGATCCATGACGCGGGTGGCCGGGCGATCGCCGTGCACGTCGACCTCGCCGATGCCGCTAGTGTGGCGGCCGCCCAGGAGGAGGTCGCGGAGCGGCTCGGAGCGGCCGACATCCTGGTCAACAACGCCGGTATCTATCCCAACCAGCCGTTCGAGTCGATCACGTTCGAACAGTGGCGTGCGGTGTTCACCCTCAACGTCGACGCCCTGTTCCACACGGCGAAGGCGTTCGTGCCGGGCATGCGTGAGCGGGGCTGGGGCCGGATCGTCAACATGACCTCGAACTCCGTCGGCATGGTCATCCCGGGCTTCTCGCACTATGTGGCGAGCAAGATGGCCGCGATCGGTCTCACCCGGGGACTGGCCACCGACCTGGCGGACGCCGGCATCACCGTCAACGCCATCGCGCCCAGTCTGGTGCGGACGGCAACGACGGAGGCCGGGCCCGCGGAGCCGTTCGAGATGGTCCCACAGCTGCAGGCCATCCGGCGGGTGCAGGTCCCCGAGGACCTCACGGGCATGCTGTCGTTCCTCGTCTCCGACGACGCCGCGTTCATCACCGGCCAGACGCTCTTCGTCGACGGCGGGCTCATCCGGTCATGAGCACGGTGGGAGAGAGGGCTTCGGCAGCCGGTGCCGCTCCGGTGGTCGGCGAGCTGGTCGAGTCCGCGCACGTACTGGCCGGCCTCGGGCTGGTCACGGCGTTCGGACACGTGTCGGTGCGCGAGGGCGGGAGCATGCTCATCACGCCGCCGAAGGAGCTGGACCTGGTCGTCCCGGGCGAGTTGATCGAGGTCCCCCTGACAGCCGACGCCCTGCCCGCCGGGACGCCGCCCGAAGCATGGGGGCACCTGGCGGTGTATCGCGCGCGACCCGACGTCACGGCGGTCGCGCGGGCCCAGCCCGAAGCCGTCCTCGCCGCCGGTGCCGTCACCGACCGGATCACCCCGCTGCACGGCCAGGCCGCGTGGCTGGGTGCCTCGATCCCGGTGCACGACGATGCCCAGCTGCTGCGCTCCGCCGAACGTGCCGAGCACGCGGCCCGCACGCTCGGCGCGTCCGACGCGCTCGTGCTGCGCGGCAACGGGGGCATCACCACCGGGACCGCCCCCGGGCAGGCCGTGGCGCGCATGTGGCTGCTCGACGCCGCGTGCCGGGTGCACCTCGCGGCGCACGGCGCCGGTCCGGTGACGACGCTGAGCCCCGAGGAGATCACGGCGTGGCGCACGGCCGCCCCACCGCTGCTGGAACGGTTGTGGGCACATCTGCGACGGACCGCTGGGGCTGGGCGGGCGTGATCCCGCCCCTCCGCGCGTCGTAGGGACAGGTCCCGGCCGTGGCCCGGGTCGGGGCCTGTTGTCGCAAAGTGGATCACCGCTTCCGGCCGGGAGCCGCAGAAGGTTCGGGATCGAGGAACCGGGTCATCACGTGCGGCGCGTGAGCGAGGGTTTCGCCGAGGGGCGGGCCGTCCGGCTGATCGGCTGCAGGCCCGGTCCTCCACGCCGACGCGCGGCGCGGCGTTCGGCATGCCTGCTTCCAGGCGGACCGCGAGGTCGAGCGCGGACCGGTCGGTGCCATCGGGCGATCTCCATGCGGGTCGCTTCACCGAGCCGTGGCGGAAGCCACCGGCCTGACCCGGGTGACCACACTCCACGTGGTACGCGGCATCGCGCTGTACGCGAAGAGGCGCCGGGTCTTGTCCGTCGACCACATCGACGCCGGAGGCGCCGTCCAGGAGAAGACGGTCATCGCGAACGCGGTATTTCCCGACGCAGGCTCTCCCGTTACGACATGGCTCATGGTCAAGTCGCCCGCCAAGGTCCTCGTGCCCGGCCTGCCCGAGGTCATCGGCACCCAGTGGGGCAACGGCGGCGACCGGATCTGCGCCCGGACAGGCATGCCGGAGCTGAGCACCTGAGCGGGGTCGGAGGTCAGGACTCCCCGATCAGAGCCAGACGTCGTTCGAGACGCCTCCGGAGCGGGCGAGACGGCGCCGCCGGCGCGTGGCCGGTACGGTGCAAGCGCCTCGTCACCGCGGCGGGTGCAAGCGGCTCGTCACCGCGGCGGGCCCAGGATGATCTGTCCGTACTGTTCGGCGGCCTCGGCCAGCCTCTCGGGCGTGATGGCGAAGTCCTTGGGTCGGGGGGCGGTGACATCGCGGCCGGCCTGCCGGAACATGCCCTCGATGCCGCCGGGTGTGGTGATCATCAGGAGGTCGGCGGTGTCCGAGGTGATGCGGTAGCCGTGCGGAATGTTCTTGGGCAGGTAGACGATGCCACCCTCGGACAGCTCCATCCGCTCCTCTCCGAGCCAGAGCAACGCCTCGCCCTTGATGAGCATGAAGATCTCGTCTTCGCGGGTGTGCATGTGGAAGGGCGGCGCCTCCCCCTTGGCGACGTCGAACCTTCCTACGGTGAGCTTCCCCTCCGTGGCCTGGCTGTCGAGGAGGACGGAGAACGTGCCGCCGTCGAGCCATTCGAGTGTCTGCTGTTGTTCGGGCTGGGCCAGGAATGCCATGGACACGGTGCAAGCCTTCGTTGTCTCGGCCACCCATGACGGTGGCCGACGGGGATGTGGGTTGGGGTCGCTGCGTTCGCTCGGGCCTATGCCAGGAACGGGGTGAGCACGGCGAGGAGGTCTTCGGGGAGCTCGTCGGGGATGTAGTGACCGCTGCCGGCGATCACCGCTTCCTTCACGTCGGGCACGACGGGGCGCAGGGTCTGCGCCAGGTAGCTCCCGACGCTGTACTCACCGCCGACGGCCAGTGCGGGCATCGTCAGGACGCCGCCGGCCTCACCCCAGGCCCGGTTGTCCCGGCCGTCCTGAAGCAGCGTGCGGTAGTGCTCGAAGCCGCCGCGCAGGGCGTCCGGGCCGCGCAGGGACGCGGCTATGGTGTCGACCTCCTCCGGTGGGAAGGCCTTGGGGTTGGCCGCCATCTTCGCGAACCACCAGGTCAGGAAGGCCTTTTCGTTGCCGCGGAACAGCAGTTCCGGCGCCTCGGGGGTCATGAAGAGCCCGAAGTGGAAGAGGCCGCCCGACGCCGGGTCCATGATCTCCTCCAAGCCGTACCCGGGGACGGCAAGGTCCACCAGGGCCAGCTTGTGCACCTGCTCGGGGTACAGACGGGCGTAGGAGAAGGCGACCATGCCGCCGATGTCGTGCCCGACCATGCGGACCGGACCGGTCAGTCCCAGGGACTGGAGCAGCTCGTGCACGTCGCGTGCCTGGTTGTCCTTGTCGTAGCCGGCCTCCGTGACCGCCGAACCACCCGTACCGCGCAGGTCGGGAGCGACGACGGTGTACCCCAGGTCGGCGAGGGGCCGCAGCATGTACCGCCACTCACGCCACGTCTGCGGCCAGCCGTGCAGCAGCACGACGGGTTCGCCCGCGCCGCCCACGACGCTGTGTATCAGCGTGCCGTTCGCTTCTCGGACGACCCGTGTGAAGCCCTCGGGGAGGTCGTCGTCGAAGGCCGGTTGGTTCGGGGTCTGCGGGGTGGTGCTCATCACTTCTACTTTCCGATGGGTTCCGATGCCGCCGGCGCTGGGGCGCGGCGTGGGGTGCTGGGCAGGCGAGGGTGCGAGGCGGGGTGCGGGCTTGGCTTCCCCGGACCCCGCCTGCCGTTTCGTCGGGCTGGGTTCAGTTCTGGGGGAGGAGTTCCATGAGGATGTTGATGATCTTGCTGCCGTTCGGGGTGGTCCAGTTCTGGGCGAGTTCGGCGAGGAGCTGGTTGGTGGAGGTGATGGTGGCGCCGGCCTTGTCCATGCGGCGGATGGAGATGTCGTCGGCGGTCTTGGAGGGGGAGCCGCCGGCGTCGGCGACGACCTGGACCTGGTTGCCGGCGGCGAGGGCGGTGAGGGTGGGGTAGACGGTGCAGACGTCGTTGGTGACGCCGGCGATGATGAGGTTGGTGCGGCCGGTGGCCTTGACGGCGGCGGCGAAGTGTTCGTCGTCGAAGGCGTTGACGACGCCCTGGCGCTGGACGCGGGCGCCGAACTCCTCGGGCGCGATGTCCTTCAGTTCGGGGAGGAGGGGGCCCTGGGCGTATTCCTCCATGGAGGAGGTCAGGACCAGGGGGATGTCCAGGGCCCTGGCGGCCTTGGCGAGGGCGAGGGCGTTGGCCTTCATCTCGTCGAAGGAGATGGAGGTGACCCAGCCCATGGTGCCGACCTGGTGGTCGATCAGGAGCATCGCGGTGTTGTCGGCGGTGAACGGCTGAGCGGGCATGAGGAGACCTCTTCCGGGGGTGTGGGGTGCTGCGCTACGTGCAGATTGGTTGGCGGTTCCGGCGATCGGTGGTCCCGGCGATCCCGGGCGTCGGTGCGATCGATGCAATTACTTGGCCGACCAATCTTTGTCGTCAGCGTACGCCATCGCGGAGCTATTCCCCAGCGGATCCACAAGTCGGTTCCGACCTCACCAGGCGCCACCGCGCAACCCCGCCACCCAGCCATCGTGCGCTTCACGCCCGTCCCGCGCATCACGGAGGGGGTGGCGCGTCACGGGATCGGAACTCTCGCGCAGGGCCCCGTGTGGACCCTGCGACGACGCCTCTGGCTGCGGGGAGGCTCTACGGGCCCTTGCCGACGGGGTGGCCCGGGGCACCAAATGTGGTCGGCCAATGCAAAGGCGGATGGGATGGCTTGTCGGCTGGGCCGCCGGGAAGGCGACCGTCCACGAGGAGGCTCGGCAGATAGGAGCCCACGGGCCCACGGGGGACAGCCCATCGCGGGCGCTGGGGCCGTCGGCCCCAGGCCTTCGCAGACTCCGGTGGGCAGCCGGCGCCCCTTCCTGCAGCTCGCAGCGGAGGTCGGAAGGGCGGAGGACTCCATCCACGCAGAAGCCGGGCACACGCGCCCGGCGCCGTACACATACGCACGGCAGGCGGCGGAGTGGACGTTCGTCATCCCTTCCGCCGCCTGACACACAGCCGGGTGGAGTGATGCCGTCCGTGCGTGGCTCGCCCAGGGCCTGTCTAGAAGAAGCCGCCGTCCGCCTCGATGGTGCGGCCCGTGATGTAGGAGGCGTCGTCGGAGACGAGGAACGCGGTGACGGCCGCGATCTCCTCAGGGCGGGCCAGGCGGCCCAGGGCGCCGTGCATCTTCTCCCAGGCATCCATCGAGACGTCGAGGAGCGGGTGCTTGTAGCTCAGGGCGTGGGTGTCGGCCATGTCGGTGGCGGTTCCGCCGGGGGCGATGGCGTTGATCGTGATGCCGCGTGCGCCGAGCTCCGGTGACAGGTTGAGCACCATGCTGTTCACCGCGCCCTTGCTGGCGGCGTACAGCGTGTGGTGGAAGATCGCACGGGTGGCGCTGACCGACGAGGTGAGCACGATCCGTCCGCCGTCGGGAAGGTGACGAGCCGCATGCTGGACGGCGAAGAGCTGGCCGCGGGTGTTGACGGAGAAGACCCGGTCGAAGTCCTCCGGCGTGATCTCGTCGAGGCGGCCGAAGTGTTCGATCCCCGCGTTGCTCACCAGGATGTCCAACTTGCCGTAATGCTCGACGACCTGGTCGACGAGGCGTCCGGTCTGCTCCGGGTCGGAGACGTCCGCCTGGAGCGCGATCGCGTCGGTGCCGTTCTTCTTGAGCTCCGCGACCAACTGTTCGGCATCTGCCACGCTGCTGCGGTAGTTGATCGCGACCGTCGCACCGTCCTGCGCGAGTCGTTCGGCGACGGCTTTGCCGATGCCGCGACCGGCTCCGGTGACGAGGGCTACTTTGCCAGTGAGCTTTCCCATGGTTGTTCCACTCCGTCTGGTGTGGGGGTGATGCGGGGGGAGACCGGAACGGACGCCTGCGTGCCCGCTCCCTGTGGCGGCCCGAGGTGATACGGCCACATCCCGGCTGTACCGCCTCGGCGCCGTTGGGGTCATTGCGCTGAACGGCCCGGATCGCGCTCCGGGTCCGGCACGCAGCGCCTAGTAGAGGGTCGGGTAGTCCGTGTAGCCGCGCTCATCACCACCGTAGAACGTCGCGGGGTCGGGCGAAGTGAACGGGCCGCCCTGCTGGAGCCGGCGCGGCAGGTCCGGGTTGGAGATGAAGAGCGCGCCGAACGACACCGCGTCGGTGGTGCCGTCTTCGACCAGGCTCAGCGCCTCCAGGCCGGTGGGGTTCGGGTGTGTGAAGGGGTTCAGGATGAACGTGCCCTGCCACAGCTTGCGCAGCTGGAGGGTCAGCTCACGGTCCGGGCCCTCCATGAGGTGGACGTAGGCCAGGCCCAGCGGGGAGAGCGTCGTCAGCAGCTCGCCGTAGAGGACCGGCAGGTCGCTCTCGACGATGTCGTTGAAGGGGTTTCCGGGCGAGATGCGGAAGCCGACGCGGTGGGCACCGATCGCCTCGGTCACCGCCTTGGCCACCTCCACGCCGAAGCGGATACGGCCTTGGGTCGTGCCGCCCCACTCGTCCGTACGGAGGTTGGCGTTGTCGGAGAGGAACTGCTGGATCAAATAGCCGTTGGCGCCGTGGATCTCGACCCCGTCGAAGCCCGCGGCGATCGCGTTGCGGGCGGCGGAGACGAAGTCGGCGATCGTCTGCTCGATCTCGGCCGGCGTGAGTTCCTTCGGGGTGACGCAGGGCTGCAGGCCTTCGGCGGTGAAGACCTTGGTGTCCGCGGCCACCGCCGAGGGAGCCACGGAGATCAGGCCGTCGGGCAGCAGGCTGGGGTGGCCGATGCGGCCCGTGTGCATGAGCTGGGCGAAGATCACGCCGCCCTTCTCGTGCACAGCGTCGGTCACCCGACGCCAGGCTTGCACCTGGGCGTCGCTGTGCAGGCCGGGGGTGCTGGGGTAGCCCTGCCCCACCACGCTGGGCTGGATGCCTTCGGAGATGATCAGGCCCGCCGTCGCCCGCTGAGCGTAGTAGACGGCCGTCGCGTCGGTCGGGGCCTGGCCGGGTCCGTAGGCACGGCTGCGCGTCATCGGCGACATCACGATGCGGCTGTTCAGGGGCACGCCCCCGAGGCTGAGCGGTTCAAATGCGGTGGTCACGAGACCCTCCAGAACATGGTCGACCAAACAATCTCTCCCCACTGTACATTGGTCGGCCAATTAACGTTCGCGACGCTCAGCGCATCCACGCACCAGAACGGGACGAAGCGCTCCATGCCCTCGCGCGGAGCATCAATCACCGTGCACAGCAAGGAGCTTCGAAGGGCACCGACCTCGTGCCACCTACCCTCGACGTCCCGACCCGTCCGGCGTACTTCCTCACTGGACAGCTTGATTTGCCGTCCAAAGATGCGAAACAGGCGACTCCCGGCAGGCGCTGACCTCGTGGGGCCGTGCCGTACTCGTGAGCACGGCATCGGCCGTCGAGGTCGTCCGTCCTGCCGTGATGACGACCGGATGAGCCCGCCGTCGACGAAGAGCGTCTGGCCGGTGATGAACGCGGCGTCGTCGGAGACGAGGAACGACAGCATGCCCGTGAGGTCCTCGGGGACCTGCACCCGCCGGATGGCCTGCAGCTGTGGGACCATCTCGAACGGCTCCGCGGGCCCGGCCTCCGTCGTTGCCGTCCGCACCAGACTGGGCGCGATGGCGTTGACGGTGATGCCGGCGTCCGCCAGGTCGGTGGCCAGTCCCCGGGTGAGACCGATCGCGGCCATCTTGCTCGCCACATAGTGCGAGAAGCCCGGGATGACCAAGCCGACGGAGTTCGAGGTCATGTTGACGATCCGGCCCCAGCCCCGCTCACGCATGCCCGGCACGAACGCCTTCGCCGTGTGGAACAGGGCGTCGACGTTGAGGGTGAACACCGCACGCCACTGTTCGCACGTGATCGACTCGAACGGCTGGTTGGGATAGATCAGTGAGATCGGCCCGCACGGCGATCGCTCGGCCACTCGCGTCGTGAATCTCCTTCACGACCGCGGTGCCGTCGGTCCGGTCCAGCGCCGCGACGGCGGCACCCTCGACGGCCAGGCGGAAGGCGTAGGCATGGCCGATCCCGGCGTCAGCACCCGTGATGACCGCGGTCCGGCCCTCGTGCCGCGCGGCCGTCGGGCGGTCGTCGAGTCTCGCGGGGCGCGAGTGCGGCGTTCAGGCGGTCGGCACTCATAGCCTCAGCTCGATCAAGTCTATGGGCGACCAACTAATTGCTTATGGCTATACATTGGTTGACCAAGGAACCTATTCGGGGGCGGCCATGTCCCGGCTTCGACTGTCCGACCTGGCCAAGGTCCAGGTCGGACAGTCGGCGGAAGGCAACGAGAACTACCGCGCCCGCAAGGGCGCGAGACGGCATGCGCGCCGGGGTGTCGGCCTCAAGGGCGCCGGTCCGGCGTCAGGCGGTGGAGGTGTTGTTGGCGGTGTCGGCGCCGACGGCGCCGGCGATGGGCGGCGGGGTCGTGAGGTTCGCCTCGATCCGAGCCAGTACCTGCATGGCCTGCTGGTACTCCGCTCCGGTGAAGCCGGCCGCGGTGACCTGTTCCAGGTCACACCATGCCTGCCTGACCTGGTCACGCAGCGCCTGGCCTGCGCGGGTGGCGCTCACGACGACGGCCCGTCGGTCGTTCGGAGAGGGCTTACGGGTGACGAAGCCGGACTGTTCCAGGCGCTGGAGCATCTTGGTGACGGTCGACGGATCCAGGCCGAGTGTCTTGATCAGGTCCGCTTGGCGCTGCTCGCCGCGCTCCCACAACTGCATCATCAGTAGTTCCTGGCCCGGATACAGGCCGGTGTTACGCAGCAGACTTCCGGCCAGGATTCGATGCACCCGGGCCGCTCGGAAGAGGGCCTCGCTCATCGGAGCGCCGGCGACGGTCGGTACCGCATCTTCTCTCCCCTGTACCGAATCGGATTCCTGCGGCATGACTGTCGCGCCTCCTCGTGGATGGGTCACATCCCCCCGCAGTCCGGCCGGGGAATCGTCTCGCTCCCATTGTATTGGTCAGCCAATGGAATGCCGTGGCCCGACCACCGGTGGCTTCCGGTCACGGGTGGCTACAGAACGTCAAGGAGGGGTTACAGTCGCCGCCGGAGCCTGAGGTCCGGGCGTCGTCGAGGGCGGTTGCGCGTCCGTGCCGATCATCGTGCCACCGCCCGCCGAGGCGATGGCGCCGGCCAATTCGCCGGAGGTCGACGTGATCGTGCTCGGCGGGCGGCCGCGGTACCCGAACGAGGCGCTCGTGGGTAGCACCGCCGAGCAGCAGTTGCGGTCGATCCCGTCGGATGTGGTTTTCCCCGACGCGGACGGGCTGGTCGCCGGGCGTGGCCTTTGTGTGCCGACGCTGGAGCAGGCGAAGCTGAAACACCGTGATGCTGTACGCGGCACGAACCGCGGTGGTGCCGGCCGACCACTTTGAGCTCGGTGCCGGCCCGTTCCCCTACTGGGCGCCGCTGGACCGGCCGTACACCCGGTCGTGGATGAGCAGGCGGATCCGGCGACGTTGGCACCGTTCCGGGCCGATGGCACAGTGCTGTCGGCGCCCGGTCACTTCCGCTCCAGCGCGGCCAGCCGTAGCTCAAGCTGGTCAACCCGGTGCCGTAGCAGGGTGACCTGGGCTTCCAGGCTGACTTCCCGTTCCGCCCTTCGCTGAATGCGCGGTGACGCGGCGGCGCGCTCGATCACCGCTTCCAGCTGGACCAGGCGCTGCGGCCCGTTCGGGCCGTCCACCAGCCGGGACTGGATCTCGCCGTTGCGGTACCAGGACCGCAGGGCCGAGCGGGAAACGCCGGTCTCGGCTTCCGCCTTGGCCAGCGTGACCCAGGGTGTCTCGTCCAGCTGCTCGAACAGCTCCAGCTCATTCTGCCAGCGTGCGAGCCGGTCCTCCCAGTCCGACGGTGTCTCCATCACACCCTCCCTTCAACACGGTGACCTTATCAATAACAGTGTATTGACAGGGTTGCGACCATAGAGCCATGCCATTTGAGAGGTTCACAGCGGAAGCCCGCAAGGTGGTCGTCACGGCTCAGGAGGAGGCGAGGCTGCTCAAGCACAACTACATCGACACGGAGCACATCCTGTTGGGGCTGCTCGACGCACCGGACACCATGGCGGCGAAAGTTCTGCACCAGCTCGGGTACGACAAGGACACAGCGCAGGTCGATATCGCCGCGGTGGTCAAGCCTGGCACGCAGGAGCGGAGCGGCCATATCCCGTTCGCGCCGCGCGCGAAGAAGACGCTGGACCTCGCTCTGCGCGAGGCGCTGGAGCTGCACCACACCTACATCGGCACGGAACACATCCTTCTCGCCCTGGTCAGGGAAGGTGAGGGCGTCGGCGCGAAGGTGCTTGCCGAGCGGATCAATCCGATCGGCAAGATCCGTGCCGCGGTGCTGGCGTCATTGGAGGGATCGCAGGACGTCGCGGCCGGCCCATGGCCGGCCGGCACACCTGCCACCGAGGACGCCGTGTCCACCGCCAGCGCGCTGGCCGGTGGCGCACCGGTCGGCAGCCATCACCTGCTTGAGGCGATGCTGCGGACGGAGAACAGCATGGCGGCCAGGGTGCTGCGCGAACTCGGCGTCGACCCGGACGCGGTCGCCGCCAAGATCGACGAACTGGATCCGGAGACGACCGCGGACGCGAACCCGGAGGAGGCCGCCGCGCGCAAGATGGAAATCCGGCTGGTCAACGATGAGGTGCACCTGATCCTGCGGGACCCGACAACGGTCACGATCGCCAAGAACGTCACCGAGCTGTCCGGCGGCCCGATCCAGGGCGTCGGGCCGGCGGCCGGCATGTTCGTCCCGCTCCGGCGGTCGACCAACCAGCTGCTGCTGCAGATCCAGCGTGTGCTGGGACCGGAACCCGAAGAAGAGGGCGGATCCGCCGAGAGCAACGTGGCCAAGGTCGTGCGCACGGTGCTCGCGCCCCGGCTCCGCCGGTGAACCGGCTGATCAACGGACCGGAAACTGACGGTGGGACAGGCGAGGACGGGGGCGTAGTGAGCGGCGATGCGCTGATCTCGTCGGCGACCAGCTTTGGAGACGGCGGCCGGATCGGCCGGGGCATGGTTCACAGGCGCGTTCGCCGCGCCCACCGAGGCGCAGCGAGGCGCCTGGCTGGCCGTTGCCGCCGGCCAGCACGCGCTGGTAGTCGCGCTGACCGGCTCCGGCAAGACGTCGGCCGTGACTCCCTGGGCACCGCACCGGCTGGCCACCGACCCGGTGCCGACGGATCCGCCGGCACGCTGCCGGGTGCTACGTCTCGCCGCTGAAGGCCCTGGCGGTGGACGTCGAGCGCAACCTGCGGGCGCTGCTGGCCTGCATCCCCCAGGCCTCCATCCGGCTCGGCCGGCCAGAGCCGGCGATTCACGGTCGGCAGCGCGCACCGGCGACACTCCCGCCAGCGAGAGCAGGGCGTTCCTACGCACCCGCCGGACATCCTGTTCACCGGAGTCGCTGTTCCTGCTGCTCAGTTCCACCGCGCGCGAATCACTACTGGGGGTGCGCACAGTGATCACGGACGAGGTGCACGCGGCGACCGGCACCAAGCGCGGTGCGCATTTGGCCCTGTCCCTTGCCCGGCTGGACGCGGAGCTTGGCCAACCGACACAGCGGATCGGCCTGTCCGCGACGGTCCGGCCGGTCGGGTCGGTGAGCACCTTCCTCGCCGACGAGCAGCCGGTCAAGATCGTGCGGCAGGCGAACCGACAATCGGTCCGGCTGAGGGTGGAAGTCCCGGTCGCGGACACGGCCACCCTCGGGGAGGGCACCGCCGAGGTGTCCGGCTCGGCGGCGGGACCGGAGCGGCGGTCGTCCGTCTGGCCGGACGTCGAGCAGCGGATTCGCGCGCTGGTCGACGATCGTGTTCGCCAACTCCCGTCGGCTTGCCGAGCAGTTCACCGCCCGGCTGAACGAACTGGTCGCCGAGTCGGCCGAGGCGATCGGCGCATCTGGGATCGCGTTCGGTGCCCCGCCGGTCGTGGCCCGCGCGCACCACGTCGATGTCCCACGAACAGGCAATACGGTGAATCGGAGGCAACCATGACCATCACCATCGTCGGAGCCGGACTGGGCGGCCTGGCCCTGGCCCGCGTGCTGCACGTGAACGGCATCGACGCCGTCGTGTACGAACGGGAACCGTCGCGCGGGGCGCGCGGTCAGGGCGGCATGCTTGATCTGCACTCCGGGACCGGGCAGCGGGCGATGCGCGAGGCCGGCCTGGTCGAACAGTTCCACGCGATTGCCCGTCGTGAAGGCCAGGACCTGCGACTTCTTGAGCCGGACGGCACCCTGCTGCTGCAGGAGGATACGCCCGACGATGCCCCGCTCGAGCGACCTGAGGTCGACCGTGCCGATCTGCGCAACCTGCTGCTGGACTCTCTCCCCGAACACGCGGTGCGCTGGGGGCACGCGTTCGAATCCGCCGACAACGGCCTGTTGCACTTCGCCGAGGGCAGCAGTGCGACGTATGACCTGCTGGTCGGCGCCGACGGCGCGGACTCCCGGGTCCGCACGCTGCTCACCGACGCCCGACCAGCGCACACCGGCCAGAACGTCGTTGAGCTCGGCATTCCCGACATCGACCGCACCCACCCCGACCTCGCGGCGATGGTTGGGCGCGGCAACTACTGGGTGCTCGGCAACGGACAGTCCCTGTCGGCGCAGCGCAACGGCGATGGTCGCGTACGCATCTACCTCGGCTTCTACAACACCGCCGAGGACTGGTTCGCGGTCAGTGGCATCCCGTTCGGCGACCCAGCCGCCGCCCGGGTGCGGCTGATCGACCTGTTCGCCGGCTGGGACTCACGCTTCACCGCACTGATCGCAGCCTGCGACGACACGGTCCTGCTGCGGTCGATCGCCACTCTTCCGGTCGGCCTGACCTGGCCGTCGACGCCAGACGTCACCCTGCGCACCTGATGCCGCCGGTGGGGCAGGGCGCCAACATGGCGCTGCTCGACGGCGCCCTGCTCGGCCTCGCGCTGGCCGCGCACCCGGACGACTTTCACGCCGCCGTCAAAGAATACGAACGCGAGATGTTCGAACGCACCAGCGCTGCCGGCCGGCAGTCCGCGCACGTCCAGGAAATCCTGACGTCGCCGGACGCCGGCCAGAAAATGCTCGCATTCTTCCAACCTGGCTGAATGTGACCGAATACGACCAGGCAACCGGCCGCCCAGCCAGCGCGATGACCCGCGGTTCGGGTCCCTCGGTTGTCTCACGGGATGTCACGCGACATGAGTCTCAGTGCCTGGGGCCTCTCTCAAGCTTCCGCGTGCTCGGCGGTGGATGCGTCCTCGCCTGTCCGATTGAGCATGGCCAGCCGAGTTCACCGCCGCCCTACGGGAGGGCCGTCCGTACCGCCGGCCGAAGGTCCGACGTCCGGTCTGCAGGGGCTGATGGTTCGTCGGCGAGGCCACAGCGGGGAATCGCAAGCGAGTGGACTCGGTGTACTGCTCGCCTCCCGCATCCTGGGCGGCCTGGTCGCGGATCACCCCGAGCAGAGCGGCCCCGCATAACTGCATACATTTAGAGCCCACTGTTCGAGACGTTCTCGTAAGAAGTGCCCAACCGTCTTTACGGGAGAACCCGGAGTGTGCACACTTTGACATGCGGGCCTTCGGTGGTTCAGCGCCGAATCAGCCGGTGGAGTTCAATTCCGTGGAGGGACACCATGATCGAAGTGAGCCGCACTCTTTCCGTGAACGATGGCGCGGAGCCGGTGCTCCGGGTGGACGACGTGTGGGCGGGCCTGGTCGACAAGGCCGAGAACCCGCTCACGTACGTCTCCAGCATGAGCGAGTGCGCCGTGACCGACCGGTTCGACGGCGGCCTGGTCCGCGAGGTCGTTCACGTGGGGCAGCCGGTGCGTGAGGTCGTCACGTTCTACCCCAAGCAGCGTGTGCACTTCGTGCGGACGCACGGCACGGCCAGGGGCACGATCGACAACGAGATCGGCTTCGGCGAAGCCGGAGAGTTGGCCCTGACGTTCTCCTTCCGCATCGTCGTCGACGGGGTGGAGCCGGGCAGTGCGGAGGAGAAGGAGTTCGCCTCGCACATGGAGGCCGACTACCTCGACGCGGTGCGGACGACGCTCAAGGCGGTACGCGGCCGCATCACCGGCGCCGCCACCGGAATCTCGGTCTGAGAGGACCTGCCATGACGACAGAGTTCGCCGCCAAGGTGTTCGCGCTGGTCGACGCGACCGACGCCGCCGGCTTCAGCCGGCTGTTCACCCCGCAGGGCCGCATGCGTTTCGGGAACAACGAGCCGATGACCGGACCCGAGGAGATAGAGGCCGGAGTCGGTGGCTTCTTCGGCACCATCAAGGGGCTGCGCCACACGGTCGTCCGTGAGTGGCACTCCGGTTCTGACGCCATCTTCGAGGAGATGGTCGACTACTTCCGGCTGGACGGAGACACCGTCACCATCCCGGCTGTCACCATGTGGCACGTCGACGAGGACGGCCTCATCGACGACTTCCGCGTCTACTTCGACCTTGCTCCGCTCTTCGCCTGAGCCCTCGACACGCCAGGATCACCGGCTGTCGATCCGGCCGCAGTTGCCTATGCGCGCCAGAAGGTGAATACAGTCCCGGAGCCGCCTGGGCTCGGACGGTGGCCTGTCGGCGGGTCATCGCCCGGTCCGGGCTTCTTCGCGCCCTTAATGGATACACCTCTGGGTACACTCCCGGCGTGACCAGGAATACGAGCGAATCGTCGGAAGAGCGGGAGCCGGACGGACCCGTGAAGGTGGTCGACGGCGCTCCCGCGGCCGGTGCGAGTTCCGAGGCGGCCACGGGCGGACGCCGGATGGCTCTCGACGTGCACGGCCGGCTGCGCGCCATGATCCTCAGTGGCGAACTGCCTCCGGGCTCGGCGCTGCTCCAGGCGGAGATGGCCCGCAAACTGGGCGTCAGCCGGACCCCGATGCGCGAGGCCTTCCGGCTTCTCCAGGAGGAGGGCCTCATCGACGCGAGGCCCGACCAGCGGGCCCGGGTGCGCGCGGTGGACCCCGAGGACCTGGACGGCGTGTACGGCGCTCGCATCATGCTGGAGGCGCTGGCCGTGACCACGACGGCCAAGACGCTCACCAGCGAGGACCTCGACCGCATGGGCGAGATGCTGGTGCGGATGAAGGCCCTCGCGGACGACGAGAAGCCGGACGAGTGGTACGCCGCGCACCGTGAGTTCCACCGCATGGCCACCCGGGCCGTCGGAGCACAGTTGCAGCGCACGCTGTCCTCGCTCGCCGAACACAGCGAGCGCTACGTCCGCCTTGCCCAGCTGGGCGTACCGGGGTCCCGGGCGCGGGCGCACAAGGAGCACGAGGCGCTGCTGGAGGCCCTGAAGGCGAACGACGAGGCCGAGGCCACCAAGGTCATCGCCGTTCACCTGGCGCGTACCGCCCTGAGCGTCATGGCCGATGTCGCCCCGGAGTACGAGCCCGTCACCACGCGCTCGGCCCTCAGGATCGTCGGCGGCGGGCAGGCCTGACGGCCCGGCTCGGTGCCTCCTCGTCGTAGCCGCGGCACCTCCTCGCCGTAGCATTCGGAACGAGCGAGCGAGGAAAGGGGCCGGAGCGTGGCCGCCGCCGATGTCACAGAAGAAGTGCCGCAGTCGACGGCATCCGGCCGAGGCCGGCCGAGGAAGCGGGCGAACGAGGGCGAGGCCGACTGCCCCCGCAAGGGCGAGCGCACCCGGCGGCGCATCCTGGAGGCTGCCCGCCGGAAGTTCGCCGAAGTCGGCTACGAGCGTGCCACCATCCGGGCCATCGCGGCCGAGGCCGACGTCGACAAGTCCTCGGTCATCCAGTACTTCGGCAGCAAGGACAGGCTGTTCCGCGAGGCCGTCCACTGGGACATCCCCATCGCCGAGCTCACCACAGACGACCCCGCCCAGACCGTCGAGAATCTTGTGCGAGGCATGCTCGGGGCCTGGGCCGCGGATCCGGACAGCCCCATGGCCGTACTGCTGCGCGCCAGCATGACCAGCGAAGAGGCCGCCGAACTTCTGCGCAGCCATGTCACCGCCCAGGGCGTCGACCCGGTGGCCGCCATGGTCGAGAGCCCGGACGCCCGGCTGCGGGCCGCGCTGTGCAGCGCGATGCTGATGGGCATCGCCAGCCAGCGCTATCTCCTGCGCATGCCGGACATGGCCGCCGCGGACACCGAGGACATCCTGCGCATCGTCGTCCCCGTGTTCCGCAGCCTCATCGCCCCCGAGGAGGCGGAGAAGCCGGACCGATCGGAGTCGGCAGGGGAGTGACGTCCGCGTCGCAGGGCAGCCCCTGCCGGCGTACCTCCCGGCCGCCCGTCACTCCCACCGGCCCGGGCGCTCAGACTTCCCAGTCCGCCGGCCCCAGCGTCAGTGCGACGCGGCCGACATTGCTGCCGTCCTCCAGATAGCGATGCGCGTCGGCGGCATGCGCGATGGGGAACGTCCGGTCGAGGACCGCCCGGAACCCCCGCTCGACCTGCGTCCACAGCGCCTCGACCGAGGCAGGGTTCCCGGCGCGTACGCCGATGACGCGTTGGCAGTCGGAGTACAGCCGCAGCAGGTCCAGTTGCACCTTGCCTCCGAGGAACGCCCCGGACGTGACCACGGTGCCGCCGCGGGCCAGTGCGTCGATCGTGGCTTTCCACACGGTCGGATCGCCCGGGTTGTCGACGACGATGTCGGCGCCGTGGCCGCCGGTGGCCTCGCGCACCTGTGACGCGAAGTCCGGTGCGGTGGCGTCGAGGACGACCTCGGCGCCCGCTGCCGCCAGCGCCTCGCGTTTCTTGGGCGATCGGGAGGCGGCGATGATCCGCGCGCCCAGGTGGCGGGCGAGGGCCGCCGTGGCCGATCCCAGGGCCGAAGCGGCACCCTGGACGAGCACCCAGTGACCGGGCCGCAGCCCCGCCTGGGCGAGCTGGTTGGCGGCGACCGGACCGTTCAGCGCGAGCGACGCGGCCACCGCGGGCGAGATGCCGTCCGGCACCCGGTGGACGTTGCGCGCGGGGGACACGCAGAACTGCGCGTACGCCCCCGGGCGATGGGTCCCGATCAAGCCCAGCAAGGCGCAGGCCTCCTCTCAGCCCTCGGCGCATTGCGTACACGTCCCACAGGTCACGACCGGGAACACCGCCACCCGGTCGCCGACCCGGACCGAGTCCACGGCGTCGCCCAGCGCGGCGACGACACCGGCATGGTCCGCGCCGAGGACGTGCGGCAGCCGGAACTCCGCGTACGGGTGGCGGCCCGCGCGTGCCGTCAGGTCGAGCAGGCGGCTGATGCTCACCGCGGCGCCTGGACGAGGACCTCGCCGGGACCTGGTCGGGGTGTGTCGAGCACCGCCTGTTCCGGTACATCCGGCGGGCCGAAGCGGCGGAAGACCACGGCCCGCATGGACTCGGGTACCGGCAGTGGCTCGGGCCAGTCCACCGCCGTACGGGTCAGTGTGCGGTTCATGACGTCACCCCCGGGCGCATCAGCGTGCTGTTCATGGCGTCATGGCCGTCGCCACCACCGTGTTGTGCAGGCGGCCGATCCGTTCGATCTCCACGACGACCTCGTCCCCGGCGGCGAGGAACTCACCGTGCGGCGCTCCGCATCCCGCGGGGGTGCCGGTGAGGATGACGTCCCCGGGCTCGAGCCGGGTGAGGCGGCTCGCCGCCGCGACCACCTCAAGTATGGGCACCATCATCTGCGCGGTGGACGAGTCCTGCTTCACCACGCCGTTGACGCTGAGCCGTATCCGCAGGTCCTGCGGGTCGGGTACCTGCCAGCTGGGCACGAGCCCCGGTCCGAGCGGGCAGAAACCGTCCTGCCCCTTGTGCCCCAGCCAGTCGAAGGTGAAGGGCTCGGCGACGGGCAGCGCGGAGGTGAGCCGGTCGCGGGCGGAGATGTCGTTCGCCGCGAGATAGCCGGCCACGTGGTCGAGGGCCTGGCCGGGCGTGAGGTCACGGCCCGGCCTGCCGATGACGACGGCGAGTTCGGCCTCCCAGTCGACGCACGCGCCGGCGTAGGCGGGCAGCGGCACGGGATCGCCCGGTCCCGTCACCGTCGTCGTCGGCGGCTTGAGGAAGAAGAACGGGTCGCCCAGCGCACTCGGGCGTTTGATGCCCATCTCGGCGATGTGGTCCCAGTAGTTGGCGCCGGCGCACAGCACCTTGCCGGGGTACGTCAGGGGAGGCGCGAGCCGGGCATCGACGATGGCCGTGGATGCGGACGGCGTCCACTGGCGCAGCCCGGGCGCGAAGGCGTCCCACCGGCGCAGTACTTCCAAGAGGGTCAGGCCGGCTGTCTCGGGGGGCCCTTCGACCACCTTCCCGTCGATCAGGGCGCCGACGGCGGTCTTCTCGGAGTCGCCGGTGCGGTACTGCACCAACGACCAGTCAGGTGACTGCATGGATCTTCCTCCAGTGGGCGGCTCTGTGGGGCATCAGGACCATAGTGCATACACATTACGCCGGAAAGGGTAAGCTGCGCGTGGTGTTGTGGCCAGGCCCGGGAAGCCGGACGCAGGGGAGAGGCGGGCGACGCGCGTGACGCGGTCGGATGCGACGGAAGATCTGCTCGACCTGTTCGAGGGCCTGCCGCGGCCGGTCATCTCACATCCCCGGCGCACCAGTGTCGAGATCCACGACCATCTGCGGTGGCTGATCCTGGACGGCGTCCTGCCGCCCGGCACGGAGCTGAAACAGGCCGAACTGGCTCGGGTCTTCGACGTCAGCCGCACCCCGCTGCGCGAGGCGTTCCGGATGCTCCAGGAAGAGGGGCTGATCGACGCCGACATCAACCACCGTGGCCGGGTCACGGGCCTGGACGTGGGTGACCTGGACTGTCTCTACGCGGCGCGGATCTCCCTGGAGGCCATGGGCGTGAGGATCACCGCGGGGCGCCTGACCCGTCAGGAGGTGCAGGAAGCGTCGGCCCACCTGCACGACATGGACCGTGCCGAAGAGGCGGCGGACGCCATGGCGTGGCACGAGGCGCACCGGGCCTTCCATCGCGTGCTCGTCTGCCGGTGCACCCCCACGGTGCTGCGGACGATCACCTCCTACGCCGAGCGCAGTGAGCGCTATCTACGCACGCTGCAGGACCGGCATCCCGGGGTGTTCCCGCAGCGTCGGCAGGAGCACTATGACCTGTTCGCGACCGTCATGGCGGGTGCTCCGGAGCGGGCCGCACGCCTGATCGCGGGACATCTCGCGCGTACCGCCCGCCGGGTGATAGACGACCTCGCGCCCGGCCGGGAGGCCCCCGACGTAGGCCAGGCGACCGTCATGGTGTGCGGTGAGGATCTCGGAATGGCTTCCTCGGAGAACTGGACTCCTGCGCCAAAAGGTGTACACACTTAGAGGTGGTGCGACCCGTCGGGACGCGGCGCACCGGAACTGTGAGGAGATTGCCATGCTGCGTGTCAAAGGCCTGCTGCACTACGGACTTCAGCTCCCCTCCCTGGATACGGGCCAGAGCTTCTACGGCACCTTCGGACTGCGGACGATCGAGCGGGACAACGCCGTCGTGGTCCGCTGCGACGGCCGCGAGCAGGATCAGACGGTCCTGCTGGAAGGACCCGTCAAGCGACTGCACCATGTCGCGTTCGCCGTGGAGCCGGACTCCCTGCCCGAATGGCAGCGCCATCTGGAGGGCCTCGGTGTGCGCCTGCTCGACGCGCCCGCCCAGCTCCCTGGTGGCCTGTGGTTCCGTGACCACGAGGGCAACCTGCTGAACCTGCGTGACGAGCAGATCGGCTCCTGGCGGGACTTCGGCACCACGGACGCCCACGAGGTCAACTTCGGCGACCGTGTCCGCCGTGTCGACCAGGCGCGCTGGCTCACCGCCGACGAGAAGCCCCGCCCGCGGCGTCTCGGCCACATGCTGGTCTTCAGCACGGACCTGGACGCGTCCGAGGCCTTCTACGCCCGCACTCTGGGCCTGCGCCTGTCGGACCGCATCCGGGGCATGGCCACCTTCATGAATTCCGGGCCCGGCGACCACCACGTCTTCGGCTTCGTGCCCGGCACCCACCCCGGCCTGCACCACTCCAGCTGGGAAGTCGCCGACATCGACCAGATCGCGATGGGCGCGCGGACCATGGCCGCCGCCGGCCACAGCCACGGCTGGGGACTCGGCCGGCACACGCTGGGCTCCAACTTCTTCCACTACATCCAGGACCCGTGGGGCAGCTGGATCGAGTACTCCAGCGACATGGACTGCATCACGGACAGCTGGAAGGCGAACGACTGGGACTGCCCGCCCGCCGTCTGGAGCCCCGAGATTCCGGCGGACTTCATCGTCAACCAGGAGGAGAAGCCCTCCTGAGTTCCTGGCCGGACGGGGGCTGTGCGGAATAAATCTCAACGCTTGTATATTTTTTGAGGCCGCTTCCGGCCTACCGCCGAACCAGGAGTCCTGCCATGCCAACCGACAGCACGACCACGCCCGCGGACCCCGAGTCCGCTCCACCGGGAGAGGCTCCCCGCGGGCGCCACCTGGGCCTCGCCCTCGTCGTCATCGCCGCCGCGCAACTGATGGTGGTGCTCGACGGCACGATCACGAACATCGCGCTGCCGAGCATCCAGACCGACCTCGACGTCTCGGCGTCGAACCTGTCGTGGATCGTGAACGCGTACGCGCTGGCCTTCGGCGGCCTGCTCCTGCTCGGCGGCCGGGCCGGCGACCTGTTCGGGCGGCGCCGCATGTTCCGTATCGGCATCACGGTGTTCACGCTCGCCTCGGTACTGGGTGGCCTCGCGCCGAACGAGGGACTGCTGATCGGCGCCCGCATCCTCCAGGGCATCGGCGCCTCGATCTCCGCGCCCACCGCGCTCTCTCTGATAGCGACCAACTTCCCCGAGGGCAAGCCGCGCAACAAGGCGATGGGCGTGTACGCGGCCATGGCCGGACTCGGCTCCACGGTCGGACTTCTCCTCGGCGGAGTCCTGACCGACTACCTCGACTGGCGCTGGGTGTTCTTCGTCAACATCCCCATCGGCGTCGCCGTACTCACCGGGACGAAGCTGCTCGCCGAGGGCGAGCGCAACACCGGACGCCTCGACGTGCCCGGAGCGATCACCGGCACCGGCGGCCTGATCGCCCTCGTCTACGGCATCACGCGCGGCGGTCAGGACGGCTGGACCGACACCCTGACCATGGCCTTCTTCGGCGTGGCCGTCGTCCTGCTGGTGCTCTTCCTCGTCCTCCAGGTGCGGACCACGCATCCGATGCTGCCGCTGCGCCTGTTCAAGGACCGCAACCGCGCCGGGTCGTACGCGACCATGCTGTTCCTGGGCGCGGGTATGTTCGCCACCTTCTACTTCCTGACGCTGTACATGCAGCAGATCCTCGGCTACAGCCCGGTCAAGACCGGGTTCGCCTACCTGCCGTTCAGCTTCGGCATGGGAATGGCCGCGGGGATCAGCTCCAAGCTGGTCGCCCGCCTGGCACCCCGGCAGATCGCCGGCCCCGGCCTCGTGGTCGGCGCCGCGGGCATGTTCTGGTTCAGCAGGCTGGAGCCGGGCTCCTCCTACGCGACGCACCTGATGCCCGCCATGTTCGTCACCGCGCTCGGCCTCGGCATGAGCTTCGTCCCGATGACCCTCGGCGCGGTCAGCGGAGTGCGCGACCAGGACTCCGGTATCGCCTCCGCGCTGCTCAACACCGCGCAGCAGATCGGCGGCGCCCTGGGCCTGGCGGTACTCACCACGATCTCGACCTCGGCGGCGAACGACCGGCTGCCGGAGGCCGCGGGCACCTTCTACCGGGCCATTGCCATGAGGGACTTCGCCACGGTGGCCAAGGCCGGCGAGGCCCTGACGCACGGCTACACCACGGCCTTCGCCGTCGCGGCGTCCCTGTTCGTGGCCGGTCTGCTGATCACCGTGTTCGCCATCAACGCGAAGAAGCAGGACCACGGAGAGTCCGCCCCGACCGCCCACTTGGGCTGACCCCAGCAGACGAGAAGAAGGAGTAAGGCATGAACAGGCCCCGAGCCCTGTCCACCGTCATGGAGCTCGACACCCATGAGAGGGGGACACTGTTCTCCGCTCGCGGGGCGCGCTTCGCCGTCGACCTCGATCCGTTCCTCAACACAGACCTCTTCCGGATGACCGGACCGGTCTTCGCGCCGCATCCGCACGCCGGGTTCTCCGCGGTCACCTACCTGTTCGACGACTCCACCACCCGGTTCCACAACCGGGACAGCCTCGGCGACACGAGCATGATCGAACCGGGCGGGGTCCACTGGACCGTCGCAGGCTCGGGCATCGTGCACGACGAGGTCGTGGAGGAGGTCGGGCGGCTCGGACACGGCGCGCAGATCTTCGTACGACTTCCCGAGACCGCCGAGCAGGACAATCCGTACGGCATGCACTTCACCCCGCAGGAGCTGCCCTCGGACGAACTCGCCGAGGGCGTGCGGGTCCGCGTGGTGGCGGGCGAGGCGTTCGGCCTGCGCTCGCCGGTGCGTGAGGCGGCCGGATCGCACGTCTACGACCTGATGCTGGGGCCCGGCGCCCGCGTCGAGATCCCCGTGGACCCCGAGTTCCGAGGCTTCGTGATGACAGTCGAGGGAGACGGCCGTATCGCCACACCCGAGAGCCGCGGCGAGCTGGGCCCGGCCGGCCTCGCCGTGTTCGAACCCGGCACGGGCGCCGTGGAGTTGGCCGCCGGTGAGCAGGGCGCACAGTTCCTGTTCGGGGCGGGCAGGCCGCTGCGCACCCCCGCGTACATGTACGGCGGATTCTGCCTCTCCAGCCGTAGCCGCGTCACCGAAGCCGTCGAGCGCTACCAGTCGGGCGAGATGCACGGGCTGCTGACGGCACCGTGACGCAAGACATGCAGAGCACACACGACATGAAGGAGCACAGATGTCCCCGACCGTAGTGGTCATCGGCGGCGGTTACGGCGGAAGCGCCGCGGCCAAGGCACTGGACGAGATTGCCGACGTCGTTCTCGTCGAGCCCAAGGACGCCTTCTTCCACGCCGTCGGCGCCCTGCGCGCCGTGGTGGACCTGGAGTTCCTCCCACAGATCTTCTTCCCCTACGACAAGCTGCTCACCAACGGGCGCGTGGTGCGCGACCGCGCGGTGCGCGTGGAACCGGGACGGGTGACCCTGGCCTCGGGCTCGGAGCTGGCGGCCGACTACATCGTGCTGGCCACCGGCTCCGGCTACCCCTTCCCCGCCAAGACCGACCTCGACGACACCGCCGCGGCCCAGCGGAAGTACCGGGAGGCCCACGACGACCTCCAGGCCGCCGACCATGTGTTGTTGCTGGGCGCCGGACCGGTCGGCCTGGAGTTCGCCGGCGAGATCAAGGCCGTCTGGCCGGAGAAGAAGGTCGTCATCGTGGACCCGGTGGCCGACATCCTCAGCGAGTACGCCCCCGAGCTGCGCGAGGAGGTCCGTCGCCAGCTCGGAGAGCTGGACGTCCAGCTCGTCCTCGGCTCACCGCTCAAGGAGAACCCCTCCACCGCGCCCGGCGAGCGCGCCACCTTCCACGTCAGCACCGCCTCCGACGTCGACATCGCCGCCGACATCTGGTTCCGCTGCTTCGGCGTGGTGCCCCACACCGGCTACCTCGCCGGCGCGCTGGCGGACGTCCGCGAGGCGAACGGGCAGGTCTCGGTGGCCGACACCCTCCAGGTCAAGGGACAGGAAACGGTCTTCGCCCTCGGCGACATCACCGACATCGCCGAGTCCAAGCGCGCCGGCACGGCGATGCGCCACGCGAACGTGGTCGTCGGCAACATCAAGGCCCTTATTGGAGGCACAGGAGAACTCGCCACCCATCAGCCGGGTCCGGCCGCCATCCTTCTGCCGCTAGGCCCGACGGGGGGAGCCGCCCAGGTCCCTGGTCAGGGAGTCCTGGGCCCTGAAGTCACCTCCCAGCACAAGGGAGCGGACCTGATGACGGGCCGCTTCAGCCAGCTGTTCGGTACGCAGACGAACTGACCGACAAGGCGCGGGTCACTCCTGGCTCGGTGGAGCCTGGGGTGCCAGGCGGAGGGCGAGGTCGCGCAGGAACGTCTCGTAGCGTTCGACGAACGCGGGCTCTGTGGGGCGCAGGCCCGTGGCCATGTGGACGATCTGCCCGAAGGCGGACGGGAAGGACGCCAGGGCGATCACGGCCAGCAGCGCCATCTCGGTGTCGAGCGACGGGTCCAGTTCGCCCGCGTCCCGCCGTCCCTTCAGATAGTCGAGGACCTCCGCGTATCGTTCGCTGCGCTCCTCCTCGCTGACGGGAGGGTGCGCGGCGGAGGTGGTCAGCCCCTCCCACATGACGAGCCGTACGAAGGTCTCGTCCCGCCGGAGCTCGGCGAAGTGCCGGGGCGCGAAGTCGGCCAGGGGGACGGACACGTCCGACAGGGCCGAGGCGCGCTGCGTGACGTGCTCGCGCAACACTGCCTCGTACAGCCCGTCCTTGTTGCCGAAGTAGACGTACAGCATGCGTACGCTGACCCCGGCTCGCTGGGCGATCGACTCGACCCGCGCCCCGGCGCGCCCCTTGTCGGAGAACTCCTCCAAAGCGGCTTCCATGATCCGTTGCCGGGTCAGATCGGCGTCTCTCGCCACGTGCCCCTACCTCCTTCGACCTCATACGACCATTACTGAAAATAAGTATAATTTTACTTATCTCTCCGAACAGCCTCTTGGAGATGCTCATGACCGCACCCGGTTTTGTCGCGACCGAGGCCGACGGCACCGCCGTCTGGTACATGGAGTCCCTCATGACCGTGCTGGCCTCCGCCGACGATACCGACGGGAAGTTCGGTGTCCTCGAAGTGCGGGCCAAGCCCGGCATGGCCGGACCGCTGCACATCCACCACAAGCACGACGAGGCCTTCTACGTCCTGGAAGGGAGGGTCAAGGCCCGATGCGGGGACGACGTGCACGAATGCGGCCCCGGTTCGTTCATCTGGCTGCCGCGCGGAGTCCCGCACCAGGTCAACGCGGTCGGTGACATCGAGGTGCGGATGCTGGAGTTCTCCCTCCCCGGCGGCATCGAGGCCTTCCACCGCGAGGCCGGGGTGCCGGCCGAGACCAGGGTCGTGCCGCCGACGTCGGTCCGGCCGGACATGGACGAACTGCGCAGGCTGGCGGCGAAGTACGACGTCGAGATCGTCGGCCCGCCGCCCGCCCCGGCCGGCTGACCGGCTGAAATCGCTGTGCGAACAACGGTGCCTGTCTCCCCTTCGACCAGGGGAGACAGGCACCGTGACGTAGTCGCCTAGGAAGCGGCGCCCAACTGTGCGGCGAGGTTGAACTCGTCGCACAGGAACCAGCCTTCGGCGATACGCCCGTCCTCGTCGAAGCGCAGGAACGCGACCTCGGTGTACGTGACGGCCTTGCCGGTGGCCGGACGGCCGAGGAAGGTGCCGGTGTGGGTGGCGCGGATGTCGAAGCGCGCCCACAGGAGGTCACCCGTGCCGTGGAGTTCGACGATCTCGCGTTCCTGGTCGCCCAGGGCCAGCTTCATCCCCGCGAGCCCGGCGCGGAAACGGTCGTGCACGCTACCGGCGGACGGATACGACGCCTGCCCCGAGGCCGCCGCCAGATCGGCAAGACCGGCGCGCAGCGTGGTGAACTCCGGCGAGAAGATCTCCTCGATCAGCTCGTCGCGTCCGCCCACGATCACCTCGTACTGCAGGCGTCGGAAGGTTTCCTTGTTCCGCTCCACACGGGCCGCGTCGGTGAGCGCCGACCGGATCGCCATCGTGCCGGGACCCTCGTACGCGGCCACTTCCTCGGCCACGATCCGCGCCCCCTCCACGACGGCCGCCGTCCCGCAGGCCACCGCGGTGTACTCCAGCGCCTGCAGCAGCTCGGCCGGTGCGATGCCGTCCAGCAGCGCACGCCGGGTGTGCACGCGCATCTGCGCCCACTCGCCGGTTCCCGCGAGGAGCGCGACGACGACGAGATGGCGCACCTGCGTGGGCAGGGTCCTGTCCCGGCGGTCATAGACGAACGCCGTGTACTCCTGGAACGCGTGCAGATACGCGGGATCCGCCGCGGCCAGCGCGCGGAAGCCGGGACCGGGATCACCGGCCATGCCCCGCTCGAAGAACGCGGCGGCGTCCGGACCGTCAAGGGGCCGTTGATCGGTGGTGTCGGTCATGGGGTGCCTCCTTGCTCAGTGGTCGGTGAATCGGGGCATGACCTCGTTGATGAACAGCTCCATGGAGCGGTTCACCTTTTCCACGGGCATGTCGCCGAAGTACATGTGGCAGGCGAGGTTCTGGAGCCCGGTCGGAGTCAGCTCCTCGATCTTCTTGGCGACGGTCTCGGGGGAGCCGTAGAAGGCGGCGGCGTCGAGGAACTCCCGCGGGTCGCCCGCCGCCGCGCCCAATGCCTTGCGGACGTCGACTCCCTCGCCCACGTGGTCGCCCTTGGGCTTCGGGAAGGCCCGCCCGATGAGCGACTGGTAGAAGCGGACGGGCTCGATCAGGTCGGCCAGCGCCTGTTCGTCGGTGTCGGCGACGTAGACCATCTTCTGGACGAAGGACCAGCGCAAGGCCTCTTCGATCGCCTCGGGGGAGTGGCCGGTCTCTTCGAGCGTTGTGCGGTACAAGGCGAGCTTGTCCGCGATCTGCGGGGCCGGGTAGCGGCCGAAGAACACCGGCCAGCCGCGTGCGGCCGCGAAGCGGAAGCCGTCGTCGGAGAGGGTGCCGCGGGCCAGGCGGGGTCGCGGCTTGCCGCCGTAGGGTCCGGGCATGATCCGCCCGGTCACTTCGCCGTGGTCGTAGGCGGTGGAGTAGGTGAGGGGCTCGGTGTCCTGCTCCAGCGCCCAGGCCTGCTCGGCGATTTCGAGGGCCTCTTCCATGGCGGCGTGCCGTGTGGCGTGGTCGCGGCCCAGACCGGTGAACTCCACCGGTGAACTCCCGGGACCCACACCGATGATGGCCCGCCCCTTCGTCAATTGGTCGAGGAGGTTGGCCCGTTCGGCGAGTTCGATCGGGTTCTGGGTCGCGGGGACCGTGAGGGCGAGCAGGAGCGTCGCCTGCGTCAGCTGTGGGGCCAGGTAGGCCGCCATCATGAACGCGTTGCCGTAGGTGTTGTAGTTGTCGAAGTGGTGCTCGGTCAGGGCTATGCCCTCGAAGCCCGAACGGTCGGCGAGAAGGGACTGTTCGACGAGGGCCTCGATGATCCGGGTGTCGGCCTCGGGGCCGGGGGACTGGGCGTTGTTGTAGAGGAAGAACCGCATCCTGTTGCCTCCGTGTTACTCGGTCGGTGAGGTAAGTAAAAACTGACTTACCTCTCTCGCGTCAAGGCTCTGGGCAAGGTTGGTCGCATCCGCCTCCTGCTTTTTGGATGCACTTCGCGTGACCTCTAGGAGGAGAGGGCGTCGATTCGGCCCCGTCGCGTCGAGTGGGGGGTGATAAGTGGATACTCTTTTCGAGTAAGCTGTGATGGCCGAGTGAGCGGAGCCGCCATGTCTCTTCCCGTGCTGTTCGGAGCCAATGTCGACCCCGTCTGGGAGGACCCGGGGCAGCCCCTCCGGATCACCCAGCAGGTCGAGAAGGCCGGCCTCGACCTCGTCACGGTCCAGGACCACCCGTATCAGCCCAGGTTCTACGACGCCTGGACGCTGATCAGCTACCTCGCGGGCGCCACCCGGAAGGTCACCTTCGTACCCACGGTCGCCAACCTCCCGCTGCGGCCGCCCGCGATGCTCGCGAAGTCCGCGGCCAGCCTCGACGTGCTCGCTCCCGGGCGGATTCAGCTCGGCCTCGGCACCGGGGCCTTCTGGGACGCGATCGAGGCCATGGGCGGACCGCGCCGGGAGCCCAAAGAGGCCGTGGCCGCTCTCGACGAGGCCATCGACATCACTCGGCTGATGTGGAGCGGCGAGCGCTCGGTGCGCTTCAAGGGCGAGCACTACTCGATCTCCGGAGTCCACCCGGGGCCCGCCCCCTCGCCGGGCCTCGGGATCTGGCTCGGCGCCTACGGCCCCCGCATGCTGACGCTCACCGGCCGCAAGGCGGACGGCTGGATGCCCTCGTACGGCTTCCTCGGCCTCGACCGGCTGGGGGACGCCGTCGCGCGGGTCGACGCGGGTGCGCGGGAGGCCGACCGCGATCCGACAGCGCTGCGCAAGATCTACAACCTCAACGGACTGATCAGCCCCGTCGAGTCCACCTCGCCGTTCCAGGGCAACGCGCGGCAGTGGGTCGACCAGCTCGTCTCCCTCGTGCGCGAGTACGGGATGAACGGTTTCGTCTACTGGCCCGACGCCGACCATCTGCGCCAGCTGACCCTCTTCGCGCTGGAGGTCGTGCCGGCGGTGCGTGCCGCGCTGGCCGGGTGAAGGGAAGGGGGTGTGGGAACAGGCAACGAGATGGTGGCGGACGTCGGGGGGCGAGGCGGTCGCCGTCGGCCAGGGCCTTCCTTCGCCGCCGCCCGCGACACCATGCGTGCGCCTGGCGCTCGAGACTCGAGCCGGCCGGCCGCTTAACCTGCCGAGGCGTCACTCGCGTCGTCATGGAGGTGAGCGGTTCAACTACGCTGTCCGCCACCGCGCTGACCAGCGGGCATCCCGCGTCAACTTACGCGGGGCATCGGTTCTCACCTTCGCACCCGCCGCGATTCCGACTGCTTCACACGGTCTACTGACCCTGTGAGGTCGGGTCTCGTTCCTTCTGGTCTCGTCGGGCGGGTCGGCGGAGGAGGAGCCGTGGGTCTGGGTCGGGGCGCGCGCCTCGGCCTGCGCATCAGTCAGAGACTCCACCGGCCCTCCCGCTAAAGGGTGACGCGGTACGCACAGAGTGGTGCTTGAGGGCGCGGCCCCTCGCGGACGTGCGCGGACCCCTAGCAGTACTTGTTGCGCCGACGCTGTTGTTCGCAGTCCGTCATCGGGCCTTCTACGAGCCCGGCGTACCGCGCCCACCGGAAGGTGGCAGCCGGCACCTTCCGGCGTTCGGCGGCCTGGCCCGCGTCGTACTCGGTCCGTCGCATGAGATTACTGTGACTTCGCGCGATGGATGGCCATGGGCGCGCGAAGACGCCCCGGTCATCCCGTTGTGACGATTCGTAGTTGGCCGTTTTGTTGACCGATAGTTGGCCAGCTGGGACGCCGAAGGGCGCTGCCCAACCAGGCATGTGCCTGTTCGCCCCGGAGCCGGGCTCATGGGCCGGCTGAGGCTGTGCGGGGTGGGGACGGTGCGGAGGAACTGCGCAGGTCCAGCGTGGTGGCGCCCACCACGGCGACGGCGCCCAGACAGAGCAAGCCACCGCTGGCGAGAGCCACTGCTCCCGAGGTGACATCTGCGACGAGACCGCCGCGCATGTTGCCGATGTCGGGGCCGGCTTGCCCGACGATCTGCTCAGCAGCGCTGACCCGGCCCAGTAGTTCGTGGGGCGTGTTCATCTGGACGACGGTGCTCCGGGATACGACGGAGACGGTGTCGGCGGCACCGGCTATGACGAGGAAGACCAAACCGACCCACGGGTCGGGCGAGATGCCGAACATCGTCAACGCCGCGCCCCAGGTGGCAGATCCGCCAAGCATGACCAGACCGGGGCGGGGGAGCCGGGTGAAGGTCCCGGAGAAGAGAGACGCTGCCACGCCGCCGACGGCTATGGCTGTGAGGAACAGTCCGAGAGTACGCGGGTTGCCGCCGAACCGCTCTGCGTTGATCAAGGGGAACACGCTGATGGGCATCGACAGCACGGTGGTGGCCAGGTCTGTGAGCAGGGCCCCGCGAATGACGGGAGTGCGGCCCAAGAAGGCCAGACCGTCCAGCACTCCGCGCGGGCCAGGCCGTGCGGGCTCGTCTCCGGGATTCATCTGCGGCAGGCCGAACGCACCGTAGAACGCGGCGACGAATGTGAGGGCGTCAACCAAGTAGCAGCCGCCGACGCCCAGCCCGCCCACGATCAGTCCGCCCAGCGCGGGACCCACCAGCATGGCGCCCTGGAAGGCGATGCGTCTCAGCGCCAGTCCCGCGGCCAGCTGGTGCTTGGGCAGAAGGTGCGGAATGAAGGTGCGTGAGGCCGGGCCGCCGCCGGCGACGAAGCAGGACTGGACTGCGACCAGCCCCAGAACACCGGCGACAGGAAGGTGCCCGAGGAAGCCCTGGAGTGCGAGGAGGAGCGAACACACGGCTTGCCCGCTGGTCGTGAGCAGATAGAATTTTCGGCGGTCCACTCGATCGACGAGCGATCCGGCGAAGAGTCCGAGCGCGACGAGTGGAATCGCCTGTGCCAGCCCGACTGCGCCCGTCCACGTCGTGCTCTTCGTCATCTGCCAGACCTGGAACATCACGGCGACGAGTGTCATCTGGCTGCCGAACCCGGACAGGGCCTGACCGAGCCACAACCGCCGGAACTGCGGTGACGACCGTAACGGAGTCACGTCGAGCAGCGTGTGCCTCAGCCCCATGCGGGGTCCTCCGCCAGCTTCTCGGCGATCCGGTCGTGGAAACTCTTGTGCTCAAGAGCCTGCTCGATATCGGCGACAACCCGTGAGAGCGGGTAGGGAATCTCAGCTTCGAGGTCAGCGAGGGCGGCCTCGGTGGCCCGCCATTCTGCCGCCAGGCGCCCGACGACGCGGCGGCCTTTGTCAGTGAGCGTCACCTTCTTGCTGCGCGCGTCATCGCCTACGACCGTCTGGACCCAGCCGGCCGCGCGCATTGCGGCGACTTTCTGGCTGAGTGCCGAATGCGTGCGGTGGACCGACTCGGCCAGTTCGGTGATGGTCATGGGTCCGCAGGCGTGAAGCCGGAGCAGTTCCATGACGAAGCTTGTTTTGAGCCCGTCGATCTGTTGCTCGGAGTAGATCCGGGCGATGTCGGCGTCCATCGACGCCTGGAGCAGGCGCAAGGGCCGCCAGAGGCTCTGCCGGCTGGGGTCGAGTGCATGGGGATCGGCCATCGGCGCATCGTAACAGGACTTATATAAGCACTGTTACTTTTGCCGTGCCAGCGCCGGACCAACTTTCGAACCAGGAGGGCCAACTACCGTTCTACGTCACAGGTGGAGCCACGAAAGGCTCACCGGATGGACCATGCGTTCGATGCTCCGCCCGGCTGACTGGGGAACTTGTAGATCAGCCACGGCGTAAGCGATGACGCCGATGAAGAGGAAGACTGCGACCGGGTCAGCCATTCAGGACACCGTCCCCTCGATGCTTTGAGGGGGGCCGGTCGTCCCCTTGTTCCGGGCCGTATGGGACGGACACCGAGTGGTCACCTCGTTGTTCCCACCGGCGTTTCATGGACCACAGCACCCAAGGTGCCGCGGCGTCGACGGCAAGGTAAACCGCCGGCACGCTGCTGAAGAAGGGCCACAGGTTGCCTTGTGTCGCCACTGCGTCGCGGGTCAGCAAGTGACCCACCACGACCCAGGGTTGGCGGCCGACTTCGGTGACGACCCAGCCGCTTTCCAGACAGGCGATCGAGGCGAGTGCACAGAACGAGGCGGCGAGCAGGAACCAACGGCTGGTGGCGAGCTTGTCGCGGCGGCGCCACCACAGCAGGGCGAACCAGGCCGCCACAGCGAGCATGAAGGAGGAGGTGCCGACCATGATGTCGAACGCCCAGTGGACGATGCTGGTCTGCGCGACGGTGGGTCGCACCTCGACGGGGACAGCCTCCAGCCCCTTGATGACGACGGAGGGTCTGAAGCCCGCGAGCAAGGACGCCAGGTCTGGGATTTTGATGCCGTATCCGACTTCGCCGTCGATCAGCACGCCGCCCAGGGTCTCGGGCACGTGGGTGCCCGTGCTCGGCTGCAGTTCGATCGCCGCGAATTTCAGGGGCTCCTTGTCGAAGACGTACCGGGCGATCGTGTCACCGACGACGATCTGTACCGGCAGCGCGCAGGCGGCGACGACGAAGCCGGTCAGGAATCCCAGCCGGTGAGAGCGAGTGCGCCGTCCGCGCAGCATGTCCACCGCATAGACGCCGGCGACGACGAAGCCGGCGACGATGTAGGCGGCGACGATGTAGGCGGCGAGGAACATGTGCGGGAACTCCAGCCAGAAGGCATCGTTGAAGAACACCTTGCCCTGCTGTACTGCGATCATCTGGCCGTCTTTGACGGTGAAGCCGCCTGGCTTGTTCGTCCAGCTGTTGGCAGCGATAGCGGCGGTTGTTCCACCGAGGATGGCCAAGGGGACGGGAACGCCGGACCAGAAGTGTGCCCAGGGCGGCATCCGGTCCCAGCCGTAGATGCAGATGGCTACGAAGATGGCCTCAAGGGCGAAGAACAGGCCCTCGATCGCGAACGGGAAGCCCAAGGCAGTCCCGTACTTCTTCATCAAGCCGGGCCAGAGGATGCCCAGCTCGAAGGAGAGGACCATGCCCGTGATCGCGCCGATGGCGAACAGGACAGTGGCAACCTTCGACCATCTCCGCCATCTCCGCCATTCCGCGCGAGCAGAAGCGCCTCGGCATCTCCCTTGCGCAGCCCAGGGCGAGCAGGGCGAGCCGGGCGCGCCGGTACGGGGAGGGATCGAGTTCGTCGCGGGGGAAGGCGTGTTCGGCGCTGGTGCTCGCCGGCGCGGGGGTGGGGTCGACGACGGAGGTGTCGCGGGCGTGGGCGCGCTCGTGGAGCGTACGACCGAGGCGGGCTCCGAGCAGGCGTTGCAGTGTCACTGCGGGGAGGTCGGCGCCGTCGCCGACGGTCTGCAGTCCGTGCTCGGTGAGCGTGGCCACCGTCCGCGCGCCGACGCTGCGGGCTCCTGTCTCCACGCCATGCTGCGTCCGTCACTGCGAGCGGACGCTTTCTGCGGCTGTCGACTGCCTCGACCAGCGCAACGTGCTCGCCGTCACCCCGATGCCGCGCCGGTTTCACCCGATTGCACCGGATGAGCGGGCTCGACGGCACCGACGCGTGAACGCTGATGTGCCGAAGGTCTCAGAAGGAAGCGAGAACGGCATGACGGCATCTGCGGTCCATGGCATACGACGCCGCACACGGCGTCTCCACATCGCGGCGGCGGGGTGTGCCGCTGCCGCCTTGTGCACGGTCACGACGGCCCCGTCGGTCGCGGACGGTGGCACAGGCAGCGCAAAGCCCACCATCGTGCTGGTGCACGGCGCCTTCGCCGATGGCTCCAGCTGGAACGGGGTGATCGAACGGCTCGAACGTCGCGGCTACACGGTCATGGCCCCGGCCAATCCGCTGCGCGGGCTGTACAGCGACTCCGCCTACATCGCCTCCGTGCTCAAGAGCATCAAGGGCCCCCTCGTGCTGGCCGGCCACTCCTACGGCGGAGCCGTGATCAGCACGGCCGCAGCCGGCAATCCCCAGGTCAAGTCCCTGGTGTACGTCTCGGCGCTGATGCCGGACGTGGGCGAGAGCGGCATGTCGTTGTCCTCCCGGTTCCCCAGCGCCCTCGGCACCGCCACCACGTCCGTTCCGTACCAGGCGGGCGGCGTCAGCGGAGCCGACCTGTACCTCAAGCGCGACAAGGTGCACCCGGTCTTCGCCGCCTGCCTGCCGAACAGCGAGGCGAACCTGCTGGCGGTCACCCAGCGGCCTGCGGCCACCACCGCGTTCTCGGAGAAGGCCAAGGCCGCGGCGTGGAAAGACATCCCGTCCTGGGCCCTTGTCGGCCGACAGGACATGACCATCAACCCGAAGCAGGAACGCTTCGAGGCCAAGCGCGCCCATTCCCACACCGTGGAGATCGACACCTGCCACGTGTCCCTCATCGCCCGCCCCGACGCCGTTGCCGACCTGATCTTCCAGGCCGCCACCTCCACCGCCACCGCGAAGAACACCGCCGCCACCACCGATCCCGCTCGCCCGACGCTCGCGAACACCGGCGCCTCGGGGCGCAGCACGGAGGCGGTCACCCTCGGCGGCATCGCGGGCGCATCTCTGGCCGCCGGCTCTGCGGTCGTTCTCCTCGGCCGCCGCCTGCGACGCTGAACGCACTGACGGGAACGGGCCTGCGGCGGCCGACCCATCTGGGGCCAACCAATCGTTCCGCTAAGACCAACCGGCAATAGGTGGCCGCAGTAGGCCTGGGAGGTGGGGTGGATGTAGTGCGGGCACAGATCCACGTGATCATGGACTTCTCGACGCTCTGCAATCACGAAGGACGGCCGTGCCCGCGCTGCCGTCTTGCCTGCTCGAGCCCCTGTGGGACCAGTTCGCCGCGCTCCTGCCCGCACGGGAGACGTTCGCCGCGGATCACCCGCAGGGCTGTCACTGCCGCCGGTTCGCCGACCGGACGGTCTTCGAGCACGTCGTGCTCGCGCTGGTCCACGGCTCCGGCCACGAGCGCATCTCCACTCCCGGATGTTCCGACCGCACTATCCGACGGCGTGTCAAAGAGTGGGCTGAGCTCGGGATATCCGAGCAGATTCACGCCCTCGCTCTGGAAGCCGACGACCGGATGATTGGTTTCGGGCTGGGCGAGATCTCGGTGGACGGCTGCATCGCCAGGGCCCCGTCCGGCGGTGAGAAGGCGGGGCGGTCACCGGTCGACCGGGGCAAGCGGGGACTGAAACGCTCGGTGGCCTCCGACGCCTGCGGCGACCCGCTCGGGATGGCCTCCGATGGGGCCAACCGGCACGACTCGCCCCTGCTCGACCCCACCCTGGAAGCGGCGAAAGGGCAGGTCGGCACGATGCCGGACACGGTCGACGTCAACCGCGACCGCGACTACGACAGCGCCAAGGCCCGTGCACTGATGGCCGAGTTGGGATTCGCGGGCGAGATCGCCCGCAAGGGCGTCCCGGCGCCGACCGTTTTCAAAGCACGCAGATGCCGGCCGCGAGGCCCTTAATCCCCCACGAACTGCTGCGCTTCCCGATCAAGATTTCTCGACGCGCTGAAGCGGTGCCCCTCGGTTAGGGTGATGGCGACGACGTGCTCACTCCGGTCACCTTTCGCTGCTGACCTCTCCGTTGACTCCCTTGTACGTCCGAAGCTGGTTCGTGGCGTTGCAAAAAAGTCCGGCTCGGGCACTGAACTCGGGTGACCCGTGAAGTTCTGGACCAGTTTCGAGAGGAACACAGACCATGCCCTTCGCCACCGCCAAGGACGGCACGCAGATCTTCTACAAGGACTGGGGATCGGGCCAGCCCGTTGTCTTCTCCCACGGCTGGCCGCTGAACGCCGACGCATGGGACCCCCAGATGAAGGTGATGGCGGACAACGGGTTCCGCGCCATCGCCCATGACCGGCGCGGTGGTGGACGCTCCGGCCAGTCCTGGGAGGGCAACAACCTCGACACGTACGCCGACGACCTGGCCGCGGTCATCGAAGCCGAGGACCTCCAGGACGTCATTCTGGTCGGCCACTCGACCGGCGGCGGTGAGGTCACGCGGTACATCGGCCGGCACGGCACCGGCCGCGTCGCCAAGGCCGTCCTGGTCGGCGCGATCCCCCCG
Organism: Streptomyces sp. NPDC007896; assembly: GCF_042959425.1. NCBI lineage: Bacteria > Bacillati > Actinomycetota > Actinomycetes > Kitasatosporales > Streptomycetaceae > Streptomyces > Streptomyces sp. NPDC007896. The sequence continues at coordinate 29,577 of NZ_JBIBKX010000024.1, read as the reverse complement.
CTCATGCTCAAGACGGACGCGAACCCCGAGGGCCTTCCGCTCGAGGTCTTCGACGAGATCCGCAAGGGCGTGGAGACGGACCGGTCGCAGTTCTACCACGACCTGAGCGCCGCGTTCTACGGCGCCAACCGCGACGACTCGACCGTCACACAGGGCACCCGCGACGAGTTCTGGCTCTGGTGCATGACCGTCGGGATCAAGGGCGCCTACGACTGCATCAAGGCGTTCTCCGAGACGGACACCACCGAGGACCTCAAGAAGATCGACGTGCCCACGCTGATCGTGCACGGCGACGACGACCAGATCGTTCCCAAGGTCGCTGCGGGAGACAAGTCCTCGAAGCTCGTCAAGGACTCGATCTACAAGGTCTACCCGGGCGCTCCGCACGGTCTCGCGATGGTGCCCAAGTTCGCCGAGGTCTTCAACAAGGACCTCCTCGAATTCGCCCGCAGCTGAACGCCGTGCTGCCGCAGTAGCGGAACCTCTGTTACTGCCCCTCCGTCTCGATCCGCGGGCGATGTGGCATGAGGACCCTTTCGCGGCGGCGGGGGCCCTCTACGCAGCAGTGCGCACCGGCGGGGACATCACCGTCTCCGGCCTCGCTCGCGCCGCCCGTGTCGACCGCACCTTCCACCATCGCCACCGGCTGGGGGTACCAAACGGGCCGTGATGGACCAGCACGACTGGTTCACGGAGCTCATCAACCGGGCGCCCGAGCTCAGGCACGCGGCCGCGCCACGGCCGTACTGGCCGCAGCGCCGTGGCAGCGGGCTCGCCCGCGACGGCAGTACCGCGCGGGACACCCGAGGTGACTTCGCGCGGCTCATCGGCGAATTCGCCGACAGCGCCTACCTGGTTGAGGTGTTCGGCGAGGAATGCGTCGACGATCACAGCGAGCTGCCCGACGCTTCCGAGGTGATCGACAGGCGCCTGGGCATCCCCGATCTGTTGCCTCTGGCGCCGGAGACGTGGGACGAAGACACCTTCTACGGGCTGATCGAGGTGTTCCACGACCTGGTGAGCCGCCCCCGCACGCGGCGCCACCACTCCTACAGCGGCTGCGGATGGCACCACTCGGAGTTCCACAACGGCCCAGCAATCTTCAACCTCGCTTGCATCCTCGAGAAACGTCGTGCCTTGATCGAGGAGCGTCTCGGGAAGGACGAAGGCGCTCTGTTCGAGATCGCCAACCTGTTCGACCTGCGTCACCGTCGGGCCGATCAGCGTGGCGAGTACGAAGAGGCGTTTCTCGACTGGATCTTCTGGTGGTACCTGGCCACGGTAGAACGGCGGGGAACTGGCCGAGCATGGTCATGAGGTGGTTGTGGTGACACTCGGGGCCGCCGACCAGGTCGGCCGACGGCGTGCAGTGCGTTCATCGGCCCACTTCTTGCGGAATTCCTCGATCGCCTCGCGTATGTGGTCCTGCGACGGGACCCGCACCAACTGCGGCAGGCTCTCACCCTTGCGGCTCTGGGTTCGGCCAGCCGGGTCTAGATGCCTTCGGGGCACTATTCCTCCCATCAGCACAGGTGATGGTCGGGAACTGTCCTGCGCGAAGAACTCCTTCTCTCGCAGGGATACAGACCCGTTTGAGCAATAGACATCCGCGAAGTGTCGTGGATTTCGCAAAAGGCCTTCATCGCTTCGCGTCGTGCTGCCGTGAACTCAAGGCTGGGGAAGTACTCGCTACGCGGCGTGGAGGCTGGCGAGAGCCTGCGGCAGTTCGTGAGCGCGCGGGCTTCGGCGCCCTTGTACGTAGGGTGTGCTGGTGACAGCCAGGCCCGCTTGAGTGGACAAGTAGCTGGGGTGCAGGAAATTCGTTCCCTCCCCGGTGAGACGTTGACCTTGCCGCTGGCGGCAGGGTTGCACGATGACCGGCATGAACAACACTGCACCGCAGAGCAGCAGGATCGTCGTCGTCACCGGAGCCGGCACCGGCATCGGCCGGGCAACTGCCCGTGCCTTCGCCGCCGAGGGCGCCCACGTGGTCGCGATCGGACGGCGAAGCGAACCACTGAAGGAAACGGCGGTCGGGCACGACCGGATCGTGCCGCTGTCCGCCGACATCACCGCCGAGGGGGAGCCCGAGCGGATCGTCCAGGCCGTCTTGGAGGCACATGGTCGATTGGACGTGCTGGTCAACAACGCCGGCATCGTGCACAGCAGTGCACTCGGCACTCTGATCCCGGAGCTGATCACGGATCAGCTTGCCACGAACCTCGTCGCTCCAATTCTGCTGGCTCAGGCTGCGCTGCCGTTCCTGGAGACGTCGGGCGGAGTGATCGTCAATGTCAGTACGTCGGTGGGGCAGCGGGGTTGGCCCGGCAGTTCGGTCTACGCGGCGACCAAGACTGCCTTGGAACTGTTGACTCGCAGTTGGGCGGTTGAGCTGGCACCCCGCGGCGTACGGGTGGTGGCGGTCGCCCCCGGCGCGATCGCCACCCCCATTGGCGAACACCAGGGCCTGACGCCGGAGCGGATGGCCGTACTGCGGGAGTGGCAGCTGGCGCACACCCCGCTGGGCCGGATCGGCCGCCCCGAGGAGGTGGCCTGGGCGATCACCCAGCTTGCCGCACCGGCTGCATCGTTCGTCACCGGAGTCGTACTCCCAGTCGACGGCGGAGCAGTCGTGGCGTGATAGGAGTGGTCCGGGAGGTGGAACGGGTGCGGATCGGTGAGCTGGCCAGGGCAACTGGGACGACCGCTCGTGCGCTGCGGCACTACGAGCAGGCCGGGCTGATCTCCTCCGAACGGGCCTCCAACGGCTACCGCATCTACGAGGAGCGGGCGGTGGTGCGGGTCCGCAACATCCGTTACCTGCTGTCCGCCGGGCTCACCCTGGACGACGTGCGCGTGTTCCTGTCGTGCCTGGACGGCGATGTGGCCGCAGTACCGCCCTCGGACAGGGGCTTGCGGGTCGCGCTGGAACGGCTGGCGGTCCTCAACGAACGAATCGCCGCCCAGTCCGAGGCTCGCGACCGGCTGGAAGCCGCACTTCGGGAGCAGACTGGCGGTCGGACCCGCCCGGTGGCGTGACCAGTTGGCTAACCGGAATTTCCAATATCTCGGCTACTCACGCTCGTTGAGCACAGGTCTTCCGGTCCGCCGACCGCTGTTCGTCTTCTTCGTCTGGTTTAGGGTCCAGCGACCGGGCTCGACGGTGTCCAGTCCGGCGCGGCTCCGAAGCACCGGCCATCGATTGGGCTTCTTGATCGCTCGGGGGCACTTCCGGTTGCACGGGGCCGACTGCAGGCGGCTGTGTCCCTCTTGGCCGGCATCGGTGAGGGAGCGGGTGAGCTTGGCGGTGGCGGCGCGGATCTGGGAGGGAACGCTTCGACGGATGATGCGGACGCACCTCAAGTGGGAGATATGGTCGGCGTCCAGGGTTGGGCCGGCGAGGGCCGCTGCGTGAGAGAACTGGCGGATCGCGTGGTGGAAGGCGAGATAGGCCCAGAGCTCTTGCCGGACACCCTCCGGTGTGCGCGATCTGATCCGACCACCGCGGCCGAGGTGGGTCTTGATCTCGTCGAAGGCCGGCTCGATCTCACAGCGTTCCCGGTAGAGCTCGACCAGCTCGGCCGCGGGGTATTGCTCGGGGTCCAGCTGTGTCGTGCGAAGCCGCGGTCGGCGATGACCAAGTCGCCCGGGCCTGTGGAGCCGGCCAGTGGGTAGGCGAGGCTGCGTTAGCCGTCGCGGTAGCCGCCGAGGTGGGCATCGACGACTCCGTGGGTTCCGATTTCGGCGAGCACCACCGTCCTCACTTTTGGGAAGCCGAAGGGGACGCCGTCGGTGGACGGCCCGTCGAACGTGTCGCCGTTGCCCACCGAGTCCGGAAGCTCGAACCGAGTGCCGTACAGGGCGAGCAGCCGCAGCCCTCGCCACCACGCTCCAGGAGTGTCTGGCGTGACGAGCGGTTCGGCCACCTGCCTGAACAGGCTCTCCAGAACCTCTTCGCCCAGGCGGGACCGCGCTCGGCACAACGACGTTCGGTTCGTCCGCGTCAGGGCCTGGCTGCCCGGGATGTCGCTGGTGAGCACGCGCAGCACCGCCTCGTACGACTCCCAGGCGAACAGGCACAGGGCGAGGACGAAGTAGACGACCAGCCGGGCCGGCAGTAGGCGGCGCCGTCGCTCAGCCCAGATGGTCGGCCGCGTCCAGGATCGCTCCCGAGGCCGCCGCGCAGGGGAAGGCCCGCTGCACCCGGCGGCTCGAACCGTCGTCGTGCGGGACCCGCACGCACACCATTCCCGACGCCTTCGCGAAATCGGTCGCCGCGCCCGCTCCACCGCCTCTGCGGGCTCCTCGGTCATCTCGTCGGCGCTCATGCCGCCGGCCTCGTCCGCCACCATCCGTCTTCCAACTCCCGAACCGGAACCGCGAAGCGGTGGCCGCCGGGGGGCCGAGGGGAGACGAGAATCTGACCGGCGTGCTCGAAGCAACAGTGCGTGGTTCCTCAACAGCCCGCGCACCAGACTGACCTACGGGCCCAAGATCCCAAGAGACGACCGGAGTTCACCGGGCGGGCACCAACCTCACATGTTTTCACGCCCGCACAGCGTCCCCGCTCGGGGCAAGCATCACAGCGCAGGCACGGGGGCGGTGGGCTCACTCGTCCGGCCGACAGGCCCCGCCGCCTCCGCGCGCGGCGCGCCACGTCACCCGAGCGCGTCCGCGCTTCGCGCCTAGGGTGACGCCCGGAGGTGGAGAATGCGAGTGGGATTGCACGCGCTCGGTATCGGTGACGGTGCCCGTCCCGAGGTGATCCGCGCGGTGGCCACAGCCGCGGAGACGCACGGCTTCGCGAGGCTCTGGTGTGGCGAGCACGTGGTGCTCGTGGATGCGTCCGCCTCCCGCTACCCCTACTCCGTGGACGGCCGGATCGCCGTGCCCGCGGACGCGGACTGGCTGGACCCGCTGCTTGCCCTGACCTTCGCGGCGGCGGTCACCAGCCGGATCGAGCTCGCCACCGGCGTGCTCCTGTTGCCAGAGCACAATCCGATCGTGGTCGCCAAACAGGCGGCCACACTCGATGTGCTCTCAGCCGGGCGGTTCAGCCTCGGGGTCGGGGTCGGCTGGTCGGCCGAGGAGTTCGCAGCGCTCGGAGTCCCCTTCGCCAGTCGCGGGCGGCGGACCGAAGAGTACCTCGCCGCGATGCGCACCCTCTGGGCCGAGGATCCGGCCTCCTTCGCGGGGGAGTTCACCCGCTTCGATGCGATCCGGGTCAACCCGAAGCCGCTGCGCGGCGGCCGGCTCCCGGTCGTGGTCGGCGGCAACAGCGACGCCGCCTTGCGCCGCGCGGTCACGCTCGCCGATGGCTGGTACGGCTTCAACGTCCCGGCTGCCGACGTCCCGGCACGCGTCGCCGTTCTCGCCGACGAGTGCGCCCGCCACGGTCGAGCTTTTGACGAGCTCACAGTCGCCGTCGCGCTGAGCGACGGCACCCCGGAGCACCTCCCCGCACTCGGTGCGGCAGGCGTCACCGAACTCGTCGTCGTCGGCGCACCTCCACCCGCTTCCGAGGCAGCGGCCACCTGGGTCGCGGAACTCGCCCGAACCTGGATTCGCCCGGAGGAACAACCAGGGCCGGCCAGGGCTCCAGCCGATGTGTTCACGCACGCCAAGCGTCCCCAAAGACAAGATGACTGACCTGTAAGATGTCGTTTTCGTATGCTTTGGAAGTTTATGGACTGATTCTCGTAGGGTGGAGTGGCGGTGCGAAAGAGGTCGCAGGTGTGGCTGGGGTTGGTGGGTCTGGAGGGGGGACGGGTGGGGCGGGGTGCTGCTTGGTCCTGTCTCATTCCATGATGTCCGGCTTTCGGGGCTGCGTGCTTCCGTCGTCATCGCTGTGCGCCTGGGCGCACTCGGTCCGCGGCGATACATCACGAGCATGACGAAGCGGCGTCCGTATCCGAGTGATCTGTCCGATGCCCGCTGGGAGTTGATCGAGCCCGTGCTCTCGGCCTGGCGCTTCGAGCGCCGCGGCAGGGCCCTGGACTTCGGCCGGCCGCCCGAGCACGACCTGCGCGACATCATGGACGCGATCTTGTACGTGGACCGGACCGGCGTTCAGTGGCGTTACCTACCTTGATCCACATCGCCATGACCGACCTCATGGCCCGCCGCCTTACCAGCGAGAACGGCCATCTCCTGGCGCGACCCGACACCACAGACCAAACAGCAGATTCCGGGATGAAACAACGGGAGAAAACGACCTCTCAACTCGCCGTTTGACCAGTGACCTGTGTGGTCATGGTGACGGTCGAAGTTCTTGTGCCTGCTTGGTGGCTTCGGCTTGTGTGAGTTCCGCGGCACATGGACTCTGCATGGTCGCGAGTCATCTCACGCAGTGTGGATGATGATTCGGCGGTTCGCTGAGCGGCGACATCAGCCGCCTCGGTCCAAGTTTGCAGGACTTCGAGGGGCCGCTGGTGGCCGCAGGCCACTTCGGTGCCGGACTGGTCACGTACGACGGCCTCGTAGCCGATGTCCAGGTGGACGCTGACACCTTGGTCGTGGAAGACGACGTCGAAGGGTGCTTCGTGAGGGTCCACGCCCTGGGCGGTGGCGGTGCCGATCGCGAAGTGTTCTTTGGGTTCTATCCAGAAGACCTCGCCAAGGGCTCGACCCAGACTCCGAGTATCTTCTCGTTGTCGTTGTGCACCCTGATCTTCGGCATTGCCGCAGCATAAGCCGCGTGTGCAGCCCTCACTGGGCCCCTCCCGTTCGTGGCGTCGCCGGGATCGGCTTTGAGTATCACGACGGGGCGCCCCGGCACCTCGGCCATGAGCATGAAGACCTTGCCGCGCACCTTGTAGACCTCCCAGTCGGGGCCGAAATGAGCGAGGCCGCGTGGTGGGTGCTCGATCCGATGCCTGCGCATGCCGCACGCGACCGCGCTGCGGTCGTCACCGTCTCGGTCCCGCGACGGCGTAGGCCGCGGGGCCGGCGACCGCGAGGACCAGGGCCGTCCAGGTGCCCGCTGCCGTGCCGGGCGGCAGCAGCATCCAACTTGCCACCCGCATCGGCGCACTCGTCGGGGGCGGGGCAAAGAACGAGAACGAGAGCCAGGCGAACGGCAGCGTCCAGGCGTACTGGCCGCCCGAGAGCGCCGCGCCCAGGGCGACCAGTCCCATCAGGCCCGCGCTGTCCCGGACGACGAACGCGGTGGTGGCCATGTCCTCGCCCATCGCCTGCACTGTCAGCAGCACCGTGCCGACGACCGCCCCGCAGAGCAGCACGTGTGCCGCTCTGCGGGGCACCCAGCGGATCGCGGCCGTCCGGTCCAGCGCGAGGTCCTGCCCGCTGAGCCCGATCGAGGCCGCCATCGCCCCCGTAGCGAGGACGAGCACGGGCAGCCGCGGATCACCGGGCCCCTCGCTGCCGTCCCGGGCGAGTGCCGACACCGCCACCGCGCTGATCACCACCGCGGCGAGCGACGCGGGTACCTGACGCGAGCGCGCGTACAGCGTCAGCCATCTCACCGGGACGCACCGCCCTTCAGCGCGTCGAACGCGTCGCCCTTGCAGGAGAGCGCGGCGGCGCGCATCGCCTTGATCCGCGAGAGCTGCTCGGACCACGGAAGCGCCTTGAGCCCCTTCCACACCGGGCGGGTCTCGGCGTCGACCTCCCGGCGCAAACTTGCTGACAAGGTGCCGGGAAGCGGCCTGAGGTCCCCGAGGACCCAGCCCACCGCGACGGTCTGCGCGAATTCATCGTCCCCAAAGCCGCTCCAGCCGACGGGGGAGCACCCTGGCACCATGCCCTCGGCGATCAGGGCCCGGGTCAGCTCCTCGCCCTTCGCGGCGGCGACGATGTCGTCGTCGAAGTCGAAGAGCACGGTCGTACGGGACCACCGCGGCGTGGAGCCTTCCGGCAGTACGGTGGCGTTCTCCCGGACCGAGACCGGCGCCTGGCTGCCCAGGGCGCCATGCAGCCGGCGCAGCGCCTCCTTACCGGGACCCGCGAGGCCGGCGAGTCGCGCCTGCTGCGTCTTCGTCACGCACACCGGGCCGTCGCACACCAGCTCCGCGGCGGCCTCGTCGACGACATATATCCGGCGCGGGTCGGAGGGAAGGACGAGCAGAGCGATCACCGCGCCCGCCAGGACAGGCGTCAGGGCCAGCAGCCGGGCGCGCGGGGTCGCGGCGACCAGCAGCGCGAAGCCGGTCGCGGCCATGGCGAGCAGCCAGATCGTCTGTCCGACGTGCACGGAGGCGGAGAGCGTGACGAGTTCATCGCGCACCTCCTGCACCGCCGGTGACAGCAGGGAGACCCGGTTCGGCTCCGTGCTCGGGAGCCCCGTCGCCGTGGTCGTCTCCGTCCGGCCCAACGACATCTGCATGAGGGCCGTGAACACGAAGGCGCCCATGGCCAGCGCGGGCGGGGTGAGCACGGACGGCAGGGCCCGCCCGGCCCCCATGCCCAGCACGGCCCCCGCGACGAGAGAGAGTGCCCCTACCAGCGAGATCGGCAGCCACCCGAGGTGCGTGTACTCGGTGTTGGCGACCACCTGGACCGCGCCCACGAGGACGAGGAGCGCAAAGGCCGAGGCCAGCGTGAACGCCGTCGCGCCCGCCAGCGTGGCCGCGCGGTGCCGGGCGGGCCGCGGCGTGCTCGTCAGCAGCTCGGACATCTTCGAGCGGTGGTCGCGCAGGCCCTGCAGCGCCCCGAGCCCCACGGCGAGTGGCCACAGGTAGAACAGCAGGGAGCGGGTCCACAGGGCCATGGACGTCCACTGGGCCGTCCACGCCGTGGTGCCCGTCCACCACGATCCGGGAATCAGGTACAGGAACGCCAGCGCCGGCGTCAGGACCACGGCGCCGGCCCACGGGGCGACGGAGCGCTTCAGCTCGATACGCAGGACGCGGACGCTCACCAGGTGCCCCTTCCCTGCTCGGGGTTGAGCAGCAGCGCCGAGTAGCCGCGCTCCAGCGGGCTGTCACCCACGTGCTCGGGGCCACCCACCGAGGCCAGCTCGTCCGGAGGGCCCTGGAAGACCAGTCGCCCCTCGGCGAAGAGCACCACGTCGGTGCACGCGGCGGCGACGTCCTCCACCAGATGGGTCGAGACGAGCACGCAGCTGTCCGTACCCAACTCCTGCAGCAGCTCACGGAAGCGCAGCCGCTGCGCCGGGTCCAGGCCGACCGTCGGTTCGTCCAGCAGCAGGATCGTCGGGTCGTTGACGATGGCCTGGGCGATGCCCACCCTGCGCACCATGCCGCCCGAGAGGGCCTTCATCTTCTCGTCGGCGCGGTCCGCCAGACCGACCCTCTCCACGGCGCGCTGCACGGCGGCGGGGATGTCCGCCTTGGGCACCTCCTTCAGCCACGCCATGTATTCGACGAACTCGCGCACCGTGAAGCGCTTGTAGTAGCCGAACTCCTGCGGCAGGTAGCCGATCCGGCGGCGCAGCTCCCGGTGTTCGCCCATGCCGCCCGCGGACTCGCCGAGCATCTCCAGGGTGCCCTCGGTGGGGCGCAGTACGGTGGCCAGCGTCCGGATGAGGGTGGTCTTGCCCGCCCCATTGGGGCCGAGGAGGCCGTGTACGCCGGTGCCCAGCGACAGGTCGAGCCCGTTGACGGCCATCCGGTTCCTGCCGACCCTGACCTTCAGCCCGGTGGCCTGGATCTGCCAGGCGTAGGCCGTTGGTGCGATGTCGGCCGCGCTTACCGCGGACATCATGTGGTGTTCCTTTCCGATGGTCATCGATGGGCTCCCAACACGGAGTACGCGCCCCTGCGTGCGATCACGACAGCGGTACCGAGTGCGAGGACCAGTCCCCACACGGGCAGGCTGCCCGTCTGCAAGGCGAAGGTCGTACGGCTGGTGGCCAGGGTCGGTGCCACGACCGCGGCGGCCCACACGGCCGCCAGCGCGACAGCGGCGCGGGTCACGCCGACGACACCGCCGAGCGCCAGGGTCGTCGAGGTGAAGGCCAGACAGGGCAGCAGCCACTGAGCGGCCGTCACACCGGTCACCCATCCGGCCACCAGCAGCACGGGGACGACCACGGCGAGCACGGACGCCGTGCGCCGCAGCACCAGGTACAGTCCCGCCCTCGGCGCGGAGGCCGTCAGCTCGTACGCCGGGTCCAGGCCGCGCGACCACGACGCCGCGACGCCGAGAACGGGCAGGATCGGGGCGAGCAGCAGCACCGGCGACACCTCGCCGAAGCCGGTGTCGACCAGGTCGAGCAGGAGCGCGAGCAGTGTCACACTCACGACCATGGCCAGCCACGGCACCATCGTGGGCGTCATCCACCTCGACAACCACGCAGACCAACGCCGTTGGCGCGGCATTGTGGCGGTGGCGGCCAGTTGGGGTTCGAGGTCGGACCACACGGTGCCGACCAGCGCCGCCATGGCGGGCGCCTCGGCAGTGACGGCGGCCGACAGCCGGTCACGACACACCCCGCACGTCTCCAGATGGGCCTCCAGGGCCCACACCTCGTCGGCGGCGATGGTCGTGTCGCCGCGTGCGTAACCGTCGATGATCCGCTTCGACGCGTGTTCCACGCTCATGCCAGCGCCTCCCGCATCGCGATCCGGGCCCGGCGGGCACGGGTCTTGACCGTGCCCTCGGGCAGTCCGAGCAGGACCGCGGTCTCCCGGACGGACAGCCCGTCGAGCACCATGGCCTGCAGTACCTGTCTGAGTTCTGGCGCGAGGTGCCGCAGCGCGTCGCCGACGTCACCGCCGACGGTCGTCGCGAGTGCCTCCTCCTCGGCGGCGGGCGCCGCGTCGGGGAGAGCGGCGGCCGCCGGCGGCTCGGCGTGGTGGGCCCTGCGCCGGAAGGCGTCCACGAGGCGGCGTGCCGCGATCGTCCACAGCCATCCTGCGGCCGTCCCGCCCGCCGAGGACCCCGCGAACGCGCCCGCCGCGCGCCACACCGCCAGATACGTCTCCTGCATGACCTCGGCGACGATCTGTTCGTCGGCGCAGCGTCGACGCAGCCGCAACGCCATCCACGGCGCGGTGCGCCGATACAGCTCCTCGAACGCAGCGCGGTCACCCCTGGCCACCAGTTGGACGAGACGCTCCTCGTCCAGCGCGCGCGGTGCCTTCCTGACTGATCTCACACCGGCTAGACGCCCGAGCCGGGCCCCGGGTTTTCCCCCCGACGTGATCCCCGCCACATGTGGGAGAACCCGTGGGCTCCACCTGTGCTGCCCCGGCGGGCTCGCTGTCCCGCACCGGCAAGGGCAAGGTGGCCATGCACTACCACTGGGTGAGGAACGGTCCGCGAGTGCGGCTGTATCGCCCGCCGGTAGTGCACCGAACTCGTGCTGCCCAGGCGCGTGATCTGCTGCAGCCGCTGCCCCTCCTGGTCGGTCAGTCTGCGCACGCGGACAGGCTCGGCCACCGCATCTCCAGCGGTCGGATCGGACGTCATCGCACATCCAACCGCCACGACCATCAACCCGGCGAACCGAACGGTTGCCCAGTCTGGCCAATACGGAGCGTCAGCTGCGTCAGTGGGTGCGGGTCCGTCAGGGGTGGAAGCCGACCTCAGGGTTTGCCGCAGAGGGCCCGTCTAGGACCGGCTCGGGGATGCCGCGCAGGTGCAGGTCGAAGAACGCCCCGACGTAGGCACGGGTGAGTTGCACCGACCGTTGGGCGGAGATCGTCGTACCGGGAGGCTCGGGAATGCCCAGCTTCTCGGAGAGGACCGGTACATCGGTGAAGCTGGCGTGGTTGGAACCGGAGACGATCAGCCAGCGCTTCCAGCCGTCCAGGTCCGCCCAGCCGCTCGTCCAGGTGGGATCCTCCCCGCCGCCCTGGTCGTGACTGACCAGCAGGAAGGGGCGACCGCCGAGGCCGGTGGTGGGGACCGGCGCGAACATGGTGCCGTCGAGATTCACCCCGGCTCGCACCCTTTTGTCTGCCGTCATGGTGGTGATGGCCGCGTCGCCGCCGAGGGAGTGCCCGGCCATCCCGATCCGCCTGGCGTCGATCATGCGGGCGTATTGCCAGTCAGGGTGGTGGCGGCTGGTCAGCTGGTCGATCACGAAGGAGATGTCTTTCGCCCGGCTCTCCGCTATGGCCCCGGGACCGCCGGTGGGGGGTGTGTCGCAGATGGCGCAGGTGAGCGTCTGTCCGTCGGGGAAGGTGGTGCCGGAGTTCTCGTAGGTGTGGTCGACGAGCGCGACGACGTATCCGCGGCTGGCCAGGTCCTCGGCGAGGCTGGTGAGCTCGGTGCGTGGCATGGTGAAACCGGGCGAGAGCATCACCAGCGGGAAGCGGCCGTGCTCTGGGCCCGCGTCGGAGCGCGCCCAGGTGCGGGTCCCGCTGACTGCCTCGGCCGGGATGGTGGTACCCGGCAGCTTCAACTGGAGCATGTCCCGGGCTGCTTCGGTGGTCATGTACGGAGCTGGTCGGCCCGTCCCGGTCTGGGCCGGGTAGTACATCGACACCATCAGCTGTCGCGGTCCCGCCGACGGCACCCAGGGGTCCTTACGGTGCGCGTCGACGAGGTGCAGGATTTCTCGGCCGACCGCGTGTGGACCGGTCGGGCGGGGGAGCTCCGGATGGAGTCCGTACGGGTCCGAGGCCGCGGCGGCGGAGTGTTCGGATGCGGGTGCGGCTAATGCCGCACCCGCTGCGACCGCGGACAGTGGCAGGACGAGTGTGAGCGCTGCAGCTACGGCAGTGCGACGGATTCTGGTCATGGCGGCGACGCTAGAACGCAGCGTCGTAGCTGGCGTCCCCTCAGTGGAGGACGTGCTGTCGCCCGCAAGAGTTACGGGCCATCATCTCGCAGGAGGACACGGGACCCTAGGGGTGGTGCCTTGGCCAGGGGTTTTGCCGCGGCAGGCCGGTTCGGCGACAGGTCGGCGGGTCGCCGCCCCGGCAGAGAACAAAGGCTGCCGGGGTCGCGGGCGTCCCTTCCGCCACCCCCGGCAGCATTCCGTCAGCGGATTCCCATGAAGGGCTGCCCCTTTCCGTCTTCGAACAGGGCAGGCAGGCGTAGGCGTCTACGGTCGGCGCACGGGTACGGGTACGGGTACGGGCACGGCGCACAAGGCGGGGGAGTGGGATGAGGGGTTGGGAGAGGGCGCTCTCGGTGCCGGAGGCGCTGTGCGAGCGCGGTCAGGCGGCCGGGCACGGCTGGACGCTGGACACGGAGCTCCTCCCGCCGCACCAGCAGCAGGTGAACGCGTTGGAGAGCCAGGGCCTGGTGGAGTTTGCCGTGCGGGAGGACCGGGCGAAGCTGTCGGCTCTGGAGGGCCGGCCCGTGCGGTGGGCGGCCCGCCTGACGCTCTACGGCCACGACACCCTCACCTTCGGCTGCTGCCGCCCCCGGGCCGAGCCTCCGCCTAGATGATCGATTCCATGGGGTTTAGTGGTCGTAGGCGGTCAGGGCGCGCAGGACTGGCTGGTCGGTGTGGTCGTTGTGCCAGATCGCGGCGGTGAGGGCGAGGATGCGTTGCAGGACGCGGACGGCCACTCCGCCGGGAGTGCGGCCGCGGTGCCGTTCGAGGTCGAGTTGACCCTTGAAGGTTTCGATGATCGACTCGATGACCTGCCGCAGCGGCTTGAACAGCTGCGATCCGGGCCGCTCGGTCTCGCCTTTGCGGGCCGGCCGCAGCAGCCGGACACCCAGCTCGGCCAGCCGTTGTTCGAACTCGTGGCCAAAGTAGTTCTTATCACCGATCAGCGTCTGGCCAGGGCACTCTGTGGTGAGTTGGGACTCGGCGTCGAGCAGGTCCAGCAGGGTCTCGCGTTCATCGGCCTTGGCTCCCGTCAGCGCGAAGGCGACGGGCTGGCCGTGCGCGTGCCTCAGCCACCGCGCCTCGGAGGTGAAGCCGAGCATGGCCTGCATCATCGCCAGGGTCACCAGCTCGGCGTCGCTCAGCTGCGGCGCAATGCCCACAGCCGGCCGCCATGGCCCGAACTGCGGCGAACCCTTCAGCAGATCATCGGTCTTCACGTAGAGCGCGGTCGCGAGGGAGTCCAACTCTGTCTTCACGCACCGACATTGGACTTCCTCGCCTCGACTGAGCAGGGGTGATAGTGGCAATCCCGGCGTGGATTACCTTCGACTACGGTGTCAGCACGATCCTGCCGAAGACCTCGCCCGCGTCCATTTTCTGGTGCGCCAGCACGGCTGCGTCCAGTGGCAGCACCTCGTGCACCACTGTTTCGATCTCACCCCGGCTTGCTGCGGCGAACTGCTCGCTCCGCACGGCACGCCGGTCGGCTCCGGTGACGGTGGCTGCGCTGAAAGCGGCGAAGGACATCGACTTCTGGAACGCCGCCATGATCTTCGTGCCGAAGTCCGCCGGTGGCTGGCCTGCGACAGCGCCCACGGCCACCATGCGGCCGTTCGGGTTGAGCCGGTCGAAGAACGACGGCATGTCCTTGCCGGCCACCACGTCGATGATGACGTCATACCCTGCGGGAGCTGGTTCCCCTCCGTCGCCGGAGCGGTCCAGCACGTGGGTCGCGCCGAGACGTCGCAGCTGCTCGCCGCGCTCGGCCGAGGAGGTGGTGACCGCCACCGCGGCGGCGCCGCCGCGAGCGGCGAGTTGCACGGCCATGATCCCGATGCTGCCGGCCGCACCACGCACCAGGACCGTCTCCCCGGGGGCGAAGTGGGCGTGGCGGAGCCCGAAGTGGGCCACCACGCCGGAACTGCCGAGTGTCACCGCATCGACTGCGGACAGGTTCACGGGCAGGGGAACGATCTCCTCGACCGGCGCGAGGGCCTGTTCGACGTAGGCTCCGCCGGTGCCGGTGAAGGCCCACACCCGCCGGCCGATCCACGAGGCGTCGACGCCGTCACCGACCGCGGTCACGGTGCCCGCCACCTCGCTGCCCGGGATGTGGCCCTCCTTGAAGCCGTAGGCGGCCAGGGCCCCGCTTCGGATCACGGTGTCGACTCCACCGACGCCCACGGCCTCGGTGGCGATCACCACCTGTCCGGCAGCAGGTGCGGGAGCCGGCAGGTCGACAACAGCCAGACCTTCAGGACCTCCGTACGTCTGGATCGCGATTGCCTTCAGTATCGTCTCCCATGTTCTCGGACCGATCGAGTGCGGTCGCGCTCAGTACCCGCCGCCGCTCGCCGCCGACGGCGGGAGGGGGTTCACGGCGCGGCAGGGGTTCGGTTCCGGTGCTGTGCGCCCCGATGATCTCGGTGAGCTGCTACGTCTTGAACGCTAACGGACGCCCCCGTCCGTTTAGGTAAAGTGAGAGCATGATCGACCGTTTGCCTCACACCCTGCGTTCCGACGCGCTGGACAACCGCGAGCGCATCCTCGACGCGGCCCGGGCACTGTTTTCCGCCGACGGCCTGGACGTGCCGATGCGGGAGATCGCGCGGTGCGCGGGGGTCGGACCTGCCACCTTGTACCGTCACTTTCCGACCAAGCAGGTGCTGGCCACCGAGGCCTTCGCGGACCAGTTGCGCGCATGTCGCACCATCGTGGACGACGGGTGCGCCGATCCCGACCCGTGGCGTGGCCTTTGCCTGGTGATCGAGAAGATCTGTGAGCTGCACGCGCGGGATCGGGGTTTCAGCGAAGCCTTCATGTCGACCTTTCCAGGGGCGCCGGATGTCGCGAGCCGTGAGTACACGGTGAAAGCGGTCGCCGGACTGGCCCAGCGGGCCAAGGACGCAGGGTACCTGCGGTCCGACTTCGTCCTGGACGACCTCATTCTCATCCTCATGGCCAACAAGGGGATCCACACCAGATCGACCGACACCCAGGTCATGGCCTCCCGACGCTTCGCAGGGTTGGCGATCCAGGCGTTCGAAGCCTGCCCTCAGCGCGCACCGCTACCACCAGCGGCACGACTGGTATCCGCGGCACCGGACAGCGCCTGACCGTGGGCGAGCGGTATCCACGCTCGACGCACGAACCACTGAACCCCTTGGAATAGATCATCTAGTGGGAAGGCGCCGGACCGGCAGCTGGTGGAGCTGGTTGCGTCGCAGATGGCGGCGCTGCGCGTGTTCGTCGGCCTCACCGGCCAGCTCCGGGTGCCGATCGCCGATGGTCTGGCGGAGCAGGTCCGTACGGCCTTGTGTGATCACGGGATCAAGCGGTGGCGGCTGCATCTGACGCCAGAGCAGATGGAGTCGGTGGCACACGGGTTGTGGCTGCACAGGATGACCGGCTCCGCCGCAGAGGCCAACCGCTTCGCCCGCGAGTACGGCGTCGTGCACAGCCTGGCGCGGGCCTGGGACGAGGAACCTCCGGCCGCGGAGGGCCTGCCGTCGGCTGCCGGAGCGGCCGCGGAGGGAGGTGCGGGGTCAGCGGGCGAGGGTGACGGTAGTGGGCTGGTCGGGGCAGTTGTTGAGGGTCTCGGTGAGTGCGGCGTGTTCGGTGACCCCACGAAGCCGATCGGGAGCAGCCACGGCAGGTTGAACCACCTGCTGTCCCAGCGCACCCGCGGAGCGACCTCGCTGGCTGCCGCAATAGAACCCGCCCAGGTGCGCACCGTCACCCGTCACGTGCTCGTCATCGAGCATGCCATCGACCTCCCGTCACGCTGCAATGCGTGCCAAACCCCACGCCTTTGCACCGGCCGCAAGGCTGCAATGACCGAGCCCACCGCAAGGGTGGGCGGACCGATCCATCTGACCACCCGAGGTAGACGCCCGCACGTGCAACGATCAGGGCAACGCAGCGGAACCTGGTCGCGACGATGTGGTGGCTCGCGCGGTTGTACGTCCAGTCGCCTCACATCGAGCTCTGACCCCGTACCCTCGTCGCGGTGGGGAGTGAACAACCGGACCTGCTGCGCCTGTTGGAGCATCGCCGCCCGCGCATGGCTCAGGACGACGTCAGGCGCTCGTCCTGCTGATTTGGATCGTCATGGGCGCGGCGACCATGTACGGCGCGCACGCGGCACCGATGGAGGGTTTCGTAACGCGGTTGCCTCGTGGGTCGTCCGTGCGATCCCGTGGGCCGTCACAGGCGCCATGCTCACGCCATGACTGACATCCCCCACCACAACGCCGCGGAACCGCAGCGCGGCCTTGAGACGTCGGACGTTCCCGCAGGCGCCACCCGCAGGTCCGTCATAGCCACCTTGGGCGGCGCCACCCTCGGCGTGGCCGCGCTGGGTCTCGCCGCCACGCAGGCGACCGCCGCCACCGAGCACCAGGCCGCGGCCCGGCCGGCTGCCGCATGCGTCCTCACGCCCGAGCAGACCGAGGGGCCGTACTACCTGGATCTGGAGACGGTCCGCAAGGACATCACAGAGGGGAAGGCGGGTGTTCCGCTGACCCTCCGCGTGACGGTGGTCGACGCAGCGACCTGCGCCCCGCTGCCCCAGACGGCGGTCGACATCTGGCACTGCGACGCCCTCGGGGTCTACTCCGGTTATGTCGCTGGCGGTTCCACCCCGGACACCACTTTCCTGCGCGGCGTGCAGCTGACCGACTCCGCCGGTGTTGCGGAGTTCACGACCGTCTACCCCGGCTGGTACGTCGGCCGGGCCCTCCACATCCACGTCAAGACGCATGTGGGAGGCACCGTGTCCAACGGGACGTACCACGGCGGCCACGTGTCCCATACGGGCCAGCTCTACTTCCCGGAGGCGTTCAACACCAGGATCGCCGCCCTGTCCCCGTACCGGAACAACACGGCCACCCGCACGCTCAACGCGCGGGACGGTATCTACCGCAACGGGGGGTCCTCGACCCTGCTGACCCTCACCCAGGCAGGCAGCGACCTCGGCAAAGGAGTGACCGGAACCGTCGTACTCGGCATCGACTCCGCCGCCACACCCTGACGCACCTGGATGCCTGCGGTGGCCGGCCCTGCCGCGGTGTCGGCCATCGCACGCGCGACTGCGGCCGCACTGCTCCTACCGAAGCCGACCGGCCAGTCTTCGTAGAGACACATGGCTGAAGGCGATGGTTTCGTTCCGGGGCGGTGCGGCCAGGAATCGGGGATGAGCGGGAGTCGAACGTGTGATGTGTGCGGTGCGGCGTTGATCGTGAGGCCGCACGGGGGTCGGCCGGCTCGATACTGCTCCAGCGCCTGCCGTCAGCGGGCGCTTCGGCGACGGGCGGCTTCGGGTGTCACGCCTGCGGTCTCGACGGCCGGTGGGAGCGTCCTGCCTCCGGCGCTCGACTCCTTCGTCGGTCGGCAGCACGAGCTGTCGGGCCTGCGTACCCTCCTGAGGAGCTCGCGCCTCCTCACGCTGACCGGTGCGGGCGGTGTGGGCAAGACCCGGCTGGCGCTGGAGTTCGCCAAGGGATTACCGAAGCGCTTCGCACGAGTCGACCTCGTGGAACTCGCTTCACTCCAAGACAGTGCGCTGACGGCGCAGTCCCTGGCCGCCGCGCTGGGGGTGGGCGAACGAGCGGGCCGGACCGGCGTCGACGTGCTGGTCCGGGCGATCGGTGACGCCTCCCGGGTACTGATTCTGGACAACTGCGAGCATCTGGCCGAGCCGTGTGCCCGGCTGGTGGCGACCCTGCTGGGCCGCTGCCCTCGTCTGCGGATCCTGGCCACCAGCCGGGAGGCCCTGAGGGTGCCCGGAGAGACCGTGTTCCGGGTCGGCGCGCTGTCCCTGCCGCCGGCCGACACCGGAGACGATGCGACGGCCCTCATGCAGTCCGATGCCGTACGGCTCTTCGTCGACCGCGCCGCGAGCAACTCCCCGGGGTTCACGCTCCATCGCGGCAACGGCCACCTGGTGGCCGAGATCTGCCGGCGCCTGGACGGCCTGGCGCTCGCCGTCGAACTCGCGGCTCGCCACGTCGGTGCGCTCGCGCTGAGCGACATCCTGGCAGGGCTGGACGACCAGTTCTTCCAGCTGGACCTTCTGACCGGGGGAAGCAGAACCGGACCCGCACGCCACAGTGGGCTTGCCGCAGCGGTCGACTGGAGCCATCGGCTGCTGGATCCGGCCGAGCAGGCGGTCTTCCGGCGCCTTTCGGTCCTGGTCGGCGGGTTTGACGCGACCGCTGCGCAAACAGTCTGCGCCGGTGGCGGCATAGACCAGCGGCAGGTTTTCCGCATCCTGCGCGCCCTGGAAGCGAAGTCGCTCGTCGTGCGTCTGCCGGGAGAGACTGCGCCCACACGCTTCAGGCAGTTGAGTGCCATCCGTGTCTGCGCCCTGGACCGTCTGCGTGCATCCGGCGAGCTGCACGCCACCCTGCGCCGGGCGCTCGCGTGGCTGACCGAGCTGGCCGGGCGGGGCCGCGGGGAGGTCTTCGCCGACCAGGCCGGCAGCCCGCTCGCGGCGGAACGGGACAATCTCGTCTCGGTACTGGCCTGCAGCGCCAGCCACGGCGATGCCGTACCGGTGCGGCTGACACTGGAGCTGGCGCGTGTGCACTACCAGCAGGAGCAGCCGTCGGCCGCCCGTGCGCTGCTCACCGGACTACTGCGGGGAGCCGGGGGCCGGGCGCTGGGTGGGCAGGTACCGGCGCTCGCTGCACGCGTGGCCTGCCAGCAGGCCGATCTGGACGAGGCACTGCGCCTGGGAGAGCGGGCGGTGCAGAGCGAGCGGATGCGTCGTGACGCCGCCGGACTGGCCAACGCCCTGGACGCCCGGGCGGCGGCGCGACTGTGTCGCGGTGAGTTCGCCGAGGCCGTCGCGGATCTGAGGGAGTGCCTGGAGGTCGTCGCTTCCCCCAGCAGGCCACAGGACACTGCTTGGTGCACCCATCACCTGGCCTGGGCGCTGCTTCAGGCCGGCGAGGAGCTGGAGGCCGACGAACTGATGTCACGGTGTCTACCCGTGCTGAGGCAGCAAGCGCCATGGCCTCGGACCGCGGCCGCGCTGCACACCGCGGGGGCCGTACGGCTGGCCTTGGGGCGTCTGCGCAGCGCGGAGACCTTGTTCACCGAGGTGCTGCGGATCGCTCCAGGGGCCAGTTTCCATGCCCTGTACCCCGTGGAGGGCCTGGCCCTCGTGGCCGCGGAGAGCGGCGACATGCAGCGTGCGCTGCGGCTGTACGAGGCGAGCGTGCAGGCGCGGCGCCGCCTGGACACCGAGCCCGAGGCTCCCTGGTGGCACAGGATGGAACAGGCGGCGGCGCGTGCCCGGACACGGCTGTCGGCAGCGGCGCAGGAGGCTGCCGTCGCCGGTGCCCGTGGGCTGCGCGGAGAGCGGCTGGTCGCGTACGCGCTCGGCGCAGGGAGCGGCGAGGACCGAACGAGGCGCGATGTCCGCGCCACCGACGAGCGGCTCCGGCTCACCGTAAGGGAGTCCACGGTGGCCGAACTGGTCGCCGAAGGGCTGACCAACCGGCAGATCGCGGACCGGCTCGGCCTTTCGATCCACACGGTTGCCACGCACCTGGACAAGATCCGCGACAAGCTGGGCCTGCGCTCACGCACGCAGATCGCACTGTGGGCAGCCGCACGGACCGCCCGGCGGTGAGCACCTGGAACAGGAGAAGCTCGGCCAGTGGAAGGCTGGGCCACAAGAGTCTTTCCACCTGCTCCAGACGGGGCAGGGGACGCTGATCGGCGGGCAGAGCACGGGCGAGACGGCGCGGCGTCAGGGGCGTGACCTGGGCCAGGTCCAGATTCAACGGTCCCGGGGCTGGGTTGCTGGCGGTGACGGTCGGCGCCGGCCCGGCTGCTTGGGCCGCCTTGCGGGCCTCCCGCGCGATGATGTCCTCGTTGAAAGTGCCCGCCGCGAGGGCCGCGCGGATCCCGGTGACTACGTCGGTGTGCTGCTGGTGGCGGTGCAGTAACAGCACTTTGACCAGGGCATTCGTTCCTTCGATATCTCCGAGTGCCTTCTTGGCCCCAGCCCAGAAGGCTTCGTGGACGGCCGTGAAGGTGCCCTCGGCGCGGGCCTGATGGAGGGCCTCGGAGCGTTGCGCAGTGCCCCCGGCTTAGTGGTCGGCGCCGGAAGTCCTCCGGGGGTTGATCAGGCTGCCAGGGCAGCGGAGGATTCTTGGTGTGGGTCGGCGGGCGTGTGGCCCCCGAAATCCTGGCCACCCCACCGACCATCTATGTCTCGGGCAATGACGAACACGCGAAGCAGACCGTCACCGGCCTCCTCGCCGATCTGGGCTGGCAGCCCGCATGGATCGAGGACCTCGGAGACATCACCACAGCCCGCGCCACCGAGGCCATGATCATGATCGTGCCTCACGTCCTGCGCCGACACGGCTTCAAGCCCTTCGCCGTCTCCCTCGCCCGCTGACGCACCAGGGCCGGGTTCAGACCAAATTCAGGTAGCGGTCCCCTGCGAGGCAGCTGGGCGCTGGCACGGACAACGCCCGCCGGGCCGTAAGCGACTCCCAAACTCATCGATATTGATCACGACTGCCGCGCGCGAGGCGACTCCCGAAGTCGCCGATAAATGACTCCCGTTCTCGGGTGCAGAGCCATAGCGGTAGACGTTCACCGGCTCGGTGTGGCCGTTCTTGGTGCCGGTGAGGGAGGCGATGGTGAGGGTGGCGCGGCAGAACATTTTCCAGCGCAGCCAGGTGACCGGCGGCAGCGCGGAGCGGGTCGGGGTGCTGTCAGGCCCGAACCTCGCCCGCGAGAGTACGGATGCCCCGATCCCCGATCGCAGCCGCCGTCCTCGCCAAGGCCGGCGGCGACAAGGTCGAGATCCGCTCCGCCGGCCCGCGCGAGCGGCACGTCGGCAAGGGCGCCCATACGATCTCGATCAGGGCGGCCGCCGAGTCCGGCTACGACATTGAGGACCACCGCGCCGTCCGGGTCAACCTCCGGATGCTGCAGTGGTCCGACAGCGTGCTGACGATGGACCGTTCCGTCCTGGGCGAGCTCCACGAACTGGCCGACGAGACCAGCGCGGCAAAGCTGCGGCTGTACCTCGACGGCGAGGACGTGCACGACCCCTGGGAGGACGCCTACCCGGCGTTCACCGAATGCGTGAAGGCCATCGTGGACGGTGCCCGCCCCCATCTGCCGTAGAGGTCCTGCTACTCGGCGGTCACGACGGACAGCAGGACGTCCACCAGCCGGTCGGCGGCATCGGGCCGACCGTGTGAACGGGCGCGGGCCGCGATGCCGGCGCGGCGGACAGGATCAGCGAGCAGGGGCGCAACCGCGTCACGCAGGGTGCCGGGCGTCGCAGTGCCGAGCAGGGCGACCGCCGCGCCGGAGTCCTGCAGGTGGCGCGCGTTGTGCTCCTGCTCGTTGCCGGCCGAGGTCGCGAGCGGGACGAGCACCGCTGCCTTCCCGAGCGCGGTCAGCTCCGCGATCGTGCCCGCACCGCTGCGGGAAATGACCACATCCGCGAGGGCCAGGACGTTGGGCAGCTCCAGGCCGACGAAGCCCATGACCGCGTAGCGGTCCGACAGTTCACGGGGCAATGCCGCCGCCTGTTCACGGAGCCTGGCTTCGTGAACAGGCCCGCACTGGTGGATCACATTGGCCTGGGACAGCAGCCACGGCAGGCTCTCGCCCACCAGTTGGTTGATCTGCTGGGATCCCTGTGCGCCGCCTGTCACGTACACGGTCGGGCGGGTCCGGTCGAACCGGCCCAGGCCGAGGGCTTCGACGGCCTTGTCCGCGTGACCGGACAGCAACTCGGGCCGCACCGGGTTGCCAGTGACGACCGCTGCCGTACGGGCGCCCTTCGGCAGGTACTGAAGCGAGGACTCCGCGGACACAGCGAAGCGCGTCGCGGCACGGGCGAGCGCCCGGTTGGCCAGGCCCAGGCGCACGGTCTGTTCGTGGACGACGAGCGGACGGCGGCACATACGGGCGGCCAGGCCCACCGGCACGGCCACATAGCCGCCCGTGGCCAGCACGACATCCGGACGGGCGTCGGAGACGATCGAGCGGGCCTGCGCCACGCCGAGCGGCACACGTCCCATGTCCCGCACATTGGCGGGCGACACAAGCTTCAGCGGGTTGCTGCTGCGCCTCACCTTGCCGGTGGCCACCGTGACGAACGGGATGTGCTCGGCGGCCGCGACCCGGGCTTCCAGGCCTTCCGCTGTTCCGACCCACAGAACATCCACGGCTCTGCCGGCAGCGCCGAGCCTGGCCTGCAGGGTCCGCACCGCCGTGAGCGCGGGGTAGGTGTGACCGCCCGTTCCACCGCCCGTGACGACAAGCCGGAAAGCTCGTAACGGAAGTCGGCTGACGGCATCGTCACTGCTCACAGGAAAGGCTCCCAATCTGGCGACGCCGGAGGGTCAGCCCGCGTCCGGGGTGGCAGAACAGTGCGGACGATAGCAGGCATAAGGGCGCCGATTTCGCGCCGGCAGTCACTGGCAGGGCAGGCAGTAGTGACGGGCGGTCAGTCGGGTTCGGGCGGGTCGACGGCGAATTCGTAGGCCACTTCCCAGCTGCGGTCAGGGACGATGATGTCGGCGGTTTCCACGGAGCGGCCGTCGTAGTACGTGCGCTCGATGGACAGGACCAGGTCGCCGATGCTGAGACCGAGCAGCGAGGCCCGCTCCTGGGCGGCGCGGGTCGGCCGCGGGTTTTCAGCCCATGTTTCGACGGCGACGCCTATGGACCGCATCCGCTCGACGACGCCCTTGCCTGCGAGCGGGCCCATCTCGGGCAGCAAGATGGGCGTCCCGCCGGTGACGGCCATGGGACAGGCCGCTGACGAAGGCGGGGACGGCCCTGTCATCGCCACGGCCGAGCCGTGAAGAGAACAGGGTCCATGGGACGCTCCAGCCGATCGTCCGGACAGTCGGGCACCGCCCGACCCGAAAGCGATCGGCGTGGGTGCCGCCCGACGGGGAGACGGGCGGCACCGAGACCTGCCGCGACGGTAGCGGCCCTTCCGTGACGTGAGCCCGTTCTTTGGATCGCGGGGGCCTGATTTCGGAGCGGGGCCCCGGCCCCGTGCAGGGTGATCAACGGGTCGCCTGGCAAGCCGAGACTGCTCGCGCCCGGCGACAGCCGACGCCGACCACATGATCGGGTGGTCAGCGTGCGGCGGACGGCCTGTCGGGCTGGGAGCGGTAGTACCCCACGCCACTGGACTCGGCATCCGCGGTCGCGTCGAACCAAGCCAGGGCGTACTGCATGATCACGACAAGTTCGGAGTCACCAGGGGATGACGCCGTCGTCCTCGAAGAACGAACCGGTCGGTCCGCCGTCGGGCAGTGTGGCGAGCCGGATCGCTGTGGCTGCGCCCTGCTCAGGAGTGCGGGGTCCGTGGAAGCCGGTGAAGTCGGTCGCGACCAGGCCCGGACAGGCGGCGTTGATCAGGATGTTCGTACCGGCGAACTGCCGGGCGTACTGCACGGTGACGGCGTTGAGGAACGACTTCGACGGCGAGTAGGCCGCCATGATCGGGCCGATCTCGATGTCCGGGTCCGCCTGCCGGGTCAGCGAGGCGACGGCACTGGAGAGGTTGACGATGCGTGGCGACGTCGAGCGCCGCAGCAGCGGCAGCATCGCGTTGGTCACCCGGATGACACCGATGACGTTGGTCTCCACGACCGTGCGGACCACGTCGAGGTCGAGCGTGGTCGGGTCCTGCGCCCACCCCGGCCCCGTCTCTCCCGAGATGCCGGCGTTGTTGACCAGGACGTCCAGGCGCGCGGCCTGCTGTTCGATCAGTTCCGCGGCATCGGTGACGCTCTGGTCGCCGGTCACGTCCAGCGCCACCGCGAACGCGTCCACCCCGGCGGCGCGCAGCTTCTCGACGGCACTCTCGCGCCGGGCCTCGTCGCGGGCTCCCACGCCCACGCGATAGCCGAGGGCGCCCAGCCCGGCCGTAATTTCGTACCCGATTCCCTTGTTCGCGCCGGTCACCAGCGCGATCTTCGTTTCGCTCATGCCGTTGATGTTCGCTCCCGGACGAGCGGTGCATCCAACACTGATACGGTGCCCTGTGATACCCGGTAGGTATCACTGAGGTATGTTGTGGCCGTGGACACCTTGGAGACCCGCGAGTTGAGGTACTTCGTGGCCGTCGCCGAGGAACTGCACTTCGGCCGCGCCGCCAAGCGCCTCGGCATGGCCCAACCTCCGCTGTCCCGGGCGATCCAGCAGCTCGAGCGGCGCATCGGCGTCCCCCTGCTGGAACGTAACCGCCGCGGTGTCTGTCTGACCGGCGCCGGAGAGGTGCTGCTGCACGAGGGCCGCGCAGCCCTGGATGCGACCACTGCCGCCGCTCGCCGCACCCGTCGCGCCGGTGGCGCCGACAGTCCGGGTGGCCCCCGCAATCGCCTGGTGCTGGCGGTGAAGGCCGCCGGGTCTCACGAGCTGCTGCAGAAACTTCTCGACGCCTACGCGGCCGAGCCCGACGCCGCCGAGATCGAGGTGCTGCCGTGCGGCATGTGCGAACAGGAAGGGATACTGCGCGACGGCCGCGCTGATGTGGCGCTCATGCACGCGCCGTTCAACTCCCTCGCCGGGTTCGACAGCGAGGAACTGATGACCGAGGGGCAGATCGCCATCCTGCCCGCCGGACACCCCCTCGCCGCGCGCAAGACTCTGTCCCTGGCCGACGTCAGCGACGTCCCCGATCTTCCGCTCGCCCGCTGGCCCCGCCACGGCACGTACCCACCCGGCCCGGGCCCCGAGATCCACAACCAGACACAGCTGGCCCAGCTGATCGCCCTCGGACGCACCGTGGCCGTCTTCCCCGACTCCGCCCGCGCCTGGCTGTGGGCCGAGCACGCCGCGGTCCCCCTGACCGACGCACCCCCCGTCGTCACCCACATCGCCTGGCCCGCGCACAGCCGCTCCCTCGCCCTCGCCGGGTTGATCCGCACGGCCGCACAACTATGACCCGCTCTCGCCTTCCATCGCCGCCATCACCCTGACGACACACCGCCTGACCGTCGGCCCCCACACCCCACCGCCGCCCGCCCACGGGCACCGCCGTGACTCCGTGCACTGCCGACCTTCGCGCCGGCAGAGGGCGTGCCGGGCCGCCCACGAGTCGGGCGGGTCCGCGAAGCCGTCACGGCTCCGGCGCGCGAGAGGGCTCCCGGAACCCCTTCTGGGGTGGTGACCAGCAGGTACGCCTTGGGCCGAGCATGGTGATGTGGTGCCGTACGAACAGGGAGAGGCGGGCCACGTCCTCGTCGCGGACATCGATGCCGTCGGCGCGTAGCTGGTTTACCGCGGCGTCCATGTACCGCGTGTTGAACAGAGCGACGGCGTTGAGCATGAGTCCGAGCGCGCCGATCTGGTCTTCCATGCCGTCCTGGTAGCGCGGGTAGTGCTGCCCGGCCTTGCCGTGGAAGATCTTCCGGGCGGGTGCGTGGCGGCCTTCCTGGAGGTTGGCCTGCGCCTTGATCTGGCGCCGGTAGCAGGGCTTGTCGGCCAGACGCAGGATGTGCAGGGACTTGGCTCGGCGATCCGCCCGTAGTGGGCGATCGCGTTCCTCAGCGGGGTCGGCCGCCCGTCCCGCGACAGCATGCGGATGACGCCGTACGCGCGGACGGAGCCGGTGTGGATGGAGCTGATGATCCGCAGGATGTCCTCCCACTGGCGCTCGATCCGGGCGAGGTCGACCCGACCGCGGGCGGCATCGGTGACCCGCCTCGACTTCGACGGCAGCTCGTACCGGCTCGCCATGCGCCGCCTGCTCCGCAACACCGGCACCGACCCGATCACCCGCTACCTGATCCGCATCAGCGTCGACCGCTACCTTGGCGAGCCCGAACGGTCCAACGCCCGCTACCGCGCCCATCCCTTGACCTGGAGTGAACTCGCGCTCACTGCGGTGTGCAGGGGAGAGCCGATGCGCTGCAGGCCAAGCGCGGCCGAGATGCCTTCAGAGAAGTGTGGCTGTTGTTCGAGAATGATCAAGGCCGGTTCCCGCTCTACCCGGGCGAGTCGGTCTGGATCGAGTACGCGTACACGGTGAGCGATGAGAAGTGGGGCCGCTGGTTCCAGAGGGCGGTCAGGATTCCCACTGAGCACCTGGAGGTCGAGTTGGCTCTCCCCGCCGAACTCGACCCGGTGGTGTGGGGAACTGGCCGTGACCGCCGAGGCATCGCCGCTGCGTACCGCGCCGAGTCGACGGGAGGAGAACGGGGCCAGCATCTTCACCTGGTCGACCAGTCAGCCCCTTCTCCACGCCCGCTATCGTCTGGAATGGCGATCCCGGGCCCAGGCGCGAATAGGACGTGAGTCAAAAGGAGTTCAGGTGGACGAGGTGCGGCCCGGCGAGCAGATGCGCAACCTCGGCGTCGTCCAGCAAGGCGCCCCACTCCTGACCGAGACTGCCCGGCGGTTCGATCTCCCCGCCGAGCGGGACGTCGCCGAACGCGCCGTTGAGACTCTCTTCGCCTCCATGGATCGCATCGCCCACGTCCACACCTTCGCCAAGGGCATGGGCATCGCCGCTCCTCAGCTTGGCGTCGGCCGCGCGGCCGCCGTTGTCCAGCCCGCCGAGACCGGCGCTGGTGTCGTCGTCCTGCTCAACCCGCGCGTCATCGACGTCTCCGAAGAGTTCGACGCCCAGTACGAAGGGTGCCTGTCGTTCTTCGACGTGCGCGGCGTGGTGCCCCGCCCTCTGCGAATCACCGTCGAGACCACGGTTCTTGACGGCACGATGGTGACGACCGTTTACGAGCGCGGCCTTGCTCGCCTGGTTCAGCACGAGATCGACCACCTCGAAGGGCACCTGTACACCAACCGGATGAGGCCTGGCGTCGAGCCCATTCCCGTAGAGAAGTACCGGCAGAGCGGCCGGGCCTGGGCGTACGAATCCTGATCCTTGGCATCCTGTTCGTGCTGCACACCGGAGTCGCCTGGGAACACGAGCCGCAAGAGCTCGGTTGCGGCTCGGGTATGACCTGGTGGCGCCGGCCGGCCGAGTGGACTGAGGCCGATGTGTGGCCACGGTGCACCAGGTTCTGCTCGCCGAACTGCGTGGTGCTGACGCCCTGGACTTCTCCCGGGCTGCCGTCGACGGCTCCCACACCTGGGCGCCAAAGGGGGCTCCAAGACAGGACGAAGCCCTGTTGACCGGGGCAGGACGGGCAACCCGTTCCTCGGGTCTGCCGCGCAGCAGCTCGTCGTGAATCTCGTGGGCGGTGCCGGTACTGCGGACCTTCTCTACGACCATCGGTTCCGACAGGGCGAACGTGCGGGCCCTGGTCTCTACCGTCGCGCCGTCGGCGAAAAGTGTCCGCAGGCTGCGCCACCAGCGGGTGCCCTCCTGCGGGGTGTAGCCGTACGCGCAGCCGACCGGGATCGTGTCCATGTAGGCGACGGCGGGGGCGAAGCCGGGAACCTCCGTGTTCCAGCCCAGGAGCTCGTCGAACTGGGCATCGCTGTGGAACTCCTCGCCGAGCCGATCGGGTACACCTCGGCGTACACGTCGAGGAGCTGGGGACGGATGTCCTCGAGTCCCGCCGCGTCGCGTCGCTCCAGCCGTAGCCCGTCCACGTCATGCTCCCGTCTGTCGTGTCTGCTCCAGGAAGTTCGCCGTGTCCGGAACGCGCTTCGTCTGCTGACGCATCTGAAGTCGCAGGTCAGCTGGCTTGTCCTGTATGCGATCGCTCTGCACCCGCTTGGCGATCACGACCGCCCGTGCCGCCTCGGCCACCGCGTATTCGACCTCCCCGCCATCGAGGAGGGCTAGCGCGTGCCGGGCGTGTAGTAGACCCGGTTCCGCTCGAAGCACGGCTCCAGTAGGGCCAGCGCGGAGGCGGTGAACTTCTGAGCGGGGGCGTGACGGCCGAGGGCCTGGTGTGCCGCACGGGCGAGACCGGTGATCTCGGCCGAGGTGAGGAAGGACGGCATGGGCGGGCTGCCCCTGGGCTCGGTCGTACGCGGCCTCGGCGCGTACGAGGGAGCGTTCAGCTCGGGTCCGCTCGCCGGTCCTGGCGTGACCGACGGCCTGACGGCAGTGCAGGAGCGCCATGAGCCACGGGTCCTCAATCTGCGAGCAGCCGTCCCGCCGCGGAAGCGAACAGCTCAAACGGGCCTTCTTCCTGTCCGCGTTGGCGTCCTTGTCCGACCTGGCCTCCTGGACCTCCTACGACAAGAAGATCGGCCAGGGCAAGCACCACACCCAAGCCCTTCTTTGTCTCGCACGCCGCAGGATCAGTGCAAGGGGACCAGTGACGCGACGACGAACAGTCCGAAGAGGGTGATGGGCAGCAGCCCGACAGGACGCAGCAGCCCCGCAGGGTGATCATGCGGCCACTGTCAGTTATCAATCCAGTTTGCGGAGATGTCCAGCATCGTCACCTCGCTCGCCAGCCAGACGTCTTGGGGGTGGGCGGGCGCCGCGAGCACGATGACCAGTGGATCACGGAGCGCCGGGCTGATGAAGAACGTCTGGGCGGAGGTCTGCGGCAACGGCGCACGGGTGTGGGTCCCGCCGTGGATCGGGTCAAGAGAGTGAGCGCAGGTGCCTTCGAGGGGCTGATCAGGTACACCGCGAGAACCTATGTTGCCCACTGCGGCTGTCCGACCCGGCGTTCCCGCGGCTGAACCCGCACCAGGCCGCTCTAGCCAAGCCGTTCGCGCCTTGGCAAAGGGATAGGGGCATGCTCCGGGTCATGGTGAACGGGGGAGGCGGTCATGCCAGGCCTGGAGGTCGGGAGTCTCGTTGCGGGGTGGCAGAGGGGGTGGGGTGGCGGGGGCTGAATCCGGTCGTCCGGTCGTTGGTGTTGGGGTGTGGTGGGTGTTTTGGTCTTGTGAATATACGGACTAGCTGGTTTGGTTTGGGGTGG
>NZ_JBIBKX010000023.1:0-163393 GCF_042959425.1 Streptomyces sp. NPDC007896 | reverse complement strand
CAGTACATCGCCCGCGAAGACATCGAACTGCCCGACATCTACTTCGCGCACGAGCGTGAGGTCTTCCAGCGGTCGAACATGTGGCTGACCGCCGGTGAGTGGGGCGGCCCGAAGGACGGCGAGACGGTCGAGAAGCGGCTCGTCCGCTACCGGACCGTCGGCGACATGTCCTGCACCGGCGCCGTCGACTCCGACGCGACCACCCTGGACGCCGTGATCACCGAGATCGCCGCCTCCCGCCTCACCGAGCGAGGCGCCACCCGCGCCGACGACAAGATGTCCGAGGCCGCGATGGAAGACCGCAAGCGCGAGGGGTACTTCTAGACATGACCAGCACCACCGAACCCACCGAGCCGCTGTCGGTCGAGCAGTTGTCGGCCACCACGCTCCTGCGCTTCGCGACCGCCGGCTCCGTCGACGACGGCAAGTCCACGCTGGTCGGACGCCTGCTGCACGACTCCAAGTCGGTCCTGACGGACCAGCTGGAAGCCGTGGAGCGCGCCTCGGCGAGCCGTGGCCAGGACACCCCCGACCTCGCCCTCCTCACCGACGGCCTGCGCGCCGAGCGCGAACAGGGCATCACCATCGACGTCGCCTACCGCTACTTCGCCACAGCGCGCCGCCGGTTCATCCTCGCCGACACCCCCGGGCACGTGCAGTACACCCGGAACATGGTCACCGGCGCCTCGACCGCCGACCTGGCCGTCGTCCTCGTCGACGCCCGCAACGGCGTCATCGAACAGACCCGCCGGCACGCGGCCGTCGCCGCACTGCTGCGCGTCCCGCACGTGGTCCTCGCCGTCAACAAGATGGACCTCGTCGAGTACAAGGAGTCCGTCTTCGCGGCGATCGCCGAGGAGTTCACGGCGTACGCCTCCGAGCTGGGCGTTCCCGAGATCACCGCGATCCCGATCTCGGCGCTCGCCGGTGACAACGTGGTGGACGCCTCCGCGAACATGGACTGGTACGGCGGCCCGACGGTCCTGGAACACCTGGAGACGGTCCCGGTCAGCCACGACCTGGGGCACTGCCACGCCCGTCTGCCCGTGCAGTACGTGATCCGCCCGCAGACCGCCGAGCACCCCGACTTCCGGGGATACGCCGGTCAGATCGCCGCCGGTACCTTCCGGGTCGGCGAGAGCGTGACCGTGCTGCCCTCCGGGCGCACCACGAAGGTCGCCGGGATCGATCTGCTGGGCAAGCCGGTCGACGTGGCATGGACCCCGCAGTCGGTGACCCTCCTGCTGGAGGACGACATCGACGTCTCGCGCGGCGACCTGATCGTGCCGAGCAAGGACGCTCCCCCGACCACACAGGACGTCGAGGCGACCGTCTGCCACGTGGCCGACCAGCCGCTCACCGTTGGCCACCGGGTGCTGCTCAAGCACGGCACCCGCACGGTGAAGGCGATCGTCAAGGACATCCCGTCCCGGCTGACACTGGACGACCTGTCGCTGCACCCGCACCCGGGTCAGCTGGTCGCCAACGACATCGGCCGCGTCAAGATCCGTGCCGCCGAACCGCTTCCGCTCGACTCGTACGCCGACTCCCGGCGCACCGGCGCGTTCATCCTCATCGACCCGGCGGACGGCACCACGCTGACCGCGGGCATGGTCGGCGAGTCGTTCGCCGCACCGCAGCCGGTCAAGGACGAGGGCGACGACGACGGGTGGGACTTCTGACATGACACCCACCGACTTCTACTCCACGTTCGCCAAGGAGGGCGGCCGCGTCGGCAGCGGCGCCCTCGGCAGCGGGCAGGGCGGAGTGGCGCGATGTGCGCAATGACGTACGCGCACTGCCTGCGCGCCCCGTCCCCCCACCCGACGTCCCGGATGCGACGACGAAGACCTGCCGACCTCCCGGCCACGACCTGAAATCGTGACCGCCGGGCCAACGAGAGGAACCCCTCCCGTGCCTGCCATCCGCTCGAACCTCGTACGCCGCGGCATAGTCGCCGCCGTCGCACTCCCCCTGCTCGCGCTCGCCGCGTGCAGCTACGGCTCCGACTCCAAGGACTCCACCTCCTCGAAGGAGAAGGTCGCCGCCGGATCCTCGAAGATCGACGGTGTCGACACCGTGAAGATCGGCTACTTCGGCAACCTCACCCACGCGACCGCGCTGGTCGGCCGCCAGGAAGGCCTCTTCCAGAAGGCGCTGGGCGGCACGAAGGCGGAGTACTCCACCTTCAACGCGGGCCCCTCCGAGATCGAGGCCCTGAACTCGGGCTCGATCGACATCGGCTGGATCGGCCCCTCGCCGGCGATCAACGGCTTCACCAAGTCCCAGGGCAAGAGCCTGCGCATCATCGGTGGTTCGGCGTCCGGCGGCGTGAAGCTCGTGGTCAACCCGAAGAAGATCACGTCCTTGAAGGACGTCAAGGGCAAGAAGATCGCGACCCCGCAGCTCGGCAACACGCAGGACGTGGCGTTCCTCAACTGGATCGCGGACCAGGGCTGGAAGGTCGACGCGCAGAGCGGCAAGGGTGACGTCTCGGTCGTCCGTACGGACAACAAGATCACCCCGGACGCCTACAAGTCCGGCTCCATCGACGGCGCCTGGGTGCCGGAGCCGACCGCGTCCAAGCTGGTCGCCGAGGGCGGCAAGGTCCTGCTCGACGAGGCCTCGCTGTGGCCCGACAAGAAGTTCGTGATCACGAACATCATCGTGTCGCAGAAGTTCCTCAAGGAGCACCCGAAGGTCGTCGAGGCCGTGCTGAAGGGCTCGGTCGACACCAACAAGTGGATCAACGCCAACCCCGACCAGGCGAAGGCCGCGGCCAACGCCCAGCTGAAGGTCGACTCCGGCAAGGAGCTCCCGGCGAAGGTCCTCGACCCGGCCTGGAAGTCCATCCAGATCACCAATGACCCGCTGGCCTCCACCCTCAACACCGAGGCGGAGCACGCGGTCAAGGCGGGCCTGCTGGAGAAGCCGGACCTGAGCGGGATCTACGACCTCACGCTCCTGAACAAGGTCCTGGGGGCCGCGGGCGAGAGCACGGTCGCCGACGCCGGTCTCGGCGTCAAGTAAGGACCCACACCGATGAGTTCCCAGGAGGTGACGACCATGGCCACGACCCTCGCCAAGGCCGCCGACGGCGCCGAAGTGGTGGAGCACGCCGCCCGGATCGAGCATGTCTCGAAGTCCTTCGCCGGACCGGCAGGGCAGCAGCTCGTCCTCGACGACATCACCCTCGATGTCGCGCCGGGCGAGTTCGTCACCCTCCTGGGGGCCTCGGGGTGTGGGAAGTCGACGCTGCTCAACCTGGTCGCGGGCCTCGACGCCCCGACCGCGGGCAGCATCACGACCAACGGGCGCCCGGCCCTGATGTTCCAGGAGCACGCCCTCTTCCCGTGGCTGACCGCGGGCAAGAACATCGAACTCGCCCTGCGGCTGCGCGGTGTCGCGAAGTCCGAGCGCCGCGACCGGGCGGAGGAGCTGCTCGAACTCGTCCGTCTGAAGGGCGCGTACGGGAAGCGGGTGCACGAGCTGTCCGGCGGTATGCGCCAGCGCGTCGCGATGGCCCGCGCGCTCGCCCAGGACAGCCAGATCCTGCTGATGGACGAGCCCTTCGCGGCGCTGGACGCCATCACGCGGGACGTCCTGCACGACGAACTGACCCGGATCTGGCGCGAGACCCAGCTGTCCGTCCTCTTCGTCACCCACAACGTGCGTGAGGCGGTGCGGCTGGCCGAGCGGGTCGTCCTGCTGTCCTCCCGCCCCGGCCGGGTGGCCCACGAGTGGCGGGTCGACATCCCGCAGCCGCGTCGTATCGAGGACGCGGCCGTGGCGGAGCTGTCCGTCGAGATCACCGAACAACTGCGTGGGGAGATCCGCCGCCATGGCCAGCACTGAGACGAAGGCCGACGCGGCCGACCAGCCCGTCAAGGACAGCCCCGGCAGCGACATGGCGGGCCTGGAAGCGGGCCTCGACGCCCTGGAGACGACCGCGCATGCGGGCCGGCCGTCCTTCCGCCAGACCTTCGTCGAGAAGATACTGCCGCCGCTCGTCGCCGTCGCCCTGGTGCTGGTGGTGTGGCAGGCGCTGATCTCGTTCAAGGTCGTCACCGACCCGAGCAAGCTGCCCTCACCGTCCGACGTCTGGGGCGAGGTCAAGGACGCCTGGCTGCAGGGCACGCTGCTCGGCTACATCTGGACGAGTGTCTCGCGCGGTCTGCTCGGGTTCCTCTTCGCCCTGGTGATCGGCACCCCGCTGGGTCTGCTGGTGGCCCGCGTGAAGTTCGTCCGCGCCGCGATCGGCCCGATCCTCTCCGGCCTCCAGTCGCTGCCCTCCGTGGCCTGGGTGCCGCCGGCCGTCATCTGGCTGGGCCTGAACAACTCGATGATGTTCGCGGTGATCCTGCTCGGCGCCGTCCCGTCCATCGCCAACGGCCTGGTGTCGGGCGTGGACCAGGTGCCGCCGCTGTTCCTGCGGGCGGGCCGCACGATGGGCGCGACGGGACTGCGCGGGACCTGGCACATCGTCATGCCGGCCGCGCTGCCCGGCTATCTCGCCGGCCTGAAGCAGGGCTGGGCGTTCTCCTGGCGCTCCCTGATGGCGGCGGAGATCATCGCCTCCTCCCCCGACCTGGGCATCGGCCTCGGTCAGCTGCTGGAGAACGGCCGCACCGCCAGTTCCATGTCGATGGTCTTCCTCGCCATCTTCCTCATCCTGTTCGTCGGTATCGCCATCGACCTGCTGATCTTCAGCCCGCTGGAGCGGTGGGTGCTGCGCAGCCGCGGTCTTCTGGTGAAGAACTGAGCCAAGCCATGACGAGTCAGCCGGTCCTCCTGGTCATCGCCCACGGCAGCCGCGATCCGCGTCATGCCGCGACGGTGCACGCCCTCGTGCGGCGTGTGCGGGCCCGGCGTCCGGGCCTGCGCGTGGAGACCGGCTTCCTCGACTTCAACATCCCCTCGGTGCCGGGGGTGCTGGAGTCCCTGGCGGCGGAGGGCGTACGCGATGTGGTCGCCCTTCCCCTCCTGCTCACCCGTGCCTTCCATGCGAAGGCGGACATCCCGGCAGTCCTGCGGGAGGCCCCGGCGCGCCTGCGCATCCACCAGGCGGAGGTGCTCGGCCCCTCCCCCCTGCTGACGGCGGCGCTCGAACGCCGGCTGTACGAGGCGGGCCTGACCCCCGCCGACAAGTCCTCGACGGGGGTCGTGCTGGCCTCCGCGGGGTCCACCGACCCGGAGGCGATCGCGGTGATCGCAGAAATCGCGCGGGAGTGGCGGCACACCGGTTGGTGCGCCGTGCGGCCCGCGTTCGCCTCCGCATCCCTTCCACGCACCGAGGACGCGGTGCGCGAACTGCGCGCCCTCGGCTGCGAACGTGTCGCCGTCGCCCCCTACGTCCTCGCCCCCGGCTTCCTCCCGGACCGCATCGCCCGAGGCGCCGCCGAGGCGGACGTACTGGCCGACGTACTGGGCCCGGCACCGGAGGTGGCGCGGGTCCTGCTGGAGCGCTACGACGAGGCACGCGTCCCGGTGCCGGCGGCGCTCGGCGCCTGAACTCTCACGCCTTGGTGGTGGCCGTCACGGTGACCGCCGGTCCGGTGCCCGCCGCCGTCACCGTCGCGATCGTGACGGTGTACGACGTGCCCGGCCTGAGGCCTCCGATCACCCGGAACATGCCCTTCGCGGAGGGCTGGCCGACCAGGACGTCCCGGCCCGTGACGTCGATCGGGGCGCGGCCGTCGGAGACGGTGACCCGGTAGCCGACGACCTTGGCGTCGCCGGTGGCCGTCGGCGGGGTCCAGGCGACGGTGGCCGCGGTGGACGCCGTACGCAGCTTGGGGCCGGTCGGCGCGCCCGGCAGCGCGGTCACGGCCGTCGGGGTCAGCGGGAGCGAGGCGAGCGACGGGGCACTGGTGCCGTGGGCGTTGCTCGCGCTGACGGTGACCGTGAGCGGGCCGGCCGGCGCGGGCAGTCCGCCGATCCGTACGACCGCCGTGCGCTTGAACTCGGCCGCGCCGATGGCCTGTTCGCCCACCTGGCGACCGGACGCGTCGTACGCCCGCGCCGTGTAGCCCGTCACCGGTGAACCGCCGTCCACGAAGCTCGGGTTGAAGGTGACGTACAGGGCGTCGGCCCCCGCCGTGCTCGTACCGACGCGGGAGGGCGCCTCCGGGGTGGAGACGGCGCCGACGCTGCGGTTCAGCAGTCCTCGGTAGGCGGGTTCGAGTCCCGCGTTGCCGAGGATCTCCGGCGGTACGTCGGACGGGGCCGCCATGATCTTGTTGCCGGTCGTCACCAGTCCCTTGTTGTCGCCGTCGGCGGTTCCCTCCTCCCACCAGTTGTCCTTGACGAGGGTCGGGTCGTTGTTGCCGAGGGTGTCGCGGTAGTCGGTGTGACGGGAGGCGACGTTGGCGTACGAGGCGTTGTAGAGGACGTTGCCCTCGACCGTCTCGTAGGTGCAGCCGTTGTCGGTGTAGACGTTCTTTCCCAGGCCCCACTGGTCGTGGATGACGTTGCCGGTGACCTTCTCGCCGTCGGCCAGGGAGGTGCCCGTCAGTCCCTGGGTGTAGATGCCGCCGCCGTCGTCGAGCATCTGCATGTAGTCGAAGATCAGGTTGTCGCGGACGGCGTTGTCGTGGCTGGGGTTGGGGGTCGCCGGGTCGCCGATCTTGTCGGGCCAGCCGCCCCAGCCGAGGGAGACGGCGCTGTAGCCGACGTGGTCGATCTGGTTGTGGGCGATCGTGGTGCGCTGGGTCCAGCCGTTGAGGATCGCCACGCCGCCGTGGTACTCGCGGGGCAGTCCGTAGAGGTGATTGTTCGTCACCTGGATTCCGGAGGCCGGGGTCTGTCCGTCCACTGAGCCGATCTCCAGTCCGTTGCCGGAGATGTCGGTGAAGACGCTGGCGCCGACCGTGGAGTCCTTCGAGCCGGTGCCCAGGTCGAGGCCTGACGCGCCGAGATGGGCGAAGACGTCGTCGCTGAACGCGATGCGCTGCCCGTACGCGAAGGAGACGTTGCCCGGCATCCTGGTCCAGGACGCGAAGGGGCAGGTGCCGCCCTCGACGTACTGGCACAGGCCCTGCGTCGCCCAGCCCTTCTCTCCGGTGATGGTGTAGCCCGCCTGGATCTCGGAGAAGCCCTCGGGCCCCGAGGGGGTGAGCCAGGTGGCGTAGCTGAACTGCAGGCCGCGGAAGGCGAGGTCGTGGACGGGCGCGTCGGCGGTGCCCCGTCCGTCGATCAGCTTCTCGGCCTGTGCCGCCTCGACGTCGGCGCGCGCGAGGTTCTCGCCCTTGCGGGGCAGGTAGTAGACCCGGTGCGCGGTGCGGTCGAGATACCACTCGCCGGGCTGGTCAAGGAGCTCGTAGGCGTTCTCGACGTAGGTCGCCCTGCCGCCGTTGGTGAGGTGGCCGGGCCCGACCATGCTGACCGTGCGGCCGGGGATGTCCGGGAACTCGACCCGCTTGTTGGAGTTGTCCCAGCACGGCTGGACCATCGTGATCGTGGTGCCCTCGGCGGCGGCGATGCGGCAGCGCGGCTCGGTCCACTGGCCCAGGCCGTTGCGCTCGACGTTCCACAGGGACTCGCCGCTGGTGTAGACGAACTCGGCGTCGGAGGGGTGCTTCCAGTGCGCGAGGGTGTCGGAGGACGCCGTGTACCCGGTGGCGGTCTGGGTGAGGGTCACCGGCACGGCCCCGCGGGCCCGCTGGGCGCGCACCCCGTCGACGTACAACTGCCTTGTGTCGGTGAGGCCTTGGGGGGCGGGCGCGGACCACAGGCCCGGCCTCCCGGCGACCTGGCTCCAGCCCTGGACCTGTCGGCCACCGCTGATGACGGTGTTCCCGGTGCCCTGCCAGATCACCTGGTGGCCGCCGGTGCCCGAGTCCCGGCCGTCGAGGGTGAGGGGTGCGGTCTGCCGGTACGTACCCGACGCGAGGTGGACCGTCAGGTCGCCCTTCATCCCCGTGACGCGCTTGCGGACGAGGTCACGGGCGCGTTCCAGGGTGCGTACGGGCTGGCGGGCGCTGCCGTTCGCGTGGTCGTTCCCGCTCGGTGAGACGTAGAGGTCGGATGACGCGGGCTGGGCGGAGGACACGGCGCCCGGAATTCCGAGGGCCAGGACCGTGGAGATCAGGGTGACTAAGGCGGCTCTTCGGCGCATGGGGGCGGCTCTTCGGCGCATGGGCATGTTCCCCTCCCGTGGGATCAGCCTGTATCCAACGCCAAGAAAGGTAGGATCTATAAAGTGCCATCGTCAATGAATGCGACAGAGAACGGCCCAACTCCCTTCTAGTGGACACCCATTCATCCGAGCATCGTTCATATTCCAGACCGCTGTTCAGTCGAAGGACAGTCCTCCCGTCCTCGTCCGCTTGAGCTCGAAGAAGTCCGGGTGGGCGGCGAGGACACGGAAGCTGTCGAAGAGCTCCGCCGCGCGCTCGCCCCGCGGAACGGCCCGCAGGACGGGGCCGAACCACACCGTTCCGTCGACGTGGAGGGTGGGGGTCCCCACATAGCCGTCCGAGCCGGGCTCCCGGCCCGCCTCATGACTGCGGCGTACCGCCTCGTCGTACGCGCAGTCGTGGGCCGCGGCGGCCAACTCGGCCGGAAGCCCCAGTTCGGCGAGGGAGTCGGCGACCACGGCGTCGAAGTCCTCGACCCCCCGGTCGTGGATGCGGGTGCCGAAGGCGGTGTAGAGGTCGCGCAGCACCTTGTCGCCGTGTTGTTCGGCGGCGGCCACCGCGACCCGTACGGGACCGACGGACTTGTCGACCAACTCCTGGTACCAGTCGTGGAGTTCATTGCCCAGGTTGTGCAGGTGGAGGCTCATCACACGGAAGCGGAGGTCGAGCGGGCGGGCACGCTCGACCTCCAGCATCCAGCGTGAGGTGATCCAGGCGAAGGGGCAGGCCGGGTCGAAGTAGAAGTCGACGCGGGTGGGTGAGTCGTCCGTCCTCGGGTTCGTCATACCGTCGAGGCTAGCCAGTCAATGGCACAGCGACACGATCCAATTCTGCTCTGAATCACTGGTCCAATGCGGGGTGGGCCAGGTGCGGATTCCGGCCGCTGTGGGCGAGGGCGCGCTCGAAGACGGATGCGTCGTCGGACACCGGTACCGGGTCGGCGAAGCCGTCGTACTGACGGTAGAGCTCGGCGTGCGTGTCGACGACGTCCAGGACGAACCGGGCCGCGCCGTCCGAGATCCGGAACTCCTGGCCGGTGGCCGTCGCGACGTCCCAGCCGTGCACCGCCATCTCCTTGACGATCATCGAGGCGATGTCGGCGGCGGGCATCTTCGCCG
The DNA here is from genome assembly GCF_042959425.1 of Streptomyces sp. NPDC007896. Taxonomy (NCBI): domain Bacteria; kingdom Bacillati; phylum Actinomycetota; class Actinomycetes; order Kitasatosporales; family Streptomycetaceae; genus Streptomyces; species Streptomyces sp. NPDC007896. Next base: position 154,137 of record NZ_JBIBKX010000023.1, on the reverse strand, counting down.
TCCCGAGCTCGACCTCGCCCTCCCACACCTCGGGGTCGTCCCAGGCGGCCACGGCACGGTCGAGCTGCTCGGCGTACGCCCGCGCCCAGCCGGGATCCGCCGTGAAGTCACGGCCGGTCAGCTCCTCGGAGAGCTGCTTGCGCAGCGCACGGTGCTCCAGGCCGTGCGAGGTGTAGAGGACCCAGTGGTTCACCAAGGTGCGCAGGTCCCAGTCCGGGCAGTGCGTGGGACCGGGCGCAGCCAGCTGCGCCGGCGTGACACCGCCGGCCACGCGGGCGGCCTCGGCGGCGCATTCCACCATGTACGGGTGCACGTTCTTGTACGGATTGCTCATGCCCTCCACGCTAGGGACGCGGTGCGCGCTCCTCTTGAACAAACGCGACAGCCTCGTCGGCCAGGCGTACGAGCTCCGCGACCGACAAAGACCTCGCCGCCCTGCGCTCGCGCGCGAAGGTGTTCGCGAGCCGCTGGAGCAGTTCGTTGAGCGGGGTCGGTACGCCGTGCAGCCTGCCGAGAAGGGCGATCTCGCCGTTGAGGTAGTCGGCCTCGATGATGCCGGTGCCGCGGTCGAGGGACTGCCAGGAGGAGCCGCCGCCGCGTTCGGAGCCGTCGAAGGGGTCGAACCGGGTCTTGTTGTCGCGGGCCTTCTTCTGCTCCTCCTCGCCGGTGTACGCGATGCCGGCGGCGGTCAGCACCGCCTCGCCCTCCGCGCGCACCCGCGCGTAGAGCGCCAGGCCCTCCTCGCCGGTCAGCCAGACGCAGACGCCGTACACCCGCCGGAAGCGGCGCAGCGCGATCCGGGGGCTCTCCACCCCGTTCTGCGCGCAGACCAGCGGCAGCCTCCCCCAAGCTCTCGACTCCGCTCGACCAGGGGGTACCCCCATGGCGGCCGTGCCGCCGCCCTCCACGGGGGGGGCGGACCCCATGCCTCCAGGGCCGCCTCGCTGTCCCGCGTCTTCACCGCCAGAACCAGTACGTCGTCGGCGCGCAGCTCTCCGAGCGCCGCGGGCCCGTCGAACGTGGGCAGCCGGTGCGTACGCATGCCCTCCGAGGTCATGAGCCGCAGCCCGTGCGCGCGCAGCGCCTCGTAGTGCGCTCCCCGCGCGACCAGTGCCACCTCGTGGCCGGCCTCGGCCAGCCGGCCGCCGATGGCCCCGCCGACCGCTCCCGCTCCGATGACCGCGGGGTCACCCTCGTCGACACCGCCGACAACTACGGTCCCGCGATCGCCGAGGAGCTGGTCGCCGAGGCCCTGCACCCGTACACCGAGGGCCTGTTGATCGCGACCAAGGGCGGCGTCGTGCGCACCGGCGACCGTGCCTGGCACGTCGACGGGCGGCCCGAGCGGTTGCGGGCGATGTGCGAGGCGAGCCTGCGGCGGCTGCGGCTCGACACGATCGGCCTGTACCAGCTGCACCGGCTCGACCCGGCCGTACCGATGGCCGAACAGCTCGGCACGCTCGACGAGTTGCGCGCGGAGGGCAAGATCCGGCACATCGGGCTCGACACGGTCACCGCCGAACAGCTGGAAGAGGCACTGGAGTTGACCGACATCGCCTCGGTCCAGAACCGATTCAACCTGCTCGACCGCGACTCGCAGCCGCTGCTGAAACTGTGCGAGGCGCGCGGCATCGCCTTCCTGCCCTGGTTCCCGCTGGGCAACGGCTCCCTCACCGCCGACCCCGAGTGCGCCCGGATCGCCGCCGCGCACGGGGCGACACCGGGGCAGATCGCCCTGGCCTGGCTGCTGCACCGCTCCCCGGTGCTCTGCCCGACCCCGGGCACGGGATCCCTCGCCCATCTGGAGGAGAACCTCGACGCGAGCGCGGTGCGGCTCACCGCCGAGGACATGGCAGCGCTGGGTTGACCCTGCCCCTGGGGCAAGGACGAGGCTCCCGGGCATGGACCAGTACCTGAAGCAGACGCCGTACAGCGATCCGGGCGACGCCCTGGACATCGACGGACTGCCCCGTGATCCGGGTCAACTCGCCCGTGTCGTCAGAGATCTGATCATTCATCGGGGCGAGGGGTGGCGCTTCGACCACGCCATCCCCGAGAAGCGGCTGCACGAGGACGCGGAGTCGCGGTACGCGGCGCGGCTCCTGCGGATCCTGACAGAGCGCGGAGCCGCGCCGCTCACCGAACGGAGGGCGCCCGCGGAGCGGTTCGTGGGCACGTGCCGGGACTTCGCGCTGCTGCACTGCTCCCTCCTGCGGGCCACGGGGACGGCCGCCCGGCTCCGTTGCGGCTTCGCCCGGTACTTCGACGCGTACTACGCCGACCACTGGGTCACCGAGTACCGTCTGCCGGACGGCAGTTGGCGGCTGGCCGACCCCCAGGTCCACCACGAGTACGACATCGACTTCGACCCGATGGATGTGCCCCGCGACCAGTTCCTGGTGGCCGGGGACGCCTGGCGGGCGTGCCGTGAGGGAGGAGCCGACCCCGGGAGGTTCGGCGTGTTCGACCTCAACGGGATCGAGGGCCTGTCGTATCACGGCCTGTGGTTCGTCCGCGCCGACGTCCTGCGCGACCTGGCCGCCCTCAACGGTGTCGAGCTCCTGCCCTGGGACGCCTGGGGCCCTGAGATCCTCGACGACGCCGCGCTCGACGCGGACGAGCTCGCCCTGATCGACTCCGTCGCCGCGGCCGGCAGCGAGGACGAGGTGCGGCGCGTGTACCGGGACCCGAGGCTGACGGTCCCGGACGAGATCGTCTCGTACACCACCTACAAGGGCGTACGAAAGGTCACTCTGGGTCGGACCTGAACGGTGTGCCCTGGTGGAAGTACAGGCGCCAGCCGTCCTCCGTCCGCCGCCACAGCGAACTCCGGTGCACCCGGAGGCCATTGTCGTCCTCCGTGTCGAAGGTGAGGTGGACCAGGTCCGGGGCGAGCTGGACACCCTTCATCCGCGACGTGGTGATGGGCCGCGACCCCTGCTGCGCCAGCAAGGTCAGTTCGGTGAGGACCGAAGCGCGGTCCCACAGCCGCCCGGAGGAGCCGAACTCGTAGAAGTCGGGGTGGAGCAGCGCTCCCATCCGCTCCGGCGAGCGGCGGACCTCCGCGTCGAGCAGGCTCAGTTCGCCCACGATGGCGGCCTCCACGGCGGGGTTGTGCTCAGGCACCGGTCAGCTCCTCGAGTTTGACGACCGTGTTCCAGTTGCGGGTGGTGGCGGTGACGCCCTTGAGGAGCCGCGGCTTCGACAGGGCCTCGGCGAGCTTGGAGCGTCCCAGGCCGTCGGGGGCGTACAGATAGAGCGCCCGGTCGCCGAGGCGGAACTCCTCCGGCAGGAACACCGCCGGGTCGACCGAGGCGAAGCGCTCGGGGTCGACGGGGCCCGAGAAGTAGGTGACGTGCAACTGCTTGGCCTCCAGTTCGGCGGCCCGGAACGGGCACGCCTCCCGTACGGCCTTCAGATAGGCGTGGTCGCGGACCAGTACACCGACGCCGAAGCCGAAGTGCTTCTCCATGGCCTCGGCCAACTCGGCCGCCAGGGCGACCTCGTCCCCCCGGTCGGTGGAGAAGACGGCGTTGCCGCTCTGGAGATACGTCTGCACGTCGCCGTGGCCGAGTTCCTCGATCAGTGTGCGGAGCTCGGCCATCGGCACCTTCTTGTTGCCGCCCACGTTGATCCCGCGCAGCAGTGCCGCGTACGTCGTCGTCATCCGCACACCATAGGACGGCCGTCGGGCCCAGGCGGATCAACACCCGCACCCCGGTCCCGATCGGCGGCCGCACCCTGATCCGGATCCCCGAGAGGCCCGGATAGGTGTAAGGGGCCCCTGTCCTCCCCAGTGCGGAGGCGACGGGGTCCGCGGGGAGGAGCCGGGGGTCCCAGGGTTCACCGGGCAGCACGAGGAGACGTTCTTATCCGGCGCCTACCTTCATAAGCAGAGGTGACGGCAGGGGGCTGTCACCGTGCACAAGGGGGCTGGCCCGTCATGGGGAACGGAGACATACGGGTGCGGGGCATCGCCGCGCGGGCAGGCGGCTGGAGCGCCCGGCACCGATGGGCCGCCGTGGGAATCTGGGTGCTGTTCGTCGTCCTGGCGATGGGGCTCGGCTCGGCGGCGGGCCGCGTCGACGTCAAGGAGAGCGATCAGCTCAAGGGCGAGACGCACACCGCCGCGAAGATCATCGAGGACTCGGGGATCAAGGCCCCGGCCGGTGAGAGCGTCCTGATCCAGGGGAAGGACGCGAGCGTCAAGGCGACGGACGCCGACTTCCGCGCCGCCGTCACCGCCGTCGTCAAGGCCGTCGAGGGGACCGGCAAGGTCACGGACGTGACCTCCCCGTACGACACGAAGACGATCTCCAGGGACGGGCGCAGCGCGCTCGTGCAGTTCGACATGCGGGGCGACGCGGACACCGCGGGCGACCGCGTCGAGCCGGTGCTGAACGCCGTCAAGGGCGTCCAGAAGGACCACGCGGGGCTGCGGATCGAGGAGATCGGCGGCGCCAGCATGCAGAAGACCTTCGCCGACGCGTTCGGCGACGACTTCAAGAAGGCCGAGTACTCCGCGGTGCCGGTGGCCCTCGGCATTCTGCTGATCGCCTTCGGCGCCCTGGTGGCGGCGCTGCTCCCGGTGGCGCTCGCGCTCACCGCGATCATGGCGACGATGGGCCTGATGGGCATCGTCAGCCACCTCCAGCCGATGAGCGACACCGCCAACTCCGTGATGCTCCTGGTGGGTCTGGCCGTCGGCGTCGACTACTGCCTGTTCTATCTGCGACGTGAGCGCGAGGAGCGCGAGGCCGGCCGGGACGCCGGTGCCGCGCTGCGGATCGCCGCCGCCACCAGTGGCCGCGCCATCGTCGTCTCCGGTGTCACGGTGTGCGTGGCGATGGCCGGCATGCTCTTCACCGGGCTCGCCGAGTTCGAGGCGATGGGGCTCGCCTCGCTGATGGTCGTGGCGGTCGCCATGGTCGGCTCGGTCACCGTGCTGCCCGCGCTGCTCTCGCTGCTCGGCGAGCGGGTCGAGAAGGGCCGCCTGCCGTTCCTGCACCCGGACAAGCGGCGTGCCAGGGGCAAGCGTGTCCGGTCCGCCGAGGAGGGCAGCCGGTTCTGGAGCGCGGTGCTGCGGGTCGTGCTCGCCAAGCCCGCCGTCTCGCTGGTCGTCGCGGCCGGTGCGCTGCTGGCCATCGCCGCTCCCGCCCTCGGCATGAAGACGCAACAGCTGACGCTGGACAAGGAGTTCGGCAACTCGCTGCCGATCGTGGGGACGTACAACCGGGTCAACGACGCCTTCCCGGGCGGCTCCGAGCCGGCCGAGGTGGTCGTCAAGGCGCACGACATCAACGCCGCCGACGTGAAGTCCGCGCTCGCCGACTTCCGTACCCAGGCCATCAGTTCGGGCGCCTCGCGCGGCCCGGTCGACATCAAGGTGCACGCGGCGCAGAACGTCGCCTTCGTGTACGTGCCCCTCGTGGGCGGCTCCGACCAGGACAAGGCGGAGAAGAGCCTTCAGCTGCTGCGCGACAAGGTGCGGCCCGACACGCTCGGCAAGGTCGACGGCGTCCAGGCGCCGATCACCGGACAGGTCGCCGGATCGCACGACTTCAGCGACCAGTTGCTGGGCTCGGTGGCCCCGGTCTTCGCGTTCGTGGTCGTCTTCGCCTTCCTGCTGATGCTGCTCTCGTTCCGTTCGCTGACGATCGCGATCACCTCGATCGTGCTCAACCTCCTGTCGGTCGCGGCGGCCTACGGCATCCTGGTCGCCGTCTTCCAGCACGGCTGGGGCGCCTCGCTGGTCGGCGCGGAGGGCGTGGGCGCCATCATCACCTGGCTGCCGCTGTTCCTCTTCGTGATCCTCTTCGGGCTCTCGATGGACTACCACGTGTTCGTGGTCTCGCGGATCCGTGAGGCGCGGCTGCGGGGCCGGGACACCAAGGACGCGATCCGGCACGGGGTGGTCACGACGGCCGGTGTCGTCACCAGCGCCGCCGTCATCATGGTCGCCGTCTTCGCGATCTTCGGGACGCTGTCCATGCAGTCCATGAAGCAGATGGGTGTGGGCCTGGCGGCCGCGGTGCTCATCGACGCGACGATCATCCGAGGGGTGCTGCTGCCGGCCGTGATGGCGCTGCTCGGCGAGCGCAACTGGTATCTGCCGAAGTGGCTGAACCGGCTGCCGGACCTCACCCACGACGAGTCGCCGGAGGCCGCGTCCGGACCGCCGGCGGTCGAGGGCGAGAAGGTGGGCGTCTGATCTCCGCACGGTGAGGTCGTACGTGGCCGGGGCGCACATGCCTCGGCCACGTTGCCGTGCGTCGGGTCTACGCCTGGCGCAGGCGCAGTTCCGCCTCGATGAGGTCGGCCGCCCGCCCGGTGCCACCCTCTCCCGCCGAGCGTTCCTGGATCTCCCGTAGGCGACGCGCCACCTCTGGGTCCTCGACCAGGGCGAGGACCGCCTCCCGCAGGGTCTCGGCCGTGACCTCCGCCATCGGCAGGTGGCGGGCCACGCCCAGCGCCTGCAGCATGTCGGCGTTGCCGAACTGGTCGACTGCCTGCGGTACGGCGACCATCGGGGTGCCGGTGGCCAGCCCCTCCTGGCTGCCGCCCGCACCGGCGTGCGTGATGAACGCGTCGGCCTGGCGGAGGATCGCGAGCTGGGGCACCCACGGGTGGACCTCCACGTTGCCGGGCACCTCCTCCAGCTCCGCGGGGTCGACGAAGCTGCCGATCTGGAGCACGACGTGCCAGCCCGGCAGCCCGCCGAAGGCCTCGACGCACGTGCGGTAGAAGGCGGGCTGCTTGGTGAAGGTGGAGCCCAGCGACACGAGCAGCACCTTCTCGGCGTCCGCGGGCCGCCGCCAGTCCGCCTGCGCGGCGCGGTCGCCCTGACAGGCGCCGACGAAGGTGTACCGCTTCTCGTCGACGCGATCGGCGTTCGGCTGGAGCGTCTTGGGGATGAGGACGAGGCACCGGTCGGGGCGGCCCATGAAGTCCTCGACGCTCAGGTCCATGCCGTTCTCCGCGATCCAGCGCGCGAAGGTGTCGTAGAACGCCTTGCCGCGCGGGGTCCGCTTGAGCGGCTCGAACAGCGGCTTGCCGACCTCCTCGTCATACCCCTCCCAGGCGACGAGGTTCGGGGAGAGCTGCACGATCGGGACGCCCCAGCGGTGGGCGAGCACCCGGGCCGGGTACGCGGTGATGTCGTACAGGACGAGGTCCGGTTCGTCACCCTCGTAGGCCGCCGCGAGCTGCGGCTCGGCCTGCAGCGCGTCGGTCAGGAACGGTTCGATGTTGTCGATCAGCTCGGTCCCCCATGCCTCCGGGTCGTCGTCCGTGGGCAGGGTCGAGTGCCAGGGCCTCGGCTCGGCCCCCGTCTCGGCGACCTTCTCGGCGAAGGCGGGCGGAACCGCGTACGTCACGCGGTGACCGCGCGCCACGAGCTCGCGGATCACCTCGATGCTCGGGTTCACGTGCCCATGGGCGGCGATGGAGAACATGGCGATGTGGGCGGGGCGGATGGTCATGCGAACGACCTTAGGCGAGACGAGACGTCTCGTTCAACTTGTTTCCGTTCGCGACGGCGGCCACCGCCGCCTCGGTACCGGCCCTGACCACTCACCTCTGACCCCGACCAGTCACCTCTGACCCTGAGCACTCACCTCTGATAGCGGGCCAGCACCAGGTTCCCGTCCTTCACCAGCCGCTTTCTGAGCTCGGCGAGCCCGATCGCCCCGCTGTAGTACTCCTGGAACGCGGGGGTCGCCACCTTGTCCTTCCACTCGGGATAGCCGCGCACGGACTGGGCGGGGGCCGGGCGAAGGTGGGCGGCGAGGGCGGCGCCGGTCGCCCAGCCGTCCTTGGTGGTGTGCAGGGCGGGGTCCTTGAGCGCCTCGGTCGCCGTGGGCAGCATCCAGTCGCCGAGGGCGAGGCGGACCATGTTCCGCGGCCGGAGCAGGAAGTCGATGAACGCGGCGGCCTCCTTCTTGTGCGGGCTGTCGGCGGCGATGGACAGGGTCTGCGGGCTGACGCCCTGGGTGAGCCCGTCCGCGCCGGCCGGGGCGGGCAGCACCTGCCAGTCGAAGCCCTTCGGCGCCTGCTGCGCGATCTGCTGGCGGTAGGAGAACCCGAGCGGCACCATCGCGTACTTCCCGCCGAAGAAGCCGGGCAGTGTGTCGGAGCCGCCCATGCCGAGCGTGGCGCCGGCGGCGCTCCGGTCCGTGTTCACCTCGTCGTGCACGGTCCTCGGGACCACCGCGTCGGCCGCGTCGAAGCGGACGGTCACCTTGCCGTCGGCGCCCCGCTGGAACAGCTGTCCGCCGTTGGAGAGGGAGAGGTTGAGCGTCGCCGAGACGGGTTCCTTCAGCGGCCAGGCGACGCCGTACCTGCCCTTGCCGCTCAGCCGCTTCGCGATCGCCCGGAACTCGTCCCAGGTCCAGGGCCGTTCGGGCGTGGGAATGCGGACGCCGGACGCCTTCAGCCATCCGGCGTTGGCGATCAGGACGCGTGGCTCCTGGAGGAAGGGCACGCCATAGACCCCGTCGCCGAAAGTCGCGGTGTCCCACGTGTGCAGCGGGATCTCGGACTTGAGCCGCGCGGGCAGCAGGGTGCGCAGATCGGCGAGATAGCCGCCGTAGGCGAAGTCCGCGAGGTCGTCCGAGGCGTCGTGGATGATGTCCGGCGCCTCACCGCCCTCGAAGGAGGTGAGCAGCTGGTCGTGGACACTGTCCCAACTGCCCTGGACGTACTCGACCTTGACGCCCGGATGAGTGGTGTTCCACTCCTTCACCAGCGCCTTGTTCGCGGCGACGGACTCCTGCTGCCAGGCCAGGGACTGGAAGCGCAGGGTGATCCGGCCGTCCCGCGATCCGCTGCCGCCGCCGGAGCAGCCCACGCCCAGCAGGAGCAGCAGCCCCATGACCAGCGCGACGCATCCTCTCGCGCGCACCGGCTTCCCGCGCACGAGCCTCCCGTCCATCGGTTTCCCGCGCATCGGCTTCCCGCGCATCAGCTCTTCACCGCCCCGGCGAGCACGCCGCCCGTGATCCGTTTCTGGATGATCGCGAAGACGACCAGGGACGGCAGGGTCGCGAGGGTCGCCGCCGCGGCGAGCGGGCCGAGGTCCGCGACCCCCTCCGCCCCGATGAAGTGGGTGAGGACGACCGGGAGGGTCTGTTTCTCCGGGGTCTTGAGCAGCACGAGCGCGAAGAAGAACTCGTTCCACGCGCTGATGAACGCGAACAGCGCCGTCGCCACGATGCCGGGCGCGAGCAGCGGAGCGGTGACGGAGACGAGCGTGCGCACCCTTCCCGCCCCGTCGACCGCCGCCGCCTCCTCCAGCTCGGCGGGCACCGCCCGTACGTACCCCACCAGCATCCACAGCGCGAACGGCAGCGCCCACACCACGTACACCGTGATCAGCCCGGTCAGTGAGTCGATCAGCCTCAGGTTCTTCAGGACCAGGAACAGCGGGATGATCACGAGCACGAAGGGAAACGCCTGGCTGACCACGACCCATCCCGTGGCGGCCTTCGCGAGCAGGGTGCGGTGGCGCGCCATGACGTAGGCCATGGGGGTCGCGATCACTACGGCGACGACCGCCGCGCCGAGGGCCGCGAGCAGGGAGTTGAGCGCTGCGTGCAGCAGTGGCTGCTCGTCGAAGGCCTGGCGGAAGTTGGCGAGGGTGGGGCTCCGGGGGATCCAGGTGGGGTGGAGACTCGCCAGCTCGCGGGCCGGCTTGAACGCGGTGGAGATCAGCCACAGGAAGGGGAAGGCCAGGAAGACGAGATAGGCGAGCAGGGCGAGGTACTGGCCCGCGCGGGCCCCTTTGCGGGTCTTCACCCGTCCTCGTCTCCCTTCAGCCGGCCTGCCAGCCGGATCGCGAGCAACACCGAGATCACCGCGACCATCACGCACCCCATGGCCGCCGCGTAGCCGAACTGCCCGTAGCGGAAGGCCTCTTCATAGGCGAAGAGCATGGGGAGCCGGGTCCGGCCGCCGGGTCCGCCGTTGGTCAGCACATAGACCAGGGCGAAGGAATTGAAGTTCCAAATAAAGTTCAGCGCCGTGATGGCGAGGGCGACCGGTCTCAGGGCGGGCCAGGTGACGGTCAGGAAGCGGCGCCAGGCGCCCGCGCCGTCCATCGCGGCCGCCTCGTGGAGCTCGCGCGGGGTGTTCTGCAGTCCTGCCAGCAGTGTGACCGTGGTCTGCGGCATGCCCGCCCAGACGCCGACGACGATCACCGCGGGCAGGGCGGTGCCGAGACCGCTCAGCCAGTCGTGGCCGTCGCCGAGGCCGAGGTCGCGCAGGGTCTCGTTGAGGATGCCCGCGTCGGGGTTGTAGACGAGCCGCCACATGATGCCGACGACGACCTCGGGCATGGCCCAGGGAATGATCGCGAGGGCGCGGGCGAGCGGACGGAAGCGGAGGTCCTGGTCGAGAAGAAGAGCGAGGCCCAGGGCGAGGAGGAACTGCGGCACGGTCACCCCGACCGCCCACAGCAGTCCGATCCGGAACGAGTCCCAGAACAGGGTGTCGTGCAGCAGGTCCTGGAAGTTGAGCGCCCCGATCCACCGTGTGGGCGCGGTCCGGCCCGACTGCGCGTCGGTGAACGCCAGCCCGATCCCGTAGAGCAGCGGTCCGACGCTGAGCACCAGGATCGGGATCAGCGCGGGCAGCACCAGGAACCAGGCCCCGTGGTCGACGGGGCGCCGTCTCCCGCCCGCATCGGGCGTGCGCGTCGTCGGCCGCCTGGTCGCACTCGCCAATGTCATGGAATCGGCTCCTTCGCGCGACTCATGGCGGTCTGGCCACCCCGGCGGCCCCCGTCATGGTCCTGAGGGAGATGGAGGTCGTCAAGACACCTCGCACGCGGTCCGACCTGTGCGAATGCGACACTGGCCGACGGATGGCGGGAACGTGACGCCTTACCCGTAGGTCGTACACGAGGGTCGTACACGGGCTGTGCGCGAGGACACGGAGGCGAAGGATGGACGAGGCACGGGCGCGGGACGTACTGGCCGCGGCGGAGGTACTGCCCGGGCAGGCGCGGGACGCGACGCTCCTCGCCCTGGGCGAGAACGCGGTGTTGGCCGCCGGTGACCTGGTGGTCAAGGTGGGACGCGATGCCGAGCTCCTCGACCGTGCCCGGCGGGAACTGGACATCGCGGCCTGGCTCGCCGAGGCGGGCGTCCCCGCGGTGCGGGCGGCCGAGACAGAGGCTCGGCTGGTGGACGGTCACCCGGTGACGGTGTGGCACCGGCTGCCCGATCCCGTACGCCCCGCCGAGCCACGGGATTTGGCCGAACTGCTACGGGTGGTGCATGCGCTTCCCTCCCCCTCCTTCCCTCTTCCGCCCCGCGAGCTGCTGGGCGGGGTGGAGCGCTGGCTGCGGCTCGCGGGCGAGGCGATCGACCCGGCGGACGCGGCGTACCTGCGGGCGCGGCGCGACGGCTTCGCGGACGCCGCGGCCGCGCTCACCCCGCACCTGGCGCCGGGCCCGATCCACGGCGACGCGCTGCCCCGCAATGTGCACGTGGGTCCCGACGGCCCGGTCCTGATCGACCTGGAGACCTTCTCCGCCGATCTGCGCGAGCACGACCTGGTGGTCATGGCGCTCTCCCGCGACCGCTACGGGCTGCCCGCCGAGGCGTACGACTCCTTCACCGAGGTCTACGGCTGGGATGTGCGCGCGTGGGAGGGCTGCTCCGTGCTCCGGGGCGCCCGCGAGACCGCGAGCTGCGCCTGGGTCGCCCAGCACGCGCCGAGCAACCCGAAGGCCCTGGCCGAGTTCGAGCGACGGGTGGCGTCGCTGCGGGACGGGGACGAGACCGTGCGCTGGTACCCCTTCTGACCCGAGGGCCTGTCCGCCCGAGAGGCCCTAGACCTGCTGGTCCGCCAGGTCCCTCATCGGCCATGTCCCGTCGACCACCGCGTCCGTCTCTCCCTTGCGGCGCAGGAAGCTCTGGAAGTCGGCCGCCCACTCGGCGTACCACTCGATCTGGCGGCGGTGCAGCTCCGCCGGGCCGAGGGCCGCGACCTTCGGGTGGCGGTCGGCTATCGCACGGGCGAGCCGAGCCGCGGCGAGGGCGTCGGCCGAGGCGTCATGGGCGGAGTCCAGCGACACGCCGTACTCCGTGCAGACCGCTTCGAGGTTGCGCTTGCCGCGGCGGTAGCGGTCGACGGAGCGGTCGATCGCGTACGGGTCGACGACCGGTGCGGGGTCCGTCCCGCCGAGCCGCTCGCGCAGCGACGGCAGCCCGTACCTGCGCAGTTCTGCGGAGAGCAGGGTCAGGTCGAAGGCCGCGTTGTACGCCACGACCGGGACGCCGCTCTTCCAGTACCCCGTGAGGACGCCGGCGATCGCGTCGGCGACCTGGTCGGCGGGGCTGCCCTCCGCGGCCGCCCGCTCGTTGGAAATCCCGTGCACCGCCACCGCGTCCGCCGGAATCTCCACGCCCGGATCGGCCAGCCACTCACGGCGCCCTATCGGCTCTCCGTCCTTGACCTCGATCACGGCACCCGTGACGATGCGCGCCTCGCGCGGATCGGTCCCGGTCGTCTCCAGGTCGAAGCCGATCAGCAGCTCCCGGTGCCAGCCCATGGGCGGCCCCCCTTCTTCGTGGTGCTTTCCCCCAGTGGTCTCCACGATCGCACGAGCCACTGACAGTCCGAGGACCGCGTTCCGCTTCCCGCGCCGGACACCACGTCACGGCCCCGTTCGGGGCGACACTTCAGGACACCGGCCGCGAATCCGCCCAAGCCACCTCGAACTCCTCGCGATATATGGAGAAAAGACCCTCTTCATCGCTCTCGTCCGGTTTGACCACCCGGCCGCCGCCTCGCAGCACCAGCACCGGTGCCTCCATACCGCGGGCGCGGCGCAGATACGACTGCACGATCGCGATGCCGTCGGAGCCGTCCCCGTCGACGAGGTACGCCGTGAAGCGCGGCGTCTCGTCGTACACCTGGATCTCGAACGCGCCGGGGTCGCGCAGTCGGGCCCGCACCCGCCGCATGTGCAGAATGTTCATCTCCACGGCCCGGCTCAACTCGCCCCGTTTGAGGCCGAGTTCACGCTCGCGCCGCTTGACGGCGCTGGACGCCGGGTTCAGGAAGAGCAGCCGCACCCGGCAGCCCGACTCGGCGAGGCGTACGAGCCGCCGCCCGGAGAAGTTCTGCACCAGCAGGTTCAGACCGATACCGATGGCGTCGAGGCGGCGGGCGCCGCCGAAGAGGTCCTCGGCGGGGAACTGGCGCAGCAGCCGCACCCGGTCGGAGTGCACGCCGACCACGTCCGCGTAGCGGTCGCCGACCAGGTCCTCGACGGCGTCGACGGGCAGCCGGCGCGCGGAGGGCACCTCGCTGCCGGCGCCGAGGATCTCCAGGAGCTTCGCCGCGGCGCGCTCGGCCTGCCCGAGGACCGCCTCGGACAGGGCCCGGTTGCGGGAGACCACGTTCCGGGTGACTTCCAGTTCGTCCAGCGCGAGTTCGACGTCCCGGCGCTCGTCGAAGTAGGGCTCGAAGCACGGCCAGTGCTGCACCATGAGCTCGCGCAGCTGCGGCAGGGTGAGGAAGCTGAGCACGTTGTCGTCGGCCGGGTCGAGCAAGTAGCCCTTGCGGCGGCTGACTTCGCGTACGGCGACCGCGCGCTGCACCCACTCCTGCCCGGCGGGTCCGGCGGCGGCGACCACCCATTCGTCGCCGTGGACGGGTTCGTAGATGGGACGCAGAACAGCGGCCACGACCGCGCGCAGCCGCTGTTCGACCAGGTTCAGCCAGATATAGGCACGGCCGGCTCGCTGGGCGCGCGTACGCACCTCACGCCAGGCGTCGGCGCCCCAGTCCAGTTCCGGTCCAATGGATCCCATCTCCATCGGCCGCGCCAGGGACACCGCGCCGGGTGGGACATCTGTGGAGTTCCCCTCGTGACCCTCGTCACCAGGAGGCAACTCCAGCCCTCCCGAGCCCACCCGCGCACCGCCTTCCGCTCCCCCGAGCTCTTCCGTGGGGTCAGCCCCACTCAACGATCAAGGAAGGGTACTCCGGGAGCGGCGGGCGGTGCAGCCCGATGGACAGGTCGTTTCTCAACTACCGTTTTCCACATGCCCGTTCTGGTCGGCGAGCTCCGGCGGAGTGAGCGGATTCATAGCGGTGACGTCACGCGGAGCCAGGGAGAACCCCTGCCAGTGGACCGGCATGGGCTGCTGGTCCTCGTCACGCGCTATGTGGTGGAAGCCCACGTTGACCCACACGATGGGGTGGGTGAGCGTCTGTCCGTTGACGTACTTGTCGACGGACGTGCCCGCTCCGGCACCGCAGTTGAGCAGGTTGTTGGTGGCGAACTGCTCGCACTTCTTGTACTCGGTGAAGTACACGTCGTGCTTGGTGAAGGGGCGGCCGAGGTACTTGGTGGTGGCGCCCGGAACGATCTCGTAACTGCGGGCGTGGTCGTCCTTGTTCTTGCCGGTGTCGCTGACGACGCGCCACCAGCGCATGTTCTCGGCGTCGCCGGCGAGTTCCTTGGTGATCTTGGTGCGGGTGGTCTTGTTGGTCGGGCCCTCGTTGCCGTTGCGGGGCGGGCTGACCACGGAGTCGTACTGCTCGACCTTGTTCTTGGAGGAGCCGTCGAGGCCGAAGTCCAGCCGCCAGAAGACGTTGTGGCTGTGGCTGGTGGCGTAGGCCTTGGCGCCCTTGCCGATGGGCCAGCCGCGGCCGTCGCCCGCGTCGTAGTCGCCGGGCGAGAGGCTGCCGGTGGCGCCGATGTTCATGTTGATGGTGCCGTCGTCCTGGAAGCGCCACTCGGTGATGTACTCGTACCAGCCGACCTTGTTGACGGTGTAGATCAGCAGGTCCTTGCCCTGGGTCTGGTAGACCTTGTTGCCCGTGTCGGCCTCCATGCGGTAGGCGTGGCCGCGCGAACGGGTGGTGGTGCACAGGCCGTTGACGTTCGGGTGCTGCGGGTCCCAGGCGTTGGGGATCTTCACGGTCTTGATGGTGCCGCCGGGACACTCGCCGGGCGCCATCTGCATCAGGCCCTGGCCGAAGCCGGCGCCCGTGAGGTCGTCGTACTCGGCCTTCCCGTCGTCATAGGGGACGTGGATCTGGCCGAGCTTGGCACTGGTGAGGACCTTGATCGGCTGGGCCTCGCCCTTGGGCTGGTACGAGATGTCCTCCAGGACGAGCCCGGCCTCGCTCTCGTAGTGCCAGCACATGCGCCAGGTGGTGCCGGTGGAGAGCTTCTGCTCGATCTTGTACGCCGTGCTGCAGCCGGGGGCCGCCGCGGGCGCGGCCTTGGGCTGGGCGACGGCCGGACCCGCGGCCGTCGTCGCGCCGACGGCGAGTGCGGCCACCGAGAGGCCGACCGCCGTACGGCTGCGGGCACGGCTGATTCTGTTCACGCGCATGACGAAGAGACTCCTTGCGAAAGCATGCGGAAGAAGGAGGTGCGTTGGGAAGTGAACGGAGGCGGCTCAGCCGCCCGGAGCGCGTCGGCCGCGGCTCAGCCGAGCTTGCCGACCTTGCGGGCACTCAGGTCGATCACCAGTTGACGGGCATCGATCCAGGACCCGTTCTTGACCTTCGGGAACAGCCTCACGCAGCGGTGCTCGCCGCACTTCGCGAGGAGCGCGGGCTGGGCGCCCGAGGTCGCCCGGTAGACCATGCTGTTCAGCGTCAGCTGGTCGGGCGAGGTGAGTTCCTTGCCGGTGGCGTCCTTGTAGTCGGCTCGCAGGCCCGCGCCGAGCGGGTCCGCGATCAGCAGTTTCGCGGCTTCGACCATCTCGTCGCGGCTGATGGGCGGCTGGACACCGTGCTGGGTGTCCGTCCGCTCGACCTTCCCGCTGTCGAGGTTGACCGTCTTGGTGACGAGCGAGTCGTCCTTGTAGTCGTAGAACGTGACATCCGCGCGGCGCGGCGCGTTCGGGTCGTCGAGTTCGTTCTCCTCCGGATCGGCGAGGTCGACCCCGATACGCTGAGGGCCGCGCTGCCCCTCGACGTTCTCGCCGGAGGTCAGCAACTGCCGGTTCAGCGCGATCTGTTCGACCCGCTTGGTCTCGTCGTCGGTCAGCGGATCACGGCCGGTGCCCTTGTCGCCCTCGGCCCGGGCCCGCTCGACGACACCGGGCTCGACGGCCGCCTGTCCCTGGTCCTGTCCCCCCTGCTGCGCGGCCTGGTTGCCGCCGCGCAGACCCCCCGAGCTCTCATCGGCCCCCGCCGAGCCCGGAAGGGTGACCCCGACCATCACGGCCGTCCCGGCCACCGCGATGGCCGCACCCGCCACCACCTTTCCCAGATGGCGGTGCACTATCTTGCGCACATTTCCCCCTACTCCCTCTGTTTCTCCAGGAGTGATCTGAGCCCCACTGGTTCGGCATACGACGTATGCCTGGTCAGCGGGTAAGAGGGACATAAGTCATATGAGGTTCCCTCACTTTCGGGGAGACTCGACTCCGAGTTGCCCCCAGGGGCGCGGCACTACTGGAAGAGTCGTATCCATGCAGGTCTGGCCTGGAGAGGCGTATCCACTCGGTGCCACGTACGACGGCGCCGGTACCAATTTCGCGGTCTTCTCGGAGGCCGCCGACCGCATCGAGCTGTGTCTGCTGCAGGACGACGGCTCGGAGACGGCGGTGGAACTGCGCGAGAGCGACGCGTTCGTACGGCACGCGTATCTGCCGGGGATCATGCCCGGGCAGCGGTACGGGTTCCGGGTGCACGGGCGGTACGCGCCCGAGCGCGGACAGCGCGTCAACTCCGCGAAACTGCTGCTCGATCCGTACGCGCGTGCGATCAGCGGCTCGGTCAAGTGGGGCGAGGAGGTGTACAGCTATCCGTTCGGGGCGCCCGACAAGCGCAACGACCTGGACTCGGCGCCGCACACCATGACCTCGGTCGTGGTCAACCCGTACTTCGACTGGGGCGACGACCGGCGCCCGCGCACCGAGTACCACCACACGGTGATCTACGAGGCCCATGTGAAGGGCCTGACGATGCGGCATCCGGCGCTGCCCGAGGAACTGCGCGGCACCTACGCGGCGCTCGCCCACCCGGCGATCATCGAACACCTGACGGAGCTGGGTGTCACGACCCTGGAGCTGATGCCCGTACACCAGTTCGTGAACGACCACCGGCTGGTGGAGATGGGCCTCGACAACTACTGGGGCTACAACACGATCGGCTTCTTCGCCCCGCACAACACCTACGCGTCCTGGGGCGACCGAGGCCAGCAGGTCCTGGAGTTCAAGTCGGCGGTCCGGGCGCTGCACGAGGCCGGGATCGAGGTCATCCTGGACGTGGTCTACAACCACACCGCCGAGGGCAACCATCTGGGCCCGACGCTGTCCTTCAGGGGCCTCGACAACGCCTCGTACTACCGCCTCGCGGACGACCCCCGCTACTACATGGACACCACGGGGACCGGCAACTCGCTCCTCATGCGCTCCCCGCACGTGCTCCAGCTGATCATGGACTCGCTGCGCTACTGGGTCACCGAGATGCACGTCGACGGCTTCCGCTTCGACCTCGCGGCCACGCTGGCCCGCCAGTTCCACGAGGTGGACCGGCTGTCGTCGTTCTTCGACCTGGTGCAGCAGGATCCGGTCGTCTCCCAGGTGAAGCTGATCGCCGAGCCCTGGGACGTCGGCGAGGGCGGCTACCAGGTGGGCAACTTCCCACCGCTGTGGACCGAGTGGAACGGCAAGTACCGCGACACCGTAAGGGACCTGTGGCGCGGCGAGCCGCGCACGCTGGCGGAGTTCGCCTCCCGTCTGACCGGCTCCTCCGACCTCTACCAGGACGACGGCCGGCGTCCGCTCGCCTCCATCAACTTCGTCACCTGCCACGACGGGTTCACGCTGAACGACCTCGTCTCCTACAACAACAAGCACAACCAGGCCAACGGCGAGGACAACCGCGACGGCGAGAGCCACAACCGGTCCTGGAACTGCGGCGCCGAGGGCGACACCGACGACGAGGCCGTACTCGCGCTGCGGGCCCGTCAGAGGCGCAACTTCATCGCGACGCTGATGCTCTCCCAGGGCGTGCCGATGCTCAGCCACGGCGACGAGTTCGCGCGCACCCAGAACGGCAACAACAACGCCTACTGCCAGGACAGCGAGCTGGCCTGGGTGCCGTGGCCCGAGGACGGCGGCGAGCTGCTGGACTTCACGCGCGCGATGGTGTGGCTGCGCCGCGACCACCCGGTCTTCCGGCGGCGCCGGTTCTTCCACGGCCGTCCCGTCCAGGGCACCCACGACGAGCTGTCCGACATCGCCTGGTTCACCCCGGCGGGCACCGAGATGACCCAGCGCGACTGGGGGTCCACGCAGGCGCAGGCGCTGTCGGTCTTCCTCAACGGCAACGCGATCTCCGAACCCGGTCCGCGCGGTGAGCACATCGCCGACGACTCCTTCCTGCTGATGTTCAACGCCTCGCCCAAGCCCCTGGAGTTCGTGGTTCCGGTCAACCACGGGCGTCAGTGGCAGGTGGTCGTCGACACGGCCCTCCCGGACGGGGTGGCGGCGGGCACGGGTGCGAAGGTCCAGGCCGGTGACCGGCTGACCCTGCTCGACCGGAGCCTGACCGTGCTGCAACGGCCCGCGTAGCCGGTCATTCGGGCGTACGTCGATGACACGAAAGAGGGCGAGGCGGGTACGTAGGTTTCCATGACACCTGAGCGTCCCGAACGGGAGATCCCGGCCCCGGTGGTACCCGCCGCACCCACCGCCACCTACCGGCTGCAGCTGCAGCCGGAGTTCCCCTTCGGGGCCGCCGAGGCCGCCGTGCCGTACCTGGCCTCGCTCGGCGTCTCCCATCTGCACCTGTCCCCCGTCCTGGAGTCGGTCCCCGGCTCGACGCACGGCTACGACGTGGTGGACCACGCGCGTGTACGGGATGAACTGGGCGGCGAGGACGGGCTGCGCTCCCTCGCCCGCACGGCACGGGCGCATGGGCTCGGTCTGGTCGTGGACATCGTGCCGAACCACATGGCGATGGCCCCGCGCCACAACCACGCCCTGTGGGAGGTGCTGCGCGAGGGCCCCCAGTCGCCGTACGCGCGCTGGTTCGACATCGACTGGGACGCCGGGGACGGCCGGCTGCTGCTGCCGGTGCTCGGGGGCCGGCTCGGCGCGGAAATCGGCCGGCTGAAGGTGGACGGCGACGTGCTGCGCTACTACGACCACGTGTTTCCGCTGCGCCAGGGCACCGCGGGGCTGCCGCTGCCGGAGCTCCTCGACGCGCAGTGGTACCGCCCGGCCTGGTGGCGGCTGGCCCGCACCGACCTCAACTACCGCCGCTTCTTCAGCATTTCGGAACTCATCGGAGTGCGGGTCGAGGACCCGCAGGTGTTCACGGCGACCCACGCGAAGCTCCTGGAGCTGCTGGACGAGGGCGTGGTCGAGGGACTGCGCATCGACCATCCGGACGGCCTGGCGGACCCGGACGCCTATCTGCGCCGCCTCCACGAGGCGACCGGCGGGCGCTGGACGGTGGTCGAGAAGATCCTCGCGGACGGCGAGCCGCTGCCCGCCGCCTGGCCCGTCGCGGGCACCACGGGCTACGACGCCCTGCGGCACGTCGACGGCCTCTTCACGGACCCGGCGGGCGCCGGGGAACTCCTCGGCCAGTACCGGCGGTTCGCGGCCCCCCAGGCCGATCGAGGCGGCCGCTGGGAGGCAACGGTGCGCCGGGCGGCGTACAAGGTGATCACGCACGAGCTGGCCACGGAGTTCGACCGCCTCACGCGCGAGGCGAGCGGGCTGTGCGCCGCCTCCCCCGACCCGGAACCGCGCGACCACGCCCCGTGGGCCCTGGGCACCGCGCTGCGGGAACTCCTGGTGCGCGTCGAGGTGTACCGGCCGTATCCGTCCACGGACCCCTCCCTGGTCGTGACGGAGGAGGCCGCCGAAGAGGCCCGGGCGGTCTTCACGGTGCCGCAGGAGGCGCACGCCGTGGACGTCGTACGGGACCTGCTGTTCGGGCGGGCCGGTGACGGGCCCGAGCACGCGGGGTTCCGGGCCCGGTTCGCGCAGACCTCGTCCGCGCTGCGGGCGAAGTCCGTGGAGGACACCGCCTTCTACCGCTATGTGCCCCTGTTGTCGGCCAACGAGGTGGGCGGGAACCCGGGCGCTCCGGCCGTCTCCCCGGAGGACTTCCACGCCTACTGCGCGCGCGTGCAGCGCGACTGGCCCGCCACCGGCACCGCCCTGTCGACGCACGACACCAAACGCAGCGCCGACGTCCGCGCCGCCCTCTCGGTGCTCACCCAGTGCCCCGAGCGATGGGCGGACGTGCTGGCCGAGGTGACCCGCGAAGGGGCGACGGGCGTACCCGACCCCCAGCTCGCGTGGGCCGCGTGGCAGACGGTGTTCGGGTTGGGTCCGGCCGACGCGGAACGCGTCCAGGGGGCACTGCTCAAACACGTTCGGGAGGCCGGGTTGCACACCTCCTGGACCGAGCAGAACCCCGCGTACGAGGAGTCGGTGGCGTCCTTCGTCGCGGCGGGCCCCTGCGGGCCGCCCGGGCGGCACGTGACGGACTTCCGGGCCTCGCTCACCCCGCACGTCCGGGCGAACGTCCTGGGAGCCGCTCTGGTCCAGCTGACGATGCCCGGGGTACCCGACGTCTACCAGGGCACCGAGGGCGAGTACCTGGCGCTGGTGGACCCCGACAACCGCGAGCCGTTCACGCCGCTGGAGCAGACGTCGGCGAAGACCGCGCTCACCACGGCGGCTCTGCGGCTGCGCGGGCGGCGCCCCGAGGTCTTCGGTGACGCGGCGACGTACGTGCCGCTGGCGGCGCAGGGGCCGGGCGCCGCGCACTGCACGGCGTTCGTCCGCTCCGGGGAGGTGATTTCCGCCGTCACCCGGCTTTCGCTGCGCCTGGCGGAGGCGGGCGGCTGGCGCGACACCCGGCTCGCGCTCCCGGAGGGCCGGTGGACGGACGTGCTCGACCCGGAGCGGGAATTCACGGGGCACACACGTGTGGCGGAGCTTTTCGAGCCGTTGCCGGTGGTCCTTCTGGAGCGGGTCAGCGCAGGCGGACCAGCAGGCTCCGGGGAGAGCGGCTGATCAGGCCCTCCGCGACGGGGCGGAAGCCCGGGGACCTGCGCAGCTCCGGGAGGGCGGCGAGCAGGGCGTGCAGGCCGTGTTCCGCGGTGAGCCGGGCGAGCAGCGCGCCGGGGCAGAAGTGCCGTCCGGAGCCGTACGCGAGCTGCCCGGGGTCGGGCCGGAAGACGTCGTAGCGGTCCGGGTCGGCGAACCGGGCCGGGTCGCGGCCCGCGGCGCCCAGCAGACAGGCCACGGTGGCGCCCACGGGTACCGCGCCGACCGGCTCGACGGCCCGGCGCAGCACGATGTGCAGCGGGGGATCGCGGCGCAGCGACTCGGCCCAGGCCCCGGCCGTCAGCTCGGGCCGGGCGCGGACCAGCGCCAGTTGGCCGGGGTGGTCGAGGAGGTTGGCGAGGAACGACGCCAGCGCGTGCGCGGTCGCCTCGCCGCCCGCGCCGAGGAGCGTCCCGGCGATCCCCGCCACCGCCTCGTCGGACAGCGGGCGGCCGTCCGCCCGCGCCGTGCACAGCGCGGAGAGCAGATCGCCGCCCGGGTGGGCGCGTCGGCGGGCGATGTACGGGAGCAGGAAGGCGTCGAGCTCGGGGTGGTGGCCGCCGAGGTGGTCGAGGCCCGTGCGGCACCAGGAGTGCACGCGCGCGGTGTCCTCGTACGGCAGCCCGAGCGCGGCGACGGCCGCCGCGGTCGGCAGCCAGTGGCAGAACTCGGCGACGAGGTCGGCCTCCTGGCGGTCGGCGAGGCGGCGGGCGAGGACGTACGCCGTCCGTTCGACCCCGGCGGTCAACGCGGTCAGGGCGTGTCCGCGGAACGCCGGTGAGACGAGGGCCCGGTGCGCGCTGTGCGTGCCGCCCTCCAGGTGGGCCAGGGTGCGTCCGGGCGGCGGGGCGACGAGCCGTGGGTCGGCGAGGGCGGCGCGCACATCGGCGTACCGGCTGACCAGCCACGCGCCGAACGGCCGGTCGTACACGAGCGGGAACTTCCGACGCAGGATGCGGTACAGGGGGTACGGGTCGCGTTCGATGCCTGGGGTGAGCAGGCTCGGTGGGTCGGGCAGCCGTCGTACGACGGGCGGTCGTGTCGATGTCGCGAGCGGCGTGGTCGGAGCGACCTGAGCGAGCCGAGCGGCCTGAGCGGTGGCCGCGACCGGAGCAATGGGCTCGATCGAAGCGATGGGCTCGATCGAGGCGATGGGCTCGATCGAAGCGCCTTCGACGGGAAGGCCATGAGAACACAACACCGCGGGCCTCCCACCTCGGGTCTGCGCGCCGGGGAGCGGCACGTGGTTGTTCCCAGCGGACCACCGAGGCCCCCGGACCGCAGTCCTCGTACGCCCGAACGGGTGATGCCGGGGCTCGTCGGCTCGTCACAGGCCCG
Organism: Streptomyces sp. NPDC007896; assembly: GCF_042959425.1. Classification (NCBI taxonomy): domain Bacteria; kingdom Bacillati; phylum Actinomycetota; class Actinomycetes; order Kitasatosporales; family Streptomycetaceae; genus Streptomyces; species Streptomyces sp. NPDC007896. The sequence goes on along the minus strand of NZ_JBIBKX010000023.1, from coordinate 131,743 downwards.
GGCGGCTTCACCGCGCGCCGGAGCTTCGTCCCGGGACCGGCTCGCGACCGCGCACGCTCCCAGGGCTCGCATCGGAGGGAGCGCGTGTGGGGCGGGCGACGACGCGCGGGCCGCGCCGGGACTCCTGAGGTCGGCCCCGGCCCTCGGGCGGGGACGAGCGGCGCCGCGTACGCCTCTTCCGGCGCTGCCCGCCCGTCCTGGCGGGGATCAACGACACCTGGAGCCGCGGGGCGCCGCCCCGCCTTCTCCTTGACAGTTCCCCCAGACCGTGGAGTACTGCGGAAAGCGACGCAGGGCGGACAAGTCGGGGGTGAGTCTCCTGCCGGAGTTGCGCTACCCCAGTGTGACCGAAATCGTCTCGTCCGCTCGGACGTTGGCGGCTCTCCGTCCCGGGCTGTGCGCCCTCAGACAGATCGGCGTCTCGCGCGCGGGCAGACCCCTCCATCTGCTGTCCGTCGGTCACGCCCAGCGCGCGGTCCTCGTCGTGGCGGGCGCCCACGCGAACGAGCCGACCGGCGGCTCGACGCTCCAGTCCCTGGCCGAACGTGTACTGCACGAGCGGGAGTTGCGGGCCGACACCTCCTGGCACTTCCTCCTCTGCGCGGACCCGGACGGCGCGAGCCTCCATGTGACACCGGCCCCGCGCACCCTGTTCGACTACCATCTCGGGTTCTTCCGTCCGGCCGGCCCCGAACAGCCCGAGTGGTCGCCCTCCGTCCTGCCGCCCGACCGGCTGCCCCCGGAGACCCGCGCCCTCACCCGGGTCATCGACGAGCTGCGGCCCTACCTCCAGGTGACCCTGCACGGCACCGATCTCGGCGGCAGCTGGGTGCAGCTGACCAAGGACATCCCGGGCCTCGCCGAACCCTTCGCCAAGTCCGCGGCGGAACTGCACATCCCCGTGGAGACGGGCGCCTCGGACGCCGCCGGCTGGCCCGCTTCCGGACCCGGGGTGCATGTGATGCCGGCGCCGGGCTCGGACGCGGCGTACCCGAGCATGCCCGACGACGCCCGGCACAGCACCTGGTACCACACCCACCGGTACGGCGGCCTGACCGCGGTCGTCGAGGTGCCGATGTGGGCCAGCGACCTCGTGGACGACCCAGCGCCGCATCCCGCACCGGACGCGGCGATGCGACGCCTGGCGCACCGACTGCTGCGCGACGCGCTCCAGGTGCAGGACGTACTCACGGAGGTCCTGCCGAGGCTCCCCGGCCCCGACGGGCCCCTCCTGCGCGCCGCGAAGTGGGCGCTGGAGTTGGTGCCGGGTCTGGCCCACGACTGGGTGCGGACGCCTCCCCCCGACTCGACGATGGCGTACGTCGGCAGTGTCGACGCGTTCGGGCGCCGACTCCCTTTGCGGGCCGCCGCGATGCTGCTGCGGGTCCTCCAGGAGGCCGACGACCGGGCGGCGCCACGCCTCGAACGCCTGGTCGCCGCCTGGAGCGACGCCTTCGCCGAACGGTTCCGCGCCCGCTGGGTCCCGCTGGAGCACCAGGTCGAGCACCAGTCCCGCACGGTGGTCGCGGCGGCGCGGCATGCGCGGGACGGCGCGGCTTGACGTCTGACAGACGGCAGATGACAGATGACAGACGGCAGATAGCAGATAGCAGATAGCGGATAGCAGATGACGTCTGACGGATGGCAGAGGTCAGAGAGCAGACGACGGATATCAGATGACAGATATCGGATGACAGATATCGTCATCTGTCATCTGACATCACCTCAATCCGACAACGCAAACACCGCCCCCGTCTCAGCCCCCATCACACACGAGTTCGAGAATGTGTGCGAGTACGTCACCTGCCGCCCCTCCCACTCCCCACGCGCCGATGCGGTGACCGGGCCGTAGATCATCGAGCAGATGCTGTCGGGCCTGGGCGGAATCCGGGAGATGTCGCCCCCGGCGGTGGCGAGTTCGGCGCAGGCCTCGGCCGCGCGGGTGTGACCCTGGGGCGGGTCGCAGAGCAGGAGCGTGCCGCGGGTGCTGCTGGAGTGGGCGTCGCCGGTGGTGAGCGTGAGGTAGAGCCAGTTGCCGGGGAGCGCCTCGTGGGGCGCCGCCTGGGCCGGGGTCGCGCCCAGGGTGAGCAGGGCGACGGTCGCGAGGAGAGCGTTGCCTACCGCGTGGATGTTTCTCGTCATTCCCGGTGCATCGGCAGCGCGGCCTGCGAACCCCACCCCGTCTCACCCGAATGGGAGCGCACGGGCGCGTACCGCCCGGCGAGTTCGAACGCGGCGATCACCACGCGTGCCTGGTACTCGACCTGGCGGGCGACCGGGATCCAGCGCGCCCCGCAGCCCTCGCGGTAGTCGGCGCACCATGCGTCGATCAGCCGGTCGAGCTCCGGCAGCGCCCCGCTCGGGTCGTGCCCGGAGCCGGTCACGAGCTGATGCAGCAGCCCGGCCGTGCGCAGGGCGACCCGGCGTCCGGCCAGGCGCAGGGCGGTCAGGCGGGCGGTGTCGAGCGGCGGCAGGGCACGCGCCCCGGCGTCGTGCACGTCGGGGTCCCAGGAGTCGGCGAGGCCGGGCCCGACGAGTAAATAGTCGTCGACGGGCGCGAGGAGGCGGGCCGCGTCCGGGGAGGTGTCGAGGTCGGGGCGGATCCGCCCGAGGATGCCTTCCAGGAGCCGTGTGTCGTGGCGCAGCGTGTGGCTGAGGAAGCGCAGCACGGCGTCGGCGTCGGCGGGCCGGGCGGGGTCCTCCACGGCCCCCACGCCCCACATGGGGGCCTCGACGACGGCGGTGACGGTGCCGTAGCGGTGCGGGTGGAACCAGGTGGACTCGACGGCGGCCTCGGTGATGGCGGCGGCCAGGTCGCCGGGGTGCGGCGGCGGGATGCGGTAGACGGCGGGGCCGAGCCTCGGCCAGTACAGGGTGTCGTAGGGCCCGAGTTCGCGCGGGATGCCGAGGCGGGCCGCGGTGTGGGCGACGCGCTGGGCGAGTCCGGGCAGCTCGCGGGTCAGTTCGACGAAGGCGCCGCCGACGTCGACGCCGTGCAGGGAGCACTGGAAGACCGGCCGCAGTTCGTCCTGGAGGTCGAGGAGGGCGCGGGTCTCGGGGAGGGTGGCACCGGCCGCGCCCTCGGGCAGCCACTCGGGCTGTTCGAGGAAGCCGGGACGGAAGAAGTTCCGGAAGTAGTGGCCGAGGGTGTACGGGCCGGACAGCCAGGCCTCGTTGCGGCGGGCGCCGTCGGGGTCGAGGCAGAGCAGCAGGTTCCAGGTGGCGTCGGCGCCCTCGCAGAGCCGGGGGTCGGCGAGTGCCCGTTCGGCCAGGCGCAGGGCCGTGGCGCCGCCCACGGGTTCGTTGGCGTGGGGTCCGGCGACGACGAGGGCCTGGCGGCCGCCGTGTCCGACGGACAGCAGCCACAGCGGGGTGCCCGCCCGTGACGTGCCCACTCGGCGCAGTCGGGCGTCGCGCGGCCGGCGGGCGACGAGCGCGGCCGCACGGGCGCCCAGTTCGTCCACGGTCGGGTAGCGGAGGAGTGGCGGCAGGGCACACCTCCACAATTATGGTGCCGTCGATTCACCTGATGTGCATGGTGTACGCACAGTCAGTCACGGCTGTGGAGGTACGTCAACACCGTCGAACGTAAGGGAATTCGAGGAAATCACTGAGTGAAACAGAGGCCAAGGCTCACACGGGTGCAGGTCGGTCGCTCAGGAGGACGAGAGGCGGAAGGACATGCGTCCGAAGCTGATCTGGTCGCCCTCCTTGACGACGGCGGCGCTGATCACCCGCCGTCCGTTGACGGTCGTCCCGTTGGTCGAGCCGAGGTCGCGCAGCACCCACACGCCGCCCTGGCGGCTCAGTTCGGCGTGGACGCGGGAGACCGTCTCGTGGTTGAGCCGCAGTCCGCTCGCGGGGTCGCGGCCGATCCGCAGGGGGTAGTTGTTGCCCGGGTGGGGCAGCAGCAGCTTGGGGAGACGCTCGGCCTGCCAGGCCCTGCGCAGCCGTACGGTGAAGCCGGAGACCGCCTCGACAGTGCCGAACACCAGTTTCGACCAGCGCCCCTCGGTGGGCAGGTCGGCGATGAGCACGGCGAGTTCGTCGGAGCGGCGGGCGGCGAGCGCCAGTTCCATCCGGCGGACGAACGTGTCGTGCGAGAGGCGCCCGAGGGCGACGCCGTCACTGAGCGCCTTCAGCGCCCGGTCGCGCTCCGCGTCGGACAGCCGCGCGGGGTACGTGTGGAACTCGAAAGACGACGTCACGGAGGTGATTGTCGGTCAGTAGGAGCGGGGTGTCCAGAAGACCCGGAAACGGCCGCCGCCGCCGACAGGTGGGTTCCACGCGTCCATCACGTGGCAAACACGCGGCAAAAGGGTGGATTCGAAAGCGAATTGATCTCGCGTGAAGCACCATGGACGTGCTACGTCACGACATGTTGTGCCACTCACGTCGCGCTCTGTCACGGAGAGCGGGCAACGGACAGCAGGCAACAGGCAACACGCAACACGCAACGGAGAGCGGACAAGGGGGAACCGTCTGTGCGGTTCGAGGTGTGGGCACCGGATGCCGACCGGATGACGCTCCACTGCGCGGGCGCCACGCGCGCTCTGGAGCGCGATCCGGAGCGCGCCGGATGGTGGACGGGCGACGCGGACGCGCAGGACGGCACGCGGTACGGGTTCGCGGTGGACGACGGCCCCGTGCTGCCCGATCCCCGTTCCCGGCGGCAGCCGGACGGCCCGGACGGACTGAGCGCGGTGGTCGACCAGGCCCGGTACGCGTGGCGCACCGAGTGGGCGGGGCGCCCGCTGCCGGGCGCGGTCCTCTACGAGCTGCACGTGGGGACGTACACCCCCGAGGGAACGCTCGACGCGGCGGCCGGGCGGCTCGAACACCTCGCGGAACTGGGCGTCACGCACGTCGAGTTGATGCCGCTGTGTCCGTTCCCCGGGCGGCACGGCTGGGGGTACGAGGGGGTCTCCCTGTGGGCCGTGCACGAGCCGTACGGCGGCCCGGAGGCGCTGAAGCGTTTTGTCGACCGGGCGCACGAACTCGGCCTGGGTGTGGTCCTCGACGTCGTGCACAACCACCTCGGCCCGTCCGGCAACCACCTCCCCGCGTTCGGGCCCTACTTCACGGACACCCATCAGACGCCCTGGGGCTCCGCGGTGAACCTGGACGCACCGGGTTCTGACGAAGTGCGCGCGTATCTTGTCGACAGCGCACTGGCCTGGCTGCGGGACTTCCGGCTGGACGGGCTGCGCCTGGACGCGGTGCACGCATTGCGGGACACGCGCGCGGTGCACTTCCTGGAGGAGTTGTCGACGGCCGTGGACGCCCTCGCCGACGACCTGGGCCGGCCGCTGTTCCTGATCGCGGAGTCGGATCTGAACGACCCGCGGCTCGTCACCGCGCGCGCGGAGGGCGGTCTCGGGCTGCACGCGCAGTGGAACGACGACTTCCACCACGCGCTGCACACCGCGCTGACCGGTGAGGGGCAGGCCTACTACGCGGACTTCGCGCGGTCCCCGTTCGCGGCGCTCGCGAAGACGCTGACGTCCGGCTTCTTCCACGACGGTACGTACTCGAGCTTCCGCGGCCGCCGCCACGGCCGCCCCCTGGAGCGTACGCGCGTCTCGGCGCACCGGCTGCTCGGCTACTCCCAGACCCACGACCAGATCGGCAACCGCGCCCAGGGGGACCGGCTGTCGGCGTCCCTCTCCCCCGGGCTGCTGGCCTGCGCGGCCGCGCTGACGCTCACCGGGCCCTTCACCCCGATGCTGTTCATGGGCGAGGAGTGGGCGGCCGGCACCCCGTGGCAGTTCTTCACCGACCACACCGATCCCGAGCTCGCTCAGGCCGTACGGCGGGGCAGGCGGCGGGAGTTCGCGGCGCACGGCTGGGCCGAGGAGGACGTCCCCGACCCTCAGGACCCGGCGACCCGCGACCACTCCTGCCTCGACTGGTCGGAGCCCGAAAAGGCACTCCACGCGCGTGTGCTGGCCTGGTACCGCGACCTGATCGCCCTGCGCCACCGTCAGCCCGACCTCGCGGACCCCGATCTCGCCGCCGTCAAGATCGCCTACGACGACGAGGCCTGCTGGCTGGCCCTGCGGCGCGGGGACGTACGGGTGGCGGTGAACCTCGGCAAGGAGGCCGCCGCGATCCCGCTGGGGCTGCGCCACGCGCGCGTGCTGGCCGCGTGGGAACCGGTCGAGGCGCCGGACGCGGACGGGTTGTTGAGCGTGCCCGGCGAGTCGTGTGTGGTGCTGACGCAGGCATGAGCGCCGGGCGGCTTCGCGCGGCCGGGCTCAGCCGTCGCCCGGCAGGTCCGTGACCCGTTCGAGGAGGATCGGCTCCCAGGCGCGGCCCAGTTGGGTCCGCAGCAGCGGGAGCGGGTCTTCGCCGCGGCCCCGCAGGCGCTCGGCGAGGCGGATCACCGTGTCGCAGCGGGACAGCCACAGGCCGCGCAGACAGGGGCGGGCTCCGTAGTCGGCGAGGGTGGCGGCGCGTACGGCGGCGGGGGCGCCGACGGCGATCGCAAGCCCGGCGATGTCCTCGGCGGGATCCCCGAGGACCGCGTCGGTCCAGTCGAGGACGCCGCGCACCCGTCCGTCGGCGCTCACCACCAGGTGTTCGCCCTTGAGGCCGTGGTGGACGAGGACGGCGGCCGCGGTCTGCGCGGCCAGTTGGCCGGCGGCGGGCCGAGTGAGCTGGGCGAGGCGTCCGGGGTCGAACTCGTCGGCGGCGGCGAGTCGCTCGGCGGCCCGCTCCGCGGCCGTGCTCAGCTCCTCCAGGGAGCGGGGCGCGGCCCGTGGCACCCCGAGCGCCTCGGCCTGCCGTACGGGCACCTCGCGCAGCCCCGTCAGCAGTCCTGCGAGGTCCGCCTCACCGACCGCGGAGACGTCCTGCGCCTCACCGGAGCGGCCGGGCAGCCGGGTGTCCAGGGTGTAGGCCAGCCCGCCCGCCCAGTCGCCGTGCGCGACGCTGGTCGGTACCGCGACCCCGACGAGCGGGCGGACCAGGTCGCGCAGCCGCAGCTCGCGGCGTCGGCGCACGGCGGTCTCGCGGTCCTGGGCGAGCCGCAGCACATAACGGGTGCCGACCCACCAAGTGGTGTGCTCACCGCCCTCGGTGACGGGCCGGACGTCGGGGCCCGCGCCCGCGGCCTCGCTGCCGGCGAGCAGCGAACGGGCCAGTCGGCGGACGGTGTCCGCGGTCGGTGTCGGTGCCTGGGTCATGGTCGCGCCGTTGCCGTCGGGGGCCTTGGGCTGCCGGGAGGCCCTGGGGAGTACTCCTGGTGGCCGGTCAGTCGACGATCGCCATCTCGCGGGACGTGGTGTTGAGGCGCCATCCGCCCTCCTCGGTCACCGTCACGATGTCCTCGATGCGCACCCCGAAGCGGCCGGGCAGATAGATGCCGGGCTCCACGGAGAAGCACATCCCGGGCACGAGGGGCAGTTCCTCGCCCTCGATCATGTACGGCGGTTCGTGGGTGGTGACGCCGATGCCGTGCCCGGTGCGGTGGATGAAGTACTCGCCGTATCCCGCCTCGGTGATGACGGCGCGGGCCGCCCGGTCGACGTCCTGGCAGGCGGCTCCCGGCCGGACCGCAGCGACGCCCGCCTCCTGGGCCGCGCGCACGACGTCGTGCACCCGGCGCTCCTCGAGGTCCGGCTCGCCGACGTGGACCGTGCGGGAGGTGTCGGAGCCGTAGCCGTGCTTGAGGCCGCCGAAGTCGAGGACCACCATGTCACCGCGCTCGATGACGCGCTCGCCCGCCTCGTGGTGCGGGTTGGCGCCGTTCGGGCCCGAGGCGACGATGGTGAAGTCGACCTGGGAGTGGCCGAAGTGCCGCAGCAGCTCGGCGAGGTCGGCGGCGACTTCGGCCTCCCTGCGCCCCGCGAAGGGCACCTTGCGGATCTCCTCGTACGCGGCGTCCGCGGCCGCTCCGGCCTCCGCCAACCGCGCCACCTCCGCCGCGTCCTTGACCGCCCGCAGCATCGGCAGGGCTTCGGTGAGGGCCGCGTACCGCGTGTCCGGCAGCCGCCGCTGGAGGCCGAGCAGATGCAGGGCCCAGGTGTTGTCGCTGACGCCGAAGCGGCCGTCGCTCCCGACCAGGGACGCGGCCGCCTCGTACGGGTCCTTGCCGTCGGTCCAGTCGCGCAGGGTCAGCATGGGGGCCGCCGCTGCCGCGTCCGGGGCCTCCAGGGTCGGCACGACCAGCACGGGATCCTGCCCGGCCCTGAGCACCAGCAGGGTGAGGCGTTCGGTCTCCACGGGCCGGTAGCCGGTCAGCCACACCAGATCGGGTCCGGGGGCGATCAGGACGCCGTCGAGTCCCGCGTCCGCGGCGGCCTCGGCCGCGCGCCGCATACGGGCCTCGTAGTCACCGGCGGTGAAGGGCGCGGGCGTGCCGGTCATCCATGCCTCCGTCTGTCCGGAGTTTCCCCAGGGGCTACGGGCAGCATCCTGCCCGTTCGCCGATGCGGACGCGAGCCGGTTGCGGCCATGGCGTCGGTCCGGGAGCTCAAGTAACGGCTGAGCGTTGCCAATCCATTAGCGCTAATGGTTGCATGCGTATTTTCCATTAACTTCCAAGAACGTCAAAGGGAGGCCCCAGGCCATGCTCGTACGGGCACACATCAGCGATCTGCATCTCGACGGCACCCGGCGGGCGACGGAGCGGGCCGAGCGGGTGCGGGACCGGCTGTGGGAACTGCCGGGGCGGGTGGACGCCCTGCTGGTGACCGGCGACATCGCGGACCACGGCACGGAGGCGGAGTACGAGGAGGCGGCGCGTCTGCTCGGGCTGCGTGACGGGGAGCCTCCTTTCCCCGTACCCACCTGCCCGGGCAACCACGACAGCCGCGCGCCCTACCGCGAGGCCCTGCTCGGGCAGCCCGCGTCCGAGAAGCCGGGCGCCGGCCGGATTCCCTGGCCGCGCTGTTGGAGCGCAGGCCCGAGGTCGTCGGGCTGATCACCGGGCATGCGCACACGCCCGCCGCGACCGCCTTCGCCGGGCGGCCGCTCGTCGTCGGTCCCGGGGTGACCTGGACGCTGCGGCTGCCCTGGGAGGGCGAGGGGGCCGCCGACCGGGACGCGCCCCCTGGGTGCGCGTTTCATGTACTGGCCGACGACGGGCGGCTGACCAGCCACTTCAGGACCGACTGACCGTTTCGTCGGCGTCAGGTCACGATGCCCGGGACCGTGGACAGTTGTTGATGGTTGCCGTTCGCGTGGCGCACGCCGAGCGTGACCTTGGTCCCGGGGTCCGCGGCCGAGACCGCCCGCGCGAGGTCGGCGGCCGAGCCGAGCCGTGCCCCGCCGAAGGCGGTGAGGGTGTCACCGCGGACCAGGCCCGCGGTGTGGCCCGGGCCGGGGATGTGCACACCGACGACGAGCGCGCCCCCGCCGCCGGGGGCGTCGACGGCCTCGATGCCGAGCGTGGCCTTCCCGGGCGCGGGCTCCGGTGCCGTCGAAGCGACCGGACTCCCGCCGCCGGACGCCGACTTGGTGCCACCGGCCTGCGGCGCACCGGAGGCCTGTCCGGGCCGGGACGCCCGGCCGGACGGTCCCTGCGCCGCCCCCGCCCGCTTCTGGAAGTCCGCCAGCCTGCTCATACCGATCACCGTGGCGCCGACGGTCCCGATGCCGACGCCCGACAGGACCAGCACGGTCCCGACGAAGAGACCGAGGAGCAGGGACATCAGCCGCCTGCCACGCCGTCGCGCGGCGTGCGGACGCTTGGTGGTGCCGGTCGGACGCCCGTCACCGCCCGGCTCCTGACCGGGCATCGGCTTGGGACGCGGTGCGCCCTGTTCCATGGATCGCCTCCGGCAGATGCTCTACGGACCGCCCCCCGGCTCTTGCTCTACCCTGCGCTCCGGCGCACGACGATTCACGAACGAGTGAGACTGTCAAACACGTTCGAGAAGTTTGTCCACCATGGCCGCGGCGGCTCCGCGCGGCGACCCGCCGTGCACCAGTTCCGTCCGGTGCACCAGGCGCGGCGCCACGAGCGGGACGGCCACCGCCCCGGGGACGCCGGTGGCCACGGCCCGCGGCAGCAGGGCGAGGCCGTGCCCGGCGGCGGCCAGGGCGGTGAGGGTGCGCACGTCGGTGCCCTCGTAACGCAGGGCCGGGCGGAAGCCCCCGCTGCCGTTCGCCCGGCGGAGGTGAGCCAGGGGCAGTCCCGCGCCGGGGGCGTCCAGCCAGCGGGCGTCGACGAGATCGGCGAGGCGCAGCCCGTCGCGCCGGGCGAGCGGATGGCTCTCGGGCAGCAGCACGCTGACGGGTTCCTCGCCGACGCCGTACGTGGTCAGCGGGGCCACGTCGGGGTGCCGCAAGGGGTCGTTGGGCGCCGTCAGTCCGTCCACCAGGCCCAGGTCCGCCCCGCCCTCCGCGACGGCGGCGGGGATCTCCTCGCGGGCCAGCACCCGCAGGGTCACGCCGGCGGCGGGCAGCGCCGCGAGCGCGCGCGAACCGAGCGCCGTCGGTGTCGCCGCGAGCGTCAGCCCGTGCTCGGGCGCCCCCACCATCCGTACGACGTCCGCGCGAGCCGCGTCCAGGCGCAGCAGCAGCGGCCCGGCGTGTTCGAGGAGCCGTTCGCCCGCCGCCGTCGGTGCCACGGGGCGCCGGGTCAGCAGGGGCGCGCCGAGGTCCTGCTCCAGCGCGGCGATGTGCTGGGACACCGCGGACTGGGTGTAGCCGAGTTCCCGTGCGGCCTCCGAGAAGGAGGCGAGGCGGGCCACGGTGACGTATGTGCGCAGGAGATGCGGATCCATGCGCCCCAGGATCTCGTATGGAACCTGCAGCTCATCAGCCCCCTCATCAGGGTTGCTTATCGAGGGTGCAGTAATCATCGTTGGACGTGAACGAGCGCGCCCGCCGAGGATGAGGGCATGACGACCAACGCGGCGCAGACCGCTCGCCTCGCCCTCGTGGGCGACCGCTCCCCGAACGTCCTCGCCCACACCCGCGTCCCCCTCCTCCTGGACGCTCTGGCCACCCGCGACCGCCTCGTCCTCGACGCCTACTGGGTCCCGTCCGAGGACGCCGAGGACCCGGCCGCGGTACGCGGGTTCGACGCGGTGTGGGTGCTGCCCGGCAGCCCGTACCGCAGCGAGGCGGGGACCCTCACCGCGATCCGCACCGCGCGCGAGGAGGGCATCCCGTTCCTGGGCACATGCGGCGGATTCCAGCACGCGCTCCTGGAGTTCGCGCGCGACGTCTGCGGACTCACCCGTGTCGCGCACGCCGAGCAGGACCCCGACGCCGATGACCTCCTCATCGAACCGCTCGCCTGTTCCCTCCTGGGCCACGAGGCCGCCGTCACCATCGAACCTGGTTCGCTCGCCCAGTCCGTGATGGGCGCCGAGCGAACGGTCGAGCGCTATTTCTGCGCCTACGGCCCCACCCGCCACCTCGACACCCTGCGCGCCCACGGCCTGCGCTTCAGCGGCCACGACGAGGACGGCAACGTACGGATCGTCGAACTCCCTGGCCACCCCTTCTTCCTGGGCACCCTCTTCCAGCCGGAGCAGTACGGGGACGGCTCGCGCCCGCACCCGATCGTGCGGGCACTGGCACGAGCCGCCGTGGCGCACGCGTCCGTCAGGGAACCCGGCGAGGTCGGCGAGGTCGGCGAGGTCGGCGGACGGCGTCAGCCGGTGTGACGGAGCCGTTGTCAGTGCCCGCTGTTACGTTCGGCGGTATGAGCGATCACGCCCTGCGGCTGCTCCGGGAGCAGTCTCACCTGGCCGAACTGGCCGCGTTCCCCTTCAACTTCGACCTGGCCCGTGCCGACCACATCGAGGACGTCCGGCTCGCCTCGGGCCGTCCGCTGGAGGCGGTGGCGGGGGACGACACGGGCGGCACGTATTTCGTGTGCGAGGACGGTTCCGTGCTGTACGCGGACTCGGAGGGCTCCGCCGGAATCATCGGCAACAGCGTCGACGAGGCGCTGGAGGTGCTGGTCGGGCTGCCCGGCTGGCACGACCACCTGGGGCTCGCGCCGGCCGACGGAGAGGAGAAGATCCGCGCCGCGGTCGCCGAGACGGAGGACGAGATCCGGGAGTACCACGGGATCGACGACGAGCGGACCGAACTGCGGGCCGGTCTCGGCCTGCCCGAGCGCTCGCCCGTCGAGCTCATCGGTCTGCTGCACGCGGCCCTGTTGCGCACCGAGCCCGACTTCCTTCTTCTGAACGCGGAGGAGGGCGGCGCACACGGCCTCCTGGACCGCCACCCCCGTCCCCCGTTGTGGGAGTCGGTCCTCGCGCGGGGACGCGCCGACCTGGCGCTGTTGCGCGAGCACTCGGCGTGGGACGAGGTGGCCGGGGACCGGGCGCGCCGGGCGCTCGCGCTGCGCGCCGCCCAGTACGACCGACGCGAGGGCGATCTTCCGCTGCTGCGGCATCTGCTGAGGCATGAGGCCGAGGCGTCGATGACCGACGAACTGCGGCTCGCCGCCGTCCTGGTGGGCCTGCGCGGTCTGGCGGAGGATCTGCCGCTGCTGTGCGAGGTCCGTGAGACGGACTTCGACACCTGGTGCGGGCTCGGCGGGATGCCCGAGCCGGGCGCTGATCCGGCCGAGCTGCGGAGGTGGGCGAGCGACCTGGACGACTCGCTCTTCGGCACCGACCCCGCCGACGAGCCGCTGTTCACCTGGACCGGACTCGCCCGCGAACAGGGTCTGGTCGAGCTCGCCCGCACCGCGCTGATCCGGCGATTGGACGACATCGACTTCCGGGCGTACCGCGACGCGCGGGACGGCAAGGCCATGGAGCGCCGTCACGCATGCCAACTGAGCCCACTCGTACACGAGTTCCAGCAGTTGGGCGACACCTTTCAGGCGCTGCGCGCCCAGCGGCTGTACGTGCCGCTGCAGACCAAAGCCTGGGACCGCGTCTCGGCCCTCCTCAAGCTCGCGCGGCTGGAGCGGGAGGAGGGCCGGTTCGGCGCGGCGATACGCACGTTGACCTCGCTGCGGGACGCCCTCGCCGAGCCGGACGGCAACGACGGCGGCAGTGACCGTGACGGCAACGGCAACGGCAACGGCAACGGCAACAGCGACGGCTCGCTGGAGCACTGGTGGCGGACCAACCTGGGCGCGTACATCGTCGAGGAGCACTACGCGATCGCCCGGGCCGCGGCCTCCGACACGGCGCTCACCGACGAGGTCCGCACCGTCACCGTGGCCGCCGGGGAGCTTCTGACGAGACTCTCCGGGACGGCCAGGGCGAACGTGGAGCGGAGCCTCGCCGGGACGACCGACATCCATACGGACACCGGTGCCAACGCCGATGCGAACGCCGATGCCGACGTCAGTGCGGAGCGGACGTCGCCTCGGCCTTCGGCAGGCTGAACTCCGCGGCGGCTCCCACTCCCTTCGGCAGGGTGAACGACGGGGTGGCGCCTGCTGCGATCCGGGGAGTGAGGTCCGGCGGGGCTTCCGCCTCCGCCATGTCGTGCGGACCGAGCACCGGCTCCGGTACCGGTACGGTCCCGACCCCCGTCCCGGGGCCCGGCACCGTGGGAGCCCGGTCCGGCAGAAAGCCGTGGGCCCGGCGGGCCAGGTCCTCGGCGCCGTAACGGTGGCAGTCCTGGTGCCATTTCAGGATTCCGGAGAGCCAGTTCTCGAGTTGCACGACATAGCCGTCCATGATCCCGCGCACCTCCTGCGAGAGCTTGAAGTCCTCGTACAAGAGCGGTAGTTCATAGGCGACGACGTGCTGGAACTGCTGCATGCGCTGGGTCATCAGGTCATGGATGATGCCGAGGCCGGTCGGGTAGTCACAGCCGAAGAAGTTCTGCACGACGAGGATGGCGTTGTGGACCTCGCCCTCGTACTCGATCTCCTTCTGGTACGAGAAGACGTCGTTGATGAGCATCGCGTAGTCGCTGGCGGCGTTCTCCAACGACCGGACGGGACCGCTCCGGTAGACCTCCGGCGGGACCTTGGGGCCGTGGCCCAGGCGGCACAGGTTCAGGGTGAGGTCGGAGCCGAAGGTGGCGCGGCGCATCTCCAGGTAGTCGATCGGATCGGGGATGCGGTGCTGGAACTGGTTCGACAGCTCCCACACCCAGCTCTCCGTCATCTTGTCCACGTCGCCGCGCAGCTTGCGCCGCTCGTCCGGCGTCATCTTCGGCGTCGTGCGCTCCCACAGGTCGAGGAGGCCGTGCTCCATGGCGTTGGCCGGGACCAAGGTCGGCTCGCCCTCGATGGGCATGCAGGCCGAGAGGCGTTCGGTGGTCGTCTTCGCCGCCGCCAGGTCGCGGCGGTGTCCGAAGACCAGCGGGTAGTAGTCGTCGCCGTACGTCCCCCAGGCCAGCCACTGGGAGCCGAGGTCGAGGGCTTCCTCGGTCGCGTCCGGGTGGATGCCCGCGGCGCACAGCGGAAGGTCGTACGCCACCAGCTTGTCCTCGTCCCAGACGCCCTCCTGGAGCATGCCCTTCTCGTACATCCAGCCGGTGAGGCGGTCGCGGGCGCCGTCCAGGTGGGGGCTGAGGGCGAGCTCGAAGGGCATGGAGAAGTCGGGGAGCAGGGACGGGCCGACCTTCTGGTACGGGACATGGGTGTACCTGCGCAGCCGCTCCGCCCCGGCCGCGGAGAGCAGTGCGCCGATGTCGACGGCCGAGGTGCCGAGCTCCGCGAGGCCGAACGGCCGACTGCCTTTCACCGCCCCCTCGTTCATGTAGCGGCTGGAGCGCAGGTGCCACTCGTGGCCGCCCGACTGCCAGTCCTGGAGCCCCTGGGTGTACGCGGCGACGGCGGCGACCTGGTCCGGGGTGAGTCCCTTCTCCGCGGCGAGTGCGGGCACTTCGGTGAGGGCCGTGTGCTCGAACTGGTGCAGGCGTGAGGTGAGGATGTCGTTGACGGTCTCGGCGGCCTCCTGCGTGGTGCAGCCGAAGAAGGTCTCCAGGACGAGGATGCCGTTGCTGAGCTCGCCCTCGACCTCGACCTCGCGCTGGTAGGAGAACAGGTCGTTGCGCAGATGGACCCCGTCCGAGAACGTCTCCATCAGCACCCGCAGCGGGCGCGTCCGGGCGACGGAGGCGGGCACCTCGGCCGTCGCGTACTCCACGAGCCCCGCCGACCAGGGGGCGCCGCCCACCTTGCGGCGCATCTCGATGTACTCGACGGGGTTGGCGATCCGCCCCTCGTTGATGTTGGAGAGCTCCCACATCGACTCGTTGAGCAGGTGCTCCGTGGACACCGCGAACCGCCCCCGCCAGTCCACCGACATCGCGGGCACCGTGCGCGCCCAGAGGTCGGCGAGCCCCGCCTCGACCGGATTCTCCGGCTCCGGTACGGGGGTCGAGAGGTCCAGCGGCATGAAGAGGGGCAGCCGGTCCAGATAGGCCTTGCCGCCGTCGCGGTCCTGGGTGCGTTTGAAGGTCTCCAGGAAGTGGTCGTCGAAGAAGAAGACCCACACGTACCAGTCGGTGATGAGCGAGAGTGCCGGGCCGTCGCAGTCGGGGTGGGTGTACGCACAGAGCAGCCCGTAGTCGTGCGCGTCGAGGTCGGACTGTTCCCAGATGCCGGAGCCCTCCAACATGCCCATCCCACGGGCCCATTCGACCGTGTGGGCGCGCGCCTCGTCGAGGTGCGGGTTCAACCGCGCGGAATACGGCATGTAGAAGTGCGGGAGTTCGAACGGCTGCGTCATGGCCGGGCCCTACCCAGGGCCCTCCGGGGGCATCCTCCGGGTGGGACATGATCACACCATCGCGTGAATTTACCCCTTTTCCGGTCCATGGCCGGGGCCCCGCGGGCGGGTCGGCGCGGGGTCTTGCCGACCCGCACCCGCCGGGCCACCGTGGTCGCATGACCTCCTTCGTACTTCCCCATGAAGTGCACGGCGACGGCGCCCACAAGGTGATCGCCGTGCACGGCTGGTTCGCCGACCGGTCCGCCTACGCGGCGGTGGTCCCGGATCTCGACCGTGCCGCGTTCCAGTACGCGCTGGTCGACCTGCGCGGCTACGGGCAGGCGAAGGACGCGCTCGGCGCGTACACCACCGCGGAGGCCGCCGCCGATGTGGTCGAGCTGGCGGACCGGCTCGACTGGGAGCGGTTCTCGGTGGTCGGCCACTCGATGGGCGCCGCCGTCGCCCAGCGCCTGCTGGCCCTCGCCCCGGACCGGCTGCGTCGGCTCGTCGGGGTCTCGCCGGTGCCCGCGTCCGGGCTGCCGCTGCCGGCGGACCAGTGGGAGCTGTTCGCGGACGCGGCGCACAAGCCGGAGAACCGGCGCGCCATCATCGACTTCACGACCGGCGGCCGGCTGCCCGCCGCGTGGCTCGACCGGATGGTGGCGCGCTCACTGGAACTCAGCGACACCAAGGCGTTCCGCGCCTATCTGGACTCCTGGGCCGGCGAGGACTTCCACACGGAGGTCGAGGGCGCGACGGTACCCGCGCTGGCGGTGACCGGGGCGCTGGATCCCGCGCTGTCCGCCGGTCTGATGCGGGAGACCTGGATGTGCTGGTACCCGGACGCGGAGCTGTTCGAGCTGCCGTGGGCGGGCCATTACGCGATGGACGAGAGCCCGCTGGACCTGATCCGCGTCGTGGAGGCCTTCCTGCGCTCACGGGACGCGGGCTGGGGCAGCGGCGAGGACGCGGACAACACGGGAGACGAAGGGGGCGAGGTCGCGAGCGGCGACCAGGGCGAGATCGCGAGCGGCGGCTCGGGTGTGGTCGCGGGCGAGGATGGGGGCGAGCCGGCGTGAGCGTACGCGAGAGTGCCCCGCCCGTCCCCGACGTCTTCGACCCCCGGCGGTACGCCGACGGGGTCCCGCACGCCGCCTACCGCACCCTGCGCGACCATCACCCCGTGGCCTGGCAGCACGAGCCCGAGGTGTTGGGCTGGCCGGCCGGGCCCGGCTTCTGGGCGGTGACCCGGCACGCGGACGTGGTCCGGGTGCTGAAGGACTCGGCGACGTACTCCTCGTGTCTCGGGGCGACCCAGATCCGCGATCCCGACCCGGACGACCTGCCGTTCATCCGGCGCATGATGCTCAATCAGGATCCGCCGGACCACGGCAGGTTGCGGCGTCTGGTCAGCCGCGCCTTCACGCCTCGCCGGGTCGAGCACTTCGCGTCGGTCGTCCGCACCCGGGCCCGGGACCTGCTCGAAAAGGCGGTGGCCGAGGCCCGTGCGGGCGACGGCGTCTTCGATCTCGTCGCCACCGTCACCGACGAGTACGCCCTGCTCAACCTCGCCGACCTGCTGGGCGTTCCGGAGCGCGACCGCGGCCTGCTGCTGCGCTGGACACAGCGCGTCATCGGCTACCAGGACCCCGACGAGGCGGGCGAGCCCGTGCTCGACGCGCGCGGCCGCCCGGTCAATCCGCGCTCCCCGGCGATGCTGCGGGACATGTTCGCGTACGCGCACCAACTGGCCCTCTACAAGAAGAGCCATCCGAGCGACGACGTCATGACCACTCTCGCCGCCGACCCCGAACTCACCCCCGGCGAGCTGGAGATGTTCTTCTTCCTCCTCACCGTCGCGGGCAACGACACCGTGCGCAGCGCGGCTCCCGGCGGTCTTCTGGCACTCGCTCACCACCCGGTCTCGTACGCCGCCCTGCGCGCCGGGGCCATCGAACTCGACCCGGCTGTCGACGAGTTGCTGCGCCTGCATCCGCCGGTGCTCAGCTTCCGCCGTACGGCGGCCCTGGACACCGAGCTGGCCGGGCAGCGCATCCGCGCGGGCGACAAGGTGGTTGTCTTCCACGCCTCGGCCAACCACGACGAACGTGTCTTCACCGATCCCGAGCGGCTCGACCTGTCGCGCTCCCCCAACCCCCATGTCTCCTTCGGCGACGGCCCGCACGTCTGCCTCGGCGCGCACTTCGCCCGTCTGCAACTGCGCGTGCTCCATGAGGAGACGTTGCGGGCCCTGCCCGTGCTGCGAGCCGCCGGACCTCCCCGACGTCTGGTCTCGAACTTCATCAACGGGATCAAGTCGCTGCCGCTGGAGGCTGCTTGACCCTCAGGTCCGCACCTGGATCAGGGCGTGTGTGCCGCTCGTGCGCCAGCGCCCGCCCTCGGCCGCGTCGAGGGCGGCCTCCGTGCGGGCGTCCAGGCCCACGATCACATCGGACTTGAGGGTGCGCAGGGCGGCGACCGGGCCCGGGAAGTACGCGGTGGGCTCCGCGAAGGGGGTGGTGGCGGGGTAGCGTCGGTCGCCGACCAGGCGGCGGTAGTTCAGGTCGCCCTTCACGAGGGTCACGTCGGCCTCGGCGAACTCACGGCGCAGGTCGTCGGGCATGTCGGCGTACGGCAGCGGGGCGCAGGAGAAGGGGTGGGCCCGGACGGTGAGGCGACCGTCGGTCATCGCCGCCCACAGCCGGTGGCCGGACTCGCCCGCGGCCCCCTTCGCCCCGGTGAGGTGGCGCAGTGCGTCGATCACGTCGGCAGTCGTGGCGTCGGAGACGTAGTACGGGTATGGCTTCACGTGCAGGAGCGCCCGCCCGACGCGGCGGTGGTGGAGCAGGTGGTCGATCAGGAGCAGATCGGGGATGAGTTCCCGGCCGGAGTTGTCCGCGACCAGGCAGAGGGTGCCGCCCGCGAACAGGGACCGCAGCGACTCGCCGTCATTGGCGACCAGTTGGGCATCGACGTCCGATTCCCCGTCCGCGGCGGCGAGGCGGAAGCCGAGGTCCGCGCGGTTGCCCCAGAGCGAACCGTGCAGCAGCGCCTCCTCCCGCTCCTCGACCGGCCGCTCGGCGAGCGGGTCGAGCGCGGCGAGTTCCTCGTCCGCCTCCGGGGTGTCCAGCTCCGCGAGTTTGAAGGGGCGGAAGGGGTCGATGCCCTTCCAGGGGCCGGGGGCGAAGTAGCCGACGGCTTCGAGGAGTCGGCGGTAGAAGTAGCTCTCGGACCAGAGGAAGGGCACGTCGAACCAGGAGCGGCCGGTGTACTCCTCGCCGCCCCACCGCTCCCACTGCCCGCGGTCCGCCGCCCGCTCGCCGAGCGGTTCGATGACGCCCTCGGTGGCGTTCTTCAGCAGGGCGTCGAGCGCGCGGTGCTGCTCGGGGCCGTAGGGGAAGGCGTCCCGGACCTTCCGGATGAGTGCCGGATGCCGCTGGGCGAGCACGCTCCAGGGGAACGAGCCCGGCTCGTTGCTGAGGATCACGGGCGCGTCGGCGGGTTCAGACATGTGGCTCACGGTACCGGCCGAGCCGAAAGGGGCGGCCCACGCCGCGCGTGGGCCGCCCCTCCCCCCGTGGGCCGCGCTCAGAAGGTCAGTTTCCAGCTGTTGAGCTTGCCGGTGTCCGAGGCGGCCACGTCCTGGACGCGGAGTTTCCATGTGCCGTTGGCGGTCTCGCCGGACGCGTCGACCGTGTAGGTGGTGTTGACGTTGTCCGCGGAGTCCGAGGTGCTGGAGGACTTCAGGCGGTACGTCGAGCCGTCCGGGGCGACCAGGTCGATCACCAGGTCACCGCGGTAGGTGTGGGTGATGTCGACGCCGACCTGGAGGGCGGAGGGCGCGTTGCCGGTGCGGCCGCCGACGGCGATCGAGGACTCGACGGCCGACCCGTTGTCCGGGATCGAGAGGGCGGTGGTGTTGGAGAAGGTCGTGCCGGTGGTCGCACCGCTCACGGCCTGCACGGTCTTCGTCGCGTCCGCGAGGCCCGCGCCGCAGCCGCCGGAGCAGGTGCCGGGCAGGGCACGGGCGTTGTTCTTGATGGCCGTCTCGATCTGGGCCGGGGTGAGCGAGGGGTTCGCCGACTTCATGAGCGCGACCAGGCCCACGATGTGCGGGGTGGCCATGCTCGTGCCCTGGTAGTACGCGTACGACTCCGAGGAGGGGGTCTTCGTACCGGAGTTCAGCGTGGAGTAGATGCCGTTGGCGGTGGCGGTGCTCATGTCGCCGCCGGGGGCCGAGATGTCGACGATCGAGCCGTAGTTGGAGTAGGAGGCCCGGGAGCCGCTGCGGCCGGTCGCGGCGACGGTGATGACGTTGTTGCAGCTCGCCGGGGAGTAGCCCGCGGCGTTGTCGTTGTCGTTGCCCGCCGCGACGACGACCGTGGTGCCGCGGTTCACGGCGGCGGTGATGGCGCTCTGGGTGGCCGTGGTGCAGGCGCCGCTGCCGCCGAGGCTCATGTTGATGACCTTGGCGACGTTGGCGTTGGCCGGGACGCCGGAGACGGTGCCGCCCGAGGCCCAGGTGATGGCGTCGATGATGTCGGAGTCGTAGCCGCCGCACTTGCCGAGGACGCGCAGCGGGGAGATCTTCGCGCCGTAGGCGATGCCCGCGATGCCCTTGCTGTTGTTGGCGACCGCGGCGATGGTGCCCGCCACGTGCGTGCCGTGCCAGGAGGAGTCGCTCGCCGGGATGCCGGAACCGCACTCGTTCGCCGCGTAGTGGTCGCCCGGGTCGGCCGGGTTGCTGTCGCGTCCGTCGCCGTCGACGGAGACCGCCGTGTCGGAGATGAAGTCGTATCCGGCGACGATGTTCGCGGCGACGTCGGAGTGCGCCACGTAACCGGTGTCGATGACGGCGACCGTCACCCCGCTGCCGGTAGAAGTGGGCCAGGCACCGGGGATGTTCATGCCCGCCTTGGCCTCGTACAGGTCCCACTGCTTGCTGTACTCGGTGTCGTTCGGGTCGGCCTGGGGCGTGTTCAGGCGGTCCGGTACGGCGTACGCGACCTGCGGGTCGGACCGGTACCGGGCGATGACGTCGGCGACGTCCTTCGTGCCGAGGCTGTCGCCGAGGTCGACGAGGGCCGCGCCGGTGCCGAGGCGACGGGTGAAGTCGAGGTTCTCGCCCGCCTCCTTGCCCTTGGTCTCGGCGTCGGCGGAGGCGGCGGAGTTGGAGGTGGCCTCGGCGGCGCCGGACTTGTAGCCGACGATGAGGCGCTCGGCGGGAGCGGCGACGGCCTGTGCGGTGGCCTGCGCCGCCGGGGTGACCGCCACCTGGCCGGTGGAGGTCCCGGTGGACGGCTGGGCGGCGGCGACCGTGGTGGTCGTTCCGGCCAGCAGAGCCGCGGAGACCGCGGCGACGGATATCAGCTTCCGTCGGACTTCTCGTGAGGGGGCGGGACGCAAGGGCTTGCCTTTCGTGGCCGGGGCTCCGGGCGGTGGAAGGCGCGGCGGAGCAGCGGTCGAATCGCTTCGTCGTCGAAGCGGCGGGGGGTGCAGTCCAGAAGCGGCGCGGTGGCCGGCCGTACGTCGCGAGCGACCCGTCAGGGGTTGCCTGTGGGGCGGCTGTGCCCGAACGATAGGCAAAGCCCAGGTAATACGGATACAGGGGAAACCCTCGATCTGGCTGGTAACCGCCCCTCAAGGGCTCCCAGTTGGCCGGGAGTGCCCGGTTTCACCTGGCTCGCGCATCTGAACGCACGGCCCCGTGCCCCCGTACTTCACGGTGCGGCCACGCCTGCGCGCGATGCGTACGGCCGCACCCGCCGCTCCCACCCCGCAAGGAGACCCACCGGATGACCGCACACCGCACCGCCACCGCGGCCGCTGTCGCCGTGGCGGCCCCGCTGCTTCTCCTGACGTGGGCCGTGGGTCCGGCCCAGGCGCACGGCGCGCCGACGGATCCGGTCAGCCGGGTGGTGGCCTGTTCGCCGGAAGGCGGCAGCAACACAGCTACGGCGGCCTGCAAGGCGGCGATCGCGGCGAACGGCGCGCCCTTCACCGCCTGGGACAACCTCCGGGTCGCCGGTGTGGGCGGCAGGGACCGTCAGGTGATCCCGGACGGGCAGCTGTGCAGCGGGGGTCTGCCCGCCTACAAGGGACTGGACCTGGCCCGCGCCGACTGGCCCTCGACGCGGATGACGCCGGGCGCGACCTTCACGCTCTCCTACAGTTCGACGATTCCGCACACGGGGACCTTCAAGCTGTATCTGTCCAAGCCCGGCTACGACCCGGCCAAGCCCCTCAAGTGGTCCGATCTGCCGACGAAACCGTTCGCCACGGCCACCGATCCGGCACTGGTGAACGGCGCCTACCGGATCAAGGCCACGCTGCCCGCCGACCGGACCGGCCGGCAGATGCTGTACACGATCTGGCAGAACACGAGCACGACCGACACGTACTACTCGTGCTCGGACGTGGTCTTCCCGAGCGAGGGCGGCGGGGCCGCCGCGCCGACGACCTCGTCCCCCGCGCGTACGACACCCACGGCCGGCCGGAAGGCTCAGCAGAGCCAGGAGCCGACCACGACCACGGCCACCCCCACCGACCAGTCGCCGTCGCCCGCCCCCAAGACCACCGCGGCGACGACGGAGGTGACCGCACCCGACCATCTCGCGCCGGCCGCGGACAGCTCGTCCGGCGGCAGCAACACGCTCCCCCTCGTCGCCGGGGCGGGGGGAGCGGCCGCGTTCCTGCTCACCGCGGGCGTCGCCATCACGCTGCGACGCCGCCGGTGACCGGTCGTCCGGGCTCGGTCAGTTGACGGTGACCGCCGGGCTGCCCGACTGGGTGGTGTCGGAGACGGGCGCGTACTTCGCGGTGAAGTAGCCGCTGCTGAAGCAGAGCGACGAACCCGAGGACTTCGCGAACGCCTGGTTGGTGAAGGTGATGCTGTTGTCGGTGTTGCTCGCCGTGCCGGTCAGGCTGGGCGCCTGGTAGACGCAGTTGATGCTGCCCAGCAGGGTGCGCAGCACGACCGTGGTCTGGATGGTGGAGCCCGCGGCCGGGGTCACGGTGACCGTGCCGGCCGAGGCGACCGTGGTGGTGTACGGGAGGTTGTTGACCGTGACGCTGGTGACGCCGAGCACGCCAATGACATTGCTGGTGCAACTGCCGAAGGTGTGGGCGCTGAGCGACTCGGTGGCCGCGCCGGGGGCCGTCGGGTTGTCGGTGACGGAGGCGGTGAAGGCCGACGCGGCACAGGAGACACCGCTCGTGCCGGTCGCGCTGGAGTAGAGCGTGGCGGCGGTGCCGCTCGCCAGTGAGGCGGTGAGGACGTCGCCGGTGGCGACGGCGGCTCCGCCGGCGGTGAGCACGGGGGTGTCGTCCGCGGAGGCGGGGGCGATCGCGGAGACCGAGAGCGCGGCGGCGGTACCGAGGAGGGCGAGCAGGGATCGAGTGCGCATGGGGGTGCCTCTTTCTCAGACGGGCGTGCGGGTGGGTACGGGGCCGGCGCGGACAGCCGTCACGGCGGACCGCTGCCGGTCCGTGACGCCTTCTCCTTACGTCACGGACCGGCAGCGGAAGCCGGGCGACCGGACACGGCTCAGGGGGGAAAGTGCCGTGCCGGTGCCGCGGGGGGAGGTGGATTCAGCGTTGGAGCGCACCGCACGTTCAGACGTGCCACGGCCGCCCCGCGAGGAGCGGGGGGTCCAGGAGGTGGCGTACGTGCCGCGCATCGGATCCGGCGCCACGGATCCAAGGGAAACAATGCAGAGTTCTAGACCTGATGAATGGTCAACGTCAAGGCACAGTAAGGAAGTTGAAGGTCAACACGGTCTCAGGTGGGAGCCGTTCACAGACCCGGCCACGAGGTCGTCGCGGGCCCAAGTGCGAGGTCAGCGCGGCCGGGCCTACACAGTTGGCACACAATCAACATCCCTTTGCCACAAGTCTCTTGACCCAAGAATGTAACCCCCGGTAACTTCCACGTCGGCTACTGCTGCGTAACGAGAAAGCCCTTGCGACCGCCGGGAGTTGTGAGGAGGCGTGCGCGGCAGCCGCTGTCCGCGCCAGGACAACGTGCCCGTTGAAGCCCCACCTGCATGACTATGTCCAGGGAGCAGAACATGGCCTCGTCCTCGGACGCCACGGCGTCCACCGATTCGACCCCCGAGAACGAAAGCGGTTCCGGCAGACGTGGGCGGGTCCGCCTGCGCCGCGCCGCGGTGATGGCGGTGCCTGCCACCGCGGTCGCCGCGGGACTGATGATCCTCACCGCCCAGGGCGCTCTGGGGGTGCAATTCGCCATCTCCGGCATGCCGTTCACGGTCACGGCCACCGAACTCAACGGCACCGGCTTCGAGCAGTTCGGCAACCTCGACAACATGGCCGACGGCAGCCCGAACGCCGGCGACACCGGCGGCCAGGTCCTCGTCATCACCTCCGCGATCAAGAACGCGACACTCACCAAGCTGTGCCAGAGCGTCGACCTGGGCGGTACGAACCTGGTCATCACCGCGGGCGGCGGCACGGACAAGGTGCAGGCGACCAATCTGACGACCGACTCGACCGAGCTGTCGGGCGACGCGGCCTTCAACAACATCGAGATCGGCAACGACGCGAGCACGCTCGACAAGGCCGGGGTCCAGGGGAACAAGGGCGTCTTCAGCCAGCAGGCCGACACCGTCCACATCGGGAACCTGCGGCAGACGAACTACGCCACCACGGCGGCGGTGTTCAAGCTCCCCGGTCTCAAGCTCCGCTTCAGCGACTCGGGCTGCTGATGTCGGCCGTCCGGGATCTGCGGTCCGGCTTCCGGCGGTGGCGTGCGGACCGCCCCTTCTGGGGAGGGCTGCTGCTCACCCTGGGCGGGGCGGAGATCCTCCTCACCGAGAAGGCGTCCCTGAAGGTCGTCATGCACATCGGGATGCAGGGCATGGCGGGCTATCTGCTGCCGACGGTCATGATCCTGTGCGGTCTGCTGATCCTCTTCAACCCGACGCAGCGCCTCTTCTACTCCCTGCTCGGCATCCTCCTCTCCCTCGGCACCTGGCTCACCTCCAACCTCGGCGGCTTCTTCATCGGCCTCCTTCTCGGAGCGACCGGCAGTTGCCTGGCCTTCGGCTGGCTTCCGCACCAGGAGCCGCGCAAGCGACGTCTGCTGCGCAGGCGCCGCCGGCAGCAGATGGCGACCGAGGCGTAGAGAGAGGGCAGGGAAGGGGTCCCGCCCCGGCCGAGCTCAGGGCAATGGGCGACCGGGGCGGGAGCTGTGACGGGACGGCTCCAGGAGGCGGGCAAGCCTCCGACTTGCTTGTACGCGAAGGGAATTTGCCCTCGCACGCAGTGGTTACCGGACGGTCGCATCGGGGCACGCCACCCTCGCGTAGCGTGACGCGCCGTACTGATGTCCGAGCGCCAGGGAGGCTCCCGATGGGAACCCCACGTCCCTTGACGGGAAATCCGAGCCCGTTGGTGGTGGACGCGACGGGCCGTGACATCCACGCGGAAGCCGCCCGCATCCGGGCGCGCGGACCGGCGACCCGTGTCGCCCTCCCCGGTGGCGTCGAGGCCTGGGCGGTCAGCAGCCCCGAGCTGCTCAAACGGCTGCTCCTGGACCCACGGGTGTCCAAGGACCCGCGACGGCACTGGCCGGCCTGGATCAACGGGGAGATCTCCCCCGAGTGGCCGCTGTTCACCTGGGTCGCGGTGCAGAACATGTTCACCGCGTACGGCGGCGACCACAGGCGGCTGCGGACCCTCGTCTCCACGGCGTTCACGGCCCGCCGCACGGCCGCGCTGCAACCCCGGATCGAGGAGATCACCTCCGGCCTCCTCGACCGCATCGCCAAGGCCGGCGAGCACGGCGAAGTCGTCGATCTGCGCGAGGAGTTCTGCTATCCGATACCCATCCAGGTGATCAGCGAACTCTTCGGCCTGCCCGAGGACAAGCGGGCTGACCTCAGGGACCTGGTGGACAGCATCTTCCACACCTCCGCGCAGCCCGAGGAGGTGACGGGCAACTACGCCAGGCTGTACACCGTACTGGGTGAACTGGTCGCCGAGAAGCGGGAGTCACCCGGCGACGACCTGACCTCCGGCCTCATCGCGTCCCGCGACGAGGGTGACGGCCGGCTGAGCGAGCAGGAGCTGCTCGACACGCTGGTCCTGATGGTCAGCGCCGGTCACGAGACCACCGTCAACCTCATCGACAACGCCGTGCACGCCCTGCTGACCCACCCCGAGCAGCTCGCGCACCTTCGCGCCGGACGCGCCACCTGGGACGACCTGATCGAGGAGACCCTGCGGGTCGAGGCGCCCGTCGCGAGCCTCCCGCTGCGCTACGCCGTAGAGGACCTCGACCTCGCCGAACTGGGCGGCCCGGACGGCACGGTGATCGGCCGGGGCGAGGCGATCCTCGCCGCGTACGCCGCCGCCGGACGCGATCCCGAGCGCTACGGCAAGGACGCCGACCTCTTCGACGTCACCCGGGCGGACAAGGAGCACCTCGCCTTCGGACACGGCGTACACCGCTGCCTCGGCGCCCCACTGGGCCGCCTGGAGGCCCGCATCGCCCTCCCCGCCCTCTTCGACCGTTTCCCCGACCTCCAACTCGCCGTATCCGCTTCGGAGTTGGAGCCGGTGGACTCCTTCATCTCCAACGGCCACCGCACCCTGCCCGCCCGGATCCACTGACGGCCGACGCTCACTCCCCTCGCCACCAGGACAGAAGCCGGGTCCAGGCGCTTCGCGGGCGGTCGGGTTCCGGGGCGGGGGGCTCGGGCACGAGTGCCGGGAGGGGTCTCGCGTACGACTGCCGCTCACCTTCGGGCCGTTGGACCGTCGTGATGGGCGGGAAGCGTACGGGCAGCGCCGCCAGCGCGCGGTGGAACGGGCCGGGCCGCCAAGTCAACTCGCCCACCGGCAACCCCAGTTCCACATCGGGGAGGCGGTCGAGGAGCTTCTCCACCGCGGCCGTCGCGATCAGCCGGGCCGGGCTCTGCGCCGGACAGTTGTGCGGGCCCGCGCTCCACGCCAAGTGGGCCCGGTTGCCAGCCCGCTGATCGGCCGTCAGCGCGGGATCGGCGTTGGCCGCGGCGAGACTGACGACCAGCGGATCGCCCGCGCGCAGCACCGCTCCCTCGTACAGGACGTCGTGCAGCGGATAGTGCACGGCGTAGTTGGCGATCGGCGGATCGGTCCACAGCACCTCGTCGAGGGCGTCCTCCACCGGGAGGCTGCCGCCGGACAGATCGCCCGCGAACCGGTCGTCGGACAGCAGCAGCCGCAGGCTGTTCGCGATCAGGTTCTGCTGGGGCTCGGTGCCGGCGCCCATCAGTACCACGAGGGTGTGGATCATCTCCTCGTCGGTCAGGCCCGCAGGGTGCGCCATCAGCCAGGACGTCATGTCCTGACCGGGGTTGCCCCGCTTCAGCGCGACCAGGTCGAGCAGGGTGCTGGTCAGCAGCTCGTCGGCCTTCTCCGCGTCCACCCCGTCGAAGATCCCGGACATGCCCTCGACCAGCCGGACCCCGTACTCGGCCGGGCAGCCGAAGAGGTGGTTGAAGACCAGCAGCGGCAGGACCTGCGCGTACTCACCGAGCAGATCCGCCGTGCCGAGCGGCGCGAAGCGGTCGATGAGGGTGTCGGCGCTGCGCTCGACATAGCCGCGCAGGGTGTTCGGATCGACGAGCGCGAGGCTGTCGGTGATCGCGCCGCGCAGCCTCTCGTGCTGCTCGCCGTCGGTGAACAGCGCGTTGGGCCGGTACATCATCATCGGCACGACCGGGCTGTCCGGCGGGACGGTCCCGTCGGCGAGGTCGCGCCAGCGGCGGGGGTCCTTGGAGAAGGTCTCCGGGCTGCGCAGGACGTGCAGGGCGGCGTCGTAGGAGGTGACGAGGGTGGCTCTGACCCCGGGTGCGAGCTCGACCGGTGCGGTCGGTCCTGCCGTACGCAGCCGCCGGTAGACGGCGGCGGGGTCGGCCGCGAACGCGGGCCCGTACAGGGGCTCGTGCGCGGGGCAGCCAGGCGGTGGCCCGGTCGGTGGTGACAGGGACGGTGGCGGTACGGGCGGTGGTGGTACGGGCGGTGGTGGTTCGGGGGTCACACGGGCTCCAGTTCGCCGCTGCGGGTCATGAGGTACTCGACGAGGGCGATCAGCGCCTCGGTGGACGAGACCCGGTCGCGGGCGTCGCAGCGCACCAGCGGGGTCGAGGGCAGCAGGTCGAGGGCCTCGCGCACCTCGTCCAGATCGTGCGACGCGCAGGCGTCGTCGAAGTCGTTGAGGGCGACGGCGTACGGCAGGCCCAGCTCCTCCAGTACGCCCATGACGTCGAACGACTCGGACAGTCGCCGGGTGTCGGCCAGCACCAGCGCGCCGAGCGCTCCGCTGGTCATGTCCTTCCAGAGTTCGGTGAAGCGGTGCTGCCCGGGCGTGCCGAAGAGGTAGAGCACCAGGGCGTCGCTGAGGGTGAGGCGGCCGAAGTCGAGGGCGACGGTGGTGGTCGTCTTCCCCCTCGAACCGGCGAGGTCGTCGACGCGTGCGCCCGCCTCGGTCATCACCTCCTCGGTACGCAGCGGCCGGATCTCGGAGAGCGCGCCGACGAACGTGGTCTTGCCGACCGCGAAGTGGCCCACGATCAGCAATTTGACCGCGGTCTGCACACCCGGGCCGAGGTGGACGTCGTCAGAGGCGGGCGCGGAGCCCATCCAGTACCTCCTGGAGGATGCGGGCGTCGGAGAGGCGGGCGGCCGGTACCGGCGCCCGGGTGACGAGGTGACCGCTGTCCATCAGGTCGGCGATCAGTATTTTGGTGACGCTGACCGGGAGTTCCAGATGACCGGCCACCTCGGCGACCGACAGCGCTCCGGGCCGGCACAGCTCCATCAGCCGGCGCTTCTCCGGGTTCAGCCCCGTCAGCGGCAGGTCGTCGGCGGCGATCAGCAAGGTGACGAGGTCGAGGGTGTTGCGGGAGGGGTGGGCACGGCCGTCCGTGACGACGTACGACCGCACCAGCCTCCCTCCCGGTCGGCGCCCGGGCGTCATGCCGGGCTGCCGGTGTCCTGCCGGGCCGGGCTGGTCAGCTCCTTGCCGAGCCGGTCGACCAGCTTGTGCATGCGGTAGGTGACCGCCTCCATGTCCACGTCCTCGCCGGTGGACACCGCGAGGTGGGCGCCCTCACCGGCGGCGACGAGGAAGACGTACCCGTGCGCGAACTCGATCAGGGTCTGCCGCCACGGCGCGGTCGCGCTGCCGACGAACTCGGCGGTGCTGCGGCTGATCGACTGCACCCCGGACAGACCCGCGGCCAGCCGCTCGGCGTCGTCGCGGCCGATGTCCGCCGAGTGGGCCCGGAGCATGCCGTCGGCGGACAGCAGGATGGCGTGCCGGGCCTCCGGCACCTTCAGAACCTCGTCGAGCATCCACCCCAGCTCGTTGGTCATGGGCGCGATCATCCCTGTGTGTTCCCTTCGGATTCGTGGGGGGCTTCGGCTTCCTCGGCTGTTTCGGCCGCGGTGCGTGTGGGGGGTGCGGTGTCCTGCTCGGCCCGCGCGGAGCGGGTGCCGCGCGCGAAGGCGCCCATGCGCCGGGCGTACTCCTCCGCGGACCGGCCCACGCTCTCCTCGACCGGTGCGGCCGGGGCAGCCGGGGCAGCCGGGGCAGCCGGGGCAGCCGGGGCAGCCGGTTCGCCCGGTGCCGCCGGGGGCTGTTCGGCGGCGGGCGGGGGTACGGGTGCGCGGCGGCGCCGCTTGGGCAGTCCGCCGGCCGTGGTCGCCTCCGCGGGCCCGCTCGTCCGGGCCGTACGCCGGGGCGTGCGCGCCGGTTCCCGCGGCGGTGGGGGCTCCTGGACCGGGTCGGCGTGGGTGAGCAGCGCGGCCGGTAGGAAGACCACGGCACGGACGCCGCCGTACGGGGAGCGGGTGTCCACGGAGACGTTGAACCCGTAGCGGGTGGCGAGGACGCCGATGACGGCGAAGCCGAACTGGGGCGGATCGTCGAGGCGGGTGACGTCCACCGCGCGGCGGCCGGTCAGCAGCGCGGCGGCGTGCTCGGACCCGCGGCTGTCCATGCCGACGCCCGCGTCGTCGATGACCACGACGGCGCCGTTGTGCACCGCCTGGACGCTGACCTCGACGGTGGTGTTGGGCTGCGAGTGGCGCGCGGCGTTGTCCAGGAGTTCGGCGACGGCGAGGACGACCGGTTCGACGGCCCGGCTCTCGACGGCGATGTCGGCCTGTCCGTTGATGCGGATGCGCCGGTAGTCGCGGATGCGGGAGGTCGCGCCGCGGACCACCTCGATGAGCGGGGAGGTGGCCCGCTGGCGTCCGGGCCAGGAGCCGCACAGTACGGCGATGGCCTGCGCGCGACGGCCGAACTGGGCGTTGGTGTGGTCGATCTCGAGCAGGTCGCGCAACACGTCGGGGTGGTCGTGGCGGTCCTGCATCTCCGAGATGGACACCTGCTGCTCGTTGGCGAGGGCCTGGATCGAGCGCATCGACGCCTTGAGGGCGGCCTTCGCGGACTGGTCGGCGCGGGTCTGTGCGTGCCGCACGGCGTCGGAGAACCGCTCCAGGAGACCGTCGAGACACTTCGCGAAGTCGGTGTCGGCCAGCCGCGCGTCGAGGAGGCCCCCGGCGGGGAGGGCCGTCGCGTGGAGAAACTCGCCGGCCGCGGGAAGGGGCCGGCCTGTTGTGGCGAAGGGGTGACCCGGCGCGGAGGAGGGGTGACCCGGCGCGGAGAGGGGCTGACCCGCCGCGGAATGCGGCCGGCCCGTCGCGGGGATGGACTGCCCCGCCGAGGAATGCGGCTGACCCGTCGCGGGAATGGACTGCCCCGCCGCAGGCAGGGGCTGACCTGTCGCGGAGGAGGGGTGATCCGGCGCGGAGAGGGGCTGACCCGTCGGAGAGGCGGGCTGGTGCGGGGCGCATTCGAGCGCGGGCAGGCGGACCGCGACCAGGTGGCGCAGCTCCTCGTCCCGGGCCCGCAGCGCGTCCGCGAGCTCGGCGCTCCGGCCGCGCTGCCGTCCGGTGATCCCGCGCTGGCGCACCAGCAGCACGGTGACGGCGAGCAGGCCGACGGCCAGGCACCAGAACGCCGCCTCCGGTATCCGTTCGGTCATGAAGTCCTCAATGGCATATGCAAGTTGACGGGTCGCACGACCGTAGCCGCCCGTCGGCACAGACGCTTGTCCTCGCGCGCAAGGAAGTTGCCGTGGGACGCACGGACTGTATGCACTAGGCTGACGTGGAGTAACTACCGCTCGCTGCACTGGAGTTGAGGGTGTCGTTGCCCGCGGAGAGCTACATCGTGGAAACACGGACGACCGCGGAGGTGGATCCGCGCGAGCGGGCCGACTTCTGGAGCGAGTACGTCGGGTCCTGCCAGTCCACCATGGGCTACCGGTACGCGCGCACCGACGACTTCCGCGGCGCGACGGTCCGCCAGCGCACCGAGCGCTATCAGCTCGTCAAGTTCTGGTCGGACGAGGTCGCGTACAGCAGGACCGCCCGCCAGGTCCGCCAGGACCCCGACGAGGACTACCGATTACTGCTGCCGCTCAGCGGGGAGATCGTGCTGCGGCAGGACGGCCAGGAGGCCCGGCTCACACCGGGCACCGGCACCCTCGTCAGCTTCGGGGCGCCCTTCGAGTGCCTCCAGGACGCCTCGACGCACGCGTTCGTCCTCACCATCCCCGCGCGCGAGATGGACGGCCCGCTGAACCGCAAGTCGCCGCTGGCCACCGGGCTCGATCTGAGCAGGGGGCTCGGCCGGGTGGTGAGCTCCATGATCAGCGACCTGCACGCGGAGCGGGACCACCTCACCGACCCGCACTTCAACGCCGTCTCCGACCGCGTCGTCGAGCTGCTGTGCATGCTCACCCTCGGCGACGACCGCCCCGACGGGGCGGGCCAACTCGGCGACGTGGAGACGATGGTCCGCCGCTACGTCCGTGAACACGCCGCCGACCCGGGTCTCACCGGTACGTCCATGGCGCACGCGCTCGGCTGGTCCCTGCGTCAGATCCAGCTGGCCCTGCAGCGTGCCGGCACCACTCCGCGCGACCTCATCCGCGAGGAGCGGCTGCGGCTGGTTCGTGAGCGCCTCCAGTGTGCCGACTGCGAGCACCTGACCATCACCGATCTGGCCTTCGCCTCAGGGTTCTCCTCGGCGAGCGGGCTGAGTACGGCGTTTCGGCAGCGGTACGGGGTGAGTCCGCGGGAGATGCGGACCGGGGGGCGACGGCCGTAACGCCGTAATCCAGATCCCTTCCGCAGGGGTCCACCACTCGGTGGACCCGAAGTTCAACCCGTCGAGGGTCACCGCGAAGCCCGGGTCCGGCCGCCTGGACCCGACCGCCGCCGACGCCGCCGACGCCGCCGACGCCGCCGCGAAGGACGTGGCCGACCGGATGCGCGGGCTTGACGAGGTCCGCTCGGTGGCCGACCCCGTGCACGCGGCGAACGGCACCGCCGTCCGCGTCGACATCACCATGAACGGCCCCGAGCTGGACGGGAAGAAGCACGTCGACCCGCGGCTCGCGCTCTCCTCGATCACCGCGGCCATCGGCCTGGCCGTCGGCGTCGACTACACGCTCTTCTACCTCAAGCGCGAACGGGAGGAGCGGGCCCGGGCCGGCGCCGGCTCAGCGCCGCTGATCATCGCAGCCCTGCTGCTCGGCGAGGCCGACTGATGGCCCCTCTCGTACGCCCGGGCCGGGAGAAGCCCTGAGGGGCGGCCCTCCCGTCCGCGACAGCCGGATCACCGGCCACACCGGCCCCACCCTGCCGCCGGAGGCCGTGCGCGCCGCCGCGGCCGACGCGTCCGCGCCCCCACAGTCCCGCGGAGCGCCCACACGGACGACCCTTCCTGGACCGGATTCCGGCCCACTCCCGGGTTGATGTGGCTGCCGGATCACACCATCCTTGTACATATGGTGAAAATCCCGGGCGATGCGGGGCGGGTAACCACGGCCGGTGACGCCATGGTGGTGATCGACGCGCACGGTGTCGTGACCGGCTGGAACGAGGGCGCGCAGCTGCTGACCGGGTACGCCGCGGCGGAGGTCACCGGCCGACCGGTGTCGGACCTGCTGGACGGGGACCCTGACGAGGCCTGGCGGGCGCTGCGGGCGAACGGCGGCCACGGTGTGGTGGCCGTACGGCGCGAGGACGGGCGGCGGACCGAGCTGGCCCTGCGGGCGTACCCGCTCCAGGGCGAGGAGGGGAAGCCTGCCGGATACGTGATCACCGCGGCGCCGGACGGGCGGGGCCGTGACCTGGGAGAGCTCGCCTTCAAGCAGGCGTCGGTGTCGATGTCGGTCTTCGACACCGAACAGCGCTATCTGCGGATGAACGACACCGCCTGCCGGATCATGGGCGTCCAGGAGGCGGAGGTCCTGCACCGCTACTTCCCGGACACCGTCGAGAACGCGGAGCACAGCCGCGGCTTCTTCAACCATCTGCGCCAGGTGGTCGAGACCGGCCGCCCCGTCCACTACGAGAGCTGGACCCGGGCCCCCTCCGGAACGCGTATGCACGCCTGGAACATCGAGATGTGGCCGCTGCGGGCCCCCTCCGGACAGTTGCTCGGCGTCTCGCTGGCCGGTTACGACAGCACCGAGCAGTACCGGGCCCGGCAGCGGCTCGCCCTGCTGAGCAAGTCCGCCGCCGCCATCGGTACGACACTGGACGTGATCCACACCGCCCGTGAGCTGGCCCGGCTGGCGGTGCCCGAGCTGGCCGACTTCGTGAGCGTGGACCTGCTGGACTCGGTGGTCGAGGGTGAGGAGCCCACCGGCGGCCCGGTGGATGCCGATGTGGAGCTGCGCCGGGTCGCGCACCACTCCCGTACCGCCGGGGTGCAGGAAGCGGCGATCGACCTGGGCGCGGCGGACGTCTACCCGTCCTCCTCCCCACCGGTCCGCGCCCTGGTCACCGGACACGCGGTGCTCACCAGGACCGGCGACCCGGACGTCGACGGATGGCTCAGCCGGCACGGCGCCCAGGCCGCCAAGCCGTACCAGGCGGACCGCCGGGACTTCTCACTGATGGCGGTACCGCTGGTGGCGCGCGGTACGACGCTGGGGGTGGCGGTCTTCGTGAGGCTGCTCACCGCCGAGAGTCCGGACCCCTTCGACCAGGACGACGTGTCGCTGGCGCAGGAGCTGGCCAGCCGCACGGCCGTCTGCGTGGACAACGCCCGCCGGTACGCCAAGGAGCGCACGACAGCGGTGGCCCTTCAGCGCAGTCTGCTGCCCCAGGCGATGGCGGGACAGGCGGCGGTCGAGTTCGCCTCCCGCTACCTTCCGGCGCTGTCGCGGGCGGGCGTCGGCGGCGACTGGTTCGATGTGATCCCGCTGTCCGGGACCCGGGTGGCGCTCGTCGTCGGCGATGTCGTCGGGCACGGCATCCACGCCTCCGTCACGATGGGCCGGCTCCGTACGGCGGTATGGACGCTGGCCGACGTCGACCTGCCCCCGGACGAGCTGCTCACCCACCTCGACGACCTGGTCGGGCATCTGGCGGCCGACGAGAGCCCGACGGGCGCGGAGATCGGCGCCACCTGTCTGTACGCGGTGTACGACCCGGTCTCCGGGCACTGCGCGGTCGCCACGGCCGGGCACCCGCCGCCCGCCGTGCTGTTTCCGGACGGCACCGTGAAGGTCGTCGAGGTGAGCGCGGGACCGATGCTCGGGGTGGGCGGGCTCCCCTTCGAGGCCACCGAGCTGCACCTGCCGGAAGGCTCCGTCCTCGCCCTCTACACCGACGGTCTCTTCGAGGCCCGCCACCTCGACGCCGACGCGGGAACGGCTGTGCTGTGCAACGCGCTGACGGTCCCCGCCGCGAATCTGGACGACGCCTGCGACAACGTGCTCCAGGTGCTGCTGCCGAAGCATCCCAAGGACGACGTGGCCCTGCTGCTGGCCCGCACCCGCACCCTGGACAGCGACGAGGTGGCGGTGTGGGACCTGCCCGCCGATCCGGCGGAGGTCGCCACCGCCCGGCAGTACGCGACCGAGCAGCTGACCCGCTGGGGGCTCGACGAGGTCGCGTTCGTCACCGAACTCGTCGTCAGCGAACTGGTCACGAACGCCATCCGCTACGGCGGCGCCCCCATCCAGCTCCGGCTCATCCGCGACCGCACCCTCATCTGCGAGGTCTCCGACGCCAGCAGCACCTCTCCCCATCTGCGCCGGGCCCGCACCTTCGACGAGGGCGGCCGCGGGCTGCTCCTCGTCGCCCAGCTCACCGACCGCTGGGGCACCCGCACCACCGGCACCGGAAAGACGATCTGGGCCGAACAGGCGCTGCCGTTCGAGTGATCGCGCCCTGGGGCACTACTGGAAGTCGCAGCCGGGGTTGGGCGCGTCCTCCGAGAACGGCGAGCCGTGGGGCAGGACGTACAGCACGTCCAGGACGACGGGGACCGAGCCCTCGTTGCGGCCGATGTGCACATGGCCGGGGCCCGGGGGCTCGGTGATCGTACGGCCGGCCGGGTAGGTGCCGTCCTGCGCGCAGGTGGCGTCGAAGTGGCTCAGGGTGCCCTTCTTCACGAGGCCGTACAGAGGACCGTCGTGGTAGTGCCAGCCGGTGCTCTGGCCGGGCGGGATGGTGATCTCCCGGAGCGTGTAGTCCGTGTTCCCCACGGTGGTCCGATAGAGCACCGTCGCGGTGACACCGGGGCCGGCGGGAGTCGCGTACGCGGTCCCGGCGACCAGCGACATCGCGGACAGGCCGACGACCGCGGCGCCCGTCACTCCCGTACGCAGCACGGCACGGACAGCGGAAATCTCACGCGTCATCTCGTCCTCCCCCGGATGAACACAACAGCCCCCCAACGTCAGGCCCGCGCACCATCATTGAACATCCACGCCCCATGCGGAAGGTGCGATACCACCCAACTCACGCATCCCGCGTCCAACTAGTGACGATGCGGCGACGGCACCCTCACGCCGGTCATCTCCGGCATAGGCCCGCTCACTTGACGGCCGAGTGTGACACACGATTGGCTCCGGCCCAACGAAAGTACGACAGTCGGTACACAACATCCCGACATCGCACCGATCTCACTCTCCCCGACCCGCCGCCGGGCCGCACAGCGAGGTGCCGCACCCATGAACATGTCCCCCACACCTCACCACTCCCCCGGAACTCCGCCCCGCGCCGCCCTCGTCGCCGTCATCGCCGTGGGCTGTCTGCTCGCCGCCGGATGCTCCGGCTCCGGCGGATCGGACGACACGAGCGACGCCTCGGCGGGGAAGGCGGGCACCGGCCGGATCAAGGTCGCCCTGATCACCCACGGCGCCCGCGGAGACGCGTTCTGGGAGCTGGTGCGCAAGGGCGCACAGGCGGCGGCCACCAAGGACAACATCGACCTGACGTACGCGAGCAACTCCGAGGCCGCCGCCCAGGCGAGCCTGGTGCGGGACGCGATCCGCGACCGGGTGGACGGCATCGCGCTGACACTGGCCAAGCCGGAGGCGATGCAGAGCGCGGTCAGCGCGGCCAAGGCGGCGGGGATACCCGTGGTCGGTCTCAACTCCGGGATCGACGCCTGGAAGTCCGAGGGCCTGCTGGAGTACTTCGGCCAGGACGAGAGCGTCGCGGGCCGGGCCACCGGCGACAAACTGGACGAGCTCAAGGCCAAGCACGCCCTCTGCGTCATCCACGAACAGGGCAACATCGCCCTGGAAGCCCGCTGCGCCGGGGTGAAGAAGACCTTCGGCGGCGAGACCGACCTGCTCTATGTGAACGGCACCGACATGGACGCGGTGGGCGCCGCCGTCACGGCCAGACTGCGCCAGGACCCGAGTGTCGACGAAGTCGTCATGCTGGGCGCGCAGTTCGCGCTCGCCGCGGTGAAGTCGGTGAAGGCGGCGGGCAGCAAGGCCCAGGTCGCCACCTTCGACCTCAACAGCGGTCTGGTGAAGTCCGTGCAGAGCGGGGACGTACAGTTCGCGGTGGATCAACAGCCCTATCTCCAGGGCTATCTGGCCGTGGACTCGCTCTGGCTCTACCACTCCAACGGCAACTTCAGCGGCGGCGGAACCGCTCCCGTGCTCACCGGACCCGCGTTCGTCACCAAGGAGAACGTCTCCTCGGTCGCGAAGTTCGCAGGCAACGGAACCCGCTGAACCGCTGCCGCCCACACAGGCGGCACCAAGGTTTTCCGTCCCCTCACGGTGCGTACGGTCACTTGTACGGATAGCATCCTGCGCACCCTCTCATCGCTGATCGCTCTAGGACGACGATGTCTCCACGGACCGGTGCCCGGCGCCGTCTCGGCTCCATACGTCTCTCCCTGATCCTGCTGGCGCTGGTCCCCAGCGTCACCCTCGCCGCCATGTGGGGTGTGACGACGACGCAGATCTTCTCGGAGGGGCTGCGACTGCGCGAACAGACGGGGCTGAGCCGGTCGACGGGTGCCATGGGTACCGAGGCGACGCTCGCGCTGCAACAGGAGCGCAGCCTGTCGGCCGCCTGGCTGGCCTCGCCGCACGGTTCCCGGGCCGCCCTGGACCGGCAGCGCGGGCGCACGGACGTCGCGGTCGCGAAACTGGTCCGCCGGTCCGAGGACTTCAGACACGCGCCCGCCCGGATCGGCGACCGGATGTACTCGGTCATCGCCTCGGTGGGAAGCCTGGAGTACTACCGGGGGCAGGTGGACCATCCCACCGACATCACCGCCCAGCAGGCCCTGGACCAGTACACCTCGATCATCGGCGACCAGATCCACGCCTTCCAGGAACTCTCCCAGGTCGACGACGGCGACCTCACCTCGCAGGCAGGGCCGCTGATCACGCTGGGGAACGCGGCGGAGCTGGTCGCCCAGGAGGACGCCCAGCTCGCGCTGGCCTGGCCCTCGGGAAAGCTCGACCAGCAGTCGTGGCAGCAGTTCGACCAGCAGGTCGACGTACGCCGCTGGGTCTTCCAGGGCCAGGTCCTCAACTCGCTGCACGGCACCGTGAAGGACCAGGTCGAACGGGTCCTCCAGAGCCAGGACTGGAAGACCCTGGAGACCGTCGAGGACCAGATCATCGCGGCCCGGACGGCACACGGCCAGGTGGCGAAGACGGTCGAACTGCCTGACGCGCACGCCCGCTGGAAGACCGCGCTCGGCAGGATCTCCGACCAGTACACGAACCTGATCCAGCAGCAGACCACGCAACTGCTCGACCGCAGCGCCGACAAGGCGCACAGCCTGCTGATCAAGGCGGCCGCGCTGAGCGCCGGCGGACTCGTCGCCCTGCTGGTGTGCGTCGTGATGTCCTGGCGCATCACCCGCTCCCTCTCCCGGCGGCTGCGCGGTCTCAGGATGGCCACGCTCAGCCTCGCCGAGGAACGGCTGCCCGACGTGGTCGCCCGGCTGAACCGGGGCGAGAAGGTCGACGTGGAGTCCGCCACCCCGCCCCTGGACTACGGCGAGGACGAACTCGGCCAGGTGGCCAAGGCGTTCAACACCGCGCAGCGCACGGCCGTGCACACCGCGGTGGAACTCGCCGACACCAGACGCGGTTTCCAGAAGGTGATCCTGGGCATCGCCCGGCAGAGCCAGAACCTGGTCAACCTTCAGCTCAGCAAGCTCGACGCGCTGGAACGCGAACACCAGGACCCGGGAATCCTCAAGGGCCTGTACGAACTCGACTCCACCGCCAGCCAGCTCCGCCGCTACGAGGAGAACCTCGTCATCATCAGCGGCGAGCAGCCCCGGCGCAGCTGGACCGAACCGGTCGCGCTGATCGACATCCTGCGCAGCGCCGTCGGTGAGGTAGCCCAGTACCAGCGGGTGGAGGTGCACACCGACGACGAGGTGTACCTGAGCCCGCCCGCGGTGGCCGACGTCATCCATCTGCTGGCCGAGCTCATCGACAACGCGACCTCCTACTCCCCCGCGCCCAGCCCGGTGGGGGTGCGGGCCGCGATGGTGGCCAAGGGCCTGGCCGTCGAGATCGAGGACCGGGGGCTGGGTCTGTCCGAGGAGGACTACACCGCGTTCAACGCCCAGTTGGCGGTGGCCCCGCAGTTCGACGTGGTGGCACTCGCCGACGACCTGCGGCTCGGCATGTTCGTGATCGCGCGGCTCGCCACCCGGCACGGCATCGCCGTCACCCTGCGCTCCTCGCCGTACGGCGGCACCACCGCGATCGTGCTGATCCCGCACGACATCGTGGTCCGCGAGATCCCCGATTCCCCCGCCACGGACGGGGACACCGCGATACCGGCGGCGGTCGTGGCGGCGAAGGGCTCCGACGACGCCGCGGTCCCGGAGCGCCGGCCCCATGAACGTACGGAGGAGGCACACCCCGCCGCCCGGGCCCACACGGCCGACTCCGCCGCGCCCCGCTCCGCCCCCGCTCCGGGCACCGCCCGCCGCGACGGACTCACTCCGCTGCCACGCCGGGTGCCGCAGACCAGTCTGGCCACGGAGCTGCGGGAGGAGGCGGCGCCCTCCGAGGCCGACGACAAGGACGCCGCCGACCTCGCCGACTTCACCGCGGAACGCGCCGCCTCCTCACTCGCGGGCTTCCAGCGCGGAACGCTCCGGGCCCGCGACGACGAGGAGATGCCGTACGACCTCGAGGGCCAGGAACCGTCGTACGACCACGGGGAGGACCCGGCCCCCACCCAGCCCGCAGACCGCTCGTGGACTCCGCCCGCCGACCGCTCGTGAAGGACAGAGAAATGACACGCCCCAGCACCGCCACACACA
Source organism: Streptomyces sp. NPDC007896 (assembly GCF_042959425.1). Lineage (NCBI taxonomy): Bacteria > Bacillati > Actinomycetota > Actinomycetes > Kitasatosporales > Streptomycetaceae > Streptomyces > Streptomyces sp. NPDC007896. Next base: position 92,491 of record NZ_JBIBKX010000023.1, on the reverse strand, counting down.
GCCAGCTCGACCAGCTGCTCACCGGACTGGTGGAACGGGTCGCCGATGTGAACCACGCCGTCGTGCTCTCCGAGGACGGACTGGTCGTCAGCAAGTCCACGGCGTTCGTCCGCGACGACGCCGAACGGCTGGCGGCCACCGCGTCCGGGCTGATGAGCCTCAGCAAGGGCGTCAGCATGGACTTCCGCGGCGGCCCGGTGCGCCAGGCGCTGATCGAGATGCGCGACAGCTATCTGATCCTCACCGCCGCGGGCCCCGGCGCTCATCTCGCCGTGCTCACCAACCAGGGCGCGGACGTCGGCGTGGTGGCGTACCAGATGAACATGCTGGTGAAGAAGATCGGCGAGCACCTCAGGGCAGCACCTCGTGCGGGCGTCGCCGCCACGGCCGACAACGGCGAGTGAGGTGAGAGAAGGCGACGCGGCCGGCCGGCTGGTACGGCCGTTCACGCTGACCGGAGGACGCACCCGGCCCAGCCGCGCCGACTTCACCCTCATCACGTCGGTGACCGCGGTGGATCCGCCGCCCGAGGGCGCCACCCGGCCGCAGCCCGAGTACACCCGGATCCTGCGGTTGTGCGCGAAGACGATCGTGGTGGCGGAACTCGCCGCCGAACTCGACCTGCCGGTGAGCGTGGTCGTGATCCTGCTCTGCGATCTGCTGGAGGCGGGCCGGATCACCGTCCGGGCTCCGCGTCTCGTCTCCCGTACCCCGGACCTGGACCTGCTGCAGAAAGTGAGGGACGGCCTTGGCCGGCTCTGACCCCGCCGCGCACGCGACTTCGGCACCCGACGCACCCTCCGCTCCCGACGCGGTCAAGATCCTCATCGCCGGAGGGTTCGGCGTCGGCAAGACGACCATGGTCGGGGCGGTCAGCGAGATCGTCCCGCTGCGCACCGAGGAACCCCTCACCTCCGCCGGTCTGAACGTCGACGACCTCGACGGCATCGAGGAGAAGCGGGCCACCACCGTGGCCCTGGACTTCGGGCGGATCACCCTCAGTCCCGAACTGGTCCTGTACCTCTTCGGCACCCCGGGCCAGCAGCGGTTCTGGTTCATGTGGAACGACCTCGCCATCGGCGCCCTGGGCGCCGTGGTCCTCATCGACGTCCGCAGGCCGGAGTCCAGCTTCGCCGCCATCGACTTCTTCGAGCGGCGCGGCATCCCCTTCGTCGTCGGCGTCAACGGCTTCCACGGACAGCACCCGTACACCCCGGAGGAGATCCGCGACGCCCTGGCCCTGCCGGAGCGGACCCCCGTGCTGCTCTGCGACGCCCGGGAGCGCGGGTCGTGCCGGGACGTACTGATCACTCTGATCGACGAGTTGATCGCTTCGTCCAGCCGCAACTGACGTACGGGAAGGCGCTGTTCGCCGGTCTTCCTGTGACCTGCCAGGGCCCGGCTGTGCGGAAGCTGTGAGTTCCCTGATTCTCATCCTTCCCTCAGCGCGGGCTCAGCGACGGCCCAGATCCGGCCCGGATCGTCGGGGCCATGAACGAAACGAACGCGGGAGGCGTCCGGCAGCGGTCGGTCGAGATCGTGGTGCCGGTCCACAACGAGGCACACGTCCTCGGCGACAGCATCGGCCGCCTCCACGCCTACCTCGAAGCCTCTTTCCCGTTCCCGTTCCGGATCACCGTCGCGGACAACGCGAGCACGGACGCCACCTGGCAGGCGGCGACCGAGCTGACGGCCCGCCTTCCGCACGTCCACGCCGTCCACCTGGAGGCCAAGGGCCGGGGCCGCGCGCTGAAGTACGTGTGGAGCCGGTCCGAGGCGGATGTGGTCGCGTACATGGACGTAGACCTGTCGACCGGACTCGACGGATTCCTCCCGCTGGTCGCGCCCCTGCTGTCCGGTCACAGTGACCTGGCCATCGGCAGCCGGCTGCACCCCCAGGCGGCGGTGGTGCGCGGACCGAAGCGCGAGTTCATCTCCCGCTCCTACAACCTGCTGCTGAAGCTGGGGCTCGCGGCCCGCTTCACGGACGCGCAGTGCGGCTTCAAGGCGGTGCGCACCGAGGTCTTCAGGGCGCTCGCCGCGCACATCGAGGACAACACCTGGTTCTTCGACACCGAGTTGCTGGTGCTGGCCGAGCGCAACCGGCTGCGTATCCACGAGGTGCCGGTGGACTGGGTCGACGACCCCGACAGCCGGGTCGACATCGTCGCCACCGCCGTCGACGACCTCAAGGGCATGGGCCGGATGCAACGCCGGATCCTGACCGGCCGCACCCGCGTCGCGCTGCCGCCCCGGGCCGGTACGGCGCACGTGACGGCCGCCGCCGCTGCCACAGGTGGGGTCGGCTCTCCCGCGAGCGCCGACCGTACGCCGTCCCCCGCGGGACTCGCCGCCCCGCCCGCCGGGGCGAGGGCGGCGTGAGCGGGCCGCGAGGCCGCGGCGCGCGACGGCTGCCGCGCCTCCCCGTCACCGTGGCCGCGGTGGGCAGCCCCCTCGTCGGCCTCGCGCCCCTGATCACCACGGTCGGCGTCGCCCTCGCCGCCACCGCACCCCGCTTCGCCCTGATGCGGCTCCGGGCCTTCCGCCCGCGTCGCACTCCCTCTCCCCGCTTGGAGCCCGCGTCATGACGACTCTCGCCCCACCGCCCACGTCCTCACCGAGCAGCGGGCACCGGGCGGCCCCGCCCGCCGACGGCGGCTTCGTCGCCCGTGGCCGAAGGCTCTTCACCAGCCCTGCCGAGGACCCCCGCTGGACGCGCCCCGCCCTGTGGGCGATCCTGCTCGCGGCGACGGCCCTGTACGCCTGGAACATCACCTCCATCAGCGGCAACAGCTTCTACAACGCGGCCGTCTACAGCGGCACCAGGAGCTGGAAGGCGTTCTTCTTCGGCGCGCTGGACTCCGGCAGCTTCATCACGGTCGACAAACCGCCGTTCGCCCTGTGGGTGATGGGGCTGTCCGCCCGCGCCTTCGGCTTCGGCACCTGGCAGTTGGCGCTGCCGATGGTCGCGGTGGGCACAGGCTCCGTGGCCCTGCTCCACCGCATGGTCAAGCGCGATTTCGGCCCGGTGGCGGCGACCGTCGCCGCGCTGGTACTGGCGCTGACCCCGATCACCGTGGCCATCAACCGGGACACCAACCCGGACCCGATCCTGGTCTTCCTGATGCTGCTCGGCGCCGCCGCGCTGATGAAGGCCGTGCGCACCGGCCGGCTGATGCCGCTTGTCTGGTCGGCGGTCGCGATCGGCTTCGCTTTCCACACCAAGATGATGCAGGCGTACGTCGTCCTGCCGGCCTTCTTCCTCGTCCATCTGTGGGCCGCGCACGGCTCCCTGGGCCGCCGGATCCGCCACCTCGCCGTCGCCACGGTGGCCCTGGTCGTCTCCAGCGCCTGGTGGATGGTGGTCGTCGACCTGATCCCCGCCTCCTCCCGGCCCTACATCGGCGGTTCGACCGACAACACGGTCTGGGACCTGGTCATCGGCTACAACGGTTTCGGCCGTATCTTCGGCGCCAGTTCCTCGGTCGGCTCGGCGGGCAACGGTGCGAGTTTCGGCGGCAGCGCGGGCGTCTACCGGCTGTTCAACGAGATCATGGGCGGCCAGATCTCCTGGCTCATCCCCTTCGCGGCCATCGCCCTGATCGCGGGTCTGATCCTGCGCGGCCGGGCCCCGCGCACCGACGCCAAGCGTGCGGCGCTCATGCTGTGGGGCGGCTGGTTCGTCCTGCACTACCTGACCTTCGCCCTCGCGGAGGGCACGTTCCATCCGTACTACGTCACCGCCATGGCACCCGGCATCGCGGCCCTGGCTGGTGCGGGCGGCGTGACCCTGTACCGGGCGTTCCGTGAGGACTCGGCGGCCAGGTGGAGCTGGGTCCTGCCGGCCGCCGTCGCGGCGAGCGCGGCGTGGGCGATCGTGCTGCTCCAGCGGGTCTCGGGCTCCGGCACGCTGTACACCGTCGCGGAGATCGTGGTCGGCGTCGCGGGCACGGTCGCGGTGCTCGGCCTGCTCGCCGGACGCTTCATGCGACGGGGCAGGCTCATCGGCTTCGCCGCGCTGGCCGCGGTCGTCGCCCTGCTGGCCGGCCCCGCCGCGTACTCGGTCTCGGCGGCCACCTCCGCCACGAACGGCACCAACCCGACGGCCGGTCCCAACACCGGTGGCGGCATGGGTGGCATGGGCGGAGGTCCGGGCGGCACGAGCGGTTCGAGTCGTACGAGTGGTACCGGCGGCCGGTCCATGGGTGAGCCCCCGTCGGGCGGCGGCTCCGCGCCCTCGGGCTCCGGCACCCGGCCGAGCGGCAGCGGGACAGGCAGCAGCGAGACAGGCGGCAGCGAGACCGACGGTGGCCGGACGGACGGTGGCCAGACAGGCAGTGGGCAGACAGGCGGTGGTCAGATGGGCGGAGGCGGCACCCAGGTGTCGTCCGAGATGATCACGTACCTGAAGAAGCACCAGGACGGGGCCACCTGGCTGCTGGCCGTGGCCACCGACCAGACCGCGTCCTCGGTCATCCTGGAGTCCGGGCAGCCCGTCATCTCCATGGGCGGCTGGTCCGGCAGCGACAACGCCATGACCCTCGCCAAGCTCAAGAGCCTGGTGAAGTCCGGCAAGCTGCACTACATCATCGTCAGCAGCGACGGCGGACAGGGCACGAACTCCGAGATCGCCGCCTGGGTCAAGGCGCACGGCACGGCCGTCAAGTCCTCGGCGTACAGCTCCGGTTCCTCGTCCGCCACGTCCACAAGCACCAGCGGCCTGTACCGCCTGGACGCCTCCGACGTCGGCTGATCCAGCCATCCACCCCGGCAGGGGCGGGCCACCGGACATCCCCCACCGGTGGCCCGCCCCTCTTTTCCGTGACTCAGTCCCGGGCGAGGGTGGCCCGGGCTTCGCCCGCCGGGCGCCGTACGGCCGCGTCGGTCAGCTCCTTGACCCGGTCGGCGGGCACCGGAACACCCGGGGTCTCGAAGAACCAGCGCTGCGCCTCCTCCTGGCTCAGCCCCTCGGGCCGTGCCGCGAGGTAGGGCTCGACGTAAACCGGGGTGCCCGGCTCGCTGCGCCAGCTGTCGGCGAGCGTGCCGATGTCCACCGCGTCGTACCCGAGGACGTCCAGCAGCTCCGCCACCCGCGCCTTCGCGGCCGCGTCGTCACCGGCGTGGTCCCGCTGGCTCTCGGCAGCCAGACCGCGGGCTCGCTCACCCGCCCCGCGTCGTACTGCGGGGTCGCGGGCTTCGTGGTGCCGGCCGGGGGTTCCCTGGACACGACGGGGTTCGTGGGCCTGTCGCACAGCCTCGACGCGGTCGGGCTGTTGACTCCGACCGTGGCCGATCTCCGGCTCGTGTACGGAGCGTTGACCGGATCGGACCGGCTCACCCACCCTCCCGAAGCGCGGACGCGCCCGAGGCCGGCTGTGTGGTCGGGTGGCGAACCGGCCGAGATCTCACGGGACATGCGGGCGGCTCTGGTCCGGAGCGTCGAGGACGCCGTCGCGAACGGCGCCGTGCTCGTGGACGTCGACTGGCCCGCCCTCACCCCCCGCCTCGTCGAGGCACACGTCACGGTGACGGCCTACGAGGCCGCGCGGATGCCGGCCGAGGAGAGCACCCACCCGGACCGGTTGAGCGCACCGCTCGACGAACTCCTGGCGCACGGCCGCTCCATCACCACCGGGGACTACGAGCACGCCCGGTCCGTCGCGCGGCGGGAGCGCTCCACGGTGCCGGCACTGCTCGGCGACGTGGACGCCGTGCTCGGCTCGGCCGCCCCGGGTGCCGCCCCGAAGGGCCTGACGGCCACCGGGTCTCCCGTCCTGAGCCGCCCCTGGCAGCTCCTTGGCCTCCCGGCCCTGACCGTGCCGGGCCACCGGGACGCCCAGGGCATGCCCCTGGGCCTCCAACTCGTGGGCCACCCGGACCGCCTGGAAGGCCTGTTCTCCCTCGGTCACGCCGTCGAACGGGCCGCGCGGGCGAAGGGCCAGGCCCTGTCGCGCGGCGACCGCCGACGGCCGCCGATCAGAACGGCTCAGTCCTCGACGACCGCCGCGAAGGACACGTCCGCCGTGCCGACGGTGCCCCCGCGCCGCCCGGGTGCGCTCTCCCACTTCCAGTAGAGGTTGGTGTGCGCGATCACCTGCTCCGGCGGCGGCGCGCCGTACGCGCTGAGGTCCTCCGTCGTGTGCGCGTCACCGACCAACGTCACGTCGTACCCGCGTACGAAGGCCCCGTGCAGGGTGGCGCGGATGCACGCGTCGGTCTGGGCGCCCGTGACGACGAGCCGGCCCACCCCGCGCTCGGCGAGCAGCGCCTCGAGGTCGGTGTCCTCGAACGAGTCGCCGTAGTTCTTGTGGACGAGGGGCTCGGCGTCGCGGCGGACCAGTTCCGGCACGTACTGCCAGCGCTCGCTGTCCCGCTCCAGCCGCTCGTCCGAGTGCTGCACCCACACCACCGGCACGTCCTGCGCGCGAGCCTTGCCGACCAGGGTGTCGATGTTCGCGACCACCTCGTCGCGCCGGTGCGCGCCCGCCACCACCCCGTTCTGGACGTCGATGACGAGCAGCGCGGTGTTCGGCCGATCGGGCAGAGTCGTCATGAGGGGCCTCCGTTGTCTCGTCCGTCTCGTCCGTCCCATCCATCGCACTCGGCAGGTGCGTTCCGAGTGCGCCCCCTCTTTCTACCGTTCGACGACGGGAGCGCCAACTGCCCTGCCCCACAGGACGACGCGTCCGGCCGTGTCGCCCAGCCGCTGGTGCCCCTTCCCCTCCCGGACACCGCGCCGTCACACCGAGCGGGAACGTTCTCCCCGTCCCCCTCCGCTCTGCCTCTCCTTGTGTCCGTCCGCCGGTACCGCGGGCGTGACGTGGAAGGACGATGTGCGCCGTGTCCCCGCTCCCGCTCGACGATCTCCCCGTAGCGCGCCCCGCCCGGGTCCGGTCCCCCTCCGCCGCACGCCTGACCCGTCTCACCCGTCTCACCCGTCTGACGCTGACCCTGCTGCCGCTCCTGGCGATCGGAGCGTGGGCGGCGGTCGACTGGCGCGCGGTGAGAGAGGGCGCCGCCCGGCTGGCCGCCGCCGATCCCCGATGGCTGCTGGCCGGGGTCTTCTTCACCTGCCTGGGCTGGGTGGCCGCCGCGTGCGTCCGGCAAGGTGCCCTGCCGGAACGGCTGCCGCCCGGGCCGCTGCTCGCCTCGCAGTTCGCCGCGGGCGCCGCGAACCACATCCTTCCGGCGAGCATCGGCGCCCACGCCGTCACCCTGCGCTTCCTCCAGCGCCGCGGCATACCCCTGGCCCGAGCCACCGCCTCGCTCGCCCTGTACTCACTGGTCAAGCCGCTGGCGAAGACAGTGGTGCTCGTCGTCTTCCTCGTGGCCTTCCCGGACGCACTACGGCTCGGCGACCTCGCCCCGGACACCTGGACGTTGCTCATGGCCGCCGGGGCCGCGGTGCTCGGTCTCGCCACCGCCGCCCTGCTCCTGACGGTCGTACGCCCGCTGCGCCGCCCGGCGCTCGGCTTCGTACGCACCGCGCTGACCGAGGCGCGGACCCTGCACACCCGGCCCAGCCGCGTCCTCGCCCTGTGGGGTGGGTCGGCCGCCGCCCCGGTGCTCCAGGGGAGCGTGATCGCCTCGGTCGGGTTCTCGCTCGGGCTGACGCTGTCCTGGGTTCAGGTGGTCCTCGCGCTGCTGCTCGCCAGTACCGCCGTCGGCGCGGTGCCCGCCCCGGGCGGCATCGGCCCGGTCGACGCGGCCATGGTCTTCACCATGGCCGCGTTCGGCGCCCCCGTGTCCCTGGCCACGGCGACCGTCATCGGCTACCGCGTCCTGACCGTCTGGATCCCCCTGCTTCCCGGCGCCCTCGTCCTCTCGGCGCTCGTCCATCGCAAGGTGCTGTGAGCCTCAGCCCTCGTCCGGAGCCAGCCGCAGCGAGATGCTGTTGATGCAGTACCGCTGGTCGGTCGGCGTCGAGTAGCCCTCGCCCTCGAAGACATGGCCGAGGTGCGACCCACAGCGAGCGCACCGCACCTCCGTGCGGACCATCCCGTGGGAGCGGTCCGCGATCAGCTCGACCGCGTCGGAGTCCTTCGGGTCGTAGAAGGACGGCCAGCCGCAGTGGGACTCGAACTTCTCGTTCGAGGTGAAAAGCTCGGCGCCGCAGGCGCGGCAGGAGTAGACACCCTTGGTCTTGCTGTCGGTGTACTCGCCCGTGAAGGCGGGCTCGGTGCCCGCCTTCCGCAGGACGGTGTACTCGGCCGGGGTCAGCTCCGCGCGCCACTGCTCGTCCGGCTTTTCGATGTCGTACGACATGAAGCTCAACCCCTCACAAACGTCACGGCTACTTCGACAGGCGGGTCAGGATCTCGGGACCGAGGTCCGTCACGTCTCCCGCGCCCATGGTGAGAACGAGATCACCGGGCTTCGCCATTCCCGCGACGACCGAGGGCGCCTGCGCCTTGTCGTGGACCGGTGTCACGTCCGCGCCCGCCGCTCGCGCCGCCTCGATGATCAGCTCGCTGGTGACGCCCGGGATCGGGTCCTCGCGGGCCGGGTAGATGTCCAGCACGATCGAGGCGTCGGCCAGGGCCAGGGACTCGCCCATCTCCTTGGCCAGCTCCTGGGTGCGGGAGAACAGGTGAGGCTGGAAGACCACCAGGATGCGGCCGTCGGCACCCGCGCGCATGGCCTCCAGGTCGGCCGTCATCTCGGTCGGGTGGTGCGCGTACGAGTCGACGACCTGGACGCCCGCCTCCTCGCCCTTCAGCTGCAGACGCCGCTTCACGCCCGTGTAGGAGGCGATCGCGGGGGCCAGCTCCGCGGCCGGAATGCCCAGCGCCGCGCCCGCCGCGAGCGCGGCCACCGCGTTGTGCGCGTAGTGGCGGCCGGGGACGGAGACGGCGAAGGTCAGCTCCGTGCCGTCGAGGAGCACCGTCACCTCGCTCTTCAGGCCCTGGGGGATCACGGACAGGACCCGTACGTCCGCGTCCGGCGCGTCGCCGTACGTCACCACCCGTACGTCCGCCGGCAGACGCCGGGTCAGTTCGCGCGCGCCCTCGTGGTCCGCGGAGATCACCAGCGTGCCGCCCGGCACGATCTTGCCGGCGAAGGTCTCGAAGGACTCGTAGATCTCGTCGATGGAGGCGTAGTTGGCGTGGTGGTCGAGCTCGACGTTGAGGACGATCGCGACCTCGGGGGCGTACTTGTGGAAGCTGCGGTCCGATTCGTCCGCCTCGGCGACGAAGATCTCGCCGTCGCCGTGCAGGGCGTTCGAGCCGGGGGCGTCCAGGTCGCCGCCGATCGCGTACGAGGGATTCAGTCCCAGCGCGGAGAGGGACACGGCGAGCATCGACGTGGTCGTGGTCTTGCCGTGCGTGCCCGCGACCGCGATCGGGCGCAGGCCGTCCATCAGCCGGGCGAGCGCGTCCGAGCGGTGCACCACCGGGATGCCGAGCTCGGCCGCGCGGGCCAGCTCGGGGTTGTCCGCGCGGATCGCGGAGGACACCACCACACAGGTGGCGTCGGACGCCAGGTGGTCCGCCGCGTGGCCGATGTGCACGGTCGCGCCCAGCGCCCGCAGGGCCTCGGCGGTGGCGGACTCCTTCGCGTCACTGCCCGCCACCTTCGCCCCACGCTGCGCCAGGATCTTGGCGATGCCCGACATCCCGGCGCCGCCGATGCCGATGAAGTGCGGTCGGTCCATGGCGGTAGGAAGGCCGGGTGCCATGTGCATTTCTCCCAAGATCCGGTACGACGATGAGCGCGCCCAAGCGAAAGGACGCGCCCCCAGCCTATTGCGTGCGGCGACAGGCACCCCGTAAGGGGCGCGGGACCGCGACATGTGCGGCTCCGCTGCGTGGGCGCGACCAGCCACCACCTGCCCGCATCCCGAAAACCACCGCACCCTCACGGCGCCTCACGGCCGAGCCCGGCGGGGACCTACACCTTGCTGTGCGAGAACAGCTTCAGCACCGGCACGCCGACCTTGTGGCGGGCCCGCGAGGCCCAGTCGCGGTGGAAGAACTCCTCCACGTAGTGCGGGTCGGTCAGCACGATGACCTCGTCCGCGTCGATCTCGTCGACCAGCGCCTTGAGCGCGTCCAGCGGGTGGTCCTCGATGAGCCGCCCCTCGGCCTCGCTGCCGGCCGAGCGCAGCGCCACCAGCGACACGTCGAGGGCCTGCTGCCCCTGACCGGCCGCGTCCGCGCCCTCCGGCGTCTCACGCTCGTGGGCCGCCTCGTCCAGCTCCCCGAGCGCGACGTCGTCGATGGCCCGCAGCAGCCGGTCCGCCTGGTCGCCCCGCGGCTGGAGCAGCACATGGAAGGCGACCACCTCGTCACCGTGCAAAGTGGTGACGAACTCCACGTCGGCGGACGTCAGGGCCTTCTCGATCATCAATACGCTTGTGAACACGACAGGCGCCCTTCTCCTCCGTGGGCCTCCCTGGCCCCCTGCGGAAACCATCCTGCCCCGTGATCGCACGGGGACTGCGAGTTTTAGTGTGCCCAGCGGAAGATAATCGGAACGATCTACTCCGCTACCTTGCCCGGATCGACGCCAGGACCGACGGCCAGGACCGTCGCCCCTGACCGACACCAGGGCCGCCGGTCAGGGGCGACGGTATCGGGCGAAGAGGAATCCGGCCTCCTCCAGGAGGGACGCCAGTTCGAGCCGCTTGGGAACCGCCATCGCGGGCCCCCCGGCGATCCGCTGCGCGTCTCCCGCGGTGAGCGTCGGGGAAAGAGTCAGACACAGTTCGTCGAGGACGCCCGCCGCGACCATCTGGCCCAGCAGCCGCGGGCCGCCCTCCGTCAGCAGCCGGGTCATGCCGCGCTCGGCGAGGGCACGTACGGCCCGTACCGGGTCCACGCCCGTCCCGTCCCCGGCGATCACCACCTCGGCGCCCGCCTTCTCGGCCGCCGCCACCCGGTCGGGGGCCGCCGCGGCGCCCGTCAGGACGAGCGTGGGCACCAGGGGCGAAGTGAACAAGGGCAGCGAGAAGTCCAGGTCGAGGCTCGCGGTGACGACGGCGATCACGGGCGCCGGGCCCTGTCCGGCCGCCTCCCGGAGCGCCGCGAACTCCGCACGCGCGCGTGCCGGACGGTAACCCTCCTGGCGTACCGTTTCCGCGCCGACGACCACGACGTCCGCGAGAGCCCGCAGCACCCCGAAGATCCGCATGTCGGCGGCGCTGGAGATGCCCTGGGACTTCCCGTCGTGCTGGGCGGCTCCGTCGAGCGTGGAGACCATGTTGGCCCGCAGCCAGGGCTCCCGGACACCGGCGGAGCGGAGTTCGGGGTAGGCGTACGCCTCCGCCAGCTCCAGCAGTTCCCACTCACGGTCCGTCGCATCCGTCACATCCGCCACAGCCGCACCAGGGGCATCGGGGGCCCCGGCGGTGGCCTGGGCGGCTGTTTCGTAGGTCACAGGGAACAGGCGTCGCATGTCGTGCAGTGTGGCACGGCGCTTAGAGTGGGGAACCGTGTCGTCCTCCACCGCCGCTTCCTGGATCGAACCGATACCCGAAGCAGCCCCCACGTCCCTGTGCGCCCGCGAGCCGCACGTCCCCGCGGACCGGCTGGTCGCCGAGATGGTGCCGCCGCCGCGCTTCGACTCCGTGCGCTTCGAAACGTACATTCCGGACCCGAACCAGCCGAGCCAGACCGAGGCCGTACAGGTCCTCGCCGGCTTCGCGGCCGGTCTCGGCGGGGCGCACGCGCTCGGCAGCGGCAAGCGGGGCTTCTTCGGCTTCGGCAAGGCCAAGGCGCCGAAGACCCCGGCCGGCCCCCGGGGCGTCTACCTGGACGGCGGTTACGGCGTCGGCAAGACCCACCTGCTCGCCTCCCTGTGGCACGCCACCCCGGCCGAGCCCGCGCTCAAGGCCTTCGGCACCTTCGTGGAGCTGACGAACCTGGTCGGCGCGCTCGGCTTCCAGAAGACCGTGCAGACGCTCTCCGGGCACCGTCTCCTGTGCATCGACGAGTTCGAACTCGACGACCCGGGCGACACCGTCCTCGTCTCCACCCTGCTCGGCAAGCTGGTCGACGCGGGGGTCGCGCTCGCGGCCACCTCGAACACCCTGCCGGGCAAGCTCGGCGAGGGCCGGTTCGCGGCCGCCGACTTCCTGCGCGAGATCCAGGGGCTGTCGGCGCACTTCCGGCCGCTGCGCATCGACGGCGAGGACTACCGCCACCGCGGGCTGCCCGAAGCCCCGGCGCCGTTCACCGACGAGCAGGTCACGAAGGCCGCGTACGCCACGGACGGGGCCTCCCTCGACGACTTCCCGCATCTGCTCGACCACCTCGCGCGCGTGCACCCCAGCCGCTACGGCGCCCTGACCGACGACCTGAAGGCCGTCTGCCTCACCGACGTCCAGCCGGTGCCGGACCAGTCGACGGCGCTGCGGCTCGTGGTGCTCGCCGACCGGCTGTACGACCGCGAGGTGCCCGTCCTCGCCTCGGGGATGCCCTTCGACCAGCTCTTCAGCGAGGAGATGCTGAACGGCGGCTACCGGAAGAAGTACTTCCGCGCGATCTCCCGGCTCACCGCGCTGGCCCGCGACGCCAAGGGGCTCGTCGAGGCGTAGTTTTCGGCCCCTCCACAGCGTTTTCGGCCCTCTTCACTGTGAAACGTCGAGTTAACCCTGCAAACAACTTGCCGCGTTAACCTATGTATTGACATGGAGGACGAGACGCCGGGAGGGGGCGCATGTTACGAGGTACGACGGCCCGACCCCTCTACGTGGTACTCGCCGCCGTCCTGATCAGCCTGCAGCTCTTCGCCCCCACCGAGGCGTTCGCGTCCGCGCACAGGGGCGAAGTCGTCTCCTGCGCCGAAGCGGAGCATCCGCAGAAGGTGGCACCCCCTCTGGGTGCCCGTCAGCGGACCCGCGACGAGGATCTCGTCCTCGACACACCCCCGCGCGCCCTGCTCGCGAGCGACCCCGCGGCCTCGTACCCGCCTCTCGCGCTCGCCCCGGCGCACCCGCGCACGTCGAGATCCTCGACCGCCCACTCCCCCGCCCTGCTTCAGGTCTTCCGCTGCTGAGCGGAGCGCGTCCCCCCACGCTCCGTCTTGTAAGCCGACGCGTCCTCAGGGCGCGCCAGGAGGAACTGACATGCAGCCCCTCATCGACCATGCCCGCTCCTTCGGCCGACGGCCCGAGGAATTCGCCTCGCTCGCCGACGGCCAGTCCCCGCAGGTCCTGTTCATCACCTGCTCCGACTCCCGGGTCGTTCCGGCCCTGATCACCGGCGCCCGCCCGGGCGAGCTCTTCGAGCTGCGCACCGCGGGCAACATCGTCCCGCCGTACGTCCCCGGCCGGCCGACCTCCGAGGCGGCCACCGTCGAGTACGCGGTGGACGTGCTCGGCGTGTCCGAGATCGTGGTCTGCGGCCATTCTCACTGCGGCGCCGTCGGCGCGCTGGTGCGCGGCGATGATTTGACGGCCGTACCCGCCGTGCGCGACTGGCTCGCGCAGGCGCAGCGCCCGTCCGACGCACCGGGCGACGACCCCACCGTCGCCGAGGCGGTGCAGAACCACGTCCTCGCGCAACTGCTCAGGCTCCGCGGATACCCCTGTGTGGAAAGGGCCCTGACGACGGGCCGGCTGCGTCTGCACGGCTGGTACTACGAGGTCCACACCGGAGCCGTGCGCGAACACCGTGCGCACACCGACACCTTCGAGGCGCTGTGAGCCGCGCCGTGAGCACTTCGGGCCTCATGAGCAAACTCCCCCACCTGCGGCAGGACTTCGCCGCCTCGATCGTCGTGTTCCTGGTCGCCCTGCCGCTGTGCGTGGGCGTCGCCGTCGCCTCCGGCGTCCCGGCGGAACTCGGCCTGGTCACCGGCATCGTGGGCGGTCTCGTCACCGGCCTGATGCGCGGCAGCAGCCTTCAGGTGTCGGGGCCGGCGGCCGGACTGACCGTGCTGGTCTTCGAGGCCGTGAGGGAGTACGGGCTCGCCGTCCTCGGAGTCGTCGTGCTCGCCACGGGTGTGCTCCAACTCCTCATGGGCGCCCTGAAGCTGGGGCGCTACTTCCGGGCCATCTCGGTGGCCGTCGTCGAGGGCATGCTCGCCGGGATCGGCCTCGTGCTGATCGCGGGCCAGCTCTACTCGATGGCCGGGCTCAAGGCCCCCGCCTCCGGACTCGACAAGCTCGCCGGGCTGCCGGAGGCCGTCGTCGACGCGGCCCGCAGCACCGAGGCGCTGGCCTCGGTCGGACTCGGGGTGGGCACGATCGCCGTGCTCGTCCTGTGGCGGCGGCTGCCGCGGCGCGTGCGTACGGTGCCGGGGGCGCTCGGCGCGGTCGTGCTGGCCACGCTGGTGGCCTCGGCGTCCGGGCTGCCGGTGGCCAAGGTCGAGGTACGGGGGCTGGTCGGCTCGATCCAACTGCCGAGCCTCGACGCCTTCGGGGAGCTCGCGAGCGTGGGCGTGCTCGGCACGGTGCTCGCCTTCACGCTGATCGCCTCCGCCGAGTCGCTGTTCAGCGCGGCGGCCGTGGACCGGCTGCACGACGGCCCCCGGACCGAGTACGACCGGGAACTGATGGCGCAGGGCGCGGGCAACACGGTCTGCGGACTGCTCGGCGCGCTGCCGATGACCGCGGTGATCGTGCGCAGCGCGGCGAATGTCCAGGCGGGCGCGCGGACGAAGGCGTCCCGCGTGCTGCACGGCGTCTGGCTGCTGCTGTTCGCGGCGCTGCTGCCCGCCGCGCTCGGCGTCATCCCGCTGCCCGCTCTCGCCGGCATCCTGGTGCACGCAGGCTGGAAGCTGATCCCGCTGCGCGAGATCGTCTCGCTGTGGCACGAGCACCGGGGTGAGGCGCTGATCCTCGTCGTCACAGCGGTGTCGATCGTCGCCGTCAGCATGTTCGAAGGGGTGCTCGTCGGGCTCGCCCTGGCGATCGTCAAGACGGCGTGGGAGGCCTCGCACGTCCGCCTGGAGGTCATAGACAAGGGCGTGGGCCCGGTCCAGGCGTACTTGTCGGGCAACGCGACCTTCCTGAGGCTGCCGAAGATCCTCGACAGCCTCGAGGCACTGCCCCAGGACCGCCCGGTCGAGCTGGACCTCTCCGGCCTGCACCACCTCGATCACGCCTGCCGCACCGCGCTGGAGAACTGGTCGGCGCGGCACAGCGAGGCGGGGACGGAACCGGTGAAGGTGACCACCGGCTGACCACCGGCTGACCCACGGGGCTCGCGGTCGGGGGGATCCTCGACCGTGGGCCCGCGTGAGGCATATCGTGGGATTAGTGGTGGTATGCGGCGGCTCGAAAGGGGGTCGTCATGCTCGATGAGCTCTTGGCCACGGCCGCGGTGGTCGGTACCGCGGGGGTGGTGTACGTCGTTGCGGCGGCCCGGGTCGTCAAGCAGTACGAGCGGGGCGTGGTGCTCCGGCTCGGGCGGCTCCGGGGTGGCATCAGGCCGCCCGGGTTCACCATGATCATCCCCGGTGTGGACCGGCTGCGTAAGGTCAACATGCAGATCGTGACGATGCCCGTCCCCGCGCAGGACGGCATCACGCGGGACAACGTCACGGTCCGGGTCGACGCGGTCATCTACTTCAAGGTGGTCGACGCGGCCGACGCGGTCATCCAGGTCGAGGACTATCGCTTCGCCGTCTCGCAGATGGCGCAGACCTCGCTGCGCTCGATCATCGGCAAGAGCGACCTGGACGATCTGCTCTCCAACCGGGAGAAGCTCAACCAGGGCCTGGAGTTGATGATCGACAGTCCGGCCATGGGCTGGGGTGTGCAGATCGACCGGGTCGAGATCAAGGACGTGTCACTGCCGGAGACGATGAAGCGGTCGATGGCCCGGCAGGCCGAGGCCGACCGTGAACGGCGGGCCCGCATCATCAACGCGGACGCGGAGCTCCAGGCGTCGAAGAAGCTGGCGGAGGCCGCCGGGGTGATGTCCGAACAGCCCGCCGCGCTCCAACTGCGGCTGCTGCAGACCGTGGTGGCGGTCGCCGCCGAGAAGAACTCCACCCTCGTCCTCCCCTTCCCGGTGGAACTGCTGCGGTTCCTGGAACGGGCGCAGGCCCAGCCGGGGGCGCCGACGGTGGAGCAGATACCGACGCGCCCGCGGCCCGACGAGCACAAGGACGACGAGTTCGTGCTCGATGAACCCAAGGGTGACAAGTTCAGGCGCGACGAGGCCGAGGACCGCGACGAGACCGAGGACGACGAGTTCCCGCTCGACAACCCCGGCGCGAGCCCTCTCCCCGGCCCCGGCTGATCGCCCCGCCCGAATTGCCGCGACCGCCCGCCGACTCCCTGCTACGGTCCCTCCCATGAAGCGTGCCGCTGTGAAGACGACGACGCCGGAGAGTGTCCCGGCGCGCTGACTGCTGACGAGTCCGAAGCCCCGGGGCGAGTGCCCCGGGGCTTCGCCGTGTGGTCACTCGCCCTCGACAAGCGAGGAGACCACCATGACCGCCCTCCCCGACCACCGCCGCCTCGGCCGTGAACTGGACCTGTTCGACACCGATCCCCTGATGGGCGCGGGCCTGCCCTACTGGCTGCCCGACGGCGCGGCCGTGCGCCATGCCCTGGAGGAGTACGTCCGCGACGCAGAGCGACGCGCGGGCTACCAGCACGTGTACTCACCGGTGCTGGGCAAACGGGAGCTGTACGAGATCTCCGGGCACTGGTCGCACTACAGCGAGGACATGTTCCCGCCGATGGAACTCGGCGGCGAGCAGGTGGTGCTGCGCCCGAGCCTGTGTCCCCACCACGCGCTCATCTACCGCTCCCGCTCCCACAGCTACCGCGAACTCCCGCTCCGCATGGCCGAGTTGGGCGGCATGTACCGCTCCGAGCCGTCCGGTGTCCTCGGTGGCCTCACCCGCGTGCGCGCCATCCAGCTCAACGACGCGCACCTCTTCTGCACCCTGGAGCAGGTCGCCGAAGAGGCGTCGGCGGCACTGGAGTTGATCCACCGGGCGTACCAGGCGATGGGCATCCGCGCGGCTCGCCACCGGCTCTCCCTGCCGGGCCCCGGCGGCAAGTACGTCGCCGACCCCGAGCTGTGGCGGCGCTCGGCGGCGCTGCTGCGCGAGGTGCTCGACCGCTCCGGGGTGGCCTACGAGGCCGTCGAGGGCGAGGCCGCGTTCTACGGCCCCAAGATCGACGTCCAGATCGCCGATGCGGCGGGCCGGGAGTCCACCCTCTCCACCGTCCAGATCGACTTCCACCAGCCCGAACGCTTCGACCTGCACTACATCGGCGCCGACGGGGCGAAACACCGGCCGGTCATGGTCCACCGCAGTGTCATCGGCAGCCTGGAGCGGGCTGTCGCCCACCTCATCGAGGCGCACGGCGGCGCCTTCCCGCCCTGGCTCGCCCCGACCCAGCTGGTGGCGCTGCCCGTCTCCGACGCGCGGGCCAAGGTCGAACAGGCGGCCGATCTCGTACGCCGCTGCCTGGACCGGGGCCTACGAGCCCGGCTCATCACCCCGGACCAGGGCACCCTGGGCGCCC
This sequence comes from Streptomyces sp. NPDC007896, assembly GCF_042959425.1. Taxonomy (NCBI): domain Bacteria; kingdom Bacillati; phylum Actinomycetota; class Actinomycetes; order Kitasatosporales; family Streptomycetaceae; genus Streptomyces; species Streptomyces sp. NPDC007896. The sequence goes on along the minus strand of NZ_JBIBKX010000023.1, from coordinate 75,054 downwards.
GGGTCCGCGCCGCCCGTCTGGTCCCGTACCAGGCGGTGATCGGCCCCCGGGAGAGCGCGGCCGACGAGATCGCCCTGCGCCTGCGCGACGGCCGCCGCCTCGACCCGCAGCCGGCCACCGAGGCGCTGGACCGCATCACCCGTCTCGTCCGCGCCCACAGCACCGAACTGATCGACTAGATTTCCGCGCCGTGGACCAACTGCAGGTACACCAGGGGTGGTTGAGAATGCGGTGGCGGTCGCTGGCCGTGCCGGGAGCGGTCTTCGCGCCGGCCGGGAGCGGGGCGCTGTACGCCGCACTCCGCCCGGTGTTCCCGCAGACGGACGCGCGGGCCTGCTCCGACAGCACCGTGCCGCTGACGGAGCAGGCCGACGCGGCCGCGCCGGATGGAGTTCCGCGACCCGTCCGTCGCTATCCAAAGGTGGCTGACCGCCAACCGCCCGCCGAAACCGGCCGACTTCGAGACCTGGGGCGGTCCGGAGGCACTCGGCGCGACCTGCGGGGGCCTGGAGGACGGCTTCTCCGACTGGCAGACCGCGAGCGGGCGGCTCGCGCCGACCGTGACGACCCCGTACGGGCTGCGCCTCATCGTGAACATCGGCCCCGACAGCCGTCCGGAACCGGCTGTCCTGGTCACCCTCCAGGAGGCCTGAGCACGACTCGCGGCCACCGGGCTCCCGTCGCACCATCGAGGGACACGGCCGGAAGGGGTACGCGGTGGCCATGAAGGACGGCAAGGGCACGAAGGACGGCGAACGGCGCAAGGACAGGGACCCGGCCCCGCTGCGCCGACTGCTGCGCGTTCCCGGCGGCAAGGATGTCGACCTCTCCTCGTACGACGCCAGGGCCACGCCCGCCGGTCCGCGTGACAAGGCCGCCGGGCTTGCCGCCCTCGCCCAGATGGTCGAACGCCTCGCCGACCTGCAAGAACGCCTCTGGGCCGCGAGCACGGCGGGTGACCGCCGCCGGGTCCTGCTGGTCCTTCAGGGCATGGACACCAGCGGCAAGGGCGGCACGGTCAAGCACGTCATCGGGCATTTCAACCCCGCGGGCTGCCGCATCCGGGGTTTCAAGGCGCCGACCGCCGAGGAGCGCAGGCACTCCTTCCTCTGGCGGATCGGACGGGCCCTGCCCGAACCCGGCGAGATCGGCATCTTCGACCGCTCGCACTACGAGGACGTCCTGATCGCCCGCGTCCGCGAACTGGCGCCCCGCAAGGAGATCGCCCACCGCTACGGCGAGATCAACCGCTTCGAGAAGTCCCTCGCCGACGACGGCGTCACCGTGGTGAAGTGCTTTCTGCACATCTCGTACGACCAGCAGCGCCGCCGACTGCTGCAACGGCTGGACAATCCCGACAAGCACTGGAAGTTCAGCTCCGACGACATCGACGACCGTGAGTTGTGGCCCGCGTACCAGAAGGCGTACGAGATCGCCCTGGAGCGCTGTTCCACACCGGAGGCGCCCTGGTTCCTCGTCCCCGCCGACCGCAAGTGGTACCGGAACTGGGCGATCAGCACACTGCTCCTGGAACACCTCGAGGCACTGGACCCGCAGTACCCGAAGGCCGACTTCGACGTGGCGGAGGCCAGACAGCGGCTGCTGGAGGACAGCTGACCTGCGCGACCCGCTCAGGTGACCGTGATGGCAGTCGAGCCGGGCGTCGATCTGGGCGGCGGTCTTCGGGCCGTCGTCGGTCCAGTACTGCCCGGGCTTCAGTTTCGCGGCGGCGACCGTACGCGGGGCGAAGACGTAGTCGCGCCCCTCACCCGAGGGGTCCAGGTACGCCACATCGAGGGTGCGCGGCACCGGAACGGGCTTGGCCACGTGACGCTCGAACCCCTCGGCGGACCAGAGCCTGACGACGCCCCTCTTCGCCGATGCCGTCCTCGGACCGGAGGCCCACCAGACGATCGGCGGGTTCGTGTCCTCGGCCTTGTCCCGGTCCGTGACCTCCACCCGCCGCAGTGCGTCGGAGGGACAACCGGCGTGTGTTCCGCCGGGTCCAGCCGGGTGACTTCCGTGCCCCCGTCGCCGGGCACGTGTGGACAATGGGCGAATAGTCTGGATTACCCACATATCTTCATCGGGTGATCATTCCAGTACGACGATTCGCCGCGACCTGCGCCCTCGGCGCACTCGGGGTCGCGCTCGCCGCCTGCGGGACCCCAGGAACCCCGCACGCCGCCCGCCCAGGGCACCCCGCGTCGGCCTCGGGCAGCGCAAACGCCCAGCCCTCGCAACCGCCCACACTCGCCCCCGGCTCCAGCGGTATCACCCCCGTCTTCACCAACGGTCCACGGACGCAGGACAAGACCGTCGCGCTGACCTTCGACGCGGACATGACCGCGAACGAGGGGCCACGCGCCGCGGCCGGGGAGCACTTCGACAACCCCGAACTGATCGCCACGCTGCGCGCGTTCAAGGTGCCGGCGACCCTGTTCATGACCGGACGCTGGGCCGACGAGTACCCGAAGGAGGCCAAGGACATCGGGCAGGACCCGCTCTTCGAGGTCGCCAACCACTCGTACAGCCACTACGCCTTCACCGACAACTGCTACGGCCTGCCCACCGTGCCCCAGGAGCGGATGCGGGCCGAGGTGGAGGAGGCCTACGCCGCCTTCAAGAGGGCGGGCGTGCCGCACGCGATGCCCTACTTCCGGTTCCCCGGCGGGTGCTACGACCAGCAGGCCCTGCGCACGCTGAGCGCCGTGGGCGTGACCGCCGTGCAGTGGGACGTCGTCAGCGGGGACGCCTTCGCCACCGACGCCGACGCCGTGGCCCGTCAGGTGCTGGAGGGTGTGAAGCCCGGGTCCGTCGTCGTCATGCACTGCACGCGCAGCGCGGCTCCGGTGACCGAACAGGCCCTGCGGACGATCGTCCCCGAGCTTCGGAAGAAGGGTTTCCGCTTTGTGAAGGTCTCCGAGATGATCGGCTCGGCGACGCAAGGCGAGCGGAACGGCACCACGTAGGCGCGCTCCGGTCCCGGCCTACGCTGGGACCATGAGCGACGAGTACTGCGCCACCCCGGCGGCCCCCGCCCCGACACCGGACCCGACCGACGCCGGGCCGCCGTTCGCCGAATGCGTGCTGTGCCGGAAGCCGACCGAGTACCCGGAGTCGTACAAGGGGATCACGCTGTGCCCCGTCTGCGAGTGGCAGGAGGCACAGCGGACCGCCTGCTCCGGGTGACGCCGACCGCTCGCCGAAGAACCGATCTTCCGCCTGGCACACTGGAGGGCGTGAGCAGCGACCCGACCGTAGCCGACGCACCCGGCCGACCCGACGTACCCGGCTCCGCCGAGGACAGCCCCTTCCGATCCGAGCGCACCGCGCGCGACGAGGCCCCGCAGTTCGTGCTGCCGCTGGTCGTGCACATCGAGAAGGCCGCTCCCCCGGCACGCACGGACGCGCTGGAATCCGCGGCCCGCGCCGTGCTGACGATCCTCAGCGATGAGCGGGCCCTCGGGGACGGCGAGTGGGCGCAGGCGGTGCGGGACTGGCAGGACGCCCGGATCCGCAAGGTCGTACGACGGGCGCGCGGCGCCGAGTGGCGGCGGGCCGAGGCGCTGCCCGGCATCACGGTGACCGGGAAGTCCGCCGAGGTGCGCGTCTTCCCGCCGGTCCCCCTGGACGGCTGGCCCAAGGACCTGGCCAAGCTCCAGGTCTCGGGCACCGATCTCGACGACCCGGAGCCCCCGGTGGACGCCGACCCGACGGCGCCCGTGCTGTGGCTCAACCCCGATCTCGACATGTCGGCCGGCAAGACGATGGCGCAGGCCGGGCACGGCGCGCAGCTGGCCTGGTGGGAGCTGTCGGACGAGGAGCGGGCGGCCTGGCGCGACGCCGGTTTCCCCCTCGCCGTCCGCACCGCCGACCCGGCCCGCTGGGGTGAACTCACCACCTTGGGGCTGCCGTTGGTGCGCGACGCGGGCTTCACGGAGATCGCGCCGGGGTCGTGCACAGTGGTGGCCGACCATCCGGCGCTGCGCTCCTGACCGATCCCGACCGACCCTGAGTGACCTACGGACCCGAGGAGGCGCGATGGCCGGGACCCGGCTGGACGGCAGGGTCGAACGTGGCAACCGCACGCGGCAGTTGGTGCTCCGCCGCACGGTCGACATCGCCTCGGTCGAAGGACTGGAAGCACTGTCCGTGGGCCGTCTCGCCAGCGACCTCCGGCTCAGCAAGAGCGGGGTCTTCGCGCTTTTCGGCTCCAAGCAGGAACTGCAGCTGGCCACCGTGCGGGAGGCGGCGCGCATCTACGTCGAGCAGGTGATCCGGCCCGCGTCCGAGACCCCCGCCGGTGTCGCCCGGACCTGGCGGCTGTGCGAACTCTGGCTGGACTACTCCGAGGGCCGGGTCTTCCCCGGCGGCTGTTTCTTCTACGAGGTCATCGCCGAGTTCGACGCCCGGTCGGGGCCCGTGCACGACGCCGTCGCACAGGCCCAGCGGGACTGGGCGGCCCATGTGGAGCACACCATCACCGAGGCCAGCGACCTGGGTGAGCTGCGCTCCGACACGGATGCCGCGCAACTCGCCTTCGAGCTCATCGCGTTGATGGAGACGGCGAACGCGGTGTCGGTGCTGCGCGACGAGACGGACGTCTATCGCAGGGCACGCGTCGCCATCCTTTCCCGGCTGCGCGCGGCGGCGACCGACCCGTCCCTCCTGGTCGAGCTCTCCTGACCTGCCGAGCTCTCCCGGCCTGCCGAGCCTTTGACGCGGGAACCGTCACGGCCGAAAACAAGTAGCACGATCGTTCGCTCAATTTTATGCTCGGACGTATGACATCGACCGGAGTGGACATCGTCGAGCTCGACCGGATCGCCGTGTACGAGTCGCTGCGGCTCGTCGGGCTGGCGCGGGGCACGGACTGGGAGCGGGACACACCGTGTGCGGGGTGGACGCTGCGGCGACTGGTGGCGCACATGGCCGCGCAGCACCACGGGTTCGCGGCCGCCGCCCGGGGAGCGGGGCACGAGACGGCGTACTGGCGGGAGCCTCAGGACATGAGCGACCCGGAGCGGACCTACCGGGGAGCGGCGACGGCGGTGCTGGCCGCGTTCGCCGAACCGGGCGTGACGGAGGGGGAGTTCGTACTGCCGGAGATCAGGGACGGAGGCGGGTTCCCCGGCGGGATGGCCCTCGGCTTCCACTTCGTCGACTACGTGGTGCACGCGTGGGACGTCGCCGCCACGCTCGGCGTCGGGCTCGAACTGCCGGACCACGTCCCCGGGGCGGCCCTGGCCGTCGCCCGCCTCGTACCGACGGATCCGGCCGGTCGCGGTCCGGGGTTCGCGTTCGCGCCGCCGGTCGACGTGCCCGTGGGCACGGACCCACTGGACGAGGCGCTGCGGCTGCTCGGACGTACACCGGAGAAGTGGCCGCTGTCGGGTGATGGCACGGATTCACAGCGGATTTGACCTGAACCGAGGGTTCGCTTTAGCCGTGCTTGAACATTCCGGGTGCTCCGCACGTATCTCACGTCGCTGGCCAAGTACAGGTTTCCAACGACCAGTTGGTTTCCCCCGGGAGGCTCATTTTGCGGCGTATCAATGGTTCTGCCTTCGTCATCGCGGCGCTCGCCGCCACCGTCGGCGCGCTCGCGTTCCCTGTGTGGTCGTACGCCGACCGCTCCGGCACGGGGCAGGCGAATCTGGCGGCGGGGACGGTGAACACACAGTGGGGGCCCCTGTCCGCCTCCGACCGCGACCTGATCGTGCGCGTGCGGCTGGCCGGACTCTGGGAACTGCCGGCGGGACAGCAGGCCATCGAGCGGGCCCCCAACAAGGCGATCAAGGAGGCGGGCGACCACCTGATCGTCGGCCACACCGACCTCGACAAGCGGGTGCGGGTCATCGCGGCCCAGCTCAATGTCGAGCTGCCGAACCAGCCGAACGCGCAGCAGCAGGGCTGGCTGCAGGAGATGACCGCGGCGACGGGCGCGGAGTACGAACGGAAGTTCGTGAACCTGCTTCGGGCCGCGCACGGCAAGATCTTCCCGGCGATCGGCGCGGTCCGTAACTCCACCCGCAACTCGCTGGTCCGGCAGCTGGCCTCGGACGCCAACCAGACCGTGCTCGACCACATCACCATCCTGGAGAAGACCGGGGCCGTCGACTTCGACGCCATCGCCAACGACACGGCCGCCCTGTCGACCGCGAGCCCTACCGGTCCCCCGGCGCCGGTCGCCGGCGTCACGGCGCCCTCCGCCCCGCCGGTGCAGCCGGGCAACGGCGTCGTCGCCACGTCGAGTCCCTCGCCCGCGCCGCCGGGCCAGGTCAACACCGCCCGGCCGGAGCCCTCGGATCCGGACAACGTGCTGCGGTAGCCGGAGCGGCCGCCTGCGCCTCGGGGCGTCGGCGGAACCTCAAATGTTGCTCTGAACGTCCGGCGACATGGGTTCGGCCCCGCATACCGGGGCCATGACTCCGTCACGCCGGAACACGGGTCCGTCGTAAGGAGACAGCGGCCGGGGTCGCAGCCGGGGTTCGAGCGGTGACGGAGGAGGCGACATGACACAGCCGAGGCGGCTGGGGACGGGAATCGGGTGGCGGCCGGAGATCGCCGAGGCCGTGGAGCGCATGCCCGGCATCGACTGGGTCGAGGCCGTGGCGGAGAACCTGTGTCCCGGACATCTTCCCGAGTCGCTGCTGCGGCTGCGCGAGCGGGGCGTCACGGTGGTGCCGCACGGGGTCTCGCTCGGCCTCGGCGGCGCGGACCGGCCCGAGGAGTCCCGTCTCATCGCCCTCGCGGAGCGGGCCGAGGCGCTGGGCTCGCCGCTCGTCACGGAGCACATCGCGTTCGTACGGGCCGGGGGCGCGCTCACCGCGTCGCCGTCGCTGGAAGCCGGGCACCTGCTGCCGGTCCCCCGCACCCGGGACGCCCTCGACGTGCTGTGCGAGAACGTCCGCATCGCGCAGGAGGCCCTTCCCGTCCCGCTCGCGGTCGAGAACATCGCCGCGCTGATCTCCTGGCCCGGGGAGGAGATGACCGAGGGGCAGTTCCTGTACGACCTGGTGGACCGCACCGGCGTACGCCTCCTCATCGACGTGGCCAACCTCCACACGAACCACGTCAACCGGGCCGAGGATCCTTCGAAGGCCCTCGACGAGCTCCCCGTCGAGGCCATCGCCTACGTCCACGTCGCCGGCGGCTTCGAACGGGACGGCGTCTGGCACGACAGCCACGCCCACCCCGTCCCCCGGCAGGTCCTCGACATCCTGGCCGACCTCGCCTCCCGTGTGACCCCACCGGGGGTCCTCCTGGAGCGCGACGACAACTTCCCGGCCCCGGACGAACTGGAGAGGGAGCTCGGGGCGATCAGAGTCACCCTGACGAAGGCGCGGGCGCGGGTCGTGACGCCGTCCCAAACCCCGGCGAGCCCGCACTCCGGTGAGGCCGCCGCCACTGCGAGCGGCACCCCCGGGGCAGCCGGGAGCCACGCGGAGGGCGTGGCCGTGGGTGCTCGGCAGCGGCTCGCGCTCGGGCAGGCCGCCCTGCTGTCCGCGCTCGTCGCGGGTACCCCCGTGCCCGAGGGGTTCGACCGGGGACGGCTGGGTGTGCAGGCGCGGGCGCTCGCGGCCAAGCGGGCGGACGTCGTCGCGAAGGTGGCGGCGGAGCTGCCGGAGATCCTCGGGGACGCGTACCGGCCGGCGTTCCTCGCGTACGCGCAGGGGCATCCGATGAGCGGTGGGTACCGGCGCGACGCGTTGGACTTCGCCGCATACACGCTGCTCGCGGGAGACCCCGAGGACGCTCAGACGCGGCGGCGGCTGCGTGCGTGGTGGCTGGAGCGGTCCGGCCCGACCCCGCCGTCGCAGCGGTCCACGGCCCGGCTGGCCCGTGCGACCCGACGGGTACTGCTGCGCCGCTGACCCCACCCGCGCCACCGGCGCCGACGCGCCCTACTACGCACGCCGTAGTGCCTCGCCCCGGCAGAGTGTGCCGGGGTTAACACCGGGCCCCGCCCGGCCGGATTCCATGTCTGGTTTCCTGGGTTTCCTGACGGTATGGAGTCCGGTCGAACTACCCCATTAGGCGCCTTCCTCCCACCCGGCAACCCTTTCTCCTCGTACGGCAGTTGGCGTAGTGCCCGAAGTAATATGCCAACCCGCACCCGTAGCGCACTAGCGTGCGGTGCCGCAACAGGAGGCACCATGCGATCCATCAACCGCACCGGATTGGTCAGTGGGACAGGACTCATCATCGCGGCCCTCACCGCGACCCTCGTCGCGCTGATCTTTCCGATCTGGTCGTACGCGGACCGTGCCGGCACCGGCCTGGACACCCTGAACGCCCAGTCCGTGTCGACGCAGTTCGGTCCGCTGTCCGCACTGGACCGGGAGTTCGTCACCAAGGTCCGGCTCGCCGGACTGTGGGAGCTGCCCGCCGGCCAGCAGGCCGAGGAGCGCGGCACCACCCAGGCCGTGAAGACGGCGGGCGAGCACCTCGTCGAGGGCCACACGTTCCTGGACGCGCGCGTCCGGAATGTCGCCGCACGGCTCGGACTCGAACTCCCGAACCAGCCCAATGCCCAGCAGCGCGGCTGGCTGGCCACGCTCGACGCCGCGCACGGCACGGACTACGACCGGAAGTTCGCGAACATTCTGCGCCGGGCACACGGCAAGGTCTTCTCCGTCGTCGCCCAGGTCCGCGCGAACACCCGCAACTCCCTCGTACGGGACCTCGCCGACGACGCGAACACCACCGTGCTCGACCACATCAAGGTCCTCGAAGCCACCGGGTACGTGGACTTCGACGCCCTCGCCCAGGACGCCGCGACCGCGAGCCCGCCCCCGCTGACGGCTTCCCCGGCCCCGCCGGGTCCCACCCGGTCCCCGGACAGCCCCGTCCCCGTCACCCCGTCCGGAACCTATCCGCTGCCCCCGGCCGCGTCCCGTCCCAAGAGCTAGGACCTGTCCGGCGGACCCTGCCGAAAGCGCGGCGCCTCTTCGCGAACACCGGAACGTCACAGAGCCACAACGCTCCGTCCATATCGTGGGCATACCGTGGCGCGGGCCTTCACTCTTCGCGTAGAAACGCGCCATGTTCTGGGTCCTTCTCCTGCTCCTGGCCTGGGCCGCGGCCGGTATCTCCTGCACTCGGCTGTGCCTGGCCGCCGTGCGCGCGGCGGCGGTCGACGCCGACGCGGCGCGCGGACACCACCTCACGCTGTACGAGGCGGCGTTCCTGTCCGGCGGCCCCGCCCGGGTCGCCGATCTGACCCTGGTGTCGATGGCCCGTCAGCGGCGGCTGCTGCTCGCGCACACGGGCTGGGCGACCGTTGTGGACCCGTGCGGGCGCGACGAGATGGAGCGCTCGGTGATAGGGGCGATAGGCCCGCAGGGGCAGTCCCGGATAGCGCCCGTACGGGCGAGCACGGCCACCGCGGACTCCGTACGCCGCCTCGCCGACCGTCTCGTCGCCGCGGGCCTCGCCGTGCCCGACGGCGCCCGCACCACCGTCGCGAGCGCCATCCGCCAGGTCCAGGCCGCCGCCGCGGCCGTCCTCGCGCTGGGCGCCGTCGCCGTGCTGATGCCCTCTCAGGCCCGCGCGAGCGAGAACGACGTACCGATCGCCGTGTGGTTCTCGCTGCCGCTCATCCTCACCCTGAGCTGCCTGGCCATCGCCCGCATCGAGGTCCACCCGTACACGCGCTGGGCCTCCCCGGCGGGACAGCGGCTGCTCGGCACCCTCGCCCGGCACCCCGACGCCACCGGCGACGACCGTACGTACCTCACCTCGGTCGCCGTACGCGGCGTGCGCGCGGTCGGCGAGCCGGAGCTGCGCGCGGCCTTCGCGCACCGCGACCGAAGCCCCGAGGGGCAGCGCTGACGGCGCCCGAGGGGGCGCATAGGGGTCATTGGGGCCGACACCGGCACCAGGTGCTTTACTTCATCAACTGACGAACCAAACATCCCTTTTGTCGCTGCCGTGCGCCGAAGGGGATACGCGATGAGAGCTGCCGTCCTGTACGGAACCACCGGGTCCTTGCTTCTGAGCGGCCTCATCGCCGCCCCCGCGGGCGGTGCGGCGGCCTGGCCGGCCCCCGCGGCCTCCCCCGAGGCGCGCGGCACCACCGTCGCCGCCGCCCGCGCCGCGACGGCCGGCATCCACTGGGGCGCGTGCCCCAAGGGAGACGACCTCCCGGTCAAGATGCGCTGCGGCACGGTCACCGTGCCACTGGACTACGCGCAACCCGACGGCAAGAAGATCAAACTGACCGTCAGCCGCGCCGCCGCCACCGGCAAGGACCTGCGCAACTCCAAGCACAAGGTGCCGCGTCAGGGCTCACTCGTCTACAACCCGGGCGGCCCGGGCGCGTCCGGCATGTACTTCCCTCTGATCGGCTTCCTCCCCGAGTGGAAGCGCATCGCGGCCGCGTACGACCTCGTGGGCTACGCCCCACGCGGGGTGGACCGCTCGGCCCCGCTGTCCTGCGAGGACCCGAAGCACTTCCTGAAGGGGCCCGCGCAGTCGCCGACGTACCCCTCGGAGACGTACAAGAAGAAGCGCATCGCCGAGGCACAGGCGTACGCCCGCGGCTGCCTCAAGCGCTCCGGGCAGAGCATCCGGCACTACACCTCGCTCAACAACGCCCGCGACCTCGATGTGCTGCGCGCCGCGCTGGGCGAGCGGAAGCTGACGTTCATGGGGGCGTCGTACGGCACGTACTTCGGCGCCCTGTACGCGACGCTCTTCCCCTCGCACGTACGCCGGATGGTGTTCGACTCGGCGGTGAACCCCGCCCCCCGGCAGATCTGGTACCGGAACAACCTCGACCAGTCGGCCGCGTTCGAGGCCCGGTGGGCGGACTTCCGCGCGTGGATCGCCAAGCACGACAAGGAGTACGCGCTCGGCACCACGCCCCAAGCGGTGCTGAACAACTACGAGAAGGCGCGGGCGCGGCTCGCCGCGGCGCCCGCGGGCGGCAAGGTGGGGCCGCGTCAGTTGCAGGGCGCGTTCCTGGAGGCGGGGTACTTCGACGACTACTGGCCGCAGCGCGCCCTGGCGCTGTCCGCCTATCTGAAGGGCGACCCGAAGCCCCTGATCCAGCAGGCCGGGCCGCATCCGGAGGCGTCGGCCGAGGCGGAGAACAGCAGCGCGGTGTACACGGCCGTGGAGTGCAACGACGCGGCCTGGCCGACCGACTGGCGTACCTGGGACCGTGACAACACGCGGCTCGCGCGTGTGGCGCCGTTCGAGACCTGGGACAACGTGTGGATGAACCTGCCGTGCGCGTACTGGCCGGTGCCGCGGCAGAAGCCCCTGGCTGTGCGGGCGCTGCCCGGAGCACTGGCGCCGGTCCTGATCCTGGCGGCCGAGCGGGACGCGGCGACGCCCTACGAGGGAGCGGTGGAGCTCCAGCGGCGGCTGTCCGGCTCGGTTCTGGTGACCGAGAACGGGGCCGGGACGCACGGGATCGCGGGCGGCCCCAACAAGTGCGTCAACGGCTACCTGGACGCGTACCTCCTGGAGGGCCGCCTCCCGCAGCGGCGCGCGGCGTGCGCCCCGCACGCGGAGCCGGAGCCGGTGGCGCCGGGCGGTGACAAGACCACCCGGCACGACGCACAGGCCCGTGAGGACGCGAAGACGACCCGCCAGGCTCCCTGATCAGGCGAGACCGGCGACCAGCTCGGCCACGGACTTACGGCGGCCGGTGTAGAACGGGACCTCCTCGCGGACGTGCATGCGGGCCTCGGAGGCGCGCAGGTGGCGCATGAGGTCGACGATGCGGTACAGCTCGTCGGCCTCGAACGCGAGCATCCACTCGTAGTCGCCGAGGGAGAACGAGGCGACCGTGTTGGCGCGCACGTCCGGGTAGCCACGGGCCATCTTGCCGTGGTCGGCGAGCATGCGGCGGCGGTCCTCGTCGGGCAGCAGGTACCAGTCGTAGGAGCGCACGAAGGGGTAGACGCTCACATAGTTGCGCGGCGTCTCGTCGGCGAGGAACGCCGGGATGTGCGAGCGGTTGAACTCGGCGGGGCGGTGCAGCGCCATGTTCGACCAGACCGGTTCCAGGGCGCGGCCCAGCTTGGTGCGGCGGAAGAGGTTGTAGGCCTCCTGGAGCTGGTCGCTGGTCTCGGCGTGCCACCAGATCATCAGGTCGGCGTCGGCGCGCAGACCCGACACGTCGTACGTGCCGCGGACGGTGACGTCCTTCGCGGCGAGCTGGTCGAACAGCTCCTGGACCTCGTCGGCGAAGCCGGCGCGGTCCTCGGGGAGTACGTCCTTCAGCTTGAAGACGGACCACAGGGTGTAGCGGATGACCTCGTTGAGGTCCTTGGCCAGCTTGCCCTTGTTCGGGACCCTGCCGGACTCGGTGGTGGGGGCGTCGTCACTCATGAGGCTATTCTCCCGCTCCGCCGTGCAGGCTCTGCACCGGGTTCGCCCTCAGCGCCTCCAGTGCGGCGCGGTCGCCGCCGAGCTGGTCCACGGCGGCGTACGCGCTCGCGACGCACGCGGGGATGCCGACCCCGTCGTACGCCGCGCCGCAGACGGCGAGCCCCGGGAGCTTGGCCACGTGCTCGCGGACGCGGGCCACGCGTGTGTGATGCCCGACCGGGTACTGCGGCAGGCCGTCGTCCCACCGGGTCACCCGGGTCGCCACGGGCTCGGCGGCCAGGCCGGTGGCCTCGCTCAGGTCGTGCCGGGAGACGTCCACGAGGTCGGCGTCGTCGCGGCCCAGCACCTCCGTCTCGCCGTACCGCCCGACGGAGGTGCGCAGGACGAGCAGGCCGGGGTTCTCCTCGGCGATCCAGCCCCACTTCTGGGAGGCGAAGGTGGATGCCTTGATGGTGTGGCCGTCCACCGGCGGCACCAGGAAACCGCTCCCTTCGGGGAGGGAGACGTCCGCGCGCCGGTAGGCGAGCGTCACCAGCGCCATGGAGGCGTACTCCACACCGGCCAGCTCGGTGGCCGCCGCGGGCGCCTCGGCCCTCAGCAGGGCGGCGGCCGCGCCGGCGGGCACCGCGACGACGACCCCGTCCGCGTGCAGGACGCGGCCCCCGGCCACCACCCGCCAGCCGCCGTCCTCGGCGCGGCGCAGCTCCGTCACCGTGGCACCGGTGACGATCTCGCCGCCCCGCGCGCGCACCGACCGCGCGACCGCGAGTGGCAGTTGGCCCACTCCGCCCTCGATGCCCATGAACACCGGCCCGGTCTGCTGGGCCGCGGCCGCCTTCGCCTGGATCTCGCGGACGGCCTCGGTCAGGGAGTCATGGGTGCGGACGGCGGCGAACAGCTGGGGGACGGCCAGCCGCATCGAGATGCGGTACGCGTCGCCCGCGTAGACGCCGCCCAGGAGGGGCTCGACCAGGCGATCGACGACCTCGCGGCCGAGGCGTGCCGCCACGTACTCCCCCACCGCCACATCGTCGCCGACTTCCGTGCGGGGCAGCTCGGCGTCGCGCTCGATGCGGGCCAGGCCCTCGTCGGAGAGGACTCCGGAGAGGGCGGCGGCCGTGCCGGGCACGCCCATGACGTGGCCCTTGGGCATGGGGCGCAGCGTGCCGCGCGTCCACAGGGAGGCGGTCGCGGTGGCGGGCGGCTGGAGGCAGTCGGCGAGGCCCACCTCGCGGGCGAGCGCGACCGCTTCCGGGCGGCGGGCGAGCATCGACTCGGCGCCGAGGTCGACCCGCGCGCCCGCGATCTCGCCGGGCAGCAGCTTGCCGCCGACGCGGTCCGACGCCTCCAGGACGGTCACCCGCGCGCCGCGGTCCAGCAGGCGGTGGGCGGCGGCCAGACCGGCGATCCCGCCCCCGATGACGACGACCTGTCCCGTACCCGTACGACTGTCCTGTGCGCGCATGACTCCACCCTCTCAGACCCCGCTGAGGGGCCCGCCGGGACCCGGTGCCGTCGTTCCGGTACGGCGGTGTCCTGCGCGAGTCCCGACCGTGACCGCATCGCGATCGAATCCGGCCAACGTCGCGCCCGGCCCCGGCGTCGAAGGAAGGTCAGCAGTCGCCACCCACGGGGGTACGCCCACATGCGCACACGACGTTCCGCACGAACCGGCCCGGTCCTGGCCGGGATACTCCTCGCCGCCGCCCTCGCGGTGACGGGCTGCGGCGCCGCCGGCGGTGGCTCCGACTCCAGCGCCGACAAGGCGGCCACGTCGGGCGCCGAAAAGGCCCGCTCGGGCGCCGCGGACAGCGCCGCCTCGGGCGCGGGCGGCGCCAGGTCCACGACCCCGTCCAAGGCCACCGGCACGTCCGTGCCGGTCGGCAGCCACATCATCCGCACCGCCTCGCTGACCCTGCGGGTCAAGGATGTGCCCGAGGCGCTGGACGCCGCCCGCACCGCGGCCGTCGACGCGGGCGGCTACGTCGGCAACGAGACGACCACCCGGGACGGCGGGGGCCGCGAGCGCACCCGAGCCGTGCTGCGTGTGCCCACCGACCGGTACGACGCGGTGCTCTCCTCCCTGGAGGGCACCGGGAAGGTGGTCGAGCGGACGGCGAAGGCGGAGGACGTCACCGACCAGGTCGTCGACGTGGAGAGCCGCGTCAAGTCGCAGCGCGTCAGCGTGGCCCGGGTCCGTGAGCTGATGGACCAGGCCACCAAGCTGAGCGATGTGGTCGCCCTGGAAGGGGAGTTGAGCACCCGTGAGTCGGACCTCGACGCCCTGCTCGCCCGGCAGGCGTCCCTCAAGGACCGCACCAGCCTGGCCACCATCACGCTCTCCCTCTCCGAGGCCCCGCTGAAGGAGGCCGGGAAGAAGTCCGACGCGCCGGGCTTCGTGGACGCGCTCACGGGCGGCTGGGACGCGTTCGTCACGATGCTGCGCTGGATCGCGCTGGTGTTCGGCGCGGTGCTCCCGTTCCTGCTGAGCGCCGGACTCCTCCTGGCGCTGTGGCTGCGCCTCGCCCGCACGGGGCAGCCGCGCCGGCCCGGGGCCGAAGCGGCTCCCGCGAACGCGGGTTCGCTGCCGGTGGCACCGCCGGTGCGCGAGGAGGGTGGCAAGGAGGGTGGCGAGGAGGACTGAAATGCCGGGCCCCCGTAGCGTGTTCGCATGAGCATGAGCCGTACGGAGCGACTGGTCGTGATCGGGGGTGACGCGGCGGGCATGTCCGCCGCGTCACAGGCACGCCGGATGCGCGGGCCCGACGAGCTGGAGATCGTGGCGTTCGAACGCGGCCACTTCACCTCCTACTCGGCCTGCGGCATCCCGTACTGGGTGGGCGGCGACGTCCCCGAGCGGGACCGGCTGATCGCGCGGAGCCCGGCGGAACACCGGGAGCGCGCGATCGACCTGCGGATGCGCACGGAGGTCACGGAGATCGATGTCGGCGGGGGCCGCGTCCGCTCGCGCGACCTCGAGACCGGGGCCGAGGAGTGGACCTCGTACGACAAACTCGTGATCGCGACCGGCGCCCGCCCGATCCGCCCCGACCTGCCGGGCGCCGACGCTCCGGGCGTGCACGGCGTGCAGACCCTGGACGACGGCCAGGCCCTCCTGGACACACTGGCGGCGACCGAGGGCCGTCGCGCGGTGGTCGTCGGCGCGGGCTACATCGGCGTGGAGATGGCCGAGGCGCTCATCAATCGCGGGTACGAGGTGACGGTCGTCAACCGCGGCAAGGAGCCGATGTCCACCCTCGACCCCGACATGGGCCGCCTGGTGCACACGGCCATGGAGGGCCTGGGCATCACCATGGTCAACGACGCCGAGATCACCAAGCTCCTCAGGGGGCAGGACGGGCGGGTGCGCGCGGTGGCCACCGAGGACGCCGAGTACCCGGCGGACGTGGTCGTGCTCGGCATCGGCGTACGCCCCGAGACCACGCTCGCGCGGGCCGCGGGACTCCCCCTCGGCGACCACGGCGGGCTGCTCACCGACCTGGCGATGCGGGTGCGCGGGCACGAGAACATCTGGGCCGGCGGCGACTGCGTCGAGGTGCTCGACCTGATCTCGGGACGCGAACGGCACATCGCGCTGGGCACGCACGCCAACAAGCACGGGCAGGTCATCGGCTCCAACGTGGGCGGCGGGTACGCGACCTTCCCCGGTGTCGTCGGTACGGCCGTGAGCAAGGTCTGCGATCTGGAGATCGCCCGTACCGGGCTGCGCGAGAAGGACGCGCACCGGGCGGGTCTGCAGTTCGAGACGGTCACCATCGAGTCGACCAGCCGCGCGGGCTACTACCCGGACGCGGACCTCATGACGGTGAAGATGCTCGCCGAGCGCCGCACGGGGCGGCTGCTCGGCGTGCAGATCGTCGGCGGGGAAGGCGCGGCGAAGCGGGTCGACATCGCCGCGGTGGCGCTGACCGCGGGCATGACGGTGGAACAGATGACCGCCCTGGACCTGGGCTACGCGCCCCCGTTCTCACCGGTGTGGGACCCCATCCTGGTGGCGGCACGCAAGGCGGTGACGGCGGTACGGCGAAGCGCCCCGTAGGGGCGCGAGGAACTGCGCGACCAGCCACACACGACCCGCAGTCAACACTCAACCGCTGCGCGCCTACGCCGATTCGTGCCCCGCGTTCCCGTTGATGCGGTCTATCGCCTGCCGCGCCTGCTCGGCCGGCGGCCGCGCCGGCAACGAGGACACCGACGCCGAGGCGGTGACGGCCGCGGGCTGCGTGGTGGGCGGCTTGGCGTGGGCGGCCGACCGCGCGGAGCGCAACCGGTGGCTGACGGCCTCGTCAAGGGTCACCGGCCGCTGCATCCTCGCCGCGAGCCGTCCGGCCTCCTGGCCGAGCGCGGCGACGTCCTCCCAGGGGAGGTGCAGCACCAGGGCGATTTCCGCCTCGCCGTCGGGCAGGGCATGCATCGGAGGAATAACTCGGTCGTTCATCGCCTGTGTCCTCACGTCTCTCGTGTCGCGTCTTCGTCGCGGCGCGGGCGGTTGAGGAGACATACGGACGCGGGGGCGGGGGCGTTCACGGATTCACCCGGCGTATCCCGGGCACTAATTCCTCGTGGTCATCCCCGTCCATGACGTGAACCCGGTGCGCCGCACGCCCTATGTGACGTACGCGCTGATCGCCGCCAATGTTCTGGTCTTCCTCTACACGCCCGGCCTCGCGGGATCGGTGGCGGGTGACAGCGGGCTCTCCCAGCTGTGCCATCTGCACGCGTTCCTGGAGCACTACGCCGCGGTGCCGCAGGAGTTGGTCCACCATCAATTGCCCCGCCTGGTCCCGACCGGCGACGTCGGCGTCGGGGCAGGGGGCCCCGGGTGTCTGGTGGGGCCGCCGACGTACGACAAGTCGCCGCCGCTCTCGGTCCTCACCGCGATGTTCCTGCACGGCAGCTGGCTGCATCTGCTCGGCAACATGCTCTTCCTGCTGATCTTCGGCAACAACATCGAGGACCGCCTCGGACATGTGCGGTTCGCGGTGTTCTACGTGGCGTGCGGTTACGCGGCAGCGTACGGATTCGCGTACCTCAACGCCGACTCGACCGACCCGCTGATCGGCGCCTCCGGAGCGATCGCCGGAGTCCTCGGCGCCTATCTGGTGCTCTATCCGAAGGCCAGGGTCTGGGTGCTCGTCCCGTTCCTGGTCTTCCTGCCGCTGCGGCTGCCCGCATGGCTGGTGCTGGGCTTCTGGTTCGCGTTGCAGGCGGTGTACTCGTCCGGCGGCGGCGTCTCCACCGCCGGAACCGTGGCGTACGAGGCCCACGTGGTCGGCTTCCTCGTGGGGATGCTGCTGGCCTGGCCGCTGCGCCCGGGCACCCCGCCACCGCCGGAACCGCGTAGCCTGCTGTTCGGCAGACAGGCGCGGCACAGCTGGTGAGGCGGGCGGTGCCGAGGCATGCGGCGCTGAGGCGTGCGGCGTCCCCCGTACGAGGTCAGCGCGCGGTCTGCTGGTGGACGTGCTCCACGAGGCGGGTCAGCGCGTCCGGGTCGGTGCTCGGCAGGACGCCGTGGCCCAGGTTGAAGACGTGGCCCTCGAGACCGGCGGCGGCGTCCAGCACCTCGCGGGTCTTGGTCCGAACGGCCTCGGTGGTGGAGAAGAGGACGGCGGGGTCGAGGTTGCCCTGGAGCGCCTTGCCGGGGCCGACACGGCGTGCGGCCTCGTCGAGCGGGACGCGCCAGTCGACGCCGACGACGTCCGCGCCCGCCTCGCCGATGAGGCCGAGCAGCTCGCCGGTGCCGACGCCGAAGTGGATGCGCGGCACGCCGTACCCGGCCACGGACTCGAAGACCTTGGTGGACGCGGGCATCACCGAGCGCCGGTAGTCGGCGGGTGCCAGGGCGCCGACCCAGGAGTCGAAGAGCTGGACGGCGCTCGCGCCCGCCTCGATCTGCACCTTCAGGAAGGCGGAGGTGATCTCGGCGAGACGGTCGAGCAGATCGGCCCACAGCTGCGGGTCGCCGTACATGAGCGCCTTGGTGTGCTCGTGGTTCTTGGACGGACCGCCCTCCACGAGGTAGCTCGCGAGGGTGAAAGGTGCGCCCGCGAAACCGATGAGCGGGGTCTCGCCGAGCTCGGCCGTCAGGAGCTTGATCGCCTCGGTGACGTACCAGACGTCCTCAGGGGTCAGATCGCGCAGCTGGGCCAGGTCGGCACGGGTGCGGATCGGGTTCTCGACGACCGGGCCGACGCCCGGCTTGATGTCGAGGTCGATGCCGATGGCCTTCAGCGGGACGACGATGTCGCTGTAGTAGATCGCCGCGTCCACGTTGTGCCGGCGCACCGGCTGGAGGGTGATCTCGGCGACCAGCTCGGGCCGCATGCAGGAGTCCAGCATGGCGATGCCCTCGCGCACCTTGAGGTACTCGGGCAGCGAGCGACCGGCCTGCCGCATGAACCACACCGGCGTGTGCGGCACGGGCTCGCGCCTACACGCCTTCAGGAAGGCGGACTCGTACGTGGCTGTCGGCGGCTGGCCCGTGGCGGGGCGGTCATTGGCACTCACGACGGAAAGTCTCGCACGCCCCGCCGACCCGCAAGTGCCGGGCTCCGGTGCCCGGACCGGACCCTTCCGGCCTGCGCATTCGCGCAGCGCGATCCGGACAGTGGTCCGGCGCACGGGTGTCTCTCCCTGCGCGCGGGCTCCGTTCCCCTTAATCTTCCCCGCATGGCTGCGGCTCAGGGACGACTGTCGGACGACGCTGGCGGAATGGACGATGCCAAGGAGGGGGACCGGGATGCGAGGGAGACGGCTCCGCCGCCCTTCCGGGCTGCCGTCGACGCATTGAGGGCGGCGCGACTGCGGCCCGAGATCGAGATCGACCCGACGCGCCCGCCACAGCGCCTGGCCCCCTACGCTTACGCGCTGGAGGCCGCGGTCGTCGCCGACGACGAGGACCTGGCGGACGGCCGGCTCATCCTGCTGCACGACCCGGCGGGGCACGACGCCTGGCAGGGCTCCTTCCGGCTGGTGACGCTGGTCCGCGCGGAGCTGGAGCCGGAGATGGCGGCCGACCCGCTGCTCCCCGACGTCTCCTGGTCGTGGCTGACCGGCGCGTTGCAGGCCCGCGGCCTGTCGTACGGCGAACCGAGCGGCACCGTCACCCGGGCGAGCTCGCACTACTTCGGGGGGCTGTCCGAGCGTCCCTCCGCGTCCCAGATCGAGATCCGGGCCTCCTGGACGCCTCGCGAGGGCCTGGGCGGCGTACCGGACACGGCCACACACCTCGCCGCCTGGTGCGATCTGCTCTGCCAGATCGCGGGCCTGCCCCCGGCGGGGCCGGGCGACGGCTCGGTGGTGACCCTCCCGCAACGCCGGGGGCCGCAGTCCCGCTGAACGCCCTTCTCTCGTTTCTCCGTCTTCCGGGGCGCCCGTGTCATGTCGAACGGGCGCCCTTCCCGACCTCGCGCAACGCCGCGCCCTTTGCCGAGTTCCTTGCCGAGGCTTTGTCGATACGGCCACTTTCAGCCGTGTCGCGACACGGAACGACTCGGTTCGATCTTCGGATGATCGATCGCGTGTCCGAATTGCACGGATTGTTACTCACCAAATCGTGATCATTCTCTAAAGGCCGACGGGTTTGATGCCGAAGACGTCTGTGACCTTGAAAGCACGGTTCGCCCCGGCTTCATCCCCACAGCCGGTCCCGTCCCGCACCCCCAGGAGGCCTGGTGTCCGTTCTCCTCGAGCAGCCCGCAAGCCTGGTCGCCTACCGCCCGAACAAGCCGACCGCCATGGTGGTCGTGGCCGACCCACGGGTCCGATCCACCGTCACCCGCCACCTCTGGGCGCTCGGAGTGCGCGACGTCATCGAGGCGTCGTCCGTCGCGGAGGCCCGTCCCCGAATCGGCAACCCGCGCGACATCTGTGTCGCCGACGTCCACCTGCCCGACGGCAGCGGGCTCACCCTGCTGTCCGAGACCCGAGCCGCGGGCTGGCCCAACGGCCTCGCCCTCTCCGCCGCCGACGACATCGGCGCCGTGCGCAACGCCCTCGCGGGCGGCGTCAAGGGCTATGTCGTCACCGGCACCCGTACGAATGTCGGGCTCCCCACCCGACCCGGTGTCGCGCCCATCGGCTCGGCCGCCGCCCGTATGCACCGCCGCCCCCCGGGTGCCCCGAGCCACCCGGGCGGCTACCGCGAGCTCTCCGGCCGTGAGGTCGAGGTGCTCCGGCTCGTCGCCGAGGGCCAGTCGAACAAGGCCATCGGCGTCTCCATGGGCCTGTCCGCGCTGACCGTCAAGAGCCACCTCGCCCGCATCGCCCGCAAGCTCGGCACGGGCGACCGCGCCGGAATGGTGGCGGTCGCCCTGCGGACGGGGATCATCCACTGAAAGCGGGGGCACACCCCCCACCGGACCGGATCTTTCACCGACCTGACTGGTTTACGACCCTCCTACGCCCGCCGACGGAACGTTCCGTCGGCGGGCGTAGTCCATACACAGATACCCTTGACAGGTGACCGACGCCCAAGAGACCGCAGAAGACAGCTCACTGCGAACCACCGGAGGCGGCCCTCCGGACGACGTCGAATCGGCGCCGATCCCTTTGCTTGAGCCCCGAGAGGGCATTCCGCCCGTCGTCGCCGACGAGACCTCGCTCGCCGAGGTGATCGCGGCCTTCGCCGCCGGCTCCGGCCCCGTGGCCGTGGACGCCGAACGCGCGTCCGGGTACCGATACGGCCAGCGCGCCTATCTGGTGCAGCTGCGCCGCGAGGGCGCCGGCACCGCGCTGATCGACCCCGTCGCCTGTCCCGACCTCTCCGGACTCGGCGAGGCCGTCTCCGGCGTCGAGTGGGTGCTGCACGCCGCCACCCAGGACCTGCCGTGTCTGCGCGAGATAGGCATGGTGCCGACGCGGCTCTTCGACACCGAGCTGGCCGGACGCCTGGCCGGGTTCCCCCGAGTGGGCCTGGGCGCGATGGTCGAGAGCGTGCTCGGCTTCGTACTGGAGAAGGGGCACTCCGCGGTCGACTGGTCCACGCGCCCGCTGCCGGAGCCGTGGCTGCGCTACGCCGCGCTCGACGTGGAACTGCTCGTCGACCTGCGCGACGCCCTGGAGAAGGAGCTCGACCGGCAGGGCAAGCTGGACTGGGCCCGACAGGAGTTCGACGCGATCGCGCAGGCCGAGCCCGCGCCGCCGCGCAAGGACCCCTGGCGCCGTACGTCCGGGATGCACAAGGTGCGCCGCCGTCGCCAGATGGCGGTCGTACAGGAGCTGTGGGAGACCCGGGACCGGATCGCCCAGCGCCGGGACATCTCGCCGGGCAAGGTACTGGGGGACGGGGCCATCGTGGAGGCCGCGCTCTCCCTTCCGGCCAATGTGCACGCGCTTGCCGCCCTGAACGGGTTCGGGCACCGGATGGGGCGGCGCCAGCTGGAGCAGTGGCAGGCCGCCGTGGACCGCGCGAAGGCGGTGCCGGACGCCGAACTGCCGCAGCCGGGGCAGCCCGTCACCGGGCCTCCCCCGCCGCGTGCCTGGGCCGACAAGGACCCGGCCGCCGCCGCCCGGCTCTCCGCGGCGCGGGCCGCCGTGTCGGCGCTGGCCGAGCAGCTCAACATGCCGCAGGAGAACCTGATCACTCCGGACACGGTGCGGCGGGTGTGCTGGGAGCCGCCGGCCGGTGCCGACGCCGAGTCGGTTTCGGCCGCGCTTGCCGGGTACGGTGCGCGGGCGTGGCAGGTGGAGCTGGTCACACCGGTACTGGTGGAGGCGCTGACGGTGAAGGGGGCCTAGTCGCCGTTCGTGGATCTGTCGTACGGCGACTGGGGGTTGTTCCGGGTTGCTCGCGCGGTTCCCCGCGCCCCTTTCGGGGCCCTTGAAGCGAAAGAGCGACGTCGAGATCACGCCAAGATCCGGGGACAGCATCTTGGCGCGCCGACGCGGCGGAGCCGTATATGTCACGGCCCCGCGCCCCTGACGGGGGCTCCTGCACAGCCTCGTGCCGGTGTGACGTTCGCCGCTCCCGTCGTCGGGGGTGGGCAGGGTGGTTACCCGCAAGTAGCATGAGCGGTGAGCGCGCGCTCAGGGCGTGTGTGTCGCGCAGCAGTGCCATCCCGCATCTGGAGGAGAGCCATCGTGCCTCGTACCGTCAGGGACGTCGTCTTCGTCGACGGCGTCCGCACCCCGTTCGGCAAGGCGGGCCCGAAGGGCATCTACCACGAGACCCGCGCCGACGACCTCGTCGTGAAGGCCATCCGGGAGCTGCTGCGCCGCAACCCGGGCCTCGACCCGAAGAAGATCGACGAGGTCGCCATCGCCGCGACCACGCAGATCGGCGACCAGGGTCTGACGCTGGGCCGCACGGCGGGCATCCTCGCCGGTCTCCCCCAGTCGGTCCCCGGCTACTCCATCGACCGCATGTGCGCGGGCGCGCTGACCGCCGTCACCACCACCGCGGGCTCCATCGCCTTCGGTGCGTACGACGCCGTCATCGCCGGTGGTGTCGAGCACATGGGCCGCCACCCGATGGGCGAGGGCGTGGACCCGAACCCGCGGTTCGTCAGCGAGAAGCTGGTCGACGAGTCCGCCCTGTTCATGGGCATGACCGCCGAGAACCTGCACGACCGCTACCCCACGATCACCAAGCAGCGCGCCGACGAGTACGCCGTGCGCTCGCAGGAGAAGGCCGCCAAGGCGTACGCCAACGGCAAGATCCAGCAGGACCTGGTGCCGATCTCGGTGCGCAACACCAACGCGGAGGCCGGTGAGACCGGCTGGGGCCTGGTCACCGCCGACGAGCCGATGCGTCCGGGCACCACGCTGGAGAACCTGTCCGGCCTGAAGACCCCGTTCCGCGTCCACGGCCGTGTCACCGCCGGCAACGCCGCCGGTCTGAACGACGGTGCGACCGCGTCGATCCTCGCCTCCGAGGACTTCGCCCGCGAGAACGGCCTGCCGGTCAAGATGCGCCTGGTCTCGTACGCCTTCGCGGGCGTCGAGCCGGAGGTCATGGGCTACGGCCCGATCCCGGCCACCGAGAAGGCCCTCGCCCAGGCCGGGCTGTCGATCGAGGACATCAACCTCTTCGAGATCAACGAGGCCTTCGCCGTCCAGGTGCTCGCCTTCCTTGAGCACTACGGCATCGCCGACGACGACGCCCGCGTCAACCAGTACGGCGGCGCCATCGCGTACGGCCACCCGCTCGCCTCCTCCGGCGTCCGTCTGATGACGCAGCTGGCCCGCCAGTTCGAGGAGCAGCCGGAGGTCCGTTACGGCCTCACCACCATGTGCGTCGGCTTCGGCATGGGCGCCACGGTGATCTGGGAGAACCCGCACCACAAGGACGCCGGAGGCAAGAAGTGAGCACCGCTGAACTCCTGAAGGGTGCGGCCGAGCTGTTCCCCGACGAGGTCGTGACGTCCGCGCACGTACGCCACCTCGACCTGCCGTTCGGCGCCGGGCGCTTCGCGCTCATCACGCTGGACAACGGCTTCGACCACACCAAGCCGACCACCTTCGGCCCGGCGTCGCTGGCGAACCTCAACACCGCCATCGACCAGGTCGAGGCGGAGGCCGCGGCCGGCGAGATCGTCGGTGTCGGCGTCACCGGCAAGCCGTTCATCTTCGCGGTCGGCGCCGACCTCAAGGGCGTCGAGCTGCTGAAGAAGCACGACGACGCGCTCGCCATCGGCAAGGGCGGCCACGAGGTCTTCAAGCGCCTCGCGGGCATCGCGGTCCCGACCTTCGCGTACTACAACGGCGCGGCGATGGGCGGCGGCGTCGAGGTCGGTCTGCACTGCCAGTACCGCACGGTGTCGAAGGCCATCGCGGCCTTCTCCCTCCCCGAGGTCTTCCTCGGTCTGGTCCCGGGCTGGGGCGGCTGCACGCTGCTCCCGAACCTGATCGGCGCCGACAAGGCCGTCTCGGTCATCATCGAGAACTCGCTCAACCAGAACAAGCAGCTCAAGGGCAAGCAGGTCTTCGACCTCGGCATCGCCGACGCCCTCTTCGAAGGCGCCGACTTCCTGGAGCAGTCGCTGATCTGGACCGCGTCCGTCCTCAAGGGCGACATCGCGGTCGAGCGTCCCGAGATCGACCGCGGCGAGGCCTGGGACCAGGCCGTCGCCAAGGGCCGGTTCATCGCCGACAGCAAGGTGCACGGGGCGGCTCCGGCCGCGTACCGCGCCCTCGACATCATCGAGGCGGCCAAGGACGGCGACCTCCAGAAGGGCTACGACGCCGAGGACATCGCCCTCGCCGACCTGATCATGGGCGGCGAACTGCGTGCCGGCATCTACGCCTTCAACCTGGTCCAGAAGCGCGGCAAGCGCCCCGCGGGCGCCCCGGACAAGAACCTGGCCCGTCCGGTCACCAAGGTGGGCGTCGTGGGCGCGGGCCTGATGGCCTCGCAGCTCGCCCTTCTCTTCCTGCGCCGCCTCGAAGTGCCCGTCGTACTGACGGACATCGACCAGGAGCGCGTCGACAAGGGTGTGGGCTACGTCCACGCCGAGATCGACAAGCTGCTGGCGAAGTCCCGCATCAACCAGGACAAGGCCAACCGCCTCAAGGCCCTGGTCACCGGTGTCCTGGACAAGGCCGAGGGCTTCTCCGACGCCGACTTCATCATCGAGGCCGTCTTCGAGGAGATCGGCGTCAAGCAGCAGGTGTTCGCGGAGGTCGAGGCGGTCGCCCCGGCGCACGCGATCCTCGCGACGAACACGTCCTCGCTGTCGGTGACGGAGATGGCGTCGAAGCTGAAGAACCCCGAGCGGGTCGTGGGCTTCCACTTCTTCAACCCGGTCGCGATCCTGCCGCTCCTCGAGATCGTGCGCGGCGAGCAGACGGACGACGCCTCGCTCGCCACGGCGTTCGCCGTCGCCAAGAAGCTGAAGAAGACCGCGGTGCTGGTGAAGGACGCCCCGGCGTTCGTCGTCAACCGCATCCTCACCCGCTTCATGGGCGAGATCCAGAACGTCATCGACGAGGGCACGCCGGTCGAGGTCGCGGAGAAGGCGGTGGAGCCGCTGGGTCTGCCGATGTCTCCGCTGGTCCTGCTCGAACTGGTCGGCCCCGCGATCGGTCTGCACGTCTCGGAGACCCTCAACCGGGCCTTCCCGGACCGCTTCACGGTCTCCCCGAACCTCGCGGCCGTCGTCAAGGCGGGCAAGCGCGGCTTCTACGTGTACGACTCCGGGAAGCCGGAGCTGGACGCCGAGGTCGCCGCGCTCCTGAAGCAGGGCGATGTCGTCCTCTCCGAGGAGCAGGTGCGCGCCCGTGTCCTGGACGCGGTCGCCCAGGAGATCGGTCTGATGCTCGACGAGGGTGTCGTCGCCGAGGCCCAGGACATCGACCTCTGCCTGATCACCGGTGCCGGCTGGCCCTTCCACCTGGGCGGTATCACTCCGTACCTGGACCGTGAGGGAGTCTCCGAGCGGGTGACCGGCAAGCGGTTCCTGGAGGTCGGGGTGGCTTCCGTCCCCGCGTAACCGCTCCGCTCTGTCTCCCGGGTGCCCTGTATGCCAACGCGGCGTACAGGGCACCCGCCGTTTCCTCGCCCCCGCCGCCCCTACCCGTCCCATCCCCCAGGGGCTCCGCCCCCTCACCCCCGCCAGGGGCGCTGCGCCCCCTGGACCCCCGCATCGGCCTGAACGGCCTCGTCCTCAAACGCCGGACGGGCTGAAGACGCGGCCTGGCCAGGGCGGGTGGGACATCGACCTCCATCCTCGTCCTCAAACGCCGGACGGGCTGGGAGGGCGGGTCGGCGTGGGTGAGCCGCGGTCCTCGAACGCTGGACGCCCCGCTGCTTTCAGGGGCGCGGGGAACTGCGCGACGAGCCCCCACCGGCCCGCAGGCCAAGGAGCCGCCCGGGGGCCGGGGCGAAGCCCCGCTGCTTTAGGGGCGCGGGGAACTGCGCGAACAGCCCCCACCGGCCCGCAGGCCAAGGAGCCGCCCGGGGGCCGGGGCGAAGCCCCGCTGCTTTAGGGGCGCGGGGAACTGCGCGAACGGCCCCCGCCGGGCCGCAGGCGAAGGAGCCGGCCGGGGGGCTGGGGGCGGAGCCCCCAGGGATGGGACGGGTAGGGGCGGCGGGGGCGGGAAACGGCTGTTACACCGGGCGCCACGCCTCCAACGCCAAGCCCGGTTCATCCTTGCGCCGGGTGAGGAGGATCTCCTCGCTGCCGGGGGCGAGCGTCGCCGCGACCACACGCCCTTCCTCGTCCTCCGCCAATGACACCTCGGCCCCGACGGGCAGCCCAGGACCCGACTCGGTCCACCACGCCCCCGTCGACTCCTGCTCGGTGAGATACGCGGCGAAGACGATCCGACCACTCGCCGAACGCTGGGCGAGCAACGTGCAGTCGTAGCCGTCGAGTTCGCAGCGGATCGCCGAGACGGGACCGGGGCCCGCCGAGGCGAGCACAGCGACAGGCTTGGTGCCCGGGCGCCACGCGCACACATCACCCGCCTCGTCGGTGAAGAAGAGGGTGGTGGCGGAGGGGGACGTGGCCAGGGCGCGGAGGGTGCCGGGGCGTACCGGTGTCTCCAGTGACTCCTGGAGCACCGGCTGCTTGCCCGGCTCCTCCTGGCGCCAGTGGGCGACCCCGTCGGGCACGGCCGCGTACAGCTCGACGAGCCCGGACTCCCCCGTCACGGCCGCCAGATCCTCCCGTACGTCACTGCCCTTGAGGTCGCGCCACGGATCCCAGCCGCCCTTCTCCTTCTGGGCGACCATGCTGACCCCGCCACCCTTGTTGCGCACGAAGACGTGGGCGCGCCCCTGCGCGTCGACCGCGACGGCCGGCGTACCGGTGCGGTCACCCGTCTTGTTGGGGTGCCCGATCGAGTGCCAGTCGAGCGCGGCGAGCCGCGGCCGGAAGTGCGTGGTGTGGACGAGACCGGACTCGCCGGGCACGGTGGGGCGCCAGGAGACGAGATGGGCGTAGCCGTCGGCGCCCTGGCCGACGGCCAGGACGGGGTGCAGTCGCTGCTCGCCGCCGATGGTGCGCGGTGGGTCCCAGGGGCCGCCGGGTCCGCGCTCCGCCCGGCAGTGCACGGCGGTGCCCGACACCAGGTACACACTGAGCCTGCCGTCGCGACCGCGTCTGAGCCATTCGCCGTTCACCGGTTCACTTTAATCCGGGGGCCCGGCCGTCATCGCCAGGGGCCCAGGGGGCTGCCCGCGGCCGGTGACAGCTGGCGCCTGACGTGCAGACGTCCGTCGGTGCCGATGACCGCCAGGACGACCGCGCCCGCGGCGTCGCGGGCCATCGCGAGGGCGTGGGTGAACATGTCGCCCGACTCGCGCCAGTGGGTGCCGGAGATGTCCTTGTCGCGGTCGGGCAGCGACACGACGGGGCGGCCGCGGCTGCCCCGGTGGGCCAGAAACGCCTCCCGGGCGCCGCGTTCGGGTGCCCACAGCGCGGCCACGGCGCCCGTACCGACGTGGCCGCCAAGCCCGGCGCCGGATCCGGGCCACCGGCCGTCGGCGTGTTGGCGGTAGGCCATGACCTGCTGGGTGCCGGCCTCCCGGTAGCACAGGCAGGTGCGGCCGCCGCCCGAGTCGACGGCGGTGATGCCGCCGGTCGCGGGGCGCCCGGTCTTGAGGGTGTCGTCGAGGGTGAAAGGGCCGCCCGGTTCGGGCTGGTACCAGCGCCATACGGTGTTCTTGCCGGGGACGTACAGCTCCACCGTGCCGTTCTCGGTGGTGAGGGCCGTACCCGCGTCCTGGGGGAAGGAGCCGCCGAGGTCCTCCCAGGGGGCCCAGGCGCCCGTGGTGTCGCGGCGGCGCAGGCTGATGCCCTGGGCGAAGTCGCGCACGAACACATGGAGTCGGCCCATGCCGTCGACGGCGGCCGACGGCACTCCCACCTCGCGCTGGCGGCGGCCGTCGCCGTGGGACCAGTCCGGGTTCTCCAGGGTCCGCCAGCCGCTGAAGCCGTTGCCGTCGGGGTCCTGGACGGTGTGGACGACGTCGACGGTGACCCCGCTGCCGACCACCGACTGGCGGCGCAGGCCGACGAGCTCGGCGGGGCCGCCGGGTACTCCGGTGACGGCGAGGGTGGGGGCGAGCCAGCCGTCGCCGAGGACGAAGGGGCCCTTCCGCTCGCCGCTCGCGGGGGCGGTCTCCGTCCAGAAGGCGAGCCGTCCGGCGAGCACCCCGAAGGCGTTCAGCCGGCCGTCGGGGCCCAGGCGCAGCCAGTCGGTCGTGGGCGAGTAGCGGTAGGCGGCGCTTCTCATGTGCGTGCTGCGGAACGGGTTCGGCCCCAACTGACGGTCCCCGCACCGCTCGCAGGTGCCGTGGGGGCAGGCCTGGGGTGCGTCGAGGCCCGCGTAGGTGGCGAGGTACTCGGCCTTCTCCGTGACCGCCGCCGAGTCGAGGTTGTAGCCCCAGAAGCGGTTGGCGTAGGCACGGTAGTGCTCGACGACCGGGGTGTGGCCCGCCTCCCGGTGCCGGGTGAGGGCGGCGAGCGCGAAGTGCGTGGTGGCGGTGTGGTCGACGTGGTCGGAGCAGACGTACTCCTCCTTGCCGCCGTCGTGTTCGGGGTCGGGGTCGGGGTCGAGGTCCATGGTCCGTACGACGGTGGGGCGGACGTGGGCCAACAGCGCGGTGAGCGCGCCGCCGAGGGTGATGCCGGTGTCGGTCACCTCGACCGAGGTGCACTCGGCGTGCTCCTGTCGCAGCACGGTACGCAGCATCAGCCGGCCGTTGGGCTGGGCGTAGGGGAGGTTCCAGCCGACGGAGCGGGTCGTCGGGCGGGCCATGAGTCGGGCGCGGGCGTCGATGAGCGCCCGGGTGTCGCGCAGGCCCGCCTTCATGTGCACGGCGGGCGACTTCGGGCTGTGGCCAACAAGCTCTGGTCCGGTTCCTACTTCGCAGGAACCGTCGGCGGCGCCCCACTCTCCGTGGTCAAGGAGTACATCGAGCAACAGAACCGGCCGGTGTGAGCATCACCCGGCTCCGCCAGGACCGGCCCATCACGGCGCTCCGCGCCACGGGTGGTGAACACGGGACCTCCGGCTCCGCCGAACAGGAACCCGCCGCAGTGCATCGGGTTTCAGCCCGGTGGTGAATGAATCCCGGTAGCCGGAGAGCCGGTCGAGTCCGACCTCGATGCCGAGCGCGTCGCTCGGGACGGTGCGCTGGACCCCGTTGCGGCCGCTCGGCCTCCCGCGTGCCCGCACGCGGAGGCGGCAGGGGAGCCGCGAGCCCCATCACAGAATGGACGTCTCCTGAAACTCGCGTGACGGCCGTTCAAACGGATGTCCAAACGGCCGTTCATGCGACGCTGGTCGGATGACCGACCAGCCACTGCTCGTGATCATCGACGCCGCCAACGTCGTCGGCTCCGTCCCCGACGGCTGGTGGCGCGACCGCCGGGGTGCCGCGGAGCGGCTGCGGGACCGGCTCGCCCTGGACGGACTGCCCGGGCACGAGGGTCCGGTGGAGCTGGTCCTCGTGGTGGAGGGCGCGGCCAAGGGTGTGGAGTCCGTCCCCGGTGTACGGGTCGTCGAGGCACCCGGCAGCGGCGACGATCGCATCGTGGAGGTGGTGACCGAGGCCGGTGACCGCCCCGTCCTGGTCATCACGGCGGACCGTGAACTGCGGCGCAGGGTGACCGAGTCGGGCGCGGAGGTGGCGGGCCCGCGGACGGTACGGGGGCCGTCCTGAGCGGGCGCGCGCCCGGTGGGCCGGGGCGGGTCGGCGGGTGAGCGGGTGGGCAAGTCCGGGGCGAGCGGGTGGGGCGAGCCCGGGTGTGCGGCGCGGCCCCGGGATCAGTCCGGCGGCCCCGTGCGGGCGTACAGCACCGCCCCGTCCACCGTGCCCGCCTCCTCGTAGCCCTCGGCCAGCAGCCGGCGCAGCGAGCGGACCCGGTCGGGGGTGTACGGCTTGCCCCGGGAGTCGTCGACGACGAGGGCCGGTGGGTGGGCTGTCAGCTCCGCGCGGAACACCGGCCAGGCGCCCTCGACGGCGTACTTCTCGCCGACCTGGGGACCGTCGCGGCCCCCGCTGTAGTTGGTGAGGAGCCCGGCTGTCAGATAGCGGCTGGCGGGGGTCCGGTTCGCCAGCCAGTACGTCTCCGGGTGTATGCCCCAGACGAGGACGCGGTCCCCGGGATCCGTACGGTGGTCCAGGGCGGCGGCGAGGCGCTGGGCGTGGCCGAGTTCGGGGCGTGGCGCGAGCAGGCCCCAGGCCAGGAACAGCGCGCAGCAGCAGGCCGAGGCGAGGACGGCGGTCATCAGGCGGTCGCGGGGCAGGACCTGGAGCGCGGCCGTCGCCAACAGGGCCACGGACGGGATGAGTTGCAGGTAGTAGTGGCCGAAGAAGTGGAAGCCGACCAGGACCGCCACCGCCGACGAACCGAGCCACAGCCAGAGTTCGGCCGCGCCGGTGCGGGCCACGCGCAGCGCCCGCAGGATCGGCGGGATCAGGCCCGCGCAGGCCGCCGCGAGGATCCCCGTGTTGGTCAACCCCCGTGACAGGACGTGGAGTTCGGAGCCCGTGAAGGAGACGTACGAGCCCGAACCGGTGACCGTCCAGAACAGGAAACCCGCCGGGGAGGTGAGCAGCGCCGCGCCAAGGACCGGGGCGACCACGCCAACTCCCAACCACAGCAGGCCTCTTCGGGCTGTCTCCTGTCGCCACAGCATCCAGAGCACCGGCACGAGCACCACCCCGCCGGTCTGCTTGGTGAGGAAGGAGCAGGCCACGGCCACCCCCGCGGCGCCCCAGCGGCGCCGGTCGGCGCACCACATCGCGGCCGTCGTGCAGGGCAGTATGAAGACCTCGAAGGTCGCCGCCTGTGCGTCCTCGGGGTTGAGCCCGATCGAGACCAGCACGTACAGCACCCCGGCCGTGCGCCCTGCCGGATCCCCCCAGCGGCGCCGGGCCAGCGAGGCCAGCAGCACGGCGGTCGACAGCTGGGCCACGATCGCGAGGACCCGCACCGACGTCAGCGAACCGGAGCCGAACACCGCGAACGCCGCCTCGTACAGCCACGGCACGAGTGGCGGCTTGCGGTCCACGACGGTCTCGTACAGCTCTCCCCCGCCCGCCAGTATCCGCGCCTGTACGGCGAGATAGCCCTCGTCGGGGTTCCACAGCGGCCGTACGAAGGAGGGGGCCCGGGTGAGGCAGACGAGCACCCCGAGGACGGGCAGCAGCCGTCTCCAGTAGCCGGGGCCCGACATCCGTGACGCGGCTACGGAGCGTGGTGTTTCCAGGAGCCCGGCGAGCATATGGTGCACGCTATCCGGCCCCGCGGTCTCCACCGATGCGGGACATACGGGGCCGGAGCATCAATAGGGGCCGATCACTGGGTGTTGGGGCGCGGCGGGCGCACCGCGGCCTCGGTCGTCTTCTCGTGCCCGAGACGGCTGTGCGAGCGGCCGTACAGGAAGTAGACGACGAAGCCGATCACCATCCAGATCGCGAACCGCAGCCAGGTCTCGGCGGGCAGGTTGAGCATCAGCCACAGCGAGGCGAGGACGGAGACGATCGGGACGAGCGGGACCAGCGGGGTGCGGAAGGAGCGGTGCAGGTCGGGGCGGGTGTGGCGGAGGATGACGACGCCGATCGCGACGACGACGAAGGCGAAGAGCGTACCGATGTTGACCAGTTCGGCCAGTTCGCTGAGGCTGGTGAAGCCCGCCAGGATCGCGATGATCACGCCGAGCAGGATGGTCGGCCGGTGCGGGGTGCGGAACCTCGGGTGGACCCGGGAGAAGAACCGCGGCAGCAGTCCGTCGCGGCTCATCGCGAAGAAGACCCGGGTCTGGCCGAGCAGCAGGATCATGCAGACCGTGGTCAGACCGACGGCGGCGCCGAAGCTGATGACGCCCGCGTACCAGGGGTGTCCGGTCGCCTTGAAGGCGTCGGCGAGCGGGGCGTCGATGGACAGCCGGTCGTACCTCTGCATGCCCGTGACGACGATCGACACGGCCACGTAGAGCGCGGTGCAGATGAAGAGCGAGCCCAGGATGCCGCGCGGCATGTCCCGCTGCGGGTTCTTGGTCTCCTCGGCGGCCGTCGCCACCACGTCGAAGCCGATGAAGGCGAAGAAGACGACGGAGGCGGCGGTGAAGATGCCCATCACGCCGAAGTTGGTGGGTGTGTAGCCGAAGATGAGCTGGACGAGCGGGGCCGTGAGACTGCTGCCCGCCGCCTGGGCCTGCGCCTTGGGGATGAAGGGCGTGTAGTTGTCGCCCGCGATGAAGAAGGCACCCGCGATGATCACGATCATCACGACGGTGACCTTGATGGCGACGACGACCGTGGTGACGCGGGCGGAGAGCTTCACGCCGACGACCAGGATGGCGGTGAGCACCAGCACCAGCGCGGCGGCGAGGATGTCGAAGCCGAACCCGGAGGACCCCTCACGCCCACTGAGATAGCCCGGCAGATGCCAGCCCGCGTTGTCCAGGAGCGAGCGCACGTACCCCGACCAGCCGACGGCCACCACCGCCGTACCGAGCGCGAACTCCAGCACCAGGTCCCAGCCGATGATCCAGGCGGGCAGCTCACCGAGCGAGGCGTACGCGAAGGTGTACGCGGACCCCGCCACCGGGACCGTGGAGGCGAACTCCGCGTAGCACAGCGCCGCCAGGGCACAGACGACACCCGCGACGACGAACGCCAGCGAGACCGCGGGTCCCGCGTTCTCCTTGGCGACCTTGCCGGTGAGGACGAAGATGCCGGTGCCGATGATGACACCGACGCCGAAGACGGTGAGATCCAGAGCCGACAGCGATTTCTTGAGTGCGTGCTCCGGCTCCTCAGTGTCCAAGATCGACTGTTCGACCTTCTTCGTCCTGAAGAGGGTGCTGCTCACGGGCCTACCTCCACGCTTGGTGTCCTCGACATGATCGAGGGGGCGTGCACCGCCCATGCCCGGGTACGGTCGAATTCACACAAATGGGCCGGTTTCGCCACCCGTGCGGGGTGGCGAAACCGGCCCAATGGACCTGTGTTCGACCGTGGTACGTCAGTCGCGGGCGGGCTCCACCGAGTCCACCGCCTGCTCGGCGGCCCCCGGGAAGCGGCCGTCGAGCTTGGAGACGAGACCGGTGACCTGACGGGCGATGTCCGGTGCGGTCAGGCCGATCTCCGCCATGACCTCGGCGCGCGAGGCGTGGTCGAGGAAGCGCGGCGGGATGCCGAAGTCGCGCAGCGGGACGTCGACGCCCGCGTCGCGCAGCGCCTGCGCGATCGTCGAGCCGACGCCGCCGACCCGGGAGTTGTCCTCGACGGTGACGACCACGCGGTGCTGCTCGGCGAGCGGGGCCATGGCCTCGTCGACCGGCTTGACCCAGCGCGGGTCGACGACGGTCGTGGAGATGCCCTGCTGGTCGAGGAGGCCGGCGATCTCCAGGCACATCGGCGCGAGGGCGCCGACGGAGACGAGGAGCACATCGGGCGCGTCGGTGCCCGGCTCACGCAGCACGTCCATGCCGCCGATCCGGCCCACCGCGGGCACCGCCGGACCCACCGCGCCCTTGGAGAAGCGGACCACGGTCGGCGCGTCGGTCACGTCGACGGCCTCGCGCAGCTGGGCGCGGACCTGGTCGGCGTCACGCGGCGCGGCGAGCCTGAGGCCCGGCACGACCTGAAGGATCGACATGTCCCACATGCCGTTGTGCGAGGCGCCGTCGGTACCGGTGACGCCCGCGCGGTCCAGCACGAACGTCACGCCGCACTTGTGCAGGGCCACGTCCATCAGGACCTGGTCGAAGGCACGGTTGAGGAAAGTCGCGTAGACGGCGAAGACGGGGTGCAGTCCGCCGGTCGCCAGGCCCGCCGCCGACACGGCGCCGTGCTGCTCCGCGATACCCACGTCGTACACCCGTTTGGGGAAGGCCTTGGCGAACTTGTCGAGGCCGACCGGCTGGAGCATCGCGGCCGTGATGGCGACCACGTCCTTGCGTTCCTGG
This sequence comes from Streptomyces sp. NPDC007896, assembly GCF_042959425.1. Taxonomy (NCBI): domain Bacteria; kingdom Bacillati; phylum Actinomycetota; class Actinomycetes; order Kitasatosporales; family Streptomycetaceae; genus Streptomyces; species Streptomyces sp. NPDC007896. Next base: position 40,812 of record NZ_JBIBKX010000023.1, on the reverse strand, counting down.
CCGAGCTTGACCATCTCCTCGCCGAAGACGGAGGTCCAGTCGGCGCCGGACGAGGCGATCGGCAGGCCCGTGTCGGGGTGGATCTTGCCGACGGCGTGGAAGCGGTCCGCCTCGTCCTGCAGGGCGGGCTGGTAGCCGCGGCCCTTCTCGGTGAGGCAGTGCACGATGACCGGGCCGCCGAAGCGCTTGGCGCGGGCCAGCGCCGACTCCAGGGCCTCGATGTCGTGACCGTCGATCGGGCCGACGTACTTCAGGCCCAGGTCCTCGAACATGCCCTGCGGGGCGATGAAGTCCTTGAGGCCCTTCTTGGCGCCGTGCAGGGTCTCGTAGAGCGGCCTGCCGACAACCGGCGTGCGCTCCAGGAGGTCTTTCCCACGGGCGAGGAAGCGCTCGTAGCCGTCCGTGGTGCGCAGGGTCGCCAGGTGGTTCGCGAGGCCGCCGATCGTGGGGGCGTACGAACGCTCGTTGTCGTTGACGACGATGACCAGGTGGCGGTCCTTGGCGTCCGCGATGTTGTTGAGCGCCTCCCAGGCCATGCCGCCGGTGAGAGCGCCGTCACCGATGACGGCGACCACGTGGTCGTTCCTGTCCAGCACCTCGTTGGCCTTCGCCAGACCGTCGGCCCAGCCGAGGACCGTGGAGGCGTGTGAGTTCTCGATCACGTCGTGCTCGGACTCGGCCTGCGAGGGGTAGCCGGACAGGCCGCCCTTCATCTTCAGCTTCGAGAAGTCCTGACGGCCCGTGAGCAGTTTGTGGACGTAGGACTGGTGACCGGTGTCCCACAGCACCCTGTCCTTCGGCGACTCGAAGACGCGGTGCAGGGCGATGGTGAGCTCCACGACACCGAGATTGGGGCCGAGGTGGCCGCCTGTCTTGGAGACCGCGTCGACGAGAAAGGTCCTGATCTCGCCGGCCAGCTGGTCCAGCTGCTCCAGGCTGAGCCGGTCCAGATCGCGCGGTCCCGTGATGCGGGTCAGCAGCGGCACCCGTGCCTCCTTGCAGTAGAGCTGTTCGAGCTTTGCCGGGCCTGTCGAGTCTAATGTTCCGCCAGGACATGACTGTGCCCGGCACCGCCATTGGCGCCGGGCACAGGTCAAAGGGGGCTGCGTGCAGCGCGCCCCTCAGGGGCGCGGGGAACTGCGCGACCAGCCACAGCCGGCCCGCAACTTCCCTGCAAACCGCTACGCGCGCCCCGCCGTCTTCTGCGTCTTGCGGGTGACGGCGTCGATGACGACCGTGGCGAGAAGCACACCACCGGTGATCATGTACTGGATCGGCGACGCGATGCCCTGCAGCGCCAGACCGTACTGGATGGACACGATCACCAGTACACCCAGCAGCGCGTTCCACGTGCGACCGCGACCACCGAAGAGGCTGGTGCCACCGATAACCGCCGCGGCGATCGCGTTCATCAGGAGGTCACCGGCGCCCGCGCCCTGGTTGGCGGAGGCGATCTTCGAGGCGATGAACAGACCGCCGATGGCGGCGAACGTACCGGAGATCGCGAAGACCGAGATCCGGACCATCTCCACGTTGATACCGGCACGCCGGGAGGCCTCGACGCTGCCACCGAGCGCGAAGATCTTCCGGCCGTACGCGGTCCGGCGCAGCACGAAGTCCGTGATCAGCAGCACCGCGATGAAGATCACCACGGCCAGCGGAAGGCCCTTGTACTGGTTGTAGGTGATCGCCACGGCGAAGGCGACGATCGCCAGCAGCGCGGTGCGCAGGATGGTCTCGCTCAGCGGCCGGGACGGCACACCCGCGGCCTCGCGGCGCTTGTTGCCGTAGAAGGAGCTGAGGAAGAACACGGCGGTGACGCCGATGGCGAGCGCGTAGGCGGCGGCGACATCGGTGAAGTAGTAGCTGGTCAGCTTGGCGACGAGGCCGTTGCTGTCCAGGTTGATGGTGCCGTTGCTGCCCAGGATCTGGAGCATGAAGCCGTTCCAGAACAGCAGACCCGCCAGGGTGACGGCGAAGGCCGGCACACCGATGCGCGCGAACACGAAGCCGTGGAGCGCGCCCGCGACCGTGCCGGTGAGGATGGCCAGCACGAAGGCCAGATACTCGTTCATGCCGTGCGTGACGTTCAGCACCGCGAACGCGGCGCCGGCGACACCGGAGACCGAGCCGACCGACAGGTCGATCTCACCGAGCAGCAGTACGAAGACGATACCGACGGCGATCATGCCCGTGCCGACCATGGCGACGGAGATGTCGGACAGGTTGCCCGCGGTGAGGAAGTTGGAGTTCAGGCTCTGGAAGATGATCCAGATGATGACCAGGCCGAGGACGACCGGGATGGAACCCAGGTCACCGGCCTTCATCTTGCGCTTGAACTCGGAGGCGTAGCCGGCGAAGCCCTGCTCGCGCACGAGGAGCCGGGGGTCGACCGCGGTGACCGCCGCGGCGGCCGCCTCGGGGTTCTCCACGACGTGGTCCTCGGGGGTCTCAGAGGTCTTGTCGATGCTCACTTCTGAGCCTCCCCATTGCTGCGCGCCGCACGACGGGTCACGGCGTTCTCCGTGGCGCCCGTGATGGCGGAGATGATCTCTTCCTGCGAGGTCGACTTGACCTCGAAGATGCCGTTGTTGCGCCCGAGGCGCAGGACGGCGACCTTGTCGGCCACGGCCTTCACATCCGCCATGTTGTGGCTGATGAGGATGACAGCGTGACCGCGCTCGCGCAGCCGCTCGACGAGGTCGAGCACCTGGGCGGTCTGCTCGACACCGAGGGCCGCGGTGGGCTCGTCGAGGATGACGAGCTTGGGCTCGCCGAGCATCGAACGGGCGATCGCCACGGTCTGGCGCTGACCGCCGGAGAGCGAGGCGATCGGGATGCGGACGCTGGGGATACGGATGGACAGCGTGTCCAGCAGCTCGCGGGAGCGGCGCTCCATCTCGACCTCGTCCAGGATGCCGCGCTTCTTCAGCTCCCGGCCCAGGTAGAGGTTGCCGACGACGTCGATGTTGTCGCACAGCGCCAGGTCCTGGTACACGGTCGCGATACCGAGGCCCTGGGCGTCTTGCGGCTTGTTGATGTGGACGGTCTTGCCGTCCCACTCGATGGCGCCCTCATCGATGGGGTGCACGCCGGCGATCGTCTTCACCAGCGTGGACTTTCCGGCGCCGTTGTCGCCCACCAGGGCGACCACTTCGCCGGCGTGGACCTCAAGCTCTACATCGGTGAGCGCCTGGACGGCACCGAATCGCTTGGAGACCCCGCGCAACGCCAGGACAGGCGTAGCGGACACGTTAACCATCTCCTTCGCCGCCTGACCCGGCGGGAGGTTGTGCAGAAGTTTGTGGAGGGGGGTGTTCCGTCCGGCGCCCCGCCCTAGCTTTGCGGGGCTGATGGATGCGGGGCGCCGGAGGGGCTTCGATGACGCAAGTCCCGTACGGAAATTCAAGAACGAATTCCCGTACGTGGATAGAGACTTGCGGCGGCTACTTCAGTTGCTCGGACTACTTGATGCCGAGCGCGTCGCACTTGGCCTTGTAGGCGCTCGTGCAGATGTCGCTCACGGTGTAGACGCCGTCCTTGATGACGGTGTCGTTGATGTTGGCCTTGGTCAGCGAGACGACCGCGACGATGACCGAGGGGATCGCCTTGTCGGTCGGGCTGTCGACCTTGTCCTTGGCGACGGTGTCGAGCGACTTGCCCTGGGCGAGCGAGACAGCCATCTCGGCGGCGGCGTCGGCCTCGGGGGCGTACGGCTTGTAGACGCTCATGAACTGCTCACCGGCGATGATGCGCTGCACACCCGCGAGCTCGGCGTCCTGACCGGTGACCGGGACGGAGATGCCCGCGGCCTTCAGGGCAGTGATGATACCGCCGGCCATGCCGTCGTTGGCCGAGTAGACGCCGATGACGTTCTTCTTGCCGAGGGCGGAGATGGCGCCCTCCATGTTGGCGTTGGCGTTCTCCGGCTTCCAGTCCTTGGTGTCGTACTCCTTGCCGATGTTCACCTTGCCGTCGAGGACGGAGTGGGCACCGGCCTTGAACTGGGCGGCGTTCGGGTCGGTGGACGACCCGTTCATCATCACGATCTTGCCGGACTTGGCCTTGGAGCCGAGCGCGGTGAGGAGCGCCTGGCCCTGGGTCTTACCGACGGTCGTGTTGTCGAACGACGTGTAACCGCTGATCGGACCCTGCGCGAGACGGTCGTAGGCGACGACGGGGATGCCGGCGTCCTTGGCCTTCTGGACCGAGTTCTTGATGGCCGCGGAGTCCACAGCGTCGACGATGAGGACGTCCACCTTGTCGGTGATCATCGTCTCGACCTGCTGGGCCTGCGTGGTGGCGTCCTGCTTGGCGTTGGCGTACTGAACCGTGCCCTTGCCGTTCGTAAGCTCCTTGACCTTCTTCTCGATCAGCGGCTTGTCGAACTTCTCGTAACGCGCGGTCTGGTTCTCGGGAAGGAGCAGGCCGACCTTGATCGCGTCGCCCTTCTTGGCGGAGCCGGAGCTGTCGCTCTTGCTGCCACCGGACTCCTTGGCACTGCCACAAGCAGCCAGCGAAACGGCCATCGCACCAGCGGCAACGGCAAACGCGGCACGACGCATACGCGTGTTCACTCTTGAAACCTCCCTGACGAGGCCGCGTCGTTGCGGCCGAGGTGGCTGGAAGTCAACTCGGCCACGCGTGCGACGTCAAGAAGTAAATACTTAACGAGATGGCAACGGTGCCATGCGTTCTCTAAGTGAAGGCAGGGGTGACTGCAGACAGCGATCCGTCCAAAAGGGTCGAATCGCCCATCTCGCTGAGCGCGAGAGCAAGGGCCCCGAGCACCTCCGCACGGCCGCCAAGTGCCCCTGGCAGCACCGAGAGTTGACGTGCGGCACTGGGGATCGCGTACCGGCCGACCGACTCCCTGATGGGTCCGAGAACGAGCTCACCGGCCTCGGCGAGGTCGCCGCCGAGGACCACCCGACTCGGGTTGAGGAGGTTGCAGAGATTCGCAACCCCGCTTCCGATGTGACGGCCGACGTCGGCGATCACCCGACGACAGCCCGGATCGCCCTCGCGGGCCAGCCTGACGACGCCTTCCATGGTCAGGTCCGTGCCGTGACTGGACTGCAGAAGCGGCAGCACATAGCGCGCCGCCGCGAAGGTCTCCAGGCAGCCCCGATTGCCACAGCGACAGACAGGACCGGATTCATCAAGGGTGATGTGTCCGATTTCACCTGCCGTGCCGCCGGGCCCGCGGTAGATCTTGCCGTCGATCACCAGCCCGGCGCCGACACCGCTCGCGACCTTGATGTACGCCAGGTCCTTGACCCCGCGCCCGCTGCCCCAGACCAGCTCACCGAGCGCGCCCAGGTTGGCGTCGTTGTCCACGTACACGGGCACGCCGAGCCGCCCCCGCAGCTCCTCGGCGGGCTTCGCGCCGGTCCAGCCCGGCAGGATCGCGGTGGACCCCAGGGTCCCCGACTCCACGTCGATGGGACCGGGCACGCCGAGCCCCACGCCCGCGATCTTGGAGCGGTCCACCCCGGTCGCCGCGATCAGGCGGCTGACCAGCTCTTCCGCCCGGTCGAAGCCCTGTGCGGCGCTCGCGTCCACGTCCAGCGGCTCGGACTCCTCGGCCAGCACCTGGTGGGCGAGGTTCCCGACCGCGACGCGCAGATGCGTATGGCCGAAGTCGACGCCGATCACGATGCCGGCGTCACCGCTCAGGGACACGCTGCGGGCCCTGCGGCCACCCGCCGAAGTGGGGGTGACCTCGACCGTTCCGCCGTCCTTGAGCTCCCGGACGATATTGGAAACGGTCGCGGCGGAGAGGCCCGTCGTCCTCGCGATCTCCGCTTGCGTGAGCGAACCGGCAAGGCGCACCGCACGTACGACGCGCTCCAGATTGGCTCGGTGCAGCGACGACTGCGACCCCGGAGTCTCCACGACGACCTCCCGCGTACGAGGCCGCCACGATGAGGCCCCGCCTATGTCCAACTAGTGAACTCTAAGCTGAGCTGTTTGGGTTACCTCCCGTCAAGAGGTTGAGCTGCATCCGGCGCGGATGAGCACACGTGTGCGGGACAGACTGTGGCGTAGATCCTTCTATGGCCCAGGTCACACCCCGACTGATTACAAGTTGTCACCGCCCCCGGCCTGCAAGATCAAGACCACGCCGCCGCCCCGCCGGGCGTGGCTCCCGCGGAACCTTTCCCTGCGGGTGGAGCCGTTTGCGGGGAGATCGGGGAAATTCGGGACCGAATAGGCGGGACCGAATAGGCGGGACCGAGCACGCGGAACCGAGCAGGCGGAACCGAATATGTGGAGCCGAGTGTGCGGGACCGAGTACGTGTAATCCCCTCCGCGGATTCGGAGGGGATTACGTTCGACGGCTTTGGCCGTTACCGCGCTCGGCCTACTTGAGAGCCCCCGCCGTCAGTCCCTGTACCACCTGTCGCTGGAAGATGATGTACGCGGCCAGCACGGGGAGCATGGCCATCACCAGGCCCGCGAAGAGGCCCGACCAGTCACCCTTGTAGCCCTGGCTGGTCGCCAGCTCGACGAGGCCCTGGGAGAGGACCTTCTTGTCGGGATCGGTGTTCAGCACCGTCGGGAGCATGTACTGGTTCCACTGGCCCAGGAAGTTGAAGATCCCGACGCTGACGAGACCCGGCTTGGCCATCGGCAGCATGATCTGGAAGAAGGTCCTGGTGTGCGAGGCGCCGTCGACGAACGCCGCCTCGGCGATCGAGGTCGGCAGTGTCCTGAAGAACGAGGTCAGGAAGAAGACCGTGAACGGCAGCGAGTAGGCGATGTAGACGAGGATCAGACCCGGCAGCGTGTTCAGCAGACTCATGTTGTTCAGGACGTAGAACAACGGCACCAGGGCCAGCATGATCGGGAAACTCATTCCTCCGACGAAGAGGAAGTAAATGAAACGGTTGCCCGGGAACTCGAATCGGGCGAGGACGTACGCCGCCATCGAGCCGAGCACGAGCGTACCGACCAGCGAGAATCCCACGACGATGAGCGTGTTGCCGAAGTAGTCGCTCATGTGCGCCTGCGACCACGCGCGCGACCAGTTGTCGAAGTGCAGTTTGTCCGGCAGCGACCAGGGCGAGCTGAAAATGGAGTCGTCGTCCTTGAAAGACGTCATCACCGCCCACAGCAGGGGCAGCACGACCATGATCGCCCAGATGATGAGAATGCCGTGCGAGAAGGCGTTGAGAATGCCGCCCTCGCTGCTCTTCGCCTTCTGCGGCGGCGCCTTCTCCTTCGCCACCTGAGGACGGTCCTCGACCGGTTCCGCGGGCGGCGGGATGTCAGTGGTCTTCATGCTAGAACTCCAACCGCTCGCGCCGGCCCAGTCGCATCACGATCGCCGCGAACAGCAGCGTGACGACGAGGAGCGCGACACCGATCGTGGTGGCGTAGGCGGCGTTCGCGTCCCGGAACGCCGATTGGTACACGTACAGCGGAAGGACCGTGGTCGAGTAGTCGGGGCCGCCAGGGCCCACGGTCATGATCTGCACGGCGGCGAACGCCTCGGCGCCGAGCGCCAGGATCCCCATGTACACCCAGCCCGACTGCACGGTGTCCCAGAGCAGCGGAAGGGTGATCTTGAAGAAGGTGGTGGCGCGGCTCGCGCCGTCGAGCAGTGCGGCCTCGTAGAAGTCCTTCGGAATCGACGCCATTCCCGCCGAGAACAGCACGACGAAGAACCCGACCGTGCTCCACAGCAGCACCGCCATCACACACCACAGGGCGAGGTTCGGGTCGCCCAGCCAGTCCGGCTGGACACTGCCGAGGCCGATGGCCTTCAACGTCCCGTTGATGACGCCGTCGTTGGGGTTGTAGGCGAATTGGAAAAGCAGGGAGACGATCGCGATCGACAGCACCTGCGGGAAGAAATAGGCGATTTTGTAGAATCCCGAACCGCGCACTCCGGTGATGGCGGCGCCTTTTCGGCGCCGCCCACCGACATTGAGCATGAAGGCGAAGAAGAGCGCGAGGCCCAGCGTCACCAGCGGCAGCAGCAACGCGAACACCAGACTGTGCTGCAACGACTTCCAGAAGATGTCGTCGTGCAGCATTCTGGTGTAGTTGGCGAAACCGACCATCTTGAAGTCGGGGCTCAGACCGGTCCAGTCCGTGAACGAGTAGTAGATGGCCTGGACGAAGGGCCAGATCACGAAGATCGCGTACAACGCCAAGGGGGCCACCAAGAACCCCACAATGAACCGGTACTTGCCGTGTTGCATGGTTACCGACCCCGATCGTTTCGCGGATGCCGCCGCCGGCGACGCGTGGACACGCGCCGCTACTGGTGCTTGTAGTGCTTGATGGACTGGTCCTTGGCCGCCGCGTCCGCGTAGCCCTGGATCTTCTTGATGGCCTCGGCCGGGGTCAGCCGCCCTGCCATCATCTCGCCGAGACCGGCGACACCGATCTGCTCCTTCTGCAGCTTCACGTACCAGTCCTGGAGCCGCGGGTTGACCACGTTGGTCCCGGCCTTCTCCAGGGCCGCGACACCGGACTTGAGGCCCGGCGTCAGCGTGATGCCGTCGGTGCCGCCGTTGTAGGCGGTCAGCGACTTCACCTGGCTGGTGAAGTTCTTCGACGAGGCCTCGCTGAGCATGATGCGCAGCTGCTCCATGCCGCCCTCGGGGTTGTTCGCCTTGGCCGGCACGATGAACGGCTCGCCGCCGGAGGCCCAGATGGTGCCGAACGGCATCTTGTCGGAGCTGTCCAGGCCGGTCGGGCCGCTGACGGCCAGGTTGAAGTCCTTCGGGATGACGTTCGCGGACTCGTTCTCCACCCAGGAACCGTTCGGGATGAAGAGCGCCTTGCCCTTGGCCCAGGCGGTCTGCGACTGGATGTGGTCGATGCCCGGGGTGCCCTGGAGGATGTAACCCTTCTTGTAGAGCTCGTAGTACGCCTCGAACGCGGACTTGACGGCCGGGTCCTTCCAGGCGTTGGGCTCCAGGTTGTCGATCTTGTCGAGAACCTCGCGGCCGCCGATCTTGGCGATGAAGGGGTAGAGCGAGAACGGCAGGTAGTACGGGTACTTGCCCGCGTACGTCCAGCCGGCCATGCCCTTCTTCTTCGCCTTCTCGCACAGCGCGAGCATCGCGTCCCAGGTCTCGGGGTACGTCGCGTCGAGCTTGTCGAGGGCGGTCTGCGAGTACCAGACGCCGTAGACGGTGTAGGCGTAGTACATGATCCAGACCGGCGCGCCGTCGAACTGGCCCATCTCGACGATGCCGGGGCGCAGCGTGTCGCGGACCTTCTTCGACGGGTCGTCGATGGACGGCGCGTCGAGGAGCGGGGTCAGGTCGGTGAGCTGCTTCTTGCCGACGAGCACGCCCATGTCCATCTGCTGGGCGCCGGAGTTGTCGATCAGGTCCGGCGGGGTGCCGCCGTTGAACTTGGGCTGCAGTTCGGACTGGATCTTCTGGGTCGCATGGAAGTTGATCTTGACCTTGGGGTACGCCGTCTTGTACTGGGCGTTGGCGTCGGTCGCGTACTTCGTACCGAATCCGCCGTCGAAGATGACGACGGCGAGCGGGGCCGTCTCGTTGACGCCCAGCGGGTTCTTCGCGGTCTTCTTGCCGGCCTTGGCCTTGTCACCGGAACCGCTGTCGCTGCTCGCACAAGCGGACAAAAAGCTCATCGTCGGTACGGAAATCAGGCCGAGCGCCGCGGACCGCTTGATCAGGTCACGGCGTCCGACACCCTCGGTGTTGCTGTTCTCGGCGGAAGTGGATCCCATGCTCAAGTCCTCGCCTTCTCCAGGACTCAGGCGGTGAACCGGATCCTCCCCGGCACCGCGGTTAGGTCAAGCTGGGGTCGTGCGTGAGGGATTCAGTCGGTCAACGCGGCGATCCCTGCCCGTCACACTGGCCGCCGACGCCCGATTCCCCCCGGGACGTGCCTGCCCGCGGCCGTCGAGATCGGCTGGGCGGGTGCCGACAGGTATAGTCCACTTCCCGTCAGCGGAGCAAGATCGAAAGCGGGTTTACCCGCGGGTCTTTTCCGAGTTGAGACCTCGCGGAAATATGGCGCGTCCGCGACTTCCCCGCAGGAAGATCGACAGGGCACCAATCTCCCACCATGGGAGTAATGCGCAGCTCGTCGCACGATATTCACCCCGGACACCACACCCAACACCCTTGACACACTGACAACTTGACTCCCTACTGGTCCTTGCGCAGCAAATCTGACAACGTTGTCCAGGGCCAGGGAGGGTGCTTGCGCATGCAGCACAGAGCTCGGTACAGACGGAGTTCTTCGGCTCGGCTCAGATGGAGTTCCTCAACGATAATGGGGGTGGTAGCGCTTTCTCTGGTAGTGGCCTCGCAGGGCACCGCGATTGCCCTTCCGGCCCAAACGGCGTCCACCGATCGCGAGTTCGCGTCCTCGTTCGAATCAGGCGATCCGGCACCGACCTGGATCAACACGGTGGACACCGGAGCAGACGGGGCAAAACGCGCGTCGGGCGTCGACGGCGGCTACAGCACCGGCATCCCGGGCAATGTCACCGACCACGTCACGGACGTCAGCGCGAGCGGCGAGAACACCGGCGCGGGCGAGGTGAAGGAGAACCTCGTCGACGGCGAGTCGAGCACCAAGTGGCTGACCTTCGAGCCGACCGGCTGGGCGGAGTTCGACTTCGACGCCCCGGTCAAGGTGCTCACGTACGCGCTGACGTCGGCCAACGACCACGACGAGCGCGACCCCCAGGACTGGACCCTCCAGGGCTCCACGGACGGCAAGGACTGGAAGAGCCTCGACACCCGTTCCGGTGAGTCCTTCGGCGAGCGGTTCCAGACGAAGTCGTACGACATCGCGAGCCCCGTCGAGTATCAGCACTTCCGGCTCGACGTCACCAAGAACAACGGCGGCGACATCCTCCAGCTCGCCGACGTCCAGTTCTCGACGGGCCGGAGCGACGACCCGACGCCCAAGGACATGCTCTCGCTGGTGGACCGGGGCCCGAGCGGCTCCCCCACCGCCAAGGCCGGCGCGGGCTTCACGGGCAAGCGGGCCCTGCGCTACGCCGGTACGCACAAGGCGGACGGCCGGGCGTACTCGTACAACAAGGTCTTCGACGTCAACGTGGGCGTCGGGCGCGACACCGAGCTGTCGTACCGGATCTTCCCGTCGATGGCGGACGGTGACCGGGACTACGACGCCACGAACGTGTCGGTGGACCTGGCGTTCACGGACGGCACCTATCTGAGTGACCTGAACGCGGTCGACCAGCACGGGTTCGCGCTGACGCCGCAGGGACAGGGCGCGGCCAAGGTGCTGTACGTCAACCAGTGGAACAACGTCGCCTCGCGGATCGGTTCGGTCGCGGCCGGGAAGACCGTCGACCGGATACTCCTCGCGTACGACTCCCCCCAGGGCCCGGCGAAGTTCCGCGGCTGGCTGGACGACGTGGCGCTGAAGACCGTGGCCCCCGAGAAGCCCAAGGCGCATCTGGCCGACTACGCGCTGACGACCCGCGGCACCAACTCCAGCGGCGGCTTCTCGCGCGGCAACAACTTCCCGGCGACGGCTCTCCCCCACGGCTTCAACTTCTGGACGCCGGTCACCAACGCGGGCTCGCTGAGCTGGCTGTACGACTACGCACGCGCCAACAACGCGGACAACCTGCCGACCATCCAGGCGTTCAGCGCGAGCCACGAGCCGAGCCCCTGGATGGGCGACCGACAGACCTTCCAGGTGATGCCCTCGGCCGCCTCCGGCACCCCGGACACCGGCCGCACCGCCCGCGCGCTCGCCTTCCGGCACGAGAACGAGACCGCGCGCCCGTACTACTACGGGGTGACCTTCGAGAACGGTCTCAAGGCGGAGATGGCGCCCACCGACCACGCGGCGGCCCTGCGCTTCACCTATCCGGGTGAGGACGCGAGCGTGCTCTTCGACAACGTGACCGAGCAGGCGGGCCTCACGCTGGACAAGGACAACGGGATCGTCACCGGGTACTCGGACGTGAAGTCCGGACTGTCGACAGGTGCGACCCGGCTCTTCGTCTACGGGGTGTTCGACGCGCCGGTGACGGACGGCGGCTCGTCCGGCGTCAAGGGGTACCTGAAGTTCAAGCCCGGCGCCGACCACACGGTCACCCTGCGCCTGGCGACCTCCCTCATCAGCATCGACCAGGCGAAGGACAACCTGCGCCAGGAGATCCCCGACGGCACGTCGTTCGGGACGGTCAAGGAGCGGGCGCGCAAGACGTGGGACAAGCTGTTCGGCAAGGTCGAGGTCGAGGGCGCGACGCCGGACCAGCTGACCACGCTGTACTCCAGCATGTACCGGCTGTACCTGTACCCCAACTCCGGCTTCGAGAAGGTCGGTTCGAAGTACCAGTACGCCTCGCCGTTCTCCGCGATGCCCGGTCCTGACACCCCCACCCACACCGGCGCGAAGATCGTCGACGGCAAGGTGTACGTCAACAACGGCTTCTGGGACACCTATCGGACGACCTGGCCGGCGTACTCCTTCCTGACGCCCTCTCAGGCCGGTGAGATGGTCGACGGATTCGTCCAGCAGTACAAGGACGGAGGATGGACCTCGCGCTGGTCCTCCCCCGGGTACGCGGACCTGATGACCGGCACCTCCTCGGACGTGGCGTTCGCGGACGCGTACGTCAAGGGCGTGAACTTCGACGCGGAGGCGGCGTACGACGCCGCCCTCAAGAACGCGACCGTCGTCCCGCCGGCCTCCGGCGTGGGCCGCAAGGGCATGTCGACCTCCCCCTTCCTCGGCTACACCAGCACCGACACCGGCGAGGGCCTGTCCTGGGCGATGGAGGGATACGTCAACGACTACGGCATCGCCGAGATGGGCCAGGCCCTCTACAAGAAGACCGGCAAGAAGCGCTACAAGGAGGAGTCCGCGTACTTCCTCAACCGGGCCCAGGACTATGTGAACCTCTTCGACTCGAAGGCCGGGTTCTTCCAGGGCCGCGACGCGCAGGGCAACTGGCGCCTCGACTCCTCGAAGTACGACCCGCGTGTGTGGGGCTACGACTACACCGAGACGAACGGCTGGGGGTACGCCTTCACCGCGCCGCAGGACTCGCGGGGCCTGGCCAACCTGTACGGCGGCCGGAGCGGACTGGCCCAGAAGCTCGACGCCTTCTTCGCCACCCCCGAGACGGCCTCGCCGGACTTCGTGGGCTCCTACGGCGGGGTCATCCATGAGATGACCGAGGCCCGTGACGTACGGATGGGCATGTACGGGCACTCCAACCAGGTGGCCCACCACGTGAACTACATGTACGACGCGGCGGGTCAGCCCTGGAAGACACAGAAGAACGTCCGCGAGGTCCTCTCCCGCCTCTACACCGGCAGCGAGATCGGGCAGGGCTACCACGGCGACGAGGACAACGGCGAGCAGTCCGCCTGGTACCTCTTCTCCTCGCTCGGCTTCTACCCGCTCGTGATGGGCAGCGGCGAATACGCCATCGGCTCCCCGCTGTTCACCAAGGCGACCGTCCACCTGGAAAGCGGCAAGGACCTGGTCGTCAAGGCGCCGAAGAACAGCGCGAAGAACGTGTACGTGCAGGGCGTGACGTTCAACGGCGAGCGCTGGACGTCGACTTCACTCCCCCACTCGCTCATCTCCCGTGGTGGCGTGCTGGAGTTCGACATGGGCTCCAAGCCGTCGTCGTGGGGCACGGGCAAGGACGCGGCGCCCGTGTCGATCACCGAGGACGACAAGGTGCCCACGCCCCGGGCGGACGTCCTCAAGGGTGACGGCGCGCTCTTCGACAACACCTCGGCGACGGACGCCACGGTCACCTCGGTCGACCTGCCGACGTCCGCCGCGGCCAAGGGAGTTCAGTACACCCTGACCTCGTCCTCGGACCGCACCAGGGCGCCGGGCGGCTGGGTCCTGCAGGGCTCGTCCGACGGCACCACGTGGACCGACCTCGACAAGCGCTCCGGCGAGTCCTTCACCTGGGACAAGCAGACCCGGGTGTTCTCGGTCGCGCATCCGGGCTCGTACACGCACTACCGCCTGGTCCTCGACAGCGAGGCGACACTCGCGGAGGTGGAACTGCTGGGCTAGCACCCTCATGTGGGCGGGGCGGGCGCGGAGATCATTCTCCGCGCCCGCCCTGCTGTGCGGCCCGGGCTCAGCCGGCCTTTGGCAGCGTGTAGAACTCGCTCGGGTCGCCGGCGAGGGAGGCCTTGATGCCGGCGCTCCACTCGTCGGCCAGGACCTCGAGACGGCCGGCCTCCACACCGTCGAGCGCGGCACGGACGACGTCCGCGGGGTCGCTCTTCTCGCCGTCGTAGTGCGCCATCATGTCGGTGTCGGCGGACCCCAGGTGCAGGCCGGTGACCTGGGTCCCCTGGCCGTGCAGTTCGAGGCGGACGGCGTTGGTCAGACTCCATTCGGCGGCCTTCGCGGCACCGTAGGCGTTGGAGTAGTCGTAGGAGAACCAGGACATGGCCGAAAGGACGTTGAGGATGGCCCCACCGCCGCCCGCGGCCAGCACCGGAGCGAAGGCGCGGATCATGTCCAGCGTCCCGTAGAAGTGCGTGTCCATCTCCGTGCGGATCGCGTCGAGGTCGCCGGTCACGAGGTTCGCGTACGTGTTGCTGCCCGCGTTGTTGACCAGCAGAGTGACGTCCTGCGCGGCCGCCGCCGCGGCTGCGACCGACGCCGGGTCGGTGATGTCCAGCCGCAGCACCTCCACACCGGGGAGGTCGACGAGTCCGGGGGTGCGCGCCGTCGCGTAGACCTTCGCCGCGCCCCGCTCCAGCAACTGCAGGGCGAAGTGACGGCCGATGCCGCGATTGGCGCCGGTGACGAGGGCGGTGGAACCGTGGATCTTCATGCTGACTCCCGTGAGGACTCCGTATCGGGCCGTTCGCCGGCTACGCTAAAACCTGACGTTGACGTCAGAGGCAAGTACGTGTGGCCCGGGTCACCCTCGGCCGGGGTCCGCTCGATTCACGAGGAGGGGCGCCATGCGCATCGGGGAGCTGGCCGGCAGGGCGGGCGTGAGCGTGCGGGCGCTGCGCTACTACGAGGAGCAGAACCTGCTCACCTCCGAGCGCAGCCCCAGCGGGCAGCGGCACTATCCCGAGAGCGCGGTCGAGCGCGTCCAGTTGATCCAGCAGCTCTACGCCGCCGGTCTGGCGAGCAAGTCGATCGTGGGCCTGATGCCCTGTGTGGTGACCGGCGAGGTGACACCCGAGCTGCTCGAACGGCTTGAGGCCGAGCGGGATCGCATCGACGCGCAGATCAGCGGCCTCGCACGGACCCGGGACAAGCTCGACGGCATCATCACCCTGGCCGACGCGTCCGCCCGCGCGGGCCGGCCCTGCCCCCACTGACGAGCGACAGGACCGGCCCTCCTGCGAAGGTCTCAGCTCACCGCGAGGGTGAACACATGCAGGTCGGCGTTGTCCGGCAGCTTGACGCTCCTGACGGTCTTGCCGGACGGGGCCTGGAAGGGCTTGGTGGCGAAGACGTACGTCGCCACCGGGTCCTTGTCGGCACCCGCGACATTGCGGTACGCGGTCCTGGCGACGATCTCGTTGCCGTACTGGACGGTGCCGCCTCCGCCGCCGACGGTCCAGTCGGTGAAGGAGAGGTCGACGGTGTCCGTGCTGCCGTCGGTGTAGGTGACGGTCGCGTGGGTCTGCTGGTTGCCGTTGACCGCGCTGCCGATGAAGGACAACCGGTCGGCCGGGTGGGCGAGTTCGATGGTCTGGGCGGTCGCCGAGGCGTTGTCGGGGCGGCCGGTGGGCGAGTCGGGCCAGGTGTAGGTGAGGCCGTCCACGGTGCCCTGGGTGCCCGGGGTCAGGCCTCCGGCGGCGAGGGCCTGACGGGAGTAGCTCCAGCCGCCGCCGTCGTAGTCGGCCTCGTCGTGGTCGCCGGTGTCGTCGGAGACACCGGTGTTGTTGTAGGCGGCCAGGAGAGAGCCGGGCGCCGCGACGGTCAGGGCGACCGGCTGCTCGTACGAGGTGGCGGCCGACGTCACGGTGACCTTGACGTCGTAGAAGCCCTGCTGGGCGGTGTCACCGGCGGACAGGGTGATCTCCTGGGCGCCGTCGGTCACGGTGCCCTCGGCGGGGGTCGCGGTCACTCCGGCCGGGGTGTCCACCTTGAAGCGGACCTCGGGGCCGGTGCCGCCGCTCAGCGCGAGGGCACGGATGTCGAGCTTCGTGCTGCCGCCGGGTGCGAGCGTCGCCGTGGTCGGGCCGACCCCGATCTGGTACGGCTGCTCGCCCTCACGGAAGGACGGCGGGGCGGTGGCCGGGTCACTGCCCCAGGTGCGGTTCGGGGTACCGGAGAGGGTGTAGTCGAGCGTGCCGCCGTCGCGGACGAAGGAGGCGGGCAGCCAAGGGCGGTCGCTGGTACGGCCGTCCACCTTCAGCGACTGCACGTACGGGGCGTCCGCGGCGGCGCCGTTCGCCCGGATCTCGATGTCGTTGCCGCCGGGCCGGTTGATCTCCACCCGCGTGAACAGCGGTGAGGCGAGGACGAGTTCGGCGCGGGAAGGAACCTGCGGATACATGCCGAGCGCGGAGAAGACGTACCAGGACGACATCTCCCCGAGGTCGTCGTTCCCGGGGATTCCGCCCGGCTGGGTGGACCACAGCCCGTTCATCGCGGCGCGGACGGTCTGCTGCGTCTTGTAGGGCGCGCCCGCGTAGGCGTACAGGTAGGGCACGTTGATCGACGGCTCGTTGTCCAGCTCCGACTTGTCGCCACCGCTGCCCGAGAAGGCCCAGCTGCCGTCGGCGTTGTGGAAGAAGGCGTCGAGGCGGTCGAGTGCCTTGTCCCGGCCGCCCATCGCGGCGAAGAGCCCGGCCGGGTTGTGCTGCACCATCCAGGTGTACTGGGCGGCCGTACCCTCCACGAATCCGTTGCCGGTCGCCGGGGTGAAGCCGGTGACCCAGCTGCCGTCCGCCTTGCGGTTGGCGACGTAGCCACCGCTAGGGTCGGCCGCGATGTTGAAGTTGTTCTGCCACCACTGGGAGCGCCGGGCGAAGTCGGCGGCCGTCTGCTTCCTCCCCGCCGCCGTGGCGAGTTGGGAGAGCGCGAAGTCGGCGCCGGACATCTCCAGGGTCTCGGCGGCGCCGCCCCAGGCGTTGGACACGGACGGCATGTAGTGCTGCTTGAGGTACTTGTCCAGCGACGGCCGCTGCCCGACGGACAGGACCGGCTTGCCCGAGGAGGAGAGGTCGCCCTCGGTCGGCACGGTCGCCGCCTTGACCAGCGAGTCCAGCGCGCCGCGCAGGTCGAAGTCGGTGCCGCCGAAGGCCCGGATGCCGGCGAGCGCGGTCGGGGACGGGTCGCCGTTCATGACGTGGGTGCCGCTCGCGCCGTGCAGCCAGCGGTCCCAGACGCCGCCGTTCTGCCGGGCGAGTTCGAGCAGCGACTGCGCGATGTCGGAGCCGGTGTCCGGGCTGAGCAGGGTCAGCAGCTGGACCTGGGAGCGGTAGACGTCCCAGCCGGAGAAGGTGCCGTACTGGGCTCGGTGGCCGCGCCCGACGTCATGGACCTTGTCGTCGGGGCCCCGGTATCTGCGGTCGGCGTCACTGATGACGTTCGGGTGCAGAAGGGCGTGGTAGAGCGCGGTGTAGAAGGTCCTGCGGTCGGTGTCGCTGCCGCCGCCGACCCTGATCGCGCCGAGCAGGTCGCGCCAGGCGCGGTGGGCGGCGTCCTGGACCGAGGCGAAGGAGCGGGACGGCGGGTTCTCGGCCGCGAGGTTGGCGGCGGCGCCCGCGTGGCTGACGTACGAGATGCCGACCTTGACGTTCACGGGGTCGGTGCCGGGCTCGAACTCCACATAGCCGCCCGCGCCCTTGCCCGCGACGGGACGGCCGCCGCTCGCGAAGCCGCCGGTGCCGCCGCTCGCCTCCGTGGACCCCGGGCTCAGCTTGTCGTCCTGCCAGGTGCCGGTCGACTTGAAGTCGCGGTCGAAGCGGGCGGTGAAGTAGAGGGTGTAGTAGGCGCGTTGGCCCTCGGGGTCGAGGTAGCCGCAGAAGTTCCCGGAGGTGACGGACCCGGAGACGGTACGGGTCGCCGGGTCGATCTTCAGGGCCGAATCGGTCGAACCGACCTCGGAGTTGGCGCTGCGGACCAGCAGCGAGGCGGGCTTGTCGGCGGGGAAGGTGAAGCGGCCCGAGCCGGTGCGCGCGGTCGCGGTGAGGTCGGCGGTGACGCCGGAGGCGAGGCCGACCTTGTAGTGGCCGGGCTCGGCCGTCTCGTCGGTGTGCGCGAAGTCGGCCGCGTACACCGCGTCCTTGGTGTCGCTCGCCGGGGAGGACGTGACCTCACCGGCGTACGGGAAGAAGGGGATGTCGCCGCTGCCGCCCGCACAGCCCGTGCCGGACATATGGGTCAGGCTGAAGCCCCTGATGCGGGTGGCGTCGTACTGGTAACCGCCGGGCGCGGCCGTACGGGTGGCGTCGCCGCGGGTGTTCTCGGGGCTCCAGGAGAGCATGCCGAAGGGCACGACGGCGCCGGGGAAGACGTTTCCGCCGCTCTTGGTGCCGATGAGCGGGTCGACGTAGGTGGTGGGGTCTCGGACGAGGTCCGGTGATGCGGCGGTGGCGGCTGCCGCAGGGGTGACGGCGGGGGTGATCCCGGCCGCCGCCAGGGCGACGGCGAGCAGGACGGATGACGGACGGAAACGCATGACGCGGCCCCTCCTCCTTCGGACGGGTCGCGCACCTCAGGTCGCACAAGCCGCAGGGACAGTAACGTGCGCCACGGGTACCACGGAAGACCGCGCGCGGTCCCACAGGCACGCTCGGCGCACACCCCTATGGCGCAACGCGCCCCCCACTGGCCTCTCAACTCGCTTGACATCGTTGTCGGTTGAGGCGGTAGAGTCATGTACAGACCATCAGACAACGTTGTCGCACACCTCGGTCGCCACAAGCCACGCTCCCCCACGTTCTCGGCCTCGCTCGAGCAGGGGGACCACCACCCCGGGCGGCAACCCCCCTCGCCCGCCCGGGCTCGCGGACCGGGTGAGTTCCACACCACCCACCCGGTCCGCCCAGAGCCGGTCAACCCACCTGGCAGGCAAGCGTGGTCGCGGGATCACCGCCGGAGCCCGAGACGACACACCCGAAGGTCGCACTCCTCCCGGGATCCAGCGCACCGTTCCAGTCGGCGTCGTGCACCATCACGTCCTGACCGCTGTGGGTCGCGTCGCCGTTCCAGAGGCTGCCGACCGACGTTCATGACAGCTTCGGGCATGACGAACAGACCCTTCGCTCGATGTCGCGGGAATGTGAGGTGAGGTGGGAGCGACTCCCGGCGGGTTCCGGTCCGCCACATGGGAGCGCTCCCACCTCATGCGGACGTTAGCGCGCACAACCACCTCTGTAAACGCTTCACGTGTAAGCGCTTCACACACGAGGGCCGCACCCCCTGACAACGGGTGCGGCCCTCGCCATGGCCGCGCACTCCCCGGTGTCGAGCTCGGTCACCGTCGCTGGATCCCTTCGTCGTGGGCACGTCCGTGCCGGACGGCCGGGCGCGCACGTGGGGCAGCAACCTGAGGCGAATGTCAACTACCCGTCGCTAAAGCGACGGGCTTGCACAACGGGCATCACTGGCGGTGATGCTGCGTTTGCGTCCAGCCCCACTCCAAGGTGTTCGGGGTGGGGCAGGGGCCGTTGACAGGACCCCGCGTCGCCACAACTCCCAGGCGCGTGCCCGGATGTTGCGGGAGCTGTTCCGGTCCGCGTGCGCAACGACCCCGCAGTTCCGGCACGCGAACCAGGCCTGGGAGACCCGGTTCGCCTTGTCCACGTGCCCACACTCGGCGCAGGTGCGCGAGGTGTACGCCGGATCGACGTACACCACCGAAACCCCCGCCTTACGGGCCTTGTATGCAATGAACACTCCTAGCTGACGGAAGGACCAGGAGGAGTGGGTGGCCCGTTGGGGCCTGCGAAGCCGTACCCGTTCGCGGATGCCTGTGAGGTCTTCCAGGGCGATTCCGCGACCGGTGCTCCCCCACTGCCTAAAGGGCGTGGGAGGTACCCCCAGCCTCGGCCACCACACGCTTCGCGATCTTGTGGTTGATGTCCCGTGCCCGCCGCGCCTCCTTGCGCCGCCGTTTCCTCAGGCGCCGCTTGGCGGACGGAGTGTTCTTCTTCTGCAGCTTGGTGCGCAGTCCGCGCGCCCGGACCCGGGTGCGGTTCAGCTCGCGTCCGGCCATGATCTCGCCGTCGGAGGTGGTGGCGATGTTCACGATCCCCAGGTCGATCCCGAGGAAGTCCACCGGATCGGTGTCGAGCGGCGCTTCAGGGACCTCGCAGGTGGCATTGAGGAACCACATGCCGTCCCGCTGCAGCAGGTCCGACTCGCCCTTGCGGTACAGCGCCAGCGTGGCCAGCTGCTCGGGTGAGGCGGTGAAGGCCACGTTCTTGACCCGGCCACTGGTGGTCCAGACCGACACCGTCCGGTCCGGGATCTGCCAGGACAGCATCCGGTCGTCGTAGGGCTGCGCGCCCCGGGGGCGGAAGGCGATCGGCTTCTCGGCGGCCTTGCGGTAACGGCGCGCGCCGGGCCTGCCGAGGTTCCCGGCGCTCAGGTTCGCCTTCAACGTGGCGTACGCGTCGCACGTCTTCTTGATGACGTGCTGGGCGGCCTGCGCACCCAGATTCCAGCGGGATTTGACCGCATCGTAGGTGTGCTTGCGCAAGGCGAAGTTCTTGAACTCCCCGCACTCGAAAGCGATCTCACTCACCCACGTTGCGGCCTCGTTGCAGGCGTGAAGGGTCGCCTCGAGTGCCGCCGCCTGTTTCGGTGTCGGCTCCAGCTTGACCTGCACGACCAGCTTCACGATCACCGATCGTATGCACCCGTACGAGACACCACCACACGTTCGGGACCCTTCATCACATGGAGTGACTCATCCGGCCACGCGTTCGCACTACCTGGCTCCGCCGGAGAAGGCGCCCAGCCGCTCCGCACCGCAGCCACGGGGATGTGTTTCCTCCCGGGCCTCAACGCCCGGGGTTCCTCGCAAGAATTCGCTGAAGTGCGGGGAGGGAAAGCCCGGCGCGAGGACAACGAACCGCTCCCTTCCGGGCGCCGGGGCGGGCCGCTGTCGCGTCACCCGCGCATGGCGCGCACCTCGGTCTGACGTCTACGAACGTATGTCGCCGCCGAAGAAAGTGTCAACAATTTCGTTGACCTTCATGGTGGGTACACAGGGGCGGGAAAGTAGGCGCCGAGGATCAGGCCGACGCGGGTGCCGGAGCGGATGCCGGGTCCGGGGTCCTGGCGCCTTCGGCCGGGGGCAGTTCGAGCGTGAACTCCGTGCGGCCCGGGGCGCTCTCCACGTGGATGCGACCGCCGTGGGCGACGGTGACCGCCTCGACGATGGCGAGTCCGAGGCCGGAGCCGCCCTCCGTGGGGCCGCCGCGGGCGCGCGAGACATCGCCGCGTGTGAAGCGTTCGAAGACCGACGGGAGCAGTTGCTGCGGGATGCCGGGACCGTCGTCGCGGACACGGATCACGCAGGCCGCCTCCGTGGCCTCCACGGAGGCGACCACGGTCGTGCCAACGGGTGTGTGCACACGGGCGTTGGCCAACAGGTTGGCCACCACCTGGTGCAGCCGTGCCTCGTCGCCGACGACCAGCGCCGGGGAGTCCAGCAGCAGCGCCAGCTGCCAGTTGTGGGTGTCCCCCGCGGCCCGCGCGTCCCACACCGCCTCGGCGACCAGTGCCGCGAGGTCCACCTCGGCCGCGTGCAGCGGCCGGCCCTCGTCCAGCCGGGCGAGCAGCAGCAGGTCCTCGACGAGGCCGGTCATCCGGGCCGACTCGGCGGAGACCCGGCGCCAGGCCAGGGTCGGTTCGATCCACTCGGTGCCGCGGTTCATCAGTTCCGCGTATCCGGCGATGGAGGCGAGAGGTGTACGGAGTTCGTGGCTGGCGTCGGCGAGGAAGCGGCGCATGCGTTCCTCGCTGCGGCGCATCTCCTCCTCGCCGCGCCGGCGTTCGGCGAGCGAGGACTCCACGTGGTCGATCATGCGGTTGAGGGCGGCACCGACCTGGCCGGCCTCGCTGCCGGGGTCGGTGTCGCGTTCGGGGACGCGGGTCAGGGCGGTGACCTCGCCGTGGCCCAGCGGGGAGCGGGAGACCTCGACGGCGGTGGCGGCGACCCGTCCGAGGGGCCGCAGTTGGCGCCGTATGACGACCGCGCAGACGCAGCCCGCGGCGGTGAGGCCGGCGGCGGCCACCACGCCCTCGACCGCGACCAGCCGGCCGATCATGTCCTGTACGTCGCCCATGGGGAGCCCGGTGAGCACGGGGACGCCGTCGCCGCCGAGGGCGGTCACACGGTAGCTGCCGAGGCCCGGGACGGTACGGGTGTGCAGGGAGCCGTCGGTGGTGATGCCGTCGAGGGCGGCGCGCTGGACGGCGGTGAGGGTCTGCCGGCCGCCGTCGTGGGTGACGACCTCGGCGGCGAGGATGTCCCCGTCCTCGTCGAACCGGGCGGCGAGCGTGCCGACGGCCTGTCCCCGTTCGTTGAGGAACCCCAGGTCCGTGTCGTCGCCGCTGCGGCGCTGGAGGCCGCCCTGGCTGCGCTCGGCGGCGTCGCTGACGCGCTGGTCCAAGTTGCCGAGCAGGTAGGAGCGTTGGGCGAAGACGGTGGTGAGGGCCATCGCCGCGCAGACGGCGACGATGGTGGCGCTGATGAAGAGCAGCAGCCGCGTGCGCAGCGAACGCCCGGCCCGCGCCGTGTGTCGGGAGCGTCCGGGGAGCCGGGTCCGTCGGAGGCTCATCTCCCGTCCTCCACGGGGCGGATCGCGTACCCCACCCCGCGCACGGTGTGGATCATCGGCGCCCGCCCCTTGTCGATCTTCCGGCGCAGGCTGGAGATGTAGACCTCGACCAGGTTGCCGCCGCCGTCGAAGGAGCTGCTCCACACATGGTCGAGGATCTGGGCCTTGCTCAGCACCTGCCGCGGGTGGCCGAGCAGCAGGCCGAGCAGGTCGAACTCCTTGGCGGTGAGCTGGATCGGCGTACCGTCGCGGCGCACTTCGCGGGTCTCCTCGGTCAGGACGAGATCGCCGAGCATCAGGACGGAGTCGTCGGTGCGGATCGGTTCGGCTCCGGCCCTGCGCAGCAGTCCGCGCAGCCGCAGGACGACCTCCTCCAGGGAGAAGGGCTTGGTCACGTAGTCGTCGGCGCCCGCGGACAGGCCGTCGATGCGGTGTTCCAGCGCGTCGCGCGCGGTCAGCATGAGGACGGGCAGTCTCGGATTCTCGTAGCGCAGCCTGCGCAGCACCTGGATTCCGTCGAGGTCGGGCAGCATCCCGTCGAGCACGACCGCGTGCGGGGCGCAGCCGCGGGCGGCGCGCAGCGCGCTGTGCCCGTCGGCGACCGGGTAGGGCCGCCAGCCCGCCTCGGTGACGGCCGCGGAGAGCAGTTCGGTGAGTGCGGGTTCGTCGTCGACGATCAGCACGCGGACACGGTCCCCACGGATCCGCTCACCACGGAGGCGGTCCCCATGGAGGCGGTCCCCGCGGCTCCCCTCGCCGCGCACGCGGTCCCCACGGACGTACTCACCACCGTCACGCTCAGCGCGCACGCGGGCGCCACCGTCACGTCCGGCACGGGGGCGCTCGCCACCGTCACGCTCGCCGGGGACGCGGTCGTCACCGGCGCGCTCGCCATGGACGGGCTCGCCGGAGGCGCGTGTGGCGCGCAGACGTTCGCTTCGGGTGCCAGACATATGACGATCCTGTCCCGGTTCGCTGGGAGAACCCTGTGTTCCGACTTTGCCGCAGCCGTGCGAAGGGCCTCCCGGGAGGACCCGGCGCTCCTCAACCCCCGTGACCGAAGGGGGCATTGGCACGCCCCGGCCACAGGAATCCCTTGAGCCCCTTCGTGCCCGGCCCGCACGCTGGTCCAGACCTCACCAGGTCTCTCAAGGGGAGGAAAGCCCACAGATGCGAAGACTCCACGCCCTCTGGGCCATGGCAGGCGCCGCCGCTCTGCTCGCGGGTGCGGTCGCGCCCTCGGCAGCGGCCCCGACCCCCTCGTCGAACCCCCCAACGGGCGCGGCGCAGGGCATTACCCGGACCGTCACTCTCCTCACCGGCGACACCGTGTCGCTCACCGCCGGACCGGACGGAAAATATGCCGTCGACATCCAGCGCGGCAAGGGCCGTGAGGCCGCCACCTTCCTGTCGAGCGAGCGCGACGGCGAGGTCAGTGTCCTGCCGGCGGACGCGATCCCGCTGGTGAAGGCGGGCCGTCTCGACCCGGCCCTGTTCAACGTCACCCAGCTGGTGAAGCAGGGATACGCCGACGCGAAGACCGGCACCACCCCGGTGATCGCGACGTACAAGAGCGGCAGCGCGACCCCCGACGGCGCACGCCGGACGCTCAAGCTGCCCGCGATCGACGGGGCCGCGCTGAGCGCGAAGAAGTCGACCTCCTTCTGGGCCGACATCGCCCCCGCTCTCGGCACCGAACCGACCACCAAGGCCGCCAAGCAACTCGGCGAGGGCATCGACAAGATCTGGCTCGACGGCAAGGTACAGGCGTCCCTCGACGTCAGCGTGCCGCAGATCGGCGCACCCGAGGTGTGGAAGTCGGGCTACGACGGCAAGGGCGTCGACGTCGCGGTCCTGGACACCGGCGTGGACACCGGGCACCCGGATCTGGCGGGGAAGATCGCCGAGACGCAGAGCTTCGTACCGGGCGAGACGGTGCAGGACGGTCACGGTCACGGCACCCATGTGGCATCCACGATCGTCGGCTCGGGCGCGGCCTCGGACGGCAAGCGCAAGGGCGTGGCACCGGGCGCGGAACTGCGCGTCGGCAAGGTGCTCGACAACACCGGCCACGGCCAGGACTCCTGGATCATCGCGGGCATGGAGTGGGCGGCCAAATCCGGCGCGAAGATCGTGTCGATGTCGCTGGGCGGTGACGCCACCGGCCCCTCCGACATCCTGAGCGAGACCGTCGACAAGCTGTCCGAGTCCACCGGCACCCTCTTCGTGATCGCGGCGGGCAACTCCGGCCCGTCCGAGCAGACCGTCGGCACCCCGGGCATCGCCGACTCCGCGCTGACAGTGGGCGCCGTGGACAAGTCCGACAAGCTGGCCTCGTTCTCCAGCCGCGGTCCGCGCGCCGGTGACTACGCGGTCAAGCCGGAGATCACCGCGCCCGGCGTGGCCATCACCGCGGCCCGCGCCGCGGGCACCAGCATGCCTGGTGGTACGCCGGTCGACGACTACTACACGACGGCGAGCGGTACGTCGATGGCCACCCCGCATGTCGCGGGCGCCGCGGCGCTGGTCGCCCAGGCCCACCCCGACTGGACGGGCCAGCAGATCAAGCAGGCGCTGGCGACCACGGCGAAGACCATGCCGGACGCCGACGTCTTCGAGCAGGGCGACGGCCGGGTCGACGCCGTACGGGCCGTCAACCAGGCCGTCTTCGCGACGCCGACGCTGAGCTTCGGCACGTACGAGGAGACCGACACCGAGGCCGCCAACAAGGACATCACGTACACCAACACCACGGACAAAGCGATGGAGTTGAGGGTGTCCTCGTCACTTCGCGACGCCACTCTGAACGCGGACACGGTGACCGTCCCGGCGAAGGGCACCGCCACCGTCGCGGTCACGGTCGACCCGGTGAAGGAGGCAACGGGCCGGTACACGGGCCACATCACCGCGAGCGCCGACGGCGTCCTCGTCACCACGGCCATCGGCTTCGAGAAGCTGCCGAAGACCTACGACCTGAAGGTGTCGCTGCTGGGCCGTGACGGCAAGCCGACCACCTCGTCGTCGATCTTCATGCTGCAGGAGCTGAACGGCGCCTACCCGGACACGTACGGGTTTATCGGCAAGAGCTACACCTTCAAGGTGCCGGCCGGTACGTACTCCACGGCGTCCTGGATCTCGCAGCGGGACGCGGCCGGACTGGAGGTCACCACCTCGGTCGTCGGCGATCCGGAGATCAAGGTCGACCGTGACACCGAGGTCGTCCTCGACGCCCGCAAGGCGGTCGAGATCAAGCCGAAGACCAAGGAGGACTCCGAGTTCCAGGGCTTCAGCACCAACTGGCACCGGGAAGGCCCGGGCACTGCCTTCGGGGTGACCTACAGCCAGGGCTGGTGGACCGACCACATCTATGTGGCGCCCACCGAGAAGGTCACCCAGGGCATGTTCGAGTTCTCCTCGAAGTTCCGGCTGTACGCCAAGGAGCTGACGGCGAGCGTCACCGGCCCGGAGACGTACGCGCTGCCCCTCGACTACGCGCAGACGTACAGCGGCCTCCCCGTGAAGGTCAGCGGTGATCACACGGTGCGGGCGGTGGACGCGGGCGCCGGAACCGCGGCCGACTTCAAGGGACTCGATGTCAAGGGCAAGGTGGCGGTCGTCCGGGTGGGCGCCGGTGCGACGGCGGACGAGGCGCTGGCCAACGCGACCGCGGCCGGGGCCGGTTACGTCCTCGCCTACCGCGAGACGCCCGGATACTGGCTCGGCTCCGTGCAGAGCATGACTGTCCCGCTGATGCTCGCCACCGGCGAGGACGGCGCGAAGCTCGGCGCCCTGCTGAAGAGCGGGAAGAAGGTCAAGCTGAAGCTGGCCGGCACTCCGGTCAGTCCGTATGTGTACAACGTGATGTTCCCGCAGGTGGGAGCCGTCTCGGCGAACCAGACGTACAATCTGAACAGCTCCAACACGGTGAAGCAGACGGTTCGTTACCGCGGGGCCGGGGCCGGGGATGTCGGCAAGGACGCCGTGTACCGGTACCGCCCCTGGCAGAGTGCCGACATCGCGACCACCACCAACGTGCGGCTCGGCACGGAGCGCACCGAGTACTACAACGTCTCCGACAACCGGATCTGGCACGCCGTCTATCCCCACTGGGAGGCGAACCAGCCTCAGTGGGGTCCCGTGCGGACCTTCGACAAGGCGGGCAAGCAGCCCGCCGAGGACTGGCTGGGCCAGGTCGTCCGCCCGGCGACCGCTCAGCGGTCCGGCCTCTCCCAACGCACCGGTGACAAACTCACCTTCCGTATCCCGGAGTTGAGCGATGCCGCACCGGGCCACTACGGATACGCGGACAACGTTCTGGACACCGCGAAGGGCAAGCTGTACGCGGACGGGCAACTGATCGGCGACACCGCACTCGGCGGCTACGGCACGTTCACCGCGCCGGCGGCGAAGTCCTCGTACCGCCTCGTGGTCGACACGCAGCGCACGGCCGACTGGGCGGCGTACTCCACCGCCACCCACACCGAATGGTCCTTCGCCTCGGCGCACACGGACCAGCAGACGGCGCTCGGGCTGCTCTCGGTCGACTACGACGTGGCCGGGCTCAACCTTCTCAACCGTGCTGAGGCCGGACACACGTCGAAGCTCGGCCTCTCCGTCCGGAACCAGTCGGGCGGCGTCACCGCCAGTTCCCTGAAGGCCTGGGTCTCGTACGACGACGGCACCTCATGGAAGGAAGTGAAGGTCAAGCACGGCAAGGCGGAGCTGAAGCACCCGAAGAAGGACGCCCGGTTCGTGTCGCTGCGCGTACGGGCCGGCGACCGGGACGGCAACATCGTCGACCAGACGGTCGTACGGGCGTTCGGACTGAAGTAGACGAGCGCAGCCAAACGTTGCGAAAATTCTTAACAAAGATCGTCTACCGTGCCGGGCCATGGTGAACACGGCATACGACACGGCAAGGGAGACCCCTGCCGCGAGCCCCTGGGCCGCGGTGGGGGTCTCCGCGTTCGACGAGCTGTTGTACCAGGCAATCCTCAACCAGCCCGACGCCGGCGCGGCCGGCTGGGCGCTGCTGACCGGTGCCTCCCCGGCCCGGGTCCGCGAGGCCTGCAACCGGCTGCTCACGCTCGGGCTGCTGCAACCACCGGACTCCATGGGCGGGTTACGGGCGGTCGACCCCCGGGTGGCGATCCGCGCGCTGATCCGGCGGCGCGAGACGGAGTCCGAACTGCTGGCCGCCACCGCCGAGGAGATGGCGACCGCGTACGAGGCGGGGCTGCTTCGCGAGGAGCCGTCCCGGCTGGTCGAGGTGGCCTCCGGCGAGGGCGCCATCGCGGCACGCCTGGAGGAGATGTACGCGCGCGCGGAGCACGAGGTGTGCCTTTTCGACACACCGCCGTATCTCGCCCCGCCCGCTCCGCAGGTGGATCTCCAGGCCGATCTGCTCAGCCGCGGAATCGTCTCTCGGGGGATCTACGCGGCGACCGGCCTGGAGGATCCGAAGGTCCTGTCCCGCGCCCTGAGTATGGTCGAACTCGGCGAGCAGGCCCGGGTGTTGCCGACCGTGCCGCTCAAGCTGCTGGTGGTCGACGGATGCCGGGCGCTGCTGCCGCTGACCGCCTCCGCGGCCGGCGGCTACTGTGCCGTCGTGGTGTGGCACTCGGCGATCACCGAGGCCTTGCAGAAGCTCTTCGAGCTGGCCTGGCAGCAGGCGACCCCGCTCGGCCAGCCGGTCTCCGACGGTGAACTCACCGAGGACGAGCGGACGTTGACCCGGCTGCTGGCCGCCGGGATGAAGGACGAGGCGGTCGCCCGTCACCTGGGAGTGAGCCTGCGGACACTGCGCCGCCGGGTGAGTGATCTGCAGGAGCGGCTGGGCGCGGCCAGCCGTTTCCAGCTGGGGATGCGGGCGGCGCAGCGCGGCTGGGTGTAGGTGCGCGGACGTGCCGTCGCATGCGAAGGGCCGCACCCCTGCGAAGAGGAGTGCGGCCCGGCCGCCGTACCGGATCGCCTACTTGCGGATCAGGTTGCGCAGCACGTACTGCATGATGCCGCCGTTGCGGTAGTAGTCCGCCTCGCCGGGGGTGTCGATGCGGACGACCGCGTCGAACTCGACGCCGGTGTCGGTGGTGACCTTCACCGTGCGCGGGGTGGTGCCGTTGTTGAGCTCCTCGACGCCGGTGAAGGAGAAGGTCTCCTCGCCGGTGAGGCCGAGGGTCTCGGCGGTGGCGCCCTCCGGGAACTGGAGCGGCAGGACGCCCATGCCGATGAGGTTCGAGCGGTGGATGCGCTCGTACGACTCGGCGATGACGGCCTTGACGCCGAGGAGCGCGGTGCCCTTGGCGGCCCAGTCGCGGGACGAGCCGGAGCCGTACTCCTTGCCGGCCAGGATGACCAGCGGGGTGCCCTGCTCGATGTAGTTGCGCGAGGCGTCGTAGATGAACGCGACGGGCGCGCCCTCGACGGTGAAGTCGCGGGTGTAGCCGCCCTCGGTGCCCGGCGCGATCTGGTTGCGCAGGCGGATGTTGGCGAACGTGCCGCGGATCATGACCTCGTGGTTGCCTCGGCGCGAGCCGTAGGAGTTGAAGTCACGACGCTCCACACCGTGCTCGGTGAGGTACTTGCCGGCCGGGGTGTCGGCCTTGATGGCGCCGGCGGGCGAGATGTGGTCCGTCGTCACCGAGTCGCCCAGCTTGGCGAGCACACGGGCACCGGCGATGTCGGTGACCGGGGACGGCTCGTGCGCCATGCCCTCGAAGTACGGGGGCTTGCGGACGTAGGTGGACTGCGGGTCCCACTCGAAGGTGTTGCCGGTCGGGATCGGCAGCGCCTGCCACTGGGCGTCGCCCGCGAAGACGTCCTGGTAGGACTTGTTGAACATGTCCTCGCCGATGGCGTTCGCCACGACGTCGTTGACCTCGGCCTCGGAGGGCCAGATGTCGGCCAGGTAGACCGGCTTGCCGTCCTGGTCGATGCCCAGCGCGTCCTTGGTGATGTCCACCTTCATGGAGCCCGCGAGCGCGTACGCGACGACCAGCGGCGGGGAGGCCAGGTAGTTCATCTTGACGTCGGGGTTGATGCGGCCCTCGAAGTTCCGGTTGCCGGAGAGGACCGAGGTGACGGCGAGGTCGTGGTCGTTGACGGCCTTGGAGACCTCCTCCGGCAGCGGGCCGGAGTTGCCGATGCAGGTGGTGCAGCCGTAGCCGACGAGGTTGAAGCCGACCTTGTCGAGGTAGGGGGTGAGCCCCGCCTTGTCGAAGTAGTCGGTGACGACCTTGGAGCCCGGGGCGAGGGTGGTCTTGACCCACGGCTTGCGGGTCAGGCCCTTCTCGACCGCCTTCTTGGCCACCAGCGCGGCGGCGACCATGACGTACGGGTTCGAGGTGTTGGTGCAGGAGGTGATGGCCGCGACCGTCACCGCGCCGTGGTCGATCTCGTAGGTCGAGCCGTCGGGAGCGGTGACCGTGGTCGGACGGGTCGGTACGCCGTTGGTGGTGGCCGGGGAGTCGGAGGCCGGGAAGGACTCCTTGCCCGCCTCGTCGTCCTCGTCGACGTAGTTGCGCACGTCCTGCGCGAACTGCTGCGCGGCGTTCGCCAGGATGATCCGGTCCTGCGGGCGCTTCGGGCCGGCGATCGACGGGACGACCGTCGAGAGGTCCAGCTCCAGCTTCTCGGAGAAGTCGGGCTCGGCGGCCGGGTCGAGCCAGAGGCCCTGCTCCTTGGCGTACGCCTCGACGAGCGCGAGCTGCTGCTCGCTGCGGCCGGTCAGCTTGAGGTACTTGATCGTTTCTGCGTCGATCGGGAAGATCGCGGCCGTCGAGCCGAACTCCGGCGACATGTTGCCGATGGTGGCGCGGTTGGCCAGCGAGGTGGCGGCGACGCCCTCGCCGTAGAACTCGACGAACTTGCCGACGACGCCGTGCTTGCGCAGCATCTCGGTGATCGTGAGCACGAGGTCGGTGGCGGTGGTGCCCGGGGTGAGCTCACCGGTCAGCTTGAAGCCGACGACGCGCGGGATGAGCATGGAGACCGGCTGGCCGAGCATCGCGGCCTCGGCCTCGATGCCGCCGACGCCCCAGCCGAGCACACCGAGGCCGTTGACCATGGTGGTGTGCGAGTCGGTGCCGACGAGCGTGTCGGGGTACGCCTGGCCGTTACGGACCATGACCGTGCGCGCCAGGTGCTCGATGTTCACCTGGTGGACGATGCCGGTGCCCGGCGGGACGACCTTGAACTCGTCGAAGGCGGTCTGGCCCCAGCGCAGGAACTGGTAGCGCTCCTTGTTGCGGCCGTACTCCAGCTCGACGTTCTGCGCGAACGCGTCGTTCGTGCCGAACTTGTCGGCGATGACGGAGTGGTCGATGACCAGCTCGGCCGGGGCCAGCGGGTTGATCTTCGCCGGGTCGCCGCCGAGCTCCTTGACGGCCTCACGCATGGTGGCGAGGTCGACGACACAGGGCACGCCGGTGAAGTCCTGCATGATCACGCGGGCGGGCGTGAACTGGATCTCCTGGCTGGGCTGCGCCTGGGAGTCCCAGTTGCCGATGGACCGGATGTGGTCGGCGGTGATGTTCGCGCCGTCCTCGGTGCGGAGCAGGTTCTCCAGCAGCACCTTCAGGCTGTACGGAAGGCGAGCCGAGCCTTCCACCTTGTCCAGCCGGAAGATCTCGTACGACTCGTCGCCCACCTGCAGCGTGCTGCGGGCGTCGAAGCTGTTCGCCGACACGACAGTCTCCTTCATTGATGTGCGCGTTCCCACCGCATCCTGCCGCCACGACGTCTTGGCCGATCCGCTAAGGTAAGGCTAAGTTAGGTAAGCCTTACCGTCAGACCTGATGACAACGTGCGGCTGCGGTGCACCTCGGCAGATATCTCGATGTCGAGATAACTCTAGTACATGGGCGCCGACTGGTCATGCCCGGCATGCTGTCGACGCGCCCTCGGCCGAGCTTGGCGAGGACACGGAACGACGGAGCGTGCGGTCCCGAGCCCGTCTTCCTGGCACTGCCAGTACCAGGCACGGGCGGGCGGACCGGTGCACAGTGGGGGGATGGCGAGTACGGAGTTCGGGCGGACGGTCCGGCGCTGGCGGGACCGGGTCTCCCCCGAGGCGGCCGGGCTCCCCGTCGGCGGACACCGGCGCGCGGCCGGACTGCGCCGCGAGGAGCTGGCGCTGCTGGCCGGGATCTCGGTCGACTATGTCACCCGGCTCGAACAGGGCCGGGCGAGCAACCCCTCGGAGCAGATCGTCGAGGCGCTCGGCCGGGCGCTGCGGCTGTCCGGCGCCGAGCGCGAACACCTCTTCCATCTCGCCGGGCTGGTCCCGCCGGGACGCGGCACGGTGCCCGCCCACATCACCCCCGGCGTGCACCGGATGCTGGACCGGCTGACCGGAACGCCCGTCGCGGTCTTCGACGCGGCGTGGAACCTGCTGCTGGCCAACCCGCTGTACGCGGCCCTGATGGGTGACCCGTCCGGGTGGCGCGGCAATGAGCGCAACCCGGCGTGGCGCAACTTCGTCGGCCCGGGCACCCGCGTGCGCCACACGCCCGAGGCCCGGCGCACCTTCGAGGCCACGCTCGTGGCCGACCTGCGCACGACCGCGCGCCGGTATCCGGCGGACCAGCGGCTGCGGCGTCTGATCGAGGAGTTGCGCGCGAACAGCGACCGGTTCGCCGCGCTGTGGGACTCAGAGGCCGTGGGCCACCACGAGGCCTCACGCAAGACCATCGACCATCCGCAGCTGGGTCCCCTGACGCTCGACTGCGACGTGCTCAGCGTCGCGGGCAGCGACCTGCGCATCATGGTCTACACGGCCGAGCCGGGAACGCGGGACGCCGAACAGGTCGCCCTCCTCGGGGTCATCGGCACCCAGACGCTCGTGGAGCGCGGGGCGGCCGAACGAGGCTGAGCACGCCGGGAGTTCACAGGCAACCATCGCCCGCTTCGGGGTACTGGGAACGGGACGCGCCGCAGTCGGCGGTGCGAAACGACAGGAATGCCGTGAACTGCCCCAAGGGGGACCAACCATGCCTCTCACGTTCCGCAAGAGCTTCCGCATCCTTCCCGGGGTGCGGCTGAACATCAACCGGCACTCGTGGTCGATCACCACGGGCGGCCGGCACGGGCCGCACCACACCCGCAGCAGCACCGGACGCCGCACCACCTCGATGGATCTGCCGGGCCCCTTCGGCTGGCGGCGCACGACGCGTCGACGGGAGCGCTGACCGAACTCCCCCGTGTGTGCGGTGTGCTGCAGCCCACTACCCGGACGGGTGCGCTCCGTTTCTCTTTATCTCACATCAGATATACGGTCGCGCCATGGCAGACGACTACCTCGTACGCATCGGCAAGCTCATCCGTGACGCCCGGCAACACCGGGGCTGGACACAGTTGCAGCTCGCCGAGGCGCTCGGCACAAGTCAGAGCGCCGTCAATCGCATCGAGCGCGGCAACCAAAACATCAGCCTTGAGATGATCGCTCGAATCGGTGAAGCCCTGGACAGCGAAATCGTGTCCCTGGGCTACGCGGGTCCGATGCATCTGCGCGTGGTCGGCGGACGTCGTCTGTCCGGCTCGATCGATGTCAAGACCAGTAAGAACGCGTGCGTCGCGCTGCTGTGCACGACGCTGCTGAACAAGGGGCGCACGGTGCTGCGCCGGGTGGCCCGGATCGAAGAGGTCTACCGCCTTCTGGAGGTACTCGGTTCGATCGGCGTCCGCACCCGCTGGATCAACGACGGGGTCGACCTCGAGATCGTGCCCCCGAGCGAGCTGGACATGGAGGCGATCGACGCCGAGGCCGCCCGCCGGACGCGGTCCATCATCATGTTCCTCGGCCCGCTGCTGCACCGTATGGACACCTTCAGGCTGCCGTACGCGGGCGGTTGCGACCTCGGCACCAGGACCATCGAGCCGCACATGATCGCGCTGCGGCGGTTCGGGCTCGACATCGCCGCCACCGAGGGGCTCTACCACGCCCAGGTCGACCGGGCCGTCTCCCCCGGCCGGCCCATCGTGCTGACCGAGCGCGGGGACACCGTCACCGAGAACGCGCTGCTCGCCGCCGCCCGCCACGACGGCGTGACCGTCATCCGCAACGCCTCCTCCAACTACATGGTCCAGGACCTGTGCTTCTTCCTGGAGGCACTCGGCGTACGGGTGGAGGGCATCGGCACCACCACACTCACCGTCCACGGCGTGCCGAACATCGACGTGGACGTGGACTACTCGCCCTCCGAGGACCCGGTCGAGGCGATGAGCCTGCTCGCCGCCGCGGTGGTCACCGAGTCGGAGCTGACGGTGCGCCGGGTGCCGATCGAGTTCCTGGAGATCGAGCTCGCGGTACTGGAGGAGATGGGCCTCGACCACGACCGCACACCGGAGTACTTCGCCGACAACGGCCGTACCCGGCTGGTGGACCTGACCGTACGCCCCTCCAAGCTGGAGGCGCCGATCGACAAGATCCACCCGATGCCGTTCCCGGGCCTGAACATCGACAACGTGCCGTTCTTCGCGGCCATCGCGGCCTCCGCACAGGGCAAGACCCTCATCCACGACTGGGTCTACGACAACCGGGCCATCTACCTGACCGACCTCAACCGGCTCGGCGGCCGGCTGCAACTCCTCGACCCGCACCGCGTGCTGGTCGAGGGCCCGACCCGCTGGCGCGCCGCCGAGATGATGTGCCCGCCCGCACTGCGGCCCGCCGTGGTCGTGCTGCTGGCGATGATGGCGGCCGACGGCACGTCCGTGCTGCGCAATGTGTACGTCATCAACCGCGGCTACGAGGACCTGGCCGAGCGGCTCAACTCGATCGGGGCGCAGATCGAGACGTTCCGGGACATCTAGGACGACCGGAAGGTGGTGGGGCTCGCCGGGGGACGACTTCGCGTCGTCCTCAGGCGAGCCCGCCGGGTGCCGTCCCGTCCCGCCCGTGTGCCGGCTCAGCCCTCCATGAGGGTGATGTCCTGCTGCTGCAGCGCGTGGAACAGCGGCAGCGGCAGACCGCCCAGGGCGGGGCTCAGTTCCATCAGGGTGGCCTCGACATGGGCGGCGCCCGGTGCGAGGGTGCCGGGTGTGCGCTTCTCCGAGTTGGTCCATCGGTGCTCCGCGCCGTCGCAGACCGCCGCGCTGCCGCCGATGCCGTAGCGGATCCGGGTGTCGCCCTGCGACACCGACGAGGAGACGAGCACCGGACCCGTACCGCTCAGACAGCGGTAGGTGCCGGAGAGGGTGACGGTTCCGTCGGCGGCGAGGTGACCGGTCGGGTCGACGGTGACCGTCTCGGACGGGGCCGACAGGGCGCCGACGGACACGGCGACGGCGGACGGTGTGAACAGCAGCAGGAGCGCGGCGCCGGTGGCCGCGCCGATGACCTGGCGCAAGGGCATGAGGTACCTCCTGGAACGTGGGGGCTCCACAGGTACCGGGCGCACGGGCCCGAGGCAGTGATCCTCACTCCTTTGGTGGCGAGTCCGGTACCCGGCGGGTCCGGTCCGTCGTGGGTCGAGTCCGTCGTGGGTCGAGTCCGTGCGTCATGGGAACGTTCGAGAGTTGTCCGCGTGTTGTCACGCTTCTCGACCGGCGGTTCCGATGAGTTCGCCACGGGAGCATGGTCTTACGTATGCGAGGCGGCGACAGCGCCGTCGACACTCATCGCATCCGACGTGGAGGTGCGTCATGTGTTCCCACCAAACTCTGTGCCCGTCCGCGGACTCCAACGCTCCGCACATCGTGTCGGCCCACCCCGAGCAGGGCTGGAGCCTGCTGTGCAACGGCGCGATCGTCTTCGACGACAGCGGTGAACTGCTTCCCGACGGCAGCGTGGTCGCTCCGCACCGGGTGTTCGCCGAGCGGCTGGCCGTCGCCGCCTAGTCCCTCCGGGATTTCCGGGGCGGGGTGCTACGGCAGCACCGCGAAACCGTCGAGTTCGACCAGGGCCTGTTCGTCCCAGAGGCGGGCGGCGCCGACGACGGCCATCGCGGGATAGTCGCGGCCCGCCAACCGCCGCCAGACGCGGCCGAGTTCGGGGGCTCGCACACGGTAGTCCGCGACATCGGTGGCGTAGACCGTGACCCGCGCGAGGTCGGCCGGGGTGCCGCCCGCGGCCCGCAACGCCGTCAGCAGATTGGTCAGCGCCTTCTCGAACTGCTCCGGGAGGGTCTCGCCGACCACCTTCCCGTCCGTGTCCAGCGCGGTCTGGCCCGCCAGGAAGACCACGCGGGTACCGGTCGCGACGACGGCGTGCGAGAAGCCGGTGGGCGGGGAGAGCTCGGGCGGGTTGACGCGCTCGGTGCTCACGGAACCTCCAGGCTTTCGACGCTCACGGGGCCTCCACCGACGCGTACAGCTCCTTGGCGATGACCGCCCGCTGGACCTCGCTGGCGCCTTCGTAGATACGCGGCGCGCGGACCTCCCGGTAGAGGTGTTCGAGAAGATGGCCGCGGCACAGGGCACGGGCGCCGTGCAGTTGGACCGCCGCGTCGACCACGTACTGGGCCGTCTCGGTCGCCAGCAGCTTCGCCATCGCCGCGCGCCGGGGCACGTCCGGGGCCCCTTCGTCGTACGCCGCCGCCGCCGCGTAGACCATCAGGCGGGCCGCCTCCGTACGCAGCGCCATCTCGGCGACCTGGTGGGCCACCGTCTGCAGGTCCTTCAGCCTGCCGCCGAACGCCTCCCGCTCGGCCGTGTGCGTGAGCGTCGCCGCGAGGGCCGCCCCCGCCATGCCGACCGCGAAGGCGCCCACGCTCGGGCGGAAGAGGTTGAGGGTGTGCATCGCGACGCGGAAGCCGCGGTCGGGCTCACCGAGCACGTCGTCCGCCGTCACCGGTACGGCGTCGAAGGCGAGGGCGCCGATGGGATGCGGGGAGAGCATGTCGAGCGGGGTACCGGTGAGGCCCGGCCGGTCGGCGGGCACCAGGAAGGCGGTGACGCCACGGGCTCCGGCGCCCGGGGTGGTCCGCGCGAAGACGGTGTAGAAATCGGCCTCGGGCGCGTTGGAGATCCAGCACTTCTCCCCGCTGAGCCGCCAGCGCCCCCAGCCCTCGCGCTCGGCGACGGGCGGGGAACCAGGGTCCGCGGGCGAGGCTCCGGGATCCGCGGGCAAGTCTCCGGGGACCGCGGGCGCGGCTCCAGAGGCTGCGGATGAGGCTTCACGGGCCGCGGGCGCGGCTCCCCGGGGCGCCGAGGAGGAAGATCCGGACGCCCGTGGGGCTTCCCGGTCCGCGCGGAGCGCCAGCGCCGCCGCGTCCGAGCCCGCGCCCGGCTCGCTGAGCGCGAACGCGGCCACCGCGCTGCCGTCCGCGACCCGGGGCAGCCAGCGCTCGCGCTGCGCCCGGGTGCCGTACGCGTGCACCGGATGCGCACCGAGACCCTGCAGGGCGAGCGCCGTCTCGGCCTCGGTGCAGCCGTGCGCCAAGGACTCCCGCATCAGGCACAGATCGAGCGCACCCGAGGTGAACAGCCGGTCGATCAGCCCGAGCCGGCCCAACTCGGCGACGAGGGCACGGTTGACGTGCCCCGGCTCACCCTTCTCCGCCAGCGGACGCAACCGCTCCTCGGTCAGCGCGCGCAGCTCGGCACACCAGGCGGTCTGTGCCGGATCGAGCGAGAATGCGGTCATTGCCGGTTCCCTCTCCGCCGTCGGACTGCGGACCCAAGGTTATCGCGAGACGTTGACTGTCGTCACCAACACGATACGCTCCTTGTGCGAGCCGAGAGCACTGAAAGCTGAGCACTGAGAGCCACGAGCTGCGAGCTGAGCGCTGCGAGCCCACCACGACAAGGGGGCGAACCTCCATGGACGGCGACACCCTGGAGCCGACGACCTCGGCCCACGTCGACACCTTCGCCCGCGACCACCTCCCGCCCCCCGAGCAGTGGCCCGAACTCCCCTTCGACCTGCCCGAGCTGCACTACCCCGAACGGCTGAACTGCGCCGCCGAACTCCTCGGCGACAAGCCACCGCAGCGCCCCGCCTTCCGCACGCCGTCCGGCGACCTGTGGACGTACGGGCACCTCCTCGCCCGGGTGGACCGGATCGCCCACGTCCTGACCACCGAACTGGGCGTCGTGCCCGGCAACCGGGTGCTGCTGCGCGGGCCCACCACACCCTGGCTCGCCGCATGCTGGCTGGCGGTCCTGAAGGCGGGCGCGGTCGCCGTCACGGTGCTCGCCCAGCAGCGCCCGCACGAGCTGACCACCATGTGCGCCATCGCCCACGTCAGCCACGCGCTGTGCGACGTACGGTCGGTCGACGACCTGGCGAAGGCGGAGATCCCGGGGCTGCGGATCACGACGTACGGCGGGGACGCGCCCGACGACCTGCTGCTGCGCATCACGGGCGCTCCGGACGAGCCGTTCACCGCGGTCGACACGGCCGCCGACGACGTCGCGCTGATCGCGTTCACCTCCGGCACCACCGGCCGCCCCAAGGGCTGTGCGCACTTCCACCGCGATGTGCTGGCCATAGCGGACACCTTCTCGAAGCATGTGCTGCGGCCGCGCGAGGACGACGTCTTCACCGGCAGTCCCCCGCTGGGTTTCACGTTCGGGCTCGGCGGCCTCGTCGTCTTCCCGATGCGGGCCGGCGCCTGCTCCCTGCTGCTCGAACAGGCGGGCCCCAAGCAGTTGTTGCCCGCGATCACCGAGCACCGCGTCTCGGTGCTGTTCACCGCGCCGACCGCCTACCGGGCGATGCTGGCGGACCTGGACGAGCACGACACGACCTCGCTGCGGCGCTGTGTGTCCGCGGGCGAGAACCTGCCCGCCGCGACCTGGCGGGCCTGGCACAGCCGCACCGGGCTGCGCATCATCAACGGCATCGGCGCCACCGAGCTGCTGCACATCTTCATCTCCGCGGCCGACGAGCACATCCGCCCCGGGACGACGGGCGTCCCCGTACCGGGGTGGCAGGCGCGGGTGGTCGACGCCGAGGGGGCACCGGTGCCGGACGGCGAGCCCGGACTGCTCGCGGTGCGCGGCCCGGTCGGCTGCCGCTATCTCGCCGACCCCCGGCAGCGGGAGTACGTGCGCGGCGGCTGGAACATCACCGGCGACACCTATGTGCGCGACCCCGACGGCTACTTCCGCTATGTCGCCCGCGCCGACGACATGATCGTCTCGGCGGGGTACAACATCGCCGGGCCCGAGGTCGAGGACGCCCTGCTGCGCCATCCGGACGTGGTCGAGACGGCCGTGGTGGGGCGGTCGGACGAGGCACGCGGACAGGTCGTGGTGGCGTACACGGTCCTCAGGCAGGGGGCGCGCAAGGACGCCGAGGCGCTGCGCGCCTTCCTCAAGTCCGAGCTGGCGCCGTACAAGTGCCCCCGCGAGTTCGTCTTCCTGGACTCCCTGCCGCGCACGGCGACGGGAAAGCTGCAACGCTTCCGGCTGCGTACGGACGCTCCGCCGCCGAGCGGGGAGACCCCGTCGTCGCCCGCGCCGAAGGGTGAGTTGTCCACCGGCGGCGGTCCCAAGTGATCTTCGCGCACTAGAGTGATCAACGTGTCAGAGCAGCACGCCCCCCGGTCCCTCATCGTCACGTTCTACGGCGCGTACGGCCGTTTCATGCCCGGCCCCGTGCCGGTGGCCGAGTTGATCCGGCTCCTCGCCGCGGTCGGCGTCGACGCGCCCTCCGTACGCTCGTCGGTGTCCCGGCTCAAGCGCCGTGGACTGCTCGAACCGGCCCGTACGGCGGCGGGCGGCGCGGGGTACGCGCTGTCGCCGGACGCCCGCCAACTGCTGCAGGACGGCGACCGGCGGGTGTACGCGACGGCGCCCCCCGAGGACGAGGGCTGGGTGCTCGCCGTCTTCTCCGTGCCGGAGTCCGAGCGGCAGAAGCGGCACGTACTGCGCTCACGCCTCGCCGGTCTCGGCTTCGGGACGGCGGCCCCCGGCGTCTGGCTCGCCCCCGCGCGGCTCTACGAGGAGACCCGGCACACCCTGGCGCGGCTGCGGCTCGACCCTTACGTGGAGCTGTTCCGCGGGGAGCACCTGGGCTTCGCGGCGACGGCGGACGCGGTCGCGCGCTGGTGGGACCTGGCGGCGATCGCCAAGCAGCACGAGGCCTTCCTCGACCAGCACGCGGCCGTGCTGCACGACTGGCGGCGGCGCGCGGACACCCCGCCCGAGGAGGCGTACCGCGACTATCTGCTCGCCCTGGACACCTGGCGCCACCTCCCCTACGCCGACCCGGGGCTGCCCGCCGCGCTGCTGCCCGAGGACTGGCCGGGCGCCCGCTCGGCCGCCGTGTTCCGGGCGCTGCACGAGCGGCTGCGCGACACGGGGGCGAGCTTCACCGAATCCACCGACGTGTGACCTCGGTTACATCATGAGGCGCTAAGGGAACCCTCAGCCTCTTCCGTCCCTCTTCTCATGTTTCTTACCTAGCGTCGGGAGCCGCACGCCAGGACAGGAAGAGGACCGCACGGATGACCACCACGGCAAGGGCTCAGGGAGCCACCGTCTGGCTCACGGGCCTGCCGAGCGCGGGCAAGACGACCATCGCCCGGATACTCGGTACCCGCCTGAAGGCGGAGGGGCACCGGGTGGAGGTCCTCGACGGCGACGAGGTCCGCCGGTTCCTCTCCGCGGGTCTCGGCTTCTCGCGCGAAGACCGCAACACCAACGTGCAGCGCATCGGCCTGGTCGCCGAGGTGCTCGCACGCAACGGTGTCCTCGCCGTGGTGCCCGTGATCGCCCCGTACGCCGACAGCCGCGACGCCGTCCGGGAGCGGCACGAGGCGAGCGGGACGCCGTACATCGAGGTGCACGTCGCCACCCCTGTCGAGGTGTGCAGCGAGCGCGATGTGAAGGGGCTGTACGCCCGGCAGGCGGCGGGCCGGCTGACCGGGCTCACCGGCGTCGACGACCCCTACGAGCCGCCGCTCGACCCGGCGCTCACGCTGGAGACGCATCTGCAGACCCCGCAGGAGTCCGCGGACTCGGTGCACGCGGTGCTCGCGGCGAGGGGGCTCGTGTGACCTCCGCGACCGTCGAACAGACCTTCACGCTCTCGCACTTGGACGCCCTGGAGTCCGAGGCCGTGCACATCTTCCGTGAGGTCGCGGGCGAGTTCGAACGGCCGGTGATCCTCTTCTCCGGC
>NZ_JBIBKX010000022.1:0-168180 GCF_042959425.1 Streptomyces sp. NPDC007896 | reverse complement strand
TCCGGCATTGAACCTTCCCCAGGTGCCTAGAGGCGAGCTCGTCTTGCAGCTCGGTAGTGATGGCACCTCCGAGCGACCCGTCGGACACCCCCTAGTCGACTAGTGGAATAGTCGGTGGGACGGGTGTCCGCGAACGAGAGCGTTCGCGGACACCCTGGGAGATGTACGCCGCGTCAGAAGCCGCGTGCGGTGAGCCATTCGTCCAGGGCGACCGAGACGATGTCGCCGATGGGCAGGTGGTCGAGTTCGTTGTCGAGCGCGAAGCGCTTGATGCGCTTCTTAAGCTTCAGTGCGGCGGGGACCGATGAGTCGAGGCTCTCGCGCGTGATGATGCGCTGGTTGAGGATGACGGCCGTCTCGGGGATGTCCTTGGGGCGGCCGGGGCCGTGAGCCCACGGTGTTCCCTCGCTGGGTGCTGCCTCCGGTTGCACGTATCGCTCCTGATGTGATCCCGGGCCATCGGTCCTCACCGGGAAAGCGGTACCGCCTGGGACCGTAGGAGCGGCCGGGCGAATGGCCACCTCGGCTGCCGGAGCCGCACCGGAAGCCGCGGACGTGACAGGCGACGGGCCATGCTGTGCAACAGGTTCGGTCGGCTGCGTGGGCTGGACCGCCTGTGGTCCAGGCTCGGCAGCCGGGACCACAGGCGGCATCTGCCGCTCCACCGGCTCGCCACTGGTCCCTGTCCCCGCCGCAGGGGCGACGACGTCCGGGCGAACCGACTGACTTACGGCCGGCTCCGGCACGGGGCCGCTCGGCGTCTCGGCATTCGGCTGCACGGAGACCTGTGCCACTTCGGGTACCGCGCCGGTCCGGCCCTGCGCCGCCTTCTCGACGAGAACGGCGGAAGGTGCGGGCTGAGCCTGCGGCTCGCCGACAGCGGGACGGCCTTCGCCCGGGGCAGCGGCCTGTTCGGCGGCGAACTGCTCGGGGGTGAGCTCGGCGGCTGGGGGAGGGGGCGGCGGGGTTGTCTTCTTGGCCCCGCCGAGGGTGCGACCGGTGCGGCGGGCTGGGGGCTTCATGCGCTCGCTCATGCGGTGAGTTCCTTCATCAGCTCGGCGTACTCGCTCAGCTCGGTCGGGATCTCGCCGAAGGCCTCCATGTAGTACACCCAGGAGTGGATGGTGGTCTCGGCGAGCGGGAACGCCTCGTCGCGGTCCGGGCCGATGCCCTCGCCCTGGTCAGGGTCGAGGAGTTGGTCCTTTGCCCGGCTGGGCAGGCTGGTGCGGTCGTCGGCCTTGACCAACACGACGTGGGCGGTGACGCCGTGCTCGTTGCGTGCGGCGGCGCGCTCGGCCTCGTCGAAGGTGGCCACGAGCTTGCGGCGCTCGATCTTGGTGGGGGCGACCGGCACGAGCAGCAGGTTCGCCTCGGTGACAGCCTCGTGGAAGATGCGGGCGCTGCCGCCGCCGGCGTCGACCACGATCGCGCCGAACTCGGCGCGCTTGGCGCGGATGTACTCGGCGATGTCGTCGAACGGGTACCGCTCGACAACCAAGTTGGCCGGGATCTCGAAGCCGGCGGCCTGGGCGACCTTGAACCAGTCGTAGGCGGACTGGCTGGTGGCGTCGGCGTCCAGCAGCAACGTGGGCAGGCCGAGGACGACGGCGTAGTAGAGGGCGATGAACCAGGCCGAGGTGGTCTTGCCGGTGCCGCCCTTGAGCATGCCGACGACGATCACGAACGCGTCCCAGACGTGTTCTGTGGCTGCGGCCAGCGTCTTGTGACGGGTGTTCTCGTTCACGTGTGCTTGATCTCCTGAATCGGGAAGGGGTGTTGTCTCGTGCGGAGCTGTTCGGTAGGCACGTCGGCGTGCGGACAGGGGAGGTGCCCGCGCGCCGTGGCTGCAGCCGGGATGGCCTTCGGACAGGCGGCGCAGCTGAGGAATTCGGTGGGCGGAGCGATGGAGAGCGCCGTCGGGTGTGCTCATGGCCGTTCCCTTTCACGGCGAGTGGGGCCGTGGCGGTGTTGGGGCCGCATGGGGGTGCCTGCTTGGTGCAGGAGCCGGTAGACGGTGGCGACGGAGTAGCTGTGCTCCCTGGCGAGTTCCGGCACCGTGGCTCCGGCCTCGTACCGGGCGCGCAGGGACAGCGCGAGCTTGTGCCGTTCGGCGGCCCGCGCTGCGGCGCGCATCCGCAGAGTCTGCTGGGTGGTGCGCACGGTGCCGCCGGCCTCGATCAGCAGGCGCCGGGCAGCACGTCTCGTCTCTCCGGCGCCTGCCGCGAGTTCGGTGAGGGTCGCGCCGTGCTGCTCGTAGAGAGTGCGCAGGTGGGCTGCGAGTCGCTTGCGGGCTTGTGGGTCCTGGCGCATCCTGCGGGTCTGCCACGACGTGCGCATCACGGTCCCGGCGTCGTGCAGCCGGTTGAGGACGGTGCCGTAGGACAGGCCGCTGGCGGCGACGAGTTCGTCGACCGTGGCACCGGACTCGTACTGCTCGCGCAGGGCCCGGGGCGTCACCGCCTCGCTCGCGTCGGAGGTGAGTGGGGGACGTGGGTTCATGCGACGGACTCCCATTCGCTGAGGGCTTCGGCATGGGCAGCGGCCAGCT
Organism: Streptomyces sp. NPDC007896; assembly: GCF_042959425.1. NCBI lineage: Bacteria > Bacillati > Actinomycetota > Actinomycetes > Kitasatosporales > Streptomycetaceae > Streptomyces > Streptomyces sp. NPDC007896. Next base: position 165,632 of record NZ_JBIBKX010000022.1, on the reverse strand, counting down.
CGTCGTAACTGCGCTGGTCTGCGGGCGTGATGAGGATCAGGCGGCCGTCGGTGGCGACCCGCCAGTCGGCGGCCGGATGGCCTGTGACCGGGTCGAGGACCCGCCCGTCGGGGGTGTGCCACGTGGGTGGGATCTCGTCAGGGCGCGGCGTTGGGACCAGGACTGGGTTGCCGTCGCGGACGACGACGAGAGCCCTGCTGCGGTGCTCCGCAATCCGGTCCAGTGCCTCCTGGTAGGCCGCCCGCTCGGCCGTGTACAGAGCTTTGCGATGGGCCGCGACGCCACTGGTGCCGTGCTGCTCGGCGATCATGTCCCAGCCCTGTGCCGGCGCTGCGGTGTGGCCGGTGTCCGGGTCTTGGAGGCTGTCACCGAAGCCCTCCAGAGCACGAGGCGCGAGGGCCCAGGTTTCTCCGGTGTGCTGGACGAGGCCGTGGTCGGCGAGGCGTTTGAGGGTCCGGTAGGTGGTTGCGCGGGGGACCGAGGAGGTACCGACGAGCTCGCCGATGGTCTGGTCCGGGCGCTGGTGCAGAGCACTGATGATCACGAGGGCGGAGCTGCCGAGGCCGTGGTGGGCGAAGGCGTCGTGGCCCATCAGACGGCCGAGGACGGTGGAGTCGATGTCGGCCGTCGTGGCCGTCTCAGGGGTGGGCCATTCCTCAAGTGCCGGGTCGGGGGGGTACTGAGTGGTCCGGAAACGAGACGGCCGAGCGTCCAGGTACCAGGTCGAGCCTTCGCGGCCGTGGCCGACCCGCAGTCGGCGCAGCCAGCCGTGGGGCTTGAGGACGGTCTCATAGACGGCTCGCAGCGTCGTGCGGGAGATGCCAGCTTCTTCGGCGGTCTGCCGCTCACTGGCGTGGTGCAGGGGGCCGCCCGCGATCTCGGCGAAGTTCAGGTGTGCCCGCAGCACCCGCAGCGCGGTCCGTCCTCGCTCACCACGCCACGGTGTCGTCTCGATCCGGTCGCGCAGTGACGCGAGGACCTCGTACGCGTAGTGCCGGGAGCTCAGCGCGATGGTGGTGCTGATCGTCTTGGAAGCGCTGTTCCAGACCCGGCGGATGTAGTCCAGGGCGCGCGATTGCCCGGAGCGCAGCGCGATGCCGCGAGTGTGCCGTCCGCCTTCGTGCTCGGGGTGCAGCAGGAGTTGGGTGAGCTGGTCGATGCTGCCGCCGGCGCGGGCGACGTGGCAGGCGATGGCCGCGGTGATCCGGTGGCCGTGCTCGGCTGCGCCCTGGCGGTCCCCGCGCGGGATCACGGTCCGCCCGTCGGAGGCGAGTCGGCTGTAACTGCCGGTGGCGTAGCGGCCGGTGAGGTCGCCGAGCAGAATGAGATCGGTTGCGGCCGACGGCAGTTGGGCGTGGCTGACAATGCCGCGGAATGCGGTGGAGTTTCGTTGAGAGAGGGCGTGATGGGTGCTGTCTGCCACGGTGGGGTCGTCTCGCAAAGACGTGGACGCCACCCAGGCCCGCTAAAACCATGGGTGGCATCCGGAACCGACCTCCATCGGCGCCGGCAAGGTCCCCAGGATGGCCGTCCTGGAAGCCCTCGTAAGCCCGGACCGAGCGGAGGCAGGCATCCCCATCGCAGCTCGACCGAGATCGAAACAGAGCACCGCCAGAGTCGCACACACGTGATCCACACCGGCCAACTCAGGTCCCCCGGAGCCCAGTTGCAGAGGTCGCTGCCTCTGACTGCCTCCGAGCGACCCGGGTCGAACCGGGGTCGAATCAGAGCGATTTCCTCTGACTGCCTCCGAACGCCTCTGCAACCCGTCCTAGCAGGTCACAGCCTCATCGCCCCCACACAAGCGCAGGTCAGAAAGGTGCGCTAGCTGTACCACTGGTTCCTGGCGAAGGCGGTCATGTGAGGCATGGCGTTCCCGTCCCTGAGAGCGGGGCGCACTCGCCCCGCGTGCCGTGGTTGGATTCAGGGTCGTGACGCTTGCGGCCACTCGGCAAGGCGGCTTCTGCCAGGCGGAAGGGCTTCCGCGAAACGGCTGTTCAGGTGCGAGGTCCCAGGGCCGAGGAAGCCGTTCGGTTGTTCTGGTCAGCTCGGTCCGTGGTGGAGCAGGGCGGCCCTCAGGTAGTTCTCGGTGATCTGGTCGGCGGGGCGGTGAAGTGTCCAGCGGTGGACCTCGCCGTCCATCGGCATCACGGCGACGACGGTTGCCAGCGGTGGGCGGCCGACTTCGCTGCAGGTGAGTTGGCGGATTATGACGGCGGTGTCGTCGTCCAGCCCGAGCAGGGCGCGCACGGCATCCTTCAGTTCGCGGAGGTGCGGGCTCGACCGGGCGGTTCCTGGGCGCGGTTCCAGGTGCATGGGGATACTCCTTGGTTCTGGGCCATCCAACCGGGCCATCCCGAGCGGCTTGGCCGTGGTGGTTCAGTTGGTGGCCCGCTCCCGGAGGGGTGTCCTGACGGGTGTTCGGGCGGCGCGGTGTTGTCTTGTCACGGTCATCTGCCAGATCGAGAGGAGCAGCAGCGTGCCGGTTTCGGTGAGGAGGCTGAGGAGGGCTTGTGGGGCAGGCTGCAGGCCGCGTTCGGTGAATCCGAAGACGCCCACGGTGCGTGAGGCGGCGAAGCCGGCGAGGGCGCCGAGCGTGACGCCGGCTGCGGCGGCCCTCAGAAGCAGGGGTGGTGTCCCCATCAGCAGCAGGGCGGCGAGGGCGAAGGAGACGCTGGCCTGGAGCAGGAACAGCGGACCGATGATGTGGATGAAGCGGTACTCGTCGACGTAGAGCTGGGCGTGTATGTATCCGCCGGCGGCGAGGGCGGCGGCGCTCGCCGATCGCAGGGTGGGGGCAAGGAGTCTTTGGGTGTTCATGCCAGCCTCTGATCCTTGACGGCCAGTTCGCGGTCGCCCTGGCGGTAGCCGACGGTGCGGATGCCGAGTGCGTCCTTGAGCTGCCGGGCGGGGACGACCTGCGGAGTGGGAGCGGGGCCACGGCCCGGTTTGGGCAGGGGGTAGGCGGTGGTGGTGGCGGAGTGGAAGGTGATGTTGCCGTCTGTCTTGGTGAACAGCTGGTGGACGTGCCCGTTGAGACAGGTGACGGAGGAGAAGCGGCGCAGGAGGGCGATGATCTTGAGGGCGTCATCGGTGCTCCAGCCCCACTTCGGGTACATGGCGAACAGCGGGATGTGGCTGAAGACCACGATGGGGGTGTCCGACGACAGTCCGGCGATGTCCTTGCGGACGAAGTCGATCTGGTCGTTGCCGAGATGGCCGAGCTTCTCCAGGCTCAGGGTGTTGACCAGGGCGATGAAGTGCACACCGTGGGTGTCGAAGCTGTACCAGCCATCGCCGAGCGTGCCCATGCCGAAGGTCTTCCGGTAGGCGCGGCCTGCATCGCCGATGGAGTCGTGCTCGCCCGGTACGGTGAAGACACGGTCTGTCTGCATACCGGTCAGCATCTGCTTGACCTGGTCGAACTGGCCGGCCGTGGACAGGTGGGTCAGGTCGCCGCTGTGCATGACGAAGTCGGGCCTGAATCCGAGCGAGTTGACCTGGTTGATCGCTTCGGTGAATGAGCCGACCACGTCCGTGTTCGCCGGGCCATGGAACCCGATATGGCTGTCGGAGACCTGCACGAACCGCAGCGAGCCGTTCGCCGCCGCGGTGGCGCCGGCGGCGGCCATGGAGTTGGTCTCCCGGGAGTCGGCGATGTGGCTGATCACCTCTCCACTGGCCACGGTCAGCACCACGGCGCCGCCGAACCACCCCGCGTGGCGCATGAGTTGGCGCCGGGACATACCGTGCTCCGTGGTGGGCTGCTCGGTATCGTCGGCCGGTGCGCTGTCGTGACTGTCGTAGTAGCCGGTCATCGGGTCACCTCCACGGTGGCGGTCATGAACGGATGGATGGTGCAGAGGTAGGAATAGGTGCCGGGCTTGGTGAACGTGTAGCTGTAGGTTGCGTGGGTGTTCAGGGCTGGCGATTGCAACGGGCCGCCCGAACCCGTGCTGGTGACCGTGTGGGCGTCGGTGTCCTGATTGGTCCAGGTCACCGTCGTGCCCACTTTGACCTTGAGTGTGGCCGGGGCGAACGCGAAGTTCTTGATCGCCACGGCGTCCCCGGCCACCGGCGCGGCAGCCGCGCCCGTGCTCGGGGGGCTCATGGGCATGCTCATGCTGGGCATCGGCGAGGTGCCGGGAGCGGAGCTCGCCGTATCCCCCGGTCCGACGGCACCGGGCATCCCGGCCACCTGGTGCTGACCTGCTCCGGGTGTGATGGCGCCGGTTCCGGTGGACGAGGAATGCGACGACTGGCCGCATGCGCCGAGGAGCCCCAACGCGCAGGCGGTGGCGACGGCCAGCCCGGCCGCGGCGCGTGATCGCCGACTTGGTGTACGAAAGTTCAGGTGCATGGTGTTCGTTCCTCGCTGATCAGGCAGAGACGGGGGCATGTGCCCGCTGAGCGCACGCCACCGCAGTGATGTGTGGTGGATGCCGCGTCACGGCCGCGTGCCTTTGACGGATGGAGGAGGAGTGCCGCGTAAATCGGCTCTTGTCCGGTTCCACGGGCGGCGAGGGCGCTCGGTTCGGTAGATATGCACTTTTTATGATGATTCTTGATGATCTTCGTAGATCGGCCGGCCCCAGGTGCTCCGCTCGCGTGGTCTTGGCGGTGTCGTCGGACCCGGCAGGGGCGTGCCGCCCGCAGCGCTCACAGAGTGTCGCTGTCACCACGCCACGCGTTACACGACAAAGCAATACATATGCGCGATGATCGACTTATGCCCTGGAGTTCCCGAAAACGTGATCAAAGGACCGATCCGGATGACTCCGCGCACCGTGTCTCTGGTAAAGGGACCCTTTCGACCGCAGACGAGGAACTGCTGCGCACTCTGTACGCGGAGCACGCAGGCCCCCTGTTCCACTACGTGCTGCGACTGACCTCAGGAGACTGGCAATGGGCGGAGGATGTCGTGCAGGAGACGCTGCTGCGAGCGTGGCAGCATCCGGCCGCGTTCGAACCGGCACGCGGCCCGGCCCGGGCATGGCTGTGTACCGTGGCCCGGCACCTGGTCATCGACGCCCACCGGGCCCGGAAGGCCAGACCGGCCGAGGCCGGTGGCGAGGCGCTGGAGCGAGCCGCCGAGCAGGTATCTGGCGAGGACGAGATCGAGAAGGCACTGCAGAGCTGGGCGGTGGCCGATGCCATCCGGACGCTGTCCCCGGACCATCGCGCGATCCTGCTGGAGACCTACTACCGGGGCCGGACCATGGCGGAGGCCGCCCGGGTGCTGGGCATCCCGCTGGGCACCGTGAAATCGCGGACGTACTACGCACTGCACGCCCTGCGGCTGGCGCTGCTGGAACGGGGCATCGAGCCATGACCGTGGCATGCAGGAGGTGGCGAACATGAGCGCGGAGCACGACGTCCTCAGGGTGGTGCTGGGAGGATACGTCCTGGGCACGCTGCCCCCGGCGGAAATGGAACAAGCGCGCGCCCACCTCGCGGAATGCGCCGAGTGCCGGGCGGAACACGCCCAACTGGCGGGACTGCCCGCGCTGCTGGCGACGGTGACCGCAGCCGAAGCTGCGGGCCAGACGGTGCCGGCGGCCGGTGAGGACCTGGTCGACCGGCTGGTGGCGCGGGCGGCCGAGAGCGCTCAGGGCTCCTCGCCTGCACGGCCCACCGTGCCTGCGGTGCAGCAGGCGGGTGTGCTGGAGAGGCTGCTCCAGCAGGCCGCGGCCCGGCGCCGCAGGACCTGGCGTCTGCAACTGGCCGGTGCCGCCGCCTCCCTGACGTTCATCGCGGCAGCGGTCGGCGGCACATGGCTGGCGGCTGTCGGAACGGTGGGCAGTCAGGCGACACCGCCTGGGCCGACCGCGCCTACTGCCTGGCGTACCTTCTCCGGAAGCGATCCCGCCACCGGCGTAACCGCCTCGGTGAAGGTCTCACCCTCTGCCTGGGGCAGTGTCCTGCAGGTCTCCGCCAGGGGGGCGCCCGCCGGAATCACCTGCCGGCTGCAGGCGGTCGGGCCCGGCGGGGCCAGGGCGGACGGCGCCACCTGGCGGGCAGGCGAGTACCCTCCCGGCACCACGATCCCAGGGGCGGTTGCCATGTCTCCGGAAGCCATCGAGCACTTCGAGATCGTCGCAGGCAACGGTCAGAAGCTGGTCACGATGCAGGCGTGAGGGGCGTGGAGCCCGCCCGACGACGCGTCGGGCGGGCTCTCTGCGTATCCGGCCGACTCCTCACGGTGTGCCTGGAGGAAGGCGCGCCGGCTGTGTGTGGGTGGGCTCGGCTGTGGGGGTCTGTGGCGTTCTCCTCAACCTCCGCCCGGAGGAGGTCGAAGGCGGCGCCCCGGTCCTACTCGGGACGTGCCCGACGGCTCCCGGGAGCCGATCGCCCTGACTGTCGGCTCCCGCGAAACGGGCCGGTCCTCAGCCGCACTTGATGCGTGAGTGCCCCGACAGACGTGCACGCCCTCCGGATGGCCGGTGACGGCGTCCGGAGGTTCAGAAGGGCCTGGCCGAGGCGAGTGAGCTCGGCCCGGCCATCGGCATTGACCTGACTCGCAAGAAGTTGAGCAAAAGGCGTGAACAACCCGAACCGTTCGGCATGCGCCGCCCGTGGAACTGAATGAGCGCTCCCCTGCAGGATCCGGCCTACCGACCGCCCCTCGAAGTCATTGGCGGTTCTCCACTTTCCGGTCTCCGCACATCCACGGAAGAGCCAGATGATCATGTTTGTAACCGATTCCCCCCGCCCGAGCTCGCTGTCCACCCGGCACTGCAGTCACCAGGCGCTGCTCACCCTGCCCGCGCAGGAGGTGCACGTCTCCGCCGTTCGTCACTTCGCGGCCGATCTGCTGGAGACCTGGAGTGTTCCCGCGAGCGAACGGGACTCCGCCGTTCTCATTGTCGACGAACTCGCCGCCAACGCCGCCCAGTACGGACGCGAGCGCATGACTCTGCTGCTCGTCCTCGACGACGGCACTTTGCACATAGTGGTCAGTGACTCCGGAACGGCCGTGGAGCACGTTCGCCCCGACATCGCCCCGGACGAACACGGCCGCGGCACCGGCATCGTGCAGCACCTCGCACAGTCGACCGAGGTCCACCAGACGCGCGGCGGACGCGAAGTCCGCGCCTGCCTGAGTTGCTCGGCATGACCGGCCCCGGATCACCCGATGGCCCCACCGCGTGGGCCTTCGCGACCCATAGGCCGTGCCCCATCGACCGTTGCCCGGGCCCGGCGCAGGTGCTCGTGCCCTCCCCGGCGAACCTGTCGGTCCTCGACCACGGCGACCCCGACCAGGACACGGTGCTCTGCAAACGCTGCGGCCTCGGTGTACCGGCGGAGGTGTGAGCATGAGGGTCACCCCGAATACCGCAGAGGCCATCGACGCGCCGCCTGCGCACGAGGCGTACGCGAACGCCCCCGACCTGCGCCGCGAGATGCATCAGGTGCTCGCCCTCGGAGCCGAACGCGACGGCCGCCAAGTCCGGACCGTCACCGGCCCGCCGGTCGACGCGACGGCCGCCGAACGCGCCTGGCTGCTGCGTAGGGCTGCTCTCATGGACCGAATGGCCCTGGCCGGCCCCGGCCCCGGCCCGGACGGCGCCGCCGCACAAACCGCCGAACAACTCGTGCTCTACGACCGCCGTCATCCCGGCCTGGTGGCCGGCCCGCACCACCCCGACGCGATCACGCTCGACCGCAGCCGCCGCCTCTACGTGCGCCAGGAGTACGCCGCATGGACGGCCGCCGGGCGCCCCGGCACGCACCAGGAGGAGCGGCGCATGTCCGCCTTGCGCACCAGCGCCCCTCAGCCCTCGCCGCCGCCCCGTGCGCCCGTGCCCGCCCCCTCGACCGTGCCCGACCTCCAGTACCGGGCCGTGTGAGTTCGGCATCGCTCTGGGAACCCGGCTGCACCTTCGGCCGCGGAGAATCTTCACGCGTGCTTCGGGCCGATACGCCTAGGGCCCCACATGGATGTACGGCGCCCACAGGCTCGGGTTCAGGCGGTAGCCCTCGTCGGCGTCCCGGAGGGCGTGTACCGCGGTGTGCAGGGCGTATGCCGTATGGACGGGGAAGGGGTGTCGGGGTGCGAAGGCCGAGTAGAAGTGGTCGGCCAGTTCTTGGGAGGTGTCGTCGTCGACGGCCCAGAGGGTGCCGATGACGTGGATGAAGCCGGCCATGTGGAAGGCGCCGGTGATGTGCAGCGCCTCGTCGGCGTACTCGCCGCGGCCGCGGGTGGTCTCGCACGCCGAGAGGTATGCCAACTCCGCGGCCGGGAGCCGGAGCCGGGCGATGTCGGTGAGGGTGAGCGGGGTGGTGTCGTGGTCGTGCAGCAGGACCTGGCCGGTCGCGGCCCCGTCGTCGGCGGCGACGGCGTGGCAGGCGAAGTGCACCCAGGGGTGGTGGGGGAGCGCGTCGAGCACGGTCCGGCGTACCGCCTGCTCGTCCAGGAGCAGACGGGCGCCCGGTCGCGCGGCCAGCAGGGCGGCCTCCGCCCGCGCGCCCTCCAGCGGCACGAGCCCCGCGCCCGGCGGCGCCGGCACGGCGACCACCAGCGGGGCCGTGGGGGCGGTCGGCCGCCGGTCCGGTCGTGCGGTCTGGCGGCGCCGGGCGTGGACGAGGCTGTTGACGGTCGGGGCGTACGAGCTGACGGCACGGTCGAGCAGGTTGTCCCGGTCGTTCTCGTGGCGCCCGGCCGCGTGCAGGGGCAGGGCGGTCAGCGGACCGGTGGGGATCCACCACATCCGTCCCGGGGACTCCCCGCCGGGCCCGTCGTCGGCGCGGCGCCCGAGCGCGTCCAGGACCGGTTCGGCCACCGCCGTCCACAGCCAGGCGAGCGTCTCCCGGATCTCGGACTGGGCGTCGCGCTGGCGGGACAACGGCTGGGTGGCGTCGCCCGTCGTACGGACGGCGACGAGGAAGGCGTCGGCCCGGCGGACCACCTCCGCATGGCTGAGCCTTGTCAGCGGTACGCACCGCACCCGTCCCTCGCGCAGGACGAGCGCGTCGCAGCGCAGCGGGCTGATGTTGACCATCACCACCGGGCCCTCGTCACCGAGTCCGGCGAGCATCTCGGCGGTGCGGGGGAGCCGCAGGAAGTCCCTGAAGCCCGGCTCGCGTCGGATCGCCGCCACGAGCCGGTCCCACCGTTCGGCCAGGGCGTGCCGGTCCTCGCCCGCGAGCGGGGTGCCGGGCGCCGGGTGGCCGGCGCCGGTCCCGGCCGGTCCGGACGAGATGAAGGCGGCGGCTTCGGGGCGGTCCAGCTGGGGGAGCAACCGGGCGTACTCGGCGGCGAGTTCGTCCGGTAGCCGGCTCAGAAGGTCCGTGGTGTCCGTGCGGGCGTCGAGGGCTTGGGCGAGCAGCACGCCACGGCCCTGCTCCAGGAGCCGCAGCGCGAGTTCGGGGTCGGCCAGCTCCAGCGCACAGGCCGCCGCGTCCTGCGCGAGACCCGTGAATTTGCCCAACTGGCGTGCGCGGTCCATGCGTCCGATGCGGTACGACGCCGTGCGCGGCAGCAGTTCGACCGCGAGCCGGAACGGTTCCATGGCCGCGGCGTGGTCGTCGGGCGAGCGGCTCTCACCGCCGCCGATGACGCTCAGCGCCCACAGGTGCGCGCAGCCCACCCGGACGCTGACGTCCATGGTCGGGTCGGACGCGGCCTTCCGGTACAGGTCGATCGCCGCCGCAAGGGCGTGCGGATCGCCCTCGGTCACCGCCAGCGTGCCCAGGGCGGAACCGTGGTTCAGCAGGGCGATCCCGCGCAGCGCGTGCCCTTCGGGGGTGGTGGCGTACGCCTCGGTGGTCGCCCGGACCCATGCGCGCACGGCCCGCCGTTCGCGGCGCGTCGGACGGCGTTTGCCGCCACCGTCGAGAACCCCGGGTGCGGGCGCGGCGACATCTGCCGCGCCGATCAGTTCCAGACGCCGTACGGTCGCCAGCACCGCGTTGCGCTGCACCAGGTTGGGATGCCCCGCCGGGGTCGCGGCGACCGCCCGGCGGGCGGCCCGGGCGGCCTCGCGCAGGTCGGCGGGGTCCGCCCGGGCCTGATGGCGCTCGGCCAGGATCGAGGCGAGGTTCGACAGGAACCGTGGATACAGCCGATGACGCCGCGGGACTGCGGCGAGGACCGCCCGCGCCAGCGCAGCCGCCTCGTCGAGCGCCTCCGGGGCGCCGTCGGGAGACTGGTGGTGATGCAGACGCAGCGCCTCGGCGAGGTTGGAGCGGGCCCAGGTCTGCTCCTGCGTGCCCGGCTCGGCGCAGGCCACGGCCGCCCGGAAGGTTCCGACGGCCTCCGCGAGCGCGGCGGAGTCGCCGTGCAGGTGATAGAGGCTCAGCAGCGCGTCACCCAGGCTGTCCAGACGGTTGGAGCGTCGCGCGCCCCCGGGCGGGGTCGAGTCGAGGGCTGTCCGGATCGCGTCGACGGAGGCGGTCAGGTCCCGGGCGTCGTGCGTCCGCAGCCACCGCAGCCGCAGCGCGCCCGAGAGGTTCGTCCAATAGGAGGGCGTGGCGACGGTGACCTCCGCCCCGTACGGGGCCAGGGCCTCGCGGAACAGGGTGATGGCCCCGTCCAGGTCGGCCGGTTCGCCGAACCGTTCGTAGCGGGACCACAGGGATGTGCCGACCCCGTTCATGGCGGCGCCGCGGAGGTCGATGTTCTGTGTCCTGTCGAGCACGGCGTCGAAGAGGACCAGGGCCCGTTCCAGGTCCGGGAGCCGACCGGTGCGCTCGTACCGGGTGTGCGACTCCTCGGCGGCGCCGAGCACCGCGAGCAACTGCTCGTACCCGGGTGCGCCGAACAGGTCGTACGGGGCGGACATCAGGAACCGTGCTGCCCGGGAGAGCCCGGAGCGTCACGCTCGTCGCGCTTCTCGCGGATGCGTCGGGCCATCAGCGCGCCCATCGGCCCGTTCCGGTCGAACCATGCGGCGGCCTCGTCGTCGCGCCCCAGCGAGAGGAGGGTCAGGGCGAGATTGGCGGTGGCGTCCTGGCTGCCTTGTTCCGCCGCCTCGGTGAGTACCTCGACGGCCTCCTCGAGGCGCCCGTCGAGCCGCAGCTTGACGCCGTACTGGTTCAGCGCCTGCGGGGAGCCCGTCTCGGCCGCCCGGCGCAGCTCGGCCTCCGACGGCATCGCCCGGAACGTGAACCGCGGTCCGTCCGATCCGTCCTGCTCCGCTCTCCGTGCCCGCGTGCGTCGATGCCAGAACATCGGCATCACCCCCCGTGACCGTCGGTGATCGCCCAGTATCCTCTCAACTCGGTTGCTGTGTAGGGAGGTTGCAAGGATGGCGGAAATCCGCACCGGCGGCGGCGACGGCGAATCGAGGGCGGTGCGGTCGGACATCTGCGCACGGCTGGACGAGATCAGGGGCTTTGTGCCGGTCGAGCGCCGGCCGGAGTTGGAGGAGATCCTCGGGGCGCTGCGGGGGAGCGGCGACCCGGCGGGTCCACAGGCCGCCCTCCACCGACTCCTGCGCCGCTGCGGGGTGGCGACCGGATTGCGCGCGTTCACCCGGGGCGCGGGCATCGGTGGGCTCCCGGCGGCCGTGGAGGGGCACCCGGTGGTGGAGGCGTACGTCTGCCCGGGGGACCGCTGCGACCGCCGGGCCCCGGCCCGGAACCAACCGGTGCCGGAGACCTGCCGTCTGTACGGCGAGCCGATGCGCCGCCGCAGGCTGTCATGAACGCCGTGCTCGCGGAGTTGGGCAAGAACCTGGCCGCGCGCTGGCTCACCCACCTCGTCCCCTCGGGGCTGCTGTTCCTCGCGGTCGCCGGGTCGGGGCGGCTGCTGGGCCAGGCGCACTGGTACGACGTCGGCCGGGTCACCCGCGCGCTCGACGAACTGGCCGGGCATCCGGCGAGCCGGTCGACCGGCGGTGTGGTGCTGGCGGCCTCCGCGACGGTGATCGCCTCGGCCGGACTCGGCCTGCTCGTCCAGTCGCTCGGCGGGGCGGTGGAGCGGCTCTGGACGGGGCACTGGCCCCCACCGGTACGGCCGCTCGGCGGGCGGCTGACCGAGCGTCGCCGAGGGAGGTGGCGGGCGGCCGAGGACGCCTACGCGCGGGTGGACGCGCGAGCCGTCGAGCAGGGGCCGCCCCTGGATCCCGGCACGGTCCGCGAGCTCGCGCGGCTCGCCGCGGTACGCAACCGGATCTCCCTGGTGGAGCCCGCCCACCCCTGCTGGACCGGCGACCGCGTCCGCGCCCTCGACCTGCGCGTCCACCAGGCCTACCGGCTCGACCTCGACTCGGCCTGGTCCCGGCTCTGGCTCGTCCTGTCCGCCGACACCCGCACCGAACTGCGCACCGCGCGGGAGGCCTACGACGCCGCCGTCCGCCTCACCGCCTGGAGCCTGCCGTACCTGCTGGTCGCCGTCTGGTGGTGGCCGTCCGCCGTGATCGCGCTGGGCTTGGCGACGCTCGGAGCGCGCCGGGGCCGGTCGGCGATGGACGCCTTCGCCGAACTGGTCGAGTCCGCGGTGGACCTCCACGGCCGTGACCTGGCCCTCGCGCTGGGCGTGGACTGCCCGGGCAGGCTGGACCGGGAAGCCGGCCTGGAGATCACCGCACTGCTCCGCAAGGGTGCGTGAACGCGTGGCTCGGTGCCGTCTTGGACCGCTGGGGCGCCTGAATCCGTGGCCCGGGCCGCCCTGCTCCGCAAGGGCGCCTGAGACCGCGCATCGGCGCGGACAGCGCGCACGCTGGTGTTCGCATCGCAGACTCCTGTGCGTCACACCACCGCCACGGGGTCTTCCCCGACATTCGTTCCTCTTGGAACACTCCCCCCGCGCAGGTCCCATCCACAGCACCACGTCAGGACAAGAGGTCACCCAGTCATGCCTCAAGTGAACCGACGCCGCTTCCTCCAACTCGCCGGTGGCACCGCGGCGTTCACCGCGCTGTCGAACAGCATCGAGCGCGCCGCCGCGCTGCCCGCGCACCACGGGTCCGGCACGATCGACGACGTCGAGCACATCGTCGTGCTGATGCAGGAGAACCGGTCCTTCGACCACTACTTCGGCTCGCTCAGAGGCGTCCGCGGTTTCGGTGACCCCCGCCCGTCCACGCTGCCCAGCGGCAAGTCGGTCTGGCACCAGTCGGACGGCACCAAGGAGGTCCTGCCCTTCCGGCCCACCGCCGACAACCTGGGCCTGCAGTTCATCCAGGACCTCCCGCACGGCTGGAGCGACGGGCACGCCGCGTTCAACGCGGGCAAGTACGACAAGTGGGTGCCCGCCAAGTCGTCGACGACGATGGCGTACCTGACGCGTGAGGACATACCGTTCCACTACGCGCTCGCCGACGCGTTCACCATCTGCGACGCGTACCACTGTTCGTTCATCGGCTCCACCGACCCGAACCGCTACTACATGTGGACGGGCTACACGGGCAACGACGGCAAGGGCGGCGGCCCGGTCCTCGGCAACGACGAGGTGGGCTACGACTGGACGACGTACCCGGAGCGACTGGAGGCGGCCGGGGTCTCCTGGAAGATCTACCAGGACGTCGGTGACGGCCTCGACGCGAACGGCTCCTGGGGCTGGATCCCGGACGCCTACCGTGGCAACTACGGCGACAACTCGCTGCTCTACTTCAACCAGTACCGCAATGCAAAGCCCGGCGATCCGCTCTACGACAAGGCGCGCACCGGCACCGACGCCCGCAAGGGCGAGGGCTTCTTCGACCAGCTGAAGGCCGACGTCAAGGGTAAGAAGCTGCCCAAGATCTCGTGGATCGTCGCGCCCGAGGCCTTCACCGAGCATCCCAACTGGCCCGCGAACTACGGCGCCTGGTACATCGCTCAGGTTCTGGACGCGCTGACCTCCGACCCCGAGGTGTGGGCGAAGACGGCCCTGTTCATCACCTACGACGAGAACGACGGCTTCTTCGACCACCTCGTGCCGCCGTTCGCGCCGCAGTCGGCCGCGCAGGGCAAGTCCACGGTCGACGTCGGCCCGGACCTCTACAAGGGCGACGCGAGCCGTGCCGCCGGACCGTACGGACTCGGCCAGCGGGTGCCGATGCTCGTCGTCTCGCCATGGAGCAAGGGCGGGTTCGTCTGCTCCGAGACCCTCGACCACACCTCGATCATCCGGTTCATGGAGCGCCGCTTCGGCGTGCACGAGCCGAACATCTCGCCCTGGCGGCGCGCGATCAGCGGCGACCTCACCGCCGCCTTCGACTTCTCGCGCAAGGACACCAAGCCGGTCGCACTGCCGGACACCGACGGCTACCAGCCGCCGGACCACGACCGGCACCCCGACTATGTGCCGACCCCGCCCGCGAACCCCGTGCTGCCCCGGCAGGAGCGCGGCTCGCGCCCGGCCCGCCCGCTCAAGTACGCGCCCCTCGTGGACGGTTCGGCGGACGCGGCGGCCGGGAAGTTCACGCTCGCCTTCGGTTCGGGTGCCAAGGCCGGCGCCGCCTTCTTCGTCACCTCCGGCAACCGCACCGACGGCCCCTGGACGTACACCACCGAGGCCGGCAAGACCGTCTCCGACACCTGGAACTCGGCGTACTCCAGCGGCTCGTACGACCTGACGGTGCACGGCCCCAACGGCTTCCTGCGCGTCTTCAAGGGCCCCGGCAAGTCCGCGGGACCCGAGGTCACCGCGCGCCACGTCGACGGGAACGTGGAGCTGACCTTCACCAACAAGGGGTCCGGCACGGCCGAGCTCAAGCTCACCAACGGCTACGGCGGGCGGCCGAGTTCGTTCAAGGTGCGGGCGGGCGCGACCGTGCGGCACACGGTGGACCTGCGGGCGAGCCGTCGCTGGTACGACCTGACCGTCGTGTCCACGGCGGACGCGGGGTTCTTGCGGCGGTTCGCCGGACATGTCGAGAACGGTCACGCGGGTGTGAGTGACCCGGCGATCCTCACCTTCTGATGGATATCTCGCCTCTGGTCAAATTCCGGCCAACTCACGGTAGTGTGCCCCGGTGACCACGCATTCGAACACACCTGCAGGTTGGTACCCGGACCCGCACGGGGCGCCCCAGACGTTGCGTTACTGGGACGGCTCGCAGTGGACCGAGCACACCAATGCGGACCAGGCGGCCCCGTCGGGGCCGGCGGTTCCGCAGCAGGCCCAGCAGCCGTACGGACAGCCGTCGGCCGGTCCCGACCCCCGCGTGCAGAAGCAGGTGCAGCAGCAGGCGGGTGTCGCGGGTGGTGGTGCCGGCGGTGGCACCCTGTTCACCGAGCCGGTCCTGGTGGTGAACCAGAAGGCCAAGCTGATCGAGCTGACCAACGAGTACAAGGTCATGGACCAGCAGGGCAACCTGCTCGGCGCGGTCGTCGAGGTCGGCCAGAGCGGTCTGAAGAAGGCGCTCCGCTTCGTCTCCAGCCTCGACCAGTACATGACGCACAAGCTGGAGATCCGTGACGCCCACGGGCAGCCGGTGCTGCGGCTCACGCGTCCCGCGAAGTTCATCAAGTCGCGGGTGGTCGTGGAACGTCCGGACGGGCAGCCCGTCGGCGAGATCGTGCAGCAGAACATGATCGGGAAGATCAACTTCGCGATCAACGTCAACGGCCAGCAGGTCGGCGCGATCAAGGCGGAGAACTGGCGCGCCTGGAACTTCGCCATCGTCGACCACACGGACAACGAGGTCGCCCGGATCACCAAGACCTGGGAAGGCCTCGCCAAGACGATGTTCACCACGGCGGACAACTACGTCCTCCAGATCCACTACCAGCTTCCCGAGCCCCTGCTGAGCCTCGTCGTCGCGACGGCGCTCACCGTCGACACGGCGCTCAAGCAGGACGCCCGCGGGCTGGGCTGAACCGGCGCACGACAAGAAGGGTGGCCGCGGAACTCTCCGCGGCCACCCTTCTTGTCGTGCGTTTTCCTGGAGCCCTCGTGGAGTCCTAAAGGGGCGTCAGCTGACCCGAGTCGGACTGCTTCGGCAGCAACGAGGGTTCGTACGCCGCCGATCCTGGCTCCAGCGCCAGTACCGCGGCGACGGGGTGCTCGTCCGCGCTGCCCACCAGAGCTTCGGGCAGCGCCGGCTCCGGCACCGAGCGGGACAGCGTCACCACACCCCACGCCGCCACGCCCGCGCCCATGGCCGCCAACAGCAGGCCGGCCGGGCCGCCCTGCAACTGCTCCCCGAGCAGGAAGAGGCCTATCGCCGCGGCGGCGACCGGGTTGGCGAGCGTCACGACGGCGAGCGGGGCGCCGAGACCACCCCGGTAGGCGGTCTGCGACAGGAGCAGTCCGCCTGCCGCGAAAGCGGCGACGAGCAGGGCCACCACGATCACCTGGGCGCTGAGCAGCGGGCCGGAGCGGTCCGTCACGGCCACGGTCACCGTCTGCGTGAGCGCGGAGGCGACACCCGAGGCGAACCCGGAGGCGGTCGCGTGCCGCAGCCCCGGCCGGGTGCCGGGCCGCGACAGCATGCCGATCAGGGCGGCCGTCGCGCCCGCCACGCCCAGCGCCTGCGGCACGCTCAGAACGTCGTCGGGCGCGGGCCCGGACGCCGTGACCAGCAGCGCGGACAGTCCGATCAGGGTGAGCGCGGTACCGCGCCACTCGACCGCGCTGACCCGCCGTCCGGCGACCCGTGCGCCGAGCGGCACCGCGGCCACCAGCGTGAGCGCGCCGAGCGGCTGTACCAGCGTGAGCGTGCCGTACTTCAGTGCGGCGACGTGCAGCAGCGCGGCGGAGGCGTTCAGTACGACGGTCCACCACCATGCCCCGCTGCCCAGCAGCCGCAGCATGCCCGAGTCGGTGTTCCGGGAGGCCAGCCGCTCCTGGGCCACGGCCGCGGCGGCGTACGCCACGGCCGAGAAGAGCGAGAGGACCACGGCGGCGAGTGTGGCGTTCATCGTCTTGCCCCCACGAGCTCCGGTACGGATTCCTTTTCGCCAGCACCGCCGGCCCCGCCGGAATTCCCGGCTTCTCCGTCGGCTTCGTCAGATGCCTCGTCGGCGGCGACAAGGGCGTGCGCCTCGGTCGCCCCGGCCTCGCGCGGCAGACGGATCACGGCCAGCGCGATGCCGAGCAGCGCGGTCGCCACGATCGCGTCGAGCCAGTAGTGGTTCGCCGTACCGACGATCACCAGCAGGGTGAGCAGCGGATGCAGCAGCCACAGCCAGCGCAGGCGGGAGCGGGTCGCGGCGATCAGGCCGATCGCCACCATCAGGGCCCAGCCGAAGTGCAGCGAGGGCATCGCCGCGAACTGGTTCGCCATCTCGTCGGTCGCGGGGTGCGCCCCGTACACGGTGGGCCCGTACACCTGTCCGGTGTCCACCAGGCCCGCGGCGGCCAGCAGCCGGGGCGGGGTGAGCGGGAAGGTGAGGTGCAGAGCCAGGGCGGCGGCGGTGACCGCGGCCAGGACCCGGCGGGCCCACACGTAGTGGACCGGGCGCCGCAGGTACATCCAGACCAGGAAGGCCACGGTGGCCGGGAAGTGCACGGTCGCGTAGTAGGTGTTCGCGAGGTGCACCAGGGTGTCGCTGTGCAGCAGCGCGCCCTGTACGGAGCCTTCGCCCGGCAGGTGGAGCGTCCGCTCCCAGTCCCACACGCGGTTCGCGTTGCGGAAGGCCTCGGCGGTGTGGCCGTCGGCCAGCTGCCTGCCGACCTTGTAGACGACGAAGAGCCCTACGACGAGCAGGAGCTCACGTACGAGAGGCGGCCGCGCCGCGGTGCTGTGCGGCGACGGCCGCCGTATCGCCGCGGCCGGCTCTGGTTCTGCTTCCGCAGGCTCGGTTCGGGATTCCATCCCCCGGCCCCTTTGCTGACGGTGTTGCTTGGGGTGGTGCGCGGTGAGCCCAGGACAGAATCCACTCGATCACTCGAGATTCACTCGACAGCGGAGTGGGTCCTGTCCAAGGCTCATCGATACGGAAGTGTACCGATACGGAAGTGTACCGATACGAAGGTGTACCGATACGCCACTGTACCGATACGGACGCGTACCGGTACAGTGGCGTATCGATATACACTGTGTGAAGCGGAACACCAGGCGAGCCACCCACACGAGCGAGGAGATGAGCCATGACGTCGCAGGCCGCGGACGGACCGGAGACGGTCGTCGCCTCGCGCCGCTCCAAGATCACGCCCGAGCGTGAGCAGGAGTTCTACGACGCCGTGCTCGAGCAGATCCGCGAGTGCGGCTATGACTCGCTCACCATGGAGGGCGTGGCCGCGAGCACCCGGTGCAGCAAGTCCACGCTCTATCGCCAGTGGAAGACGAAGCCGCAGTTCGTGGCCGCCGCCCTGCGCGCCAACAGCTGTCCGCGCTTCTCGGGCATCGACACCGGCACGCTCGCCGGGGACCTGCGCGCGATGGCGCAGGCCGCGGGGAACTGGTCGGGCCGCGACAGCCAGCTGCACCAGGCGCTCGGCCACGCCGTGTTCCAGGACAAGGAACTGCAGGAGGCGCTGCGCGACGCGCTCGTCGAGCCCGAGATCCGCGCGGTCAAGGAGATCCTGGCTCGCGGGGTCGCCCGGGGCGAGGTCGCCGCGGACCACCCGGCGCTGGAGTTCATCCCGGCGCAGCTGTTCGGTGTGGTGCGGGTTCGTCCCGTGCTGGAAGGGCGGGACGCCGATGCGGCGTATCTCACACAATTCGTCGAGGCCGTCGTGATTCCGGCCCTCGGCCTGACCTGAGACTCAGGTCGCCGTCCGCGGGATGACCGGACGTCGGCCTGCTCGCGCCGCACCGTGGGGACGGGGGCGGCGCGCACCCCCCGGCCGGGTGGGGTTCCTCTTGAGCGGAGGGGCACCCCACCCGGCCGATCCATGTCCGGGGCTGGACTTACGGGCTAGACGTTCTGCCCGTTGCCGCTCAGGCCGGACGCCACCTTGATGCCCTTGGTGATGTCGTCGATCACGGACTCCTTGGGCGCCTTGGAGCTGACGTCGATGCCGAAGCGGACGACGATCAGTGACTTGGAGTCGGCGGGGGACGGGAAGACGAGCGACTCGACATAGCCGTCGTCACCCTTGCTGGTGACGACCTTCCAGCGGACGAGGTAGCCCTTCTCGCCGGCCACGGTGACCGCCTTGGAGGCGAGCTCCGTGTGCGAGGTGATCGTGCCGTAGCCCTTGCCGTACGACTCGGTGGCGTTCTTGGAGATGTCCTCCTTGGCCGCCGCCTCCGCCGTGGTGGCCTTCAGTTTCTGTGCTGCGGCGGTTGCCGAGTACGCGCCGCCGCGCTGACAGTCCTGCGAGGTGTCGCCGGGGCACTTGTAGGTGTCCTTGGTCGACAGCACGGCACCCTTCGTGGTGCTCCCGCCGGTCCAGTTGTCGGGCACGGGCATGCTGATGCCGCTGATCAGATCGGTGGCGTAGCCGTCCTCGAGCTGCGGCTGCCCGGACTGGCCCGGTGCCGGGGTCTGGCCCCCGGAACCGCCCGAGCCTCCGGAGCCGCCGGGAACGCCGCCCTGGCCGCCCTCCAGGCCCCCATTGCCGCCGCCCTGCCCGCCGAATCCGCCCTGGCCGCCGTTCTGCCCGCCGGGGGCCTGGGAAGTGGCGCTGTTCCCGCCGTTGCCGTCGCTCTTGGTCAGGGCGTACACCCCGCCCCCGATGCCCGCGAGGACCGCGATCGCGGCGGCGACGGCTATGCCGGTGCGCAGTCCGCGCCGCGGGGCGCCCGGAGCGAGCGCCGGATACGGTCCGGCGGCCGGCGGGTGCGTCGGGGGACCCCATGCGGCGGCGGACCCGACGGGGCGGGTCTGGTCCGTCCATGTCTTGCCGTCCCACCAGCGTTCGGTGGCGGGACTGTCACTTGTCTGCCCCGGGTCGGGATACCAACCGGGAGGAGTCACCTGCGTCATGGCCCCACCGTATGAGCCGTGGGTGAAAGGCGGATGAGAGGGATCCGGAAGATTCGTTTCAAGAACGCCCCGGAAGCGCCGCCGGGTGTCGCGTCACGACCGGCGGATGTCATGCCAGGACCAGTCGCACCGGCGCCGCTGCCGCCCTCGGCGGCAGCCGCAGCCCGCCGCGCCCCGGCGTGATCGAGCCGAGCACACTCGGATGCCGGGCACCGGTGCTCACCGGATCGGTGCCCGTGAGCCCGTGCAGGGTCAGGAAGCCCAGCACGGCGAAGGCGTACGCCTCCTTGGCGGCCGCGGGCAGGCCCAGAGCGTCGGACGTGCGCACGGGCACTCCCGGCAACTCCGCGCCCAGCATCGACATCAGCGCCGGATTGCGGGTGCCGCCGCCGGACGCGATCACCTCCGTGGCATCCACCGAGCGCACCGCGTCGGCGACCGTACGGGCGGTGAGCCGGGTGAGGGTCGCGATGACGTCCTCGGCGGTGAGCGTGCCGAACCCGGTCAGCGCGTCGCGCAGATGGCCGAGGTGGAAGAGCTCCTTGCCGGTGGTCTTGGGCGCGGGCAGCGCGTAGTACGGCTCCGCGAGCAGGCGTTCCAGCAACGGCTCGTGCACCGTGCCGCGGGCGGCGAGGGCGCCGTCCACGTCGTAGTGCAGACGTCCCCCGGTCAACCCCTGCACGGCCACGTCGACGAGGGCGCACCCGGGCCCGGAGTCGAAGGCGGTGCCGTCCGGCGCGGTGAGGTTGGCGATGCCTCCGATGTTCAGCGCCACCGGAGTCCCCGCCCTGCCGCGCAGCCACAGCAGGTCGACCAGGCTCACCAGGGGCGCGCCCTGACCGCCGGCGGCGATGTCCCTGGGGCGGAAGTCGGCGACCACCGGCAGCCCGGTCGCCTCGGCGATCCAGGCGGGCTGACCGAGCTGGAGCGTGCCGTGCACCCGGCCGTCCTCGACCCAGTGGTAGACGGTCTGTCCGTGCGAGGCGATCAACTCGGCTCCGCCGTCGCACAGTTCACGGTCGGCCCGGATCGCCGCCGCGGCGAACGCCTGCCCGATCAGGGTGTCCAGACGGCACACCTCGGCCAGCGTGGTGGCCGCCGGGGGCAGCGCGGCCGCGAGCGCCTGGCGCAGTGCGCCGTCGTACGGCTCACCGACCATTCCGAGCGGCCGCAGGGTGAGGTCCTCGCCTTCGAGGGTCAGTTCCGCCGCCGCCGCGTCGATCGCGTCGTACGACGTCCCGGACATCAGGCCGATCACCCGCACGTGCTCAACTCCCTCGGTTGTCGGGGAGCGTGGCCAGGGCGAGCGCACTGACGGCGCACGTCGCCGCCGCGTAGTACGCGGGGATGTCCACGCTTCCGGTCCGCTTCATCGTCTCGGTGATGATGAGGCCGGCGCAGCCCGAGAACACCGCATTGGACAGGGCGTAGGCGAGTCCCAGGCCGGTGTGGCGGACGCTCGTGGGGAACATCTCGGAGAGCATGGCGGGCCCCGGTCCCGCCATGAGCCCGACGACGGCACCCGCCCCGAACACGGCGACACCCTTCACCGCGTTCGAAGTCCCCGTGTCCTGAAGGAGGTTGAGCAGCGGAACGGACAGGACCACGACCAGTCCCGCGCCGGTGAGCAGCACCGGGCGCCGCCCGATCCGGTCGCTGAGCAGGCCCGCCGGGACGATCGTGGCCGCGAAGCCGAGGTTGGCGAGGACCGTGGCGAGCAGCGCCTGCCGGAAGCCGGCGTGCAGCGTGTTCTGGAGGTACGAGGGGAGCACGACCAGGAAGGTGTAGCCGGCCGCCGACCAGCCCATCACGCGCCCCGCTCCGAGGACGACGGTCCGCGCGACCTCGCGCACGGGCGGGTGTTCCCGCTTCCCCTCGTGCCGGAAGGCCGGCGTCTCCTCCAGCCGCAGCCGCAGCCAGAGCGCGACCAGCCCCAGCGGCAGTGTCAGCAGGAACGGCAGCCGCCAGCCCCAGTCGTTCAACTGCCCCTCGGTCAGCACCGTCGCCAGCAGTGCCGCCACGCCCGCACCACCGAGCAGCCCCAGAGCCACCGTGAACGACTGCCACGACCCGTACAGCCCCCGCCTGCCCGGCGGCGCGAACTCCGTCATCACCGAGACCGCGCCCCCGAACTCCCCGCCCGCGGAAAGCCCTTGGACCACCCGGAGGAAGGTCAGCAGCCACGGTGCGAGGGCGCCGACCGTGGCGTAGGTGGGCAACACGCCGATGAGCGTTGTGGCGCCCGTCATCAGCGCGATCACCAGGATCAGCACCGGGCGGCGCCCGATGCGGTCGCCCAGCCGTCCGAACAGCGCGGCGCCCACCGGCCGGAAGAAGAACGCCAGCGCGAAGGACGCGTACGTCCTCACCAGACCCTCGGTCTCGCTGCCGCCCTCCGGGGTGAAGAACCGCGCCGCGACGACGGTCGCGAGGTAGCCGTAGACCCCGAACTCGTACCACTCGATGAAGTTGCCGACCGAGCCCGCCAGCAGCGCCCCGCGCCGCGGGCGCGCGGGACGGGCGGTGTGCGGGACGGAGTCGTGCACGCGGGCGCCGCTCATGGGTCCCTCCTCCTCGCTGTCCATGGGAAAGTCAGCGCCATTCTCGGGGCTTTTGACTGTCGACAACTTTCACCACGGCTGGTCGGCGCCCCACCGCGTCGCCTGCGGACACCTCCCGTCACCCGTCTCGGCAACAGGTGCGCCCACCCGCCTCCACATCGGCATCCGGACGGCTAGGCTCAATGTCTGTACGTCGTACGGGCGACCTGGGGAGGTAGCGGCATGACGGAGGCACGGCCGGAACCGGCCGCCTCGTCCTCCCTGTGGGAGCGCGAGGCGGAGATCGCCGACGTCGTGGAGGCCGTCAGGGCCCTGCGCGCGGACGCCTCGTCCTCCGGCAGCCTGCTGGTGTTCAGCGGTGAGGCGGGCATCGGCAAGACGGCGCTGCTCGCCGAGGCACGCCGGATCGCGGAGGCCCACGGCTGCACGGTGTGGTCGGCCCGCGGCGGCGAGACCGTCACCTCTGTTCCCTTCAACGTCATACGGCAACTCCTCCAGCCCGCCATCGTCTCGCTGATGCCCGAAGAGGCCCGCGAATACCTGGGCGACTGGTACGACATCGCCGGACCCGCGCTCGGCATCGCCGAACCCGGCGAGCGCCAGGCGGACCCGCAGGGCGTGTGCGACGGCCTGGTCGCGGCGGTGCGGCGGCTGGCCAAGCGCGAGTGGCCCCTCGTCCTGATCGTCGACGACGCGCACTGGGCCGACCAGGAGACCCTGCAGTGGCTGGTCGCGTTCGCCGAGCGCCTCGACGACCTGCCCGTCCTCGTCGTGGTCGCCCGCAGGCCGGGTGACGTCAGCGGTGAGCGGGCCCGCCAGCTGGAGGCCGTCGCCGCCGCGGCCCGCCCGGTCCGCACGCTCAGCGCGCTGACCCCCGACGCCACCGCCGGGCTGACCCGCGCCACGCTCGGCGAGCACGCGGATGCCCCGTTCTGCCGCGAGGTGTGGGCGGTCACCGGCGGCAACCCGTACGAGACCGTCGAACTGCTCGCCAAGGTGCAGGACAGCGAGCTGGAACCGGTCGAGGCCTCGGCCGCCGAACTGCGCGCCCTGAACCGCTCGGCACGCGGCCGCGGACTCGTCGCCCGCCTCGAAGGACTCGGCATCGACGCCACCCGCTTCGCCTGGGCGGCCGCGATCCTCGGCACCGGGATCTCCCTCGACCTCACCGCCCAGCTCGCCGGGATGCAGCGCGAGGAGGCCGTGCGCTGCGCCGAACTGCTCGGCGCGGCCCGCATCCTCGCCGCGACCGAACCCGCGAGCCGCGAACTGACCGGCGGCGACCTGGAGTTCGTACACCCCCTCATCGCCAGCGCCGTCTACCGCTCGATCCCCGACGCGCTGCGCACCGCGATGCACGGCCAGGCCGCCTGGGCGGTCACCGAATCGGGCCGCGGCGCCGCTGCCGCCTCCCGCCACCTCCTCGAAGTACACCCGGACGACGACCCCGAACTCGTCGAGCAGATGCGCGAGGCCGCCCGCGAACACCTCGCCGTCGGCGCACCCGACGCGGCCAGGCGCTGCCTGGAGCGCGCCCTGGCGGAACCCCCGCTTCCGGAGGTCCACGCGCGTGTGCTCTACGAACTGGGCTGCGCCACCCTCCTGACCGCTCCCGCCACCACGATCCGCCATCTGCGCACCGCGCTCGACCAGTCCGGCCTCGACGGCGATCTGCGGGTGGACGCCGTCTTCCGCCTCTCCCAGGCCCTGGTCCACAACGATCAACTGGACGAGGCCGTCCGCACGGTCGACACGGAGGCCGCCCGGCTCGACCCGGGCCCCGCCCGGATGCGGCTTCAGGCCGTCCACTACATGTGGGAGGGCATCCACGCGGGCGAGGACCACGTTCCGGGACGCTCCCGAAGCCTCGCCGAACTCGTCAAGACCTGCACCGGACGCGACAACTCCGAGCGCGCCCTGCTGATACTGCGCGGCTTCGACGCGATGACCCGTGGCGAGAGCGCGGAGGAGGTCGTGGAACTCTGCGACCGCGCCCTCGTCAACGGCCGCCTCGCGCCCGGACTCGGCTGGACCGACACCGAGTGGGGCATCGAACTCCTCATGATGCTGGGCAGTTCGTACGCCTACGCGGACCGGCTCGACCGGGCCGAGAGCCTCTTCTCCGAGGCGCTGCGCTCCTACACGAGCGCCGGATGGAGCGGCGGCCACCTCGCCCTGGCGCACGCCTTCCTCGGTCTCGCCCACCGCAGGCGGGGCCGCCTCAGGGACGCCGAGACCACCCTGCGCGAGTCACTGCGCATCGCCGAGCGGGTCGGGCGAGGGCTGCCCCTGTACTGGTCCGCCACCTGCGGCCTCGTCGACACGCTGCTCGCCCGCGGCGACGTCGAGGAGGCCTGGGCGATCGCCGAGCAGTACGGCTTCGCACCCCCGTACCCGTCCACCATCGTGCTGCCCGACACCCGGTCCGTACGCGGCCGGCTGCTGCTCGCCGTCGGCCGCGTCAAGGACGGCATCAACGAACTCGAGGCCGCCGAGAAGGCCTCCGCCGCGCGCGGCCACCACAACACGGTGATGGCGCCCTGGGCGCTCGACCTCGCCCGCGCGCTCGCCTCGGACGACCCGGCCCGCGCCGGCGCACTGGCCACCGACGCCCGCCGCCAGGCCGAGCGCTTGGGCACGGACACCGCGATCGGCGAGGCACTGCGCTGCGCGGCGGCCCTCGAATCGGGCCAGCGCGCGGTACGCCTGGCCGCCCAGGCCGTCACCTACCTGGAGGCCTCGCCGTGCCAGTACGAACACGCGGCGGCCCGCGTCGAGTACGGCATCGCGGCGCGCTCGGTCTCGGAGCTGGGCAAGGGCCTGACGCTGGCGCGCTCGTGCGGGGCGGACGGGCTGGTGGCGAGGGCGGAGGAGGTCCTGGCGACGGGGAGAGGGCTGAGGTAGCCGCCAGGCCGTGCGTGAGAACGAGGTGTCCGCGGCGGACGGGCAGGCTCAGCCTGCGCCGTCGTCGCCCTCCTCCTCGGCGAGCACCCGTTGAGCCGTCGCGAACGCCGAGTTCGCCGCCGGGACACCGCAGTACACGGCCGTCTGCAGCAGTACGGCGCCGATCTCCTCCGGGGTCAGCCCGTTGCGGCGCGCCGCCCGGATGTGCATGGCCAGCTCGTCGTAGTGACCGTGCGCGACCAGCGCGGTCAGGGTGATCATGCTGCGTTCGCGGCGCGAGAGCGTCGGATCGGTCCAGATCTCGCCCCAGGCGTAGCGCGAGATGAAGTCCTGGAAGCGGGCGGTGAAGGGGGTCTGCCGGGCCTGCGCCCGGTCCACATGGGCGTCGCCCAGCACCTCACGCCGCACCTCCATGCCCCGCTTGGCGCCCCCGTCGAAGTGGGCCCGCAGCGCCGTGAGCACCGCCGCCGGACACTGCGCGGGCGCCAGGTGCGAGGCTCCAGGGAGCTCGACGAGCGTGGCGCTGGCCACCGCGTCCGCGATCTCCCGCAGGTGGGCGGGCGGCGTCGCCGGGTCCTGGCGGCCCGCGATCAGCAGGGTGGGCGCGGAGATCTCGGGGAGCCGGTCGCGCAGGTCGAAGGCGGCGAGCGCGTCACAGCAGGCGGCGTACGCCTCAGGGTCCGCGTCGCGGTGGTCCTCGATCAACCGCGGCACGGTGAAACCGGGCGTGAACCAACGGGAGTTCGCGTTCTCGGCGAGCGCGGCCAGCCCCTCCCGGCGTACCAGCTCCGCACGCTCCTCCCACGGCTTGGAGCCGTTGAAGTGCGCCGAGGAGCAGATGACGGCGAGGGACGACACACGCTCCGGGTGGTGGACGGCGAGGTGCAGACCGACCGCGCCACCGATCGAGACGCCCGCGTAGGCGAAGCGGTCGACGCCGAGCGAGTCGGCGAGGTCGAGGACCAGGGCGGCGAGGTCTTCGACGGTGGCTCCCGGCCCGATCAGGTCCGGCGCCGACCCCCCGTGTCCCGGCAGATCCCAGCGAACCACCCGGTGGGTGGCGGACAGCTCGGGCGCGACCTCGTCCCACAGGGCGTAGGACGTGCCGAGCGAGGGCCCGAGGAGCAAAGGGGGAGCGGTCTCGGGGCCCTCGGCGAGGTGGTTGAGCAGTTTGCGGGTCACGTTCGCTCCAGAGCACGGTCGGTGAGGGCTCCCGCGGAGCCCGTGTAGCGGGTGGGGTCGGTGAGTTCCACGAGGTCGAGCTCCTTGAGCTCCGCCTCCTCGCCGAGTACGTCCACGAGGGGCCGCCGCTCGGCGACGGCCCGTTCGGCGGCCCGGGTCAGCAGCTCCTTGGCGCGGGCCCGCCCGAGCACCGGGGCGAGTTCGACGGCCAGGCGTTCGGAGACGATCAACCCATGGGTGAGACCGAGGTGTTGGCGCATGGCGTCCGCGTTCGCCCGGAGCCCTTCGACCAGCTCGACGGCGTGGTGGGCGGCGCCTCCGACCAGCCTCGACAGCTCGCGCAACGGCTCCCACTCGGCATGCCAGGCACCGGCCGGCCGCTCGTCCTCGGCGACCATCGACCCGTAGAGCGTGGCGGCGAGTCCCGGCGCGCGTCGCGCGGCGGCGGCGATCACGGTGGCCGTCACCGGGTTGGCCTTGTGCGGCATCGCGGACGACCCGCCACCGCTCCCCTCCGAGACCTCGGCGATCTCCGTGCGGGAGAGGGTGAGCACATCGGCCGCCATCTTGCCGAGGGCCCCGGCCGTGAAGGCCAGGCCGCCGGCCAGGTCGGCGATCGGAGTCCGCAGGGTGTGCCAGGGCAACGCCGGTTCCGCGAGGCCGAGTTCGCCGGCGTACGCCGTCACGAGCGCGCCCGGATCCAGGGCGCCGAACGCCGTGAAGGCGGCCAACGTCCCTGCGGCCCCGCCCAGTTGGACGGGGAGCCGGAGAACCGCGAGCCGGTCCCGTGCGTCCAGCACGAGCGACCGCCACCCCGCCGCCTTCAGCCCGAAGGTCGTCGGTACGGCGTGCTGAGTGAGGGTCCGCCCCGGCATCACCGTGTCCCGGTGCGCGGCGGCGAGTCGGCCCAGGGCCCGCGCCGTCCGCTCCAGATCCGCCAGGACCAGGTCCAGCGTGCGACGGGCGACCAGCATCAGCGCCGTGTCCAGGATGTCCTGGCTGGTCGCGCCCCGGTGGACATAGGGCCCGTGCTCCTTGCCGACCGCCGCCGTCAGATCCGCGACCAGCGGAATCACCGGATTGCCGCCGCCTCGGGCGCGCAGCGCGATCGACCTGACATCGAGGTCCGCCGCGGCCACGGCGGACACCGCCGACGCCGCCGCGTCCGGCGCGAGCCCGAGCCCCGCCTGAGCGCGGGTCAGCGCCGCCTCCGCGTCGAGGAGCGCCCCCAGAAACGCGCCGTCCGTGGTCACGGACGCCGCGGGGGAGCCCGCCCACCCGGGGGCGAGCAGCCCGGTGTCGGCGTCGCCATCGGACTCGGAACGGACCGGGCCGGCAGCTGTCACTGGAACTCCAGGAAGACCGTTTCGCCTTCGCCCTGAAGGCGGATGTCGAAACGGTACGTCCGGTTCGCGCCCTCGGCCGCGATCAGCGTGGCGCGCCGGTCGGCCGGGAGCGAGTCGAGCAGCGGGTCGGCGCCGTCGGCGAGGTACGCGCGGGTGAAGAGGTGGTGCACCAGACCGCGCGCGAACACACACACGCTGATGTACGGAAGTCCGGCATTGCCCGGCGGCAGGGTGTGCAGCGCGTACTGACCGTCGGCGTCCGTGGCGACCCGGCCGAAGCCCGTGAAGTCGACGCCGCTCCGGCCGAGGAAGCCGCCCGTCGACGGGTCGCGGCGCATCGAGCCGGGGGCACCCTTGAGGGAGCCGTCGGGCGCCGCCTGCCAGAAGTCCAGGAGGGCGTCCGGGATCACCTTGCCCGCGCCGTCGAGCACGTACCCGTGCAGGGTGATCGCCTCGGGGTGGCCCTGCGGCGCGACCTGACCGCCGCCGGGAAAGGGCAGCGCGTAGCCGTAGAAGGGGCCGATGGTGTGGGACGGGGTGGGGAGCAACCGCTCGGTCATGGTCAACGACCTTCCTCGATCCAGGTGGCGGAGGGACCGTCGAGGACGATGTCCCACTCGTAGCCCATGGAGAACTCGGGCTGGGAGAGATCGTGCCGGTAGGCGGCGATCAGACGGTCGCGCGCCGCCTGGTCCGTCACGGACTGCAGGATCGGGTCGTAGCGGAACAGCGGGTCGCTCGGGAAGTACATCTGGGTGATCAGCCGCTGGGTGAACGCCGTACCGAAGACCGAGAAGTGGATGTGTGCGGGCCGCCACGCGTTCGTGTGGTTGCCCCACGGGTAGGGGCCCGGCTTGATCGTGGTGAACCTGTACCGGCCCTGATCATCCGTCAGAGTGCGCCCGACACCGGTGAAGTTGGGGTCCAGCGGCGCCGGGTGCTGCTCGCGCAGATGGGCGTAACGACCGGCGGCGTTGGCCTGCCAGATCTCGATGAGCTGACCGCGCACGGGACGCCCGTCGCGGTCGAGCAGCCGGCCCGAGACGGTCATGCGCTCGCCGATCGGCTCGCCCCGGTGCTGGATGGTCAGGTCGCTGTCGTGCTCGGTGATGTCGGTGACGCCGAACACCGGACCCGACAGCTCGACCGTCTCCGGGTCGCCGCCGTCGACGGCGACCAGCGGCTGCTTGGGGTGGCGCAGCAGGGAGCTGCGGTACGGGGGGTAGTCGCGCGACGGGTGGTTTCGAACCGGCGCTTGGCCGGCGACCGCCTTGTCGTACGCGTCCTGGAGATCCTTGATCTCGACGTCGATGTCCGACTGGGTGAGGGCCATGGTCGACTTCCTATCGT
This sequence comes from Streptomyces sp. NPDC007896, assembly GCF_042959425.1. NCBI lineage: Bacteria > Bacillati > Actinomycetota > Actinomycetes > Kitasatosporales > Streptomycetaceae > Streptomyces > Streptomyces sp. NPDC007896. The sequence continues at coordinate 136,540 of NZ_JBIBKX010000022.1, read as the reverse complement.
TCGAGGACGAGGGCGAGGCCCTGGCCGACGCCGATGCAGAGGGTGGCGACGCCGGTGCCGGTGCCCTGACGGGCGAGCTGGTGGGCGACCGTGCCGGCGAGGCGGGCGCCGGATGCGCCCAGGGGGTGGCCGAGGGCGATCGCGCCGCCCTGGGGGTTGAGGATCGCGGGGTCGAACTCGGGCCATTCGGCGAGGCAGCCGAGGACCTGGGCGGCGAAGGCCTCGTTCAGTTCGAGGACGGACAGGTCCGCGAAGGTCTTGCCGGCTTTGGCCAGGGCGCGGGTGACGGCTTCGACGGGGGCGAGTCCGAAGTACTGGGGGTCGGTCGCGGAGACGCCGGTGGCTCGGATACGGGCGAGGGGCTCACGGCCGGTGGCTTCGAGGCCTTCCTCGTCGGTCAGGAGGAGGGCGGCGGCGCCGTCGTTGAGGGGGGAGGCGTTGCCCGCGGTGACGGTGCCGTCGGTGGTGCGGAAGGACGGCTTGAGCCTGGCCATGGCCGTGGGGGAGGCGTCGGGGCGGACGGATTCGTCGGCGGCGAAGACGACCGGGTCGCCCTTGCGTTGGGGGATCGGCACGGGGGTGATCTCGCGGTTGAACAGGCCCTCCTGCTGGGCCTTCGCCGCCTTGCGGTGGCTGCCCAGGGCGTATTCGTCCTGCTGCTCGCGGCCGATCTTGTGTTTGTCCGCGATGAGTTCGGCGGACTCTCCGAGCGGGATGGTCCACTGGGGGTCCATCTTCGGGTTGACCATGCGCCAGCCGAGGGTGGTGGAGTACAGCTCGGTATGTCCGGCGGGGAAGGGCCGGTCACTCTTGGGCAGGACGTAGGGGGCGCGGGTCATGGACTCCACACCGCCGGCCAGGGCGATGTGGGCATCCCCGACGGCGATGGCGCGGGCGGCCTGGATGACGGCTTCGAGTCCGGAGGCGCACAGCCGGTTGACGCTCACCCCGGGCACCGTGGTGGGCAGGCCGGCGAGCAGGGCGGCCATGCGGGCGACGTTGCGGTTCTCCTCACCGGCGCCGTTGGCGTTGCCGAGGTAGACGTCCTCGATCCGGGCGGGGTCCAGGTCCGGGGTGCGGGCCAGGAGTTCCCGGACGGCGTGGGCGGCGAGGTCGTCCGGGCGGACGCTCGCCAGGGCGCCGTTGTAGCGGCCGATGGGGGTTCGTACGGCGTCGACGATGTACACGGTTTTCACTGCAGGCCCTCCGCGACGGTCAGCTTGGCGTCGGTTTTGGCGATGATCTCTCCGGCCGTGACGCCGGGCGCGGTCTCGATGAGCACCAGCCCCTCGTCGGTGACGTCGAGGACGCCGAGGTCGGTGATGATCCGGTTGACGCACGCCTTGCCGGTGAGCGGCAGCGCGCACTCCTGAAGGATCTTCGCGGTGCCGTCCTTGGCGGTGTGGGTCATGACGACGATGACGGTGCGGGCACCGTGGACCAGGTCCATCGCGCCGCCGATCCCGGTGATCATCTTCCCCGGGATGGCCCAGTTCGCCAGGTCGCCGCCCGCGGACACCTGCATGGCGCCGAGCACGGCCACGTCGATGTGCCCGCCCCGGATCATCGAGAACGACAGCGCCGAGTCGAAGAAGGAGGCGCCGGGCAGGACCGTCACGGTCTCCTTGCCGGCGTTGATGAGGTCCGGGTCGACCTGATCCTCGGTGGGGTAGGGGCCGGTGCCGAGGATCCCGTTCTCCGACTCGAGGATCACCTCGACGCCGGCCGGGAGGTAATTGGGGATCAGCGTCGGCAGTCCGATGCCGAGATTGACGTACTGGCCGTCCTGGAGTTCGCGTGCCGCACGGGCCGCCATCTCCTCGCGTGTCCACGCCATCAGCCGCTCACCGTCCGCTTCTCGATCATCTTCGCGGCGGCCTGCTCCGGAGTCAGCGCGACGACCCGCTGCACGAAGACCCCCGGCAGATGCACCGCGTCCGGGTCGATCCCGCCGGGCTCGACCAGCTCCTCCACCTCGGCGATCGTCACCCTGCCCGCCATCGCCGCGAGGGGGTTGAAGTTCCGGGTGGACTTGCTGAAGACGAGGTTGCCGTGCCGGTCGCCCTTCGCCGCCCGGACCAGCGCGAAGTCGGTGCGGATACCATGCTCCATCACGTACTCGGTGCCGTCGAACTCGCGCACCTCCTTCGGCGGCGACGCCAGCGCCACCCCGCCGGAGCCGTCGTAGCGCCAGGGCAGGCCGCCGTCCGCGACCTGGGTGCCCACCCCGGCCGGGGTGTAGAAGGCCGGGATTCCCGCACCGCCCGCCCGCAACCGCTCCGCGAGCGTGCCCTGCGGGATCATCTCCACCTCCAGCTCACCCGCCAGATACTGCCGCGCGAACTCCTTGTTCGCCCCGATGTAGGAGCCGGTCACGCGCGCGATCCGCCCGGCGGACAGCAGCACCGCGAGCCCGGACTCCATCGCCCCGCAGTTGTTGGAGACCACGCCCAGGCCGCCGACCCCGCGCTCGTACAGCGCCTCGATCAGCACGTTCGGCACACCGCTCAGCCCGAAACCGCCGACCGCGAGGGTCGCGCCGTCCGGCACATCGGCCACCGCCTCCAGGGCTGTGGCGACCACCTTGTCCATCCGTGAAGCCCCATCTCTTCCAAGCGTCCAGACCCTCAATTACTCAGGGCACTGATTATTTCTGCGAGGTTTCACTCACGCTGCCATCAGCGGCCCGAGCCGTCAAGACCTCCAGGAGATCGGCGGGTGGACGGTCATGGGCACGCCCGTACGCATCCGGGCGATGCGCGGTATCGTTCAGTGCACCAACGAAATGACGGACTCACCCAGGGGGAGCGCACATGGCCGCGGTGGACCTCACCACCCACCCCGGGCACCTCGCCCGGCGACTCCAGCAGGCCCACTATCTGCTGTGGAACACGATGGTCTCCGAGGAGATCACCTCGCCGCAGTTCGCAGTCCTGAACGCGCTGGTCGCGGAGCCGGGACTGGATCAGCGCACGGTGGGGGAGCGGGTGGGCCTGGACCGGTCGACCATCGCCGAGGTCATCAGCCGGCTCAGTCGCCGGGGCCTGCTCGACAAGGTGCGCGATGCGCAGGACGGCCGGCGCTTCCTGCTGCGCCTCACCGACGAGGGGGCGCGTACACACCGCAAGCTGACCGTGCGTACGGCGCGTATGAACCAGGTTTTCCTGGCCCCGCTCTCCGCCGAGGAGCAGACCGTCTTCTTCGACCTCATCCAGCGTGTCTCGGACGCCGCGGAGGGGCTGCGCAACCCGACGGAACCCCTCACTGCGCAACGCTAGGCGTTCCCTCACCAGAAGGTGCCAGGCGAAAACATCTGACAGATCACGGTCAGGAGCGCTACGCTCCCCGCGATGATGACTCACTCTGTCGGCAGAACGGGGGTCCCATCCGCGCAAGGTGAGTGCTGATGCTCACTCAGACCGCGAATGGGGATGCCCGCCTTTCCTTCTGGCTGCCCGTGCGAGAGTTCGCCGTGCCGCCCGCCATGATCGAGACTGCGACCGCCCGCCGCCGTGCCGGGGACTGGGCGGGGGCGTGCGCCGCCGCAGGCATCGATGTCGATCTCAATCTGCGTTCCGTGGCGCGTACTTACGGCCACGACCTCGCGGCTCGGGTCCGGGCCGATCTCCGCCATCTGGCTCCCGACCTGCTGCGCTGGCACATGCCGAGGATCGCTCCGCACGGGTTGCTCCGTCCGGGGCTGACCATCGCCCTGGCTCGGTACGACGCCCAAGGCCGTGACGGCGTAGGTCCGGTGCACCTCGTGGTCCGCACTCCGCCGGCCTGGGCGGACGGCGGCCAGCGGATCAGCCTCGCCCTGTGGGCCGCACCGCACGACGGACCCCGCGACGGACCCCGCGACGGACCCCGAGATGGGCCGCACGACGGATCTCACGGCCGATCCCACTTCGAGGCCGGTGTCCGCCGGCATCCGCACCCCCGTCCCAGCCGCCGGTTCCGTCTCGACCTGCACCGCCATCTGTGGGACGCGCGCAGGACCGATGAGCTGCGGATGCGGTCCGGGGCCGACCGGCTGCCCGCCGACGACCGCCCCGAGAACCCGGATCCGCTGGGGTTCGTGCCGCGGGGGCGCGGGTGTGCCGTAGATCGGTGGGCGGCCGAGGCGGGGATTCTGCTCCACGCCGAGGGGCGGACGGCCGGTACCGTCACCGTGCGGCTCGGGGCCCGGGACCGGCTGGTCCTGGACGTGGTCGCGGACAGGGACGGCGTCGGGCCGCCGGATATGCGGATCGCGGCGGTGCCCAGGGACGGCAGTGTCTCCGCGCTGCCCGTCCTGCCCGACGCGGCCACCTGGCTGCTGCCCGATCTGGAACTGATCCGCACCGGTTCGATCGAGGTCGATCGGCTGCATCCGCTGGTCGCCTCGGCACTGGTGCCGGATCATTCGCCGACGGCTTCCTCCCGGGCGCTGGGGCATGTCCCGGCCGGTGCCTCCCGGGCATCGGACCAGGCCGGGCAGGCGCGCCTGGTGGACTGCCGGGGAGCCCAGCACCGTATCGGCCTGGTCGACGGGGTGCTGGCGCCGCTGGACCACGACCCGGCCGAGATCCGTCGGGAGGAACTGCTGGTCGCTCTGAGCGGGACGCCGCTTCCCTGCCTGCGGGCCATCGACGAGGCGCACCGTCGTCCGGACTGTCTCACCGGTGTCCGCGAACGCCTGATCCATGGCGACACCGCCGGTGCGCTGGACGTCGTCGAGAGACTGCTGGGTCCGGACGCGGTGCTGCGCAGCGGCCCTCTACGGGACGAGCTCGAGGCGGCCGCGCTACGGCGGATCACGTACGGCCTGTTCAGGGCGGGCATGACCGGCCCCGGCCCCGGATCCGGCCGCCTGCTCCCCGGCCCCGACCGCCCCCGTGGGCACCGAGCGCACCCGCGCCATACGACCTCTCGCTGACCCGGGGACCTCCGCCCCCTCCTGGGCCGACCCGGCCACCGAGCACCCACCGGCCACCCGCCAAGCACCCACCCGCTTGTTCCACCACGACCCAAAGGTGATGAAATATGCCCACATGTACACCATTCGTTGTGACCGACACTCCGTCCGACCCGGCCCCCGCCTCTCAGATGGACGTCGCCGGCGCGTTGCTGGCCCTGCTGCGTGACGCCGGCACCGAACCGCGCCCCGACATCCAGCTGGAGGCACTGACGCTGGCCGTGGCCGCCGACCTGCCCGTGCTCCTGTGGGGTGAGCCGGGGATCGGCAAGACCGCGGCCCTGACACAGCTCGCCGCGGCCCTGGACCTTCCGCTGACCACCGTGATCGCCAGCGTGCACGAGCCGTCCGACTTCTCCGGACTGCCCATCGTCGGAGACGATCCCGCGCAGCAGGGTGTCCCGATGGCCCCGCCGGACTGGGCCGTGCGACTGGTACGGGCGGGCCGAGGGCTGCTGTTCCTGGACGAGCTGTCCACCGCGCCACCGGCCGTCCAGGCCGCCCTGCTTCGCCTCGTCCTGGAGCGGCGGATCGGCGCCCTGCAACTGCCGCCCGAGGTCCGGATCGTGGCTGCCGCCAATCCGCGGTCCTCGGCTGCCGACGGCTGGGAGCTGAGTCCGCCGCTGGCCAACCGGTTCGTGCATCTTCAGTGGACCCACGACCACGAGGTCGTGGTACGCGGCCTCGGTGGGACGTGGCCGCGGGCGACGCTGCCCCGGCTCGACCCGGAGCGGTTGCCTCAGGCCGTGGACGTCGCCCGCCGCGCGGTGTGCGGGCTCCTCTCCGCCCGGCCTGGGCTCGTGCACCGGCTGCCCAGCAACGAGACGCGCCGGGGCGGCCCCTGGCCGTCGCCCCGAAGCTGGGAGATGACCCTGGGCCTCATCGCCTTCGCCACCGCGGCCGGCTCCTCCCGGGAAGTGCTTTCCCTGCTGGTCAGGGGCACAGTGGGGGACGGTCCGGGGCTGGAACTGCTGGCAAGCCTGGACCGGATGGACCTCCCGGACCCCGAGACGCTGCTCGCCGACCCGGCGGGTGCCGACCTGCCCGAGCGGGGGGACCTCCGCCAAGCCGTGCTCGACGGTGTGGTGGCCGCGGTCCGTGGGCGTCCGGAGAAGTCCCGTTGGGACGCGGCATGGGCGCTTCTGGTGCGGGCGCTGGAGACCGGAGCCCCGGACCTCGTGGTCGTCCCCGCGACCACACTCGCCTCGCTGCGCCAGGAGGACTGGGACGTTCCGGCAGCGATCGAGCGGCTTGCCGGAGCGGTGTCCCTGTCCCGACGGGCGGACCGGGCGGCGGCCCGGACCGCGGCCGCCGCGAAGGCCGGCCGATGACGGCGCCCGCGCCCGCACCGGGGACACTGGACCTCGACAAGCTCTTCGCCGCCCGGCTGCACGCCGCCCGGGTCCGGCCCTACCTGGCCACGGCGCTGTTCGCCCTGCACACCGTGGAGTCGCGGCGCGTACCGACGATGGCCGTCGACCGGCACTGGCGCTGCTACGCCTCGCCGGCGTTCGTGGACCGGACCCCGGTGGAGGAACTGGCCGGGGTGTGGGTGCACGAGGTGTCGCACCTCCTGCGCGACCATCACGGGCGCGGGGACAGGGTCGCGCGGGAGCGCGGACTGACCGGCCCGGGGGAACGGCTGCGGATGAACATCGCCGCGGACTGCGAGATCAACGACGACGCGTTCGGCGACGGACTGCTCCGGCCCGAAGGCGTCGTCACGCCAGGGTTCTTGAAGCTGCCCGAGGGACAGCTCATGGAGGACTACCTGCGCCAGTTCCGCCTCGGGGCGCTCACCCAGAGCCTGGCCTGGCTGGACTGCGGAAGCGGCGCCGACGGACTCGAACGGGAGTGGGACCTCGGCCCGGACGGCGCGCACGGCCTCAGCCCGCAGGAACAGGACGCGGTCCGGTTCCGGGTGGCGCAGGGCATCACCGCCCGTCCGGGAGACACCCCGAACGGGTGGCGGCGGTGGGCGGACGAGGCGTTCCACCCGCCGCAGCCCTGGCGCGAGTTGCTGGGCGCGGCGGTCCGCTCGGCGGCCTCGGCCTCCGGCGTGGGGGAGGACTACACGTACGGCCGGCCGTCGCGGCGTTCGGCCGGGGTGCCCGGGGCCGTGCTGCCGAGCCTGCGGCGCAGGCCGCCTCGGGTCTGCGTGGTCATCGACACCTCCGGGTCGGTCAGTGACGCCGAACTGGGCAGCGCGCTCCTCGAGGTCACCGCCATCTCCCGCGCCGTGGGCGGCCGCCGCGACCTGGTCACCGTAGTGCCCTGCGACGCGGCGGCCCCGATCGCGCACCCGCTGTGCCGTGCCGAGGGGATACCGCTGGTGGGCGGCGGGGGTACGGACCTGCGCACGGGCTTCGCCAAGGCGCTCCGGGCGCAGCCCCGACCGGACGTCGTCGTGGTTCTGACGGACGGGCAGACGCCGTGGCCGGACCGGCCACCGTGCCGGACGGTGGTGGGTCTGTTCCCCCGGGAGTCGGCGGCCGGGTCGGGGGACGAGGACGATCCGGACTACACACCGGACTCACCGCCCGCGTGGGCACGAGTGGTGGTCATCGGGTAGGCCCCGCCGCCCGATGAGCCCGATAGCCCCATGAGTCCCACAAGTCCCGTCGCCCGCCACGGTCACGGCTTCGTCGTCATGCCTGGGCGAAGACCACCCACACCTGCCCCTTCGCGAAGTTCATCGGCGCACCGTCGGTGGTCGTGAAGTCCGTGCCGTCGCCGGCGGTCGGGCGCTTCCAGTCGGCGTCGAAGACCTTGCCGTCGCGCAGCACCTTCGCCGTGCCCGAGCCCACCGTCTCCGTGTACGGCGTGTTGTTGCCGAGGACGTCGTGGTACTTGGAGTTGCGCACCTTCACGTACTGCACGACGACGGTCGCGGGCGCCACCCGCTTCCCGTCCGTCGTCACCGTCGGCGTCCCGTCCATCGACACCAGCCAGCGGTGCTTGCTCGCCGACCAGGCGAAGGTGAAGCGGGCCGCGGGGAAGCGCACCGTGCGGGAGGTCTCCGGGCTCCCACCCGCCGGGGCGGCACCGAAGTGGAACCCGGTGGTGAGGGCGGCGGCCCCCGGCGCGGAGCGCATGAGCTGCTGCGGGTGCAGAAAGAGGTTGTGGGGGGCGACCTTGGAGGCACTGCGGTAGTACGCGCTGGAGCCCTCGTCGGCCGACACCGCGTGCAGGGGCGCCTTGGCGATGACCGGCAGCAGCTTGTGCTGGGCACCCGAGAAGGCGAGCGTCGGCGTGTGGAACTGGCGCAGCAGCTCCAGGTCCGACTCGCGCGCACTGCGCACCGGCCCGATGGCCTTGGGCAGCTTGCTCGCGTAGATGGCCATCAGCCGGCTCAGACCGCCCTCGACCTGCTCCGCGTAGACGACATCCGCGGCGTCGAGACCCGTTTGAGGGCGCGCCGCAGTCACATTGTCGATCTTCACGGCGAGTACGGGACCGGCACTGGCGGCGCCCGAGGGGGTCTGGGCCGGTCCCGTCTCCTGCCCTTGGATGCGGTTCGGTGCCGGGGCACGTCCGTCGTCGGTGGCGCTACCGCCCGAGGAGCAGCCCGTCATCAGAGAGCCGGCCGCGGCGACGGTCAGCAGCGCCGCCGTCATCGCGCCGCACCGCGTCCGCGCCATCTGTCGCATGCTCAACGTGCCACCCTGTCCCGTGCCATCGATGGTGCGCTCATAGGTTCATCGGTGGCCATACCCGCTCACTTCTATCGCGTGCGCCGAGTTGGGCCGATCAGCCCACTTGTTGGACCGATCGGAGCGCGGGTCGGTTGTGCGGGTGACGGAGTCAGTTCTGCGGGCCGAGGATCTCCGCGAGGTCGTACCCGACGGGCTCGTCCAACTGGCTGTACGTACAGCTCTCCGCGGTCCGGTCCGGGCGCCAGCGGCGGAAGCGGGCCGTGTGACGGAACCGCACGCCGTTCTCCATGTGGTCGTACGCCACCTCCGCCACCCGTTCGGGACGCAGCGGCACCCAGGAGAAGTCCTTCTTCGTCGACCACCGGCTGGGCGCGCCCGGCAGCCGCGCGGACTCGTGCGCCGACTCCTGCGACCAGGCCGCCCAGGGATGCCGCTCGACGTCCTCCATGCGCAGCGGCTCCAGCTCCTCCACCAGCTGTGCCCGCTGTTTCATCGGGAAGGCGGCGCTCACCCCCACGTGCTGGAGGGCGCCCCCGTCGTCGTACAGACCGAGCAGCAGGGAACCGACGACGGGCCCGCTCTTGTGAAGGCGGTACCCCGCGACGACGACGTCCGCGGTGCGCTCGTGCTTGATCTTGAACATGGCCCGCTCGTCCTGCCGGTAGCGCAGGTTGAGCGGCTTGGCGATGACCCCGTCGAGGCCCGCGCCCTCGTACTGCTCGAACCACCGCTCCGCCACCTCGCGGTCCGTGGTCGCCGGTGCCACGTGAACCGGGGCCGTCACCCCCGACAGCGCCATCGTCAGCAGAGCCCGCCGGTCCCCGAGCGGCACGTCCAGCAGCGACTCGTCGGCCAGCGCCAGCAGATCGAAGGCCACGAAGGAGGCGGGAGTCCTCTCCGCCAGCATCCGTACCCGGGAGTCCGCGGGATGGATGCGCTCGGTGAGCGCGTCGAAGTCGAGCCGGCCCTCCCTGGCGATCACGATCTCGCCGTCCATCACACAGCGCTCCGGCAGCCGCTCCCGCAACGCCGCCACCAGCTCGGGGAAATACCTGGTCAACGTCTTGCCGGTACGACTGCCGAGCTCGACCTCGGCGCCGTCGCGGAACACGATCGCGCGGAACCCGTCCCACTTCGCCTCGTACTGCATGTCCGGCGGGATCTTCGCCACGGACTTGGCGAGCATCGGCTTCACGGGCGGCATCACCGGCAGATCCATGCTTCGATTCTGCGGCGACACGACGCCTTTCGCCCGGTGTGCGAGGTGTGCGAGGTGCGCCTACCGTGGCTCGCATGGCCGATGCGGTGGAACTCGACGCAGCCGGGAGGACCGTACGTCTGTCCAGCCCGGGCAGGATCTTCTTTCCGGAGCGCGGCTTCACGAAGCTGGACCTCGCCCAGTACTACCTGTCCGTCGGCGAGGGCATCCTGCGCGCCCTGCGCAACCGCCCCACCACCCTGGAGCGGTACCCGGAGGGCGTCACGGGCGAGAGTTTCTTCCAGAAGCGGGCGCCCAAGAACATGCCCGACTGGATCCCGACCGCGCACATCACCTTCCCCAGTGGGCGCACCGCCGACGAGATGTGCCCCACCGAGGTCGCGGCCGTGGTGTGGGCCGCGCAGTACGGCACCCTCACCTTCCACCCGTGGCCGGTGCGCCGCGACGACGTCGACCACCCCGACGAACTCCGCATCGACCTCGACCCACAGCCCGGCACGGACTACGACGACGCCGTGCGCGCAGCCCATGAACTGCGCGAGGTCCTGCACGAGTACGGCGATCTGCGCGGCTGGCCCAAGACCTCCGGCGGTCGCGGGCTGCACGTCTTCGTCCCGATCGCGCCGCGCTGGACCTTCACCCAGGTCCGCCGGGCCGCGATCGCCGCCGGGCGCGAACTCGAACGCCGGATGCCCGAGCAGGTGACCACCGCCTGGTGGAAGGAGGAACGCGGCGAGAAGATCTTCGTCGACTACAACCAGACCGCGCGGGACCGCACGATCGCCTCCGCCTATTCGGTACGGCCCCGCCCGCACGCCCCCGTCTCCGCGCCCCTGCGCTGGGACGAGGTGGGCGACGCGCTTCCCCAGGACTTCGACCTGGCGACCATGCCCAAGCGCTTCGCCGAACTCGGCGATGTGCACGCCGACATGGACGACCACGCCTTCTCCCTCGAAGCGCTCCTGGAGCTGGCCAGCCGCGACGAACACGACCACGGTCTCGGGGACCTGCCGTATCCCCCCGAGTACCCGAAGATGCCGGGCGAGCCCAAACGGGTACAACCGAGCCGAGCCAAGCGCGAGGACGGCTAGGGCCTGTCCGGCGGATCAGGTCGGAGGAAAGTACCGCCGCCTCATAAGCGCAGATGGGCGTGCCAGACCCCGCGTCTCCGGCATGATCCGCCGGACAGGCCCTAGGGCCTGTGGAGTTGTCGTTGCGGTGGCGGCCCGACCCAGATGTCACCGGCCTCGTCGACCAGGAGATCTGCGATGGCGTCGCCCACGCCGGGCGAACCGTGCTCGTACCGCACTGAACTCTGTCTCGTACGGTCGCCCACCTTCCTCGACCGTGACGACGAGCGCGTCGTACGGATTCTCGCGGAGGTGGTCGGGCGGTCAGGCGACATGGGCCTTTCTCATGGTCATGGTGTGATCCTCGCCGGGGGAGCTGCCCGCGCAACGGGCTTTGGGCGGGGTGGACGTCGGTCGGGGAGCGCTCTCATCGTGTGCTGCCCGGGGCTATCCTTCTTGGCAACCGCCGAGGAGGAGCCCTGAGGTGACCGAGACAGCGTCGCGCCCCACGCTGGAGGCCGTGGCCGCGCGGGCCGGGGTCTCACGGGCCACCGCCTCGCGCGTCGTCAACGGCGGCGACGGAGTGCGCGAACCGCTCGTCGAGCGGGTCAGACGGGCCGTCGAGGAGCTCGGTTACGTCCCCAACCAGGCCGCCCGAAGCCTGGTCACCCGGCGCCACGACGCCGTCGCCGTCGTCATCGCCGAACCGGAGACCAGGGTCTTCGCCGACCCCTTCTTCGCCCTCCAGCTCCGCGGCATCAGCAAGGAGCTGACCGCGCACGACTCGCAGCTCGTCCTGCTGCTCACCGAGGGCCGCGACGACCACGCGCGCGTCGGCCGCTATCTCGCCGGCGGCCATGTCGACGGCGCGCTCGTCTTCTCGCTGCACCTCGACGATCCGTTGCCGGAGCTGATCCACGGCGCGGGCGTGCCGACCGTGTTCGGCGGGCGACCCGGCTGGGGCGACGGCGCGCGGCGGGCCGTCTACGTCGACAGCGACAACCGGGGCGGCGCCCGCGAGGCCGTGCGCCATCTCGTCGGACTCGGCCGCACGCGTGTCGCGCACATCACCGGCGCCCTCGACCAGACGTCCGCGGTCGACCGGCTCGACGGCTTCCGGGACGTCATGGGCGACGCCGATCCGCGGCTCGTCGTCGAGGGCGACTTCACGCCCGCGGGCGGCGAGCGTGCGATGCGGGAGCTGCTGGAGCGCTGCCCGGAGGTTGACGCGGTGTTCGCGGCGAACGATCTGACGGCCTCGGGAGCCCTGCGGGTGCTGCGCGAGCGGGGGCGGCGGGTGCCGGACGACGTCGCCGTGATCGGCTTCGACGACATGCTGCCGGTCGCCGAACAGACGGACCCACCGCTCACGACGGTCCGTCAGGACATAGAGGAAATGGGCCGGTTGATGGCCAGGTTGCTGCTGCGGGACCTCGATCGCCGGGCGGGCAAGCAGGGGGCGGACGGCGCCCCCGCCGGCGTGGTGCTGCCGACGACGTTGGTACGGCGGCTTTCCGCGTAGGACCGTTGCTCCCCGTGGCCCGCCCGTCCGCTCCGGTGCGCCTCCGTTCGCTTCCGTCAGTCCCGGTGCGGTCCCAAGTTGCCCAGGAACGTGCCGAGCTGGGGCGCGGTGAGCGACGGCTCGGGCAGCGGGGCGGCGGTGGGGGAGGCGCGCAGGCCGTCGAGGAGGAGGGCGAGCGGGCGGCGCCAGGCGTCCGGGGCCGTGCTCGTGAGGGCCGGGACGGCGCGGCCGAGCACGGCCAGCGCGACAAGGAGGTCCTCGGTGGTGAGATCGTCGCGGAGTGTGCCCTGTTCACGGCCGCGGCGCAGGAGCACCTCCACCGTCTCCCGGTTGTGGGCGTGCACGGAGTCGAGGGAGTGGACGCCCTCCAGGTGGGTGGTCATCAGATCGTTGGCGCCGCGGTCGGCGGCGAGGCCCTCGAAGACCTCTTCGACGTATCCCAGCAGACCCGCCCAGGCGTCCTCGGCGGTCCGGGCCCGGTCTCCTGCGTCCATGGTCTGCGTGAGCGAGTCGCGGAAGACCGCGTCGACCAGTGCGGCGCGGCTGGGGAAGTGCCGGTAGAGCGTGGCGTTTCCGACACCGGCCCGGCGTGCGATCACATCGAGCGGCGCGTCCAGGCCCTGCGCGGCGAACACCTCGCGAGCCGCCTCGACCAACAGCTCACGGTTGCGCCGCGCGTCGCGCCGCCGCACCGGATCGGGCCCGTTCACGTCGACCTTCACCATGTCGCCTCCCGAAAGTACCGGGGAGTACTCCCCGGAACTGATGATATCGGTCGGGCTCGTCGGGCTCGTCGGGCTCGTCGGAGCCGCCGGGGGCGCGGAGCCCTCGGCGCGGGGGCCGAGGGTGCATTCCCCGGACGGGGGGCCCGGCGGCTCCGGCCATGAGGAGGCCGGTGGGGCCCAAGCGCAGGGGCCCCACCGACTCGGCCCGTATGTTCAGCCCTCCCGCGACGCGCTCTTGATGACCGCGAAGCGCGCCCCGTACGGGTCGGCGAGCTTCGCCATGCGGCCGACGCCCTCAAGGTCCGTGGCGGGCATGCGGACCGTGCCGCCCAGCTCCTGGGCCTTGCTGACGGTGGCGTCCGTGTCGGTGACCTCGAAGTACGGCAGCCAGTACGCGCCCGACTGGGCCTCGGTCGGGTCGTCGGCCAGCGGGACGACGCCGCCGAACATGTCCGACTCCTCCGCCCCGGCGGGGTTGATACAGGTGTACGTGCCCCCGGGGAACGCGGCGGCCGAGGTCTCCCAGCCGAACACGGAGTTGTAGAACGCGGCGGCCGCCGGTTCGTCCGGGGTGTAGAGCTCGACCCAGCACAGCGAACCCGGGTCACCCGCCACGTCGATGCCCTTGGTCAGGGCCGGCTGCCAGATACCGAAGGGCACACCCGCCTCGTCCCCGAGAATCGCCATGTGGCCCTGGCCCATGACGTCCATGGGCTGGACGATCACACTGCCGCCGGCCTGCTCGGCCGCCTTGGCCGTGGCCTGCGCGTCGGGGCTCTGGAAGTACACCGTCCAGGAGGGCGGGCCCTGCTCCTCGGTGGTCTGCATACCGCCCGCGGCGGTCTTTCCGGCGAGCTGGAAGAAACCGTAGCCGCCGGCGTCGGGCCCTGCCGACTGGAACTGCCAGCCGAAGAGGCCGCCATAGAAGGATGTGGCGCCTTCGATGTCGGGGGTGCCGACATCGAGCCAGTTCGGAGCGCCCGTGACAAAGCGGGTGGTGAGCATGTTGTGCCCTCCTTTGAGGGGTCCCGTTGCCTGTACTGCCGAGTCTGGCACCGCCCACTGACAATCGCTGCCAGGACTCCCGCCGTGGGCAGGAGGGACCATTGTGATTACCCTGGGTGATCGGTTCTGTTTGTTTTGTCTTCATACTTTGCGGCGAGCCGCCTGGTATCTCGGAACATGGCGTTGATCCCACGTTGATCGAACGTTTTTCGCCGCGCGGCACGATCCTCGTCATGCACACCGACACCATGACCCCGGCCGACTCCGCCTGGCAGGAGCAGGCGTTGTGCGCGCAGACCGGGGCCGATTTCTTCTTTCCCGAGCCGGGCAGCTCTGTGCGTGAGGCAAAGCGCATCTGCGGGATGTGCGAGATGCGCTCCGCCTGCCTCGAGTACGCGCTGAACAACGACGAACGCTTCGGCGTCTGGGGCGGCCTGTCCGAGAAGGAACGGCTCAGCCTCCGACGCGCGGACCAGAACTGACCCCAACGACGCCGAAACCGGCCCCTGCGACGCAGGGCCCCGCGCCGGACGCCGTGAACAGCCGCGTCCGGGCCGCGCCTTGCCCCGGACCGGTGTCCTGCCCGGTCCGGTGTCCTGGCCGGTCCGGGGCCCTGCCGTAATTCGGTGGGGCGATCCGGTGGCGGTGGCTACGATCGCCGTGGCGCACCCGGGCGTAGAGCAGAGGCAGACTCGCCGCCTTGGCAAGGCGGATACGCCGGTTCGAATCCGGTCGTCCGGGCTGCGTCCGGCCGGACGGACCGGGACAGCAGGGTCCTGTAGAGCAGAGGCAGACTCGCCGCCCTCTCAAGGCGGATACGCCGGTTCGAATCCGGTCAGGGCCACGGCGGCGCACACGCGGGGCGGGGACACATGGGTGACGGCGGCGCGATCACGCAGGACGAACTGGCGGCATTCCATCGCATGGTCGGCAAGCTGCGGGCGCTGCCCGTCGACGACCCGGTGAGGCTGCGCGCCGAGCAGGTCGCCGCGTCCTTCGCGCGGGACGGGCGGGTGCGCAGGCGCAAGGTGCGCGGCGCCGAACTCTCCGCCGCCGACGCGGCCGTGATGGCCGCGACCGCGACGGGAGCGCTCGACCGGCGGGAGGACGCACCGCTCGACCGTCCCGGGGGCGGCGGCGTCTTCGTGAAGCCCCGTTCCTGCTATGTCTGCAAGACGTCCTATCGACAGGTCGACGCCTTCTACCACCGGCTGTGCCCGGACTGCGCCTCGGACAACACCGCCCGGCGTGCGCTCACCACCGACCTGAGCGGCCGTCGCGCGCTGCTCACCGGAGGCCGGGTCAAGATCGGTTTCCAGCTGGCCCTGATGATGCTGCGCGACGGCGCCGAACTCCTGGTCACCAGCCGCTTTCCGCACGACACCATGCGTCGCTTCCGCGCCGAACCGGGCAGCGCGAAGTGGCTGGACCGACTGACGGTGCTGGCGGTGGATCTCCGTGATCCGCGCCAGGTGCTCGGGATCTGCGAGCAGTTGAGGCAGGAGGGCGAGCCCCTCGACATCCTGGTCAACAACGCCGCTCAGACGGTACGGCGGCCCGCCGACTCGTACGCGCTGCTGGCCGCCGGGGAGCGCGCCGGACTGCCCGAAGGGGCCCGGGAGGCACCGGGGTTCACACCGATGCGCGCGCTGGCCGGTGGTGGTCCCTCGGCGCTCCCCGCGGCGTTGCGGGAGGCCGACGAGGCCGGGCTGCTGCCCGATCCCTCCCCGGAGAACTCCTGGTCGGCCCGGCTGGGCGAACTCGACCCGGCCGAGGTCCTGGAGACCCAGTTGGTCAACGCGCTCGCCCCGGCACTGCTCTGCGACCGACTGCTGCCCCTGCTGCTCGCCTCGCCCCACCCGCGGCGATATGTCGTCAACGTGACCGCCGTCGAGGGCCGCTTCACCGTACGCAACAAGATGGCTGGCCATCCGCACACCAACATGGCCAAGGCCGCCCTCAACATGCTCACACGCACCAGCGCCACCGAACTCGCCGAGCAGGGCGTGCACATGTGTGCCGTCGACACCGGCTGGATCACCGACGAGAACCCCGCCCCCAAGAAGGAGCGGATGGCGGGCGCGGGGTTCCGCACCCCCCTCGACATCGTGGACGGAGCGGCCCGGGTGTACGACCCGATCGTGCGGGGCGAGGCGGGCACACCCGTGTCCGGGGTGTTCCTCAAGGACTACCAGGAGGCGGAATGGTGACCGAGCCGGAGCGGAAGCCGGACCCGCGGTTCGCGGGCGTACCGGCGGTCGTACCGCGCCCTATGACCGAACTCGCCCCGCTGCTCGACTGGTTGCGCGACGGGCGCCCTGCCGGCGAGCGGCTGGACTTCACGGCCGGTACGGCGCTGCCCGACGGGCGCCTCGACCTGTGCAAGCAGGGACTCGGAGCCCGGGGCGCGGCGCTGGTCGCCGAGGCCCTCTCCGAGATGTCCACCGTCTCGGACGGACCCTCTCCCGTACGCCACTTGCTGCTCGGCACCGACGCGCTCGGCGACGAGGGTGCCGCCGCGGTCTCCGCGCGTGCCGAGGTCGAGACGCTGTACCTCGGCTGCAACGGGATCACCGCGGGCGGCGCCTGCCGCATCGCCGACAACCTCCGCGCCTCACCGCGGGTCGTCACGGGCGTCTGGCTCAAACGCAACCCGCTCGGCAGCGGGGGAGGACGTGCCGCGGCCGAACTCGTCGAGGCCGCACGGTCGTTGCGCACGCTCGACCTCGTGCAGACCGGGCTCGACGCGACGGGCGCCGTCGTCCTCGCCGACGCCCTCCTCGCCGCGGCGGAGAACGGCCGCCGCATCGAGCGGCTGTTCGTGGGCGGCAATCCGCTGGGCGCGGCGGGCGCGGTGCCGCTGTCCGCGCTGATCGCCGAGGGCGCGGTCGACGAACTCTACGTATCCGCCGCACAGTTGGGTGACGCGGGCGCGCTGCGTCTCGCCGACACGCTGGCACGGGCACCGCACGGACGGCTCGCCCGGCTCTCCGTCGCCAGCAACGGCATCGGGCCGAACGCCGCCGCCCGGCTGGTGGCGGCGGCGACCGCGGCGGGGGTCGCCCTGCTCGACCTCGGGCGGGTGCGGGCGGCCGCTGTGCTCGGCGCCGCCGACAACAGCGTCGACCTCACGGCGGCCACCGACATCGCACACACCCTCGCGAGCGCCGAACACCGCCTCACCCACCTCGTCCTCGCCCACACCGGCATGCGCAGCCGAGAGGCCCACCGTCTCCTCGACACCGCCCCGCGCGCCGCGACCGCGACCCGGTTCGTGCTGGGACAGTCCATCGCGACCAGTGTGAAGCGGCGCCTGGACGCGCTCAGCGCGCACATCCCGATGCCGTCGGTCCCCGCCGACGTCGCCGCCGTACGCAGCGTCCACCGCACGGCGCCGCTACGCTAGGCCTCAAGGGCGGGGCCGTAGCGCAGAGGCAGGCGCACCTGGTCTCCAAAACCGGAACACGATGGTTCGAATCCAGCCGCCCCGCCCCCTTCCCCCCCGGGTTTCGGACGATGGCCCCGGCCCGCCGGAGCGCACCGGGAAATCAGTACGCCGCGTGTACTCCAGCAGGCACAATCCCCGCATGGATCGCACCCCGCAGCGGCATGCCGAAAGTCTGCTCAACGCCCTCGACCCGCTGCCCTTCCCCCAGCGCATGCGCGAACTCGCCCTGCGGGTGCGGGAGCCGGTCCCCCTGCGGCCCCTGCTGGAAGAACTCGCATCCCGCGGACCGTACGAACGGGGGATCGCCGTCGTCGCGGCCGCCGTCGGCGGCGACGCCGAGTGGATCGCGGACCGCATCGCCGACCCGGACGCCTTTGTGCGCGGACAGGCTCTCCGGGTCGCGGACAGCCTCCAAGTGCCCGACTCCGCCTACGAGTCGGCGCTCGACGACGCCCCGGAGGCGGTCCGCAGGGAGCTGTTGCGCGCGGTCGTCGTGGGACGGCGCACCGCACTGGCCGACCGGCTGCTGCCAGGGTTGCGGCGGGACTGGGGCGACGCGGAGGCGGCCCGCCTGCTGCCGGCGTGCGCGCCGGAGACGGTCGCCCGGCTGCTGCCCGAACTCTTCCACGCCGTCACCGGCTGGAAGACCCTCGCCAAGCGGCATCCCGGAACCCTTCTCGACGTCGCCGAAGACGAGTTGGCGGCGCTCCCCGAGGCCCTGCGGGACACCTGGTGGGGCCGGTACGTCCCAGGAGTGGCCGCCACGGTCGCGGCGGAGCCCCTGCGCGTGCTCGACCTTCTCGAACGCTTCGGGCCCGCCGGCCTGCCCCTCCCACTGCACGACCACTTCCCGCGGTTCGCGGCGGCCGACCCGAGCCGACTGCTGCGACTGCTGCTCACCCCCACCGGATTCGCCGCGCGCCGCCACCGGGCCCTGAGCCCCGCCGTGCTGCGCAGGCTTGCCCGTTCCGACGCACCCGAACTCCTGGCGTTCGGCCAGGTCCTGGCCGACTGGGGGGATCTCGCGCCGCTCGTGAAGGCGCTGCCGCCTGCGCGACGCCACGCCTTCTACCAGGCCGCCCAGGAAGGCCGAGGGGCCGGACACGTCACCATCGACGCGGTCATCCTCGACGTCCTGCCGCGCAGTTGTGTGGCGCAGGAGGCCCGCCGCATGGCCGCCGTCGCACGCGAGCGCGGCGCCCTCTGGAACTCCCTGCTGCTCGCCGAGTCCTTCCTGCCCGTCGCGGAGGCGCGCGCCCGACTCGTCGAGGCCACCCGCCGCCCGGCCGCCGAAGACCGCGCCGAGGCCTGGCCGTTGCTGATCCGCAACGCCGCCCGCTCCGGCGACAGCGCGGCCGTCACCTCCGTCCTGGAGGAGATGGGCCGGCTGCGCAACGAACACGACCCGGTACGCTCGGCCGCGCTCGGCGCACTGTCCGGGGTACGCCCCGCGCTGTTCACCGAGGACGCCGAGCCGCACCTCGACCGCATCGCCGCGGACGCCGTCGAGGCCCGCGACTCCTCGCCCGCCACCCGGCAGAACCTCAGTCGCCTCGCCCTGTCCGTCCTGCGCGAGCACGCGGCGGGCGGGCGGCGGGAGTTGGTGAACTGGGCCCTGCGCACCCTGGTCCGGATATCCGGCAACACCGGTGACGCCGACCTCGGCCGCCTCGACACGACCCTGCGGCGCGGCCAGGAGCACCAGGTGTACGAGGCCCTGCGCCCCTGGATCGAGGCGGGCGCGGAAAAGGCCGACTACAGCCTCGCCTTCACGCTCGCCCGCGCGGTGGGACGGCGCGCCGCCGGTATGCCCGAACTGCAGGACCTGCTCTGGCAGGCCATCCGGTACGGCGATGACGTGACCATGCGCTGCGCGGTCGAACTATGGCTCGAACCGCCCGCGACCCGCGACGAACGGGTCGCCTGTGTGCTCGCGTTCGAACCGTCCGCGGGCGTGCTGTGGCCCGTCGTGGGGATCGTCACCCGGCGCCGCACCGATCTGCTCGACCCGCTGCTCGCCGAGGCTCCTCCGTACGGCCGTTTCCTGACCAAGGGCACCCCCTGGACCGTACCGGTGGTCCGTGACATACGGCGCTGGGTGCCACGCCAACAGCGCGCGGTGGCACGACAGTTGGCGTACCATGCCGAGGACGCCGCGCTGCCGCTCTTCGAGCGCGCCGCAGCCGTCGCGCAGGCCGCCCTCGTCCCGGGCCGCGGCGCCGATCTCGTACGTCACTGGACCGATTCCGCGGACGTGCTGCTCGCCGAGGCGGCGCTCGCCGCACTCGCCCGTACGGACCGGCCCGCCGACGCGCTGCCCGAGCTGCTGGCGCACGCGGGTGGCGAGCGGGCGCGGGTCGCGGTCTACGCGGCCACGCAGGCATCCCGGTACGCGGCACCCTCGCACCTGGCCGCGCAGCTGCGCGCGGTGCTTCTCGCGCCACGCGCCAAGGTGACCAGCCGCAAGGAGGCCGCCCGGCTCGCCGCCGTACGGCTCCCGATGCCACGGGCGGTGGCACTGCTGACCGAGGCGTACGCGGCGCCGGGCGCCCATGTCGACGTCCGCGCGGCCATCGTCGCCTTCACGGGCGGCCTGCTCGCCGAGGAACCGGTCTGGGGCCTGCTGCGCGACGCCGCGGGCGCCGAGCCGGTGCTCCGTACCGCGATCCTGCGCGTCACCCCGCTGGACCTGCCCGAACCCCACCGCGAGCGGTACGCCGGGCTGGTCCGCGACGTGTCCTCCACCGACGACCCCGAGACCGCCACCCTCGCCTTCGACGCCCTGGCCCGCTGGGCGCCCTGGTCCCCCGAGTCGCCGACGGTCCTCGCCGACGCCGTCACCGATCTGACGGGACGCATCAGCTGGCGCGCGGCGGCCAATGGACTGGTGACCGCGGCGGCGGGCTCACCGCGCGGCGGCCGGGGCCTTCAGCAGGCGCTGCGGGCGCTGGCGGAGGCGGAGACGGCCGCCGCGACGGAGGAGACCGGCCGTGCCGATGCCGACGAACGGCGCGACCGACCGGCCAGGCGGCGCGTCGACCACCTCGTCGTGCGCCTCGCCCAGCAGGCCAGAACCGCCCCGGGAGCCATCCGGCCCGCGGCTCTCGCCGCCGGCGAGCTGCTCGCCGGGTACGACGCCTTCGTACCGCAGGCCGCCGCGATCACGGCGTTCCACCTGGACCTGGACGGGGAACCGGGGGACCTGCGGCGCCTGGCCGCCCTCACCGAGGGACGCCCGGCGCTGGCCGCACGGACGGCCCAGGAACTCGGGGAGCGACTGCGGCGGCAGGCGCACGAGGGGGATCCCGACGTCCTGCTGGACGTGGTGCGGCGGCTGGACGCGCACGGCGGTCACGGCGAGGGACTGCTCGCGGCGGCCGTCACCGGGGCGATCGGCGCCCGCACGGGCTGGGCCGCGCCCTGGCGTGAGCGGCTGAGAGCACTGCGCCGCCACCCGGTGGCCGACGTGCGGGACGCGGCGCTGGACCAGGTGACGGCGTACGAGTGAGGCGGCTTCGACCGGAGAGGGTCAGCCGGCGGCGCGCGCGGCCATCCGCGCCTTGCGGGCCGCGAGCTTCTCGTCGAACTTCGAGGCCTCCGCGTCCAGGCCGCCCATGAAGAAGCCGAGCTCCTCCTGGGCCTGCAGGCCCTCGGGGCCGAGGCCGTCCATCTCCAGGACCTTCAGGTGGCGCAGCACCGGCTGCAGCACGTCGTCGTGGTGGATGCGCATGTTGTAGACCTCGCCGATGGCCATCTGCGCGGCGGCGCGCTCGAAGCCGGGCATGCCGTGTCCGGGCATCCGGAAGTTGACGATGACGTCGCGGACGGACTGCATGGTCAGGTCGGGGGCCAGCTCGAACGCGGCCTTGAGCAGGTTGCGGTAGAAGACCATGTGCAGGTTCTCGTCGGTCGCGATGCGCGCCAGCATGCGGTCGCAGACCGGGTCGCCCGACTGGTGACCGGTGTTGCGGTGCGAGACGCGGGTCGCGAGCTCCTGGAAGGCGACGTACGCGACCGTGTGCAGCATCGAGTGGCGGTTGTCCGACTCGAAGCCCTCGTTCATGTGCGCCATACGGGACGCCTCGAGCTTGTCGGGGTCCACGGCGCGCGAGGCGAGCAGGTAGTCGCGCATCACGATGCCGTGTCGGCCCTCCTCGGCGGTCCAACGGTGCACCCAGGTGCCCCAGGCGCCGTCACGGCCGAAGAGCGCGGCGATCTCGTGGTGGTAGCTCGGCAGGTTGTCCTCGGTGAGCAGGTTGACGACCAGCGCGATCCGGCCGATCTCCGTGACCTTGGACTGCTTCTTGTCCCAGGCCTCGCCGTCCTCGAAGAAGCCGGGGAAGTTCCGGGCGTCGCTGAACGGCACGTACTCGTGCGGCATCCAGTCCTTGGCCACCTTGAGGTGGCGGTTGAGCTCGGTCTCGACCACTTCTTCCAACGCGTAGAGCAGCCGAGCGTCGGTCCAGTCGGTGGACGGGCTGCCAAGGTGGGGAGAAGTGATCGTCACGGGTGCTCCAGGGGGACGTGAAATTACTGAGCGAGTTACTGAGCGTGTTGCCGGGCGTGCAGCCGAGCGAGTTGCTCGGCGGGTTACCGAGCGGAGACGAAACCTACGGCATCGTAGGCTACGTATCCGTAGGTTACGAAACCGTAGGTTAAGTTCGCTGTAAAGAGTGCCTGATCAGTGGGGGTCCCAGCGGGGAGCGGGCGTGCTCAGACGTACAGCTCCCGAAGCCGTACCGAGAGGCATGTCACACACCCCTCGAGCTTCTCGAACTCGCTGATGTCCACGAGAACCGGTTCGTGACCGAGGCCCGTGAGCAGCTCCGCCGTCTTCGGGGCGCTCGCCGCCATCAGCAGCTTCCCGCCGCCGAGCAGCACGACATGCGCCCCGGACTCCTCCGGCACCGGCAGGAAGCGCGGGAACAGCGAGGGCAAGTCCACCAGGGGCTCATGGCCGATCACCGTCCCGTCGGGCAGCGCGGTGACCGCCGACTTCAGATGCAGCACCTTGGTCACGGGTACGGCCACGACCCGCGCCCCGAGCGGTTCGAGCGCCGCCCGCAGCTGCTGGACCCCGGCCGCGTTGGTGCGCCCACCGCGCCCCACGTACACCGTGTCGCCGACCTTCAGGACGTCGCCGCCGTCCAGGGTCCCCGGTTCCCAGATCCAGTTCACCGAGCAGCCCAGCCGGGCCACGGCCTCCTCGACCCCGGCGGTCTCGGCGCGCCGGGACTCGGCGCCGGGGCGGGAGATCAGCGCGACATTGCGGAAGACGACCACGGCGTCCTCGACGAACACCGAGTCGGGGCAGTCGTCGGCCGGATCGACCTCGACGGTCTCCCAGCCGTGCGTGCGCAGCGCCTCGGCGTACGCCTCCCACTGTTCGACGGCCAGGTCGACGTCCACCTTCTCGCGCTCGATGTGCGTCACCAGTCCCTCGGCGAGACGGGGACTGGGCCTGCGGATGAGGGCTTTCTGGCTGGGCACGAGCGGTCTCCGAATCGGCAGGGTGCATCGGCGCACATCATGCAGCGCCGTTCGCGCGCACAACAGCCCCCGACACGGCACCCCCGGACCGGACGGCGGGCGGACCCGCGTCCGAACGTGACGCGGGGCGGTGCCCGAAAGCTGACGTTAGCCAGCCTCCGGGCACCGGCGCTATGTCGGATACCCGACAGCTTCCGCCGTGGTTTCTTTCAGTTCTCCTCCTTCCAGCAGCAGCCGGCGTGTGATTCCGATCGACTCCAGGAACGGCAGGTCATGGCTGGCGACGATCAGCGTGCCCTCGTAGGACTCCAGCGCCGTGGTGAGCTGGCGGACGCTCGCCAGGTCGAGGTTGTTGGTCGGCTCGTCGAGCATCAGGAGCTGCGGCGCGGGTTCGGCGAGCATCAGCGCCGCGAGCGTCGCCCGGAAGCGTTCGCCGCCGGAGAGCGTCGCCGCCCGCTGGTCGGCCTTCGCCCCCTTGAACAGGAAGCGGGCGAGCCGCGCCCGGACCCGGTTGTTGGTGGCCGCGGGCGCGAACCGGGCCACGTTCTCGGCCACGGTCAGCTCCCCGTCGAGCACATCGAGCCGCTGGGGCAAAAACCGCAGCGGCACATGGGCCAGGGCCTGGCCGGACACGGCCTCCAGCTCCCCGGCGATCGTCCGCAGCAGCGTCGTCTTGCCCGCGCCGTTGCGCCCGATCAGCGCGACCCGCTCGGGCCCGCGCAGATCGAACACACCGTCCACGCGCGCGCCGTACCTCAGCTCCAGGTTCTCCAGCGTGAGGACGGTGCGGCCCGGCGGTACGGCCGTGTAGGGCAGGTCGACACGGATCTCGTCGTCGTCCCGTACGGCCTCCACCGCGTCGTCGAGCCGGTCCTTCGCCTCCGCGAGTTTCTCCTCGTGCAGGATGCGGTGCTTGCCCGCCGACTCCTGGGCGGCCCGTTTGCGCGCACCCATGACGATCTTCGGCTCGCGCTTCTGCTCGAACATCTTCTGGCCGTAGCGCTTGCGACGGGCGAGCTTGACCTGCGCGTCGACCAGCTCGCGCTTCTGCTTCTTCAGATCGGCCTCGGCAACGCGCACCATGCGTTCCGCCGCCTCCTGCTCGCCCGCGAGGACCTCCTCGTACGCGGAGAAGTTGCCCCCGTACCAGGTGACCTCGCCCGACCGCAGATCGGCGATCTGGTCGACCAGGTCCAGCAGCTCGCGGTCGTGGCTGACCACGACCATGACCCCGGACCAGGCCTCGACGGCCGCGTACAGCCGGCGGCGCGCGTACAGGTCGAGGTTGTTGGTGGGCTCGTCCAGCAGCAGGATGTCCGGCCGGCGCAGCAGTAGCGCGGCCAGGCGCAGCAGTACCGACTCGCCGCCCGAGACCTCGCCGATGGTGCGGTCCAGCTCGACGTGCCCGAGTCCGAGTTCGCCGAGCATGGCGAGCGCCCGCTCCTCGACGTCCCAGTCGTCGCCGACGACGTCGAAGTGCTCCTCGGCCGCGTTGCCCGCCTCGATGGCGTGCAGCGCGGCACGCGTGGCGGCGATGCCGAGCGCCTCGTCGACCCGCAGGGCGGTGTCGAGCGTGACGTTCTGCGGCAGGTAACCGACCTCGCCGGTGACGCGGATCGTGCCGTCCGTCGGGGTCAGTTCACCCGCGAGCAGCCTCAACAGGGTGGATTTCCCTGATCCGTTGACGCCGACGAGCCCGGTCCTGCCGGGGCCGAAGGCGACCTGGAGGTCGTCGAAGACGGTGGTCCCGTCCGGCCAGGCGAAGGAGAGGGAGGTACAGGAGAGGGAGGTGGGGAAAGCAGACATGAGGGCCTCGCGATTACTGGGTGCGGTCAGGGGCACGCGTTCGGGACACCGCGAGGTGACGACGATCCAGTCAGGAGGGCGGAAAGAAGGCCCCGTAAAACCGGAGGACGGCTCATACGCCGAGGTCGCACGCTGCGCACACGGGGGCGACGAGAGCCCACTGTGTGACGCGGTGTCTCAGACCTCAGACGAGCAACGTCCTTCTCCAATCGACGGCAACAGGACCGCTGTACACCGTAGGAACAGCCCTGAACGCTGTCAACGCATTAACGTGGCCCCGACCTCGACCCCGAAGGAGACGCCGTGCCCAACGGCTCGCTGTCGCTGCCCGCCCGGCTCTATCTGCTGGCCTGGGACACCACGAGGCTCAAGGTCACGGGGGCGACCCACCTCCACCACCTGGTGCGCGCCGGCGCCCTCACGGAGCTCGCCCAGCGCGGACTGCTCGTCGACGTGGACGGCATCGCCACACCGGTCGACGCCGACGCCCATACGGGGGACCTCGTCCTCGACGGGCTCCTGGAACTGGTGGAGGAGTCCCGGCCCCGGAAGTGGAAGGCGTGGGTGACCCTGCGGGCGCGCGTCACCCTGGACGCGGTCCGCGCCCAGCTCGCCGCCGAGGGATACCTGCGGGCCGAGAAGAAACGGGTGCTCGGGCTCTTCCCGTCCGTGGAGTACGAGCTGGAGCGGGTGTCCGCGGTGGAGGCGCTGCGGGAGGAGGCACGGACCGTGTTGCAAGGGCCCGTGCCCGTCGAGGACGTCTCCGACCGCGACGCGGCCCTCGTCGCCCTCGCCGCCGCGGCCGAACTGCGCACGCTGGCGTCCGGCAAGGACCGCAAGCTGTACAAGCAGCGCATCGAGGAGCTGACCGACCGCAGCGGAGCGGCGGCCCCGGCGCTGAAGAAGGTCATCCAGGAGGTGCGCACCGCGATCGTCGTGGCGGCCACGGCGGCATCGACCTCGGGCGCGGCAACGGGGGGTTGAGGCGCCAGGGAAGGGGCGCGGGGAACTCCGCGAGCAACCCCCGGCAGCCCGCACCCGGTAGTGCATCCCGGCCCCACGCACATGTCGCATTCCTGCCAGCCCCCACCCCGCCCCCGGTGATGGGATCGTCCCCATGACGAACCAGAACCCCACCCACGAAACCGCCCTCGCCTTCCGCGCCCTGCACACCCCCGGCCGCCCACTCGTCCTCCCGAACGCCTGGAACACGGCGAGTGCGCGCCTGGTCGAGGAGGCGGGCGCCGCCGCCGTGGCGACGACCAGCGCGGGGCTCGCCTGGGACCTGGGAACGGCCGACGGGGACCGGCTGGACAGGGACCTGGCCCTCGGCGCGGTCGCACGCGTCGCCGCCGCGGTCCGGGTCCCGGTGAGCGCGGACATCGAGAGCGGCTACGCGAAGGACGCCGCGGGCGTCGGGGACACGATCCGCGCGGTGCTGGCGGCCGGCGCCGTGGGCGTGAACATCGAGGACGCGCTGTACGACGGCGAAGGGGGCGAGGGCGACGACGCCGGCCGTGGCCCGCTGCGCCCGGTCGCCGAGCAGGCGGAACGCATCGCCGCGGCCCGTGCGGCAGCGGATGCGGCGGGTGTCCCGCTGTTCATCAACGCGCGTATCGACACTGTTCTGAGGGGCGCGGGAGGGGTCGAGGAGACCCTGGAGCGAGCCGCCGCCTTCCTCGCCGCCGGAGCCGACGGGATCTTCGTGCCCGGGGCCGTCGACCCGGGGACGGTGAAGTCGCTCGTGGCGGGTGTCGAGGGCCCGCTCAATGTGCTGGTCGGTCCCGGCGCACCGCCCGTCGCCGAGCTGGCCGCGCTCGGGGTCGCCCGGATCAGCGCGGGCTCGAGCATCGCGCAGGCGGCGCACGCGGTGGTCCGCCGTGCCGCGCGGGAACTGCTGAGCGCGGGGACCTACGACTCGCTGACCGGTGGACTCGACTACGCCGAGCTCAACACCGTGCTGGGCGGCGCTCGCTGAGGGCGGGGGTGCCGCTCAGCAGGTGCCCCGCATCAGCTCCTCCAGGTCGTGGTCCAGGTCGACCTGGAGATGCTCGAGTCCGACGGGCACCAGCTCGGTCGTGCGCTGGAGGAACTTCCGCACCTCGCCCGAGCGCACATGCACCACGGCGGTGCCCTCGGGGGCGTGGAACTCCAGAACGGTGCGGTCGTAGCCGTACGGCCGCACCCGTACGTCGCCGTACCCCACGGAGTCCTCCATGCCGGACGTGAGCAGCTCGCGCGCGAACGTCCAGCAGACCTCCACGCCCTCCAGCGTGGCCGGGGCGGGGAAGGTCATACGGACGGCGAAGGGGTCGCTCCGGTCGTAGTGGAGCGTTGCGGGAATGCTCGGCATCCGCGGGGCGGCGGCGACGAGGCGGGCCTCTACGGGCTGCTCGATGACGGTGGACAACGCCTTGCTCCCTTGTGACGGCTGGACGAACTCCGGGCGGATGAGGCCGGGCAATGTATGAGACGACGGAATGAGCCATTCAGTGCACCTGAAGCCCAAGTGACCTCTGTCACCGAGTTCATTCACCTCGGTGACGCGTAGTGATCCATTTCTCGTTCCGACATGCCCGCGATACCGGAGAGGACACCAACCGCGGCCCCCGGGTTCCCGCCGAGGCCATCTGGACGGCGCCGGGGGAGTGGGCTAGCTTCGCCCGCCATGAGGGGCTTGGGGAAGTCGAGACGTACGAGTCGGACGGTCACCGTGGGACTGTGCGCGGCGGCGTTCGCCGCCGCGCTGACGGCGGCGCCCGCGCAGGCACGCGAGGCGGGGAAGGTGGCCCACTGGGCGCTCAAGGACAGCGGCAGCGACGTTCGCTTCCGCGGGCTGTCGGCCGTCAGCCGGGACACCGCCTGGGTGGCCGGCGCCAAGGGCACCGTCCTGCGGACCACCGACGGCGGCGCGAGCTGGCGGAACGTCTCGCCGCCCGGCGCCGCCGACCTGGAGTTCCGTGACATCGAGGCGTTCGACGCGCGGCGCGCGGTGGTCCTCGCCATCGGTGAGGGCGAGGCCTCCCGGGTCTTCAGGACCGACGACGCAGGCGCGACCTGGACCGAGTCCTTCCGTAACACCGACGCGAAGGCCTTCTACGACTGCCTGACCTTCTTCGACCGGCGCCACGGCCTCGCGATGAGCGATCCCGTGGACGGCAGGTTCCGCATCCTGTCCACCAGCGACGGCGGACGGTCCTGGAAGGTGCTGCCCAGCGACGGCATGCCCGCCGCGCAGGACGGCGAGGCGGGCTTCGCCGCCAGTGGACAGTGCCTCGTGAGCGCGGGATCGCACGACGCCTGGCTGGCCACCGGCGGGGGCGCACACGCGCGTGTGCTGCATTCCACCGACCGGGGACTGACCTGGAAGGCGGCCGAGACGCCGATCCCCGCGGGCGACCCGGCGCGTGGTGTCTTCGCCCTCGCCTTCCGGGACCGAGCCCACGGCCTCGCGGTCGGCGGCGACTACCGAGCCGACCAGGCATCGCCCCAGGCGGCCGCCGTCACCCCCGACGGCGGGCGCACCTGGACCCCCGCCGCCCAGCCGCCGCCCGCCTACCGCTCCGGTGTCGCCTGGCTCCCGCACAGCCGCACCTCCGCGCTCGCGGTCGGCCCGACCGGCACCGACCTCACGACCGACGGCGGCCGCACCTGGCGCACCCTGGACACCGGCTCGTACGACACCGTGGACTGCACCCCCGACCTGGGCTGCTGGGCGTCCGGGGAGAAGGGCCGGGTGGCACGTCTGGAGCGCTGACTCGCCGCGTGCCCCGTGGCGAGTGGGGTACCCGTGTCACCGACGCGCAAGCAAGCGACCGGCGACACGGAAGGAAGTGAGCCGCCATGCCCCGTGGCTCCAGCCCCAAGCGTGAACGCCAGTACGAGCACATCAAGGAGAGCGCTCTCGACAGGGGAGAGAGCAGGGAGCGCGCCGAGGAGATCGCCGCGCGCACCGTGAACAAGGAGCGGGCCCGGTCCGGCGAGTCGAAGACCGCGAGCCGCACGTCCACCCAGGACATCTCCTCCGGCAGGCGCGGCGGCCTGCGCTCCCACCAGGGCGCTCAGGGACCCACGTACGACCAGCTGTACGAGGAGGCCAAGCGCCGTGACATCCACGGCCGTTCGGACATGAACAAGGAGGAGCTGAGGCGCGCGCTGGGCGGCAAGTGACCGCCCTCAGGACTTCCTCCGGCGCTAGGCTCGTCGGCACCATGAACACCTCGTTGAACACCGTACCGATTCCCGCGGGTTGGCCCGCGACCGAGGAGCAGGCCCGCGCCGTGCAGGACGAACTGCGGGGGCGCGTGGTGCTCGACGAGCCCGGGCCGCCGCCCGGCACCGGCAGGGTGACGGGCGTGGACGTGGCGTACGACGACGAGCGGGACGTCGTCGTGGCCGCGGCCGTCGTGCTCGACGCGGCGACCCTCGCCGTCGTCGCCGAGGCCACCGCCGTCGGACAGGTCTCCTTCCCCTACGTCCCCGGGCTGCTCGCCTTCCGCGAGATCCCTACCGTGCTGGCCGTGCTCGACGCGCTGCCGTGCGCGCCGGGTCTCGTGGTCTGCGACGGCTACGGGCTCGCCCACCCCCGCCGTTTCGGCCTCGCCAGCCACCTCGGCGTACTCACCGGGCTCCCCACGATCGGGGTGGCCAAGAACCCGTTCACCTTCTCCTACGAGGAGCCCGGCGCCCGGCGCGGCAGTGCCTCCCCGCTGCTCGCGGGCGAACCGACGGGCCCGGAGGAGGTCGGTCGGGCACTGCGCACCCAGGACGACGTCAAGCCTGTCTTCGTCTCGGTCGGCCACCGGGTGAGCCTCGACAACGCCTGCGCGCACACCCTCGCGCTCACCCCGAAGTACCGCCTCCCGGAGACCACCCGAAGCGCGGACTCCCTGTGCCGACGGGCCCTGAAGGAGACAACTCCCTCAGGAGCCTCACCCGTTGACTGAGCACGTGCCGTGAGCGTGTGCCGTGAGTACGTGTTCTGAGTACGTGATCTGAGTACCTGTACGGATGTGGGGGCGCCGTCGTGATCGGCAGGCTGTGGCGCATGACGACGCACCGTTCCCCGAAGCCCGCCACCGGCGCCACCCAGCCCGTCGAGCGCACCGTGATGGCCGCGCTGGTCCTCTCCGTCCTCGCCGGGGTCGGCTGGATCGGCGGGATGATCTACACGGTGCTGGGCTGGCCGCTCTGACGGTGCTGGGCCGGCCACTCCAGAGGGGAGTTCCGGACGGTCCTACCGGGACGCGGCCACCCGGAAGGTGATCCCCGCCCCGCGCAGCCGGTCTATGAGCGCGTCGCCCATCGCCACCGCCGTCGTGACCTGTCCGGCCGTTTCCGGCAGGTCGTCGAAGGCGAGCGACAGCGCGGACTCCGCGAACATCTTGGCGGTCTCGCCGTAGCCGGGGTCGCCGCCCGAGACCTCCGTGAACACGCGGCGCCCGCC
Source organism: Streptomyces sp. NPDC007896 (assembly GCF_042959425.1). Classification (NCBI taxonomy): domain Bacteria; kingdom Bacillati; phylum Actinomycetota; class Actinomycetes; order Kitasatosporales; family Streptomycetaceae; genus Streptomyces; species Streptomyces sp. NPDC007896. The sequence continues at coordinate 106,196 of NZ_JBIBKX010000022.1, read as the reverse complement.
GCCCTCGCCCACGAACCGCACCGAGAACCAGCTCTTCGCCCGCCGCGAGGCACTGGGTCCCTCGCCCGGCTTGATCCGGTCGGACAGCCAGCGCCGCGCGGGCGGCACCTGGGCCGCCGCGAACACCGCGCCGATGGCCGTGACCCCGCCCAGCGCGACCGGCAGCCGTTCGACGGCCGCGTAGTGCCGGTAGCGGAAGTCGGGCCCGTAGCGCTCCAGCACCCGCGCCGAACGCTGCACGATCTGGGCGTCGATGGTGGGCAGCGGCAGCGCCCATGCCCCGACCTCCTTGGCGAACCGCGGCGTGCTCAGCGGCGCGTGTGCCCGCCGCCCGACCAGCCGTGGTTCGTGCCGCCCGCGATCCCGCGCCGCGGCCAGGATCTGCCGCCCGCGCGCGAACTGGGTGAGCGCGGAGGCGAAGGTGCCGCCCGAGAACATCGCCTGGGCGCGGACGAAACCGTCGACCCGCAGCGGCACGTCCTCGGGCAGTTGCCGCACCGTGAAGTAGGCGCCCAGGTCGTGCGGAATCGAGTCGAAACCGCAGGCGTGCACCAGGCGCGCCCCGGTCTCCCGCGCGCGTGCGTCGTGCCGGACGTACATCAGGTCCACGAACTCGGGCTCGCCGGTGAGGTCCAGATAGTCGGTGCCCGCGTCGGCGCAGGCGGCGACCAACTCCTCGCCGTGCAGGATGTACGGCCCGACGGTCGTCGCCACCACGCGTGCGCCGTGGGCGAGTTCGCGCAGCGAGGCCGGATCGGCGACATCCGCCAAGAGCACGTCGGGGGCGCCGGACAGCCGCTCCCGCAGCCGCGCCAGCTTCTCCTCGTCGCGGCCCGCGATCGCCCAGCGCAGCCCCTCGGGCGCGTGTGCGGCGAGGTACTCCGCGGTGAGGGTTCCGACGAACCCGGTGGCTCCGAAGAGCACGATGTCGTACGTGCGAGCCGTCCCGTTCAGCCTGCTCATGACACCCCATCTGTCGTGCGCGAAGCGCCGTTGTCGGTGGCTGAGGCTAGCGTGAGGTCCGAGCGGCTGAACGACGAGGTCGACATAGAGGTCGGAGGTGGCCGTGGCCGTGCAGGGGAACGCGCGCCGGCCGTGCGGCGGCATACGCCGCTGACGTGCCCTGTTTCATGACCTTTTGGCTTGATTCGCCACCCGGGATTTAACTAAGCGCTTGCTCGCTGAGGGCTTGCCCGGCGTGGAACACGTTCGTAACATCACTGATGTCACATCAGTGGTGTCACAGTGCTGGGGGCTCGATGGCAGTGGCAGGGACGCCGGCGTACGGCCCGCTGGCCGGAGTGCGCGTGGTGGAGCTGGCGGGCATCGGCCCCGGCCCGTTCGCCGCCATGCTCCTCGCCGACCTGGGCGCGGACGTCGTCCGCGTGGACCGGCCCGGCGGCACGGGGCTCGCCGTCAACCCGGAGTACGACATCACCAACCGCAACAAGCGGTCGGTCGTGATCGACCTGAAGGCCGAGGACGGCCCCGCCCGCGTCCTCGATCTGGTCGAACGCGCGGACATCCTCGTCGAGGGCTACCGCCCCGGCGTCGCCGAGCGCCTCGGCGTCGGCCCCGAGACCTGTCACGCCCGCAACCCCCGGCTCGTCTACGGCCGGATGACCGGCTGGGGCCAGCAGGGCCCGCTCGCCCCGCGTGCCGGGCACGACATCGCGTACATCGCCCTCACCGGCACCCTCGGCATGATCGGCAGGCCCGACGAGCCGCCCACGGTCCCCGCGAACCTCGTCGGCGACTACGCGGGCGGCTCGCTCTATCTCGTCGTCGGCGTCCTCGCCGCGCTCCACCACGCACGCGCCACCGGCGCCGGGCAGGTCGTGGACACGGCGATCGTCGACGGCGCCGCGCACCTCGCCTCGATGATCCACGGCATGCTCGCCGCGGGCGGCTGGCAGGACCGGCGCGGCGCCAACCTCCTGGACGGCGGCTGCCCGTACTACGGCACGTACGAGACGGCCGACGGGAAGTACATGGCGGTGGGCGCCCTGGAGCAGCAGTTCTACGCCGAGTTCGTGAAATTGCTCGGCATCGAGGAGCACGCCGACTCCCGCAAGGACCTGGCCCGCTGGGGCGAGCTGCGCGAGGCGGTCGCCGCCCGCTTCAAGACCCGTACCAGGGACGAGTGGACCGCGGTCTTCGAGGGCTCCGACGCCTGCGTGGCCCCCGTCCTGTCGTTGCGGGAGGCCCCGGCCCACCCCCACCTCGCCGCCCGCGGCACCTTCACCGACCACGGCGGCATCACCCAGCCCGCCCCGGCACCCCGCTTCTCCCTGACCCGCACCTCCGTCCGCACCGGCCCCGCCCTGCCGGGCGCCGACACCGCGGACGTGGCCCGCGACTGGGACGTACCACGGCTGACGCGGCACGACCTCATGAAGGACGACACGATGAAGGACGGCCACTGATGGAGCTCTCCCTCCCGCTCGACTACGCGGGCGACCCCCGGCAGGCCGCCGACGAGGTCGCCGCCCTGGAGTCCGCGGGCCTGGACGCCGTCTGGGTCGCGGAGGCCTACGGCTTCGACGCGCCCACGATCATGGGCTATCTGGCCGCCCGCACCGAGCGCATGAAGATCGGCTCCGGGATCCTCAACGTGTACTCGCGCACCCCGGCGCTCCTCGCGCAGACCGCCGCCGGACTCGACGCGATCTCCGGCGGCCGCGCCATGCTGGGGCTCGGTGCCTCGGGCCCGCAGGTCGTCGAGGGCTGGCACGGGAAGGCGTACGACAAGCCGCTGGGCCGCACCCGCGAGGCCATCGAACTGACCCGCCGCATCCTGCGCCGCGAGGTCATCGACCACCACGGCATCACCGACATGCCCCGCCCCGGCGGCCTGGGCAAGCCCCTGAAGCTCCTCACCAAGCCGGTGCGCCCCGACGTGCCGCTGTACGTGGCCTCCCTGGGCCCCGCCAACGTCCGGATGACCGCCGAACTCGCCGACGGCTGGCTGCCCACCCTCTTCATCCCGGAGAAGGCCCACCAGGTGTGGGGCGTCCCCCTCGCGGAGGGCGCCGCACTGCGGGACCCGGCGCTCGGCCCCCTGCGGACCGTCGCGGGCGGCCTGCTCGCCATCGGCGAGGACGCGGCGGCCGTACGCGAGCTCGCGCGACCCAAAATCGCGCTCTACGTAGGCGGCATGGGTGCCCCCGGCAAGAACTTCTACAACGACCTCGCGGTGGCCTACGGCTACGAGAAGGAGGCCCGGCTCATCCAGGAGCTGTATCTCTCCGGTCGCAAGAAGGAGGCCGAGGCCGCCGTACCGGCCGAGTTCTGTGAGCTGATCTCGCTGTGCGGGCCGGAGAGCTATGTGCGCGAGCGTGTCGAGGCCTTCCGGGAGGCCGGGGTCGACATGCTCAACATCACTCCCGTGGGGCCGGAGCCGGCCCGCCTGGTCGAGACCGTCAAGAGCTGGCTCTAGGAGGGCATTCGCGCATGAAGCGGCAGATTTTCGGCGCCGAGCACGACGCGTTCCGGGAGACCGTGCGCACCTTCCTCGCCAAGGAGGTGACGCCGTACTACGAACAGTGGGAGAAGGACGGCATCGTCTCGCGCGAGGCCTGGCGCGCCGCCGGGAAACAGGGGCTGCTCGGCCTCGCCGTACCGGAGGAGTACGGAGGCGGCGGCAACGCCGACTTCCGCTACAGCGCCGTACTCGCCGAGGAGTTCACGCGCGCGGGGGCCGCGGGTCTCGCCCTCGGGCTGCACAACGACATCATCGGGCCGTATCTGACGGACCTGGCCACCGAGGAGCAGAAGCGGCGCTGGCTGCCCGGGTTCTGCGACGGTTCGCTCATCACGGCGATCGCGATGACCGAGCCCGGCGCCGGATCCGACCTCCAGGGCATCAGGACGCACGCCGAGGACCGGGGCGACCACTGGCTGCTCAACGGCTCCAAGACCTTCATCTCGAACGGGATCCTCGCCGACCTGGTGATCGTCGTCGCGAAGACGACCCCGGAAGGCGGCGCCCACGGTCTGTCTCTGCTCGTCGTCGAGCGCGGCATGGCAGGCTTCGAGCGTGGCCGCAATCTCGACAAGATCGGGCAGAAGGCGCAGGACACGGCCGAGCTGTTCTTCCACGACGTACGCGTCCCCAAGGAGAACCTGCTCGGGGAGCTCAACGGCGCCTTCGTGCACCTCATGACGAACCTCGCGCAGGAACGCATGGGCATCGCCGTCGCCGGGATCGCGGCGGCCGAGCACCTGCTGGAGATCACCACCCAGTACGTCAAGGAGCGCGAGGCCTTCGGACGGCCGCTGTCCAAGCTCCAGCACATCCGCTTCGAGATAGCCGAGATGGCCACCGAGTGCGCCGTCACCCGTACGTTCCTCGACCGCTGCGTCGTCGACCACACGAACGGGGAACTCGACGCCGTGCACGCCTCGATGGCCAAGTGGTGGGCCACCGAACTGCAGAAACGCGTCGCGGACCGCTGCCTCCAGCTGCACGGCGGCTACGGCTACATGACGGAGTACCGCGTCGCCAGGGCCTTCACCGACGGCCGCATCCAGACCATCTACGGCGGGACCACAGAGATCATGAAGGAGATCATCGGCCGCTCCCTGCTCGGCTGATCCTCCGCACCCTCCCCGAAAGGCTTATTCAGTGAGCACCGAAGCGTACGTGTACGACGCGATCCGCACCCCGCGCGGGCGCGGCAAGGCGAACGGCGCCCTGCACGGCACCAAGCCCATCGACCTGGTCGTCGGCCTCATCCACGAGATCCAGCGCCGCTTGCCGGGCCTGGACCCGGCCGCGATCGACGACATCGTGCTCGGTGTCGTGGGCCCGGTCGGCGACCAGGGCTCCGACATCGCGCGGATCGCCGCGATCGCCGCCGGACTGCCCGACACGGTCGCCGGCGTCCAGGAGAACCGCTTCTGCGCCTCGGGCCTGGAAGCCGTCAACCTGGCCGCGATGAAGGTCCGCTCGGGCTGGGAGGACCTGGTGCTCGCGGGTGGCGTCGAGTCGATGTCCCGCGTGCCCATGGCCTCGGACGGCGGCGCCTGGTTCGCCGACCCGATGACCAACATCGCCACCAACTTCGTGCCGCAGGGCATCGGCGCCGACCTCATCGCCACCATCGAGGGTTTCTCACGGCGGGACGTCGACGAGTACGCGGCCCTCTCCCAGGAGCGCGCGGCCGCCGCCTGGAAGGACGGCCGCTTCGACCGGTCCGTCGTCCCCGTGAAGGACCGCAGCGGGCTCGTCGTCCTCGACCACGACGAGCACATGCGCCCGGGCACCACCGCCGACTCGCTCGGCAAGCTGAAGGCCTCGTTCGCGGACATCGGCGAGCTGGGCGGCTTCGACGCCGTGGCGCTGCAGAAGTACCACTGGGTCGAGGAGATCGACCACGTCCACCACGCGGGCAACTCCTCCGGCATCGTCGACGGCGCCTCCCTGGTCGCCATCGGCTCCAAGGAGGTCGGCGAGCGCTACGGCCTCACTCCCCGCGCGCGGATCGTCGCCGCGGCCGTCTCCGGCTCCGAGCCCACCATCATGCTCACCGGCCCCGCGCCCGCGACCCGCAAGGCGCTCGCCAAGGCCGGACTGACCATCGACGACATCGACCTCGTGGAGATCAACGAGGCCTTCGCCGCCGTCGTCCTGCGCTTCGTGAAGGACATGGGCCTGTCCCTGGACAAGGTCAACGTCAACGGTGGCGCGATCGCACTCGGCCACCCGCTCGGCGCCACCGGCGCGATGATCCTCGGCAGCCTCGTGGACGAACTGGAGCGCCAGGACAAGCGCTACGGCCTCGCCACGCTGTGCGTGGGCGGCGGCATGGGCATCGCGACCATCGTCGAGCGCCTGTAACCCCCGGCGGACCCCCAGACTTCCACGGCTTAAACGGCTTCTACGGAGACCCTCCTCATGACCGAGAGCACCACCATCCGCTGGGAACAGGACGAGACCGGTGTCGTCACCCTCGTCCTCGACGACCCCAACCAGTCCGCCAACACCATGAACCAGGCCTTCAAGGACTCGATCGCGGCGATCGCCGAACGCGCCGAGGCCGAGAAGGACTCCATCCGGGGCATCATCTACACCTCCGCCAAGAAGACCTTCTTCGCGGGCGGCGACCTCAAGGACATGATCAAGGCAGGCCCGGAGAACGCCCAGGAGGCCTTCGACACCGGCACGGCCATCAAGTCCTCCCTGCGCCGCATCGAGACCCTGGGCAAGCCGGTCGTCGCCGCCATCAACGGCGCCGCCCTCGGCGGCGGCTACGAGATCGCCCTCGCCTCCCACCACCGCGTCGCCCTCGACGCCCCCGGCTCCAAGATCGGCCTGCCCGAGGTCACCCTCGGCCTGCTGCCCGCGGGCGGTGGCGTCACCCGCACCGTCCGCCTCATGGGCATCACCGACGCCCTGCTGAAGGTGCTCCTCCAGGGCACCCAGTACTCCCCGCAGCGAGCCCTGGAGAACGGGCTCGTCCACGAAGTGGCGGCCACCTCCGAGGAGATGCTCGACAAGGCGCGCGCCTTCATCGACGCCAACCCCGAGTCGCACCAGCCCTGGGACAAGCCCGGCTACAAGATCCCGGGCGGCACGCCGTCGAACCCGAAGTTCGCCGCCAACCTGCCCGCCTTCCCGGCCAACCTGAGGAAGCAGCTGAACGGCGCCCCCTACCCGGCCCCGCGCAACATCATGGCGGCCGCCGTCGAGGGCTCCCAGGTCGACTTCGAGACCGCGCTGGTCATCGAGGCCCGCTACTTCACCGAGCTGGTCACCGGGCAGACCTCGAAGAACATGATCCAGGCGTTCTTCTTCGACCTCCAGGCGGTCAACTCCGGCGCCAACCGCCCCCAGGGCATCGAGCCGCGCCAGGTCCGCAAGGTCGCCGTCCTCGGCGCCGGGATGATGGGCGCCGGCATCGCCTACTCGTGCGCCCGCGCGGGCATCGACGTCGTCCTGAAGGACGTGTCGGCGGAGGCGGCGGCCAAGGGCAAGGCCTACTCCGAGAAGCTCTGCGCGAAGGCCGTCTCCCGGGGCCGTACGACCCAGGCGAAGGCCGACGAGCTGCTCGCCCGCATCACGCCCACCGCCGACCCGAACGACCTGGCCGGCTGCGACGCCGTGATCGAGGCCGTCTTCGAGGACACGGCCCTCAAGCACAAGGTGTTCCAGGAGATCCAGAACGTCGTCGAGCCCGACGCGCTGCTGTGCTCCAACACCTCGACCCTGCCGATCACCGTGCTCGCCGAGGGCGTGGAGCGGCAGGAGGACTTCATCGGACTGCACTTCTTCTCGCCCGTCGACAAGATGCCGCTCGTCGAGATCATCAAGGGCGACCGGAGCGGCGACGAGGCGCTGGCGCGCGCCTTCGACCTCGTACGGCAGATCAAGAAGACCCCGATCGTCGTCAACGACTCGCGCGGCTTCTTCACCTCCCGCGTCATCGGCCACTTCATCAACGAGGGCGTCGCGATGGTCGGCGAGGGCATCGAGCCCGCCTCCGTCGAGCAGGCGGCGGCCCAGGCGGGCTACCCGGCCAAGGTCCTGTCCCTGATGGACGAGCTGACGCTCACCCTGCCGCGCAAGATCCGCAAGGAGTCCAGGCAGGCCGTCGAGGAGGCGGGCGGCACCTGGCAGACGCACCCGGCGGAGGCGGTCATCGACCGCATGGTCGACGAGTTCGGCCGCACCGGGCGCAGCGGCGGCGCGGGCTTCTACGAGTACGGCGCGGACGGCAAGCGCGGCAAGCTCTGGCCCGGCCTGCGCGAGCACTACACCAAGCCCGGCCACGAGATCCCGTTCAAGGACATGCAGGAGCGCATGCTCTTCTCCGAGGCGCTGGACACCGTCCGGCTCCTGGAGGAGGGCGTGCTGACGTCCGTCGCCGACGCCAACATCGGGTCCATCTTCGGGATCGGCTTCCCGGGGTGGACCGGCGGCGTGCTCCAGTACATCAACGGCTATGACGGAGGTCTCTCCGGATTCGTGGCACGCGCGCGTGAGCTCGCCGAGCGCTACGGGGAGCGGTTCACGCCGCCCGCGCTGCTCGTCGAGAAGGCGGAGCAGGGCGAGAGGTTCAGCGACAACTGACGTATCGCTGAGCAGGAGGTGCGCGGGTGTGGCTCAGGAGTCCTCGGTGGCTCAGGACTCCTTGAGCCACTCCCGCAGTTCCTCCTTCAGGGAGCGCTGGAACGTGGTCAGCAGCGCCTGCACCACCAGCGGCTGCATGTGCGCCGACAGGGACTTCACCGCCGCCACCGACTCGTGCTCGCCCACCGCCTCGCGCAGCAACGCGGACAGCTCGCGTGCCGCCGCGCGGGAGTGCTCCAGCAGGACGCCGCGCGCGGCGAGGATCGACTCGTGCGCGAGCGGTACGTCGAGGAGCTGGACGCCGAGCGCCAGCAGCGCCGGGTCCACACGGAAGGAGCCGGAGGAGTCCACGGAGTCCGGGGAGTCCATGGAGTCCGGGGAGTCCGATCTCTCCAAACTGTCGGAGGTGTCCTCGGCCCGCTCGATGATGTTCATCGCGACGAGCCGCTCCAGGTCCTCCTCGCCCAGGGGGCGGCCGGCCCGCCGTTCCAGTTCCTGGCGTGACACGTCCTCTGCCGCGTCCTGCGCCCAGGAGGCGACCACGGCGCGGTGAAGGGCGAGATCCTGGGCGCTCAGGTCGGCCGGCAGCTGCTGAAGATGGCGCTCGATCGCGGCCAGCGTCATGCCCTGGCGCTGCAGCTCCTCGATGAGCGCGAGCCGGGCCAGATGCTCCTGGCTGTAGTGCCCCACCCGGCGGGGTCCGATCACGGGCGGCGGGAGCAGCCCCTTGGAACTGTAGAAGCGGACCGTACGGACCGTGACGCCCGCGCGTGCCGCCAGCTCGTCGACCGTGAGCGTCGGCTCCTCGGTGTCCGTCGTCATCGCAGGTCCTCGCCTCTTCGATGGTGCAGCGATCAGGTGCAACAGTATTGCTGTCTCACCGGTCCTGTGAAAGCGCTGTCGACGAGTTCTGCACCCTTTGATCACCATGTGAGATGTTCCGCGGTGTGAGGTGTGCCATCGCATCCGTGGGATGCCTCGGGGAAGGTGGCTCCTTGGTCTGCGCCGCGTCAGGGGTGGTGCGGGCCGAGGCACATCCGGAAACCCGCGTACTCAGTGCGTGGGCGCACCAGGGAGTAGATCCACGCGTGAGCAAGGACGCCGTAGACACGGCCAAGGCCGCATCCCGCACCGATGCGGCCCGCACGCCCGCGGACGCGGGCGACGCCGGTTACAGCAAGGACCTCAAGGCCCGCCACGTCAACATGATCGCCATCGGCGGCGCGATCGGCACCGGACTCTTCCTCGGTGCCGGCGGCCGCCTGCACAACGCGGGCCCCGCGCTGGCGATCGCCTACCTCGTCTGCGGAGTCTTCGCCTTCTTCGTCGTGCGCGCGCTCGGCGAGCTGGTCCTCTACCGGCCCTCCTCCGGGTCCTTCGTGTCGTACGCGCGCGAGTTCCTCGGCGAGAAGGGCGCGTACGTCGCCGGGTGGATGTACTTCCTCAACTGGTCGACCACCGGCATCGCCGACATCACCGCGATCGCCCTCTACACGCACTACTGGAGCTTCTTCACCGACATCCCGCAGTGGGTGCTGGCGCTGATCGCCCTCGCGGTGGTCCTGGCCGTCAACCTGATCTCGGTGAAGATCTTCGGCGAGATGGAGTTCTGGTTCGCGATCGTCAAGGTCGCCACCCTCGTCTCCTTCATGCTGGTCGGCATCTTCCTGCTGGCCACGCACCACGACGTGGGCGGCCAGAAGCCCGGCCTGAGCGTCATCACGGACCACGGCGGCCTCCTCCCGCACGGGATCATGCCCGTCGTCCTGGTGATGCAGGGCGTGATCTTCGCGTACGCGGCTCTGGAGCTGGTCGGCGTCGCCGCGGGCGAGACCGCCGAGCCGGAGAAGGTCGTCCCGCGCGCGGTGAACTCGATCATGTGGCGCGTGGGCCTGTTCTACGTCGGCTCGGTCGTGCTGCTCGCGCTGCTGCTGCCCGGTTCGGTCTACTCGGCCGACGAGAGTCCCTTCGTCACCGTCCTGTCGAAGATCGGCGTCCAGGGAGCCGGTGACGTCATGAACCTGGTCGTCCTCACCGCGGCCATGTCGTCCCTGAACTCCGGCCTGTACTCCACCGGCCGCATCCTGCGCTCCATGGCGATGGCGGGCTCCGCGCCCCGGTTCACCGCGAAGATGAACCGCAGCCAGGTCCCGTACGGCGGCATCCTGCTCACCTGCGCGGTGTGCGTGCTCGGTGTCGGCCTGAACTACCTCATGCCCAGCCAGGCCTTCGAGATCGTCCTGAACGTGGCGTCCCTGGGCATCATCAGCACCTGGGTGATCATCATGGTCTGTCACCTGGTGTTCGTACGCCGCGCCAAGGACGGCCTGGTCACCCGCCCGTCCTTCCGGCTCCCCGGCAGCCCGGTGACCGAGATCGTCACCATCGTCTTCCTGCTGGTCGTGCTCGGCCTGATGGGGAACGACCCCGAGGTGGGCCGCAAGACCCTGCTCCTCATCCCGGTGATCGCGGCCCTGCTGGTCGGCGGCTGGTTCGCGATCCGCCACCGGGTCTCGAAGACCACGGACCAGGAACTGAGCGAGCTGACGAAGTAGCAGGTCGGACGCCGTTGTCAGGGGCGGCGCCTACGGTGGCGTCATGTCGGAGATCACGTATGTCCGGGGTGACGCCACCACTGCGTCGGCCAAGGGTGTCAAGCTGATCGCCCATGTCTGCAATGACATCGGGGGGTGGCGGAAGGGCTTCGCCCTGGCCCTCCGCGCCCACGACGACTTCGGGTCGGGCGCGTCGCGGCTTGTCCGTGGCTGGGCGCGCGGTTCCCCGCGCCCCTGGTGGGGCGTCCGGGCCGCCCGTCTGCTCGGCTGCACCGGCGATTCGGCCGAAGGGTCACCGGGGTCGGCCAGAGGGGCTGTTTTCGGTCAACTCTGGCGCAGATGCGCGTTGGTTCGCACGCATGAGCGGGTAAGTCACGGCCATGGAACTCATCCCCTACCCGATAGGTCCACTCAACCCGAAGGTTCAGGACGTCGGCTACGCCCTGGCGCTGTTCGCCTTCATCTATGTGTTCGTCGCCCGCGTACTCCCGCGGATGAACCGGGCGCTCGAACTGCGGGACGACGCCATCAACGGCACCAAGGAGCGCGCCGAAGCGGTACGCGCCCGCGCCGAGAGTGAGCGCGTAGGGACCGAGGCCCTGTTGGCCGAGGCCCGCCACGAAGCCGCCCGCATCCGCCAGCAGGCCCTCGAACAGGGCTCCGCCCTGATCGCCGAGGCCCGCGCGGAAGGGCAGCGCGAACGTGACGCCGTGGTGGCCGACGGCCGCGCCCGCATCGAGTCCGAGTGCGCGGCGGCCGACGCCGAACTGCGTATGTCCGTATCGGAGTTGGCCTCGGAGCTGGCGAGCCGCATCGTGGGCGAGCGGATCGCCGCCCCGGTGGAGCAGGGCAACTGACGCCCGTACACGAACGGCCCCCACTCGCCCGCCCTCAAAGGGAAAAGGGCGGGCGAGTGGGCGAAGGCCCCGCTCAGGGGCCTGCGGTGCCGGTTCAGCCGGAGTGGACGGAATCGGTCGCCGCGATCTTCTTCCACGACCTGGGCTGCGCCGGGGCACCCGCCCTGGCCGGTGCCACCGCGATCGACGCACCCCGTGCCGCGGGCGCCGCCGGCTTCGACGGCTCGAACAGCCAGGTGTCGAAGAGCGTGGCGAGCGACGTGCCGGACACCTTCTCCGCGTACTTCTGGAAGTCCCCGACCGACGCGTTCCCGTACGCGTGCTCCCGCGGCCACCCCTTCAGGATGGCGAAGAACGTGTCGTCCCCGACCTCGTTGCGCAGCGCCTGGACCGCCAACGCCCCCCGGTCGTAGACCGCGATGTCGAACTGGTTGTCCGGACCGGGGTCACCCGGCGCGACCTTCCAGAAGGCGTCGTCCGCCGGATGCGAGGCGTACACGTAGTCCGCGAGCTCCTGCGCCGTCCCCTCGCCCTCGTGCTCGGACCACAGCCACTGCGCGTACCGCGCGAAGCCCTCGTTGATCCAGATGTCCTTCCAGCCCTTCAGGGACACGTCGTCGCCGTACCACTGGTGCGCCAGTTCATGGACGACCACGGAGGTGTTGGAGCCGTTCGCGAACTGCCGGGGGCTGTAGTACACGCGGGTCTGGGTCTCCAGCGCGTACCCGGTGGTGGTGTTCGGCACGTATCCGCCCACCGAGCTGAAGGGGTACGGGCCGAAGTAGCCGCTCAGCCAGTCGACGATCTCCCCGGTCCGCTCGACGCTCGCCCGCGCGGCCCCGTCGTTGTCGCCGAGGTCCTTGCTGTACGCGTTGACGACCGGGACGCCGTCGGACGTCTTTCCCGTCGTGATGTCGAACTTTCCGATGGCGAGCGTGGCGAGATAGGTCGCCTGCGGCTTGTTGGACCGCCAGTTGTAGCGGGTCCAGCCGAGCCGTGAGCTCGTCGACTGGAGCGTGCCATTGGAGATCGCCTGCGTACCGTCCGGCACGGCCACCGACACGTCGTACGTGGCCTTGTCGCTCGGATGGTCGTTGCTGGGGAACCACCACCAGGCCGACTCGGGCTCGTCCGCCGCGACGGCCCCGTCCGGAGTGCGGTGCCAGGTCGAGAAGCCGTACGCGCTCTTCGTCGAGGGCACCCCGCTGTAACGGACGACGACCGTGACGGGCGTGCCTTTCGGCAGCGGAGTCGCCGGGGTGATCTCCAGCTCGTGCTGGCCCGAGGTGGTGAACGAGGCCTTCGCCCCATTGACCCGCACCTCGCTCACGTCGAGCAGGAAGTCCAGGTCGAAGCGTGAGAGGTCCTGCGTGGTGGTGGCCAGGACGGTCGCCGTTCCCTGCAACTCGTCGGTCGCCGGCTGGTACTGGAGCCGCAGGTCGTAGTGGGAGACGTCGTATCCGCCGTTGCCGTAGGCCGGGTAATAGGGGTCGCCGATACCGGGCGCCCCGGGGGTGTAGTCCGCCGCCGATGCCGGGATCGCCAGCAGCAGGGAAGCGGCGAGCGCGCCCGGGGCGATGAGTCTGCGGTGCACGGAGAGCTCCAAGTCGTGGGGGAACGAGGACGGTTCGGAGCCTATTGACTCCCTGTGCCGTCACCCTGTCCATCGCCCCTCCTGTCACACGATCGCCATTCGGCCGACATGACCGATTCGGGCCCGGCCGCCTCCACAGACCCTCTTTTGTACGGGAGTTGGCCGGGGTACCTTCCGCGCATGCCGAAACCAGCGCGCCGTATGCGCTTCACGACCTGGAGATCGCTCGCGACGGCGGCCACCGCCGCCCTGTTGGCCGTCTTCCTCGCCCCCGCCGCCGCACACGGCGCGCCCCGGGAGAGCACCCCGGTCTACTCGTACGAGAACGCGATCCGCGAATCCGTCTGGGTGGACACCGGCCTCGACGGCGACGGCGACGGGAAGACCGACCGTGTCGCCGTCGACATCGTCCGGCCCCGCGAACTCGCCCAGCAGGGCCGCAAGGTTCCCGTGATCATGGACGCCAGCCCGTACTACTCCTGCTGCGGACGCGGCAACGAGAGCCAGCTCAAGACGTACGACGCGAACGGCAACGTCGTCCAGATGCCGCTGTTCTACGACAACTACTTCGTGCCGCGCGGCTACGCCTTCGTCGGCGTCGACCTGGCCGGAACCAATCGCTCCGACGGCTGTGTGGACGTCGGCGGCCGCTCCGACATCCAGTCCGCGAAGGCCGTGGTCGACTGGCTGAACGGCCGGGCCAAGGCCTACACCACGCGCACCGGCGCGGACCGGGCCAAGGCGAGCTGGACCAACGGCAGAACCGGCATGATCGGCAAGAGCTGGGACGGCACCATCGCCAACGGTGTCGCCGCGACCGGCGTCGAGGGCCTGAAGACCATCGTGCCGATCAGCGCCATCTCCTCCTGGTACGACTACTACTTCGCCAAGGGCGCCCCGCTGTACGACTCGGGCCCGGACTGGCTCTCCGGCTACGTCGACAGCCCCGAGGCCACCGCCAAGTGCGCCGCCGTGCAGCAGAAGCTCGTCGACGGAGCGCCGCGCACCGGTGACTGGACCAAGTTCTGGACCGAGCGCGACTACGTGAAGGACGCGAGCAAGGTCAGGGCGAGCGTCTTCCTGGTGCACGGCATGCAGGACCTCAACGTCCGCACCAAGAACTTCGGCCAGTGGTGGAGCGCCCTCGCCAAGAACGGCGTCGAGCGCAAGATCTGGCTCTCCCAGACGGGCCATGTCGACCCCTTCGACTTCCGCCGCGCCGCCTGGGTCGACACCCTGCACCGCTGGTTCGACCACGAACTCCTCGGCTACGACAACGGCATCGACGACGAGCCCATGGCCGACATCGAGCGCCACCCCGACCAGTGGGTCACCTCCAGCGTCTGGCCGCCCCGCGGGACACAGACGACGACACTGCGTCCGGGCACGGGCACCCAGGCGGGCGTCGGCACCCTCGGCCTGCGTACGGGCTCCGGAACCGAGGCCTTCACCGACGACCCCCAGCTGAGCGAGACCGACTGGGCCGCGCACATCGACCGGTCCACCCCCGAGAAGGCCGGATTCGTCACCAAGCCGCTGACCAGGGACCTGCGTCTGTCCGGCTCCTCCAAGGTGACCGTCACCGCCACGCCGACCACCTCGACCGCCCACCTCTCCGCGGTCCTGGTCGACCTGGGCCCGGACACCATCCGCGACTACGCCGACGGCGGCGAGGGCATCACGACCCTCACCGACCGCTCCTGCTGGGGCCCGAGCACGACCGGCGACAGCTCCTGCTACAAGGTCACCCAGGCGAAGAAGACCGACGTCGCCGCCACGGTCTTCAGCCGCGGCTGGGCCGACCTCGGCAACTACGCCTCCGACCTCAAGGGCGTCCCGCTCACCCCGGGCAAGGCGTACACGATCACGCTCGACCTGGCCGCCACCGACCACGTCGTCCCGGCGGGCCACCGGCTCGCCCTGATCGTCGCGGGCACCGACAAGGACCTCATCGACCCGCCGTCGACCACTGCGACCCTCACGCTGGACCTGTCCCGTACGTCCGCCCGCGTGCCGTTCGTCGGCGGCGCCGAGGCCTTCACCAGGGCGACCGCGGGCTCCGCCGCCGCCACGAGCACGGCCGGCCTCGACGGCGTACGCGATCCGAGCAGTGCCCTGCGGGTGCCGGGGGAGACCCGCTGATCCACTGACGACCTCAAGGGCGCACGGCGGCCGGTTCCTCGCCCAGCGCGAGCCCGGCCGCCTCCCGCGCACAACCCCAGGCCACCGTCACGCCCGCGCCACCATGGCCGTAGTGGTGCACCAACACCCGCCCGTCCGGCAGTACTTCACGCTCCAGCCGGACCGTGTCACGCACCGGCCGCAGCCCCACCCGATGGCCGAGCACACGCGCCCCGGCGATCTCCGGCCGCAGCGCCGCACACCGTTCGACGATCGCCCCGGCCGCCGCCGGATCCGGCGTGAGCGACCAGTCGTCCTCGTCGGTCGTGCCACCCAGCACGAGCCGGTCCGGGTGCGGGAAGACATAGGTGGTCGTCCCGGCGTCCGGGTCCGTCGACACGAGCCAGGTGCGGATCCCGGGGTTCTCCACGATCACGAGCTGCCCGCGCACGGGCCGTACGGCCGGATCCGGTACGAGCGTGTGGGCACCCAGCCCCGTGCAGTTCACGACGACCGGCGCCTCGACCTCCGCGAGATCCGTCACCGTCCGTGTCTCGATCGTCCCGCCCGCCCGCAGAAACCGCTCGCGCAGCCACCTCAGATGCACCGGCATGTCGATCAGCGGCAGCCGCGCCCACAGCCCCGTACCCGCGTACTCCTCGGACGTCGTCGCCCTCAGCCCCGACACCCGGGCAGCCCACGGCTCCAGCTCGTCCAGCCGCGTCTCCCCCTGTACGCCCTCGACAACGCGTACGCCCGTCTCCTGGGGCCGGGCCGCCAACTCCTCGTACACGGAGAGTGATTGAAGAGCCCATTCGCCCGCGAGCGCCTTCGGCCGGATGCGGTACGGCCACCACAGCGCGCCGGCAACGGCCGAGGTGGTCAGCTCGCCGAACTCCCGCGCCCACACCCGTACCCGCCTGCCGCGCTCGGCCAGGACGACCGCCGTCGTCAACCCGATGACACCGCTTCCGACCACGATCACGTCACCGCTGCGCGCGTTGTCCATGCCGGGACGTTAGCGGAATATGTCATGCAGTGCTCACATCACTCCCAGTCTGGGGATACTCACAGCATGTCTGCCGAGTACGCGACCTTCGGCCTGGCACCGGCGATGCGTGCCGGTGGAGTCCTCGCCAACGGTGACTACCAAGTGCACCGGGACTTCGTCGACTTCATCGTCGACGGCCGCCCGCTGCTGTACCAGCTCTCCGACCTCGACGCGGTGTCCCCGCTCGCCTCCGACGTACCACCCGCCATCTTCACCGCCCAGGTCCGAAGCCTCCTCCTGGAGGCCGAGGCTCCGCTCGACGACGGCCGCTACGTGATCTACGGCTGTCCCGAGTGCGAGGGCATCGAATGCGGTGCCGTGACCGCCGTCATCGAGAAGGACGACTCCACCGACGACTACGTGTGGCGCGACTTCGCCTGGCAGACCGGCGAACACGCCGATCTGGAACTCAACGGCTACCACGGGATAGGGCCGTTCCGCTTCCAGGGCGCCGAGTACCGCAGCGCCCTGAACTCGCTGCTCCTCGGCGACCCCGGGGCGCGCCGCCGGGTCCTGCTCATCGGCGCCAGGGTCGCCGTGCTCGCCAAGCTCGCCGCCGCCCTGCGCACCATCGGCATCGGTGCCGACATCACCCGCGACGCCACCGACGTCCCCGGCGAGGAACTCCGCGGGTACGGAGCGGTGGCCTTCGGGCGCGCCATCGGCGAACAGGAGCGCGCGGCCGTACGGCGGTCCTTCGAGCGGGCCGGGGTCGAGGTCGCCTACGTCGACGGCCTGGCCCCCGTCATCCCGCTCCTCGTCGCCCAGATCGAGCACGCCCTGGACCGCAGTCCCCAGGAGCGGCGCCGCCTCACCCGCCTGGTCGCCGCCGACGGCGAGGCGGGCATCGAGGTCACCTCCACCTGTCGGGTCCAGATCACCGCGTACCGCCTCGACCGGCTGTACCGCACGCACGCGCAGGAGGTCTTCGACGGGATTCTGGAGGCGGGCAGACACCGGATCGCCCTGGACGCCAAGGCCGTGAAGGGGGAGTCCTTCCTCGTGGCGCGGACCTCGGGGAGCGTGCTGGTGGAGGCGATGGCCCACTGAGCGGGCCGCATGGAACAGGGGGTGAGGCCCCGCAGGGAAACGGGGGCGCAGCCGGGGCGGCCGGGCCGTTAGGATCGGCCTCCTGATGACTGCCACTCTCGTCGCCAAGAACCTCGCCGCCGGACACGGCGACCGCTCGCTCTTCTCCGGGCTCGACCTCGTGGTCGCGCCCGGCGATGTGATCGGACTCGTCGGTGCCAACGGCGCGGGCAAGTCCACCCTGCTGCGGATGCTCGCCGGACTGCTCACGCCCGAGGAGGGGGAGCTGCGGCTGTCCCCGCCGTCGGCGACCGTCGGGCATCTGCCGCAGGAGCCGGAGCGGCGGGAGGGCGAGAGCGTCCGGGAGTTCCTGGCCCGGCGCACCGGTGTGGCCGAGGCCCAGCGCGTGATGGACGAGGCGACGCAGGCACTCGTCGACGGCGCGCCGGGCGCGGACGACGCGTACGCGGAGAGCCTGGAACGCTGGCTCGACCTCGGCGGCGCCGACCTCGACGAGCGCGCCGAGGAGGTCGCCGACACCCTCGGGCTCGGCGTCGACCTCGACCAGCCGATGACGTCGCTGTCCGGCGGCCAGGCGGCCCGCGCCGGACTCGCCTCCCTGCTCCTGTCCCGCTACGACGTCTTCCTGCTCGACGAGCCCACCAACGACCTGGACCTGGAGGGCCTGGAGCGGCTCGAACGCTTCGTCTCCGGGCTGCGCGCGGGCACCGTCGTCGTCAGCCACGACCGCGAGTTCCTGACCCGCACGGTCACCAAGGTGCTCGAACTCGACCTCGCCCAGCAGCAGATCACCCTCTACGGCGGCGGCTACGAGGCCTACCTGGAGGAGCGCGACACCGCCCGCCGGCACGCCCGCGACGACTACGAGGAGTACGCCGACAAGCGCTCCGCCCTCGAAGGCCGCGCCCAGATGCAGCGCTCCTGGATGGACAAGGGCGTGAAGAACGCCCGACGCAAGGCGAACAACGACAACGACAAGATCGGCCGCAAGTTCCGCAGCGAGGCCAGCGAGAAGCAGGCGTCCAAGGCCCGGCAGACCCAGCGCATGATCGAGCGCCTGGACGTCGTCGACGAGCCGCGCAAGGAGTGGGAGCTGCGGATGGAGATCGCGGCCGCACCGCGCTCCGGCGCCGTCGTCGCCACCCTGCGTGACGCCGAGGTGCGGCGCGGCGACTTCACCCTCGGCCCCGCGACCCTCCAGATCGACTGGGCGGACCGGGTCGCCGTCACGGGCGCCAACGGCGCGGGCAAGTCGACCCTGCTCGGCGCCCTGCTCGGCCGGGTCCCGCTGGACGCCGGTCACGCGACCCTCGGCTCAGGCGTCGTCGTCGGCGAGGTCGACCAGGCCCGCAAACTCTTCCACGGCTCCGAGTCGCTGCTCGACGCGTTCAGCGCCGCCGTCCCCGACACCGAACCGGCCGAGGTTCGCACCCTGCTGGCCAAGTTCGGCCTCAAGGCGGAACACGTCCTGCGCCCTGCGGCCACCCTCTCCCCGGGCGAGCGCACCCGCTCGGCCCTCGCCCTCCTCCAGGGCCGTGGCGTCAACCTCCTCGTCCTCGACGAGCCGACCAACCACCTCGACCTGCCCGCGATCGAACAGCTGGAGTCGGCGCTCGACTCGTACGAGGGCACCCTGCTGCTCGTGACCCACGACCGCCGCATGCTCGACGCGGTCCACACCACGCGCCGGCTGGAAGTGGCGGCGGGCAAGGTGACCGAACGCTGATCTAGGCCGTGGCCATCCGGCGCGCCATCGTGGGGTAGTCCACGACGTACCCCTCCGCGTCGAACTCCACATCACTGCGGTGGTCACCGGACGAGAAACGCACGCGCCCGCCGTCCCCGGTGCGTCCGAGATGTGTGTACGTCTGCGCCGACGCCCGCACGGCCAGGTCCGGCACCGACACCCAGGCCATCAGGAACTCCCGCTCACCCGGCGCGAGATGCAGCCCGTGGCGCAGCACCGGCATCGTGTTGGTGAGCGGGCACAGGCCCAGGTCGCAGTCGAGGGCGCCGCCGAGGTCGGGCAGCCAGTCCCCGTCCGCCGTCCAGTGCCCCTCACCGTCGTGCCGCAGGTCCAGCGAGCGTGTGCCCGAGGCCGTCTCGGCGCTCACACACAGCCGCCGGGTCACGAACCCGTCGACGGTGTCGAGCTCGTAAGAGATCCAGTACGGCTCGGGAACCGTCCCGACGGCACGCCCGCGCGCCCGCAATGAACGGGCGCCGGACGCGATCCAAGAGGTCTCGAGACCCTTGCTCTCACTGACTTCCCAGGTGATGACGCGCGAGCCGGTCATACGGTCACTTTAGGATCCGGGGCCAGTGCAGCGCCCCGAAAGGGGCGCGGGGAACTGCGCGCTCAGCCACGAACGACCCGCAGTTCCCCATGTACCTTCAGCCGCTCAGCGCCTGCCCTTCTTGGGATCGACAAGCCCCGCACGCCGCAGCGCGTCGGCCATCGCACTGTTGGCCGGCGGCGGAGCGGCCTGCCGCGAACCGCCGCCACCGCCGCCTCCGCCCGCCCCGCCCCGCGGCTGGCGCTGCTGCTGGCGCTGCTGAGGAGGCCGTCCACCCCGCTGCGGACGCCCACCCCCACCCTGCTGGTCCGACGCGGTCGCCTCGTCGTCGAGCCGCAGCGTGAGAGAGATCCGCTTGCGCGGGATGTCGATCTCGAGCACCTTCACCTTGACGATGTCACCCGGCTTGACCACATCGCGCGGGTCCTTCACGAACGTCTTGGACATCGCCGAGACATGCACCAGACCGTCCTGGTGGACGCCGATGTCCACGAAGGCCCCGAACGCGGCCACATTCGTGACCACCCCTTCGAGCACCATCCCGGAGGCCAGGTCGGAGATCTTCTCGACGCCCTCCTTGAAGGTGGCCGTCTTGAAGGCGGGCCGCGGGTCGCGCCCGGGCTTCTCCAGCTCCTTCAGGATGTCCGTGACGGTCGGCAGACCGAACGTCTCGTCCACGAAGTCGGTCGGCCTGAGCGAGCGCAGCATACCGGTGTTGCCGATCAGGGAGGCGACCTCGCTGCCCGCAGTCTTCACCATCCGCCGCACCACGGGGTACGCCTCCGGGTGCACGCTGGACGCGTCCAGCGGGTCGTCCCCGCCCCGGATGCGCAGGAAGCCCGCGCACTGCTCGTACGCCTTCGGGCCGAGCCGGGCCACGTTCTTGAGGGTGGTACGGGACGTGAAGGGGCCGTTGGCGTCACGGTGCGCCACGATGTTCTCCGCGAGCCCGGAGGTGATGCCGGAGACGCGGGCGAGCAGCGGGGCGGAGGCCGTGTTCACGTCCACACCCACGCCGTTCACACAGTCCTCGACCACCGCGTCCAGGGACCGGGAGAGCTTCACCTCGGACAGGTCGTGCTGGTACTGCCCGACGCCGATGGACTTCGGGTCGATCTTCACCAGCTCGGCCAGCGGATCCTGGAGGCGGCGCGCGATGGAGACGGCGCCGCGCAGCGACACGTCCATGTCGGGCAGCTCCTGCGAGGCGAACGCCGACGCCGAGTACACCGACGCCCCCGCCTCGGACACCATCACCTTGGTGAGGTTCAACTCCGGGTGCTTGGTGATGAGTTCACCGGCGAGCTTGTCGGTCTCGCGGGATGCCGTGCCGTTGCCGATCGCGATCAGCTCGACCGCGTGCTCCTTGGCGAGGCGGGCGATCTTGGCGATGGCCTCGTCCCACTTGTTGGCCGGGACGTGCGGGTAGATCACGTCCGTCGCGACGACCTTGCCGGTCGCGTCGACCACGGCGACCTTGACACCCGTACGGAAACCGGGGTCGAGACCCAGTGTCGCGCGCGTGCCCGCCGGGGCGGCGAGCAGCAGGTCCCGCAGGTTCGCCGCGAAGACGTTCACCGCCTCGTCCTCGGCGGCCGTGCGCAGCCGAAGCCGCAGGTCGATGCCGAGGTGCACGAGGATGCGGGTGCGCCAGGCCCAGCGGACCGTGTCCGTGAGCCACTTGTCGCCGGGACGGCCGCGGTCGGCGATCTGGAAGCGATGGGCGACGATCCCCTCGTACGAGGAGGGACCGGGCTGCTCGGAGGGCTCCTCGGGCTCCAGGACGAGGTCGAGGACCTCCTCCTTCTCCCCGCGCAGCATGGCGAGGATGCGGTGCGAGGGCAGCTCCTTGAAGGGCTCGGCGAAGTCGAAGTAGTCGGCGAACTTGGCGCCCGCCTCCTCCTTGCCGTCCCGCACCTTGGCGGCCAGGCGCCCGCGCACCCACATGCGCTCGCGCAGCTCGCCGATCAGGTCGGCGTCCTCCGAGAACCGCTCCGTGAGGATCGACCGGGCGCCGTCCAGCGCGGCCTGCGGGTCGGCGACGCCCTTGTCGGCGTCGACGAAGGCCGTCGCGGCGGCGAGCGGGTCGACCGACGGGTCGCCGAGCAGGCCCTCGGCCAGCGGCTCCAGCCCCGCCTCGCGCGCGATCTGCGCCTTCGTGCGCCGCTTCGGCTTGAACGGCAGATAGATGTCCTCGAGCCGCGCCTTCGTCTCGGCGCCCCGGATCTGCGCCTCGACCTCCTCGGTGAGCTTGCCCTGCTCGCGCACCGATTCGAGGATCGCCGTGCGCCGCTCCTCCAGCTCCCGCAGATAGCGCAGCCGCTCCTCGAGGGTGCGCAGCTGCGCATCGTCGAGCATCTCGGTCGCTTCCTTGCGGTAGCGGGCGATGAAGGGCACCGTCGACCCGCCGTCGAGCAAGTCGACGGCGGCCTTGACCTGCCGCTCCCGTACGCCGAGCTCCTCGGCGATCCTGCCTTCGATGGACCCTACGAGGGGTGTCGTCACGATCCCGTACCGCCTTCTCCACTGAGGTTGCGCGGCAATTGTGGCAGGTGACACCGACAACGGGGGATCAGGGCGCCGATCGGCGCTGTCAGCCCTTGCCGGTCATGCCCTCGGGGAACGCGCCGGCCGCCAGCGCCCGCATCAGGATGCCCCGCGCCAGCTCGGTGAGGCGCTCCACGCCCGCGGCGCCCAGATGCTCGTACGGTGCACGGTCCAGCCGGTCCGTGCGGTCCTCGATCTCCTGGCGCAGGGCCACCCCCGCCGCGGTCAACTCGCCCTCCGCGTCGAGCAGTCCGCGCTCGCGCAGCCGCTCGACCGCCGCGTCCCAGTGCGTCCGCGACCAGCCGCGCGTGCCCAGTGCCCACTTCGGGGCCATGCCCTTGCCGGTCGCGGTGTGGCTCACCAGGGCCTCGACCGGGTCGAGTTCCGCGTCGAGCAGCGCCGCGAGGTGACCGTCGCCCCGGTGCTCGCGCAGCAGCGTCGCGCCGTGCCAGAGGGCGAGGTGCGGCGCGTCGGGCACGGGCAGGTCGGCGTGCGCCGCGTACAGCGGACGCGCGGTCCTGGTGCAGGCCTCCGCGGCCCGAAGGGCGAGCTCCGCCGCCTCGGCGACCTCCTTGGAGGCGAGGACGTCCTCGCCGAGGAGACGTCGCCAGGTCGCGTCGACGGCACGCGCGCGTGCCGCGAGGACGGTCTCCGGGGACGCCTTCTCCCACACCTCGGGCACATGCCGGGCCACCAGCTCATGGCGGAAGTTGTAGAACGTCGCCGTCACCGTGCCGGGACCCACCGGCCCCATGGCAGCGGCCCGTACGGCGAAGTACGCGCCGTTGCTGTCCTCGATCCCGAGGGCGGCCAGCTCCCGGCCCAGGTCCGGCGAGAAGTAGTGCGTCGAGTGCAGCGGGTTGAGGACGTTGTGGCAGCGCCGCCCGGCGCGCTCCGGCAGAGGTGTGGTCATGCCCGAATGTTACCGACTAGTCGGTACGCCGGGAAGGCTGGAGGGGCGATGGGGCGATGGCAGGAACGGTGCGGGTGGGGTGATGGCAGGAAAGGTGGGGTACTCGTCATTGCGGCCATCACGCGGGCCGCCAAGAATCGAGACCATGCGAACCGTTCTGGTCGTCCTCTTCGACGACGTGCAGAGCCTCGACGTCACGGGCCCCATGGAGGTCTTCGCGGGCGCCGAGGCCTTCCGCGGCGGCTCGTACCGCATCCACACCGCCTCCCTGGACGGCGCACCCGTGCGTACCACCAGCGGCCTCACCCTCGTCCCGGACCACACCCTCGCCGACGCGCCCGTCCCGCACACCCTGCTGGTCCCGGGCGGCCGGGGCACCCGGCGCCCCGACCCCCGGCTGACCGACTGGCTGCGCGCGCACGGGCCGCGCGCCGAGCGCCTGGTCTCCGTCTGCACCGGCGCCATCCCGCTCGCCGAGGCGGGCCTGCTGGACGGCCGCCGCGCGACGACCCACTGGGCGTACTGCGACAAGCTCGCCCGCGACCACCCGGCCATCGAGGTCGACCCCGACCCCATCTACGTGCGGGACGGACAGGTGTCCACCTCGGCCGGCGTCACCTCCGGCATCGACCTCGCCCTCGCGCTCGTGGAGGAGGACCTCGGCCGCGAGGTCGCCCTGTCGGTCGCCCGTCACCTCGTCGTCTTCCTGCGCCGCCCGGGCAACCAGGCCCAGTTCAGCGCCCAGCTGGCCGCGCAGACGGCGCGGCGCGAACCGCTCCGCGAGGTCCAGCAGTGGATCACCGAGCACCCCGGCGACGACCTGTGCGTCGAGTCGCTCGCCGCCCGCGCCCGGCTCTCGCCCCGGCACTTCGCCCGCGCCTTCCAGACCGAGACGGGCATGACCCCGGGCCGGTACGTCGACCGGGTCCGTCTCGAACACGCCCGGCGCCTCCTGGAGGACACCGCCGACGGAGTCGAGGGGATCTCCCGCGTCTGCGGCTACGGCACCCCCGAGGCGATGCGCCGTGCCTTCGTGAAGACGCTCGGCACGGCACCGGCGGAGTACCGGCGCCGCTTCCGCCCCGCCCCCACCCGTTGACCGGCCCTCACCTGACGACCCTGGCCCACTCACCCGTGGAAGGAACTCGATGCAGATCGCCATCGTCCTCTTCGACCGCTTCACCGCCCTGGACGCCGTGGGACCCTACGAGACCCTCGGCCGCCTGCCCGACGCGGAGACCGTCTTCGTCGCGGAGCACACCGGCCCCGTCCGCAACGAGAGCGGCAACCTGGCCCTGACCGCCGACAGGACCCTGGCGGAGGTGCCGCACCCGGACATCGTCGTGGTCCCCGGCGGGCCGGGCCAGACCCCGCAGATGGAGAACCGGGTCCTGCTGGACTGGCTGCGCGCCGCCGACGCCACGAGCACCTGGACGACCTCCGTGTGCACCGGCTCTCTGCTGCTGGCCGCCGCCGGGCTGCTCGAGGGCCGCAGGGCCACCTCGCACTGGCTGGCCCTCGACCACCTCGAGCGGTTCGGTGCCGAGCCGACCGGGGAGCGGGTGGTGTTCGACGGGAAGTACGTCACCGCGGCCGGCGTGTCGTCCGGCATCGACATGGGGCTCGCCCTGCTCGGACGGATCGCGGGAGACGAACACGCACAGGCCGTACAACTGCTGACGGAGTACGATCCGCAGCCGCCCTACGACGCCGGGTCACCCCAGAAGGCTCCTGCACATCTGGTGGCGGAGTTCCGGGCGAAGAGCCGCTTCATCATGGAGTAGTCGCGGTGGAGGACGGAGCGGTCCTGGTGGACGACGGTGTGGTCGTGGTGGCCGGCCGGCTGGTTGTGGTGGACGCCGGTGTGGTCCAGGTGAAGCGCGGCGGCCGGCGCTCCAGGAACGCGGCGACGCCCTCCGCGGTGTCGTCGCTCCCGCGCGCCTGCTCGGCCCAGTACGCGTCCCGGTCGGTCCGCCCATGGGCGAATTCCTTGGCGGACGCCTGCGTCAGCAGCGACCGCGTGGCCAGGACGCGGCTGAACTCCCCGACCCGCTTGCCGAGTTCGCCCTCGGGCAGCACCTCGTCCACCAGACCCGTGCGCAGCGCCCGTTCGGTGTCGATCAGCTCGCCCGAGAACAGCAGGTACTTGGCGGTCGCCGGACCCACCAGTGACACCAGCCGCCGGGTGGCCGAGGCGGCGTACACGATCCCCAGCTTCGCCGGCGTCACTCCGAACTGCGCGCCCTCCTCCGCGAACCGCAGATCGCAGGCAGCCGCGAGCTGGGATCCGCCGCCGACGCAGTACCCGCGGATCGCCGCGAGCGTCGGCTTGGGGAACGCGGCGAGCGCCTCCTCGGCGTTCACGGCGAGCCCTTGCGCCTCGTTTGAGGAGCCCCGCAGCGTCGAGATGTCGGCCCCCGCGCAGAAGGTGCCGCCCTCGCCGGTGAGCACCAGTACACGGACGTCCGGGTCGGCCGCGAGCCCGTCGAGCAGGGGCGGCAGCGCCCTCCACATGTCGGCCGTCATCGCGTTGCGCTTGGCCGGGTGGTGAATGACGACGGTGGCGACCCCGTCGCCGACGCTGTGCAGCAGCTGCGGCTCCATATGCCGGATGCTATCCGCAACCCTCGAACGTACGATCAAGAAGGGGCCGGGCGCGAGGAGGCGCTGATGGCCAGGACCACGGACAGGGCGCCGAACGACGCGACCACGAAACTGAACCGCGGCTTCAGCTGGACCGCCGCGTTCGGCGTGGTCCTGGTGATCGCGGGGCTCGTCGGGCTCGTTTACACGGGCGTCGCGACCCTGACCTCGATGATCCTTTTCGGCTGGCTGCTGCTGATCGGCGGAGCGGTCGGACTGTTGCACGCGATTCAGGCCCGCGGCACCACCTTCTTCTGGCTCGGGGTGGTGGTCGCGGCCCTGAACATCGCGGCCGGTGTGGTGGTGATCCGCCGCCCGGACGCAGCGGCCGAGGCGCTCACCATGTTCGCGGCCCTGCTGTTCCTGACCGGCGGGGTGTTCCGGCTGGTCGGCAGCCTCGTGGTGCGCGGTCCGCAGTTCGGCTGGACGCTCCTGCAGGGCGCCTTCGACCTGCTCCTCGGCATCCTGGTGCTGGACAACTGGCCGAGCAGCAGCAAGTACGTGATCGGCTGCTTCTTCTCGCTCGCGCTGCTCTTCGACGGGCTGGGCCTGATCGCCACCGGCTTCGGCGGGCGGCGCATCGTACATCTGGTCTCGGGGCGCGGCCGCTGACGGACGAATCGGGCGAGCCCGGCGCCCAACCCGTACAACCCGAATAGTTCTCGAAGCAGACACCACACAGACAGGAGCGGTCGCGCGGCCGACAGTGCCATGCGTCAACGGTCAGAAGCCGTCGATAGTCGCTGACTTCTGTTCAGGGATGCGGTCCGGACCAGCGCGTTACCAACACTCGACGTGTGGTGACAATCGAGCGCAAGGGTGGCGACCGGACGATGGAGAACCACGGGCGGGGGTTCGACTCCCGCCCTGAAGGCGCCGGGGATGTGCCTCCCGATCGGAGACCGCCGGGCCCGCTGCCGTACGAGGGGGTGTGGCGGTTCACCGCTCCCGCCATCGACGCCTCGGTTCCGCAGGCACGACACGCCGTTCGTGACCTGCTCTTCCGTCAGCAAGTGCCCGTCTCGGACGACCTCGTCCACGGGCTTTTGCTGATCGTCTCCGAACTGGTCACGAACGCCGTACGACACGCGGCACTGCTCTCCCCGATGCTTGCCGTGGAGGTGGCCGTAGGGTCCGAGTGGGTGCGGGTCTCGGTGGAGGACAACCACCCCTACCGTCCCACCGCCCTGGAGGCCGACCACGGCCAGACCGGCGGCCGTGGGCTGCTGCTGGTGCGGGAGGTCGCCAGGGAGTCGGGCGGGGTGTGCGACGTCGAGCACACGGCGAGTGGCGGCAAGGTGATCTGGGCCGCCCTGCCGCTCACTGTGAGCATCGTCTAGCACCCTCGGGGAGTCTTCGCGCGGACGGGTCCGTCACCAGCCGGCGGACGGGCCCGTCAGCTCTCTGATCGCCGGGCGGGCCGCGTCCAGGACCGTCATGAACCACGCCGAGAAGGGGTCCTTCGCGTGCCGCTCCATGAGTTCGGCGGCGGTCACGAACGCGGTGTCCCCGACCTCCTCCGGATCGGGGCGCAGCGACGACTGCACCATGCCGACGAAGAGGTGGTTGTACTCCTGCTCCACCAGGCCCGACTCCGGGTCCGGGTGGTTGTAGCGGACCGTGCCCGCCTCCGCGAGCAGCGAGGGCGAGACGCCGAGCTCCTCGTACGTCCGCCGGGCCGCCGCCGCGAAGGGCGCCTCGGCGGGGTAGGGGTGGCCGCAGCAGGTGTTGGACCAGACACCGGGGGAGTGGTACTTGCCCAGGGCGCGCTGCTGGAGCAGCAGCCGGCCGTGCTCGTCGAAGAGGAACACGGAGAAGGCGCGGTGCAGCTGTCCCGGTGGCTGATGGGCGGCGAGCTTCTCCGCCGTGCCGATCGTGTTGCCGTCCTCGTCGACCAACTCGAGCAAGATCGCTTCAACGGTGCCGTTCGACGAACTGTGCGTCGCGGTGGCAGGTGTGATCGGCATACCCATCCTTCGCATCGGTCTTCGAGCCCCAAGTCTGCCGTACGAAACCGGCACTCCCGGCACTTCGCGGCTCCCCGCATGTCCCGTTCCGGGAGCCCGGAGCGGGACACGCGGCCGACGTCTGTCAGTCACCGAAAGCGGCCGGACACTTGATCGTGCCCGGTGCCACGGACGGGGAACCGTCCAGGACAGGGGGCATCAGATGTTCGCCGGGACCCCCGGAGGCGGTGCCCGTCCGGTCCGTCGAACCCGGGCCGGATGCCGTAGTCCTCGGCCGGTTCACCGCGGTGCGCGGCGCACCCGCCGTACGGCGACGGACGCAGGCGCCGACGCGGGCACCGGGCGGGCGGGAGGCGTCAGTCGCCGACGGCGACCGGACGCAGGACATAGCCCACGTAGCCGTACTCCCTCCCGTGCTCGCGGCGCATGGCGATCTCCGCCCGTGCACCCGCCACCGCCTCGGCCATGCCGGGCCTGGTGACATCGGCCACGTCGGCGTGGACGCCGAGCGCGTCGTAGTACTCGTCCCAGTCGGACTCCGGCTGGAGATACACCCCCAGGACGGAGTACCCGGCGTCGCGCGCGACCCGGGTGTCCTGGTCGGTCGTGCGCAACGAGTCGTCCTCCCAGAACGCACGGGCCTGGTCGGACGGCGTGTCGGTGGTCCACACACACTGGGTGAGGACCAGCGTGCCGCCGGGGGCGAGCAGCCGCCGCCAGCGGCGCAGGGCGGTGTCGAAACCGATCAGATAGGCCGAGCCCTCGGCCCAGAGCAGGTCGAACGAGCCGTCGGGGTGGGCGAGCTCCCCCATGTCCCCGTGGACGGTGTCGATCGAGGCGGTCAGCCCCCGGGTCTCGGCGGCCGTCCGCAGTTCGTCGAGGAACGGTTCGTGCAGGTCGACGGCCGTCACCTCGGCCGCGGCCTCGGCGGCCAGGAGCAGCGCCGAGCGGCCGGGGCCGCAGCCCAGGTCGAGCACGCGGGGACGGACGGGCAGTGGGCCCGCGAGTGAGAGCAGGTGACGGGTGGTGGCGTCGGAGCCGGGGCCCTGCCGGGGCAGTCGGTGACGCAGGGTGAAGAACGCCTCGTGGAGGGCATTGCGGTCGGACGAGTCGTGATGCTCGGACAACGTGGGAAACCTTTGGATGCGGGGGCCCGGGCCGCCGCGCACGCCGCTCGGCGTGGGTCAGCCGTGGACCCGGAGGATGGGGACGCACCTGTCGCCGCGCACAGCGGCACCGAACGCGACAGTCATCAACCCACCTCTTCCTCGGATTTCCGGCCACGCTAGCACCGGGGGCGCCGACCACGCCCGCGAATTAAGAGCCCGCCGGTTCGAAAGTCTTTCGAGAGCCCGCCGGATCAGGAGCCTCGTGAGAGCCCGCCGGATACAGGAGCCTCTTGAGGGCCCGTTGGGTCAGGAGCTTCCTGATGGAGCCTTTCAGTGGCAGAGCTTCGCCTCGTGCTCCGCGTGCCCGCTCGGTTCCAGCTGGAAGGTGCAGTGCTCCACGTCGAAGTGGTGGCCCAGACAGCCCTGGAGCTCGTGGAGCATCTTCTCGTGGCCGATGGCGTTCAGGACGTCGGAGCTGACGACCACATGGGCGGAGAGGACCGGCATGCCCGACGTGATGGTCCAGGCGTGCAGGTCGTGCACGTCCTCGACGCCTGGCAGGGCCAGGATGTGGGTGCGCACCTCCGCCATGTCGACGTTCTTGGGCGCCGCCTCCAGGAGCACGTCGAGCGTCTCGTGGAGCAACTTCCAGGTGCGCGGGACGATCATGATGCTGATGAGGATCGAGGCGATCGGGTCGGCCGCCTGCCAGCCGGTGGTCATGATCACCACGGCGGAGATGATCACCGCCACCGAACCCAGCGCGTCCGCCACCACTTCCAGGAAGGCGCCGCGCACGTTCAGGCTGTCCTTCTGGCCGCGCAGCAGCAGCGTGAGCGAGATCGTGTTCGCGACCAGACCGATCAACCCGAAGACGATGGTCAGACCGCCCTCGGTGTCGGCGGGCGTCACGAAGCGCTGGATCGCCTCGTACAGGACGTAGCCGCCGACACCGAGCAGCAGCAGACAGTTGGCGAGCGCGGCGAGGATCTCGGCCCGCGCGTAGCCGAACGTGCGGTTGCCGCTGGGCGGGCGGTTGGCGAAGTGGATGGCGAGGAGCGCCATGCCCAGCCCCACCGCGTCCGTCGCCATGTGTGCCGCGTCGGCGACGAGCGCGAGGGAATCGGCCATGAGTCCGCCGACGATCTCGACCACCATCACGGTGAGCGTGATCGACAGCGCGACCCGCAGCCTCCCGCGGTACGCGGCTGCCGCCGTGCCGCTGGTGGGCGCGCCGTGGGCGTGCCCGTGATCGTGTCCAGCCCCCATGGAAGCCGCCTCCTGTGCTCTGCCCGGGATCACAGTGAACTACGGGCGGGGGGTATCGGGCAATGCGGCACTGAACACCGTTGTCATATGCTCTGACCTGCGGAAACGATCCGCAGGTCAGAGCACACTCAAGATCGTTAATCCTGTGCCCGGGGGTGATGCAGCACCCACCCCTGCCACGCCGACTCCACCATCTCCCGGACCCCGCGCCGCGCGCTCCAGTCGAGTTCCCGCCCGGCCAGGTCGGCCGAGGCGACCGCGCGCGGCGCGTCCCCGGGGCGGCGCGGCTCGACGACCGGCGGCCGGGTGTCCCCGCTGACCTCGCCGATCAAGGTGAGCAGTTCTCGTACCGATACCCCTTCCCCGCGGCCGATGTTCACCGTGAGGTCGCCCGTCGCGCCGCCGGCCAGCCGCCGGGCCGCCGCGAGGTGTGCCTCGGCGAGGTCGGCGACGTGGATGTAGTCACGGACGCAGGTGCCGTCCGGCGTCGGGTAGTCGTCGCCGAAGATCCGCGGGGCCTCGTCGCGGGTGAGGCGGTCGAAGACCATCGGGATCACGTTGAACACGCCGGTGTCGGCCAGCTCGGGCTTGGCCGCACCCGCCACGTTGAAGTAGCGCAGGCACACGGTCGCGATGCCGTGGCTCCGGCCCGCCGCGCGGACCAGCCACTCCCCGGCGAGCTTCGTCTCGCCGTACGGGCTCATCGGCGCACAGGGGGTGTCCTCCGTGATGAGGTCCACATCCGGGTTGCCGTAGACGGCGGCGGAGGAGGAGAAGACGAAGCGCTTGACGCCGGCCCCGGCGACCGCCTCCAGGAGCGTCGCGAGCCCGCCCACGTTCTCCTGGTAGTAGCGCGTCGGCTGGGCCACGGACTCGCCGACCTGCTTGCGCGCGGCGAGATGCACCACGCCCGTCACCGAGTGCTCCGCGAGGACCCGCTTGAGCAGGTCCCCGTCCAGTGACGAGCCCTGCACCAGCGGAATGCTCTCCGGAAGCCGGTTCGGAACCCCGGCCGAGAGGTCGTCGAGGGCGACGACGCGCTCCCCGGCCTCCGCCATCGCCCGCGCCACGTGTGCCCCGATGTATCCGGCCCCGCCTGTGATCAGCCATGTCATGGACGACCACCCTATGTCGGTCCGCCGCCGGTGGCTCCGGTGCCGGCCGCCGATCCGACCGTCCTACCCCACTAAGTAACGGTCTGGAAGATGTTGTGATCAATGACGCAAATAATGCGTTCTGCGAGTACGGGTTTGTGACACGGCCCCCGGATCACCGATGATGATCGCGGCGGAGGCGGTACGCAGATGTGGTTGATCGCGCAGTGAACGGGCGGTGAACGCCCGCTTCTCATCATCGGATAGCCTCTGCCGACATGCCGCCCAGCGGCCTGAGCCCCTCGGGCCTGGGGCCGGGGCCTTCCCACCACGTACACGCCCGGCGCGAGGCCGCGTCGGCACTCAGGGAGTGAGTTCGCTGTCGACCGCCATCCTCACCGGCCAGCCGGTCCCCGGATCGTCGCTCGAGGGCGATCTGCGGTCGCTCGGCTTCGACGTGCGGCTCGCCGCCGAAGCCGGTGACGCCGAGACACTGCTGGCCGCCGTACCGGCGGACCAGCGGGTCGCCGTCGTCGACGCCCGCTTCGTGGGGCACCTGCACGCACTGCGCCTCGGCCTCACGGACCCGCGGTTCACGGCCTCCGCCCTGCCCGGCGCCGTCTCGGTGCAGCCCGAGGCCCGCCGGGCGCTGACCCGTGCCGTGGCCCGCGAGAGCTCCGCCTCCGGCGGCCTCGCCGTCGCCACCGACAACCTCGCCGAGCGGCTCACCGCGGCCCTCGACACGGACGGCGTCGCCGTGTTCCGCCCCGAGCTCGGCACGCTCGTCGCCACGGTCCCCACCGACCCGCAGGAGCGCAACGAGGCCCGGCAGGCCGTCTCCGCCGTGGACGACGAGGCCGTACGCCTGCGCAGCGCGGTGAAGGCCCGCGACGGCTTCTTCACCACGTACTGCATCAGCCCGTACTCGCGCTACATCGCCCGCTGGTGCGCCCGCCGCGGCCTGACCCCGAACCAGGTCACCACCGCCTCCCTGCTCACCGCGCTGATCGCCGCGGGCTGCGCCGCCACCGGCACCCGCGCCGGATTCGTCGCGGCCGGGCTGCTGCTCCTGTTCTCCTTCGTCCTGGACTGCACGGACGGGCAGCTCGCCCGCTACTCGCTCCAGTACTCGACGCTCGGCGCCTGGCTGGACGCGACCTTCGACCGCGCCAAGGAGTACGCCTACTACGCGGGCCTCGCCCTCGGGGCCGCCCGCGGCGGCGACGACGTATGGGCCCTCGCGCTCGGCGCGATGATCCTCCAGACCTGCCGGCACGTCGTGGACTTCTCCTTCAACGAGGCGAACCACGACGCCACCGCCAACACCAGCCCCACCGCCGCCCTCTCGGACAAGCTCGACAGCGTCGGCTGGACGGTCTGGGTGCGCCGGATGATAGTCCTGCCCATCGGTGAACGATGGGCGATGATCGCCGTCCTCACGGCGCTGACGACCCCCCGCATCACCTTCTACGCGCTGCTCGTCGGCTGCGCGTTCGCCGCGACGTACACCACGGCGGGCCGCGTACTGCGCTCGCTCACCCGCAAGGCCCGGCGCACGGACCGGGCGGCGCAGGCGCTGGCGGATCTCGCGGACAGTGGACCGCTCGTCGAACTGCTGGTGCGCTTGGCGCGCGGCACGGTCCGTATCGCGGCGCCCGTCAGTGCCGCCGTCGGCGGCGTCCTCGTGGTGACCTCGGCCCTGCTCTGGGGCGCGGGCTGGCAGACCGTCCTGTGCGCCATCGGCTACGTGCTCCTGTCCGCCCTCGCCGTCGTCCGCCCCCTCAAGGGAGCCCTCGACTGGCTGGTGCCCCCCTTCTTCCGCGCCGCCGAATACCTCACCGTTCTGGTACTGGCGGCCAAAGCCGATGTGAACGGAGCACTTCCCGCGGCTTTCGGCCTGGTGGCCGCCGTCGCCTACCATCACTACGACACGGTGTACCGCATCCGCGGCAACGCCGGAGCCCCCCCGCACTGGCTGGTGCGGGCGATCGGCGGGCACGAAGGCAGGACGCTGCTGGTCACCGTCCTGGCCGCGCTGCTCACCGCCGCACAGTTCAAGGTCGCGCTCACGGCGCTCGCCGTGGCCGTGGCGCTGCTGGTGCTCGTCGAGAGCATCCGCTTCTGGGTGTCCTCCGGGGCCCCCGCCGTACACGATGAAGGAGAACCCGCATGATCGGCCTCGTGCTGGCGGCCGGCGCCGGACGGCGTCTGCGTCCCTACACCGACAGCCTCCCAAAGGCTCTCGTGCCAGTGGGCCCCGCGGGCATAGAGGACAGCATCACGGTCCTGGACCTGACCCTCGGCAACTTCGCCGAGATCGGTCTGACCGAGGTCGGGATCATCGTCGGCTACCGCAAGGAAGCCGTGTACGACCGCAAGGACGCCCTGGAGGCCAAGTACGGCCTCAAGATCACCCTCATCGACAACGACAAGGCCGAGGAGTGGAACAACGCCTACTCCCTGTGGTGCGGCCGTGACGCACTCAAGGACGGTGTGATCCTCGCCAACGGCGACACCGTGCACCCGGTCTCCGTCGAGAAGACGCTGCTGGCCGCCCGCGGCGACGGCAAGCGCATCATCCTCGCCCTCGACACGGTGAAGAAGCTCGCCGACGAGGAGATGAAGGTCGTCGTGGACCCCGACAAGGGCGTCCGGAAGATCACCAAGCTGATGGAGCCCACCGAGGCCACCGGCGAGTACATCGGCGTCACCCTCATCGAGGGCGACGCCGCCGCCGACCTGACCGACGCCCTGAAGACGGTGTGGGAGACGGACCCGCAGCAGTTCTACGAGCACGGCTACCAGGAGCTCGTCAACCGCGGCTTCAAGATCGACGTGGCGCCGATCGGCGACGTCAAGTGGGTCGAGATCGACAACCACGACGACCTCGCCAAGGGACGGGAGATCGCGTGCCAGTACTGACAAGGCTCATCCCCTCGCCGGTCGTCGTCGACATCCGCCCGGGTGCCCTCGACGACCTGGCGAGCGTGCTCTCCGACCAGCGGATCTCGCACTCCGGGAAGCTGGCCGTCGCCGTGAGCAACGGCTCCGGCGCGAGGCTGCGCGAGCGGATCGCCCCGTCCCTGCCCGGCGCCACCTGGTACGAGGTCGGCGGCGGCACCCTCGACGACGCGATCCGGCTGGCCGGTGCCATCAAGGCCGGCCACTACGACGCGGTCGTGGGCCTGGGCGGCGGCAAGATCATCGACTGCGCGAAGTTCGCCGCGGCACGCGTCGGGCTCCCGCTGGTCGCCGTGCCCACCAACCTCGCGCACGACGGCCTGTGCTCGCCCGTCGCGACCCTCGACAACGACGCGGGCCGCGGCTCCTACGGCGTGCCGAACCCGATCGCGGTCGTCATCGACCTCGATGTGATCCGTGAGGCACCGGCGCGCTTCGTGCGAGCCGGCATCGGCGACGCGATCTCCAACATCAACTCGATCGCGGACTGGGAACTCTCCAACCGCGTCAACGGCGAAAAGATCGACGGCCTCGCCTCCGCGATGGCCCGTCAGGCCGGCGAGGCGGTGCTCCGGCACCCGGGCGGCATCGGGGACAACGACTTCCTCCAGGTGCTGGCCGAGGCGCTGGTCCTCACCGGCATCGCGATGTCGATCTCGGGCGACTCACGGCCCGCCTCGGGCTCCTGCCACGAGATCAACCACGCCTTCGACCTCCTCTTCCCCAAGCGCGCGGCGAGCCACGGCGAGCAGTGCGGCCTGGGCGCGGCCTTCGCGATGTACCTGCGAGGGGCGCACGAGGAGTCGGCGTACACGGCCGAGGTGCTGCGCCGGCACGGGCTGCCGGTGCTGCCCGAGGAGATCGGGTTCACCGTGGACGAGTTCGTGCAGGTCGTGGAGTTCGCTCCACAGACCCGGCCGGGCCGCTACACGATCCTCGAACACCTCGACCTGAAAACCAACCAGATCAAGGACATCTACTCCGACTATGCCAAGGCCATCAGTAGCTGAACTCCGCCCCGTCGTTCATCCCGCAGGGGTGAAGGACCGGCGCAGCGGTGAGCATTGGGCGGGACGCCTGTACATGCGAGAGATCTCGCTGCGCTGCGACCGCTACCTGGTGAACACCAGGATCACGCCCAACCAGCTCACGTACCTGATGACTGTCTGTGGCGTGCTCGCCGCCCCGGCCCTGCTGGTGCCGGGGATCCCGGGCGCCGTGCTCGGTGTGATCATGGTCCAGCTCTACCTGCTGCTCGACTGTGTCGACGGTGAGATAGCGCGCTGGAAGAAGCAGTTCTCGCTCGGCGGGGTCTACCTGGACCGGGTCGGTGCCTATCTGACCGACGCCGCGGTACTCGTCGGCTTCGGCCTGCGCGCCGCCGATCCCTGGGGTTCCGGGCGGATCGACTGGCTCTGGGCCTTCCTCGGCACCCTGGCGGCCCTCGGCGCGATCCTGATCAAGGCCGAGACCGACCTCGTCGGCGTCGCCCGCCACCAGGGCGGACTGCCGCCGGTCAAGGAGTCGGCGTCCGAGCCGCGCTCGTCCGGCGTGGCGCTGGCCCGCAAGGCCGCCGCCGCGCTGAAGTTCCACCGGCTGGTCCTCGGGATCGAGGCGTCCCTGCTGATCCTGGTGCTGGCCATCGTGGACTCGGTGCGCGGGGACCTGTTCTTCACCCGCCTCGGCGTCGCGGTCCTGGCCGGCATCGCCATCCTCCAGACCGTGCTGCACCTCGTGTCCATCCTCGCCTCCAGCAGGCTGAAGTGAGTACGGCGATGAAGGTCGGCGCGGTCATCATCACCATGGGCAACCGCCCCGACGAACTCCGAGCCCTGCTGGGCTCCGTCGCCAAGCAGGACGGCGACCGGGTCGAGGTGGTCGTGGTCGGCAACGGCTCGCCCGTCCCTGACGTCCCCGACGGCGTGCGCACCGTCGAGCTGCCCGAGAACCTCGGCATACCCGGCGGCCGCAACGTGGGCATCGAGGCCTTCGGCCCCGGTGGCACGGACGTCGACGTCCTGCTCTTCCTCGACGACGACGGCCTCCTCGCCACCCACGACACCGCCGAGCTGTGCCGCCGGGCCTTCGCCGCCGACCCCGAGCTCGGCATCATCAGCTTCCGGATCGCGGACCCCGAGACCAAGGAGACCCAGCGCCGCCACGTACCGCGGTTGCGCGCCTCCGACCCGATGCGCTCCTCGCGCGTGACCACCTTCCTCGGCGGCGCCAACGCGGTCCGTACGAAGGTCTTCGCCGAGGTCGGCGGACTTCCGGACGAGTTCTTCTACGCCCACGAGGAAACCGACCTGGCATGGCGGGCCCTCGACTCGGGCTGGATGATCGACTACCGGTCCGACATGGTGCTGTACCACCCCACGACCGCCCCTTCGCGGCACGCGGTCTACCACCGCATGGTGGCCCGCAACCGCGTCTGGCTCGCGCGCCGAAACCTTCCCGCGCCGCTCGTCCCGGTCTACCTCGGCGTCTGGATGCTCCTGACCCTGGCCCGCCGTCCCTCGGGACCTGCACTGAAGGCGTGGTTCGGCGGTTTCAAGGAGGGCTGGACCAGTTCCTGCGGGCCCCGGCGTCCCATGAAGTGGCGTACGGTATGGCGGCTGACCCGCCTCGGCCGTCCTCCTGTCATCTGACAAGCGACCACGCCATCTGACAAGCTCGTTCCCGGGAGCACGTTCGCCGTACTCCGGTCCCGTGCCCCCAGCCCCTGCCCCACCAGGCCGTGCGCATCATGAAGACGAAAGTTTCCATTTGTGAGTGAGACAACGCATGACGGAACTGTCGCGGTGAGCGACCGTCCGTCCCCCGATGACGGGCTCTCCGCGGCCGACGTGGCCGCCAAGTACGGGCTCGCGGTCAGCGGCGCCCGGCCCGGACTCGTCGAGTACGTGCGTCAGCTGTGGGGGCGGCGGCACTTCATCCTTGCCTTCTCGCAGGCGAAACTCACCGCGCAGTACAGCCAGGCCAAGCTCGGCCAGCTGTGGCAGGTGGCGACGCCGCTGCTGAACGCGGCCGTGTACTACTTCATCTTCGGCGTGATCCTCAAGGCCAGCCGGGGCATGTCGCACGACACCTACATCCCGTTCCTGGTGACCGGTGTCTTCGTCTTCACCTTCACGCAGAGCTCGATCATGGCGGGCGTCCGCGCGATCTCGGGCAACCTGGGGCTGGTGCGCGCGCTGCACTTCCCGCGCGCCTCGCTGCCCATCTCCTTCGCGCTCCAGCAGCTCCAGCAGCTGCTGTTCTCGATGATCGTGCTGTTCGTCGTGGTGATCGGTTTCGGCAGCGCGCCAGGTCTGTCCTGGCTGCTGATCGTCCCGGTGCTGGT
Organism: Streptomyces sp. NPDC007896; assembly: GCF_042959425.1. Taxonomy (NCBI): domain Bacteria; kingdom Bacillati; phylum Actinomycetota; class Actinomycetes; order Kitasatosporales; family Streptomycetaceae; genus Streptomyces; species Streptomyces sp. NPDC007896. Next base: position 68,751 of record NZ_JBIBKX010000022.1, on the reverse strand, counting down.
GCTGCAGTTCCTCTTCAACACCGGCCTCGCGCTGATCGTGGCGCGCCTGGGCGCCAAGACGCCGGACCTCGCCCAGCTGATGCCGTTCATCCTGCGCACCTGGATGTACACCTCGGGCGTCATGTTCTCCATCAGCAACATGCTCGTCGGACGGCCCGAGTGGTTCATCCGCGCGCTCCAGGTGAACCCGGCCGCGATCTACATGGACCTGATGCGCTTCGCCCTCATCGACGGCTACGGCGCCTCCCACCTGCCGCCCCATGTGTGGGCCATCGCCACCTTCTGGGCCGTGGTCGTCGCCGCCGGCGGGTTCGTGTACTTCTGGAAGGCGGAAGAGAGGTACGGCCGTGGCTGAGCAGACATCCCACATCCCGACCGTCATCGCGGACGAACTGCACATCGTCTACCGCGTGAACGGCGCCAAGACCGGCAAGGGCAGCGCCACCGCCGCTCTCAGCCGCATCATCAAGCGCGGCGAGGAGCGGGGCGTACGCAAGGTGCACGCCGTCAGGGGCGTCTCCTTCATGGCCTACCGCGGCGAGGCCATCGGCCTGATCGGCTCCAACGGCTCCGGCAAGTCCACGCTCCTGCGCGCCATCGCCGGTCTGCTGCCCGCCGAGAAGGGCAAGGTCTACACCGACGGCCAGCCCTCGCTGCTCGGCGTGAACGCGGCCCTGATGAACGACCTCACGGGCGAACGCAACGTCATATTGGGCGGGCTCGCCATGGGAATGTCCCGCGAGCAGATCAGGGAGCGCTACCAGGAGATCGTCGACTTCTCGGGCATCAACGAGAAGGGCGACTTCATCACCCTGCCGATGCGCACCTACTCCTCCGGCATGGCGGCGCGGCTGCGCTTCTCCATCGCGGCCGCCAAGGACCACGACGTCCTCATGATCGACGAGGCCCTCGCCACCGGAGACCGCTCCTTCCAGAGGCGCTCCGAGGCCCGCATCCGTGAGCTGCGCAAGAGCGCGGGCACGGTGTTTCTGGTCAGCCACAACAACAAGTCGATCCGCGACACCTGCGACCGCGTGCTCTGGCTGGAGCGCGGTGAGCTGCGGATGGACGGTCCGACCGAAGAGGTCCTCAAGGAGTACGAGAAGTTCACGGGCAAGTAGCCCGCAACGCCCGCAATACCCAGGGCCCCGCCGCAACGATTCGGCGGGGCTCTGCGTCTGCAAAGGAAACGCCAACTCCTGCTGGCCTTAGGAATCTTGACACCAATCGGTGTGTTGTTGTGATGTGCAGGACACCCCGACGAACCTCGCTGCGTTGTACAACGTAAGCTGTACCGGTGCTGAATCGCGGCAAGTGGGGCGATACTGCGCAACACCCGGCACCGGCGCGCCGCGCGGAGTCCCGGGCGGCGTGTCCGATATGGGCACCCTTGGGTCGGCAGTGTAGAACGGGAGATGTGACGGCAATGGCTACGGAAACTCTCCAGCTCCGCGACGCGTGTGCCGTCCCCGCGCCGGGCGGCGAGCGGTGACCCAAGCCGGTACGGCGCGCACTGGTGAGACGGAGCGCGGAACGCTCGACAAGGCCGCGGGCGAGAACTTCCCCGTGGCCCCCTTCTTCCTGCCCCAGGCCTGGCGCGACGACCTGATGGCGGTGTACGGCTTCGCCCGCCTCGTCGACGACATCGGTGACGGCGACCTCGCCCCGGGCGGCGCGGACGCCAGGCTGCTCGGCGTGTCGCCCGAAGAGGCCGAGGACCGTCTCGTACTCCTGGACGCCTTCGAGGCCGACCTGCGCCGCGTGTTCGACTCGACGCCGCACCACCCGCTGCTGCGCCGCCTGCAGCCCACGGTCCGCCGCGCGGACCTCACCCCCGAACCCTTCCTCGGGCTGATCGCGGCCAACCGCCAGGACCAGCTGATCAAGCGGTACGAGACCTATGACGACCTCGTGGCCTACTGCGAGCTGTCCGCCAACCCCGTCGGCCGCCTGGTGCTGTCCGTCACCGGCACCTCCACGCCCGAGCGGATTCGCCGCTCGGACGCGGTGTGCACGGCGCTGCAGATCGTCGAGCACCTCCAGGACGTCGCCGAGGACCTCGGCCGCGACCGCATCTACCTGCCGGCCGAGGACATGAAGCGCTTCCATGTCCAGGAGGCGGATCTCGCCATGGCCACAGCAGGCGCATCGGTGCGCGCACTGGTTGCATACGAAGCAGAACGCGCGCTCCACCTCCTGAATGAAGGCACCCCCCTCGTGGGTAGCGTCCACGGCAGGTTGAAGCTGCTGCTCGCGGGGTTCGTGGCAGGGGGAAGGGCGGCGATCCGTGCGATCACCGCCGCTGAATACGACGTACTTCCCGGCCCGCCCAAGCCCGGCAAGCTCCAGTTGCTGCGCGAGGTGGGAGTGACTCTGCGAGGAGAGGGGTGATCCGGACCGTGGAGTCGGAACAACACGTGTCCGCACCGGTACTCGCCGCATACAGCTACTGCGAGGCAGTGACCGGTCAGCAGGCTCGTAATTTCGCCTATGGCATCAGACTTCTGCCGACGCCCAAGCGTCGTGCGATGTCGGCGCTCTACGCGTTCTCACGGCGTGTCGACGACATCGGCGACGGCGCGCTGGCACCGGATGTGAAGGCGGCGCGGCTCGAGGACACCCGGGCGCTGCTCGCCCGGGTCCGCGAAGGCCGGGTCGACGAGGACGACACCGACCCGGTCGCGGTCGCCCTCAGCCACACCGCCGCGTACTTCCCGGTGCCGCTGGGCGGCCTCGACGAACTCATCGACGGCGTCCTGATGGACGTACGCGGTGAGACGTACGAGACCTGGGACGACCTGAAGGTGTACTGCCGGTGCGTGGCCGGGGCGATCGGGCGGCTCTCGCTCGGCGTGTTCGGTACGGAACCGGGGGCGCGTGGCGCCGAGCGCGCGCCGGAGTACGCGGACACGCTCGGGCTCGCGCTCCAGCTCACCAACATCCTGCGGGACGTACGGGAGGACGCCGCGAGCGGGCGCACCTATCTGCCCGCCGACGACCTCGCGAAGTTCGGCTGCTCGGCCGGGTTCAACGGCCCGACCCCGCCCGAGGGCTCCGACTTCGCGGGCCTCGTCCACTTCGAGGTGCGACGGGCCCGCACCCTTTTCGCCGAGGGCTACCGGCTGCTGCCCATGCTCGACCGGCGCAGCGGCGCCTGTGTCGCGGCCATGGCCGGCATCTACCGGCGGCTCCTCGACCGCATCGAGCGCGAGCCGGAGGCCGTGCTGCGCGGCCGTGTCTCGCTGCCGGGGCGCGAGAAGGCGTACGTCGCCGTGCGCGGCCTCTCCGGTCTGGACGCCCGGCATGTCTCGAGGCGTACCGTCAGGAGGCGTACCTGATGGACAATATGGGCCAAGGTGATTCCATCGGCGAAAAGCGGCACGCAACCCTCCGGCACCGGGTGGCGTCCCTGACTGCGATGGCCTGCCGTGCACCGTTCAATCACCGCGGCACGGCCGCTGGGGAGGGTGCACGATGAGCGAGGACACGCAGCCCACGGGGACTTCGGGCCGCCCGGAAGGGGCTGCCGCCGTGGTGGTCGGCGGCGGGCTGGCGGGAATCACCGCCGCGCTCGCGCTGGCCGACGCCGGGGTGCGTGTCACCCTGCTCGAAGGCCGGCCGCGGCTCGGCGGGCTCGCCTTCTCCTTCCAGCGCGGCGAACTCACCGTGGACAACGGACAGCACGTGTATCTGCGCTGCTGCACCGCCTACCGCTGGTTCCTCGACCGCATCGACGGGGCCTCGCTCGCGCCCCTGCAGGATCGTCTCGACGTGCCCGTTCTCGACGCGGAGGCGAAACCCGGGCGGCGGCTCGGCAGAATCAGCCGCAGCGCGCTGCCCGTACCTCTGCATCTCGCGCGCAGCCTGGCGACGTATCAGCATCTGTCGCTCGCCGAGCGCGCCAAGGTCGGCCGTGCCGCACTGGCGCTCAAAGCGCTCGATCTCGACGATCCGGCCCTCGACGACCAGAACTTCGGCCAATGGCTCGCCGAACACGGTCAGTCGGAGCGTGCCGTCGAGGCACTGTGGGACCTGGTGGGGGTCGCCACCCTCAACGCGGTGGCCGGCGACTCCTCGCTCGGGCTCGCCGCGATGGTGTTCAAGACCGGTCTGCTGTCCGACCCGGGCGCGGCCGACATCGGCTGGGCCCGCGTCCCGCTGGGCGAACTGCACGACACTCTGGCCCGCAAGGCGCTCGACTCCGCGGGCGTGCGTACCGAAGTCCGTACACGCGTCACCTCCATCTCCCTTAACGAGAACGGGCGTTGGAGCGTTCAGGTTCCCGGCGAGAGGCTCGACGCCGACACCGTCGTCCTCGCCGTACCCCAGCGCGAGGCCCACGATCTGCTGCCCGAGGGAGCGCTCGACGCCCCCGAACGGCTGCTGGAGATCGGCACCGCGCCGATCCTCAACGTCCATGTCGTCTACGACCGGAAGGTGCTCGCGCGACCGTTCTTCGCCGCCCTCGGCTCCCCGGTGCAGTGGGTCTTCGACCGCACCGACGCGTCCGGACTGCGGGAAGGGCAGTACCTCGCCCTGTCGCAGTCGGCCGCCCAGGACGAGATCGACGAACCCGTCGCCGTCCTGCGCGAGCGCTATCTGCCGGAGCTGGAGCGGCTGCTGCCCGCCGCGCGCGGCGCGGAGGTGAAGGACTTCTTCGTGACCAGGGAGCGCACCGCGACGTTCGCCCCCACCCCAGGCGTCGGGCGGCTGCGGCCCGGCGTCCGCACCAGAGCCCCCGGCCTGTATCTGGCCGGCGCGTGGACCGCCACCGGGTGGCCCGCGACCATGGAGAGTGCGGTCCGCAGCGGTGTCGGTGCGGCGCGAGCCGCACTGGGCGCCCTGGGCCGGCCCCGCGACCACCTCCTCGCGTTCGAGGAGGCGGCCTGATGCTCGACGAGCGCGCGGCAGACCCCCGCACCCCCGGTACCGCAACAAGAGGAGAGACTGTGCCCACTGTGCCCCCGGCCGACAAGGCTGCCGACGCGGTGGACGTGACCGCGCTCCTGGAGCGCGGCCGGACCCTGGCCACACCGGTGCTGAAGGCGGCCGTCGACCGCCTGGCGTCGCCCATGGACACCGTCGCCGCCTACCACTTCGGCTGGATCGACGCCCAGGGCAACCCCGCGGACGGCGACGGCGGCAAGGCCGTGCGCCCCGCGCTGGCCGTGCTCTCCGCGCAGGCCGCCGGTGCCGCCCCCGAGGTCGGCGTGCCCGGCGCGGTCGCGGTCGAGCTGGTGCACAACTTCTCGCTGCTGCACGACGACCTGATGGACGGCGACGAACAGCGCCGCCACCGCGACACCGTCTGGAAGGTGCACGGCCCCGCCCAGGCGATCCTCGTCGGCGACGCCCTGTTCGCGCTGGCCAACGAGATCCTCCTCGAACTCGGCACCGTCGAGGCCGGGCGTGCCACCCGCCGGCTGACCAGCGCGACCCGCGCCCTCATCGACGGTCAGGCGCAGGACATCTCCTACGAGCACCGCGACCGCGTCAGCGTCGAGGAGTGCCTGGAGATGGAGGGCAACAAGACGGGCGCCCTGCTCGCCTGCGCCTGCTCCATCGGCGCGGTCCTCGGCGGCGCGGACGACCGTACCGCGGACACGCTGGAGAAGTACGGTTACCACCTCGGCCTGGCCTTCCAGGCCGTCGACGACCTCCTCGGCATCTGGGGCGACCCGGAGGCCACTGGCAAGCAGACCTGGAGCGATCTGCGCCAGCGCAAGAAGTCCCTGCCGGTCGTGGCCGCGCTCGCGGCGGGCGGGCCCGCCTCCGAGCGGCTCGGTGAACTGCTCGCCGAGGACGCCAAGGCCAGCGACTTCGAGAACTTCTCCGAAGAGGAGTTCGCCGTGCGCGCCGCGCTCATCGAGGAGGCGGGCGGCCGCGAGTGGACCGCCCAGGAGGCGCGCCGCCAGCACACCATCGCCATCGGAGCCCTGGACGCCGTGGAGATGCCCGACCAGGTGCGGGCCCAGCTCGTGGCGCTCGCCGACTTCGTCGTCGTACGGAAGAGATGATCACTATCGGTCGAATAAACCTCGCGTAGTCGCCGGCCGGTGCCTCTCCCAAGCTCTCAACTCCGTTCGAGCAGGGTGGGACCCCCATGAGACAGGCGCACCGGCCGACGGCGGACCCAGCAGAGACGTACCACTGCACGAAGGGGAAGCCATGACAGCGACGACCGACGGAAGCACCGGGGCACTGCCGCCCCGCGCTGCCGCGGCCAGCGAAATCCACCCAGAGACGACTCCCGCGGCGGCCGGGACAGTCGAGACCCGAGACGTCGCCACGCACGCCATACAGCGCGCCACCGATTTCCTGCTCTCACGGCAGGACGCGGAGGGCTGGTGGAAGGGCGACCTCGAGACGAACGTCACGATGGACGCCGAGGACCTGCTCCTCCGTCAGTTCCTGGGAATCCGCGACGAGACGACCACACGCGCCGCCGGACTGTTCATCCGCGGCGAGCAGCGCGAGGACGGCACCTGGGCCACCTTCTACGGTGGCCCAGGCGAACTCTCCGCCACCATCGAGGCGTACGTCGCCCTGCGGCTGGCCGGGGACGGCCCGGACGAGCCGCACATGGCGAGGGCGGCCGCCTGGGTCCGCGAGCGGGGCGGCATCGCCTCGGCCCGCGTCTTCACCCGGATCTGGCTCGCCCTGTTCGGCTGGTGGAAGTGGGACGACCTGCCCGAACTCCCGCCGGAACTCATCTACTTCCCGAAGTGGATGCCGCTCAACATCTACGACTTCGGCTGCTGGGCGCGGCAGACGATCGTGCCGCTGACCATCGTCTCGGCGAAGCGCCCGGTGCGACCCGCGCCGTTCCCGCTCGACGAGCTGCACACCGACGCCCGCGACCCCAACCCGGTCAAACCCCTCGCCCCCGTGGCGAGTTGGGACGGGGTCTTCCAGCGTCTCGACAAGGCCCTGCACCAGTACCGCAAGGTCGTCCCACGTCGGCTGCGCCGGGCCGCGATGAACACGGCGGCGCGCTGGATCATCGAACGGCAGGAGAACGACGGCTGCTGGGGCGGCATCCAGCCACCCGCGGTGTACTCGGTCATCGCGCTGCACCTGCTCGGCTACGACCTCCAACACCCCGTGATGCGTGAGGGGTTGGCGTCGCTGGACCGGTTCGCCGTCTGGCGCGAGGACGGGGCCCGGATGATCGAGGCCTGTCAGTCCCCGGTCTGGGACACCTGCCTCGCCACCATCGCGCTCGCCGACGCGGGCCTGCCCGCCGACCATCCGCAGCTGGTGAAGGCCGCGGACTGGATGCTGGGTGAGGAGATCGTGCGGCCCGGGGACTGGGCGGTGAAGCGCCCCCACCTTCCGCCCGGGGGTTGGGCCTTCGAGTTCCACAACGACAACTACCCCGACATCGACGACACCGCCGAGGTCGCCCTCGCGCTGCGCCGCGTCCGCCACCACGACCCGGAGCGCGTCGAGCACGCCATCGGGCGCGGGGTGCGCTGGAACCTCGGTATGCAGTCCAAGGACGGCGGCTGGGGCGCCTTCGACGTCGACAACACCAGCGCCTTCCCCAACCGGCTCCCGTTCTGCGACTTCGGGGAGGTCATCGACCCGCCGTCCGCCGACGTCACCGCCCATGTGGTGGAGATGCTCGCGGTCGAGGGGCTCTCGCACGACCCGCGCACCCGTCGGGGCATCGAGTGGCTGCTCGCCCACCAGGAGCCGGACGGCTCGTGGTTCGGCCGCTGGGGCGTCAACTACGTGTACGGAACGGGGTCGGTGCTCCCGGCGCTCGTGGCCGCCGGACTGCCCGCCTCGCATCCGGCGATCCGCCGGGCCGTCGCCTGGCTGGAAACCGTCCAGAACGACGACGGCGGCTGGGGCGAGGACCTGCGCTCCTACCACGAGGTCGCCGAGTGGAGCGGACGCGGCGCCTCGACCGCCTCCCAGACCGGCTGGGCGCTGCTCGCCCTGCTGGCCGCGGGGGAGCGGGACGCCAAGGCGGTGGAACGCGGGGTCGCCTGGCTCGCGGAGACCCAGCTGGCGGACGGCTCCTGGGACGAGCCGTACTTCACCGGCACCGGGTTCCCGTGGGACTTCTCGATCAACTACCACCTCTACCGGCAGGTCTTCCCGCTCACCGCGCTCGGCCGCTATGTCCACGGCGAACCGAGCTTTGTTCACGGCGAGTCCTTCGCCGAGGTCAAGGGGGGTTGATGAGCACGAAGCCCGATCCGGCCCCGCTGCTGATCGCCTGCGCGCTCGGCATCGAGCACCTCGCCCTGCGCAGTGGCGACCGTACCGGGGCCGACGGGCCCGTCACCGTGCTGCGCACCGGCATGGGTCCCAAGGCAGCCGAGCGCTCGCTCACCCGGGTCCTGGCCGACCCGGCTCTGAGTGAGGCCGCCGTCCTGGCCACGGGCTTCTGCGCGGGGCTCGCCCCGGGCATGCACCCCGGTGACCTGGTGGTCGCCGAGGAGACCCGGGACCCACGCGGCAGCACCCCGTGCGTGGGCACGGAACTGCTCGTCAAGGAACTCGTGCGCACCGTGCCCGGGCGCACCGTCCACACCGGGCCACTCACCGGCTCCGATCACGTCGTCCGAGGTCACGAGCGGTCGGAACTGCTCGCGACCGGCGCGATCGCGGTCGACATGGAATCCGCGGCCACGCTCCACAGTGCCGTACGTGCGGGCGTGCGCCCGGTTGCGGCCGTACGGGTGGTCGTGGACGCTCCAGAACATGAACTCGTCCGAATCGGCACAGTACGCGGTGGAATATCAGCTTTCCGTGTTCTTCGTGCCGTCCTTCCCGCTTTCTTTGAATGGCACCGTTCTTTGTTGCTCCCCCGGAGGTGAGCCAGATGGCCATGCCGCTTCGGCAGTCCATGAAGGTCGCTGCGTACCTGTTTGAACAGAAGCTCAGGAAGCGGGACAAGTTCGCGCTGCTGGTCGAGTTGGAACCCCTCTTCGCCTGCAACCTCAAATGCGAGGGCTGCGGCAAGATCCAGCACCCGGCGGGGGTGCTCAAGCAGCGCATGCCCGTTGCCCAGGCCGTGGGTGCGGTCCTCGAATCCGGCGCGCCGATGGTGTCCATCGCCGGCGGCGAGCCGCTGATGCACCCGCAGATCGACGAGATCGTACGGCAGTTGGTGGCCAAGAAGAAATTCGTCTTCCTGTGCACGAACGCGCTGTTGATGCGCAAGAAGATGGACAAGTTCAAGCCCTCGCCGTATTTCGCCTGGGCCGTGCACATCGACGGGCTGCGCGAGCGGCACGACGAGTCGGTGGCCAAGGAAGGCACCTTCGACGAGGCGGTCGCGGCCATCAAGGAGGCCAAGCGGCGCGGCTTCCGGGTCACCACCAACTCGACCTTCTTCAACACCGACACCCCGCAGACCGTCATCGAGGTCCTCAACTTCCTCAATGACGACCTGAAGGTGGACGAGATGATGCTCTCGCCCGCCTACGCCTACGAGAAGGCACCCGACCAGGAGCACTTCCTCGGCGTCCAGCAGACCCGGGAGCTGTTCAAGAAGGCCTTCTCGGGCGGCAACCGCCGCCGCTGGCGGCTCAACCAGAGCCCGCTCTTCCTGGACTTCCTGGAAGGCAAGGTCGACTTCCCGTGCACCGCGTGGGCGATCCCCAGCTACTCGCTCTTCGGCTGGCAGCGGCCCTGCTACCTGATGAGCGACGGGTACGTGCAGACGTACAAGCAGCTCCTGGAGGAGACCGACTGGGACTCCTACGGGCGCGGCAAGGACGAGCGGTGCGCGAACTGCATGGCGCACTGCGGCTACGAGCCGACGGCCGTCCTCGCCACGATGGGCTCCCTCAAGGAGTCGCTGCGCGCCGCCCGCGAGACCTTCACGGAAAGCCGCGGGTGACGACATGACCGCCGTTTCCTTGGGCCTCCCCGAGGTGCCGGTCCGACCGATCGCCGAACGCCGTGTGTCGCGGCGGATCCAGGTCGGAGCGGTGGCGGTCGGGGGCGGAGCACCCGTTTCGGTGCAGTCGATGACGACGACGCGTACGTCGGACATCGGTGCCACCCTGCAGCAGATCGCGGAACTCACCGCGTCCGGCTGCCAGATCGTGCGCGTCGCCTGCCCCACGCAGGACGACGCGGACGCCCTCGCGACCATCGCCCGCAAGTCCCAGATCCCGGTGATCGCGGACATCCACTTCCAGCCCAAGTACGTGTTCGCGGCCATCGACGCGGGCTGTGCGGCGGTGCGGGTGAACCCGGGCAACATCAAGCAGTTCGACGACAAGGTCCGCGAGATCGCGCGGGCCGCCTCTGACGCCGGGACCCCGATCCGGATCGGGGTCAACGCCGGGTCGCTCGACCGGCGGCTGCTGCAGAAGTACGGCAAGGCGACCCCCGAGGCACTGGTCGAGTCGGCGTTGTGGGAGGCGTCCCTCTTCGAGGAGCACGGGTTCCGGGACATCAAGATCTCGGTGAAGCACAACGACCCGGTGGTGATGGTCAACGCCTACCGGCAGCTCGCCGCCCAGTGCGACTACCCGCTGCACCTCGGTGTGACGGAGGCCGGTCCTGCGTTCCAGGGCACGATCAAGTCCGCCGTCGCCTTCGGGGCACTGCTCAGCGAGGGCATCGGGGACACCATCCGGGTCTCCCTGAGCGCCCCGCCCGCAGAGGAGGTCAAGGTCGGCCTGCAGATCCTGGAGTCGCTGAACCTGAAGCAGCGCCGCCTGGAGATCGTCTCGTGTCCGTCCTGCGGACGCGCCCAGGTCGACGTCTACAAGCTGGCCGACGAGGTCACGGCCGGTCTGGAGGGGATGGAGGTCCCGTTGCGCGTCGCGGTCATGGGCTGCGTCGTCAACGGCCCCGGCGAGGCGCGGGAGGCGGACCTGGGGGTCGCCTCCGGCAACGGCAAGGGGCAGATCTTCGTCAAGGGCGAGGTCATCAAGACCGTGCCCGAGTCGAAGATCGTCGAGACCCTCATCGAGGAAGCGATGAAGATCGCCGAGCAGATGGAGAAGGACGGCGTCGCCTCCGGCGAACCCGCCGTCACCGTGAGCTGATCAGCACGGACCGAGAGGGGGCCCGAGCGTGACGATTCTGGAGAGCATCCGGGGACCACGCGACCTGAAGGCGCTGTCCGAGGCGGACGTCGGTGAACTGGCGGACGAGATCAGGGAGTTCCTGGTGCACGCGGTCGCCAGGACCGGCGGTCACCTCGGACCCAATCTGGGGGTGGTGGAACTGTCCATCGCGCTCCACCGGGTCTTCGAGTCACCCGTCGACCGCATCCTGTGGGACACCGGCCACCAGAGCTACGTACACAAGCTGCTGACGGGACGCCAGGACTTCTCCAAGCTGCGCGGAAAGGGTGGCCTGTCCGGCTATCCCTCGCGTGAGGAGTCCGAGCACGACATCATCGAGAACAGCCACGCCTCCACGGCGCTCGGCTGGGCGGACGGGCTCGCCAAGGCCCGCCAGGTGCAGGGCGAGAAGGGCCATGTCGTCGCGGTCATCGGCGACGGCGCGCTGACCGGCGGCATGGCGTGGGAGGCGCTGAACAACATCGCCGCGGCCAAGGACCGCCCGCTGATCATCGTCGTCAACGACAACGAACGCTCGTACGCGCCGACCATAGGTGGCCTGGCCAACCACCTCGCGACCCTGCGGACGACCGACAGTTATGAGAAGGTCCTCGCCTGGGGCAAGGACGTACTGCTGCGCACCCCCGTCGTCGGACACACCCTCTACGAGTCGCTGCACGGCGCGAAGAAGGGGTTCAAGGACGCCTTCGCGCCGCAGGGCATGTTCGAGGACCTGGGGCTCAAGTACGTCGGGCCGATCGACGGGCACGACGTCGGGGCCGTGGAGTCCGCGCTGCGCCGCGCGAAACGTTTCCACGGGCCGGTGCTGGTGCACTGCCTGACCGAGAAGGGGCGCGGTTACGAGCCCGCGCTCGCGCACGAGGAGGACCACTTCCACACGGTCGGTGTGATGGACCCGCTGACGTGCGAGCCGCTCGCGCCCTCGGGCGGCCCGTCCTGGACCTCGGTGTTCGGGGACGAGATCCTGCGGATCGGCGAGGAGCGGGACGACGTCGTGGCGATCACGGCGGCCATGCTGCACCCGGTGGGGCTCGGGAAGTTCGCCGAGCGGTTCCCCGACCGGGTGTGGGACGTAGGGATCGCCGAACAGCACGCCACGGTCTCGGCGGCCGGGCTCGCCACCGGCGGTCTCCACCCGGTCGTCGCCGTCTACGCGACCTTCCTCAACCGGGCCTTCGACCAGCTCCTCATGGACGTCGCGCTGCACCGCTGCGGAGTGACCTTCGTGCTGGACCGGGCGGGGGTCACCGGCGTCGACGGGGCCTCGCACAACGGCATGTGGGACATGTCGATCCTCCAGGTCGTGCCGGGCCTGAGGATCGCCGCGCCGCGCGACGCCGACCAGCTGCGGGCGCAGCTGCGGGAGGCGGTCGCCGTCGACGACGCGCCGACGTTGATCCGCTTCCCGAAGGAGTCGGTGGGCCCCGCGATCCCGGCGGTCGACCACCTGGGCGGACTCGACGTCCTGCACCGCTCCGAAGACACCCCGCAGGTCCTCCTGGTCGCCGTCGGCGTGATGGCACCGGTCTGCCTCCAGGTGGCCGACCTGCTGGAGGCCCGTGGCGTCGGGTGCACGGTCGTCGACCCGCGCTGGGTCAAGCCCGTCGACCCGGCGCTGCCCGGCCTCGCCGCCGAGCACCGGCTCGTCGCGGTCGTCGAGGACAACAGCCGGGCGGCCGGCGTCGGCGCCGCGGTCGCGCTGGCGCTCGGGGACGCCGAGGTCGACGTGCCCGTACGGCGCTTCGGCATCCCGGAGCAGTTCCTCGCGCACGCCAAGCGCGGGGAGGTGCTGGCCGACATAGGTCTCACGCCCGTCGAGATCGCCGGGCGGATCAGCGCCGGTCTGGCCGTCAAGGACGCGCTGTCGAAGGACGCGCCGTCCGAGGAAGAGTTGTCCAAGGAGAAACAGGAATGACCGACCCTGCGGAAAAGGGGGAGTTCGACCTCGGCGCGCTCCTCGCCGAGCGCGGAGCCGAGCGCTACGAGCTGCACACCAAGTACCTGAACCACCAGCTCCCGCGCATGCTGCACACCATCGGCTTCGACAAGGTGTACGAGCGGGCCGAGGGCGCGCACTTCTGGGACGCCGACGGCAACGACTACCTGGACATGCTCGCCGGGTTCGGGGTGATGGGCCTGGGCCGCCACCACCCCGTCGTACGCAAGGCGCTGCACGACGTCCTGGACGCCTCGCTCGCCGACCTCACCCGCTTCGACTGCCAGCCGCTGCCCGGGCTCCTCGCCGAGAGGCTGCTCGCCCACAGTCCCCACCTGGACCGGGTGTTCTTCGGCAACAGCGGTACGGAGGCGGTGGAGACCGCGCTCAAGTTCGCCCGGTACGCCACCGGGAGGCCGAGGATCCTCTACTGCTCCCACGCCTTCCACGGGCTGACCACCGGCTCGCTGTCCGTCAACGGCGAGGACGGCTTCCGCGACGGCTTCGCCCCGCTGCTGCCCGACACCGCCGTTCCACTCGGTGACCTGGACGCTCTGGCCCGGGAGCTGAAGAAGGGCGATGTCGCCGGGCTGATCGTCGAGCCCATCCAGGGCAAGGGTGTGCACGAGGCCCCGCCCGGGTATCTGCGCGCCGCGCAGGAACTGCTGCACCGGCACAAGGCGCTGCTCATCGCGGACGAGGTGCAGACGGGGCTCGGGCGGACCGGGGACTTCTACGCCTACCAGCACGAGGAGGGCGTCGAACCGGACCTGGTGTGCGTCGCGAAGGCGCTGTCCGGCGGCTATGTGCCGGTCGGCGCGACGCTCGGCAAGGACTGGATCTTCAAGAAGGTCTACTCGTCCATGGACCGGGTCCTCGTCCACTCGGCGAGCTTCGGCTCGAACGCTCAGGCCATGGCGGCGGGCCTCGCCGTGCTCTCCGTGATGGAGAACGAACAGATCGTCGCGAACGCCCGGGCCACGGGAGAACAGCTCAAGTCCCGGCTCGCGGCGCTCATCGACAAGTACGAGCTGCTGAGCGATGTACGCGGCCGGGGCCTGATGATCGGCATCGAGTTCGGCCGGCCCAAGTCGCTCAAGCTGCGCAGTCGTTGGACCATGCTGCAGGCCGCGCGCAAGGGCCTGTTCGCGCAGATGGTCGTCGTCCCGCTGCTCCAGCGGCACCGCATCCTCACCCAGGTCTCCGGCGACCACCTGGAGGTGATCAAGCTGATCCCGCCGCTGATCATCGGCGAACGGGACGTGGACCGGTTCGTGGAGGCCTTCACCGCCGTGATGGACGACGCGCACAGCGGCGGCGGTCTGATGTGGGACTTCGGAAAGACCCTGGTCAAGCAGGCGGTCGCCAACCGCTAGCCCTGCGGCACGAAGGGGGTGGGGCGGGCTCGCACCATGGGCCCGCCTTCACCGGGACGAATGATTTTGCCTCTGAGGCAAGAAATTTGCCCGAGAGGCAAGGGTGCGGCTCAATAGAGGACATGAGCCCTGTCGAGTCGGGGGCGGCCGCCACACCGCCGCAGTCCGCAGCAGCCGAGGCGCTGCCCGCCGTCGCACCGCACCTGCGTGCGCTGCGTCGCCGGGCCTCGCTGACCCTGGAGGCCGCGGCCGGCGCCGCCGGCCTTTCGGCAGCCCACCTCTCCCGACTGGAGACCGGGCAGCGCCAGCCCTCGCTGCCGATGCTGCTCGCACTCGCTCGTATCTACGGTACGACGGTCTCGGAACTGCTGGGCGAGACGGTCGCCGAACGGGACGCGATCGTCCGGGCCGCCGACATGGAGCCGACGAAGGCGGGCGGCTGGACCTACTGGCAGGCCGGTGCCCCGGGCCGAGGAATGCAGGCCCTGCGGGTACATGTCCCCTACGGCTCGCAGGGCGACATCGTGCGCGTCCACCCCGGCGAGGAGTGGCTCTACGTCCTCCAGGGGCGGCTGCGGCTGCGCCTCGGGGACACCGCCCAGGTGCTCGCGCCCGGGGACAGCGCGCACTTCGACTCCCTGACCCCGCACCGCATCGCGGCCGCCGATCAGTCGGGGGCCGAACTCCTCTTCGTACACACCCTGCTGCAGAGCCCCACCGCCGCGCTGTGCCTCGGCCCGGCGGCAGGACACCCGACCATGGGAGAGCTGTCATGACGGAATCCACGGAATACACGCAACCCACGGAGCCCACGGAGTCCGCCACCCCCGTCACTCGGCGGCGCATGGTCGAGAAGTTCCCCCGCGCCCTGTGGGTACGCCTCATCATCTACATCGCCGTCGGCCACCTCTTCGCGGCCTTCATCTATCTGCTGTTCGAGCTGGGCGGGCAGAACCAGTAGCCCAGGGCTCAGTCCCTCGGGGTTCAGTCCCTCGGGGTTCAGTCGAGCAGGCGCTCGCGCAGCCGCTCCCGCTGCTCGGGCGTGACCCCCAGCCCCCGCTCCAGGTAGGCGTCGATGCTGCCCCAGGTCTCCTCGATCGTCTCGAAGGCCGCGGTCAGATACTCGGCGCGGGCGTCGAACAGAGGGCTGAGCAGCTCCATGACCTCGGGGGAGCGGGCCGTTTCCGAGGAGCCGTTTCGGCGCACCTTGTAGCGACGGTGCGTCGCGTTCGACTCCAGGTAGTCGGCCACGATCGCGTCGCGTTCGACGTCGAGGGCGAGGAGTGTCACGGCTATGGAGAGGCCCGCGCGGTCCTTGCCCGCCGCGCAGTGCATCAGCGCGGGCACGCTGTCCTCGGCCAGCGCGTGCAGCACGTGCGAGTGCTCGGCCGTGCGCTCCTTGACTATCGTGCGGTAGGAACCGATCATCCGGTTGGCCGCCTTGCCGTCGCCGAGGTGCCCGCGCAGCTGTTCCACGTCGCCGTCGCGGACCATCTTCCAGAACTCGCTGCCGTCGGCAGGGTCGGTGAGCGGAAGGTTCACGTTCCGTACACCCGGCAGCTCGACGTCCGGCCCCTCCAGCTGCTGGTCCGCGGCATTGCGGAAGTCGAAGATCGTGTGCAGCCCGAGGGAGGAGAGGAAGGTGGCGTCCTCCTCCGTGGCGTGCGCGAGATGACCACTGCGGAACAGCCGTCCGTAGCGCACCCGCCGGCCGTCCACGGTGGGCAGGCCGCCCACGTCTCGGAAGTTGCGCACTCCGGCCAGCTCCGGCTCGGTCGACGGGACCTGCTGCGTCACGGGGGCTCCTCCCATTGGACCGCCGGCGCTGCTCGGCGACGCTCGCCGACGGGAATCGCGCTTTCGACGATACGACATGGGTTCCTCAGGCAATGAAGTTGTCCACAGCCGTTGCCTCCCGGGTGAGACGCCGTTGATGATGTTGGTGATTGAGTGCGGCTGTTCGAATCTGTGAGGGTTTGATGATCGAAATCGGCGAAGATGGTCGTACGTGGCTTCTTTCGGGCCCGACCAGCGGCTACGCGCTGCGGCTGACCGACCTCGACGAACTGCTCCATCTCCACTGGGGGCCACGGATCACCCTCGCTGACGCCGAGTCGCTGGCCGCCCTGCCCGGCCCGCCGTACCGGCCCTTCGAGTCCCGGCTCGACGGGCGCGAGGAGTATCCCGTCGAGGGCGGCCCCCGCTTCGTACGTCCGGCGCTCTCCGTACGGACGCAGGAGCGGCGCGGCACCGAATGGCGTTTCGAGGCCCACGAGGCCGACGGTGACGAACTGCGGCTGCGCTTCGCGGACGACGGGCTCGGCATCACCCTGCACTACCGGATGCGCGGCGACGTCGTCGAGCGCTGGGTGACCCTGGCCAACGAAGGGCCCTGCCTGGAGTTGCTGCGCGCGGACTCCGCGACCTGGACACTGCCGGAGCGCGACGGCTGGCGGCTCTCTCAGCTGCACGGGCGGTGGGCGGCCGAGTCCCGGCTCGCGCGCTCCCCCCTCACCTACGGTGAGAAGGTCATCGGCAGCCGCCGCGGGCACACCGGGCACCAGCACCTGCCGTGGGTCGCGCTGGACAGCGGGGCGAGTGAGGAGAGCGGCGAGGTCTACGGGTGCGCGCTCGGCTGGTCGGGCTCGTGGCGGATCTGCGTGGCTCAACTCCCCGACGCGCGCGTGCAGATCTCCGGCGGCGCGGGGTACGACGACTCCGGACTGTTGCGTCTGGAGCCGGGGGAGTCGTTCACCACCCCCGTCTTCGCGGGGCTGTGGAGCGACGGCGGCTTCGGCGCGGCGAGCCGGACGTGGCACGCGTACCAGCGCGCGTACGTGATCCCGGACGCGGACCAGGACCGGCCGGTGCTCTTCAACTCCTGGGAGGCCACCCACTTCGACATCTCCGAGGAGCGGCAGCGGGAGCTGGCCCGGCGGGCCGCGGAGATGGGCGTCGAGTTGTTCGTCGTCGACGACGGGTGGTTCGGGGCGCGGACGAGCGACCGCGCAGGGCTCGGCGACTGGACCCCCAACCCGGACCGCTTCCCGCAGGGACTGAAGCCGCTCGCCGACGACGTGCACGCGCTCGGCATGCAGTTCGGGATCTGGGTCGAGCCGGAGATGGTCAATCCTGACAGCGAGCTGTACCGCGCGCACCCCGACTGGGTGCAGTTCCAGCCGGGGCGGACCAGGACGGAGTTCCGCAACCAGCTCGTACTCAACCTCGCCCGCCCCGACGTCCAGGAGTACCTGTGGGAGCAGCTCGACAGTCTGCTCTCGAGTGCCCCGATCGACTATGTGAAGTGGGACTTCAACCGCTGCTTCACGGACGCCGGTTGGCCCGGTGAGCCGTACCCGCAGAAGCTGTGGGTCGAGCACGTGGAGGCCCTGTACGGACTCCTGGACCGGCTGCGCGCCGAGCACCCCGGGGTCGCCTTCGAGTCCTGTTCGGGCGGTGGCGGCCGGATCGACCTCGGCGTCATGGCGCGCACGGACCAGGTGTGGACCTCCGACAACACCGACCCGCTCGACCGGCTCGCCATCCAGCACGGCTTCAGCCAGATCCACCCGGCCCGGATCATGGCCGCCTGGGTCACGGACAGTCCGAACGCGCAGCTCAACGGACGGATCAGCTCGCTGCGGTTCCGGTTCGTGAGCGCCATGGCCGGGGTCCTCGGGGTCGGCGGTGACCTGGCCGACTGGAGCGAGGTGGAGCTCGCCGAGGCGCGGGAGTGGGTGGAGCGCTACAAGGAGATCCGGCCGGTCGTGCAGCGCGGCGACCTCTACCGGCTGCGGCCTCCAGGCGGCGGCCTGAGCGCGGTGCAGTACGTGCACGGCGACGAGACCGTCGTCCTCGCCCTGCTCCAGGCCCAGCACCACGGCGAGCCGGTCGCCCCGCTCCGGCTGCGCGGGCTGGATCCGAGCGCCGCGTACGAATGCTGTGAAACGGGCGAAGTGCACCGGGGTGCGGTGCTGTTGCATCACGGGTTGCGGACGGAGCTGCGTGGGGACTTCGATGCGGCAGTTATCCGGCTGCGTCGCATGTGAGTGTTCTGTCCGTATTGATGCCTTCATTCCAACTGGCCCTGGAATAAAGGACCGTGGTGCGATGTGCGTGAGCAGCGTCATATTCGTGACGATGCGTTGCGGTCCCGCTTTCTCAATCGGCCCGAATTTCCTGGCGGTTTGCGGGACGGGGGAGATCATTGTCCACGGAGGGTGACCGGAATTCCGGCATGGATCAAGGGGGGCACGCGCACAGAAAAGCCACATGGTTGGCGATGCGCCCCCATCTCGCTTACGTTCGCCCTCAATCCGGACGGACGCCCAATCCTGCCGCCGCCCGGTATCCGCACACCCACCGGTAACCGGCAGGAGCGGGGGACCCACAGGTACCACGCCTGTTCCGGTCTCCGGAACGGCTAGGGGTAAAGCCGCGCAGCCGCGTGGCCGGGCATCTCCAGCCCGCACCCGACAGCTCACCTCGCAGGCGCCGGAGAGGAATTCTTCATGCCCGCGAAGGGTAAGCACCGCCGCCCCAAGTCCCAGCGTTTCTCCCGCTCGATCGCCGTGGCCGGAACCGGTGGCGCCGCGCTCGCGCTGCCGCTGATGGGGGCCGCCGGTGCCCATGCCGTGACGCCGACAGTCGCGGTTTCGTCCACTCCGGAAAAGACCGCGACGATTTCCGGCGCGACGGTTTCCAAAAAGTCCGCGACGGTTTCGGAAAAGACCGCTACGGCCTCCACGGCCGCGACGAAGACCTATTCGGTGAAGGCAGGCGACTGGCTCGCCAAGATCGCCGAGCGGCAGCACCTCAGCGGCGGCTGGCAGAAGCTCTACTCCGACAACCGCCAGGCCATCGGCGGCGACCCCTCGCTGATCCACCCCGGCCTGAAGCTCGCGATCGGCGAGAAGGCCGCGTCGACCGACAACACCAAGCCGTCGACCAAGCCATCGGCCAAGTCGTCCACGCAGTCGTCCGCCAAGACGGCCACGCGGTCGTCGGCGCAGCCGGCCACCGAGTCGTCCAGCGCGGCGGACGCGCCCAAGACCCAGGCCGCGGCCACCCAGGCCACCGGCACCGCCGGCAACACCGGTTACACCCTGCCGGTCGAGGGCGCCACCATCGGCACCGGCTACAAGGTCGCCGGCAGCATGTGGTCCAGCGGCTACCACACCGGCGTGGACTTCGTGGTCCCGACCGGCACCACCATCAAGGCCGTCGCCGCCGGCACCGTCGTCTCGGCCGGCTGGGGCGGCGCGTACGGCAACCAGGTCGTCATCCAGCACGCCGACGGCCGGTACTCGCAGTACGCCCACATGTCCGCCCTGTCGGTCTCGGCGGGCCAGACCGTGACCGAGGGCCAGCAGATCGGCCTCTCCGGCGCGACCGGCAACGTCACCGGTCCGCATCTGCACTTCGAGATCCGCACCACCCCGAACTACGGCTCGGACGTGGACCCGGTCGCGTACCTGCGCTCGCACGGTGTCGCCGTCGGCTGACGTCCGCCGCGTCTTTCACGACCTTCGAGGGCCGGACCTCCGCGATCGCGGAGGTCCGGCCCTCGGCGTTTCTCCGCGCGTCCCGGCGTGGTCATTTCATGATCGGCACATTGCGGTCTTGTGGCACCGGCGCACGAGGTGTCGACACGGTGCGAGGGTGACTCCACAGTGATCTCCGTAAGCGCTTTCTGTGTCTTCGGCGACGGCATCGCGGCCGTCGTCGCCACCGCAAGGAGCCCGCCATCGTGAGACCTCGAAGACTCGGCGTCACCGCCGCCGCCGCGCTGCTGGCCGGACCGGTCGACGCGCCCTCGCACGCCACCGAACAGCATCCGCCGCCGCGCCGGATCGTGGAGAGACTGGACCGCGGCCTGGTCGCCGTCCCCTCCGGCAAGGGCACCTTCCTGAGCTGGCGGTTACTCGGCACGGAGTACGCGCTCCCCCAAGTTCTCGGCTCCGCTCGAACAGGGGGTACCCCCACCGGGGACGCGATCGCGTTCAACGTGTACAAGGGCGGACGACGGCTCAACCGGGCGCCGGTCATCCGCTCGACCACATACCAGGACGACAGCCGGGGCACCGGCACGTACGCCGTGCGTGCCGTCGTCAACGGCCATGAGCGAAAGCCGAGTTCGGCGGCGCTCGACTTCGCGAAGGGCTACGCCGAGATTCCGCTGGCCGCCGTCGACGCGCCCGCCGCGATCAGCGGCTCGACGGCGATCGGCGGCTACCGCAACGACGACAACGTCACCGTGTACGACCTCGACGGCGACGGCAGGGCCGAGGTGCTGGTGCACACGGCCGACGGGACCACCTTCGCGGACGGAGCGAAGGTGACCGCCGACTCGCCCGCCAACCAGTTCATTTCGGTGATCGACGGGGAGACGGGCCTCGAGTGCACCCGGCAGCCCGTGCCCGACGACCTGGTCGCCGGCGGCCCCTCCGGCGGGCACTTCGGCATCGCGTACCTGGACGGCGTACACCCCAGCCTCGTCACGAAGTTGGTCACCCGGGTCGGTGCCAAGCGCGGAGCCTTCCGGATCCTCTTCCAGACCTGGGACTTCAACGGCACGGATCTGAGACGGCGTTGGAAGTACGTCGTCCCGGCCGGCAGCGGCGCCACCAGCTTCCACCAGATCCGGACCGTCGACGTCGACCAGGACGGCAAGGACGAGATCGCCGACGGCAACTACGTGGAGGGCGGCGACGGCACGCTGCGCTATGTCGTCGACGGTGCCGGACACGGCGACCGTTTCGACATCGCCGACCTCGACGTCGGCAGGGGCAGCGCCGCCGACATCGACCCCGGCCACCCCGGCTACGAGTACTGGACCTCCACCGCCGACGTCACCCGCCCCGGCGCGGGCGTCTTCAACGTCCGGGACGGAAAGATCTCCACGACCACGCCCAGCGTCAACTTCCGCATCTGGTGGGACGGCGACAAGGGCGCCGAGCTCCTCGACTACACGCATGTCGACAAGTGGGACCCGAAGACCGAGACCAGCACGCGCCTCTTCGACCCGGCCGGTGTCGTCTCCGGCGCCCGCAACGCGACCCCGTTCTACGGCGACCTCCTCGGCGACTGGCGCGAGGAGATCCTCGCCGAGACCGGTGACCACACCGCGCTGCGCCTGTACACCACCACCGAGCCGACGAAGACCCGTATCTACACGCTCGCCCAGAACCCCGGCTACCGCCTCGGCTGGACCGTGCGCGGCTATCTCCAGTCGACGTACACGGACTACTACCTGGGCACCGAGACCCGGCGGGTGCCGAAGCCCGCCATCACCACCGCCGCTCGTACGGAAGGAACCTCATGACCACCCGCAGAGCCTTCGCGACCCTCGCCGCCGGTGCCGCGCTGTCGGCGCTCGTACCGGCCATCACCGCGAGCGCCTCGCCGCGTCACCGTCGCGGCCGGCTCATCGCCCACGACGGCTTCCGTCGCGGCCTCGGCCAGTGGGTCACCGAACTGCAGGACGGCGGCACGGTCACCGCCTCGCACGGTGTCCTGGAGATCGACGTACCGAGCGGTGCGACGGTCTGGTTCAAGCAGAGGCTCGAAGGGCCCTACGTCATCGAGTACACCGCCACACCCGTCTCCGAGGGCGGCGTCAACGACCGGGTCTCCGACCTCAACAACTTCTGGAACGCCGTCGACGTCCGTTCCCCGGACGACCTCTTCGCCACGCCGCGCGGCGGCGCATTGGCCGAATACGACTACCTGAAGACGTACTACGTCGGATACGGCGCCAACACCAACACGACCACGCGGCTGCGCCGGTACGTGGGGGAGCCGGGCGTCCGCCCACTCGTCTACGACTACACGGAGCCGCTGCTCACGGCCAACGAGCCGAACCGTGTCCGGATCGTCTCGGACGGCTCCACGGTCCGCTGGTGGAACAACGGACGGCTGGTGTTCGACTACGGCGACCCGGAGCCGTACACGAGCGGGCACTTCGCGTTCCGGACCACATGGAGCCACTTCCGGATCGAGGACTTCCAGGTGTGCCGGCTGTTCAACCACTCCTGAGAGGGCCTTATTCCGGGTTCACCGACACTTTACGAGTGGCTTATCTCACCACCCGTCAACCCCTTCCTACGGTCGCGTAGCTCACATCGAAAGGTGAATCATGGGCCGATGTGGCAGACGATTCGAAGAGTGACAACAGATCAGTGATCGGGTCGTACGTGGCGGTGGGGGACAGCTTCACCGAAGGCGTTGGCGACCTCGGCCCCGACGGGGCCTTCGTCGGGTGGGCCGACCGGTTCGCGGTGCTTCTCGCCGACCGGCGGCCCGAAGGCGACTTCACCTACACGAACCTCGCCGTACGCGGAAAGCTGCTCGACCAGATCGTCGAGGACCAGCTCAGGAGCGCCAAGGAACTCGCCCCCGACCTGGTCTCCTTCTGCGCGGGCGGCAATGACATCATCCGGCCGGGCACCGACCCCGACGAGGTTGCCGAGCGCTTCGAACGCGCGGTCGCCGACCTCACCTCCGCCGTCGGCACCGTCATGGTGACGACCGGCTTCGACACCCGTACCGTCCCCGTGCTGAAGCATCTGCGCGGCAAGATCGCCACGTACAACGGGCACGTACGCGCCATCGCGGACCGGTACGGCTGTCCGGTCCTCGACCTGTGGTCCCTGAAGACGATCCAGGACCGCCGCGCCTGGGACGGCGACCGCCTGCACCTCTCACCCGAGGGCCACACCCGGGTCGCGCTGCGCGCCGGCCAGGTCCTCGGCCTCGAAGTGCCCGCGGACCCCGACCAGCCCTGGCCTCCGCTGCCGCCCCGCGGCACCCTCGAGGTCCGGCGTGACGACATCCACTGGGCACGCGAGTACCTCGTCCCGTGGATCGGGCGCCGTCTGCGCGGGGAGTCCTCCGGCGACCACGTGGCCGCCAAGGGCAGCCTCTCGCCGGACGACATCAAGATGCGGATCGAGTCGGTGGCCTGAACGACGGGTCCCCGACGTGCCGGTGGCTTGGAGGGAGTGGGCGCGGGCCCGGGCCGAACCCGCCGCCGCGCCTGCGGCCCTTGGGGCGCGGCGGGGTCGTCGTGCGTCGACATGGCGCGGCGGCTGTCGCCGGGCCGGGCCTGTTGTGCCCCGTAGACGCCTCCACGGTGGCTCGGCGGTGGGCGAGCCGACTCGGGTGGCAGTGAGCCGACGGCCGACGAAATGAACGGCCCGGGGGTGGGACGGTCGCAGCCGGACCGACCCGCTCGGTGGGCGGTGGAGCGGCGACTGTCGACCGAACCGTCCAGGCGCGCGCCCCGGCGCGCGTCTCAGCGCACCGCCGCCGCCAACGCCTCCCGAGCGAGCCCCAGTTCCCGGGCGAGCGCCTCGTCCACCCACTCCTGGGCCCGCGCCCGCGACACCGCTCCCGTGTAGGCGGTCATCTGCACGGCCAGCCCGTCGAGCAGCGCCGTCAGCCGCAGGGCGGCGCCCGTGGGATCCGGGCACTCGAACTCGCCGCCCGCCACTCCCTCCGCGATCACCTCGGTGATGGCGGCCTTCCACTGCTTGTCGAGATCACGCGTGACCTCCTGAAGCGCGGGCTCGCGCAGGGCGGCCGCCCAGCCCTCGATCCACAGCCGCCAGCCCTTGGCCTGGCCGGTCGGCGCGTACCAGCGCACGGCGGCGCGCAGCCTGCGCAGCGCCGACGTACGACGGCCGAGCAGCTTGCGCAGATGGGCGAGGTCGTCCTCGGCCGCGTAGGTGAACGCGGCGGCGACCAGCTTCTCCTTGGTCGAGAAGTGGTACAGCACCAACGCGTTGCTCACCCCGAGCACCGAGGCCACGTCGGCGATCCGCACCGCCGCCACGCCCCGCGCCTCGATCTGCTCGATGGCGGCGCGCAGCAACTCCCCGCGCCGTTCCGCCACGCTCAACCGCACCCTTGCCACGCGGTAACCCTAATGCTCGGCAGGGTCAGTCGACGAACTGGTAGTCAAACCGGATGCGGCCGTCCTCGTCGAGGACCAGGAACTCCCGGCCGCCGCCCGTGGCACGTCCTTCCCCGGTGTGGAAGGACTCCCAGCGGAACGTGATGACGTCCCGCAGCCGTTGGGCGGGTTCCTGGATCCGGAAGACGTAGGTTCCCGGGGCGACGAAGTCGTCGTAGGCGCGCGTCACGCGCGTGTGCAGTTCGTCGTGGCCACGGGCCTCCAGGACGGCGGTGGTGAAGCCGAGGCCCACGGCTGTGTCCCGCATCTGCTGGGGCGGCCGAAGGACGTGCAGACCGTCCTGAGCCCAGAGTTCGTCCACGGTCTTGCGGCGGACCTCGGGATCGGGCTCGTTCCAGACGCCGATGTAGCGCTCGATCAGGTCCTGCGGGTCGATGGTGGGCATGGATACTCCCGGTACGAGTCGGACTTCGTGTGGGGAGGGGCGGTCACTCGCGCTCGCGCGCCCTCGCTGCACCGACTCTGCTGTCACCGGCCCCGCGCCTCAATTCCCCAGGAGGAATGACGGCAGGGCCGCGAGGCGGGTGCCCGTCAGCGGTACCAGCCGAACCGCTCCGCGATCACCGGCAGCCGGTCGGCGACGATGGCGTGCGCCGCGGCCCGCGGTGTCGTCCCGTCGGCCTCCGCGCGGGCCAGCATCCGGTCGATCAGGTCGCGCATGGAACGCCGGGTGTACGCGAACGCCTCGTCCGCGTCCGCGCCGATGTCGCCGAAGAGCGTCCACCACCACCAGGCGTTCGTCCCGGAGTTGACCACGACGTCCGGCAGCACGACGACCCCGCGCGCGGCGAGCAGCTCCTCCGCCTCGGGCAGCACGGGCATGTTGGCCGCCTCGACGATCCAGCGGGCGCCGATCCCGCGCTGGTTCTCGGTGTCGATGGCGTACGAGACCGCCGCGGGAACCAGCACCTCCGCGTCCACGGACAGCCAGGCGTCACCCGGGAGTTCCTGGTCGGCCGGGCGCAGCGCGCCGCGGTCGACCGTCCCGTAGGCGTCCCGCGCCGCGAGCAGCGCGTCGACGTCGAGCCCGTCCGGGTTCGCGATCGTGCCCTTGACGTCCGCGACGGCGACGATGTCGAGGCCCGCGCGGGCGAGGAAGCGGGCCGTGGCGCCGCCCATGGTGCCCAGGCCCTGCACGGCCACGCGCGTCCCCGCGTGCGCCACCCCGGCCCGGTCAAGGGCCGCGAGCACCGACTCGGCGACACCGCAGCCGCCGACCAGTTCGTCGAGCCCGATCCCGTCCACGTCGACCGCGAAGGCATCCGCGAGCCGCCGACGGGCCGTCGTCTCGTCGTCGAGCAGCGGGTACACGGCCTGGATGGACGAGACGAGCCCCGCCTCCTCGGCGGCCCGGTCGACCAGGTCCTGGGTGAGCCCGAGGTCCTCACCCGTGGTCCAGAAGATCTCGATGTAGGGGCGCATGGCGCGCAGATAGCGCACCAGCAGGCCGTACGCCGCCGGGTCCTGGGGATCGCAGTCGATGCCGCCCTTGGCACCGCCCAGCGGGATGTAGCGGCCGTCGGGGTTGTAGTGCAGGGCCTCCTTCATCGTCATCCCGCGGGCGAGCCCGGCGACCTCGTCCAGGGTGCAGCCCGCGCGCATCCGCAGGCCGCCGCTGGAGACGCCCCGGACGAGCCGGTCGACCACGAGATAGCCCGGTCTGCCCGTGACGTGGTCGGTCCAGGTGAGCGCGATCAGGGGCGCGGTCGAAGGCGGGCTGAGCGGCGTGGCCGACGGCGCGGTCGGGGGCGTGGTCATGGGGTCTCCTCGGGGACGGCGATCAGGGTGGGACCAGGCGTGCGCAGCGCCTCGGTGAGGGCGAGGGCCACCTCGTCGGGGTGGCACACGCGTGTGCCCTGTCCTCCGTAGGCGCGGGCCAGGGCGGGCAGGTCGACCGGAGCGAGGTCCACCGCGGTCGGGCGGTCACCCCGTGCGGCCATCTCGTCGCGGATCTCTCCGTAGCCACCGTTGTCGAACACCACGACGGGCAGCGGGAGTCGCAGCTGCGCGGCGGTCGCCAGCTCCTGCACCGTGAACTGGAGGCCGCCGTCCCCGCTCAGTGCCACCACCTGGCGCTCCGGGCACGCCACCTTGGCACCGAGCGCCGCGGGCAGCGCGTAGCCGAGCGTGCCGAAGCCGGTCGGGTGAAGATAGCGTCCCGCCGGGCCCAGCGGGAGGTGCGGGAGCGCGCCGTAGTAGCAGCACTGGGCACTGTCCGAGGTGATGACCGCGTCGTCGGCCAGGACGGCGCGGATCGCCCGCAGGTACGGGATCCAGCGCGCGTCGCGCGCGGCACTCCCGGCGTAGCGCGCGTCCCGCACCGCGGCGACCTCGTCGGCGTCGGTTCCGCCTCGTGGGTCGGGGATGTCGTGGCGCACGCGCGCGTGGAGGCCCATTTCCGACAACAGCCACTCCAGGGAGGCCCGCGCGTCGCCGACGAGCGCGATGTCCGTGGGCAGCCCGGAGTGCATCTGGTCCGGGTCGAGGTCGGCCCGGACGAGCGTGCCCCCGAGGGCGGTCGGCGGCGACCAGAAATCGGACTCGGCCAGTTCCGTGCCCACGGCGAGGACGACATCACGACCCGCCAGCCACTTCTGCACCGACTCAGTGTGCAGCGAGACGCCGAGCGAGAGCGGATGCCGCTCGGGTACGACGCCCTTGCCGTTGGCGGTCGTCACGACGGGCGCGCCGCACGCCTCCGCGAGGGCGAGACAGGCGTTCGCGGCGCCGCGCGCGCCACCGCCGAGCACCAGCGCGGGCCGCCGCGCCTCCCGCAGGGCGCGCGCGGCCCGTCCTACGGCCTCGGCGTCCGGCAGCGTCGGCGCTGCGGCCGGGGCGAGCCGCACCGGCCCGGCGGTCTCGGCCGCCATCAGCAGGTCCAGCGGCACCTCGAGGTGCACGGGCCGCGGCCGCCGCGTACGGAAGAGGGTGAACGCGCGCGCCACGGCGGCGCCGATCTCCGCCACCGAGGAGACCCGGTGGCTGAACGCGGCGACGCCCCGCAGCGCCTCGGTCTGGCTGCGCATCTCGTGCAGCAGCCCGGTCGCCAACCGGGGGTGGCGCAGGGGCATACCCGGGGAGACGACCAGCAGGGGCACGCTGTCCGAGTAGGCCTGCCCGACGGCGGCCGTGACGTTGAGGAGTGCGGGACCGGTGGTCGTGATCACGACACCCGGGCGGCCCGTCACGCGCGCATAGCCGTCGGCGGCGTACCCGGCGCCCTGTTCGTGGCGCGGGGTCGCATGCCCTATGCCGTACGCCGCCAAGTGCCGGTAGATCTCCAGGTTGTGCGTGCCGGGGATGCCGAACGCCTGCGTCACGTCATGCGCGGCGAGCGCCCGGACGAGCGCCTCGCCACCGGTGAGCACGCCGGTGCGCAGGTCGGTGTGCGGGTCGGCCTCCATGGTGCCTCCAAGCGCGGAACGAGCGGCGCGACCGAAGACCCACCGGAACCCTTACTGAATCATCAGTCAGTATCGGGAGCGGTCCCGAAGTCTGTCAATTTACTGAACGGATCATCAGTAGTGGGTCTGCGGCGCGTCGCCCGTCCGGCCCGTCGAACCCGTTCCACGGAAGCCTCGGTTCCCTCGCGTCCGCAGCGCGAGGCGCCGGCGTAGGGGAAGGGCGCGGTGCCGCACGAGGGACAGCGCACCGAGGTGATCCAGGCCCGGGTCGACGAGATCGCGCGCCGTCAGCGCGACGGAGTGCTCGGCGAGCGGCTCGACGCCGGACTCCTGCGCCGCTGAGTTTCGCCACGGCCGGCCGTCCGCGGCTGGTGCCCCAGGTCACACGCATGTTGACCGGGCTGGACGCGGACGATCCGCGGGTTCGCGAGCGGTGGGCGGACGTCCTGCGCACGGTGGGCGAGGCCGGGGAGGAGCGGGCGCGCGAGCGGTAGGGGCCCGCCCAGGCTGGCCCTCCCGGGGCCCCGCGGGTGTCCGCTACTTCTCCGAAGACGCCTGGTGCGCGGCGGTCGGCAGGTCGCACGAGTCCTTGAAGCCCTGACTGGTCAGCCCCAGCGCCGAGTTGATGCGCGAGCGCAGGTTCTCCACCGCCACCATGGCCGTCAGTTCGACGAAGGCGGACTCGCCCAGGCGGTCGCGCAGCCGGTCGGCCAACTCGTCCCGCACGGCGGGCGGGGTGGCCGTCACGGCCTCGGCGTACTCCAGGACGTCCCGCTCCAGCGGCGTGTACGCCTCGCTCTCGCGCCAGCACGGCACGTCCAGCAGCTTCTCGCGGGCCATTCCGCGCTCGCGGCTGACCCAGTAGCCGAAGTCCATGCACCAGGAGCACCCGATCGACGCGGACACGGCCATCTCCGCGAGCGCCTTGAGGTCCGGGTCCAGCGCGTTCCACTTCGCGACCGAGCGCTCGAAGGCCAGATCGGACCGCAGGACACGTGGATTGTGGGCGAGTGCCCGGCCGGGGTCGAGAACCTTTCCGTAGGTCCGCTTTGAGTACCACTCCATGACGCGGAAGAAGATCGTGCGCCGCGGGGTTAGGGAAACGCGGGCCATGGGGGCCACCTCCGTGTCCGGGTCGGGTGCCGCGTCTCGGCGCCCTCACCGAGACGACGGACCGGCACCCGCGGATGTGACATCGGGTCCCAGGGGTGTCACCCCAGGGGTGTCACACCGGGGCCCGGACCTCGCGGTGTGTACCGGGGACATCGCGCTGTGACACCGTCGACCCGGCGCTGTCAGAGGGGCCGACCATAATGGAAAGCCTGACCGACTCCACTTGGAGGTACCGTGACCGGTTTCCGTACGTTGAGCTCCGGGCTCCGCGCGCTGCAGCCCGCCGCCTTCGGCGCGGACCCCGGCGGTGAGCGCATGGAGCGCATCCGCAGATCGCCGAATTTCGCGGACGGTGTCTTCCAGAACCCGGTGAGCGCCCGGACCCGCCCCGACGGCTCCATGCTCGAGTTCGCGAAGGTCTTCTTCCGCAAGGAGGAGCGCGCCCACCGCGCCCCCGCGGGCACGGTGCCGGTGTACCCCACCACGCTCGCCGACCTCGCCAAGCCCGCGGTGAGCGGGTTGCGGATCACCTGGATGGGGCACTCCAGTGTGCTGGCCGAGATAGACGGGCACCGGGTGCTGTTCGACCCCGTATGGGGCGAGCGCTGTTCCCCCTTCAACTTCGTCGGGCCCAAGCGGCTGCACCCGGTGCCCCTGCCGCTGGCCGCGCTCGGCCCGGTCGACGTCGTCGTCATCTCGCACGACCACTACGACCACCTCGACCTGCCCACCATCAAGGCCCTGGCCGACACGGACACGGTCTTCGCGGTGCCGCTCGGCGTCGGCGCCCACCTGGAGCACTGGGGCGTCTCGCCCGACCGGCTGCGCGAGCTGGACTGGAACGAGAGCACCAAGGTCGGCGGCATCTCCCTGACCGCGACACCCGCCCGGCACTTCTGCGGCCGGGGCCTGCGCAACACCCAGCACACGCTCTGGGCCTCCTGGGTGGTGACGGGTGACGAGCACCGGATCTACCACAGCGGGGACACCGGCTACTTCGAAGGCTTCAAGGACATCGGCGCCGAGCACGGCCCGTTCGACATCACGATGATCCAGATCGGGGCGTACAGCGAGTTCTGGCCCGACATCCACATGACGCCCGAGGAGGGCATGCGCACCCACCTGGACCTCCAGGGCGGGCGACCCACCGGCGTGATGCTGCCCATCCACTGGGCCACGTTCAACCTGGCGACCCACCCGTGGGTGGAGCCCGGCGAGGGCACGATGGCCGCCGCGCACGCGGTGGGCGCCCGGGTCGCGCTGCCCCGCCCCGGCCAGCCCTTCGAGCCCACCGCCGAGACCGTCCCGTCCGAGCCCTGGTGGCGCGGTGTGGCCGTGCCACCGAAGGGTGGCTGGCCCGCGGCGCAGGTGGTGCGGGCCTCGACCACCGAGTCGGCGGAGGCTCGGAACACCCCGGCCGGTGCTGGACTCGGGGACACGGCCGAGGGCACGGGAGCGCCCGAGACCGTTTCGGCGGGCTGACAGTGCCGTAGGAACCAGCGGACGGCCAGGGCCGAGAAGCAGTCGGCTCCTGGCCTGGTCATCCTTCCAAGTACGCGTATCAGCAGGTCGAGTTCGCGCGTACAGCAGGCGAGTTGGAGCGCCTTCTCGCTCGATGGCCGGTCCAGGGACAGCGGTCGGCGCAGAGCGACGACGTGTTCGTCCGCCGCTGTGAGGAGGTCATCTCTGTGCTGAACGAGAGCTGGATGGTGAAGCGGAGCACTGAATGAAGAGGCGCCTCTCTGGAGACTTGGCTCGCTGGAAGAAGTGCACACGGCCGGTGACGAGCCGCGACACGTGTCTGAGGGCACCGGAGAGCCGGAGACGGGTGTCCGCGAGCCGAATTTCCTGAATGTCCGATCGACGGCGAGGGCCGGGGAGCGAGTTGCTCCCCGGCCCTCGCCGTTTGTTCGCGACCGGTTCTGACCAGCTCTGATCAGATCGGTGGTGCAAGGGAACGTGCGTCCGAGCGGGATATCGGTCTGTCGTACGAGGCCTCATACCAGAGCGGGACGCCTTCCGGGGGAGTTTGTCAACTGCCCACCGCACATGATGGCTTGGCGACTACTGTCAGTTGCCGTCGGGCGACGCAGGGCCGATTTTTTCGGCTCTCTCGACCGGCATCGCGATGGCGCACGCCCGAGTCGCGCAGACCCGCGGGAGCTCCCGTGGCCCCGACGCACCAGTACGAGGACGCAGATGTCTCACCTCCGCGCACCGGCCGCACGCGCAGACCGCCGTGAGGGCGGGCGGCACGGGCGGCCGGTCGCCCGCACGGCTCCCCCGCAGCCCGAGACCCGCCTACGGCCCCAGTTGCTGCGCCTGGCGGTCCTGCCGCCGATCGCGGTGGCGCTCAGCGGGTGTGCGGCGGTGCTGTTCACCGTCCGCTCCACCGGCGTACGCCCCGGCGTCGTCCTGTGGGCGGTGCTCGCCGGCGCCGGCTGTGTGGCCCTCGCGGGCATCCTGATCGCCGCCGTGGCCGCCGACCGGGCCGCCACGTCCGTACGGGAACGCATCGGAGCCCTGCGCCGCGGCAGCGCCCGTACCGAGGCCGACCTGCGCGTCGTCGTCGAGGGACTGCGCCGGGGCGAGAGCCCTCCCGCGCCCAAGCCGCGCCACCGGCCCAAGCCGGACGCCGACGAGTTCGAGCTGCTCGCCGCCGACCTCTCCCGCGCGCACGACGGCGCCGTCACCGCCGTCGTGCAGGCAGCCCAACTCTCCAGCCAGGCGGGCAGCGAGCAGAAGGTCGAGGTCTTCGTCAATCTCGCGCGGCGGCTTCAGTCCCTCGTGCACCGCGAGATCTCGATCCTCGACGAGCTGGAGAACGAGATCGAGGACCCGGACCTGCTCAAGGGCCTCTTCCACGTCGACCACCTCGCCACCCGCATCCGCCGGCACGCCGAGAACCTCGCCGTGCTCGGCGGCGCCGTCTCACGCCGCCAGTGGAGCAACCCCGTCTCCATGACCGAGGTGCTGCGGTCCGCGATCGCCGAGGTCGAGCAGTACTCGCGGGTCAAGCTGGTACCCCCGATCGACGGCACCCTGCGCGGGCACGCCGTCGCCGACGTCATCCACCTGCTGGCCGAACTCGTCGAGAACGCCACGGTGTTCTCCGCCCCGCACACCCAAGTGCTGCTGCGTGCCAACCTCGTCACCTCCGGCCTCGCGGTCGAGGTCGAGGACCGGGGCCTGGGCATGCCCGTGGGTGAACAGGAGAAGATGAACGCGCTGCTCACCGACCCCGATCAGGTGAATGTCGCCAGCCTCCTCCAGGACGGCCGGATCGGTCTGTTCGTGGTGTCCCAGCTCGCCCGGCGGCACGGCATCCACGTACGGCTCCAGACCAACATCTACGGCGGAGTCCAGGCCGTACTCGTCGTACCGCAGGCGCTGTTGGGCGCGGCGCCGGGCGCCCCCGGGGACGTGTCGCAGGCGCAGCCCCAGCCGAGCCGGCAGCCCAAGCCCGGCGGCCCGCGTCCGCCCGCCGGACCACAGGCCGGGCTGACCGCGCCCGAGCCGTCCGCCGGCGCGATGGCGGCCTCCGTGCCGCGGCAGGTGCAGCGGGACCAGATGCCGCCCGCCGCGCTCGGCACGGGCGGCAGCGGCCCGGCGCCGCTCCCCGTGCGCGGCGCCCGCGCGCAGCGACCCAACCCGGCCGAGGCCCTGCCCGGCATCCGCCCCGACGACCGGCCCGTGGTCGCGGAGAACGCGGCCATGCCGCCCACCCCCCGCAACGGCGCGGTGCGCGGCACCATGGGCAAGCCGCAGTTGCCCAAGCGACGCGCCCAGGAACACATCGCACCCCAACTGCGCGACGGGCCCCTGCCCCGCCAGGATCCGGAGCAGGTCGTCGGCCACGACCCCGGCCTGATGGCGGCGTTCCAGCGGGGGATCGGGCTCGCGGAGGCCCAGCACGCCGAGGAAGGGCGCACGGAGGCACCGCACAGGGGAGCACCGCACCTGGAGCGGCCGCACCCCGATCCGCCGAACTCCGACCTGCCGCATCCGGACCTGCCGCATCCGGACCTGCTGCACCTGGACCCGTTGCCGCCGCTCGATGTGATCCGCGTCGACCAGACGTCCACGGGCGCGCCCCGCATAGCCGACACCCACACGGCGCATGCGCCCGCCCCGCGCGAGGCGCACGGGACCCGCGACAGCGCACCCGCGCCCGGACACGACCACACGGCCCGGCACGACGGGAGCACAACGGCCGGATGACCACCCCCCTGACGACCCCCACCCGCACGCCCTCCCACACCCCCACACCCTGCGCTCCGGCAGACCTTCGTACTTCAAGGAGTCGATCCACCATGGCGAGCGACGCGCCGACCGCCCATGTATCCGATCTCGACTGGCTGATGAGCGGCCTCGTACAGCGCGTACCGCACACGACCAGCGCGGTACTCCTCTCCTGCGACGGACTCGTGAAGTCGGTCCACGGTCTCGACCCGGACAGCGCCGACCACATGGCGGCGCTCGCCTCCGGCCTCTACTCGCTCGGCCGCAGCGCGGGCGTGCGCTTCGGCGACGGTGGAGACGTACGCCAGGTCGTCGTCGAGCTCGACTCGACCCTGCTGTTCGTCTCCACCGCGGGCTCCGGCACCTGTCTCGCCGTGCTCGCCGGCCGTGAGGCCGACGCGGCGGTGCTCGGTTACGAGATGGCGATGCTGGTCAAGAGCGTCCGTCCGTATCTGATGACCGCGCCCCGGCAGGCCGCCGTGGAACCGCCGGCGATGAGGCCTTGAGCGTGGCCGCGGCCGGCGACGGGCCCTGGCTCGACGACGCGGCCGGACGGCTGGTGCGCCCCTACACGGTCAGCAACGGCCGGACCCGGCCGACCACCGCCCTCGACCTGCTGTCGCAGGTGATGGCCACCGGGGCCACACCTCTGGGCTACCTCGGTCCCGAGCACACCCAGGCACTCGAACTGTGCCGCGCGCCCGTCTCGGTCGCGGAGATCGCCGCACACCTGAAGCTGCCCGCGGCGGTCACCAAGGTGCTGCTCTCCGACCTCGTCGACTGCGGGGCACTGACCACCAAGCCGCCCGAGTTCCACCACAACCCCACTGACCGGTCTCTTCTGGAGGCAGTGCTCGATGGACTACGACGACAGCTCTGATCCCTTCCCCACCGCGCTGAAGATCCTGGTGGCGGGCGGGTTCGGAGTCGGCAAGACGACCTTCGTGGGCGCGGTGAGCGAGATCGCGCCGCTCAGCACGGAGGAGCTGCTCACCACGGTCAGCGCCGCGACCGACAATCTCGACGGCATCGAGAACAAGGTCGAGACCACCGTGGCGATGGACTTCGGCCGCATCACCCTCGATCCGGAACACGTCCTGTACCTGTTCGGCACCCCCGGGCAGCAGCGGTTCTGGTTCATGTGGGACGAGCTGTCCGAGGGCGCGCTCGGTGCGGTGATCCTCGCCGACACCCGTCGCCTGGAGGACTGTTTCGCGGCCGTCGACTTCTTCGAGCAGCGCGGTCTCGGCTTCATCGTCGCCGTCAACGAGTTCGACGGTGCCTACCGCTACGACCCCGAGGAGGTGCGCGCGGCCATCGACCTCGACCCCGAGATCCCCATCGTGCGCTGTGACGCCCGGATCTCCAGTTCGGGCGTGCAGACGCTGCTCACCCTGGTCCGCCACCTCCTGGCCCACGCACCGACGCACGCCCCCAGCCGCTGAGCCCGCGCCCGGCGCACCCCTTCGACCGGCTGAGCCCGCACCCGACCCACGTCCCCCGCCACGGAGCCCACACACCATGACGCCCGCCCCACACCAGGGAGCCCGTAGATGAGTTACGACCCGCCGCACCCGGCCGGTCGTCTGCTGCTGACCCCGGAGGACAAGGACGCCCCCGCCCGGGTCAGGCGGCTGCGCCGACTGGGCCTGGGGGAGCACACGGAACCCGCCTTCGACGCCTTCGCGGACCGGCTCGCCGAGGTCGCCGCGGTGCCGTACTCGATGGTCAACTTCATCGACGAGAACCGGCAGTTCTTCGCGGGCCTGCACACCCCGGACGGAAACGTCTCGGTCACCCGGCCGCTCCCGGCCGCCCCGGACGGCACCGTGAAGGCCGTCGGGCGCTACATGACCCGCGACTACGGGTTCTGCCCCCACGTGGTGGTCCGCCGCAGGGCGCTGGTCCTGGAAGACGTCTGCGACTACCCGCGTTTCGCCGGCAACCCGGTCGTCGACGAGATCGGCGTCCGCTCCTACCTGGGCGCCCCGCTCATCGACCACACCGGCATCGCCCTCGGGACGATCTGCGTCGTCGACCTCGAACCGCGCCCGTGGGGGAAGGCGGGCCTGGAGACCATCAAGTCGATGGCGGCGGAACTGGTCGAGCGGATCGAGCGCAGGGAGGACACCGGGGGGATCTGACGCCCGCGGCCGGAGGCGGGAAGGTAAGCCCTGGCCGGAGGCGTGAAGGAAAGCTGCGGCAGCGCTTAAGAAATCCTCGATGGACCAACGGGGCCCCCGTGCGGCAGATTTCTCCGGGAAATCACCCCTCTCCCCGGTACGGGCCCCTTCGGCGTGCCCTGCTACCGGGACCTCACCACGGGAGCCGCAGCTTGAAGGCGCTGGTCAAGGAGAAGGCGGAGCCCGGGCTCTGGCTGACGGACGTCCCGGAACCGGAGATCGGCCCCGGCGACGTACTGATCAAGGTCCTCAGGACCGGGATCTGCGGCACCGACCTGCACATCCGCAACTGGGACGGCTGGGCGCAGCAGGCCGTCCGCACGCCGCTCGTCCTCGGCCACGAGTTCGTCGGAGAGGTCGTCGAGACCGGCCGCGACGTCGCCGACATCAAGGCGGGCGACCGGGTCAGCGGCGAGGGCCACCTCGTGTGCGGCAAGTGCCGCAACTGCCTGGCCGGGCGCCGCCACCTGTGCCGCGCCACGGTCGGCCTGGGCGTCGGCCGCGACGGCGCGTTCGCCGAGTACGTGGCCCTGCCCGCCGTCAACGTGTGGGTGCACCGGGTCCCGGTCGACCTCGACGTCGCCGCGATCTTCGACCCGTTCGGCAACGCCGTGCACACGGCGCTCTCCTTCCCCCTGGTCGGCGAGGACGTCCTCATCACGGGCGCGGGCCCGATCGGTCTGATGGCCGCGGCGGTGGCCCGGCACGCGGGTGCCCGCAACGTCGTCATCACCGACGTCAGCGAGGAGCGCCTCGACCTCGCCCGCAAGATCGGCGTCAGCCTCGCGCTGAACGTCGCGGAGTCGACCATCGCCGACGGCCAGCGCGCCCTCGGCCTGCGCGAGGGCTTCGACATCGGCCTGGAGATGTCCGGCCGCCCCGAGGCGATGCGCGACATGATCGCCAACATGACGCACGGCGGCCGGATCGCGATGCTCGGCCTGCCCGCCGAGGAGTTCCCGGTCGACTGGTCCCGGATCGTCACCTCCATGATCACGATCAAGGGCATCTACGGCCGTGAGATGTTCGAGACCTGGTACGCGATGTCCGTCCTGCTCGAAGGCGGCCTCGACCTCGCACCGGTCATCACCGGCCGCTACGGCTACCGCGACTACGAGGCCGCCTTCGCGGACGCCGCGAGCGGCCGCGGCGGCAAGGTCATCCTCGACTGGAGCGCGTGAGCGTCCGCACGAACCACTCCGAACCGCGTAACCCCCTAGGAGCCCTTCCATGTTCGACTCCGTGCGCGACGACCTCCGCACCACCCTCGACGAGATCCGCGCCGCCGGTCTGCACAAGCCCGAGCGCGTCATCGGCACCCCGCAGTCCGCGACCGTGAACGTCACCGCGGGCGGCCGCCCCGGCGAGGTCCTCAACTTCTGCGCGAACAACTACCTCGGTCTCGCCGACCACCCCGAGGTCGTCGCCGCCGCCCACGAGGCCCTCGACCGCTGGGGCTACGGCATGGCCTCCGTCCGCTTCATCTGCGGTACGCAGGAGGTGCACAAGGAGCTGGAGGCGCGCCTGTCCGCGTTCCTCGGCCAGGAGGACACGATCCTCTACTCCTCCTGCTTCGACGCCAACGGCGGTGTCTTCGAGACCCTCCTCGGCGCCGAGGACGCGGTCATCTCCGACGCCCTCAACCACGCCTCGATCATCGACGGCATCCGTCTCTCCAAGGCGCGCCGCTTCCGGTACGCCAACCGTGACATGGCCGACCTGGAGGCCCAGCTCAAGGAGGCCTCCGACGCGCGCCGCCGGCTGATCGTCACCGACGGCGTCTTCTCGATGGACGGCTATGTCGCGCCCCTGAAGGAGATCTGCGACCTCGCCGACCGCTACGACGCCATGGTCATGGTCGACGACTCGCACGCCGTCGGCTTCGTCGGCCCCGGCGGCCGCGGCACCCCCGAGCTGCACGGCGTCATGGACCGCGTCGACATCATCACCGGCACCCTCGGCAAGGCGCTCGGCGGCGCCTCCGGGGGCTATGTCGCCGCCCGCGCCGAGATCGTCGCCCTGCTGCGCCAGCGCTCCCGCCCGTATCTCTTCTCGAACACGCTCGCCCCGGTGATCGCGGCGGCCTCCCTGAAGGTGCTCGACCTGCTGGAGTCGGCCGACGACCTGCGCATCCGCCTTGCCGAGAACACCGCGCTGTTCCGTTCCCGGATGACCGCGGAGGGCTTCGACATCCTCCCCGGTGACCATGCGATCGCCCCTGTCATGATCGGCGACGCCACCGTCGCCGGACGCATGGCGGAGCTCCTCCTGGAGCGCGGCGTGTACGTGATCGGCTTCTCCTACCCGGTGGTCCCGCAGGGCCAGGCCCGGATCCGGGTCCAGCTCTCGGCCGCGCACTCGACGCAGGACGTGAACCGGGCGGTCGACGCGTTCGTGTCTGCCCGCGCGGAGCTCGAGGGCTGAAAGTCGCCTGTGACCTGAGAGAATCGGTCGCATGATCGAAGCGCGGCGGCTCCACATCCTCCGTGCGGTGGCCGACCACCGCACGGTCACGGCGGCGGCCGCCGCGCTCTATCTCACCCCCTCGGCCGTCTCTCAGCAGCTGACCGCGCTGGAGCAGGAGACCGGCCACCGGCTCGTCGAGCGCGGTGCCAAGGGCGTACGGCTGACTCCGGCCGGCGAGATCCTGCTCAGCCACACCAACGAGGTGCTGGCCCAACTGGAGCGCGCCGAGGCGGAGCTGGCCGCGTACAGCTCGGGCTCGGCGGGCACGGTCACCGTCGCCGCCTTCGCGACCGGCATCGGCCTGGTGGTGGCTCCCGCGCTGGCCCGCCTCGCCCGCACGGCACCCGGCATCCACGTCCGCGTCCAGGACGCCGAGGGCGACGCCAGTCTGCCGATGGTGCTCGACCGGCAGGTCGACATCGCGGTCGCCGTCGAGTACCGGGGCGCCCCGGACGCGGACGACCCGCGCCTGACCCCCGTACCCCTGTACGCCGAGCCCTTCGACGCGGTCGTTCCGCTGGGCCACCGGCTCGCCGACGCCGCCGAGGTCCCGCTCGCCGAGCTGGCCAAGGACCCGTGGATCGGCCCGTACCCCGGCAACCCCTGTCATGACGTGGTCGTCCTGGCCTGCGAGAACGCCGGATTCCAGCCCCGTCTCGAACACTCCTCCGACGACTTCCGGGCCGTCGTCGCCCTCGCCTCGGCCGACGCGGGCGTCGCCCTGGTGCCCCGCTCCGCCCTGCGCGGCATGGATCTCACGGGCGTGCAGGTCCGGCCGGTCGACGGCGTCGCGCCCACGCGCCGGGTCTTCGCGGCCGTACGCCGGGGCGCGGAGGGGCATCCGCTGATCCGCCCGGTGCTGGAGGCGCTGGCGGAGGCCGCGACGGTGGACTGAGGGGAGTGGTCGGAGCCACCGCAGCTCGTCTCGCATCTGGGATAGCATCCCGAATATGGGAAACGATGAGGCGCTCGATGTTGTCGATGTCCGGCTCGGCGCCCGGCTGGCCGAGCTGCGGTCCGAACGCGGCTGGTCCCTGGGAGAGTTGGCGGAGCGTAGTGGGGTCAGCCGTTCCACGCTGTCCCGCGCCGAGCGGGCCGAGATCAGCCCCACGGCCTCGCTCCTGAACCGGCTGTGCGCCGTCTACGGACGCACCATGTCGCAGCTGCTCAGCGAGGTCGAGGCGGAGCCCGTCCCGGTGGTACGGGCGGCCGACCAGACGTTCTGGGCCGACGAAGCCTCCGGATTCGTACGACGATCGGTGTCCCCGCCGCACGCGGGGCTGCGCGGCGAACTGGTCGAGGGGCGGCTCACGGCCGGCGCCGACATCGCCTACGACCGGCCTCCCGTGCCCGGCCTGGAGCAGCACATCTGGGTCCTCGACGGAACGCTGGAGGTGGCCGCGCAGGACGTCGAACACCGGCTCGACGCCGGGGACTGTCTGCGGCTGCGGGTGTGGGGGCCCACACGCTTCCGGTGTCCCGGCCCCGAGGACGTACGGTACGCGCTGGTGGTGGTGCTGCCGTGACCACCGTCTCCCGGCTGGACGCCGAGCGCCTTCGTGCCTCGGCGGGCGAGTTGGCCGAGCTGCTGATCGACACCGTGGAGGGCGGGGCCTCGATCGGCTTTCTCGCCCCGCTGGAGCGGGCGGCGGCCGTCGCCTGGTGGGAGGAGCGCGTGGACGCGGTGTCGGCCGGGCGCCTCGCCGTGTGGGTGGCGCACACCGCGGACCGCATCCTGGGCACCGTCAGCCTTGTCTTCCCCGACAAACCCAACAGCCGCCACCGCGCCGAGCTGGTGAAGCTGATGGTGCACCGCGACGGCCGCGGACAGGGCGTCGGCCGGGGCCTTTTGGCCACCGCCGAGCGCGCGGCCGCCACCGCCGGAATCACCCTCCTGCACCTGGACACCGAGACCGACAGCCCCGCCGAGTCCCTCTACCGCTCCGCGGGCTGGACCCGGCTCGGGGCGATACCCGACTACGCGGCGACGCCGTCGGGCGAGCTGCGCCCGACGACGATCTTCTACAAGCGGGTGGGGGCGACGGCCCCCGGCGCGTGAAGAGTCGCCGCTCCCGGCCGCGGCTACAGCAGGGAGGTGAGGTGGCGCAGCTCCTTCACGAGAGGCGGCCGGGGGAGCGGGACGGTGCCGATCTCCGGGTGGTGCGGGCGGGCGATGTGCGGGTGGACGTGGTCGATGAACGCCGGGTTGACCAGGGGCGCGGTGACGCGGTCGCCGCACATGTAGGTGGGTTCGAAGTGCTCGCGCACCAGTTGGGTGCGCCAGTGGTCGGCGTCGTGGTACTCACCGCTGTGGGCGTGTTCGAGGAACAGGCAGTACTCGGCGACCTGGTGGCCTACCCCGGCCGCGAAACGCCACCAGAAGCGCGCCCCGCTGCTGTCGCCCGCCACGTGCAGCAGACACGCGAAGACCAGGGCGCCGGTCTTGTCCGCGTACTGGCTGTCGATGAACTCGCTCAGATGACGGTCGGCGTCCGGCCCGAACAGCACCAGCAGGCTCACGGCGTTCAGGTCCCACCAGGCGCGGTCCGCGTCCGGGGTGCGGTCGTCCTCGGGGGTGGTCCACACGGCCCGGACGAGCGCGGCATCGGGGGTGCGCGGGCGGTGCCGGGCCGCCTGACGACTGCGCAGACGGGCTTCGGCGCCCGCGAGGTCGTAGCCGGCGTAGCGATCCCGCGTACGCGCTTTGGCCAACAGTTCGTCGATGGTGCGGCGGTCGGACGGCAGGGTGCTCATCAGGGGTTCTTCCCGTCGGGGTGCTCCGGGCAGCGGAGTTTGAGCAGGGTGGCGAGGCGCCGGCGTCCGGTACGGAGCTGGGAGCGGACGGTGGCCTCCTCGTTGCCCATGAGTACGGCGGCTTCGGCGGCCGTGAAACCTATGCCGTAGTAGAGGAGGATCGCGTCCCGCTGCCGCTCGCTCAGGGAGCCGACCGCGACGTACAGGGCGATGGCGTCGGTGAGCGTGTCGTACGGATCCTCGGCCGGATCGGCGAGCGCCGCCTCGAAGGCGGCGATCTCCATCAGCTCCGGGCGGCGCCGGCGCTTGCGGTGCATGTCGATGATGCGGCGCTTGAGGATCGTCCAGGCGTAGCCCTCCAGGTTCTCCATCCGCAGCATCCGCGGCCAGCGGTCCATGACCTGGTCGAAGGTCAGGTCCACGGCCTCCTCCGCGTCGGCGTCTGAGCCGAGCTGGAGATAGGCGTAGCGCATGTAGTCCTGGCGGCGCTGAAGGTGGAAACCCCAGTACGCCATCCGCGCGGTGGGGTCCCACTGGTCGATGGGGATCACCCGCGGTGCGCCGACGGCCCCGCCGGTCTCCTCCGGCCCGCCGTCGCCGCTCACGGGACGTCCCGGGTCGACTCGGCGGAGCGGGACGGGGCGCGGGTGCCGGTCAGTCCGGTGATGCCGATCCGTACGCCGGCCGTCAGGAGCCGACGGCAGCCACGGACGACGTCCGGGCCGAACACCCTCAAGCCAAGCGCGATCTCGAACAACCACGCGGCAGCGCTCTGCTGCACGGGGTCCTCCCCTGTACCTGTGCTGATCGAAGGTGCCGTGTCCCCACCCCGGCACCAGAGGCACCATCCGCCTCCACCCATGAAGCGTCCGGGGCGACCCGAACGTGCAGTCGGTGCTCGAAAAATATTACGGTCAGTATCGATCCGATCGCAGCTGGTTCAATCATCGACCATCTCGGGCGGGGAGTCGGGAGTGACCGAACCTGCCGGCCGATATCAATGTCAGTGCCATTGGCTACGGTGCGTTCCATGCCGGATGCCGAAGACGTACGCCGTACCGCCCTCTCCCTGCCGGACACCACGGAGAAGATCGCCTGGAGCATGCCCACCTTCCGGGTCGCGGGGAAGATGTTCGCCACGCTGCCCGAGGAGGAGACCTCCATCGCGGTGCGCTGCCCCAAGGAGGAGCGCGACGAACTCGTCCTGGCGGAGCCCGGCAAGTTCTGGATCGCCGACCACGAGGCGGGCTTCGCCTGGGTCAGGGTCCGGCTCGCCGCCCTGGAGGACGGCGACGAACTCCGTGACATCCTGGCCGACTCCTGGCGCCAGGCGGCTCCGCCCCGGCTGCTCGACGCCTACCCGGAGCTGGGACTTCCGAAGGCCGACTGACACGCATGTCCGCACGGGGTCCACTCGGGTCCACGCGGGTCCGTGCGGGGGCGTACTCAGGGGCGCGATCGGCCCGAGGCGCTCAGGAAGCCGCCGATCCGCTCCCGCAGGGACCCCGCGTCGAGGCCGTGCGCGGTCAGGTGCTCGGCGATGGTTCCGTACCGTCGCAGCTCACGCCGGCGGACGCCGAGGCCGAGGACACGGTGGGGTACGTCGGCGAGCGCATCGCCCGCGGCGGCCGCGGACGTACCGGCCAGATACGGCTCGACGAGGACGACGTCGGTGCCCGCCGCCTCCGTGGCGCGGCGCAGGCCCGCCCCGTCGAAGGGCCTCACGGTGGCCCCGTACAGGACGGAGACGTCGAGTCCCTCCGTGGCGGCGAGTACGGCGTCGCGCATCGGCCCGACGGCGACGACGACCCCGGCGTGCCCCTCCCGGACGGTGCGGAAGCGTGCCCCGTCGACCGGCAGGCCCTGCGCGTTGGACTGCACGGACAACCGCACGTACACCTTGTCGTCCCCGGCGGCGACCGCCCGTCGCAGCAACTCCTCGGCCTCGTCCGGATGGCCGGGAACGTGCACGGTCCAGCTGTCCAGGGTGTCGAGCAGGGCCACGTCGCCGGGTGCCATGTGGGTGAAGCCTCCGGCGGGCCAGTCGAAGGAGGCGGCCGCACTCACCAGCACCGCGCCCACGTCCTGGTGTCCGAGGTCCAGCTTGATCTGCTCGAACGGCCGCTCGACGAGGAAGCTGGCGAAGGTGTGCACGACGGGCCGCAGGCCGGCCAGGGCCAGGCCCGCGCCCGCCCCGACCAGGAGCTGCTCGCGGATCCCGACGTTGATCACCCGATCGGGATGCCTGCGCCGGGCTTCCGTGAAGCCGTCCTTGCCGATCTCGGCGAGGACGACCGCGACCCGAGGATCCTCGTCGAGCAGTCGTGTCATGACGGGGGCGAAACGGTCACGCATGGTGTCCATGGGTTCCTTTCAGGGGGCGTACGGGATGAAGGAGAGGGGAGCGTCCGGCTCCGCGGATGCCTGACGTGCCTCAGGTGCCTTACGTGCCTTACGTGCCTTACGTGCTCAGGTGCCGCAGATGCCTCAGGTGTCTCAGGCGGACTTGGGCTCGACCCGGGCGACGACCACGTGCGGGCGACCCGGGTGGGGCGCGGTGAAGGCGGAGTACAGCGCCTCGTGGTCACGGCCGTCGACGGTCAGGGCGGACCAGCCCGCGGCCTCGAACCGGGCGGCGATACCGCCGGGCCGGGCATGGCTGGCGGAGGAGTTGTCGATCACTACGGTGTGCAGCCGGTCGACACCGGCCGGCCCGGCGTACGCGATCGCCTCGTGGTTGCTGCCCTCGTCCAGCTCCGCGTCGCCGATCAGCACCCACACACGGGGATCGCCCAGCCCCTGCGCCCGCAGGCCCAGCGCGGTGCCGACCGCGATCGGCAGTCCGTGCCCCAGCGACCCGCTGCCGATCTCGGCGCCGGGTACCAGCACCCGGTCCGGGTGGTGTCCGAGCGGTGAGTCGTACGCGCCGAAGTCCGGCAGCCACTCCACGGGCACGAAGCCCTTGGCCGCGAGCACCGCGTAGTACGCCATCGGCCCGTGCCCCTTGGAGAGCAGGAACCGGTCCCGCTCCGGATCGTCCATCCGCTCGGGCCCGACCCGCAGCACCCGGTCGTAGAGCACCCACAGCGCGTCCAGCGTGGACGTCGCCGCGGGTCCGTGCTTCTCGTCGCCGGTCATCAGCCCCATCAGACGGGGCAGGTCCTGGTACTGGTGTCGGCGCTGTGCCTCGATGATCGTCATGCCGACGATCGTGCAACCTCAATCAAACTTCAGGTCAAGTGCCGTCCCGGAGCCTTCCCCCGCGCGGCCCCGTGACCCCGCGCCCGTGTCGGCCCCGAATAAACGGATGCGCGACCATCGCCCCGAGTGCGGTATTGTTTCCGTGCGCGTTCGGCCAAGGGAAATCCCAGGTCAGGCGGGCAACGGGACGTGGCGCAGCTTGGTAGCGCACTTGACTGGGGGTCAAGGGGTCGCAGGTTCAAATCCTGTCGTCCCGACCAGCTTCACAGCAGGTCGGAGGCCGTCTTCTCGGCGATGAGGAGACGGCCTTTGTCGTGTCCGCTCCTTCACGGACCTCCAGGAGCTACCAGGTGACGGGCAGCTCGTAGATGCCGTACGCCAATCGAGCTACTCGGGCTCGGGGAACGCCGGCGGATCCCGGTTGGCGGCCGTGCATCACCACGCCCACGGCGCTGAGTGAGCCGGCTGCCACGGAGGTGGCCAGCAGGACGGTCCACACCGGACGACGCCGTGTCATGGACGGCGGGAACAGGGGATCGGCGACCCGGCGCTCGACGAGCACGAAGGCGACCAGCGTGAACAGCGCCCCGGCCATGTGGGCCTGCCGAACAGGGCCGCGGCCTTGACCGCGAAGGGCAGGAAGAAGGTCCCGGTCAGCAGGGTCATCAAGGTGAACCAGGCGATGTCCGTGGTCCGGAAGCGGATGGCGACCTCGGCCTGCGCGATACCGGACAACGCGGCGACGAGCGCGACCAGTTGGACGGTCCACACGAGCGCGGCGACGGCGAGCACGTTGCGCGTGGTGGAGCGGGATCTCTAGTGGGCCCCTGCGCAGAAAAAGACCGCGTGGAAAGTGACACCCGGGCGCATCGAGGCAGATGCGATCGGGCCGCCTCGGCTCAGGGGCACACGCCTGTTCGGCCGGGTCGAGCAGGCGTGCGACATGCACCGTTGGCC
Organism: Streptomyces sp. NPDC007896; assembly: GCF_042959425.1. Classification (NCBI taxonomy): domain Bacteria; kingdom Bacillati; phylum Actinomycetota; class Actinomycetes; order Kitasatosporales; family Streptomycetaceae; genus Streptomyces; species Streptomyces sp. NPDC007896. The sequence goes on along the minus strand of NZ_JBIBKX010000022.1, from coordinate 24,077 downwards.
GATAAAAACGCTTGGACTGCGCGGGAGCCCTCGCGGGACACTGCGATTCCTGGCCCGCCGTACTCGCACGTGGGTGTCGCCACGAGCCCGCGCGGGGCCCGTCGTCGTACCTCGCCTGTCGGAGGACGACCCGAGCGAACGCGCTCACTCGAAACCGAAGCTCCACACGGCCACTGAGGCAACGGAATCTCCCCGGAGAAGCACGCGGCAGGCTGCCGCACGACAACACAGGGTTGGGATGGGATCGCCTGAATCGCGCGAGGGTTCACCGGGCAAAGGCTCGGTGCTCCTCGCCCTTCGTTATTACGGACGGGAGTTGGCCCGGCTCCGACGGCTGACGGCCCCCGCGATGCTGCTGCCGGCGCTCGGCAACATCGGCATCAACTACGTCGCGCCTCTGATCGTCGCGAAGCTCGTCGGCCGGATCGCCGGCGACGCCGGTATCTCCATCGGCTCAGCACTGCCGTACGTCCTCGGCTTCGCCGGCGTCCTGCTGCTCGCGGAGATGCTGTGGCGCATCGGCCTGCACTGCCTGAACCGCCTCGACGCCCTCGGCATCGAACAGCTGTACGTCATCGGCATGGACGAGCTGTTCGCCAAGGACGCCGCGTTCTTCCACGACAACTTCGCCGGGTCACTGACCAAGCGGGTGCTGAGCTTCGCCTCCCGCTTCGAGGAGTTCGTCGACACGATGACGTTCCAGGTCGTGGGCAGCTTCGTGCCCCTGGTGTTCGGGGCGGTGGTGCTGTGGCGCTACGAACCGCTGCTCGTCGTCGGACTCCTGGCGATGATCGCGCTGACGGCGCTGTGTGTGTTGCCCCTCATCCGCCGCCGTCAGGCGCTCGTCGACCAGCGCGAGGAGGCGATCGCCCGGGTGTCGGGCCATGTCGCCGACAGCCTGATGAACATGGACACGGTCCGGGCGTTCGCCGCCGAGGAGCGCGAGGCCGCCGAGCACCGGTCCCGGGTCGCGGCCTCGCGGCGGCTCATGCTGAGGTCGTGGGACTACGGCAACCTGCGCATCGACACACTGGTCGCGCCGATGTCCGTGCTGACCAACGCGCTGGGCCTGCTGCTCGCGGTCGCGCTCGGCGGAGGCAGCCACGGCGTCGAGGCGGTCGTGGTCGCCTTCACGTACTACAGCAACGCGACGCGGATCATGTTCGAGTTCAACCAGATCTACCGCCGCCTGGAGAGCTCGATGACGGAGGCCGCGCAGTTCACCGAACTGCTGCTGAAGCCGCCGACCGTGCTCGACCCGGAGTCGCCGGAGTCGCTGCGTTCCCGGGCCGCCGACGTCCGCTTCGAGCAGGTGACCTTCGCCCACGCGGGAGCGGAGCCGCTCTTCGAGGGGCTCGACCTGGCGGTGCCCAGCGGGGCGAAGATCGGTCTCGTCGGCCGGTCCGGCGGGGGCAAGACCACGCTGGCCCGGCTGCTGCTGCGGATGACGGACATCGACTCCGGCCGCATCCTGATCGGAGGGCAGGACATCAGCAGGCTGCGCCAGGCCGACCTGCGCGGGCTGATGGCCTACGTGCCGCAGGACCCGGCGATGTTCCACCGCACACTGCGGGACAACATCGCCTTCGCCCGGCCGGACGCCACCGAGGCCGAGATCCGTCGAGCGGCCGAGGCGGCGCATGTCACGGAGTTCGCCGACGCGCTGCCGGACGGCTTCGACACCATGGTGGGCGAGCGCGGGGTCAAGCTGTCCGGTGGACAACGCCAACGGGTCGCACTCGCCAGGGCGATCCTGCGCGACGCACCGATCCTGCTGCTCGACGAGGCGACCAGCGCGCTGGACTCCGAGAGCGAGATCCTCGTACAAGAAGCGCTGTGGCGGCTCATGGAGGGCCGGACGGCGCTCGTCGTGGCGCACCGACTGAGCACGGTCGCCACCATGGACCGGCTCGTCGTCCTCGACCGTGGACGAATCATCGAGCAGGGCACGCATCAGGAACTGCTCGCGTCGGAAGGCGCCTACGCGAAGCTGTGGCAGCACCAGTCGGGCGGTTTCCTCGACGACAGCCAGGAGCCGGCCGACCTGCACTGAACGCGAGCCCGGCGGGCGTGGGATCCCCCCGCGCCCGCTCGGCGCGATCCGCTCCTCGATGTCCACTCCGGGCACTGATTGACGAAAGCCGCAGAGCCCCCTTTTCGGATGTCGTTGAGGATCTGACTACTCATCAATGTTCGCAAGTACTCCCCATATTGACGGTCCGTCAACAGTTGTAGCGATGATACGATCGCCGCACTTGCCGAGCGGGCTATGTGCACAAAACGACTCTTCTGGCCAAACGACTCTTCTGGCCAACTGTGTGGCCCGGACGGTAAACCCTGCGCAGTGGGCTGTCGGCCCGCCGCGCTGACGGAATTCAGTAGCTGGCTGTCAGTCGCTTGAAGAGAGTCTTATGACGCAATACATGCAGGACCCGGCTCTCTGGGCTCTTATCGCTGGTACTCCGCTTGCAGCTACCGCCATTATTCGCGGAAAGCGTACTGCGCGGAGTTTAAGGCAGGGAAATCAAGAACTCAGAGATCACTACGCTGAGCTTGAGAATCAATATTCGGCCTCGGTGAAGAAGGCTCAGGAGCAAGCCGAGGAAGCAACGAGAACCGCGCTCAAATCGGCGATGCGGACGCTTCAGGGCCTCGCCGCCGAACAGCAGTTGGCCATTTCCAAACTGCAGAGCAAGTATGGCGAGTCGGTGATTCTCCAGGACCTCCTGGAAATCGACCACATGAACTCGCAGTTCGGGCGGCGCGCCCAGTCCATCGCGGTGCTCTGCGAAGGCTGGCTGGGACGGCAGCGTGACGTCGCGTCGGTTTACGACGTGGTCCGCAGCGCACAGGGCAGGATCCGGCACTTCCAGCGGGTCGAAATTCTTTCGCAGGTCGATTTCGCGGTCACCAACCGGGCCGTCGAACCGGTGGCGCTGGCCCTTGCCGAACTGCTCGACAACGCCACCAGTTATTCGGCACCGGAAACCAGTGTCGAGATCAATGTCCGTGCCGTGCCCAAGGGCATCTGCATCGTCGTCGACGACGCCGGTGTCGGCATGAACGAGGAGGAGAAGGCCCGAGCGGCGAAACTCCTGTCGAGTGAGCGGGCCTCGGGTGTTTCCGGGCTCGGCAATCCTCCGCAGTTCGGCTTCGCGGTGATCGGTGTGCTCTGTGAGCGCTACGGCTTCACGGTGTCCGTCGACTCGACCTCTCCCTACGGGGGTGTGCGGGCGGTGGTCCTGCTGCCGGACGAGCTGCTCACCAGCATGCCGCAACCAAAGGAGCGAGCACAGACTGTGAGCACTGTTCCCTCGCTGAACCCGAGCGGCCCGGAACCCGCCGCGGCCGTGTCCACGACCGCCGACGGTCTTCCCAAGCGCCGCCGCAGGCGGGCCATGGCCATCGTGCCGCCGAGTTCCGAAACCACGGGCGCCCCCATGACCACGGGCACCCCGATCCGCTCCGAAGAGGAGACCGCCTCGATCATGGGTGCCTTCCAGCGCGGCACGCAGTCCGGTCGAGCCGCGCTCCCGGAGCCTGCGGGCCGCACGGGCAACGCACATGACGCAAGCAGCGAAGGGCATGAGGTTTCGTGAACAACGATCTGTCATGGATGCTTGACGGCGTCCTGGAGATTCCCGGGGCTCTGCACGCGGTCCTGGTCTCCGCCGACGGGCTCTTGATGGCGTCCTCGAAGGGGGTCGGCAGGGACCACGCGGACACCGTCGCCGCCGCGATGAGCGGTGTGCAGTCGCTGAGCCGCTCGATCGGGTTCTTCTGCGACGGGTCCGATCTGAAGTGGCGGCAGACGCTCGTCGAGTTCGACGGTGGCTGGGTCTTCCTGATCTCCGCCGGTGACGGCGCGTACCTCGCGGTCTCGGCCTCTCCCAACGTCGAGATGGGGGAGATCACCTTCCGCATGCAGCAGCTCGTCGGCCAGCTGGGCAAGGCGCTGACGACTCCGCCGCGCGAGAACATCGGCGCACGCCAGTGACCGATTCCGAGCGGCAGGAGCCCGAGGCCGCGGAGTTAGTGCGGCCGTACGTCATCACCAACGGCCGGGACCTTCCCGACGGCGACCAGTTCTCCCTGATCACGCTGGTCACGGCGGCCGCCGACCATCAGCAGCGGCCGGCCCGGCTCTCCCCGGAGGAACAGAGCCTGCTGGAGATGTGCTCCGGCGGCTACCTCTCGGTCGCCGAGATCGCGGGACACCTGCGCCTGCCCATGGGCGTGGTGAAGATCCTTCTCAATGCCCTCGCCGAAGGCGGCTACCTCATCACGCGCGCGCCGGTGGCGCGCGCCCGCCTGGTCGACGAGCAGATTCTTCAGGAGGTGCTGGATGGTCTCCGGGCCCGTTTTGGATGAGAAGGCGTACGTCCGGGGTGGAGCGGCGCAGACCGCCGTGAAGATCCTGATCGTCGGGCACTTCGCGGTGGGCAAGACCACCTTCGTCGGGACGATGTCGGAGATTCCTCCGCTGTCCACGGAGGAGACGATGACGCAGGCCGCCGAGGAGATCGACGACCTCAAGGGCGTCCGCGGCAAGACCACCACCACGGTGGCCATGGACTTCGGACGCCTCACGATCAGTGATCACGTCGTGCTGTACCTGTTCGGTACGCCGGGCCAGCAGCGGTTCGTGCAGATGTGGGAGGACATGGCGCGCGGCGCTCTCGGGGCGCTCGTGCTGGTCGACCCCGAGCGGCTGGCGGACTCCTTCGCCGTCATCGACCTGATCGAGCAGTACGGACTCGCCTACGCCATTGCCGTGAACCACTTCGACGGTACGCCGATTCGTGGCGAAGAGGCGCTGCGTGAGGCGCTGGACCTGCTCCCCGACACCCCGGTCGTCACCTGCGACGCTCGCGACGAGAATTCATCAGCAAGCGCCCTGATCACCCTCGTTCACTATTTGCAGGACCGTGCCCGCTAGGAGCAAGCATGAACACTGAATCCACCGCCCCCGTGCCACCACCTGGCTGCCCGGCTCATGCCACGGGTGAGCCGGTGCCGTTGCACGGGTCGGAGTTCGCGGCCGATCCGCAAGCCTATTACGAGTACATGCGTCACTACGGGCCGACCGCTCCGGTCGAACTCGCCCCCGGTGTCGAGGCGACCCTGGTCACGGATTACTCGGCGGCGCTCCAATTGCTCCAGAACGCGGGTGCCTTCCGGAAGGACTCGCGCCGCTGGCGGGATTTCAACGAAGGTGAGATCAGTCCGGACAGTCCGGTGCTTCCGCTTCTGGTGTACCGGCCCAACGCCATGTTCAGTGACGGGGCCGACCACATGCGGCTGCGGCAGGCGATAACGGACAGCTTCGCGCGTGTCGATTCGCATTGGCTGAGCCAGAGCGCCGAGCGGGTCTCCAATTACCTCATCGCCCAGTTCCACACCCGTGGCTCGGCCGATCTGCTCAACGACTACGCCAAGCTGCTGCCGCTTTTCGTGTTCAACGAACTCTTCGGCTGCCCCGCGGAGATCGGCGACCGGGTCCTCTTCGGTATATCCGGCATTTTCGACGGTGTGAATGCCGAGAAGGCGAACGAGGTACTGGGCCAGGCCGTGGGCGAGCTGGTGGCCCTCAAGCGGTCCCGGCCCGGCGACGACGTCACCTCCTGGCTGATGCAGCATGAGGCACGCCTGACCAACGAGGAGATGGCCCACCAGCTCGTCCTGCTCCTGGGCGCCGGCGCGGAGCCGCTGCGCAACCTCATCTCCAACACCCTGCACCTGCTGCTGACCAACGACCGTTACGCGGCAGGCGGGTTGATCGAGGAAGCCATCGACACCACGCTGTGGAAGAACCCGCCCATGGCGAACTACGCGCCGCACTACCCGGCGGCCGACATGGAGTTCGGGGGACAGAAGCTGGCGGCGGGCGACCTCGTGCTGGTCAGCTTCGCGGCCGCCAACACCGACCCGGCGCTCGCCGCGTCCCGTCACGCCTCCAGCAACCGCTCCCACCTGGCGTGGAGCGCGGGACCGCACGCCTGCCCGGCCAAGGACCCCGCCCGGCTCATCACCGTGACGGCCATCGAGAACCTCTTCAACCGGCTGCCAGACGTCGAACTGGCCGTGCCCGAGGACAGTCTGACCTGGCGTCCGGGTCCCTTCAACCGGGCGCTGGCCGCGCTTCCGGCCCGTTTCACCCCCGTACGGGCCACCCGGCAGCCCGACCCTCAGCACCGTCCGGAGACCACGGCGCACAGCGACCAAGGAGGTGCGCAGGGCCGGCAGGAGCGTGGCGGGCTGTGGAGTTCGTTCCTGTCCTGGTGGAAGGCGTGAGATACGCAACAGCTGCCAACATCCTCGCACTGCATCAACATTCAACCGGAGGGGTAGGGAAGAGCGCGGCAATCGTGTTGATCACAAGTTAAGGAGGTGTCGTGGAGCCCTCGGCCACCGACGCCACTTCAGCACAGCACTGCGCAGCCCCGCTCCGCCCCCGACGGCAGACCTCCCAAGGGAGCTCCGACCCCCGCGCCATACCCGTCGCACCACACACGCCGGATGGCGAGATACCCGCCCGCACAGGCGGGTATCTTTTTGCCCTCCTTCCCGGGCCCACCCGCCGGGAGGGCCGATGATCACCTCCCGTACAGGGGGTGGACCGGTCACGGAAACCCAACCGCTCGGCGGTTACGTGGCCGACCAGTTACTCCGACTGTGCCAAGCCGTGGGTCTCGAACCGTCCGACGGCGAGGTCTACGCGCGTGTCCTGACCGAGTGTCTCGGTCCCGTCGCGGAACGTCCGTTGGACGAACCGCCGTCCTACCCGAGTTTTCTGTCCGACGACCACACGCCGGTGGAGTACTCCCTCGCCTTCGTGCCGGACGCGCCCCCGACCCTGCGTGTGCTGCTGGAACCGGGGTACGGCGCCGCAGGCCTGGCGGAGAACGGGCGCGTCGGACTGCGTGTGGTCCGGGCCATGGCGGAGCGCTGGGGCTTCGCCACCGACCAACTCGACCGGCTGGAGGACCTGTTCTTCCCGCCGGTCCCCGAGGGCCCGCTGGCGCTGTGGCTGGCCCTGGAGTTGCGGCCCGGCGGAGTCCCCAAGGTCAAGGTCTATCTGAACCCGGCGGCGTCCGGGGCGGATCGGGCCGCCGAGACGGTGCGTGAGGCACTGGACAGGCTCGGCCACCGGCAGGCGTTCGACGCGCTGCCCCAGGCCGACGGCTATCCGTTCCTCGCCCTCGACCTCGGGGACTGGGAGACACCCCGGGTGAAGGTCTACGTCACCCATCGGAACCTGGCCGCCGCCGACGCGGGTGAGCTGCCCCGCACGGACCCCGGCCCACGGCCCGAGACCGTACGGGAGTTCTTGCGGGTCGCGGCGGGTCTCGACAGCTCGCCGGAGCACTCCGGCGCCGGGAAAGGCGTACGGCTGGAGAGGCGCCCCGTGCTCTCCTGCCACTCCTTCACGGAGTCCGGGACCGGCCTGCCCAGCGGCTTCACCCTCCACGTGCCGGTCAGGGACTACGTCCGGCACGACGGGGAGGCCTATGCGCGAGCGGTGGCCGTGCTGCGCCGACACGGCATGGACACCGCGGCGCTCGACCGGTCGCTGGCCACCGTCACCTCGCGGCTGCTGCACGACGGCGTGGGGCTCATCGCCTATCTGGCGCTGGTGTACGAGCGTGGCCGACCGCCCCGGGTGACCGCGTACATCTCCTCGGAGGCGTACGCGGTACGGCCGCCGTTGCCGGCCCAGCCGCCCCATCAGACGTTCTCCCCCCATCGCACGGCGGACACCGAGCCGCGCGAGACCCTCCACTCAGTAGGAAACGGAAAGGCAGGAGCAGAAATCAGGATGGAGCCGTACCGGATCAAGGTCGTCGAACCTATCCCGCTCACGACCCCCCAGCAGCGCAAGGCGGCACTCGAACGAGTGCACTACAACCTGTTCGATCTGCGCGCGGAGGAGGTGACCATCGATCTGCTGAGCGATTCGGGGACCGGTGCGCTGTCCTCGGCGCAGCTCGCCGTGGGCATGGCGGGTGACGAGTCCTACGCGGGCTCGCGATCCTTCTACCGCTTCCGGGACACGGTGGCGGAACTGACCGGCTTCAGCCACATCCTGCCGGCCCACCAGGGGCGTGCGGCGGAACGACTCCTGTTCTCCAACCTCCTCAAGCCCGGCGACACCGTCCTGTCCAACACGCACTTCGACACCACCCGCGCCAATGTGGAGCTGGCGGGCTGTGTGGCCCGCGACCTGCCCTGCGCCGAGGCGCGGAACCTGGACAGCGCGGAGCCCTTCAAGGGGAACATCGACCTCGAGGCCCTGGAGCGGGGGCTGACCGAGACGACCGGCTCGCGTGTCGCCGCGGTGGTCATGACCATCACCAACAACGGCGGTGGCGGTCAGCCCGTCTCCATGGAGAACCTGAAGCGGACCTCCGAACTCTGCCGCCGGCACGGTGTCCCCCTGATCCTGGACGCCGCCCGGTTCGCCGAGAACGCCTGGCTGGTCACCCGGCACGAGGCGGCCTACAAGGACCGCACCCCGCGCCAGGTCGCCGAAGAAGCGTTCCGTCTGGCCGACGGCTGTGTGATGAGCGCCAAGAAGGACGGCATCGTCCACATCGGCGGCTTCATCGGACTGAACGATCCGGAACTCGCCCAGAAGTGCGAACTCCTCCTCATCGCCACCGAGGGGTTCCCCACCTACGGGGGGCTGGCCGGACGCGACCTCGACATGATCGCCCAGGGCCTCCAGGAGGTGACCGAACCCTCCTACCTCGCTGAGCGGGCGGAGAGCGCCGACCACCTGGCCCAGCGGGTCCGTGCCGCCGGCGTGGACATCCTGGAGCCGCCCGGTCTGCACGCCATCTACCTCAACGCGGGCCGGTTGCTGCCCCATATACCGCCCCACCAGTACCCCGGGCACGCGCTCGCCTGCCGGCTCTACCTGGAGGGCGGCATCCGGTCGGCCGAACTGGGTTCGCTGTACCTCGGCGAGGAGGACGAGGACGGGAACCCGGTGAAGAGCCCGCCGTACGAGCTGGTGAGGCTGGCGCTGCCGCGGCGCGTCTACACGCGCAGTCACTACGACCACGTCGGCAGAACCCTGGAGAGCATCGCCAAGAACGCGGACTCCGTGCACGGCTACCGGATCGTGGAACAGTCCCCGATCCTGCGGCACTTCCGCGCCAAGCTCCAGCCGGTGACCGCCTAGCGGGCGGGGCGACACCGTCCTGAGGCCGGTGCCCGGCCACGTCGTACACGACGTGACCGGGCACCGGCTCGTCGGCGCTCGGCCGCTCCTACCCGAAGTGGCTGTCGGTGATCTGCCCGTCCTCCGTGGCCGCGTGGGCGACGCAGCGGAAGACGCGGAGTCCGTCGGCCCACTGCTGGGCGGTCGGCGGCAGGATGTCGGTGCTCCACTGACCGGTGACGGCCCGTCCGGTGGCCGTCCTGGACTTCAGCATGACCTCGTGCGAGCACAGCGCCTGAACGGTGGGGTGCTTGATCAGGTCCCGGGCGTTGTTCGTCATCCCGTCCTTGGGCAGCGGGGCGATGGCGAAGGTCTCCCACACGTGCTTCACCCGGCAGTCCGCGAGGCTGACGGTGATCGTCCCCGAGATGTCGGTGATGCCGCTCCAGCACTCGGGGGTCGTGACACACCGGCCGCCCGCGCCGTCGACCGCGGCGGCGGGGCAGTTTCGGGCGGTGGTCGACACCCCACCGAACCCCGCGTTCACGGCGGACGCGGTGACGGACGGCCGGGACGCGGTCGAGGGGGACTTGGGGGTGTCGGACCCCCCGCCCCGGTAGGTGATCACGGTGACCGACACGCTCACCGCGACCGCCACCGCCGCCACCGCGGCGATCAGCTGCGGGCGCCGCCTCTTCTTCTCCCGGTCCCGCGGCGCCGGGACGGTGGTCGTGCCCGGCGGACCGGGCTCGGGCGGCGGTGCGGTGTCCCGCCGAGCGGGGGCGGTGGCTGTCCGGCCGCCGGGTACGGGACCGGAGCCGATCCGGTCGGCGCTGTCCACGTCGACGGCGGCGAGCGCGTCACGCAGTGCCCCGGCGTCGGACAGCCGGCGCGCCGGGTCCGCCACCAGGGCCTGCCCGAGCACCTCGTTGAGGGCCGTCGGCACTCCCGGCAGATCGGGGTAGGGCCAGGTGTGCCGCACGATGAGCTCCGCGAGACTGAGCTGGGTGCCGTCCTCGGGGAAGTGCGGCGGGCGGCCGCGCAGCAGGGCGTAGAGCGTGGCGGCGAGCGAGTACACATCGCCGGCCGGGGTCGGTTCGGCCAGGTGGAAGGCCTCGGGCGGAGCGTACGCGGGGGTCAACGCCTCCCGGGTGACCGACAGTTCCCGGTCCGGCCGGGGCATGGCCGCGAGGCCGAAGTCGGCGAGCGCGACACCGCCGTACCGGTTGATCAGGATGTTGCCGGGTTTGATGTCCCGGTGCAGTACCCCGGCGGTGTGCGCCGCGGCCACCGCGTCGGCTATGCCCACGCCGATGTCGCGGGCCTCCTTCACGGACAGGGGGCCCTGGAGGTGCAGACGATCACCCAGGGAGCCGCCGGGGCACAGTTCGAGCACCATGTACGGGCGGTTGTCGCCGAATACCCCCGCGTCGTACACCGGGACCACGTGCGGATGCCCGGACAGCTGCCCGGCGGCGGTGACCTCCCGCATGAACCGCTGCCGGTCGCGGGGCGAGTCGAGCACCCTGCTGTCCACCTTGAGCGCCACCTCGCGGCCCACGGCCAGCTGCCGCGCCCGGTACACCGTGGCGAACCCGCCCTGGCCCAGGACCTCCTGGATCTCGTACCCGGCCAGTTGCATTCGTTCGAACCGCATCGTGCCCGTCATCCCCCAGCGCAGGACCACCCCCGCGGCAGAATGCCTGACCGGGGACCGCGCCGACTCTAGCGGAGGCCCGAAGTCAGGACAGCCGGCCCACATGGGCCAGGGCCTGCTTGAGGAGGGCTCCGTGACCGCCAGGCATCTCGCCCAGAACCGCGGGTGACGAGGCCTCCTCGGGGCTGAACCAGACCAGGTCGAGGGCGTCCTGGCGGGGGCGGCAGTCGCCGGTCACCGGGACGATGTAGGCGAGGGAGACCGCATGCTGGCGGGGGTCGTGGAACTGCGTGACGCCCACCGTGGGGAAGTACTCGGCGACGGTGAAGGGCTGGAGCGAGGTCGGGATGCGGGGGAGTGCCACCGGGCCGAGGTCCTTCTCCAGGTGGCGCAGGAGGGCGTCCCTGACCCGCTCGTGGTGCAGCACCCGGCCCGAGACGACGGTGCGGCTGACCGTCCCGTCCGGCCCTATGCGCAGCAGCAGTCCGATGCTGGTGACTTCGCCGTTGTCGTCGACGCGGACCGGTACGGCCTCGACGTACAGGATCGGCATGCGTGCGCGCGCGCTTTCGAGTTCGTCGGGCGTCAGCCAGCCCGGCGTGGTCTCGGTCATGTCAGACATTGGGTGATCATACTTTCAACCCTTCCGGATCCGCGCGCAGTGCTCGCCGTGGTGTCTGGTGGCCATTGTCATCACCCACAACGTGCGCGCGGCGGAACGGATACGCCGACTGGCCGGATCGGTGAGGAAAGTCGTCGGATGGGGAGGGCGGGCGTCGGAGCGGCAGGGCAGCCGTCGCGTCAGTAGGGCAGCAGGCGGCCCGACGGTGTCCTGCGGTCGATCGTCACCTCGCGCTCGGTGGCGGGGCGACGGCTGGGGCGAATGCGGATCTGGCGGTTCATGGCGGCCTCCTCGGACTCGTACAACCAGCTTCCACGCCGCCGCGCTCACGCGCGTCGTGCTCACGGGTCACCCGCACCTCTCCCTGAGGAGCAGATGCGCGACCCGGTCGTACTACCAAGGAGGGATGCCGACCCTGGGGCACGGTCCGGCGCGATGCCGTGCTCTCCGGGCTTATCCCCATTCCGCCTGCGCGTACTCCGTCGCCGTGCCACCGGCGAAGTCGCGGCCGGGGTGGTGGGCGACCTGGAGGTGGCCGCGAGGTCAGCCGGGCGCCGCCATCCGGGTGAAGGCGGCCTCCTGTGCGCCCCGGGTGAACCTCGTGCGTGCGCCCCACGTGAACGTCGTCGAGGGTTAACCCTCGATTGCCTCCGACCTGCATGACATGTCTAGGTCAAGCTGTCACTCTTCTTCCTCACCTGCCGGACAGGCCTCACACGGTCTGCGCAGGGGCCCCGCACTGCTCAGCTCGTCCCGGCCAGCACATCCCGTCTGCCCGGGTCTGTCACCGGCCGTCGACGCGCGGCCGCAGCAGTAGGAGTACGAGTGAGACGAATCCCCCGTCAGGCGGCCGCAGCCGGAGCGCTGGCGGCCACCGCCGCGTTCCTGGCCGTCGGCATACAGACGGTCCCCGCGGCCGCCAAGCCTGCCGCCCCCCACCCCAGTCCGCTGCGCACCGGAGGCCTGGAGGCCAAGCTCACCCCCGCCCAGCACTCGGCACTGCTGAAGAGCGCGGCACAGAAGACCACGGCGACCGCCGGCACCCTGGGCCTCGGGGCCAAGGAGAAGCTGGTCGTCAAGGACGTCGTCAAGGACCAGGACGGCACGCTCCACACCCGCTACGAGCGCACCTACGCCGGCCTGCCGGTGCTGGGCGGCGACGTGATCGTGCACACCCCGCCGGCCTCCCTCGCCGCCGGCACGGTGAGCAGCACCTTCAACAACAAGCGGACCATCAAGGTCGCCTCCACCACCGCGACCTTCACCAAGTCCGCCGCCGCGAGCAAGGCGCTGAAGGCCGCCAAGTCCCTGGCCGCCGAGAAGCCCACCACCGACAGCGCCCGCAAGGTGATCTGGGCCGGCAGCGGCACCCCGAAGCTTGCCTGGGAGACCGTGATCGGCGGCCTCCAGGACGACGGCACCCCGAGCCAGCTGCACGTCATCACCGACGCCACCACCGGCCAGGAGCTCTACCGCTACCAGGGCATCAAGACCGGTACGGGCAACACCCAGTACAGCGGCACGGTCACGCTGAACACCACGCTGTCCGGTTCGACGTACCAGCTGTACGACACCACGCGCGGTGGCCACAAGACGTACAGCCTCAACAACGGCACGTCGGGCACGGGCACGTTGATGACCGACTCCGACGACACGTGGGGCACCGGAGCCGGCTCGAACACCCAGACAGCCGGCGCGGACGCGGCCTACGGCGCCCAGGAGACCTGGGACTTCTACAAGAACACGTTCGGCCGCAGCGGCATCAAGAACGACGGAGTCGCCGCCTACTCGCGCGTCCACTACAGCTCGGCGTACGTCAACGCCTTCTGGGACGACAGCTGCTTCTGCATGACGTACGGCGACGGCTCGGGCGGCACCCACGCGCTCACCTCGCTCGACGTGGCCGGGCACGAGATGAGCCACGGCGTCACCTCCAACACGGCGGGCCTGGACTACAGCGGTGAGTCCGGCGGCCTCAACGAGGCCACGTCCGACATCTTCGGCACCGGCGTCGAGTTCTACGCCAACAACTCCAGCGACGTCGGCGACTACCTCATCGGCGAGAAGATCGACATCAACGGCGACGGCACGCCGCTGCGTTACATGGACAAGCCGAGCAAGGACGGCGGCTCCGCGGACAGTTGGTACTCAGGCGTCGGCAACCTGGACGTCCACTACTCCTCGGGCCCGGCGAACCACATGTTCTACCTGCTCTCCGAGGGCAGCGGCACCAAGGTCATCAACGGTGTCACGTACAACAGCACGACCTCCGACGGAGTCGCCGTCGCGGGCATCGGCCGGGCCGCGGCCCTGCAGATCTGGTACAAGGCGCTGACCTCGTACATGACGTCCAGCACCAACTACGCGGGCGCGCGCACCGCCGCTCTGAACGCGGCCACCGCCCTGTACGGCGCCAGCTCCACCCAGTACGCGGGGGTGGCGAACGCCTTCGCGGGCATCAACGTCGGCAGCCATGTCACGCCGCCGTCGAGCGGGGTGACCGTCACCAACCCGGGCAGTCAGTCCTCCACCGTCGGCACCGCGGTGAGCCTGCAGATCTCGGCCAGCAGCACCAACACCGGCTCGCTGAGCTACGCCGCGACCGGGCTGCCCACCGGCCTGTCGATCAACAGCTCCACCGGAGCGATCACCGGGACGCCGACCACCGCCGGGACGTACAGCACCACGGTCACCGTCACCGACAGCACCGGAGCCACCGGAACGGCGTCCTTCACCTGGACCGTCAGCTCCTCCGGAGGCGGCGGCACCTGCACCTCGACGCAGCTGCTCGGCAACCCCGGCTTCGAGTCGGGCAACACCACCTGGACCGCGACCAGCGGCGTCATCACCAACTCCAGCAGCCAGGCGGCGCACGCCGGTTCGTACAAGGCGTGGCTGGACGGCTACGGCTCGACGCACACGGACACGCTCTCCCAGTCGGTGACGATCCCGTCCGGCTGCAAGGCCAGCTTCACGTTCTACCTGCACATCGACAGTGCGGAGACGACCACCAGCACCGCGTACGACAAGCTGACGGTCACCGCCGGCACCACGACGCTGGCGACGTACTCCAACCTGAACAAGGCCACGGGGTACACGCAGAAGACCTTCGACCTGTCCTCGTTCGCCGGTACCACCGTCGCCCTGAAGTTCAGCGGGGTCGAGGACTCCTCGCTCCAGACCAGCTTCGTCGTCGACGACACCGCCGTCACGACCAGCTGATCGACCCGATCGGCACCGTCTGACGCCTCCCCGGCAACAGCCGCGACGTGGGTCACCCGCCAGGGTGGCCCACGTCGCGTCGGTGTGTCGTCGTCCTCGTGATGTCGTCGTTTCCGTGATGTCGTCGTCCCCGGGCCGGCTCAGGCGAGGGCGAGGAAGAGCTTCTCGAGTTCGGCCTCGGACATCGGGGGCGTCTCGTCGTCGGCCGCGGTCATGCACTGGCGCATCCCGCTGGCGACGATCTTGAATCCGGCGCGGTCGAGCGCGCGCGAGACGGCGGCGAGTTGGGTGACCACGTCCTTGCAGTCGCGGCCGGCCTCGATCATGGCGATGACGCCGGCGAGCTGCCCCTGAGCGCGGCGCAGGCGATTGAGGATCGCGGTACTGGCTTCCTCGTCGACGGACATGGCCATGGGATGGGTCCTCCTCGGGGTGGTGCCGTTGAGTTTACCCCCTGGGGTATCAACGGGGGCGGCCGTCCGGGAGGCCACCAGTCGGCCCGCCCGGTCCGATGACCTTCTTTATCGCGGGATCGTCAACCGGCCGGTTCGCCCGGGCGACCCTTGGGGGAGGCCGATGAGGGGGAGAGAGCGCCGTGCCCGGCGGCGAGAACGAGCCAGACGGCCGCGACGACTTTCGGGGTGGCGGTGGCCCCTCTGGGCGGCCCGGTCCGTTACCAGGCCCTCGCCGTGGTCCGGGGTCGGCCCCCGGGTGCCCGCCCGCGGTCGAGGATTTTGGCGCGATCGGCCCCCGCGCCGCTGAGGCGGATGTGATTTCGGCTCCCTTTTGGTGCGGCCCCGCTCATGGCGTGACGTTTCCGCAGACGTGAGGTGCCGCAGATGCATGCGTGAAATGTGTAGCACGGTATGGGGTGCGCCGGAACGAAGTCCTCCGTTTTCCATGCGGATGAGTGGTCCGTATTCCCTCTGGTTTGTTGATGTGTTGACTCGGAAAAGAACCTTCGCGACGGGTGGGGATAGGCCGTGCGAATATTCCGATTCGCACCAGGGAATCAAGCTCGGGGCCATGGATCACAGGGAATTGTTAGACCACTTAGACGAGTACGAAATCATCGATCGAGCGATTGATCGAACAAGCCACGAATCCCAGGAAGAGGTGCGGCGGGAGTTCTCCTGGGATGTGATCGCCAGTCACCGGGAGCGACTGATGAGGCTGGTCCGCCGCCGGCTGCCGAATGCTCAGGACGCGGAGGACTGCGTTCAGGAAGCGATGCTCAGAGCGGCCGCCCACGGCAATCTCGACCAGGACCGGATCGGTTCCTTTCTGACCTCGGTCGCCCTGCGTCTTTGTGTGGACCACTACCGCGAACTGGAGCGGAGGCGGCGACTGTTGCGCCGCGCGGCGGACGTGGGCGGACCCGAGCTGCCGGACGAAGGCGTGTGCGACCAGGACTTCGGACGCTGGCTGCTCGGCCAGGTGCACCTGCTGCGGGGCCGGGAGCGACAGGTGGTCCTCGCCCGCGCCCATGGGATCTCCACGCTGGAATTCGCCCGCATGCACCAGATCTCGGTCAAGGCGGCCGAAGGCGCGTTCACCCGGGGGCGGGCTCGGCTGCGGCTGCTCTGCGCCAGGGCCCTCGACGGCGCCGCGGCATAACGGATTTCCGCATTCCTCCCGCGTCCGGCGCAGGCCGGGAGTGGGGACGAAAACGGCTCCCGAATTCCGGGAGTGCGGATGAGATGGAAAGGGTAGTGACCGTGAGCAAGAATAACACCCAGGACACCATCAAGGATTTCATCGGCGATATCGCCGACAGCACCAAGAAGGCATTCGATGAAATTCTCGACCGGAAAGGCGACGATTCGCATTCCGCGGATTGGCTCACCCCGGGAAATCCGTATCAGGCGCTGAACGGGCTTCCCGGCGATGTGCTGCGGACGGTCAGCGCGCTGTCCGCCCTCGGCGGCGTGGCCAACCCCGTGGCCGCACTCGCCAACGCGGCCAACGCCGCGGCCGGCCTCGGCGCCGCCAACCCGCTGGCCGCTCTGGCCGGCGCGGCGCCCAACCCGCTGGCCGCACTGGGCGGTGGGGCACCCAATCCGCTCGCGGCCCTCGCGGGCGGCGGCGCGAACCCGCTCGGCGCCCTCGGCGGTGCCAATCCGCTGGGCGCGCTCGGACAGGTCGCCGGCGGGGCGGCCTCGGCCGTCTCGGGCGCGGCCGACATGGCGGAGGGCCTGGCCGCGCTGCCCCGGCAGATCGCCCAGCTCTCCGAGCTCGTCGCCTCCCTGGTGAACGTGCTGGAGGGCGTCCAGGGGGTGGCCGGCGCCATGGCGGGCGCCGGGCGGGCACCGGCGGCGAGGAAGAGCGGCTGAGCCGCCGCTGAACCGGGGCTCACCGGGCGCGTACCGCCTCACCTCGGGTGAGTGATCGCGCCGCATGACCCACGTGCGTGGGCGATCGCACGGATGACCGACGGAACTCGTCAGGCACAGGAGGTTGTGACACATGGGTGCCATGCTCGGCAGTCGGCTCCGGCTGGTTGTGAAGGTGCTGGGAAGCCTCGTCGCCGACGAGGTCGGCCAGGTGACGCGGGAGCGCCGGCGGTCCCGGCAGGACCCGAACTCCCCGGCGGAAGGCGAGGCCTCCGCCGGGGACGGGACCACCTCCGTGGACGGGGCACGCCGTGCGAAGGCGGTGCGGCACGCCCTGGAGAGCCTCGGCCCGTTCTACGTGAAGCTCGGCCAGATCCTCTCCACCCGGCCCGACATGGTGCCCGCCTCCATGATCGGCGAACTGCAGAACCTCCACGACCAGGTCGATGTCCAGCCCTTCGCCCTCTTCGAGCCCGTGCTCCAGGAGGAGCTGGGAATGGACTGGAAGCGCCGCTTCGACGACATCGAGACGGTCCGCCCGCTCGGGGCGGCCTCGCTGGCCCAGGTCTACCGGGTGACCCTGCCCGGCGGCCGGCCCGCCGTGGTGAAGATCCAGCGGCCCGGGATCCGGGACACCGTCCGCGCGGACATGGCACTGATGCGCAAGGCGTCCCGGATCGTCGCCCGTACCGCACCCCGATTCAACGAGGTCATCGACGTCGAGGCGATGCTCGGCTCCATCTTCGACGCGATGGAACCCGAGCTGGACTTCACCGGCGAGGCCCGCAACATGGACGAGGCCCGCGAGAACATCCGCCGCTATCCGTCGCTGTCCGTGCCCCGGGTCGTCCACGCCACCCCCAAGGTGCTGATCCAGTCGCTCGCACCCGGCGCCTCCGTGCGCCATCTCGACCGCCGCTCGTTCAGCGACCGGGAGCGCACGGACATCGGCAAGGACCTGCTGCGCTTCATGTACCGCGGGTACTTCGTCGACCGGATGTTCCACGCCGACCCGCACGCGGGCAACGTCTTCGCGCTGCCCGGCGGTCCGGCCACCCTCATCGACTGGGGCATGGTCGGCCGCCTCGACCGGCGCACCAGCCTCCAGCTGCTGCCCCTGCTCATGGCCATCGCGCAGAACGACGGCCACGGTCTCGCCCACGCGTGGGCCGACATGGGCCGGGTCACCGCCTGGTCGAACCTGCCCGCGTTCGCCGCCGACATGGCCGCGCTGGTCCCCAAGGTCGCCACCGCCTCCCTGGAGGACATCAACTTCGGGGTGTCCCTGACCACCGTCCTGGAGAAGGCGACCCGGCGGGGCATCGGCTCGGCGCCCGCCATCTCCCTGCTCGGCAAGTCCTTCGCGAACCTGGAGGGTTCGGTGCGCTGTCTCGCGCCGGACATCGCCCTCGCGGAGGTCTTCAAGGCGGAGGCGCGCGGGATCATCCTGGCCCTGATCCGCGAGTACTTCTCCGTGGACCAGGTCGCCCGCAACACGATGGACCTGCTCTCGGCCGCCGCGTCCGCCCCCGAACAGTGGCGCGGGCTGCTCTCCGACGCG
Source organism: Streptomyces sp. NPDC007896 (assembly GCF_042959425.1). Taxonomy (NCBI): domain Bacteria; kingdom Bacillati; phylum Actinomycetota; class Actinomycetes; order Kitasatosporales; family Streptomycetaceae; genus Streptomyces; species Streptomyces sp. NPDC007896. The sequence goes on along the minus strand of NZ_JBIBKX010000022.1, from coordinate 5,516 downwards.
GCCAACCGCCAGTTCGCGCTCCAGCTCCACGAGCCGCACACGCCCTCCTCCATGGGTGGACAGCGGCCCTGGTCACCCTCGCGCGGGCTGATGGCACTGGGCGCGGCGGCCCTGTTCCTCGACCGCCGCCGCACGCCCCGCTGACCCACCCCACCATCCGATCCACCGTCAGCACCCCCATCCACAGCCCATGTCAACCGCACGCACAAAGGAATCACCCATGCCCATGCAGCAACACGACGCTCAGCGCGAAGCGGCTCCCGGCGCCCTGGACGGGGTCTCGGAGACGGCCCTGTGGACCGTCCGCATGCGGGCCCAGGAGTCCAGGCGGGCGGACGCCCTCTTCGACGACCGGCTCGCGGGCGAGTTCCTGGACGCCGCCGGAGCGGCCGGCGCCCCGCCGGGAGCCGGCGTCCTGCAGAAGGTGCTGCCCGACTGGCTGGCCGTCCGCACCCGCTTCTTCGACGACCACCTGCTCGTCACGACCCGGGAGGGACGCGCGCAGGTCGTCCTGCTGGGAGCGGGGCTCGACACCCGTGCCTTCCGGCTCGACTGGCCCGCCGGAACCCATGTCTTCGAGGTCGACCTGCCGGCCGTACAGACCTTCAAGGAACGGGTCGTCGAGGGACGTACGCCGGACACCGCCCGGCGTACCACGGTGGCCGCGGACCTGCTGGGCGACTGGCGCGGCGCGCTGCTCGCCGCCGGGTTCGACCCCGGCCGGCCCACCGCCTGGCTGTGCGAGGGGCTGCTCTTCTACCTGGCCCCGGAGGCGGTGGAGCGGCTGATCGGCACGGTGAGCGCGCTCTCCGCACCGGGCAGCAGCCTCGGCGCCGAGTGCCTCAACGCGGACACCGCCGACTCGCCCTTCGTGAAGCCCTGGCTGGAGGCCCTGTCCGGCACGGGGACACCGTGGGTGTGGCACCTCGCGGACGCGGAGCGCTGGTGGGGCGGCCACGGCTGGCAGGCGCGCGTCGCGGACCTGCTGGCACTGCCGTACGCCGTCGAGCGGTTCGCCCCGCATCTGGCCGCGTTCTCGGGGGTCGAGACGGACAGCATGATCCTGGTCACCGCGACGATTCCGGACGGCGGCGCGACCTCGGACGACGGGACGAGCCCGGTCGGCGGGCGGTGACCGTGGACGGCCACAATCTCTGCCAGACCCCCACCACCTACCGGCTATTGCGCCTCGAATACCTGCTCGGGCTCCTGGTGGCCGCGGGATTCTTCCTCGCGCACCTGGCCGAGGTGCGCTGGTGGGTCGCCGTCGTCCTGTTCGCCTACGTCGACGTCATCGGCTATCTGCCGGGCGCACTCGCCTACCACCGCAGCCCCGACCAGCAGGTCTCCCGCGTCTACTACGTGCTCTACAACACCATGCACAGCCTGAGCGTGCAGGGCGCGGTCCTCGGCGCCTGGGTCCTGGCATACGGCTGGGAGTGGGCGCTGCTGGTGCTGCCCATCCATCTCTTCGGGGACCGGGCCCTGTTCGGCAACTTCGCCAAGTCGTTCACCGTGTCCTTCGAGCCGGTTCCGCACCCCGCCGTCCAGGGCCCCCTGCGGGACTTCGCCACCGTCCCCTGGCACAAGGCGGCGGTGCGGTGAGCGCCGCACAGGCGCCGGCCGACACGGAGGCGTACGAGATGCTGCGCAGGTACGGCAGCCACAGCAGCGCCTTCCTCGCGATGAACAGCGGGAACCGCCGCTTCCGCACGGACGGTGTCGACGGCTTCGTCCCGTACCGGGAGGCCGGCCGACGACACCTGTTCCAACTGGGCGGACCCGTATGTGCGGTGGAGGACCAGCCGAGCCTGCTGACCGCGCTGCTCGCACGGGCCGGCAGTGAGCGACGCCGGGTCGCCGCCGTCCAGCTCTCCCGCCCCCAGGCCGAACTGCACGCCGGACACGGCTTCGTCGTCAACCAGTTCGGCGCTTCCTTCAGCATCGCGCTCGACGGGTACAGCCTCGGCGGACAGCGCATGGTCAAGGTGCGCAACATGGTCAACCGGGCTCGCAGAGAAGGGGTTTCGGCCGTCGAGGTGCCCGCCGGGGAGCGGGACGGCGAGGACGTCACCGCGGCCCTCGACGCGGTGGACGCCGCCTGGCTGCGCGCCAAGGGCCGGCACGTCAAGGAACTCGAGTTCCTGATCGGCGAGCGCGGCGGCCCCGGCGCACCGCACCGGCGCCTGTTCACCGCCGTCCACGAGGGACGGACGGTCGGTTACGTGTCGTACTCACCGGTCTTCGGCGAACACGCCGGCTGGCTGTACGACCTCACCCGGCGGCTCCCGGACGCACCGCCCGGCACGGTGGAGCTGCTGTTCGCCACCGCCCTGCGCCGGTTCCAGGACGAGGGCTGCGGCTGGCTGCACCTCGGCTTCACCCCGTTCGTCCAGCTCGGCCCGGACACGGCCGCACCCGGCCCCACCAGCGCCTTCCTGCACCGCTGCGTGGAGGTGCTGGCGGCCAAGGGGCGCGCCATCTATCCGGCGGCCGCCCAGGAGTCCTTCAAGCTCAAATGGCGCCCACAGCTCATCGAACCGGAGTACCTGGCCTTCCAGGGCCGGGTGAGCCCCGGCGCCGTCTGGCAGCTGATGCGCCTCACCAAGTCGGTCTGACCCGCTCCAGGGCCCCGGCCGTCCCCATGACTCAGAAAGGCTGAAATGACCACATCCACCGAGAAGTTCCCGGCGGAGGCCGACCGGCACCGCGCCCCGGGTCTCCTGGAAGGCGCGCTGCGCACCGAGCTGACACCGGAGGGCTGCGACCTCGGCTACTGGTTCCGGGCCGTACCGGAAGGCACCCTCGGCGGCGATCCCCTGGGCCGCTCCCCGGACGTGCCGGTGCCGGACCACATGATGGTGGACGGCCCGCTGCGCCAGGCCGTCATGCAGGAGCTCGCCTTCCGCTCGATGGCGGAGGAGAAGGCGGCCCGCGCCATCTCCTACCTCGTCGCGTACGCCCCCGACCTCGCCGGGATGGACTTCTACACCTCCCAGCTGATGGACGAGGCCCGGCACGCCTACGCCTTCCGCGGTCACCTGCTCGAACTGGGCGTGCCGCGGAACGAGTTGGAAGCCACCATGGAGTCGCTCGCCGGGGTCGACCGGGACGCCGTCCTGAGTCCCCTGGAGGATTTCGGGCTCGCCGTCATGGAGAAGGAACGCGACTACATCGGCGGCGTGATCACCCTCACCGTCCTGGTGGAGGGGGTCCTCGCGCCCACCGCCGAGCTGAGCGAGCGCAAATGGCGGCCCTTCGACGCGCCCGCCGCCGAGATCGAACGCGCCGCGGGCATCGACGAGATCCGGCATCTGTCCGTGGGCACCACGATCGTGCGCCGCCATGTCCGGCAACACCCCGAGGAGCTGGAGCGGATCGGCGAACTCGTCGCGCGCGGTATGCGGTTGTGGTCCGAACTCCCCGTGCAGCAGATGACGTTCCGCCGCGAACAGCTCTACCAGCAGGGGCTGGACCAGCACCGCGACCTCGCGGGCGACTACGAGCTGTGGCCGGGCCGCCGCCTGGTCGACACCACCGCCGAGGAACGGATGCTCGCCGCCGCGGAATGGTCGCGCGTCACCCAGGAAGCGCGCCTCACCGACATGGGTCTGACCTCGTGAACAGTCCGCGCACACCCGCCCGCATCGCGGGCGTCCAACAACGAAAGGGTCGGTGGCACACCGATGACCGACAGCCCGGCAGTCAACTCCTCACCGTATGAACCGGCCGCGCAGGACGAGGACTTCCGCGAGCTGACCCGGCGCGTCCAGGCCGCCGGGCTCATGCGGCCCCGCACGGGCCAGTACGTGACCGGGATCGCGGTGGTCTGGTTGATGAACGCCCTCGGCTGGGCCGCGCTGGTCTTCTCCGGAGGCACCTGGTGGAAGGTGGTCCTGGCCGCGGTCTGGCTCGCCGTCTGGCACGAGCAGCTCGCCTTCCTCGTGCACGACGCGGGACACCGTCAGATCACCCGGTCCCGCAGGTTCATCCAGGCCCTCGGCCTGGTCCACGGCAACCTGATGCTCGGGGTCTGCTTCGGCTGGTGGGTGCAGCACCACAACCGGCACCACAACCACCCCAACCACCTGGAGCTCGACCCCGACATCCTGCGCCGCGTGGCCGTCTTCGCGCCCGAACAGGCCCAGGACCGCAAGGGATTCGCCCGCTTCCTCGCCGCCAACCAGCGCTATCTGTTCTTCCCGCTGCTGGGCCTCGAAGCCCTGGTGCTGCGTATCGCCGGCGTCATCGCCCTGCGCCGCCGGGCGCTGCGCAAGCCCCTCCTGGAGGGCGGCCTGATGGTGCTGCACGCGGTGCTGTTCTTCGGCGCGCTCTTCGTGCTCCTGCCCTGGCCGTCCGTCCTGCTCTTCCTCGCCGTCCACCAGGTCCTCCTCGGCTATCTGCTCGGCCTCGCCTTCGCCGTCAACCACAAGGGCCTGCCGACCCGCGTGGGCAAGGAGTGGAGCTGGCTGGAGCGCCAGGTCCTCACCTCGCGCACCCTGCCCACCGGCTACATCGGCGACTTCTTCTACGGCGGTCTCAACTACCAGATCGAGCACCACCTCTTCCCCGGCATGCCCAGGGCGGCGCTGCGCCGCGCCTATCCGCTCGTCAAGCAGTTCTGCGTCGAGAGGGAGATCCCGTACGTCGAGACGGGCGTCCTGGAGTCGTACCGCGACCTCGCCGAGCACCTCGGCTCCGCGAGCGAAGTTCTCCGTGGCACCACGGCCACGGCCTGAAGGAAAGGAAACCGGACGCAATGACGTTCTCAGTCAAGGCGAAAGCGAAGATGTCCCCGCTGTCCCGCCTCGGCAGGAGGCCGGTGCTGGCGGCCGCCCTCCTCGCGGGCACCGCCCTGGCCGCCCCCGTGGCCCAGGCCGAACCGGCCGCGGTACGGGCCGCACCGGTCCCCGACCTCGTGTGCCGCCTCGACGCCGAGGTGAACTTCAGTCCGCCGCTCAGTGCGCGGGTCAAGGAGGCCGAGGTGACCGGGCACATCGGGTACCTGGACTGCCGCTCGCCCAGCGGGGCGGCACCACAACTGACCGACATCGTCTTCGGCGTCAACGGCACCGGAAGATTCGGTGTGTTCCCGCCGACCTTCTCCGTGGAGGGCAACGGCGTGGGCACCTGGAACACGGGTGAGGTCGGCAGCCTCTACTTCAAGGGTGATCTCAAGCAGGGCAGCCCCGTGCCCGAGCGCACCGTGACGAGCGGCCCGCTCGCCGGCGACGGGATCAACGGGCTGCAGATCCCCACACCCCGGTTCGACAAGATCACCCCGGACGGCGTCGCGGGCTTCGACGTCATCGGCCAGGTCTGCTTCTGGCCCGGTGAGAAGGGCCGCTGCACGGCGTTCTGAGCCGACCACACGAAGGAGGGGGTGGTGGGGGGGGGCCCGGGGCCCCCCCCCCCCCCCCCCCGGCCCCAAGGGCGGGGTCACGGGGGGGATGGCGGTGTGGGGGGGGCTGGGGGGCGGCGCCGGCGGCGCCAGCGCCCCCACCGCGGCGGGGTGG
>NZ_JBIBKX010000021.1:139549-170616 GCF_042959425.1 Streptomyces sp. NPDC007896 | reverse complement strand
GATACCGATCCCCTCGGCCGCTCCGCCCGCCGAGGGTGTGCTCGCCAGCGCGTCACCGCCGACCTCGACCGTCAGACCGGACTTCTTGGCCTGCGTGATGGCGTCCTTCAGGTGGTTCTTGCCGGCGTCGGTGAGGTCGTCGGCCTTCACCTTGTAGGTGACGGTGGCGTACGCCGTCGTCGCGTCCTTGCTGATCGCGTTCGCCTGGAAGGGGCTGACCGCGCTCGCGACCTGCGCGTCGTCGGCCGCCTCGTCCACCAGCTTGTCGATGGTCTTCTTGTTCTCGGCGGCGGTGATCTTCTGCCCGTCGGGGGCCACGAAGACGATCCGGGCGTTCGCCCCGTCGGCCTTCGCCCCGGGGAAGCGCTGCTCCATGAGGTCGAACGCCTTCTGGGACTCGATCCCCGGCATGGAGTTCGAAGCGTCGGGGGCGGCGGGAGCCTTGGCCGCACCGAAGCCGACCGCGCCGAGCACCGCCACCCAGATCAAGGCGACGTACCAGCGCCGCCGGAAGGCCGTACGGCCCAGTCGATAAAGGAAAGTAGCCACGGGAGGGGTCTCCAAGGTCTGTGTTCGGGGCAGCGAGCGGTGGGGTGCTGCGAGGGGGCGGGCATGCCGGGGTGTCCCGTGGCCCGGAGGCGGCGTCGTCGGCGCCGGGGTCGGAGGCCGAGGGGGATGAGCGTCGGGCCGGAGTGGGCGTGACAGGCGCGTCAGGCCGGGGTCGGCGTCCTGCGGCTCCGCGTTTCGAGGCCCTGTGTCTCGCGGTTCTGTGTCCCGCGGCTCTTCGTCTCGCGGCTCTGGAGGAGACCGAAGCCCGCGCCGAGCGAGACGAGGCCCATACCGGCGGCGGCCGTGATCCCCTGCACGCCGTCGAGGGCGAAGCCGGCGGCCGCGGCGACGACTCCGTTGAAGAGGAACAGGAACCAGAGCACCGGACGGGAGGAGAGGAACGACTTGATCGGTTCCTTCTTGGCGATGCGGGAGCCGGCCACGAGGGAGAGGGCGATCCCGCCGTAGGTGGCCACGTCCTTCTGCGTGCCGTCGAGTACGGCACCGGAGGCCACGGTGGCGGAGAGGCCGACCAGGAACAGCGACCAGAGCACGATCGAGGAGAGCAGCGACTTCATGAACCTTTTCCTTCGGCGGGGAGTCTGTAGGGGCGTGGGCTTCCGGATTCAACGATCCCGTCGGAAGCTCGCCGCCACGAGTGAGTGCTCTCCCGAACCTGTGGTGTAGCGGGCTACACCATCTGTCTGGAGCCTGCTCTCCCGCGCAGCCGCACCAGGCGTGCCTAGCCTGGACGGCATGGGTACGACAGTGCGGCAGGCAGCGCGAGCCACGGTCCAGTTGGGACGGGCCGCCGTACTGGCGTTCGGCTCGATCATCTTCATCACGGTGCTGCTGATCACGGCGGTCGCCACCCTCGTGGTGGTCGGTGCCGGACTGCTGCCCGAGACGGTGCTCCTGGTGCGCCGCTTCGCCGGTTCCAAGCGGCGCCAGGTCGCCGAGTGGACGGGCCGGGAGATCCCCGAGGCGTACCAGCGCATCGAGGGCCCGCTCCGTCGCCGGATGCGCACGGCGGTCCGTGACCCGGGCACCTTCAACGACCTGCGCTGGATGGTCGCCCACTACGCCTACGGCTTCCTTGGCGTCCTCGCGCTGCCGCTGTGGTCGGCGGGCCTGCTCGTCGACGGCGTACGGCAGGGTGTGCTGGGTCGTTCACCGCTGGTCCTGCCGCTGATCAGCCGTCTCGCGGACCTCGACGCCGCCTGGTCCACCAACCTGCTCAAGCCCTCACCCAAGGCGCTGCTCGCGGAGCGGGTCGAGGAACTGACCGAGACCCGGGCGGGCGCGGTCGCCGCGCACGAGGGCGAACTGCGCCGCATCGAGCGGGACCTGCAGGAGGGTACGCAGGCGCGGCTGGTGTCGCTCTCCATGCGGATCGGTATCGCCAAACGGGCGTACGAACGCGACCCGGACGCCGCCCGCAAACTCCTCGACGACGCCCAGGACCAGGCCGAAGAGGCGCTGACCGAACTGCGTCACGTCGTCCGTGGCATCCACCCGCCGATCCTCACCGACCGTGGTCTCGTCGGGGCGGCGCGGGCGCTCGCGGCGAGCAGCGGGCTCGACGTGACCATGGATGTGGACGGTCTGGAGGACGGGGCGCAGAGCGGGGTCCGCGCCCCCGCGGCGATCGAGGCGGCCGCGTATTTCGTGCTGGCCGAGGCCCTGACGAACGCGGGCAAGCACAGCGGCTCGGAGCGGGCGGCGGTCCGGCTCGCCCGTACACCGACGGGGTTGAGCGTGGTCGTCCGTGACGAGGGCCGCGGCGGCGCCGACGAGGCGGCCGGTTCGGGACTGCTCGGCATGCGCCGGCGGGTCGCCGCGCTCGACGGGTCCGTGCGACTGACCAGCCCTGTCGGGGGGCCGACGGTGATCAAGGTGGACCTGCCGTACGCGTGGTGACGCCTCCGGCGTTTTCGCGCTCCCTGGAGAGGGCGATTTCCCGTCGACTTCAGCTTTCTCAGAATTCTTACCCTCCTCACAGCCCCACCCCATGCCCCTGACGGCTGCCCTTCCTAGCTTTCCGATCATGACGAGAAGCCACAAAGACACATCGGTCACCCGGCGCCGTGCGCTCGCGGTGACGGGCGGCACGGTCGCCGCGGGCGGCCTCGCGGTCGCTGGCTACCCATCGGCGTTCGCCGACGAGACGACCACCGCCACCGACGCCGAGGCGACCGCCTCGGCGACCTCGACCTCCACCGGCAGCGGCCAGTGCGTGCTGATGTCCAGCGTCACGGAGGGGCCGTACTACCTGGACGGCGCTCTGGTGCGCAAGGACATCACCGAGGGCAAGGGCGGCGTCCCGCTGACGCTGCGCATCACGGTGCAGGACACCACCGACTCCTGCGGCCCGGTCGCGGGCGCGGCCGTGGAGATCTGGCACTGCGACGCCTGGGGCTACTACTCCGGTTACACCACCGCCAACCCCGGCGGCTCCGCGCCCGCCGAGAGCGAGGACGGCTCGACCGCCAACGACCAGACGTATCTGCGCGGCTATCAGGTCGCCAACGCCAACGGGGTCGTCAAGTTCGAGACGATCTTCCCCGGCTGGTACACGCCCCGCACCACGCACATCCACGTCAAGGTGCACACCGGCGGCGAGAAGGCGGACGGCACCTACGAGGGCGGCAAGGTCAACCACCGGCCAGCTCTTCTTCGACGACGACATCGCCGCCGAGGTCCAGGCCCTGGAGCCGTACTCCAAGCACACCGGCAGCTACACCGAGCTCGCCGACGACATGGTGTACGACGGCGGCGGCACCTCCAGCGGGTTGCTCGCCCTGAAGCCGGTCCACAAGAAGGACCCGTCCAAGGGCTTCAAAGGGTCCATCATCCTGGGCATCGACCCCGACGCCGAGAGCACCGGCGCGGGCAGCGGTGGCGGTGGTACGCCCCCGAGCGGTGCGCCGAGCGACGCTCCGACCGGTACGCCGCCGAGCGGCGCCCCGAGCGACAGTGCCAGTCCGTCCGCCTCGGCGTCCTCGTCCTCTTAGGGTTCGCGCATGAGCAGCCGCGAGGACGAGACGCTGGCGCGGGCCGCCGTGGCCGCGCTGACAGGGCAACTGGAGCTCACCCCCAAGCCCGGCCTGCCCGATCCGCGCGATCTCGGGGCCCGGGCGACCCACCGCGACCTGTGTTCCCTGCGCTGGTCGGCCAAGGCGCTGACGCCCGGCCTCGCGGCCATGGCGGCCGTCGCCCGCCGCACCGGCCGGCCCACGCCGGAACTCCGCACGGAGCTGGGCGCGATCGGCCGGTCCACCGAACACTCGGTGACGCTGGCGGGCGGTGGTCACCGCGGGGCGCTGTGGGTCCTGGGCTTCCTGGTCGCGGCGGCGGCCCTGGACCCAGGGGCCAAGGGTGCGGAGGTCGCCGCCACCGCCAAGCGGATCGCGGCGCACCCCGACCGGCGGGCGCCCCGGCGCCCCTCCCGGGGGTCGTCCATGTCCGCGAAGTACGGCGCGGCCGGGGCGCGGGGCGAGGCACGCGCCGGATTCCCGCACATACGGCGGGCGTTGGACGCGCTCGACGCCTCGCGCTCCGCCGGTGCGTCCGAGCCGTACGCCCGCCTCGACGCCCTCCTCACCGTCATGTCCACCCTCCAGGACACCGAGTTGCTGTACACGGCGGGCCCGCACGGGCTCCGGCACGTCCAGGCGGGTGCGCGGGGTGTGCTGGAGGCGGGCGGTACGGCGATGGAGGCCGGCCGCGCGGCTCTGGCCGCCTTCGACGACGACCTCCACACGCGCGCGTGGAGCCCCCGTGGCACGGGGGGACTGCTCGCCGGCGCCCTGTTCGTGGACTCGCTTCCGGTGGTGGTCAGTTCACCGCTACGGGTTGCTGCCTGACCCGGTCCTGGTCCTGGCCCTGATTCCGGTCCCGGTCCCGGTCCTGATTCCGGTCCTGATTCCGGTCCCGGCGGTGGGCTGTCACCCCCCGTGTGGCGGCCCACCGCACCGCCGGGCCCATCCCGTACGAAGCCCCCAGCATCAGTCCCCCCAGCAGCAGCCACCCCGGCGTGCCCCAGCCCACCAGCAGCGCGGTCAGGACCAGTGGGCCCGCGGTGCGCGCCACCGTGACGCCCGTGCCGAAGAAGCCCTGGTACTCGCCCATGCGGTCGGCCGGGGCGAGGTCGAAGCCCACCTGCCAGGAGCCTGCGGACTGCTGCATCTCGGCGACGACCTGGAGCACCGCGCCCGCCACCAGGACCCCGGCCGCGACCCACGGCGAGGCACCCGCCGACAGCGCGAAGACCGCGCAGGACACCAGCATCATGAGTCCGGAACGGCGTATCGCGCGCGTGGCCGGGGCGAGGCCCGTGACACCGCGCGCCAACCGCACCTGGAAGACCATCACCGCAACGGTGTTGAGGACGAACAGCGCGGAGACCAGCCAGGCGGGCGCCTGGGTGCGCTCGGTGATCCACAGCGGGATGCCCAGACTGAGCAGCGGCATCCGCAGCAGCAGCACGGTGTTGAGGAACGTCACGAGCACGTACGGGCGGTCGCGCAGGACACCGGCCCCGTGACCGCGCCGTACGGTCACTCGCGGCACGGACGGCAGCCGTAGCAGCACACCCGCGCAGAGCAGGAAGCTCACCGCGTCCAGCGCGAACACCCCGAGATACGCGTGCCGTGTTCCGGCGTGCAGTGCGAGGCCGCCGAGGCCCGCCCCCACCGCCAGACCGGCGTTGAGGGTCGACTGAAGATGGGCGAGCAGCCCGGTCCGCTCCTCGGCCGGTATCAGCCCGGCGAGCAGCGCCTGCCGGGCCGCCCCGAGCCCCGACTGCGCGGAGGCGTACGCGCAGGCCGCGAGGACGAAGGGCAGGAAGCCGCGGACGACCAGGAAGGACGCCACCGCCGCTCCGGTCGCAAGGGCCAGGAGCACCGTCGTGCCACGCGGCCCGCGCCGGTCGGCGAGCCGCCCCAGCGGGACGCCCACGAGAGAGCCGATCGCCCAGGCGACGGTCAGTCCGAGTCCCACGCGCGCGGGGGCCAGTCCCACGACGTGGGTGAAGTACAGCGCGGAGGTCACGTAATAGGCGCCGTCGCCCACGGAGTTGGTCAGCTGGGCGAGGGCCAGGACGCGTTGCGGTCCCGCGGGCGGGACGAGGCGGCTCGACTGCGCGGATGCTGCCGGATTCGTCATGGCTTCGACGCTACGAGCCCGGTGGACCCGTCAACAGGCCCAATCCTCACGCCTTTTTGCGACCCAATTGGCTCCCGCCCGACACCCCCTGACTCCCCTCCAGCACTCGCCCCGACACCCCTTGGTTTCCGTCCAGCACTCGCCCCAACGCCTCCAGCGCTTCCGGATAGATCCGCTCGCGGGGAGTCCCGTAGCCCACGACCAAGCCCTGAGGCCGCCCCTCGGCGCGCTCGTGCCAGTGCTCGCCGAGATGCCCGACAGCGAGCCCCTCCTCCTCCGCCCGCGCCAGTACCTCCGCCTCGTCCGCCACGTCCACCAGCGCGTGCAGCCCGGCCGCGATACCGCGTACGCTCCTGCGCGCCCCAAGCCGGTCGAGCAGCTGGTCCCGGCGCCGCCGGTACCGCAGCCGACAGGCGCGCACATGACGGTCGTACGCGTGGCTGGTGATCATCTCGGCCAGCGCCAACTGGCCGATGGACTCGGTGTGATGGTCGCTGTGCAGCTTCACGTCGGCCACCGCGTCGACCAGGTGCGGCGGCAGCACCATCCAGCCGAGCCGCAGCGCGGGCCCGAGCGTCTTGGACGCCGTACCCAGGTAGGCGACCTGCCCCGGTGCCATGCCCTGGAGGGCGCCGACGGGTTGCCGGTCGTAGCGGAACTCACCGTCGTAGTCGTCCTCGACGATCAGCCCGTCCCGCGCGCGTGCCCAGTCGGTGAGCGCCCGCCGCCGCTCGGGGTGCAGGGTCACCCCGGTCGGGTACTGATGGGCGGGCGTGACGACGACCGCGTCCGCCTGCGAGGAAGTCAACTCCCCGGCGCAGGCGCCTCGTTCGTCCACCTTCAGCGGCACCACCGTGCCCCCGCCCCGCCGCACCACGTCCCGGTGGAACGGGAGCCCGGGGTCCTCCATCGCCACCACCCCGCCGTCCAGCACGCGCGTGAGGAGGGCGAGCCCCTGCACGTACCCCGAGGTGATCACGATCCGCTCGGGCGGCGCGATCACGCCCCGGGCCCGTCCCAGGTAGCCCGAGAGCGCCGTCCGCAGTTCGATCCGGCCGCGCGGGTCCCCGTAGTCGTACGCCAGGGAGGGCGCCGTCGCGATCGCGCGGCGCAGTGCCCGCAGCCACGCCGCGGCCGGGAACGTACCGACGTCCGGGCTGCCGGGCCGCAGATCGAAACGGGGCGCACGCGCGCGGGGAGCCCCGACGGCCTCCGACACGGCGTCCGCGGGAAGCACCGCGACCTCGGTGCCCGACCCCTGCCGGGCCGTCAGGTACCCCTCGGCGACCAGTTGGTCGTACGCCCCCTTGGCCGTCCCGCGCGAGATGCCGAGTTCGGCCGCGAGCCGCCGGGTCGGGGGCAATCGTGTGCCCGGAGCGAGCCGTCCGTCGCGCACCGCGTCCCGCAGAGCCCGTTCGAGCCCGGTTCTGCGCCCCGCGGCCACGTCCGGCTCCAGATGCAGATCCACCCCGACACCGGACCAGAAGTCGTCGCCCACTAATCCCCCCCGTGAGTTCCCGCGCCCAAAGAGGCGCGGGGAACCGCGCGACCAGCAACGGCCTACCCGCAGACGAATGGCCGGGCACTTCTCGTACCCGGCCATCAGCCCTACGTCAGCCCTACGTCAGCCCTACGTCAGCCCTACGTCAGCCCTTCAGGGCCGCCATCCACGTCTCGACCTCGTCGGAGCGGCGCGGCAGCCCCGCCGACAGGTTCCGGTTGCCGTCCTCGGTCACCAGGATGTCGTCCTCGATGCGCACGCCGATGCCCCGGTACTCCTCGGGGACGGTCAGGTCGTCCGCCTGGAAGTACAGGCCCGGCTCGACGGTCAGGCACATGCCCGGCTCCAGCGTGCTGTCCACGTACGTCTCGGTCCGTGCGGCGGCGCAGTCGTGGACGTCCATGCCGAGCATGTGGCCGGTGCCGTGCAGGGTCCAGCGGCGCTGCAGACCCAGCTCCAGGACGCGCTCGACCGGGCCCTCGACCAGACCCCACTCGACGAGCTTCTCGGCCAGCACGCGCTGCGCGGCGTCGTGGAAGTCGCGGTACTTGGCACCGGGCTGCACGGCCGCGATACCGGCCTCCTGGGCCTCGTACACGGCGTCGTAGATCTTCTTCTGGATCTCGCTGTAGCGGCCGTTGACCGGCAGCGTGCGCGTGACGTCGGCGGTGTAGAGCGTGTGCGTCTCCACGCCCGCGTCGAGCAGCAGCAGGTCTCCGGAGCGCACGGGCCCGTCGTTGCGCACCCAGTGCAGCGTGCAGGCGTGCGGGCCGGCGGCGCAGATCGAGCCGTAGCCGATGTCGTTGCCCTCGACCCGGGCGCGCAGGAAGAAGGTGCCCTCGATGTAGCGCTCGCTGGTCGCCTCGGCCTTGTCCAGGACCTTCACGACGTCCTCGAAGCCGCGCACCGTCGAGTCGACGGCCTTCTGCAGCTCGCCGGCCTCGAAGTCGTCCTTGATCAGCCGCGCCTCGGAGAGGAAGACCCGCAGCTCCTCGTCGCGCTCGGCGGTGACCTTGTCGGTCAGGGCCGCCTCGACGCCGGCGTCGTAGCCGCGCACGACCCGGACCGGTCCGGTGGCCTCGCTCAGCTTGTCGGCCAGCTCGCGCACGTCGGAGGCGGGGATGCCGTACAGCTGTTCGGCCTCGGTGAGGGAGTGGCGGCGGCCGACCCACAGCTCGCCCTGCCCGGACAGCCAGAACTCGCCGTTCTCGCGGTCGGAGCGCGGCAGCAGGTAGATCGTCGCCTTGTGGCCGTCGGTGGTGGGCTCCAGGACCAGGACGCCGTCCTCGGTCAGGTTGCCGGTGAGGTACGCGTACTCGACCGAGGCGCGGAAGGGGTAGTCCGTGTCGTTCGAGCGGGTCTTCAGGTTGCCCGCCGGGATCACCAGGCGCTCGCCCGGGAAGCGCGCGGAGAGCGCGGAGCGGCGGGCGGCGGTGTACTCGGCCTGCGCGATCGGCGTGAGGCCGCGCAGCTCGGTGTCGGCCCATCCGGACTTCATGTTCTCGGCGAGCTCGTCGGACACGCCCGGGTACAGGCCGTTCTTGCGCTGCTTGATCGGCTCTTCTTCGCCCGCTTCGTCAGCGGCATCGTCGAGCACGGCTTCCGGGGTCTCCGGGTTGAGCGCCTCCGACACGGTCTGCCTCCTAGATACGACTCTGGACCTTCCCCCCCAGCTCTCCGCTGTGCCGGAGCAGGGGGACACCCATCATCGTACGGTCGTACAGAGGTGGGCCCAGGGCCGGAAGTCCTGTTACGCGCAGAGCTCAGCGCGCGGCCCGACGGTCTCACTCGAAGCGAGCCGCCAGCAGTACGACGTCCTCCGCGCTGTCCGCCTCGTCCAGCCCGTCCGGCAGCACGGACCGCAGAACATGGTCGGCGAGCGCGCCGGGGTCCTCACGCAGCGTCCTGGGGACGCTGGCGGCCGCCGCGTGCAGCCGGGCGAAGGCGCGGTCCATGGGGTCGCCGGTGCGGTGCAGCAGACCATCGGTGTAGAGCAGCACGGTCTCGCCGGGCTCGGCCGTCAGTTCGACGCTGGGCGCCTCCCAGCAGGCGAGCATGCCCAGGGGCGCGGACAGGGAGGTCTCCACGAACTCGGTGCGCCGCGCGCCGATCACCAGTGGCGGGCTGTGTCCGGCACCGGCGAGCGTGACCTTGCGCAGGGCGGGCTCGCAGTACGCGAAGAGGGCGGTCGCGGAACGGGCGGGCTCGGTCAGGCGCAGCAGCAGCTCGAGGTCGGACAGGACGGCGACGGGGTCCTCGCCCTCCATCACGGCGTACGCCCGCAGGGAGGCCCTGAGCCGGCCCATGGCGGCGACCGCGCTGGGCCCGGCCCCGGTGACGGAGCCGACCGCGAGGCCGAGCGCGGCGTCGGGCAGCGGCAGCGCGTCGTACCAGTCGCCGCCGCCGCGCGGGCCCGTGCGGTGCCGGGCGGCGAGCTGGACACCCGAGACCCGGGGCAGCCGTGGCGGAAGCAGCTCCCGGGAGATCGTCTTCATGCACGCGCGTGTGCGGTCCAGTTCCAGCAGCCGTGCCAGGTGTTCGGTCGCGTAGCGGGCGTAGAGGCCGACGAGGTGGCGCTGGCGCTCCACCGGTTCGGCGGGTTCGTCGTAGAGCCATACGGCGGCGCCCAGCCGGCCCGCCGCCTTGGTGGACAGGGGCAGCGCGTAGCTCGCGGCGTAGCCGAGCCGGGCGGCCACCTCGCGGTGGCGGGGGTCGAGCCCGTCCTCGGAGAGCAGGTCGGGCTGGGAGATCTCGCCCTCGCCGCCGGGCAGCCCGTCCAGGATCCTGCCGTACGACATGGCGCTGCGCGGGACGGTCTCGATGTGGCCGAGGTCGGCGCGGGCGAGGCCCAGGCCGATGGTGGTGTCCGGGCCGAGTCCGTCGCCCGGTTCCATGACGACGAGACCGCGTCGGGCGCCCACGAGGGCGGCTCCGGCGCGCAGCAGCTCCTGCAGCGCGTCGCTCAGTGTCGCGGTGCGCACCAGGCGCTCGGTGAGTTCGTGGAGCGTGGTGAGGTCGGACACCCAGCCGGCGAGCCGATCTTGGAGAACGGCTCCGGGGCCGGTGGACGAGGTGGCCGAAGAAGAGCCCGTTGCGGAACCCGTCGCGGAACCCGTGACGGACGTCGTCGGCGCGACAGTGTGTGTGGGCGCGGGAACCGTTGAATCGATTCCGGCCACTTTCGGAACGTGAGGGGCGTTCATGGCGTCCGGCTTTCCGACCGGTGCGTATTGCTCAATAGCATCGCAAACCCCCATGTCGTTCTGCGCCGCTAGCAGTGTCTCCACATGTACACGCACTCGTGAGGGGATGTCCAGCATTGTCCTGCTGGGATTCCTGGTGTCCATGAGACCCTCGGTAACCCTTGCGGGAAAGCAAAGTTGGCTTAAAACTGACTCGGGTAACGGGTCATTGAGGTCGACTGGCCTCGTTCGACGGAGCGTCACAGCGGTCGTGATGGGTACGTACTCGGTGAAGGCCAGGGGTGGTTGGGATCCGCCCGGAACCTGGCGACGGACCCGGGCGTCTTAACCACCGACGACCGTGCCCCATCCTCCCGTGGCGGAGGCGGCAAGAAACAGCGGGACGGCAAATCGCCAGGCGCCGCCACCCCACGCCATGCCCATGCTTTAGACAGACGCAGTATGGACGCGGACGCAGCCAATGCTCGGCCCAGATGGGTTCCCCTTGCCGTGCGCAGGGGTGTGATGCGCCAGCAGGTACGCACAGTGAAGTGATCGACACATGACGTGATGTGATCCACGGTGTTGCCAGGCGTGCAACGGAAAGGAACGAGCGCTCATGCGCGAGATCCTCGGAAGGCGACGCAGGCTCCTGTCCAGGCGAAACAACGGGAGGCCTGAGATGCTCAGCGCGGCCCTGACCTTCGCGACCGATTGGCAGTGGCCCGTACTCCCGGGTGTGGCACCGGACCCGCAGGGGCGTGCCCGCTGCGGGTGCCCGGACCCGGAGTGCACGGTGCCCGGTGCCCACCCCTTCGACCCCGGCCTCCTCGCGGCCACCACCGACGAGCGCATGGTGCGCTGGTGGTGGACCAACCGGCCGTCCGCACCCATCGTGCTGGCCACCGGAGGCAGGGCCCCCTGCGCGGTGAGTCTGCCCGCCCTCGCGGCGGCCCGCGCACTCGACGCGCTCGACCGCACGGGCATGCGCCTCGGCCCGGTCGTCGCGGCGCCCACGCGCTGGGCGATCCTCGTCGCGCCCTACTCCATGGAGCAGCTCGGCGAGCTCCTCTACGCCAAGGACTTCGTGCCGGGGTCCCTGCGCTTCCACGGCGAGGGCGGCTACATCGCGCTGCCCCCGTCCGAGACCGGCCAGGGCCAGATCCGCTGGGAGCGCGCACCACTGCCCGGCTCGGCCGCGCCCTGGGTGCCCGATGTGGAGGCCGTGGTGGACGCGGTGGTGGAGGCGCTCACTCGTACGGGTGTGAGCGCGCCCGAGTTGTAGGGTGCCCGGCGCGCGGTGAGCCGCGCGCCCACCCGCGCTCGTTATGTTCCGCACTATGCAGCGTCATTCCGGGGGACACAGAGCCCCATCGTCTCTACGTGCCGGGCCGGACTCCCACAGGGTTCGCCTGGTGGCGCTGGCGGGCCTCGTGGTGTTCACGGTCGCCCTGCCACTGACCGTGGCCTCCGCAGGACCCGTCGGTGACGGGAGCTCCGAGGCCCTACGCGCGTCCCGGACGATCGACGACAAGGCAACGGCAGCCCCCGCCGCGCCCCGTTCCGCTTCCGCGACCCCTCCCGCTTCCGCGCCCGTGCCCCGGCTTCTGGGCCTCGGCCGGGCCACCGCCGCCCGCTGCGGCCCGGAACTCTCCTCCCCCGACGGCATCGAGGCGCAGACCTGTGTCATGACCCAGGGGGAGGACACCTGGGCGCGCACTTACTACCGCAACGCGACCGGTGACGAGCTGAGCTCCGCACTGAGCCTCATGGGCCCCGGTGGCCGCACCGTGGAGATGAACTGCGCGGTGGGTGCCGAGGACGACCCGGGGGTGTGCGAGACGCCCAGAGGGCGTACGGCGGGGGGTGTGGGGGCGTACACGGCGGTCGCGGAGTTCGCGAGGAGCGCCGGGAGCGGGCCGATGCTGCTGCGGTCGGGAAGCGAGGCGGAGAGCGCCTCGGGGAGCGATTCCGAGAGCACCTTGGGAAGCGGACCGGACAGCGGTCCGTAGAGCGCCTCGGGGAGCAACTCGGCCCCGTGGCAAGGCGGTTGACGCCGCAGGGAAATCCGTACATGGAAAGACCCGGTTGCTGGCGACGGGGGATGCACCAGCAACCGGGCTACTCGAACGGTAACAAGAGATCGGCGGTTCGCAAATTCGATCTCGGCTATTCGGACACGGATTTACCTGTCACCGCCGGGAGTTGTGACAGGAGTCACCTGTACCGCGAAGCACCCACCAGCTGACCGGTCGGTCAGTGTCCCCGCTGTGTGTCAGCTGAGCGTGACCTGTCGGTTCGTGAGGCCGCCCCGTGCCCGCCGCTCGTCCACGGTGAGCGGTGCGTCCGAGGCCAGGGCGGTGGCGAGGCGCTCGGCGAATTCGGCCGCCGGCTTTTCCACATCGTCGGCCGTGACGCCCGTCGGCAGGTCCCAGACCGGCACCGTGAGCCCGTGGGCACGGAAGGAACCGACCAGCCGGGTGCCCTCGCCGAGGCTCGAGCGACCGGCCGCGTGCAGCCGCGCGAGCGCGTCCAGAAGCTGCTCCTCCGGGTACGGCATCACCCAGCGCAGGTGGTTCTTGTCGGGGGTCTCGCACCAGTACGCCGCGTCCACGCCGGAGAGCTTCACGGTCGGGATCGCCGCCGCGTTGGCCCGCTCCAGGGAGGCGGTGACCTCCGGCGTCGAGTGCTCCGCGTCCGGGACCCAGAACTCGAAGCCCGAGTGCACAACTGGCTCGAACGTGCCTTCGGGGTCGAGCAGTTCCTGCAGTCGCGGGCCGTCGGCCGGGGCGCGGCGGCCCTGGATCGGGGTGCCGGGCTGCGCCGTGAGCGCGCGCTGGAGGGTGTCGGCGAGGTCGCGGCTGATGTCGCCGGACGCCGTGTCGTTCTGCAGGCCGATCAGGACCGAGCCGTCGTCGCGGCGCAGCGCGGGCCAGGCCATCGGCAGGACGGTGGCGAGCGTCACCGAGGGAACTCCCTCGGGCAGGCTCTCCTTGAGCTTCAGCTCGACCGTCGCGGCGGGCACCAGCTCGCGCAGCGCGACCCAGTCGCCCTCGCTCGGCAGGCCCTCGAAGGGGCGCTGGACCAGCTCCGTCACCGCGTGTGCGGCCGCCCGGCCGTGGCAGGCCTTGTAGCGGCGGCCGCTGCCGCAGGGGCAGGGCTCGCGAGCGCCGACTACCGGGATCTCCCCGTCCTTGAGCTGAGGCTGCTTGGCCTTGGTCTGGGGTCGCTTCTTGGCCATCGTGGGTGTCTCCCGATCACGGCTCGTCTCGTACTGGCGCGAGCCTAGCCGCTCGTACGTCGGCTGACGGGACCCTGTGGACAACGCACCGAGTCGTCCCGGAACAGAGCCTTCCGTACGGGGTTTCCTCCCCCGTCCCGTCGGGGGGTCTCCTCCCCGTCCCGTCCTGGTGTGGCGCGGTGGTCGGTCCGTCCGGCCGTCCGGTGCGTCCGGTGCGTGTGGTGGGTGTGGTGGGTGTGGTGGGTGTTCGGTCCGTACGCGGTCGTCAGTCCAAGTCGTCGAAGACGTCCGCGAAGTCCAGCCCGGGCAGCCCCGTCACGCCTGGTGACGCGACGCGCGTAGCGAAGTCGTCCCGCCGGCGCGCGGCGGCCGTGTCCGTCACGTCGTCCTGGACGACGACCCACACGGTGACCTCTCCGCGGGTGTCGTCCCGTACGCCCCAGTCCTTGGCCAGCGCCGTGATGATGTTCAGCCCACGGCCGCCGTGTGCGGTGACCGAGGGCGTGGCGGGAACCGGGCGGGTCGGACCACCGCCGTCCGTCACCTCGACGGTGAGCCTCCCGGACGCGTCGACGCGCCAAGCGGCCCGGACGTCGCCGTCCCCGGCCAAGGCGTCGCCGAGGGGCCTGCCGTGCCGGCACGCATTGCTCAAAAGTTCGGAAAGGATCAGTACGGCGTCGTCGATGACCGATTCCGTCACTCCACCGGTGCGCAGCTGGTCGCGCATCCGATGCCTTGCTCTCCCCACGCCCGCAGGGCCATGGGGAACGGCCATGCTCGACGACGTGGGCACCTCCTGTGCCACCACCAACGCCACCCCCGAGACCTCCTTTGCCCCACGCCACGGAGTGGATGCCCCTTTGGGCTGGACCGGAAACCGGCCAATCCACGTCTGCTGACGCACTCGTAACGATCGAACACGGACCGAACGCGCCGGTGCACTCCCTGTAACCGTGTGGCTGGATTTCGGCGGTGATTGACGGGGTCGGACGGCCGTTGCCGGCGCTTCGGGCGGTGGTTTCCGGACGGCGAGCCGCGAGGTCAGCGGCCGAGTTGGCGCAGCACCGCGCGCGGGCGGTTGGTGATGATGGCGTCGATGCCCAGTTCAACGCAGAGATCGACGTCCTCGGGTTCGTTCACCGTCCAGACGTGGACCTGATGACCGGCTCTTTTCAGCCGTTCGATGTATCCGGGGTGACTGCGTACGATCCGCATCGAGGGGCCCGCGATCCGGACACCGGCCGGCAGCCGTCCGTCGCGCAGCCGGGGCGAGATGAACTGCAGCAGATAGACCGTCGGCAGCGTCGGGGACGCGGACCGGACGCGGTGCAGGGAGCGCGCCGAGAAGCTCATGACGCGCAC
Organism: Streptomyces sp. NPDC007896; assembly: GCF_042959425.1. Lineage (NCBI taxonomy): Bacteria > Bacillati > Actinomycetota > Actinomycetes > Kitasatosporales > Streptomycetaceae > Streptomyces > Streptomyces sp. NPDC007896. The sequence goes on along the minus strand of NZ_JBIBKX010000021.1, from coordinate 155,615 downwards.
CGGAGAGGCGGCGGCGCTCGCCGGCGCGTCCAGGCCGAAGCGCTTCAGGAGGAGCAGCAGCCGGTCCTCGACCTGGCCCGCCCAGCGCGTGGGGTGCTTGGTCTCGATGGCCAGCTCCACGCGGCGGCCCGCGTCGGCGACGAGTTCGAGCAGCCGCTCCAGGGTGAGGACGGAGGTGTCCTCCGGGTCCCCGGGGCCGTACTCCCAGTCGGGGGACTCGTCGCGGTTCTTCCAGGAGCCGAAGTCCAGGGCGGCGAGCTCGGCGAGCTCCAGGGCGGAGACGGCTCCGCGGCCGTTGGACGTACGGTTGACGCGGCGGTCGTGCACGCAGACGAGATGTCCGTCCGCGGTCAGCCGTACGTCGCACTCAAGGGCGTCCGCACCGTCCTCGATCGCCTTCTTGTACGCGGCCAGGGTGTGCTCGGGAGCCTCTTCGGAGGCCCCGCGGTGGGCGACGACCTGAATCGGGTGCTGTCGTGCGTGGGTCACCGCGTCATGGTGCCACCGTCACGGCGCCGACGTGGGGGCCGAGACATCAGGAATGTTTATTTTTAGTATAAAAAGCCCGATATAAAGGATGGTCCTGGACCCACAGCCACCGCTTATGGTGCTCTGACGTCCCGTGGGAAAAGCTGACGGCGTACAAAAAGCACATGCACACCAGCACAGCTGCATCGCGCCGGACCGTCTGACAAGCGTGAGTGAGCGTGACCGAGTGCGACCGAGAACAACAGCCGTGGACCGAGGAGAAGAGCTGTGAGCACCGAGAACGAGGGCACTGCAGTACCCCCGGCCCCGTCCGCACCTCCTGTGCCGGTGGAAACTCCCGCTGCTTCCGCGCAGAGCGCTGCGCCCGAAGGGGGCGCGCCGACCGCCCAGATCCCGACGGTGCCTCCGAGCGCCCCCGGCGCACCGGAGCAGACACCGGCGTACGCGTCGTTCGGCGCCGGGGCTCCCGGGGCGCAGGGACACGACTCCGGGGCGTCCGGAGCGCCGCTCTCCGCCGCCGAGGCGGGCTGGCCGCCCCCGCCGCCCGCCGTTCCGTCGTACGCGGACGGTGGCGGCTCGGGAGCGGGCGGCTGGGGCTCCTCCTACGGGCAGCCCGCGCCGAAGCCCAAGAACGGGCGCGGCGGCCTGGTCGCGGCGATCCTGGTGGCCGCGCTGGTCGCGGGCGGCGTCGGCGGCGGCATCGGCTACTCGCTGGCCAAGAACAACGACAGCTCCACCGACTCGACGACGGTCTCCGCGCCGAGCGGCAGCGGTGACGTGAAGCGGGCCTCGGGCACGGTCGCGAACGTGGCCGCCAAGGCGCTGCCGAGCACCGTCACCATCGAGGCCGAGAGCAGCAGCGGCTCGGGCGGCACCGGCACGGGGTTCGTCTTCGACACCCAGGGTCACATCCTCACCAACAACCACGTCGTGGCGGACGCGGTCGACGGCGGCAAGCTCACCGCGACCTTCCCCAACGGCAAGAAGTACGACGCCGAGGTCGTCGGCCACGCGCAGGGCTACGACGTCGCGGTCATCAAGCTCAAGAACGCGCCATCCGACCTGAAGCCACTCACCCTGGGTGACTCCGACTCGGTGGCGGTCGGCGACTCCACGATCGCGATCGGCGCGCCCTTCGGCCTCTCGAACACGGTGACCACGGGCATCATCAGCGCCAAGAACCGCCCCGTGGCCTCCAGCGACGGCAGTGCCAGCAGCAAGGCCTCCTACATGAGCGCCCTGCAGACGGACGCCTCGATCAACCCGGGCAACTCCGGTGGACCTCTCCTGGACGCCCAGGGCGCGGTCATCGGCATCAACTCGGCGATCCAGTCCTCGAGCAGCGGCGGTCTGGGCGGCACCAGCCAGTCCGGCTCCATCGGCCTCGGCTTCGCCATCCCGATCAACCAGGCGAAGCACGTCGCCCAGCAGCTGATCAAGACGGGCAAGCCGGTCTACCCGGTGATCGGCGCCTCGGTCTCCCTCGAGGACGGCACCGGCGGCGCGAAGATCACCGAACAGGGCGCGAGCGGCTCCGCGGCGGTCACTTCCGGCGGCCCCGCCGACAAGGCGGGTCTCAAGCCCGGCGACGTCATCACCAAGCTCGACGACCAGGTGATCGACAGCGGCCCGACCCTCATCGGCGAGATCTGGACCCACCAGCCCGGCGACGTCGTCAAGCTCACCTACACGCGCGACGGAAAGACCCACACCGCCGAGGTCACCCTCGGACAGCGCGACGGCGACAGCTGACCGGTTAGTCTTGTCCCCGCGCCACCGACGTTCGCCGGTGGCGCGGGGTGGGTTGCCCGAGCGGCCTAAGGGAACGGTCTTGAAAAACGTGTGACGTGAAAGCGTCACCGTGGGTTCGGATCTCGCCTACTCTGCAGGTTATAGACGTGCTGGTCAGAAGGGGTGCCTCTCAGCGAGGGGCACCCCTTCTGTATGGGGGCTGTCTCACCTTGATCCGGCTCTGTCGCGGTGTGGATCACTGCGTGTGGACCAGGCGTGGACCAGTTTTCCGGCGGACCAGGTCCGGGAATCTGCTGGTCAGCGGACCTGCCTGATCCGAGGCATGGACCGTCCCAGGGACGCCGGGACCCGCGAGTCATCCCCCGGACGGCATCGTGGCCCGGACCTGTCTACTGTCCTGGCAACCGTGCGATGCAAGGGAACCAAGAACGCGACGACGAACAAGCCGAAGAGGGTGATGGGCAGGAGCCCGACGGGGCGCAACAGCCTTGTGGGATCGTCCTGTACCCACTGCCAGTTGCCGATCCAGTTCGCGCAGACGTCCAGCACCGTCACGCCGCCAGCTAGCCAGATGCCGCTTCTCCGGAAAAGTCCCACCAACACGGCAGTCAGCGGATCGAGGACCGCCAAGCTCATGAAGAACACCTGCAAGGGGAGCGGAAACGACGCATAAGCGTGTACCCCACGACGGGCCAAGTCGAGGAAGTGAGCGCAGGTGCCTTCAAGGAAGCCAGTGATGTACGCCGCGAGAACCCATCTCGCCCAGACCGGCTGTCCGCCCCATCGTTCCCGCAGCCAAAACCCCACCAGGTCACCTTAGATGGAGCCCCTTGCCTTGACGGAGGAGATCGGGCCCCGATAGCGCAAAGGCGCCACCCCCACCTCGGCATGGGTGAGGGTGGCGCCTGTGGTTAGACGGGCCCGTACGGTCTATTCGCCGTCGGCAGCCTCCAAGGCCCGTTCAATCTGCTGGTTCGCCCGCTGCTGGTTGCGGTGAATCGCCTTGGCGTAGAAGCGGAACAGGACCGCAATGCTGTGGCCTGCCCGGCGTGCGACCTCGGCTGGGGAGACGCCGGACTCAAGCCAGAGCGAGACGCCCGCGTGGCGTAAGGAGTACGGCACGTCAGCCAGCGGCGAGGCCGCCTCGGACTCCGTCAGCACTGCGAGCCGGGCGGCCTTCCACGCCTCTCCGTACTCCTTGGACAGGAGGTGGCCACCCTGGGCCGCACGAAACAGCCGGCCGTCCTCGGCGGTGCCGAACTCCTTGACGTGTTCGCGGACGAGGCGCACGAGAACCGGTGGAATCGGCACCGGCCGGGTCGCCTTGCGGGCCCGCTTCTTCAGTCCGCGCGTATCGAACGACTCGCCCGTGTCGGTCCATCCGGAGCCGACTCGTGGGGTGCTCATGGAGAGCAGGACTTCACCCCAGCCCTCTTCGGGAAGGGTGAAGTCGTCCTCACGGAGACTGGCCGCCTCACCAGGGCGGTTGGCCGCGTAGTAGAGGCAGCCGAAGAACGCCATCAGGTGCCGTCCGCGTTCGCCCTGCTCACCGACAGCGTCGATCAGCGCCTTCGCCAGCTTGGGGCCGGGGACGAACCGGAAGTCGATCTCATCGTCGGTCTCGGGCGGGGTCCAGTCGACCTTGTCGAGGGGCAGGGCCGTCAGTAGCTCCCGCTCCACCGCGTACCGGAGACAGTTGCTGAAGACCGTCCGCTTGCGGTTCACCGTGTTCTCGGCAGCGGCCGTGCCGTCCTGCTTCAACTTCAGTGCGTCGAGCGCCGTGCGCACCACCGAGGGTGTGTTGAGGGCGGTGATGTCCACGGACTTCCGGCCGATCCAGTCCAACGCGGCCACGATCTCGGCAGGGGGCTCTTCGACGTCGAGACGCGGCCTCAGCGTTCCGTCACCGCCGAGGACGAACCGGTAGACCCACGAGTAGAGCGCGATCCGGAGCACCTTCGAAGCCGGAGCCCCGCGGTTGTCCTTGACCAGCTTCGGCGTGATGGTGGCGAGCGTGTCAGCGATGCTCGCGCGGTGCTTGGCCGAGGCGCCCGGCCATTTCATCTCGGCGTACGCGCGGGTGTGGGCGAACCAGGTGGAGGAATTGAGTGCCTGGACCTCCGAGGCGGGCAGGCCGGATTCCGTGTCGAATTGTTCGCGGCTACGCAGGGCGGTCAGCAGTTCCGAGCGTCGGCCGTCGGCCTGAGCCTTGATCTTGTAGCTCTTGGAGAAGGGCCGAGGGCCAACGCGCCACCGGAGCTGATAGGCCGCCGCACGGTTGGGCCGCTTGCGGATGCCCCAAATCTGAACGTCGTAGGTCAGCACGCTTCCCGCACCTCGCAGGCGTCGAACCAGGCATCGAGGTCTGCCCGGCGTATGCGGATCTGGCCGTTGGGCAGCTTCAGGTGCCTGGGTGCCTGGCCCCGAGCGCGCATCCGATAGAAGGCGGCGCGGGACACCCCAATCTCATCCAGCGCTTCGACTAGCTTCAGCGTCTGCTTGTCGGCCTTGGTCGGAGTGGTCACAGCCAGGGTTCTCCTTCGGACTTCGTGCTTTGGACGTGGGCTAAGTCGTGGCGAACCTGGGCGGCGAGAAGTTCTTCGCCGGGGCGGTAGCCGCTTCTGAGGTAGGTCCATGCGGAGTCGGTGACGAGAGTGGTGTTCTCGTCGTCGACGGGGAGGCCGGCCAAGGCACGAGCGCGGTCGGCTTGTGCGGAGCGCCAGACGCGGCGTACGTCGCGGAGCGCGCCGAGGGTGGTGGAGTAGGCGCGGGACTTGCTGGAGAAGTGGCCGCGGAAGCCGAGCATGTGAGCCCACTTCCAGAGCTTGAGGTCGGCGAACTCCGAAAGGTGGCCGAGCGCCCAAGCGGTACGGATCATCTGGCGGGCGTGCTGCTGTACTGGGAGGTCGGTGAGGGATTCGGCTTGGCCGGTGCCGTCGCAGTCGTCGCACAGGTCACGGAAGCCGTCAGGGCCGCGTACGTAGCCGCGTCCGGCGCAGGGGCGGCACACGAGGGTGCGGTCCACGGTGCCCGCGCCCTCGGCATTCTTCGTGGCGTACTTGGCGACGTATCCGGCGACCTTGGCATCCGTGAGTTCGCCGTCCCCCAGGGCGGAGATCTGATCCACCTTGAAGCGGTCACCCCACCGGATGACTCGTTCGCCGACCGCGTCCGACTCGACGAGGAGCCGGGCGCGCTCGACCGCCAGGCCGACGGCAGCGTGCAGGGCGTCGAAGGTGGCCCAGGCCGGGGGCGAGGTGGTGTGGCCGTTGGGCCCGTCGAAGCGGACGACCGCGTGGAAGTGGACCAGGCCGCGTTGTTGGTATTCGGCGACCTTGGCGAAGGAGACGCGGAGGGCAGCGTTGAGTGCCTTCTGTGTCATGCCGAGGTGCTTGGCGAGAGCGCGGCGCAGGTAGGTGGTGAAGCGTGCCCACAGAGCCCCGGCGTGGGCGTTCCACAGAACGGCGCCGGTGTAGTCGTAGCTTGCCGGGTGAAGTGGCGTGCCGAGTTCGGGTGCGTCCTGGGGGTGGCTGTCGCCGCATGCGCAGGGGCGGGGCTTGCCCGCGTCGGTGGTGGGGCGGTTGTGGACGGGGCCGAAGGACGGGGCGGTGAGGGTGACGAAGGCGCGCGGGTGGTCGCGGACGGTTTCGGCGACGTTCTTGCCGCCGGACAGTCCGGCCTTGATCAGGTGGTACGTGTCGGCGGCGTAGAGGCGGGAGCAGGCGGGGCAGCGGGAGGCGCGGCGGTTGCCGCAGGTGGTGAGGAGACGGCCGGAGGGTTCGTCCTCGGAACGGTAGGAGCGGACCACTTGCTTGGTGGTCTGGTCGGTGGTGACGGTCCAGCCGTGCAGGTTGACGGGGCTGGTGCAGCCGCGAAGGTCGCGGACCTGCTCCATCACGCGGTCGAAGTCGTCGGTGTTGGCCAGTTCGACCAGGTCCCGCAGGCCGGGGCTGATGATGTGGCGCAGGTCGAGGGCGCGGCGCATGGGTGGCGGAGTGTCCTTTCTGGCACGAGGGTGGGCCTGCGGGCAGCAGCGATTCAGTGCGCTCGGGCTGCTGCCCGCAGGCATGGCAGGTCGGGCCCAGGGGCGGGCAGTGGTGGGAAGTGCCGGAGAGGCCAGCGGAAGGGTGCGGCCCTACAGAGCGGCGTGAAGCGCGGTGGCCATGGGCAGGCCGATCCCGAGTCGCGTCTTGAGCTGGGCCGCCGTGATCGGTTCGCCGTGATCGGTGTGGTGGGACGTTGCAATGGAGCGTGCTTCGGTCAGCAGCGGCTCAGGAACCTTGACCACAGGCGAAGCGGGAGCCGGGGCGACGTGCGGAGTGACCGGGGCCCGAGCCGGAACGGTGAGCGGCACCGCCGGGCGGGATGCGTCAGAAGCCGTCTCAGTCGCCGACTCGATCTCGTCCGGCAGGGAAGCCGTTACGGCGGGGCGAGCGACGGTTTGGAAGGCGCGCAAGAGCTGCGGGCCGACGGAGCCCCAGCCGAGGAGGAGCAGCGGGGCCACCGCGTCAACAGCGGCGCGGCCGTAGTGTCCGGCAACGATCGGTTCGGCGACGTTGAGGGCCAAGGTCAGCAGTCCGGAGAAGTGCATGAGACGGGTGGCGGCCGTTATCTGTTCGGCGGGCAGTCCGCGCAGGGAGAGATAGCGCAGGGCGACCAGAAGGCCGACCACTGAGAGGTCCACCATCGGAGCAATGAGCGGTGCGATCGGGCCGGGGACGCCCAGGCGCAGGGAGAGGGACCAGACGTTGCCGAAAGAGAAGACGAACGCCAGCGCGGCAATGACGATCATGACGGCGGTGATGGTGCGCTGAGTGATCTGGTCCTCTGTCATGGGTGTTCACCTCCTTTCTTTCGCTTGGCGTCGTGAATGTGCAGGGCGGTCGGTTAGGCCACTTCGGCGTCGGCCTTGATCAGGTCCAGGTCTCCCACGGGAGAGCCGAGGACGGATTCGAGGAGGACGTAGGGGTCGGCGGTGAGGTGTGCGGTTTGCTCGGCGACGCGGGCCGCATCCGCGTCCGGCACGTACGGCGTGCGGATGCGGGTGAAGCCGGGTTGGGACTGGTGGTTCATGGATGCGACGCCGACATAGGTGGGGTCCTGGAGGTTGATCGGGTTGGCGTCCGGCCATTCCCGGATCTCCTCGCCGAGCGCGGCCACTGCGGCTTCGGCGGTTTTCTGCGCGAAGCTCAGGCCCACGGGGCATACGTCGCGGATGAAGGTCGGGATTGCGTCGCCGGTGGACTTCTGGGTGGTGAGGATGACGAGCAGGCCAACGGAACGGCCCTTCTTCACCAGGTCTTCGACGAGCCGGGCGTTCTCGGCAGCCAACGCGGCGAGCTTTTTGGTCTTCGGGTCGCTCCCCTTGTGGTCGCGGAAGTAGGTGTGGGCTTCGTCGACGATCAGCACGACGAGCGGCCAGCGGTCGGACGGGCCGATGTCCCACATGGACTTCACTCCGAGCACCGTGCGCACCGACGCGGACCGTGCGCGCCGCAGCTCCACCAGCCGACGGAACAGCCTGTTGGCCTCTTCCAGGTCATCGCCTACGAAGGCGAACATGCGCTGCACCCAGTCGGCATAGTCGCCTTCGTACGCAGCCGACACCTTGCCGTCCGCGCAGGCGAACTGCACCGCCCGCGAGGGCGCCCAGTCCGAGAGGAGCCGGTTGACCAGACTGGTCTTACCGAAGCCGGGAAGGCCGGCCACGGTCACGCCGGGCACCTGTGTGAGGTTCACCGACACAGGCTGTGCGTACTCGTCCAGGCCCAGATCCCACCGGGCTGTCTCATCCGGTACTTCACCTGTGGGGTGATGCTCGGTGGGGAACTTCAGCGGATCGAGTCGCACACCTCGGACGACGACCTGCCCAGGCTTGTCCTGGGTGACTGCGACCCGTGTGCAGCGCCACGCGTCCGCGAGGTGCGGGGCCGCCCTCTGGAATTGTTCGAGCCCCACGCCGGGCAGGCAGTTTGCCCGAGCGATCACTCCGTACGCGTCGTGCTTCACCCTCAAAGCGGGTATGAGGACGCGCGGCCTAATGGGCTTGCCGTTCGTGTTCGCCAGCGATGCCAGTGCGGTCGGGGTCTTGTCCGTGGCAGACAGCTTGAGCATCGGTGCGAGACGCTTCCAGCCCCACCGCACGCGTACGGCCTGCCGGATTGACTGCCGGGTCATGGCGTCGGCGCGCACGTAGCGGACCACCCACCACACCGCCCATCCGACGAGCACGGCAAGGGCCAGGTCGACGACGAGCGGGCCGTAGCCGAGGACGCCTTCCGCCGGGGCGTTCGGATCCTTCATATGCGCTTCTCCAACGTGTTGTAGAGGAAGGCCCCAAGGGCCGATTCGAGGGCCGCCCGATCCGCCGAGGCGTCGACGCGGGGATAGCCGCAGCCGACGAGGACGGCCGCCACCGAGGTCACGAGCGATTCGGTGAACCGGGCATCCGGCCCGGCGTGAGGCAGCGGGTAGCTGAACTCAGCGCCGGACCGGAGATCGGTGTCGCTCACGCCGCCTCAGCGGCCGGGGCCACCAGGTCCAGCCGACCCGCGCGGTAGGCGATGCCGTCCGAGAGCGAGCCGTTGAAGATCCGCGCCCACGGGGTGGCGAACAGCTCCACCGGCATGACCGGGACACCCGGCCGGAGGCCGTTGGGCAGACCGGTCTCCGGAACGGTGATCTTCAGAGCTTCGGCACGGTCCTCCTCCATGAAGAAGAGGGTGATCGTGTAGAGCTTCGCGCCGGTCTCACGGTCGGTCGCGAACTGCGTCTTCTCCTGGTCCGCGTACTTCGGCACCGGCAGGGTGCCGACCATGAACGACGAGGTAGGGAGCAGGCCAACACGGATGCGTGCCATGGGAGTTGATTCCTTCCGATTGCGCTCCACCAGGGCGGCGGGGCGTGATCACCATTGAACATAGCTGACCTAGCAGTGTCAAGTGAATCGGGTGAGCTAGGTATCAGCTGACATAGGCCACCTATGTCAGTGGGGTGTGCTAGGGGTGCTAGGAATCGCTACTCTTGGGCCATGAGCCCCGCGCCAGAGAGCAAGCAGGACCGCCGGCCGCCGTATCAGCACGCTGCCGACGAGCTTCGGCGCGACATCTTGCAGGGGCGGATCAAGCCGGGCGAGCAGATGCCGTCCATTCGCGAGCTACAGGAACGCTTTGGCGTCGCCAACATGACTGCGAGGGCCGCGCTCAATGTGCTGCGCGATGACGGCTTGATCTACACGATCCATGGCCGGGGCAGCTTCGTCGCAGACCACGATGCCGGCGGCGAGTTCTCCGCGAACTACAACGCTCCAGCCTGGTACTTGGCGAACAAGGACGGGAAGCCCCACCAGGAGCAACAGGGGGAAGGAGGCCCCGACGACGCCGAAGCCTCCGGGGCCACCCTCACTGAAATGCTCACAGCGCTACGCGACGAGATCCGTGCACTCAGCGTTGATCATCAGGAGCTGCGCCGTGAGGTCGAGGAGCTGAAGGCTGCTCAGCAGTCGAAGCCGTAGTCCTGAGCTGGGCCACTTCCTCTCGCAACTCCTTGGTCTCCCTGCTGAGGCGGCCGACCATGGCCCGCATCTCCGTGATCAGCGCGGCCATCTGATCCGTGTCCCCGACGTGAATGCTGGTCAACCCCATTTCGTTGTCCGGTATGTGCTCGGTCATCGCTCCCCGCTTGCCGCCGTGCCGTCGTTCCGTACCGCGCTTGCTCGAACCGGGGGCTTGCCCATGGCATCCGCGTGTCTCTCAGGTTGATCGACCACTGCCCTATGGGCTGTTCAGAGTTTCTTTACTGGATCAAGGCGGACCGCCTACGGCGGTCCGCGCGCGCGGGCGGCCACGGGCCGCCGCCGCTCCCTGTCTCCGCCACCGCTCCGGCGGCCCCCGGCCACTCAGCGCGCAACACCACCAAGGCGGACAGCCAGAGCAGGAAGCAACCCGACCAGCCCGAGTACCAGGTCCCTGCCGAGACGCGCTGAGAGCGACCACGTCGCCCCATCGGCCGCCGTCCTGCAACCGGAGACCCGAGGCTGTGCGAGGCGCCGTGTGTGGGTCGACGACGCGCAGGTCGGAAGGAGCGCAGCCTGTGACGCATTCGGGAAGCGTGGCTGAGGGCGGTACGGGGTTGCTGGAGACACACGTGACGGGTGCTCGTTCGGCGCCCCCGCCGCTGTGGCTGACTTTCGGTGGCTGAGGCCAGAACCGTTTTGCCGTCGGCCGTACTGCAAGGGTCGTCCTCTCCAACTCGACAACAGAAAGCCAGGGTTGTAGCCGCACCCGCATCCGAGCACGCCGACCGCCCCGGTACCATCGGCACCGGGGTCCTGATCAGGGATTCCACGACCGGACCACCCGGAATGCTGTCCAGGCTGAGGGGTGGTCCGGTCTTTTGTTGTTGGCTTTCGCCGCGTGAGTGGCGCCGGATAAACCGGGGCTTCGGGATCAGCTCAGGGCCTTGCCCACCTCGTAGATCGTCGGGCGATCCTCCGGAGCGTGGCTCAGCATCGCGTCGATCAGCTCACCCAGCTCACCAGGCGCCTTGACGGGACGACGTCGACCGTTCGCCACCGCTTCTCTCTGTACGGGGCGCGGAGCGTCGTCGGCGTACTCGACTGCCCGCCAGCCTGTGGCGGAGATGAGCAGGGAGGCGCCGAGTGCGTAGATGTCTGCTTCCTGCGTGGGCTCGGCTTCCCCGGTGGCGAGCACGCTGCGCGCGATCTCCGGTGCCTCGTAGTGGACGAGGCAGCCGCGGAACGGGAAGTCGTACCCCTCGGGTACTTGTCCGCCCCGGGCAAGGGCGAGGTCGATGAGGTGCGTCCGTTCCGGCCCGATGATGAAGTGGGCGGGCTGCACGTCACCGTGTACCCACCCCTTTGCATGGAGTTCGGCCAGCGCTTCCACGCATCCCAGCGCCGCACTGGTGTGCGGTGCGACGGACGAGTCTTGCCCACGGCATGGCTCCCACAGCCTGTACAGGTCCGGCCCTTCATGCCACGGCTGGAAGTTCCATGTTCCGCGCTCCCATTCGCCGTACGCGATCTCATCGAAGCCGAGGCGATGCAGCACGGCACCCTCGCGAGCGGGCGCGAGCGCGGTCCAGGGCTGGGCAGGCCAGTCGGCGGTGGCCTCGATGGGATATCCGAGTTTCACGGCGTAGTGGCCCCGAGGGCTCTTCACCTCCCAGACCGTGGAGCCCCGACGGTTGATGACCAGGTGCTGAGCCGTGGGCATGAGCGCGTCGAGCACCACGACCGGCAGTTCAGCGGTTGAGCCGGGCAACGTCTTTCTCCTTCCGGGCGAACGCGGCCGACCACGAGTCGAGGCCGGCCACATCGCTGTTGTCGTGTGCTACGCCCGACCGTACGGTCGGCCACAGTCCGAATCGCACTGTGCGAGGTTCGCGCCGTTCACGGTCCAGAGGTCGTCGAAGACCGCGAACCCGGCCGCCTTCATCGCGTGGGCCGAGGCGGCGACCTTCTCAGGATCACGGGCCCCTCCACCCGGCATCGGGCTGTGGTGCAGGAAGCGGCCCGCGTACTGCTCGCACAGCTCGGCGTACTCCTTCGTGTGCAGGATGAGAGCGTGGAGGCCGAAGTCCACATCGTCCGACGGGACCATAGGGACGGTGGCGGTGGCCGCCGTGACCAGGAACGCGACCGCCTGGTCCGCGATCCGCTCGGCACGCTCGGACGACTGCCCGTTGTGGATGACCACGAAGTGGGCGAGGCTCTCGAACAGCTCCTCACCAGCCACCGCGCGACCGGTCTTCTGATCGTTCGCCGTTGCCGTCATGTGCAATCTCCTCGTGTGAGGTGGTGCATGGGCATTTACCTCCCGTCCTGATCGCCGAGCTCGGCTCATAGACGACCGGGAAGCGGGCTTGGATGGTCGACCCCGAACGGGTTGGGGAGCCGGGGAGTTGGCACCCGTCCGGGGGCGACCGGTCTACGGGCTGGTACCGAGGGCCATGCCGATCACCAAGCCGCACGAACCGCTGATGCAGATGATGAACAGGACCCCGGCGTACCGGCCGATGGCGCGCATCACAGCCGGACCCGACTGTTGCCGTTCTCCACGGCCAGACGTGCGCTCAGTTCCTCTCGCGCACTGAGCGCCACCACGTTGTCCGGCATGGCATCCCACTCCTTGCCGCCCCGGATCGGCCTTATCTGAACGCGGCCGCCGATCTCACCCATGACGACGCCGATACGTCCCCTGGCACTGTCCTTCGCCAGTTCACCGATGCCTGGTCTGGTCTGCTGATTGCTCGCCATGCACAGGAGCATCGCGACCCGGGGGCCGCCGCCAAAAGGTCAGGCTGATTACCCAACTTGGGTAATATCGCGGGAAGTAGAGAATCAGCGACGTTGCGTAGCCCTCGCAGTGTGGGAGCTTGCCCAATGCCCGAAGCCGACCGGCCGCAGGAGCTGCCTGCCAGGTTGCTCACCGATCCCGAGATGCTCAATGCGTGTCGGGTACGGGACTTCGCCAGAGTTTTCCGACTGGTGAAAACGAGAGCGGGCATCTACCCATCGATGATCGCCAGGCGATGCGAGCTAACGCCCAGCCGAGTCGGTGAAGTCATCGCAGGCCGACGCCAGTTGCTCCACATGGACGTTGTCGAGCGCATCGCGGACGGCTTGCGCATCCCAGGCCACATGCTTGGTCTTGCCAGGCGATCTTGGGAGACGCCTCAGGCACTCGTCGTCACCGAGCGCGAGGCACCACAAGAGCAGGAGCCAGAGAAGCAGACACCCGCTTCTCTGCCGGGACCAGACGTGGACAGCATCCTTGCGTTGGCCACCCGAACAAGCCTCAGCACAGCCACGCTGGAAGCTTTTCGGTCGTCCATCGAAGACTATTGGCGACGGGACGACCAGCACGGCGGCGAAGCTCTGAGGCCGGCCATCGTCGGCCAGCTCCGGTATGTGGTTAGGCTCCTGAAGGAGAGTCGACCGCCCTCCATCCAGAACGGCTTGTACGGAATCGCGGCCGAGTTGGCACGCCTCACGGGCTGGACCCACTTCGACGCTCGCCAGTACAACCAGGCCCGCGCGTACTTCACCGAAGCGCTGCAACTGGCCAAGGAAATCGACGATCGGCAATTCATGGCCAACGTCCTTGCCTGCATGAGCTTGCAGGCGACCTACCAGGACAAGCCCGCGGACTCTCTTGCACTCGTGACCGCCGCCCAGGACCAGGCCCGCTCAGCCCTGGGCACCACCCCACGCGTCCTGTCGATGCTGTCCATGCGCGAGGCGTTTGCCCATGCCGCCCTCGGCAACCGGGACTCCGCTCACCGGGCGATCGGGGAAGCACACCGCCATTTCGAGCAGATCGGGGTAGGCGACCCGGACCCGTCGTGGGTGAACTACTTCGATGAGCCGAAGCTCATCGTGGACACGGGCATCGCCCACGGTCGACTGGGCGAAGCAGCGACTGCCGAACCCTTGATCGCGGACGCTTTACGGCGTGAGGACCGCACCAACCAGCGCGGGCGTGCGTTTCACGCGTTCTGGCTGGCTCGTACGCAGTTGGACCAAGGCAAGCTTGATCAGGCGTGCGACACCGCCACGCAGGCTCTGGTGCCCGCGTCGGCGGTGGCGTCCGAGCGAGTGTCGGGCCATCTCAGGGAGTTCTACGACCAGTTGGCCCCGCACAGGCAAGAGCCCGTAGCCCTGGCCTTCGAGGCGCGGCTACGGGAGCTCCTGCCACCGGTCAGCGGATCGCTTCATCCATGAGCAGGTACAGCAGGCCGACGAGCGATCCACTGCTCACGATCTCGCGGCGGTCGATCATCCCCCGCACCTCGCTGAGGGGGATCCACTCGATGCGGTCGGACTCATTCTTCTCCGTGGGCGGTCCGACGTGGGTGGCGCCATCCGCGCGGAAGACATGGTGCTGCGAGTCGGTGATCCCGTTGGCCGGCTCGGCGTAGATCAGGGGCTTGATGGGACCAGGACGCCAGCCCGTCTCCTCCAGCACTTCGCGGGCCGCCGCCTCCTCTGGGGACTCGCCGTCCTCGACCAGGCCCATGGGCAACTCCCAGGCCCACGAGTCCGTGATGAAGCGGTGCCGCCACATCATCAAGACCTCTTGACGCTCGTTGACTACGGCGGCCACGGCCAGATGACGAAGCTTGACGACGTGGTACTCCCACCGGCGTCCGTCCGGCTGCTCCACATCGGTCAACCACAGGTTCACCCAAGGGTTCTCGTAGATCGGACGTTCCCCGTGGATCTTCCACTGCATGGCTACGGCCCCTCTCGATCGGTCTCCAGGATCGCAGACTGGTTGAGGGAGGACGCAGGTTCGGCCGATTTCGCGTCAGATTGACGAGATGGCGGCCAGGGCTCTCCTTGGTGGCCTCGGCTTGAAAGGGTGCCCGTCGTGGGCGTCGAAGGGCTCCACTGCGAGCAGTGGTGCCCTTCGACATCGTGCCTGGTGAGGCACCGTCGGAGGATACGAGATTCGAACTCGTGAGAGGTTGCCCCCAACCCGCCTTCCAAGTCTGTTGGTGACGGCCCCGCGCAATGCCGGACCGTCTCCACCTGGTGCCGCCATCTGATCAGTAGCTCTATCTGGATCGGTCGGTGGCGGTCATGCCAGTCACTTCGCGGCCCTGGAGGGACGCTGCCGGACGAGGGCGGTGGCTGGGGTGGTACTGCGCTGCTTACCACCCCAGCCAGGGACAGGTCGACGGCGTGATGGTGCTCGGCATCCTGCTGCGTCGATGGCCTGGTTGATCCGTCGGCATCCGCCGGTAGGGCGAACTCCACGCCATCGCAACTCCTGTGGCCTCGAAGGTACTACTTCCATTGATATAGGTATTTCCTGTGGTTAAGTGACGATGTGTCACGATTCTGTGAGATCTCGTCGCGAGTACAGGGGCCTGTGGCCTGACCAGAGCTCACCTCAGCCGCCAGGAAGCCTGGTGATGAGGTCAACGGTGACAAGGAAGGACTCGTCCATGGCAGTGGATGCCATCCCCTCCGCTCCTCCGGGCAGGCGGCGAACATGGAGATTCAGAGCGACTATCGTCATGGTGCCCGCGACCGCGCTGCTACTGACGATGACTTTGATCTCGAACCTTGCGCGCGCAGCTGAGGCCCCGGTGGGATTGGGGACCGCCACGAGTTACGCGGTCCTGGCCGGTACAACGGTCACCAATGTGGTCGTCCCCCCGGTCCCCAACACGGTCGTCAACGGCGACCTGGGACTCAGCCCTGGGAACTCGGTGACGGGTTTTCCGCCCGGAGTCGTCAACGGAGTGCAGCACGTCGCCGATGCCGCCGCCGTTCAGGCCAAGTCCGACCTGGTCATCGCCTACAACGACGCGGCCAGCAGGGCAACCAACACCGTCCTGACCTCCCCGGGTGACATCGGCGGACAGACGCTGGCTCCCGGCGTCTACAGCGCTTCGTCGTCGCTGAATCTCACCGGGACTGTCACTCTCGACGCCAAGGGTGACCCGAACGCCGTCTTCATCTTCAAGATCGGATCCACTCTGATCACGGCCCCGACGAGCAACGTCTCGCTCATCAACGGAGCGCAGGCCTGCAACGTGTTCTGGCAGGTGGGGAGTTCCGCCACCATCGACACCAATTCCTTCTTCAAGGGCAACATCCTGGCCCTGCAGTCCATTACGGTGAACACCAATGCGGCGATTGAGGGCCGGGCGCTGGCGCGTAATGGTGCGGTCACGCTGGACCACAACGTCATCACGAGGGCGGTTTGCATGACAGGCCCGGCCGGGCCTCCTGGTCCGACCGGACCCGCCGGGCCTTCTGGGCCTGCTGGTCCGACTGGATCCCCTGGCC
>NZ_JBIBKX010000021.1:0-139452 GCF_042959425.1 Streptomyces sp. NPDC007896 | reverse complement strand
GCCCCTCTGGGCCTGCTGGTCCGACTGGATCCCCTGGCCCCTCTGGGCCTGCTGGTCCGAGCGGATCCCCTGGCCCCTCTGGGCCTGCTGGTCCGAGCGGATCCCCTGGCCCCTCTGGGCCTGCTGGTCCGAGCGGATCCCCTGGCCCCTCTGGGCCTGCTGGTCCGACCGGATCCCCCGGCCCCTCTGGACCTCCCGGACCGAAGGGGGACAAGGGTCCGAAGGGAGATAAGGGAGATAAGGGAGACAGGGGCCCGAAGGGGCACAAGGGAGACAGGGGTCCTAGGGGGCACAAGGGAGACAGGGGCCCTAGGGGGCATAAGGGAGATTGGGGATCTAAGGGTGACAAGGGATCGAAGGGCAACGGCCACAAGGGCCGCAGTCACCCGGCTCGATAGCAGCCGCTCGTTCGCATGGCTGTCTTGCAACGTCGGCGGCTTCTGAGAAGCGAAGTCTCACGTTCATGAGGAAACAGGGATCGTCGCAACACGTGATTATTGACGTGTGGTGGCGAGCGGTTTATGCAGGCGCTCGGCTGGGGTTTCCCAGCCGAGCGTCTTGCGTGGGCGGCTGTTGAGTTCGGCTGCGACGGTGTCCAGGTGCTCGCGGTCGTGCACCGAAAGGTCGGTGCCCTCAGGGAAATACTGCCGAAGCAGTCCGTTGGCGTTTTCGTTCGAGCCGCGCTGCCAGGGACTGGCCGGGTCGCAGAAGTAGACCGGTCGCTGGGTTCTCTCTGCGGTCGTACTCCACGGAGTCCGCGGGAGGGCGCGGGCACAGGGCCCAGCGGGGCGCTTCTCTCTGGGGATGCCGACAAGGCCAGCACAGCCCTAGGCTTACCCGCGTCGGCCTGGGGCCGCGGACCGGGTGCTGATGATCGGCGCAGTGGGCGTGGGACGTGGAACAGAGCCAGTGGACCCCGTGTGGACCATGGCCGCTGCGAAACGCCCGGAGCCGGTACGCTGTACCCGCTCCGCCCCTGGTGGGCGGGGCCCAGGTGGGTTGCCCGAGCGGCCTAAGGGAACGGTCTTGAAAACCGTCGTGGCAGCGATGTCACCGTGGGTTCAAATCCCACACCCACCGCAGGTGAACGGCCCCTGATCAGGTAAATCGGTCGGGGGCCGTTCTCATGTGCGTTGCGAAGACGCCCACGCCGAAGACAGCGAGGGCGACGAACCCGACCGCCACCAACGAGCAACACGAGGCGACCGCCACCATGACCCACGCCCGCCCCACGACCCGGTGGTACTCGGTGTCATCGCCCCAGTTCTGATCAACCATGTCGCCCCTCTCCCCGCGCACTGTACGGAGCGGTCGACAGAGCGCATCAGGTGTGGGCACCTTCGGCGCTCCCTGCGGCAGTTCCGCGATGGCGACGCTGGTCGTGGGGGGGAGAGGGGGAGGGAAACGCCGTGGTGCTGCGTGGGGTGCTCGCACTGATCGCGGGCAGCGTTTTCGGCGCGGTGGCCGGCGGCTACCGCGGTGTGGACGTGTGGGTGTGGGATCGGGCGGACGTAGTGTTCAGGCAGCGGCCCCGGTACGCAACGCCCTGGTGGAGTCCTACCGCCCTGCGGATCCGATTCGGGATCGCGGGAGCCGTTTTCCTGGCGGCCGGGGCACACACCCTGCTGCGCTGACGGCAGCGGCCGTCTCCGGCGGCCGTGTCAGCCGAACATGCAGTTCGCTGGTGTCGGTGTCAGGCGCTGATGTCAGCTCGTTGCGCCTTTACCCAGCCTCTGAACTGCAAGCTCGCCGGGCTGAACGCGTGCGCTCTCAGGGGTTCTCACTGGTGCCGTCGGCCAAGGACACAGAACTCGTTGCCTTCGGGGTCTGCCATGACAACCCACGACTGGTCACCCTGACCGATGTCAACACGCTTCGCGCCATGAGCCTCGAGGCGAGCCACCTCGGCGTCCTGATCATCAGGCACGAAGTCGAGATGCAGTCGGCTCTTGGCCTTCTTGCTCTCATCAAGCCGGACGAACTCCAGCCCTGGCAGGCGATCCGGCTCCGGGCGGATCGCGAACTCCACATCGGAGGAGTGGACCACGACCCAACCAAGAGCCTCGGCCCACCACTGCCCCAGGGCCTCCGGATCTGCCGAGTGAACAATTACATTTTGCCATTCCAAGGTCATCAGCCGAGCCTAGGCCTACCAGGGCTTCGAAATCAGGCGCTTGAAGCGCTCAGAGGGAGGCCACGCAGCGGCTGACTGGTCGGCCTCCCGAACTACCGCTCTGGCCCCCCACTGCTTGGCCCTGGCCCTGTCCACGTGTGGGCGGGCGTCGGCGCAGTCGGGTACTTGCAGAGCCGCGGGGCACGCCCTTCGGCATGCCCGCGACGGCTCACAACTCGAAGTCCTGGGCGGCTTCCTCCCAGGGGATGGCGCGCAGGGCCGGATCGGCGGTGTGGCCGGACGGGATGTCGGGGGTGGCCTGGAACCACGCGACCGCGAGGGCCGAGCGGTGGAGGACGGGGTCGAGGGCGGGGTCGACCGCGCTGGAATGGAAGAGGCCGACGCAGGTCACGGCGGGGAGCAGTTCGACCGGGCCGAAGCCGCCGGCGGGCAGGTCCGGATGGTCTCGGTGGGGTGTGACGAGGTGTGTCGGGGTGTTCGGGAACGCCGCCACCGTGCGCCGGGCCAGGCGGTCGACGATGCCGTCGTTCCAGCGCTTGAAGGGGTAGCCCTCGAGCATTCCGCCGTAGGTCGAGGTGAGACGCAGCTCGGATATCTCGACGGTTCTGCCCGAGGTGAGGGTGACGTGGGTCAGTGCCATGGCGCGCAGCCTAGGGACGGGCGGTTCGTGGTGTCGTTCCGTTTTCCGGTGGCTCGGGGCGTGGGAACGTCATCCGGGACGCCGAGGCGATCGTCGAGCGGGCCTCGCGTTCGGTGAGGCCGGTGCGGACGGCGGCCTCGACGAGTGCGGTGGTCAGCTCCGGGCCGATGCCGTTCTCGTAGGCGCGGCAAGCGGCCCAGAAGAGGCGGGTGTTGCGCTGGCCCTCGTGGGCGGCGAGCACGAACTGGACCAGTCCTTGCCCGTGTTGGCCGGTTGCAGGGGGCGCGCGGTGGTGCGTGCGGGGCGGGGGTGTGAGCAGGCGCAGGAGTTCGCGCGGACAGGGCGCTGGCGCCAACTGGGCGGTGCCCGGGGCGGTTCCGTACACGCCGTGCTCGGTGCGGGAGCCGGGTCCGACCAGGTAACCGCCGGCGCCGCGGATGTCGATGCCTGGGGCCAGTCGGCTCGCCGAGTTGGGGACGACCACGTCGGGCGGTCCGGTCAGCCAGAGGTGGCGGCCGCCGCTCGGGGTCAGCACGACCACCGTCTCCGGGATCGTGAACAGGTGGCGCAGAGCCAGTTCGCGCAGGGCGGCCGAGGAGTCCGTACCGGATTTGGTGTCGAGGTCGATGCCGATGAGGCGGTGCGGGTCGAGGCCGCAGGCGATGCCGTAGCCGGTCGCCCAGGGCGCGGCGGCGAAGAGTGCGCGGATGCGGCGGGGGTCGGTGGAGGCGTCGTACACGCCGTGTCCGAAGCGGCCGCATTCGCCGCGGCAGGGAGGGGTCGGCGGGTTGGGATCGGGGTCGTCGCGGTGGGGGGAACGCAGGGCCGGGAGCTTCGTGCGGGACAGCGGGATCACCGCGAGGCCGCGTTCGGCGGCGGACAGGGCGTGGGCCAGGGCCAGGGTCGTGGCCTGCCGGTCGATGGTGGCCATGCCTCCATGTTCGTACGAGTGTTCGAAAAAGGGAAGGGCTCGCCGGGTGCGGGGGTGCCGGATGGTGATTCGGCAGGGATTGATCAGAAAAGTGATGGAACGGTTCCTCCCTTGGGGTGCCCGGGAGCGAGCTGTCCGATCCGACCCGAGCTGGGGTTTCTTGTCATGAAGAGGGTTTATCGACATGTACTCACGCTTGAGGGCGAATCATGGCTTCCGGGGTGGTTCGCCGGGGATTCGGTGGGCAACTCTGGACTCGCGACGTCGTGATCAGCGCCGGGGCGGTCGGCCAACCGCCTTGGAACGAGCAGTACTTCCCGGTTCGCGCCGGTCCGTACATCCGGTTCTTGGAGGAATTCACATGGCAAGCATCCGTACCGCCCGTGTTCTCGCCGCCGTCTCGGCCCTGCCCCTCGCCGCCGCCCTCTTCACGGGTGTCGCCGCGGCGGACAACGGCGCGTTCGCGGACGACGGATCGAACGCGGGCGTGGCAACCGTCAGCGGCAGCGGGGTCGGGCACGACAACAACGGCAACTCCTCCACCACACAGCAGCAGGCGGTCGGCTCCGGGGCCTCGAACCAGAGCAACACGGCTCAGGTCAAGAACTCCGCGTTCACGGCCATCGACCAGTCGCACACCGTCATCAACTTCACCAACCTCTGGTGAGCCGGGGCCGGTTCGCCCGACCTCGACGGGCTCACCGGCCTTGAAGCACCGTGTGGGGTGCTTCGTGGGGTAGTAACGCGTCTGTGCGACGGTGCTTCGGTGCCGTCGCGCAGGCGTTTTCGCGTGTCCGGCCTCGACGGGTCCGTCGTGACCTTGACAGCCTTCGATATCTGACGGACAGTCAGAAAACCTTGTTCGTACGAGGTCCGGGAGGGCCGCCGCCGTGCACCTCGCCCCCACCGAGCGCCAGCAACGGCTGCGCGCCGAACTGCGTACGTACTTCCGGGACCTGATGCCCGACGGTCCCCCGCCCGCCGACGACCCCGGCAGGCAGCGCGCGCTGCTGCGCCGCATCGGCGCCGACGGACTGCTCGGCATCGGCTGGCCCGTCGCGTACGGGGGCCAAGGGCGCGGAGCCGACGAGCAGTTCGTGTTCTTCGACGAGGCGTACCGGGCCGGAGCGCCGGTGTCGATGGTCACGCTGAACACCGTCGGACCGACCCTCATGAAATACGGGAGTCAGGCGCAGAAGGAGTACTTCCTGCCGCGCGTCCTCAAGGGCGACCTCGTCTTCGCGATCGGGTACTCGGAGCCCTCGGCGGGCACGGACCTGGCCTCGCTGCGCACGCGCGCCGTGCGGGAGGGCGAGTCCTGGCTGATCGACGGGCAGAAGATCTTCACCTCCAACGCCCAGCAGGCCGACTGGATCTGGCTCGCCTGCCGCACCGACCCCGACGCGCCCAAGCACCGGGGCATCTCGATCGTCCTCGTGCCCACGGACGCGCCGGGCTTCTCGTGGACACCGATCGAGACGGTGGGCGGGCTGACCACCACGGCCACGTACTACGACGGCATCCGCGTCCCCTCCTCGAACCTCGTCGGCGAGGAGAACGGCGGCTGGGAGCTCATCACCAACCAGCTCAACCACGAGCGGGTCGCGCTCGCCGCGATCGGCATGCAGGCCGAGGATTTCTACGCGGCCGCGCTGCGGGCGGTGCGCACCCCCGATCCGGTGACGGGACGGCGTCGCGTTGACGAGCCCTGGGTGCGTTTTCGGCTGGCCGAGGTGCATGCCCGGCTGGCGGCATCACGCCTGCTCAACTGGCGTTTGGTGGGGGATGTCGGGGCCGGCCGGCTGGCCCCCGGCGACGCGAGCGGGGTGAAGGTCGCGGGAACGGAATCGGCGGTCGCTTCGTACCGAATGTGTCAGGAAGTCGTGGGTGCGGGGGCACTGGTGCGCTCCGGTTCGCCGGGTGTGTTCGGGGACGGCGAGCTGGAGCGGATGAACAGGGCGGCGCAGATCAACACGTTCGGGGGCGGGGTGAGCGAGGTGCAGCGGGAGATCGTGGCGACCATGCGGCTCGGGATGACGAGGGGGCGGCGGTGAGCGACGAGGCGGCCGGGCCGGTGGCGCGGCTCAAGGCGTACGAAGGGCGTGCGGCGGCCGTCGCGGGCGTGGGCAAGGACCGGGTCAACGAGCCGATGATCCGGCACTGGTGCGAGGCGATGGGCGACACCAACGCGGCGTACACGGGTCCGGACGCCGTGGCGCCGCCCACCATGCTCCAGGCGTGGACGATGGGCGGCCTGTCCGGGCACGAGGGCCGCTCGGACGCGTACGACGAGCTGCTCGGTCTGCTCGACGAGGCCGGCTGTACCTCCGTGGTGGCCACCGACTGCGAGCAGGAGTATCTGCGTCCGCTGCGGCCCGGCGACGAGATCACCTTCGACGCGGTGATCGAGTCGGTCTCCGAGCGCAAGACCACCAAGCTGGGCACCGGGCACTTCGTCACGACACGGATGGACGTACGGGCGAACGGGGAGCCGGCGGGTACGCACCGTTTCCGGATCCTCAAGTACGCCCCGGCACGCACCAAGTCCAAGGCGGCCCGGCCGCGACCGGTCGTCAACCGGGACAACGCCGGGTTCTGGGAGGGCGTCGGCCGGCACCAGCTGCTGATCCAGCGGTGCGGGGGCTGCGGGACGCTGCGGTTTCCCTGGCTGCCGGGGTGCGGCGCGTGCGGCTCCCCGGAGTGGGACACGGTCGAGGCGAGCGGAGACGGGACGGTCTACTCGTATGTCGTCATGCACCACCCGCCGTTCCCCGCCTTCGACCCTCCGTACGCCGTGGGCCTGATCGAGCTGGCCGAGGGCGTCCGGATCGTCAGCAACGTCATCGGGGTGCCGTACGACAAGGTGCGGATCGGTATGCCCGTGCGGCTCCGGTTCGAGCGGTACGACGAGGAGCTGGTGCTGCCGGTCTTCCGGGCCGGCGCGGAGGGGGGAGGCTGACATGGACTTCACGCCCACCGAGGAACAGACGGCCGCCCGCGACCTGGCGGCGCGGATCTTCGGCGACCTCGCCACCCCGGAGCGGCTCGCCGCGGCCGGCACCGGCAGCGACGCCGAGACGTGGAAGGCGCTCTGCGCGGCCGGGCTGGTGGCGGCCGTCGCGGACACGGGGCTGCTCGGTCTGGTGCTGCTCCTGGAGGAGCAGGGGCGCACCACGGCCCAGGTGCCGTTCGCGGCGAGCTGCGTGTACGGGCTGCTGGCGGTGTCGGCCCACGGTTCACCGGAGCTGCGGGAGCGGCTGCTGCCGGGGATCGGGGACGGGACGGCGGTGGTGTGCGGGGCGGTCTTCGAGCCGGGGGGCGTACAGGCGGACGCGGCGGGGCGGTTGAGCGGAGTCGTCCCCGTGGTGCCGTGGCTGCGTGACGCCACCCATGTGCTCGTCGCGGACGACCGGCGCCGGTTGTGGCTCGTACGGACAGCTGACGCGCGGTGCGCGCCGGTCGAGCTGACGGCACCCTGGGCGGCGGGACGGCTGACGCTCGACGGGACACCGGGTGAGCCGGTGGGCGGGGCGGACGCGTACGACGACGTGCTCGCCACCGCCCGGACCGCCTTCGCGGGGCTGCAGGCCGGCGTGTGCGCCGGGTCGCTGGCACGAGCCGTGGAGCACACCAACACACGCGAGCAGTTCGGACGTCCGCTCGCCGCCAAGCAGGGTGTCCAACTCCGCGCCGCGGACGCGTACATGGACACCGAGGCGATACGGGTGACGGCGTACGAGGCGGCATGGCGGCGCGACGAGGGGCTCGCGTACGCGACGCACGCGCTGACCGCGGCCTGGTGGGCGTCCGAGGCGGGGCAGCGGGTCGTGCACACGGGCCAGCATCTGCACGGAGGGACGGGCGCCGACCTGGAGCACCCGGTGCACCGGCACTTCCTGTGGGGGCGGCAGCTGGACGCGTACCTGGGGTGCGGGAGCGAGGTCCTCCAGGAACTGGGGGAGCTGATCGCGAGCGGGGAGGAGGAGACATGAGGGCCGGGGAAGGGGAGCGCGTGCGGGGTGAGGGACGGCGCGTTCGGGCCGGAGAGGGCGAGCGCGTGCGGGCCGGGGAGGGCGAGCGCGTGCGGGCCGGAGAGGGCGAGTGCGTGCGGGCCGGTGACGAGCTGCCGCCGCTGGAGATCGAGATCACGCGCACGCTGATCGTGGCCGGGGCGATCGCGTCCAGGGACTACCAGGACGTGCACCACGACGCCGAGCTGGCGCGGCACAGGGGCTCCCCCGACGTCTTCATGAACATCCTGACCACCAACGGCCTCGTCGGGCGGTACATCACGGACCACTTCGGGCCGGACGCCGTCCTCCGCAAGGTGGCCATACGGCTGGGGGCGCCCAACTACCCCGGCGACACAATGGTGTTGACCGGCAGGGTCGAAGAGGTCGAGGGCGACACCGCGACCGTGCGCGTCGTCGGGGCGAACGGCATCGGCAGACATGTGACCGGGACCGTGACGGTCACCCTGCCGCCCGGAGGTGTCTCGTGAGCGTGCGCACGAGGGACCGGCTCGGCGGCCGGGCGGCGATCGTCGGGATCGGGGCCACCGAGTTCTCCAAGGACTCCGGGCGCAGCGAGCTGACGCTCGCCGCGGAGGCGGTGCGGGCGGCGCTCGACGACGCGGGGCTGACACCGGCCGAGGTGGACGGGATGGTCACGTTCACCATGGACACCAGTCCGGAGATCACCGTCGCACAGACGGCCGGGATCGGCGAGCTGTCCTTCTTCTCCCGGGTGCACTACGGGGGCGGGGCGGCCTGCGCGACCGTCCAGCAGGCGGCGCTCGCGGTGGCGACCGGGGTGGCCGAGGTCGTGGTCTGCTACCGGGCGTTCAACGAGCGGTCGGGGCGGAGATTCGGGGCGGGGGTGCAGCAGCGGGAGCCGTCCGCCGAGGGGGTCGCGCTGGGCTGGGCGCTGCCGTTCGGGCTGCTCACCCCGGCGTCCTGGGTGGCGATGGCGGCCCAGCGGTATCTGCACACCTACGGACTGACGCCCGAGGCGTTCGGCCACGTCGCCGTGGTGGACCGCAAGTACGCGGCGACGAACCCGGCGGCGTACTTCCACGGCAGAGCGATCACCCTCGCCGAACACGCGGCCTCGCGGTGGATCGTGGAGCCGCTGCGGCTGCTGGACTGCTGCCAGGAGACGGACGGCGGCCAGGCGCTGGTCGTCACCTCCCTGGAGCGCGCCCGGGAGCTGCCGCACCCACCCGCGGTGATCTCCGCGGCCGCCCAGGGCGCGGGCCGGGCGCAGGAACAGATGACGAGCTTCTACCGGGACGAGCTGACCGGGCTGCCGGAGATGGGGGTCGTGGCGCGCCAGCTGTGGCGGACCTCGGGGCTGACCCCCAAGGACATCGACGTGGGCATCCTGTACGACCACTTCACGCCGTTCGTGCTGATGCAGTTGGAGGAGTTCGGGTTCTGCAAGCCGGGGGAGGCCGCGGACTTCGTCGCCGAGGAGCGGCTGCCGCTGAACACCCACGGCGGCCAACTCGGGGAGGCGTATCTGCACGGGATGAACGGGGTGGCGGAGGCCGTACGCCAGCTGCGCGGCACATCCGTGAACCAGATACCGGGCGCCCGCCGCACCCTGGTCACCGCGGGCACCGGGGTCCCCACGTCGGGGCTGATCCTGGGGGCGGACGGGGGGTGAGTACGCTGTCGGGCTCGCTCGGCTCTCCGTGCGTCGCGGAGCCCTCGGGGCCTCTCCGGGTAGTACGGCAGCCGCCGCCGTACTACTGCCGTATGGGTCCCTCAGGGGTGAACCCTCAGGGTGCGGGGGCCGCTCGTCCACCCTCAGGAGGTGGGGCCAGCCCCCCGCCTACAACCTGAGGGGGACATCGCTTCGGGACCTGCGGCCGATCCGAAAAGGTAGGGGTCACTCCTAGCGTGGAGCCATGACCACACTCGTCTGCACCAGGGGTTCGAACGTCGGGACGCGGACCCTTCCGTACCCGTCGTTCTCGTCGTACATGAAGGCACGCCAGCCGGTGCTGCTGCGTACCGCCCGCTCGCTGACCGCGAACCCGAGCGACGCCGAGGACCTGCTGCAGACCGCGCTGACCAAGACCTACGTCGCGTGGGAGCGGATCGAGGACCACCGCGCACTCGACGGCTATGTACGGCGTGCGCTGCTGAACACCCGGACCTCACAGTGGCGCAAGCGCAAGGTCGACGAGTTCGTGTGCGACGAACTGCCGGAGCCGGAGGGCGTCCCCGCCGGGGACCCGGCCGAGCAACAGGCGCTGCACGACGCGATGTGGCGCGCCATCATGAAGCTCCCGGCCCGGCAGCGGGCCATGGTCGTCCTGCGGTACTACGAGGACCTCAGCGAGGTGCAGACCGCGGAGGTACTCGGTGTCTCCGTCGGCACGGTCAAGTCGGCGGTGTCACGGGCGCTGGGCAAGCTGCGCGAGGACCCCGAGCTGGAACCCGTGCGCTGACCTTCGGCAGATCCGGGCCCAACGGCCCCCGCGGAAAAGTTCCCGTCCGCGCCGAACGACCCCTGTGACCTGATCGATCGTCCGGAGCTAGTGACATACCGCGTGGTATGTGCGCAGAATCAGCGCATCCCTTACCGCCTCGTAGGCAATGTCGCCCCGGGAGGACGCCGTGCTGAGCACGATGCAGGACGTACCGCTGCTGATCTCAAGGATCCTGACCCATGGGTCGGCCATCCACGGCACATCGCAGGTGATCACCTGGACGGGTGAGGGAGAGCCGCAGCGCCGTTCCTACGCCGAGATCGGCGACCGGGCCGCCCAGCTCGCGCACGCACTGCGCGAGGACCTCGGTGTCGAGGACGACGACCGTGTGGCGACGCTGATGTGGAACAACGCCGAGCACGTCGAGGCGTACTTCGCGATCCCCTCCATGGGCGCCGTCCTGCACACGCTCAACCTCCGCCTCCCCGCGGAACAACTCGTCTTCATCGTCAACCACGCCGCCGACCGCGTGATCATCGCCAACGGCTCGCTGCTGCCGCTGCTCGCGCCGCTGCTCCCCCATCTGCCGACGGTCGAGCACGTGGTCGTGTCGGGCCCCGGTGACCGTTCGCTGCTCGAGGGCGCGAGCGTCCAGGTGCACGAGTACGACGAGCTGATCGCGGGCAAGCCGACGACGTACGACTGGCCGGAGCTGGACGAGCGGGCCGCCGCGGCCATGTGTTACACCTCCGGCACCACCGGCGACCCCAAGGGCGTCATCTACTCCCACCGTTCGATCTACCTGCACTCCATGCAGGTCAACATGGCCCAGTCGATGGGGCTCACCGACCAGGACACCTCGCTCGTGGTGGTCCCCCAGTTCCACGTGAACGCCTGGGGCCTGCCGCACGCCACGTTCATGACCGGCGTCAACCTCCTCATGCCGGATCGTTTCCTTCAGCCCGCGCCGCTCGCCGAGATGATCGAGTCCGAGCGGCCGACGCACGCCGCGGCCGTCCCCACCATCTGGCAGGGCCTGCTCGGCGAACTGCACGCCAAGCCCCGGGACGTCTCCTCGCTCACCCAGGTCACCATCGGCGGCTCGGCCTGCCCGCCCTCCCTCATGGAGGCCTTCGACAAGCTGGGCATGCGCGTCTGCCACGCCTGGGGCATGACGGAGACCTCCCCGCTGGGCACGATCGCCCGGCCGCCGGCCAGTGCCATGGGCACGGACGAGGAGTTCGCGTACCGCCTCACCCAGGGCCGCTTCCCGGCCGGCGTGGAGGCCCGCCTCACCGGCCCCGGCGGCGAACGCCTCCCCTGGGACGGTGAGTCCGCAGGCGAGCTGGAAGTGCGCGGCCCCTGGATCGCGGGCGCCTACTACGGCGGCCAGGGCGCCGAACCGGTCCGCCCCGCCGACAAGTTCAGCGAGGATGGCTGGCTCAAGACCGGCGACGTCGGCACGATCAGCCACGACGGCTTCCTGACCCTCACCGACCGCGCCAAGGACGTCATCAAGTCGGGCGGCGAGTGGATCTCCTCCGTCGACCTGGAGAACGCGCTGATGTCCCACCCGGCCGTCGCGGAGGCCGCCGTCGTCGCCGTTCCCGACGACAAGTGGGGCGAGCGCCCTCTCGCCACGGTCGTCCTCAGGGAGGGCGCCACCGCCGACTTCGTGTCGCTGCGTACCTTCCTCGCCGAGGAGGGCAAGATCGCCAAGTGGCAGCTCCCCGAGCGCTGGACGATCATCGAGTCGGTCCCGAAGACGAGCGTCGGCAAGTTCGACAAGAAGGTGCTGCGCAGGCAGTACGCGGAGGGCACGCTGGACGTCACCCAGCTCTGAGGTCCTCGGCGACAGAATGACGGTTGGGGTGCTGTTTCACGTGAAACAGCACCCCAACCTTCGTATGAATGAACCCAGTTCCGAGGCCCGGAGCCCAGCGGGTCAGTTCGTGCCGATGCGCGCCAACAGATCCACGATCCGGTCCTGCACCTCGACGCTCGTCGAGCGCTCGGCGAGGAACAGGACCGTCTCACCCGCGGCGAGCCGCGGCAGTTCGGCCTGGTCGACAGCCGCGGTGTAGACGACGAGCGGGGTGCGGTTCAACTGCCCGTTCGCCCGCAGCCAGTCCACGATCCCGGCGCGCCGACGCCGTACCTGCATCAGATCCATCACGACCAGGTTCGGCCGCATCTGAGAGGCCAGCGTGACCGCGTCCTCGTCCGTGGACGCCCGCGCCACCTGCATTCCGCGCCGCTCCAGCGTCGAGGTCAACGCCAGCGCGATCTCCGCGTGCTCCTCGATGAGCAGCACGCGCGGCGGGTGCTGCTCGGAGTCCCGCGGCGCGAGCGCCTTCAGGAGTACGGCGGGATCGGCGCCGTACGCCGCCTCCCGCGTCGCCTGCCCCAGTCCTGCCGTCACCAGTACCGGAACCTCGGCGGCGACGGCGGCCTGGCGCAGCGACTGCAGCGCGGTACGTGTGATCGGACCGGTCAGCGGGTCCACGAACAGCGCGGCCGGGAACGCGGCGATCTGCGCGTCCACCTCCTCGCGCGAGTGCACGACGACGGGCCGGTAGCCGCGGTCGCTCAGCGCCTGCTGGGTCGTCACGTCCGGCGCGGGCCACACGAGGAGGCGGCGCGGGTTGTCCAGCGGCTCCGGGGGCAGCTCGTCGTCCACGGGCCGCGGCTGCGGCTGGTCGGCGACCTCGACCGCGCCACCGGGACCGTCCAGCGGCTCAGGACCCTCGTCGGCGTTCTTGTCCGGGGCTCCTATGGCGTACGACCGACCGGCGCCCTCGGTCGCTCCGGGCAGCCTCGGCCCGGGAGCCGTGGCGGTCTGCCCGGCCTGCGGGTGCGGACGCGCCGTCGTTTCGGGGCGCTCGGAGGCGGGCGCGGGGGGAGTGCCGAGCTTGCGGCGGCGGCCGGAGCCGTTGGTCTGGTGCGGGGGAGGCGTGGCGGTCTGCTGTGCCTGGGCCGGTACGGCCCCCGGCTGCTTCGGCGCCGGCTGGCGGCTGAACGGCACACCCTGCCCGAGCGTCCGCACGCTGAACGCGCGCCCCTGCGTCGAGTTGGGGTCGACCGGCGCGGCGGCCTCGGCGGGCAGCGGCTGGGCGATCCGCGGCTGAGCCCCCGGCCGGGGCACCTGCTGTGCGGGCTGCTCCGGCGGGAGGGGCGTGCCGGCGGCAGGAGTCTGCGGTTGCGGCTGGGCCTGGCGCGCGGCCGCCGCGGGGGCGGGTGCGCCGGGCGCTACGGGCGCTCCCGGAGACACGGAGGTGCCGGGCGGTACGGGAGTGCCGGCGCCGGAGGTGTCCTCGCCGTTCGGGGCCGGCCAAGGGGCCGGGGCCTGCGCGGGGACGGCCTGTGCCGGGGCTCCGGGTGCCGGGGTGGCCGGTACGGGGACGCCCTGGGCCGGAACCGCCGCCGCGTCCGGCCGAGCCGCGGCGGGTGCCGGGGCCTGGCGGGTCCGCAGTCCCGACGGCGCGGGAACCGGGTGCGGCTGGGGCGGAGTGTGATCGTCGGCCGGGTCGTGCGCCATCCCGTCGTGCCGGCCCTCGTCCCCCTGGTCACGACCGGCGACGCCGCCGAGGGCGTCCCCCGCCTGCTCCAGGAGCTGCTGCTGGGCTCGTTGCGCCTGCTGGGCCTGTTCGGCCTGGATGTACTCGGGTGAGCGGTCCGCTTCCGCGGGCGGAAGCGCGAACACGGTCCGGGCGCCCCCGTCCTGCGCGGCGGCCCGCTCGGCCGCCGCGGCCAGCGCCCGCCGACGCCGCCCGGTCGGCTGCGCGCCCGCACCTTCGGCGGGCACGGCCTCCGGGGCACCCGGAGTACCGGACACGCTCGGGGCGCTGGGAGCCGCGGGCAACGCGGGCGGCAGCGCGTGCTGTTCGCCGTCACGCCGTGCCCGCCGCCCGGACGGCACGGGCACCCCCTGCGGAGAAGCCACGGGAACCCCCTGCGGAGGCACCGTCCCGCCCAGTCCCGTACCCACGGCCGCGGTTCCCGCCCCGTGCTCGGCCGCCATCACGACCGCGCCCTCCGACACACCCTCGGCCGCGTCGCCGTCCGCGCCCTCGACCGGGCTCGGCCGCCCACGACGGCGCCCGGTGGCGACGGCGTCGCCGTCACCGGGGCCCTGGGCCTGCGCGGGCACGGACACCTCGGCGGCCTCCTGCGCCGCGTCCGTACGGCGCCTGCGCCGCCCGGTGGGAGCGGCCGCACCGCCCTCGGCCGTGACCGGCTCCGCGGGGGCGACCTCGCTCTCCAGGAAGGCATCCACGGAGGACCGCCGGGCCCGCCGCCTGCCACCGCCCTGGTTGCCGCCGTTCTGGTGCGAGGCCTGCTCGGGAAGGGCAATCTCGGCACCGGTCGACACCGGGGCCTCGGGGGCCATCGCTCCGGCCCCGTCGCCGATCGGCACCTCCAGCACGAACGCGCTGCCGCTCATCCCCGGCACCTCGTGCGTCTGCAGCACGCCGCCGTGCGCGCGCACGATCCCGCGCACGATCGGCTCGTGCACCGGGTCTCCCCCGCTGTACGGCCCGCGCACCTCGATCCGTACGACCTCGCCGCGCTGTGCCGCCGCCACGACGACGGTGTTGTCCATGTAGCCGCCCGCGGACACCGGCGCGTTGCCGGTCGCGTCGACACCGGCCACGTCCGCGATGAGGTGTGCCAGCGCCTGCGCGAGCCGCTGCGGGTCGACCTCGGCCTCGATGGGCGGCGCGTGCACGGCGAACTGCACACGCCCGGGTCCGATCAGTTCGACGGCCCCGTCGACACCGGCCGCGACGACCGCGTCCAGCATCACGTTCGTACGGACGATCTGCTCGGCCCCCGCGTCCAGCCGCTGATAGCCGAGCACGTTGTCGACGAGGGTCGTGATCCGCGAGTAGCCCGCCGCGAGGTGGTGAAGCACCTGGTTGGCCTCGGGCCACAGCTGTCCGGCGTCGTCGGCGGCGAGCTTGGAGAGCTCACCGCGCAGCTGGTCGAGGGGCCCGCGCAGGGACTGGCCGAGCACCGCGAGGAGCTGGTCGTGCCGGGCGGTCAGTGCCTCGTAGCGGTCCTTCTCGCGCTCGCCGAGCGCCGCGTACCGCTCGTCGCCCGCGGCGAGTTCCTCCTCGTGGCGCTCGCGCACCTCGGCGAGCTCAGCGGCGTGCCGCTCACGCAGCGTCTCCAGCTCCGCCGCGTGCTCCTCGCCGATCCGCTCGATCTCCTCCGCGTGCAGGGTGGCCTCGGCGTCCTTCTCCTCGACGAGGCTGTCGTACGGCCGTCGGTCGGTGAAGGTCATCACGGCGCCGACGAGCTGGTCCCCGTCGCGCACCGGAGCGGTCGTCAGGTCGACCGGCACCTTGTCCCCGGACTTGGACCACAACACCTGCCCGCGTACCCGGTGCTTGCGCCCGGAGCGCAGGGTGTCGGCGAGCGGGGACTCCTCGTACGCGAAGGACTCGCCGTCCGCGCGTGAGTGAAGGATGAGGGCGTGCAGGTCCTGCCCGCCGAGATCACTGGCCCGGTATCCCAGTATCTGAGCGGCCGCCGGATTGACGAGGACGACCCGCCCCTCCGTGTCCGTGCCCACGACACCCTCGGCCGCCGCACGCAGGATCATCTCGGTCTGTCGTTGCGAACGCGCGAGCTCGGCCTCGGTGTCGACGGTGCCCGACAGATCGCGTACGACGAGCATGAGCAGCTCGTCAGGGGCGGGACCGTAACTGTCGTAGGCCTGCTGGCCGTTCTCCAGGTTCGCGCTGGTGACCTCGACCGGGAACTCGCTGCCGTCGGTCCGCCGCGCGATCATCCTGGTCGGCTTGGTCCGCCCGCTCTGGTCGATCGTCTCGGGCCGCCGCATGGACCCGGGGATCAGCCGCGAGTCGAACTGCGGCAGCAGATCGAGCAGCCCCCGGCCCACCAGAGCCGTACCCGGGGCCTCGAAGGCCTCCAGGGCGATGGTGTTGGCGTTGACGACCGTGCCATTGGCGTTGACCAGCACCAACGCATCGGGCAGCGCGTCCAGTATGGCTGCGAGGCGAGCAGCGCCTCGGGATGGCCTGCTGCTCACGAGACGCTTCCTCCCTGTTACCGCACCTTGCCGACCGCGAGGGCCATCTTGCCAACCTGCCCGCAGCGTGTCACGCGAGGGAGTCTACGGGCAGAGGTTGCGCTCGCGGCGCCGGATGAGAGGGAGGTCGCACGCAGAAGAACGGAAGAACCTGTGACCGCGCATTTCATCCCTTCCCTCCCTACCTCGCCGAACCACGGCGTCACCATGCCCGAGCCGTGCCGCCGCTGTGGGCGGAGCCGGGGAGCAGGGGGACGAGCGCGTCCCAGCGCGCGATCTGGCAGCCGTCCGCCCGGTCGAACCGCGCGTCGACGGGCCGCCCGGCCCAGGTCCCGGTCACATGGGCGGTGGCCGGACCGCCGTACATCATCGTGCACATCATGCCCGGTGCCACGGGGGCGAAGGGGTCCTTGCCCCAGGTGGTCCGCCGGTCCAGCGTCGCGCACGCCTCGCCCACGTCGGGGTGACTGCCGCCATCGGGATGACATCGCAGTTCGTACGTCCCGTCGCCGCCTTCCGTGTGCTGGACGGTCACGGTCAGCCGGTCCCCGGACTCCTCGTCGTGGGCCGGCGGAGGCATCAGGCTCAGGGAGGCCGGCTCCGCGCGGGCGGCTCCGGCCTGGGCGACGGCGGGCAGGGCGGGAACGGCGGACAGTGCCGCGACGGACGCGGCGGCGGTGAGGACGAGACGACGCAACATGACCTGACTAACGCGAGGGGGCGCGTGCGGTTGCGCGCGACCGACGCCTGCGCCCCGCGTCTCTCAGGAGTTCCGGCTCTCCGGCTCTCCGACTCCTCGGCTCTCCGACTCCTCGGGACTTTGCTCTGTGGCCCGACTGCCTAGTACCGTGGGAGCCGATTGGTGACACCCCACCCGGCTGTGTCATCATCTGCACGCACCACTTGCGCTCGCGCGGGCGGTTGTGCGGGAGGCGTCGCCTAGTCCGGTCTATGGCGCCGCACTGCTAATGCGGTTTGGGCCTTAAAGCCCATCGAGGGTTCAAATCCCTCCGCCTCCGCGTCAAGATCCGAAGCCCCGGTCCACTTGGACCGGGGCTTCGGTGTTGAGTACCTGCGGAGCGCGTTTGCCCAGCTCACAAGGGGTGTGGCAAACGGATTTCACATGGCGGCGGCAGTCATGTAATGTTCTTCCTGTCGCCGCGAGCGGGCCGAAAGCCCGGGAAGCGGGACGAAGCAGGAAACAACAGAACAAGCACTCGTAGCTTAACGGATAGAGCATCTGACTACGGATCAGAAGGTTGCAGGTTCGAATCCTGCCGAGTGCACATCAGATCAGAGGCCCTGTGGAGTGATCCACAGGGCCTCTGGCTTTTGCGGGACGACGTCGGTCTTCTGGGCGCGCACGGACTCGTCGTCCGGTGCGGAGTGCGAAGTCGACGGGGCCGCGTGAACCCGTGACCCCGCTGTCAGGGCAGGACTGCCGAGCGCGAGGGCGCTGACCGCGGCGGTTTTGAAGGTCGTGCTGTCTTGCTTGCCTTGCGGCGTTCAGCGACGCACTGGCTCATCCCAGGTTCGTTCGGCAGCTCCAAGCGATGACCGGTGACCTCCCGGAGACCCGGGACGTGGTCCAGGAGACGGCGGGTAGCGTCAAGGCGTGGCTGGTCCGTGGGCGTCGGGCATGCGCTCGCCACTTCTCCGCCGTGTCGGAGAGGGAGGTGGAATGCCGGATGAACGTGAAGTTCCAGCCCGGCTTGCCGAGAGTATTGCGCAGTTCGGCTGTATTCGGTTTGAC
Source organism: Streptomyces sp. NPDC007896 (assembly GCF_042959425.1). Classification (NCBI taxonomy): domain Bacteria; kingdom Bacillati; phylum Actinomycetota; class Actinomycetes; order Kitasatosporales; family Streptomycetaceae; genus Streptomyces; species Streptomyces sp. NPDC007896. The sequence continues at coordinate 121,497 of NZ_JBIBKX010000021.1, read as the reverse complement.
CGGTCGGTGTCCGCGCAGGAAGTGCGTAGGCGAAGTGTCAGGCGTCGTCGGTATCGCGCTCTCTCCGCGGACGTTATCGATCGACGTCGAATTCGATATCCACACCATGAGGATCTCGGAATGGGGCTGCGGTAACGGAGGCCAGGTGTGCGGACGTCGCTCGGGCAGTCCAGCGGCCCCGGAGATCCGGGGCCGCTGGCATTCGGGGAGTACGGGGCTGTGGCTTCGGTCGTCGTCGGAGTGTTCGGTCTTGTGGGCGTCAGTCGGCATGGGTGGCGTGGGCGGCCGGGTTGCGGATGCTCGCGAGGAGCTTCTGGTAGGTCTCACTCATGGGCTTCTCCTTTCCCTTCGGGCTGAGGGAGATGATCTCGATGAAGTGGTCTTCGCCGGCGATGAGGCGGGCGGAGCCCGAAGCGCCGTCACGGGCGGAGAGACGCGCGTCGAGGGCCGGCTGGCCGTGGACCGTGATCATGTGGGCGCCGGTGCTGGAGAGCTTGTGCTTGGAGGACGGGACGGCCGCGTTGTAGCCGTCCACCAAGCCCCGAAGACCGTCGTTGAGGTCCCCCTTCGCGCAGGGCAGGTCGAAGACCGCGAAGACGATGGCCCCGTTATTGGTCTTCACCTTGTAAAGGCGACCGTTCATTCCGTCCGTGGCCTGGGTGAACTGCATGACCCTGGGCTTTTCGGGGAGCCGGAACTTGATGCCGCTCACGGCGTCGGTGGTCTCCACCCATTGCTTGGCGGAGGTGGGGCTGCCGTGCTGACGGTGACCGTCATGATCGGAGGCGACCGTGGTGACGGCGGCCGTGTGCGGCGCCGCCGTGGCGGCCATCGCGCTGCTGGGCAGCACCGCGCCTCCGGCGATCACGGTGGTCGAGGCGGCGAGCAGCAGAAGACGCTGGAAATGGGAACGGCGAGTCATGGAAATTCACATCCCGTGGAAGTGGGGGGAGGGGGGACAGTGGGTTGACGAATGGTCTGCGTATTACGGGTTTCCGGCCGTGCATCGCATGTGTCCATTAGGCCCGGTCCTTTGCATCGGGTCATGTCCCTGAATCACGTGACGCGAGAAGTCGGGACTTGACCGAGGCCGTCGGGCTGAGCACAATCCCCGGCCCGCACGCCGTCGCCGCGGCGCGCTTCCGGTGTGGGGGTGCTTGCGGGGAATCGATCCTGCTGTCGCCTATCGAGTGAACGTCGCTGATTTCTACGGGAGTTGAATGACTCCTCGCCTATTTTCCGGCATGGAGGTGATGCTCGATGTACGAGCAGGACGCGATCGACGTCAACGACTTCGTGTTCGCGGCGACGGGGGCGCGGGTGCGGAGGCTGACGCCGGCTGAGGGGGAGCACTGGTTCCCGGCGGCGGACGTGGCCAAGGATCTTGGCTACACCAACACCCGCCAAGCCCTTCTCTGGCATGTTGCGGAAGATTGCCAACAGAGCCTCGAGGATCTTGCACGAAGCGTCTATGGAGTAGACGCCTTGAGCAAGATTGCAGGTCACGGGCTCAAGAAGTCGATGAAGATGGTGAATCTGCAGGGGCTCGTCCAACTGGTCAACGGGTGCACCAAGCCCGAGTGCGAGCCCTTCAAGGCCTGGGTGGCCGAGGTTGTCGTGACCATCCAGCGCGACGGCTGCTACGAACTCGAGCCGGCCCCCGTACAGCCCGCCTCCGGCGGTGGCGTCGCCTACGTCGTGCCCCAGGAGGTCGCCGATGCCCTTGTGCGGCTCGAGGAGCGGAACATCCGGGCGGACGAGGAGTTCGCGGCGCGGGCGGCGGCGCGGAACGAAATGCTGGCCGAGCGCAATGCCCTGATGGCCGAGGGTAATCGGCTGGCGGCTCAACGGGAGCAGTTGATGGCTGAGAGGAATCAGCTGTTGCGGGAGTCGAAGGGTGACCGGAGCACCATGGCCCGGAGCCAGGACGCGATGGCGCGCAGTCAGGAAATGATCTTTCGGGGTCAGGAGGTGATCGCTCGCAGCCAGGAGGCGATCGCCCGGAGTCAGGACGCGATGGCGGCGGTCCTGGGGCGCATGGCCGAGTCCTTGGACCGGATCGCGGGGCGGATGGGGGCGGCCGGCGGGGGCGGGAAGCCGCCGGTGATGACTCCGCAGGAACTGCTGGCGGGGTGGCAGGCGAGGAATCTTGTCGTCACCGCGGATGTGCACGCCGTGGCGGCGTATCTCGCGCCCGCGCTCGTGCGGGGGGAGGCGCAGTACCGGCTGGAGGACATCGCCGGGCGAACCGGGCTGACGGTGGAGCGCGTGCGCGACAGTGTGCGGATGCTGCTCAAACGCGGATGCATGAAGCAGAGCGGGCGCGCGGCAGACGGGGCGCCGGTGTACGTGCTGCCTTAGGAGGACGCCGGGGGATGCCGGGGACGCCGGAGGACGCCGGACGAAGGAGAAGGGCCCGAAGTCGCATCCCATACTTGCGGCTTCGGGCCCTTCCCACGTTAGGTGAAGGCGCACAGGCTCATTCGCCCTTCCGCAGCTCCTCCAGGTATTCGCTCATCAACTTTCCCGTACGGGTGAACCAGTCGTACAGGACCGCGATTTCGGCGGGCGAGTAGTCGGAGAAGAGTTCGGTGACGCGGGCGTAGTGCGGCTCGTAAAGGGCCATGACACGGGTGACCGCGTCCGGGTTCGCGGCCACGCGGACGCGGCGGCGGTCGTCGGGGTCGGGACGGCGGGTGACGTAGTCGGCGCGTTCGAGGCGGTTGAGGATCCCCGTGACGGCGCCCGTCGTGACGTGGGCCCGCTCCGCGAGGTCGCCGGCCGTGAGCAGCGTGTCGCCCGCCTCCAGGACGAAGCCGAAGCAGGTGAGGTCGGTGACGTTCAGGTTCAGCCGCTGGGCCATCTCCTGCTGGCCGATCATGCCCGTCGCGATGAGGTGGTCCATGGCGCTCAGCGCCTGGGCCGCAGTCGCGGGTGGGCGCGGCGTGCCCTGCTGCATGGGCATTTCCCTTAGCGCGTGAGATGTTCCTGGCGTAGATTTCTTAGCCTGTGAGGGATTCTAGTCCTTCACGTCACGAAACTCCGCTGTTCGGACAGAGGGAGGCAATACGTGAGCAAGCATGACGAGGGGCACACCCTCGCGGGCTGGATCGGATTCGGGATCGCCACCGTGGGGGTGGCGGGCATCGGGCTGGGGGTCTGCGCCGACAACGCCCTCGGCGAATGGGGCGGGCTGGCGGTCGTGGTCGTGAGCGTGCTGGTCACCTGGGTGCTCCACCTCGCCGGGTGGGGCAAGCCGCCCGGGCGGCGGCCGGCCTCGGAGTGGGGACTGCGGGTCAGGGACCTGCGTGCGCGGGAGGGGCATCCCGGGTGTCTGGGGTGCCGGCTGGCGGGGCGTGGGCGGCCCGCGGTCAGGTCGGACGTGGCTGTCGGCGGTAAGCCTGTGAGTGGTGAACCCGTGACCGAGTCCGCCACCTGAACGGCTGCCCGCTCGCCGGCAGCCTGATCGCCGCCCGGCTCCGTTGTCGGTGGCAACGCCTACGCTCGTGAGTGATGGCACAGACGTGGAGATGTTCGGGTCTGCGGTGGTCGGCCGACGGCCCCGTGCTGATGTGGGGCGGCGGGCGGAGCAGTGCGCTGTCCTGGGGGAAGCGGGTGGCCTTCGGGGTGGTGGACGAGGGCGTACGGACGTGTGTGGGGGCGCGCGGGAACGCGTGTCCGGTGCGGGCGGTGGTGTCGGGGCGGAGCGCGGGGGCCCGTTGTGAGGAGTGCGCGCGGCTGGACCGCGCGCACTCCGTGGCCGCCGACACGATGGCCGACGATCCGCGGCCGTACCGCGTGTACCTCGCGTGGTTCGGGCCCGGCATGGTCAAGGTCGGGATCACCGGAGTCGCGCGCGGGCCGGCTCGGCTGCTGGAGCAGGGGGCCGTCGTCTTCAGCTGGCTGGGGCAGGGGCCGTTGATGGCGGCGCGGCGGACCGAGGAGCTGCTGCGGGCCGGGCTTGGGGTGCCGGATCGGATCCCGTACGCCGAGAAGAGGGCGGTGCGGGCCGCGTTGCCGGGGGCGGGCGAGCGGCTGGAGGAGATCCGGGAGCTGCACGCGCGGGTCATGGAGCTCGAAGGCTGGCCCGAGTCCCTGGAGCGGGCGCCCTTCCAGGCCGTCGATCACACCGAGGTGTTCGGGCTCGAAGGGCTCCAGCCCGCCGTCGGTGTCGTGAGCGAGCTGGTCGCGGGCGGTGTGGTGAGCGGGGAGCTGGTCGCCGCGGCCGGCCCCGATCTGCATCTTTCGACCGGGCGTGGGGTCGTCGTGGTCGATACGCGGCTCATGACCGGGTGGGAGCTGACCGCGGTCAGGGGTGAGCAACTGACGGTTCCCGTAAGGGAGTGGGAAGACAGGAGCGTGAAGCAGGACGGACTCTTCTGAGTGCCCGAGTGTGAGTGCCCGCGCGGATGCCGTTCTCCGAGGGTCAAGAGTTGGATCCCTCTTGGATCCCGTTCGGAAAGGGCCTGGACGAGCGGGGAGACCCGGCCCGACAGTGGTTGCCATGAGCGATCACTCCATTGCACCTGTCGCAGCCCACGAACCCCCCTACTACGCCGCCGTGTTCACCTCCGTCAGGACCGAGGAGGACAGAGGGTACGGAGAGACCAACGAGCGTATGGAGGAGCTGGTGAAGGACATCCCGGGCTACCTCGGCATGGACTACGCGCGCACGCCGGGCGGGCTGGCGATCACCGTCGGGTACTTCCGGGACGCGGACGCGCTCCGGGAGTGGAGCGGGCACGCCGAGCACCGCGCGGCACAGCGGCGAGGCCGCGCCGAATGGTACGAGCGCTACACGCTGCACATCGCCAAGGTCGAGCGGAGCCATGAGTTCGAGCGGACTCCGGGGCCCGAGCGGGGCATCGGGCCCGAGTAGGACACGGGGCCCGAGTAGGACACGGGGCCCGAGTAGGACACGGGGACCGAGTAGGACACGGGGACCGAGTAGGACACGGGGACCGAGCAGGGCACGGGGAACGAGCAGGGCACGGGGAACGGGCGAAGCAAGGAGGTAGGGCGGAGTGGCAGGAGCGAGCGTGCGCGCGGCCGACGGATCTGACGGTTTTGAAGGGTCTGACGGGTCTGACGGGTCTGACGGGTCTGACGGGTCTGACGGGTCTGACGGGTCTGACGGGTTTGACGGGGAGGGCGGGTCTGGCGGGGAGGACGTACGGCGGTTCTGGGAGCGGCTGGGGCTTCCGGGGCTCGTCGATGTCCACACGCACTTCATGCCCGAGCGCGTCCTGCGCAAGGTGTGGGACTACTTCGACGCGCTCGGGCCGCTGACCGGCGGCGTCGAGTGGCCCATCACCTACCGCGCCGAGGAGAGCGAACGGCTCGCGGTGATCCGGGAGTTCGGGGTACGGGCCTTCACCGCGATGCTCTACCCGCACAAGGCCGGGATGGCGCGGTGGCTCAACTCCTGGGCCGTCGACTTCGCCCGCCGGACGCCCGACTGTCTGCACACCGCGACCCTGTTCCCCGAGCCGGGCGTCGAGGGGTACGTGCGGGAGGCACTTGAGCAAGGGGCTCGCGTCTTCAAGGCGCACGTCCAGGTGGGGGCGTACGACCCGAGTGATCAACTCCTCGACTCCACCTGGGGGCTGCTCGCCGAGGCCGGGGTCCCCGTCGTGATCCACTGCGGGTCCGGGCCCGCGCCCGGCAAGCACACCGGGCCCGAGCCGGTCGCCCGTGTCCTCGCCCGGCATCCCCGGCTGCGGCTGATCGTGGCGCACATGGGGATGCCCGAGTACGAGGACTTCCTCGCCCTCGCGGAGCGCTACGGGGAGGTGCGGCTGGACACGACGATGGCGTTCACGGACTTCAGCGAGCGGTTCGCGCCGTTTCCGCGGGAGGCCAGGACCCGGCTCGCCGCTCTCGGTGACCGGGTCCTGCTGGGGACCGACTTCCCGAACATCCCCTATCCGTACGTCCACCAGCTGCACGCCCTCGAACGGCTCGGGCTCGGAGACGACTGGCTGAGGGCGGTCTGCTACGAGAACGGTGCGCGTCTCTTCACGATCGGTTCCTGAGCGGGACGCCTGATCAGTCCCTGAACGGGACGCCCGGATAGGTTCCTTGGCGGGACGCTCAGGAGCGCCCAGGAACGCCCCTCGGGGACTTCGTGATCTTCCCAGGAGTTCCCTGAGAGGCACCTGTGTGTTTCTCAGGGAAATCACAGGTTCCCGAAAGCGTGCTCTCAGAGGACCCCGACAAGGTGTCCGCTATGACCACGACCTCGCCCCAGGGGCGCACCGAACTGCTGAGGCCGGACGGGAGCCCCGTCCGAGTGCTGGTAGTGGACGACGAGCTGTCGATCACCGAGCTGCTCTCCATGGCCCTTCGCTACGAAGGCTGGCAGATCCGCAGCGCGGGTGACGGACAGGGTGCGGTGCAGACCGCGCGCGAGTTTCGGCCCGACGCCGTTGTCCTCGACATGATGCTGCCGGACATGGACGGCCTCGCGGTTTTGGGGCGCCTGCGCCGCGATCTGCCCGACGTGCCCGTCCTCTTCCTCACGGCCAAGGACGCCGTCGAGGACCGCATCGCGGGGCTGACGGCCGGCGGCGACGACTACGTCACCAAGCCCTTCAGCCTGGAAGAGGTCGTGGCCCGGCTGCGCGGACTGATCCGCCGTTCCGGTGCCGCCGACCGGCGTTCCGACTCCGTGCTCGTCGTCGGCGACCTCACCCTTGACGAGGACAGCCACGAGGTCTCGCGTGCCGGGGAGAACATCCACCTCACCGCGACGGAGTTCGAACTCCTGCGGTTCCTGATGCGTAATCCCCGGCGTGTGCTCAGCAAGGCACAGATACTCGACCGCGTGTGGTCGTACGACTTCGGCGGCCAGGCCAACGTCGTCGAGCTCTACATCTCGTACCTGCGCCGCAAGATCGACGCCGGACGTGAGCCGATGATCCACACCAGGCGTGGGGCCGGTTACCTGATCAAGCCCGCGGCGTCATGAGCGGGCGACGACGGCCGCGTAAGCAGGGGCGAGGACGACAGCCGCGCACGCTGCGGACGCGGCTCGTCGTCGCGTCCGTGGTGCTGATCGCCGTGGTCTGCGCGGTGATCAGCACGGTGACGACGCTCGCGTTGCGTTCGCACCTTTACGAGCAGTTGGACAGGCAGCTGAACGAGGTCGCCTCGCGCGCGTCCGGCTCGTTCGGTCCGCCCGGCGCGCAGCCCAAGAACGGCATCGGCGCGCCCGGTGGGCAAAGGGTGCAGTCGCGCCCGCCCGAACTCAAAGATTTCGTCACCAAGGGTCCGCAGCCCCCAGGCACCATCGCGGCCAAGGTGGTGAATGGTTCCATCACCGATGCCCAGCGCGGTGAGAAGTCCACGAGCGACCTCGAGATGAACGCAAAGACTCTCACCAAGGCGCAGCTCGCGGCCCTCGGCTCCGTTTCTCAGGACGGCAAGCCGCACACCGTGGACATCCCCGGCGAGGGTGAGTATCGCGTCGAGTACAAGACCGGCGACAACGGCAACTACTACGGCGCCGTACCGGCCTCGGACGTCAACAGCACCATCGACACCCTGATCCTCGTCGAGGTCAGCGTCACCGCCGCCGGTCTCATCGCGGCATCCCTCGCGGGTGCGACCATCGTCGGTATGGCCCTGCGCCCCCTGCGCAAGGTCGCCTCCACCGCCACCCGCGTCTCCGAACTCCCCCTGCACACCGGCGAGGTCACCCTCTACGAGCGGGTTCCGGAGTCCGAGGCCGACCCGCACACCGAGGTCGGTCAGGTCGGCGCCGCGCTCAACCGCATGCTCGACCACATCCACAGCGCCCTGCACGCACGCCAGCAGAGCGAGATGCGCGTACGGCAGTTCGTCGCGGACGCGAGTCATGAGCTGCGTACACCGCTGGCGTCGATCCGGGGCTATGCCGAGCTGACCAGACGCGGCCGCGAGGAGACCGGGCCCGACACCCGGCACGCCCTCGGCCGGATCGAGTCCGAGGCCAGCCGGATGACCGGACTGGTGGAGGACCTGCTGCTGCTCGCGCGGCTGGACGCCGGACGCCCGCTCCAGTACGACCAGACCGATCTCGTACCGCTCGTCATCGACGCCGTGAGCGACGCCCGGGCGGCCGGACGTGACCACAACTGGCGGCTCGAACTGCCGGAGGAGCCCGCGCTCGTCCTCGCGGACGCCGCACGGCTGCAACAGGTCATGGTCAATCTCTTCGCGAACGCCAGAACGCACACCCCGCCCGGTACGACCGTCACCGCACGCGTGCACCGGCACGGGCCGTGGCTGTGCGTGGACGTCCAGGACGACGGGCCCGGCATCCCGCCCGACCTGCTTCCGCGCGTCTTCGAACGCTTCGCACGCGGTGATTCCTCGCGTTCCCGGTCCTCCGGCTCGACGGGTCTGGGACTGGCCATCGTGCAGGCCGTCGCGGCCGCGCACGGAGGTGCCGTCACCGTGGACAGCATGCCCGGACGAACCGTGTTCACCCTTCATCTGCCCGCGATCGCCGTCGATCCGTTCGTGGAAACAAAGGCGCAACTGTTCTCACAGGCACAGCACAGCGCCACCACATGGGTGCAACAGGGCGTGTGACGAGAGTCGTTCGCATGCGAACCGACTCTTCTCCCGGCAACCTGCCGGCGCGGGAGCACCTCCCGGCCGGGTCCGCCGGTACGCCTGTCCTGGACGTAGTGATCCCCGTTTACAACGAGGAGAAGGATCTCCAGCCGTGTGTGGTGAGACTGCACGAGCATCTCAAGCGCACCTTCCCGTACGCGTTCCGCATCACGGTCGCGGACAACGCCTCTACGGACGCCACCCCTCAGGTGGCCGCACGGCTGGAGTCGGAGATACCGGAAGTCAGGTCCTTCCGGCTTGAGCAGAAGGGCCGCGGGCGCGCGCTGCGCACCGTGTGGTCGGCCTCGGACGCTCCGATCCTCGCCTACATGGACGTGGACCTGTCCACCGACCTCAACGCCCTCCTCCCGCTGGTGGCCCCGCTGATCTCGGGCCACTCGGACCTCGCGATCGGCTCCCGGCTCGCCCGCAGCTCGCGCGTGGTGCGCGGTGCCAAGCGGGAGTTCATCAGCCGCACCTACAACCTGATCCTGCGTGGCTCGCTGCAGGCCCGCTTCTCGGACGCGCAGTGCGGCTTCAAGGCGATCCGCCGCGATGTCGCCCAGGTACTGCTGCCGCTGATCGAGGACACCGGCTGGTTCTTCGACACCGAGATGCTGGTGCTCGCCGAGCGCGCCGGACTGCGCATCCACGAGGTGCCGGTCGACTGGGTCGACGACCCGAACTCGACCGTGCACATCGCGAAGACCGCGACCGACGACCTGAAGGGCGTGTGGCGCGTGGGGCGCGCCCTTGCCACCGGTTCGCTCCCGCTCGACCGGCTCGCGCGCCCCTTCGGGGACGATCCGCGCGACCGCGACCTGACGGACGTACCCAAGGGCCTGGCCCGCCAGCTCGTCGGCTTCTGCGTGGTGGGCGCCCTGTCTACCCTCTTCTACCTGCTCCTGTACAGCGCCTTCCGTTCGTTCTCGGGCTCGCAGATCGCCAACGCGCTCGCCCTGCTCGTCTCGGCCGTCGCCAACACCGCGGCCAACCGCCGTCTGACCTTCGGCGTCCGCGGCCGCGGCAGCGCGGTCCGGCACCAGGCGCAGGGCCTGGTCGTCTTCGGTATCGGCCTCGCCCTCACCAGCGGCTCGCTCGCCGCCCTGAACGCGGCGACGAGCAGTCCGGCGCACTCCACCGAACTCGCGGTGCTCATCGCCGCCAACCTCGCGGCGACCGTGCTGCGGTTCCTGCTCTTTCGCGCCTGGGTCTTCCCGGACCGGCGTGACGAGACGGCGGCCTCGACGGTCGTCGCCTCGCACAACCCGGCCTCGCACAACCCGGCCTCGCCCACCTACGGCACGACGACGGCGGCGCACCAGCAGCACTCGCACTCGCACCAGCAGCACCCGCACAAGCCGCTGCCCCAGCGCCCGAACGCGACGGCGCCCCAGCGCCCGAACGCGACGGCGCCCCAAGCTCCGTACATCGACTACGACCACAACCAGACCAACGAGTTCCGCGCCGGTGAAGCCGCGGACCGCACCTGGGGGGACGCAACCATGCAGCTGCAAGCGGTGCGCCCGCACGATCACGACCCGAGGGACACGAGGGACGCACGATGACGACTCAGTCCGATACGAGCCACCAGGGGGGCGCGAGCCCCTCCGGAGGCACCGAGCCCTCCTGGGGACCGCCGAGCTCGACGGCTCTGCAGGAGCCCGTGGCGCCGCCCACCGCGGCCCCCCGGTCCGGTGACCCCAAGCAGCCGTTCTTCCGACGCGCCTGGCGCGGCCGGCCCGAGGACCCGCGCTGGGTGCGCCCCGCCTTCCTCGCCCTGCTCGTCGCCACCGGCCTGCTCTACCTCTACGACCTGAGCGCCTCCGGGTACGCCAACTCCTTCTACTCCGCGGCCGTCCAGGCCGGCAGCCAGAGCTGGAAGGCGCTCTTCTTCGGCTCGCTCGACTCGGCCAACGCCATCACCGTCGACAAGCCCCCGGCCTCGCTGTGGCCGATGGCCCTGTCGGTACGGATCTTCGGTCTCAACTCGTGGGCGATCCTCGTCCCCGAGGTGCTGATGGGCGTCGCCACGGTCGGCGTCCTGTACGGGGCACTGCGCCGTCGCTTCAGCCCAGCGGCCGGTCTGATCGCGGGCGCGGTGCTCGCGCTCACTCCCGTCGCCGCGCTGATGTTCCGGTTCAACAACCCGGACGCGATGCTCGCGCTGCTGATGACCGTCACGATCTACTGCGTGGTCCGCGCTCTGGAGGACGGCCGGACGAAGTGGCTGGTCTGGGCGGGTGTCGCGGTCGGCTTCGCGTTCCTCGCGAAGACCCTGCAGGCCTTCCTGATCCTGCCGCCGCTCGCGGTCGTGTACGCGGTCTGCGCGCCGGTGCAGCTCAAGAAGCGGTTCGCCCAGCTGGGTCTTTCGGCGGTGGCGATGGTCGTCGCCGGCGGCTGGTGGGTGGCGATCGTGGAGCTGTGGCCCGCGTCCTCCCGCCCGTACATCGGCGGCTCGCAGAACAACTCCTTCCTCGAGCTGACCTTCGGCTACAACGGCCTCGGCCGCATCAACGGCGACGAGACCGGCAGTGTCGGCGGCGGTGGCGGCGGCGGTGGCACCGGCCAGTGGGGCGAGACCGGCTGGAACCGGATGTTCAACTCGGAGATCGGCAGCCAGATCTCGTGGCTGCTGCCCGCCGCGCTGATCCTGTTCGTCGCGGGGATCGTGCTCACCCGCAAGGCCAAGAGGACCGACCTGACGCGCAGCTCGTTCCTCGCCTGGGGCGGCGCGCTGCTGATGACGGCGATCATCTTCAGCTACATGGCCGGCATCTTCCACCAGTACTACACGGTGGCCCTGGCCCCCTACATCGCGGCTGTCGTCGGCATGGGCGCGACGGTGCTGTGGGAGGAGCGGAGCAAGGTCTGGGCCTCGCTCACCCTCGCCGGCGCGGTCACCGCGAGCGCCGCCTGGGGATACGTCCTCCTCAACCGCACCCCCACCTACCTGCCGTGGCTGAAGTGGCTGGTCCTCATCGGCGGTCTGGTCGGCGCGCTCGGCCTGATCTTCGCGGCCAGGCTGGGCCGTCAACTGGCCCTCGCGGCGGTCGGGCTGAGCTTCGTGGCCTCGGTCGCGGGCCCGACGGCGTACACGCTGTCCACGGTGAACACCGGGCACACCGGTTCGATCGTCACGGCCGGTCCGGCGGGCGCCAGCATGATGGGCGGCCGGGGTGGCCCCGGTGGCGGCGGTGGCATGCGGGGCGGCTTCCCCGGTGGTGGCAACACGCAGGGCCAGAACCAGCAGGGCGGTAACGGCACCACCCAGCAGGGCGGCGGCATGGGCCAGCCCCCGACGGGCGGCACCGGTGGCACCGGCGGCTTCCCCGGTCAGAACCAGCAGGGCAACGGCAATACCCAGGGCCAGAACCAGCAGGGCGGCATGCCCGGCGGTGGCGCGACGGGCGAGGGCGGCATGGGCGGTGGCGGCGTGGGCGGTCTGCTCAACGGCGCGACCGTCGGCTCCGCGGCCAAGAAGCTGCTGGAGACCAACGCGGGCGACTACACCTGGGCGGCCGCGGCCATCGGTTCCCAGAACTCCGCGAGCTACCAACTCGCCACCGGCAAGCCGGTGATGGCGATCGGCGGCTTCAACGGCACCGACCCGTCCCCGACGCTGGCCCAGTTCAAGAAGTACGTGACGGACGGCAAGATCCACTACTTCATCTCGGGCGGCAGCATGGGCGGTGGCATGGGCGGCGGCAATTCCTCCTCCTCCACCACCTCCACCTCCTCCCAGATCAGCTCGTGGGTCACGGCCAACTTCAAGAAGGTGACGGTCGGTTCGGCCACCTTCTACGACCTGACGCAGCCGACCAGCAGCTGACGGCAGGTCTTGTACGCAGGGCGGTGGCCCGGAGCGATCCAGCTCCGGGCCACCGCCCTTTTCCTACGCCAGGAGATTCGCGTTGTACGCCGTATGGGAACTGTTCTACGGTGTACAACATGTCCACGACTCCCCCAGGGCACCCCGAGGATCAGGCACAAGGCCACCCCCGACGCTGGCTGATCCTCGGCGTCATCTGCCTCGCCCAACTGACCGTGCTGCTCGACAACACCGTCCTGAACGTCGCGATCCCCTCCCTCACCCGGGAGCTGGGCGCGGCCACCTCCGACATTCAGTGGATGATCAACGCCTACTCGCTGGTGCAGTCCGGGCTGCTGCTCACGGCGGGCAGCGCGGCCGACCGCTACGGCCGCAAGAAGATGCTGATCACGGGGCTCGTCTTCTTCGGGATCGGCTCGGTGGTGGCCGGACTCGCCGACTCCACCGGCCAGTTGATCGCCGCACGGGCCGGAATGGGCGTCGGCGGCGCGCTCCTGCTGACCACCACGCTCGCCGTCGCCATGCAGATCTTCACGCCCGCGGAGCACCCGAAGGCCATCGGCATCTGGAGCGCCGTCAACGCCCTCGGCTTCGCGGCCGGACCGCTCCTCGGCGGCTTCGTACTGGACCACTTCTGGTGGGGCGCGATCTTCCTGATCAACCTGCCGGTGGTGGCCCTGGGCCTCGCCGCGGTGGTGGCCCTCGTACCGGAGTCGAAGGCCGCGTCGTTCCGGGGGACAACCCCCGGACCCCAGGGCCGCGGGGACCGCCCCGACCTCTTGGGAGCGCTGCTTTCCACGATCGGCATGACCGCACTCGTGTACGCGATCATCTCCGGGCCCGAACACGGCTGGACGTCGGGCCGGGTGCTGGCCACGGACGCGGTCGCCGTGCTGGTGCTGGCCGCCTTCGCGTACTGGGAGAGCCGGATCCCGTACCCCATGCTCGACCTGCACTTCTTCCGCGACCGGCGCTTCACCGGAGCCGTCGCGGGAGCCGTCCTCATCGCCTTCGGTATGGGCGGGGCCCTCTTCCTCCTCACCCAGCACCTCCAATTCGTCCTGGGATACGGCCCCCTGGAAGCCGGACTGCGTACGGCGCCGCTCGCGCTCGCGGTCGTGGCGCTGAACTTCTCCGGCCTCTCGGCGAAGTGGACGGCGAGACTCGGCACACCGGTGTCGATCGCGGTCGGCATGACGCTGATGTCGGCCGGGCTGGTGTCGATCGCCACGCTCGCCGCGCACGGGTACGGCGGCACACTGCTCGGGCTGCTGCTGATCGGCGCGGGCGCCGCCGTGGCCAACCCGGCCATGGCACACGCCATCATGAGCGCGATTCCGCCGGAGAAGGCGGGCGTGGGCGCGGGCGTCAACGGCACGCTCGCCGAGTTCGGCAACGGCCTCGGCGTGGCGGTGCTCGGGGCGATCCTCAACTCCCGGTTCGCGGCGCTGATTCCGGTGGCGGCGGCCTCGCTCCCGGCGGCACTGGCCTCAGCGGGCTCGGAGGAGGAGCGCGGGCGGATCACGGACGCGTTCGCGTCGGGCCTGGAGACCAGCCAACTGGTGGGCGCGGCGGCCGTCCTTCTCGGTGGACTGCTGGCCGCGGCGTTGCTACGACGTGCGGAGAGGGCAGACTCCGCGGTGGCGGTATCGGCGTAGCGCCCGCTTAGCATCAGGGTTCCGAGTCATGAGTGATGAGTCATGAGTGATGAGTTGCGAGTGATGAGTTGCGAGTTTCGAGTTCCGAGAAAGGTGCGCCATGGTGAGGGCAGCCGACCGTGCCGAGCGTCCGGCGCGGACCAGTGTCTGGCTGGAGGGCAAGACTCCCCGGGGCGCTGCGGCGCGCGGGGGCGGGCAGCCGTCGGGGCTCGACCGGGACCGGATCACCGAGGTCACCGTACGGCTGTTGGATGCCGAGGGCATGGCGAGGTTCTCCATGCGCCGGCTGGCCGCCGAGCTGAACGTCACCGCGATGTCCGTGTACTGGTACGTCGACACCAAGGACGACCTGCTCGAGCTCGCCCTCGACGCGGTCTTCGGCGAACTGGAACTGCCCGACGCGGAGTCGGGTGAGGACTGGCGCGACCAGCTCCGCTCCCTCGCCACCGGCTACCGTGCGCTGCTGGTCCGCCACCCCTGGGTGTCCCCGCTGATCGGGACCTTCCTGAACATCGGCCCGCACTCCATGGCCTTCTCGCTCTGCGTCCAGCAGGTGATCCGCAACACCGGCCTGCCCCGGCACGGCCAGATGGGCGCGCTCTCGGCGGTCTTCCAGTTCGTGTACGGGTTCGGCACCATCGAGGGCCACTTCGTGCAGCGCTGCGCCTCGGCGGGGATGACCCAGGACGAGTACTTCCGTCAGGCGATGAGCACGATCGGCGAACAGCCGCAGTTCTCCGCCAATTTCGAGAACGCCGCGGACCTCATGGAGGCCCGCGGCGGTGACACGGTCGAGGAGATGCGGGAGCGGGACTTCACGTTCGCGCTGGAGACGCTGATCGCGGGGATCGAGACGATGGTCGCCCGGGCTTAGGGCCTGTCCGGCGGATCATGCCGGAGACGCGGGGCTTGGCACGCCCATCTGCGGCGTTGTCGTCACTCGCCGACGCTCCGCGTCGACTCCCTCCTCCGCCTTGCAGCTGGACGCACCAAGCCCCGCTCACCTGGGCTAGTGAGGCACCGTTGCTAGCCTCCGACTTGATCCGCCGGACAGGCCCTAGGACCTGTCCGCTCCTCCCCGGCTTCCTGGGTCACTCCCGGGTCACTCCCGGGTCATTCCTGGGGTGTCAGTCGGGCCGGGAAGCCGCCCGTCGCGACCGGGCCCCACTTCACCGGCGTGACCCGGATGATCGACTTGCCCTGCTTGAGCATGGCCTCCCGGTACTCGTCCCAGTCCGGGTGTTCGCCCGCGATGTTCCGGTAGTACTCGACGAGCGGCTCGACGGATTCGGGGGAGTCGATGACTTCGGCCGTGCCGTCGATCTGGACCCAGGGTCCGTTCCACTCGTCGCTCAGCACGATCAGGCTGACACGCTCGTCCCGCTTGGCGTTACGGGTCTTCGCGCGTTCGGGGTAGGTCGAGACGACGATCCGCCCGGCGTCGTCGACCCCGCAGGTCAGGGGGGAGCCCTGGGGGCTGCCGTCGGTACGGCGGGTGAGGAGGATGGCGCGGTGGCGGGGGCGTACGAAGTCGAGCAGTTCGTCCAGGGACACGGCGGTGTTCGTAGCGATGTTCGGTGCCATGTGAGTCAGCCTAGGCTGCCCGCCGGGAACGTGCGCTCGACTCACGCCTGTGGGAGGGACTCCCCTTGTACCGCCTGGACGTCCAGCTCCACCTTCAGCGTGGTGCCGATCGCCGAGATGCCTGCCTGGATGACCTGGTTGTAGTTCATGGCGAAGTCCTCGCGGTGGAGTTCGGCCGTCGCCCGGAAGGCGGCCCGCGTGCCGCCCCAGGGGTCCGCGCCCGTGCCCAGGTAGGCGAGGTCCAGGTCGACCGGGCGGGCGATGCCGCGCATGGTGAGTTCGCCGTGGACGGTCCAGCGGTCGGAGCCGGCCGGGGTCAGGCCGGTCGAGCGGTAGGTGATCTGCGGGTACGTCTCGACGTCGAGGAAGTCGGGGGACTTCAGGTGGCCGTCGCGCATGCCGTTGCCGGTGTCGATCGAGGCGGCGGAGATCACGGCCTCGACGCGGGACTTGGACACGTCGTCCGGGGCGATCTCGATCGTCGCCCAGAAGTCCGTGAAACGGCCGTGCACGCTGGAGATGCCCAGGTGCTGGGCGACGGCGCCGACGGAGGAGTGCGCCGGGTCGACGGTCCAGGGGCCGGGCGGCGGCAGTTCGTTGCCGCCCTGGCGGGCGAGGGTCACATGGCCGATCTCGGCCCGGCCGCTCGCCGTGACGATCGCGCTGGACGCGGCGGGCGCGTACCCGACCGCGGTCACGATCACGGTGTACGCGCCGGGTGTGAGGGGGGTCGGGTCGTGCACGGCTCCTTCGGTGTCCGCCTCGGCGCGCAGCACCTGCGCCCCGGTCATGTCGGTCACCGTGACGACCGCGTGCGACACGGCCCATCCGTCCCGCGTGCGAATCCGTGCGGTCAGTCCCATCCCGTTTTCTCCCTGCAAAGCACTAAAAATTGGTCGCAATGAGACCGGCCCGTGGGGGGCGCACCTCCGCTCAGAGTGCGCGCGTCCCCACGGGCCGGGGTATCGACTACTCGCCGGGGTGGGCGAGGGTGATGTCGTGGTCGTCGACGCCACGGCCGGAGACCGTGAGAGCCGTCGCCACCGGGGGGTAACCCGTCGCGATGACGGTGTACTCGCCGCCGTCCAGGTCGGTGAAGGCGTACGCGCCGTCCGTGCCGGTCCTGGCGGTGCCGATCACGTTGCCGGCCGCGTCGACCAGCGTGACCCGGGCGTCGCCCAGGGGACCGCCGGGAGCCCGTACGACACCCTGGAGCTGGGCGCCCGCGCTGAGCTCGACCTCGACCCGGGTGACCCCGGCGCCGCCGACCTCGACGGGGAGGGCCTGCGGGCGGTGGCCGGCCGCGTTCACCGCGATGGTCACCGGACCCGGGACCAGTTCGGCGAAGGCGAACTGGCCCTGCTCACCGGTGGTCCCGGTGGCCAGCACGTCACCGCGGACGTCGGTCACGATGACCATGGCGTCCTTGACCGGGGTACCGGTCCCGGCGGCCCGGACGAATCCGCTCAGGCCGCTCGTGCCGCTCAGCAGGATGTCGTACGCCACCGGCTCGTCGTTCACGATGATCGTCGAGGCCTGCGGCTGGAAACCGTCGGCGGAGGCGATCAGGACGTACGAGCCCGTGCCGGGCGCGTCCACCGTGTAGAAGCCGTCGGCCTGCGCGACCGACCGGCCCAGCTGCCGTCCCGCGAGCGAGATCAGCGTGACCGCGGCCTGCGGGACGGGGGCGCTCTCGGCGCCGCGGACGTGACCGCGGACCGGGATGCCGCCGGAGGCGGGCAGCGGGGCGCTCTCCCGTGTCGCGGTGGCGACGGCGGCGAGCCGCTGCGTGCCCTCGGGTCCGGCGGCGAGGCTCGTCTCGGCGACGGCCGCCCAGCTCGGGATCCTCTCGTCGGCGGCGGGTGCCTCGGCGGTGGCCGAAGCCTCCGGCGCGATGGCCTCCGCCTTCGCCTCCGCGGCCTGGGCCAGCGCGCCCGAGGTCCGCAGCGGGACCTCCTTGATGAAGAGGACGATGAAGAAGGCGAGCAGCGCCAGGGCGGAGCCGATCATGAAGACGTCGGCTATGCCGTGGCCGTACGCGCTCTCGAGGACCGTGCGCAGCGGGGCGGGCAGCGAGTCCATGTTCGGGATGGTGCCGGAGCCGGAACCGGACGCGGCGGCCGCGTACTTGGGGTCGATGCCGGCCAGGCCGTCCTTGACGTAGTCGGTGATCCGGGTGGACATGATCGCGCCGAGCGCGGAGACGCCGATCGCACCGCCGAGGGAGCGGAAGAACGTCACCGTGGAGCTGGCCGAGCCGAGGTCGGACGGGGCCACCTGGTTCTGCGTGGACAGCACCAGGTTCTGCATCGTCATGCCGACGCCGAGACCGAGCAGCGCCATGAAGATCGCGACGTGCCAGTAGGTCGTGTCGTAGCGGATGGTGCCCAGCAGGCCCAGGCCCGCGGTGATCAGGACGGTACCGCTGACCAGCCAGTACTTCCACCGACCGGTCTTGGTGATGATCTGGCCGGAGACCGTGGAGGCGATGAACAGGCCGCCGATCATCGGGATGGTCATGACGCCCGACATCGTCGGGGACTTGTCCCGGGCCAGCTGGAAGTACTGGCTGAAGAAGACGGTGCCGGTGAACATCGCGACGCCCACGAAGAGCGAGGCGAGGGAGGAGAGGGTGATGGTGCGGTTGCGGAACAGGCGCAGCGGGATGATCGGCTCGCTCGCCTTGGACTCGACGAGCACGAACAGCAGGCCGAGGACGATCGCGCCTCCGACCATCGCGTACGTCTGCCCCGACACCCAGTCGTACTTGTCACCGGCGAAGGTGACCCAGACCAGCAGCAGCGAGACCGCGGCGGAGATGAAGAACGCGCCGCCCCAGTCGACCTTCACGTCCCGCTTCACGGTGGGCAGGTGCAGGGTCTTCTGCAGCACGATCAGCGCGATGATCGCGAACGGCACGCCGACGTAGAAGCACCAGCGCCAGCCGAGCCACGAGGTGTCGGTGATGACACCTCCGAGCAGCGGGCCGCCGACCGTTGCGACAGCGAAGGTCGCGCCGAGGTAGCCGGAGTAACGCCCGCGCTCACGCGGGGAGATCATCGCCGCCATGACGATCTGGGCGAGGGCGGACAGACCGCCGACGCCGACGCCCTGGACCACACGGCATGCGATGAGCATGCCGGGGTTCTGGGACAGACCGGCGGCGGCCGATCCCAGCACGTAGATGACGAGGGCTATCTGTACGAGCGCCTTCTTGCTGTACAGGTCGGAGAGCTTGCCCCACAGAGGCGTGGTCGCGGTCATGGCCAGCAGCGAGGCCGTGACGACCCAGGTGTAGGCCGACTGGCCGCCGCCCAGGTCGCCGATGATCTCGGGGAGTGCGTTGGTGACGATCGTCGACGACAGGATCGCGACGAACATGCCGAGCAGCAGGCCGGAGAGCGCCTCCATGATCTGGCGGTGTGTCATCGGAGTGCCGCCGGAGGGTCCACCTCCGTGCTTGGCGTGAGCCCGCACACCGGCTGGTGTGGTCGTTGCCATGGGCTTCCTTCTCTTGTCTTATGCGGGTGTACGGGTGGTCAGTTCGGTTGCTTCCGGCACGTAGGGCGGCCGGGGTACGGCACGGCAGTCGCCGAAGCTCTCGCGCAGCCGGCCCATCAGGTGGATGAGCAGGCCGACCTCGTGGTCGGACCAGTCGCTCAGCCGGTCGGCGAACAGCCGAGAGGAGCGGCGGGAGAGTTCGGTGAGCTGCTCGCGTCCCGCGTCGGTCAGACGCAGGATGCGGGAGCGTTTGTCGGCGGGGTCGGGGAGGCGTTCGATCCAGCCCCGGTCGGCGACGTGGGCAACGTGGCGGCTGGTCACCGACATGTCCACGGCGAGCAGCTCGGCGAGCTTGCTCATCCGCATGTCGCCGTGCCGGCCGAGGAGGGTCAGTACGGCGGCGGAGCCCGCGGGGCAGTCGTGCGGCAGGATCCGCCCGAGCTCCCGCTTCACGGCGCCGATGGCACTGAGCTGACGAGCCAATTCCTCGTACTGCGCCTGCTCGGCCATCACACCTCCCGTATTCGTTGCTTGGGGCAACCATAAATCCAGTTGGTTGCTGCAGGCAAACGAAATCGCTGCCGCTGGGCTAAAAAGATAGCAAAGGCACGTATTGGCGAACGTAAACCTGCTGGTGGGCGGCGCGCACGGCTTTGAATCCGCTGTGGACCGGCGGAACCCCCACACCCGGGCCCAACCCGTTCCCGGGCTCCGGCCTGCCCCACGAAGGGCTCCGCCCTGCCTCCGCGGGGACTGGACGCCTGGCCCTGGGCTCCGCCGAGGGCTGTTCCCGCACCCTCGCTTGCGCCGCCGGCGGGGCCTCCATGTGCGCGAACCGTTCATCCGGAGCTTTTCGTCCGACCGCCGGCGGGGGTTGGGCGCGCGGTTGCCCGCGCCCCTGGCGGGGCGCTGCCTGCCGGGGGCATCCAGCTCGCCGCCCACGCCATCCGGAACCGGGAATGGGGGGTGAGGGGAACCCGGCGCTTGGGTAGGTGGCGTGTATTCGCTAGGGTCCTGGGCCATGGCAAACACCCAGGGCCCCGAGGGCAACTACGACCCCGCGGGTAGCACCCAGATGTTCCGCGCTTTCGTCGACGAGGGCCCCCAGGCCCGGCAGCAGCAGGCGGCCGCCCCGGCGGGCCCCCGCATCGGTTTGATCATCGGCATCGTCGTCGCCGTGGCGGTCGTGGCCGCCGTGGCCTGGCTCGCGCTGGCGTAAGGGCAACCCGCCCGCCCCGCCGGCCGGGCCGGTGGAGGCGGGTCACTTCCACTGGACGGACACGTCCCGCGTCTCGATGTGCATGCCGAGCGGCACGCGCCAGTCGTCGACGCACACCGTCCAGGTCTTCGTGCTGCCCGCTCCGGCCGCGATCGGCGCCGGCAGATCCCGCGTCGAGTCGATCGTCGCCCAGTCGATGCCGAGCGCCCCGATGATGTGCGTCCCGAGGGTCACCGTGCCCGAACGCACGGCGCTGCCACCGGTGTTGCGGAAGGAGACGGTCACCTTCTCGCACCAGCGCCTGTCGGTGGCCTCCCGCGTGGGCTCGCCCACGTCGAGAACGGCGGGGCCGACGGGACCGGGAGCACCGGGGGTACCAGGGGGACTGGTGCTTGCCGTGGAACCCGGGGTCGGCCGAGCGGGGGGCGCCGACGCGGTGCCCGAACCGGCGCTCGTACGGGACGAGTTGTCGTCGCCGCGGTTCGTTGCCGCACCGGGCGAAGCGGAAAGTGGGGACTGCGGGGGTGAACTGCCCTGCTGAGGGGCCCCTTTGGCGGCTTGCGCGGGTTGCGTGGGTGGCGTGGACCCGGGCAGCGGGGTCAGCGAGACGTTTCCGGTCGGAGCTACGACGGGTCCCGAGTCGGCCGGCGCTCCCACCGCCACGTATCCGCCGCCGCCCCCACCGTCCCCGCACGCGGCCAGTACGGCACCCAGGCAGACAACAGCCGTCGAGGCGCCCACCAGGGCGCCTCGACGGCCACGGAGCCAAGTCGCTCGACGCATCGCGCCAGTGTGGCTGACGATCCGTCAATTATGAAGGGTCGAGCAGGGGTCTCAGTCGGAGATCAGGCCCTCGCGGAGCTGGGCCAGGGTGCGGGTGAGGAGGCGGGAGACGTGCATCTGTGAGATGCCGACCTCCTCGCCGATCTGCGACTGGGTCATGTTGGCGAAGAAGCGCAGCATGATGATCCGGCGCTCGCGGGGCGGGAGTTTGGCGAGCAGCGGCTTCAGCGACTCGCGGTACTCGACGCCTTCCAGGGCGGTGTCCTCGTAGCCGAGGCGGTCCGCGAGGGAGCCCTCGCCGCCGTCGTCCTCGGGGGCCGGGGAGTCGAGGGAGGAGGCCGTGTAGGCGTTGCCGACCGCGAGGCCGTCGACGACGTCCTCCTCCGACACGCCCAGGACCGCGGCGAGTTCGGCGACGGTCGGGGAGCGGTCGAGCTTCTGGGACAGTTCGTCGCTGGCCTTGGTGAGGGCCAGGCGCAGCTCCTGGAGGCGCCGCGGGACGCGGACGGACCACGAGGTGTCACGGAAGAACCGCTTGATCTCGCCGACGACGGTCGGCATCGCGAACGTCGGGAACTCCACGCCGCGTTCGCAGTCGAAGCGGTCGATCGCCTTGATCAGGCCGATGGTGCCGACCTGGACGATGTCCTCCATCGGCTCGTTGCGGGAGCGGAAGCGGGCCGCCGCGTACCGCACGAGCGGGAGGTTGAGCTCGATGAGGGTGTCCCGGACGTAGGCACGCTCGGGGCTGTTCTCGCCGAGTGCGGCGAGCCGCAGGAACAGGGAGCGGGACAGGGTGCGGGTGTCGATGGCTCCCGAGGTCTCGGGGGCCGCCGGGACGGCTTCGAGGGCCGGAGCGGCATCGGGGGCCGGAAGGGCCGGGACATCGTGAAGCGCGTCGGGCGCCGGTTCGCTCTTCGTGAGCGTGAGCACCTTCGAGCTGCCCTGGTCTGCGGACATGCCACCCCCTTTGGGTCGCGGACGGTCGCGGCGGACGCTCCCGTCGGAGGAACGCAGCCTCCACCTGAATACCGGCGGCGGGGCCGCGGCAAACGCTCTTCGGGGAGAATGTCACATGTCGGCAACACGCTGTAGTGACATGTCGACATGGAAGGGGTGAATCAGCCCTGGAAAAGGAGGGTCTGGCGGTTTTTCGACGCTGAACTGTCGGGAAAGGAGTCCTTGAGCGATTCGCTCTTGTCGGTTACGCCTCGATCCTGTTTGCGGATCGCAGCCGTGCGAAGCTCCGGGCGAGCAGCCTTGACACGTGCATCTGGGAGACTCCCAGCTCGGCACTGATCTGTGACTGCGTCAGATTGCTGTAGTAGCGCAGGAGAAGGATCCGCTGCTCGCGCTCGGGCAGTTGTACGAGGAGGTGGCGGACGAGGTCGCGGTGTTCGACTCCGTCGAGGGCCGGGTCCTCGTAGCCGAGCCGGTCGAGCAGTCCGGGCAGCCCGTCACCCTCCTGGGCGGCTTCGAGGGAGGTCGCGTGGTAGGAGCGTCCGGCCTCGATGCAGGACAGCACCTCCTCCTCGGTGATGCGCAGCCGCTCGGCGATCTCGGCGGTCGAGGGGGAGCGCCCGAAGGCCGTCGTCAGGTCCTCCGTCGCGCTGTTCACCTGTACCCACAGCTCGTGCAGTCGGCGGGGTACGTGGACGGTGCGGACGTTGTCGCGGAAGTACCGTTTGATCTCGCCGACGACGGTCGGCATCGCGAAGGTCGGGAACTGCACGCCCCGGTCGGGGTCGAAGCGGTCGATCGCGTTGATCAGGCCGATGGTGCCGACCTGGACCACGTCCTCCATCGGTTCGTTGCGGGAGCGGAAGCGGGCGGCCGCGTACCGCACGAGCGGCAGGTTCGCCTCGATGAGCGCCCCG
Organism: Streptomyces sp. NPDC007896; assembly: GCF_042959425.1. Taxonomy (NCBI): domain Bacteria; kingdom Bacillati; phylum Actinomycetota; class Actinomycetes; order Kitasatosporales; family Streptomycetaceae; genus Streptomyces; species Streptomyces sp. NPDC007896. Next base: position 98,442 of record NZ_JBIBKX010000021.1, on the reverse strand, counting down.
CGTACGCGGTCGTGCTCCGTGGTGCCCGGCTCCAGCGTCTTGAGCTGGCCGAAGAGCAGCTGGGTGAGGGCCCGGGTGTCGGCGCCGCGGCGTCGCTCAGGGGTGACGCGTTCGTGGGCGATGTGCTCAGGGGCGATGTGCTCGGGGGCGATCTGCTCGGGGGTGACGCGTTCCTGGGCGATGGGTTCCGTGGTGATGTGTTCCTTGGGGATTTCCTGTGGCGGTGCTTGAGGCGCAGTACTGGCCGGCACGGTCAACTCCACCTCCATGATCCGTCAGATCCATCAACTCATCCGTCAAAAGCGGTCATAGCATCACAAGACATGTGCACTGTGTGCAAGCACCGGATAACCCCGTGTTGAACAGGATTTAGGGAGAGTTGGGGCATAAGAAGCGGAAAAGCCCCCCACCGGTTTCCGGTGAGGGGCCCAGAGCGCGTCGGCTCGGATCGGTTCAGAACGGATAGTCGGCGATCACCCAGGTCGCGAACTCGCGCCACAGCGCGACGCCCGCCTGGTGTGCGGGATGCTCCAAGTACCGCTTCAGGGCGTCGGAGTCGTCGACCGCGGAGTTGATCGCGAAGTCGTACGCGACGGGCCGGTCGGTGATGTTCCAGCCGCACTCCCAGAACCGCAGCTCGGGGATCTGGTCGCCGAGCGGGCGGAAGGCGGCCGCGCCCTCGACGACGCGGGGGTCGTCACGCTCGACGCCTTCGTTGAGCTTGAAGAGGACCAGATGGCGGATCACGGGTACTCCCTGGTGGTACGGGCCGTGCGGGGGGCGGCCGATCAGTTCTTGGCCCCGTCGGCGATCCACGTCATGAAGTCGCCGATGGACCGGGCGGCGGTCGAAATGCCCTCGAACCCTATCTGGACGTAGCCGGCCGCCTTCGCCGGATCCGTGATGATCACGTACAGCGCGAAGACCACGAGTATGTAGACGGCGATCTTCTTCGAATTCACCGCCATCGCGGCCTCCCTGTGACTGCTGCGCCCACTGGGCCCCCTGTGCCGGCGGCGAGTGTAACCTCCACCCCACTTTTTTTGGACCAACGGCCCGCTGGCCGAGGTCCTTTGCCGTACGCAGGAAGGGCCCCGTCTTGCGACGAGGCCCTTCTCAAGCGGTAGCGGAGGGATTTGAACCCTCGGTGACTTGCGCCACACTCGCTTTCGAGGCGAGCTCCTTCGGCCGCTCGGACACGCTACCGAGGGAGACCCTACCCCAAGGTGGGCCATGGTCTGAAATCCGTTTCCGCCGCCGGTCCCGCCGCCCCGTGGAGTCAGCGGTCGCGGAAGAAACGGGTGAGCAGACTCGCGCACTCGTCCTCGAGTACGCCCCCGATCACCTCGGGGCGGTGGTTGAGCCGGCGGTCGCGTACGAGGTCCCAGACGGAACCGGCCGCGCCCGCTTTCTCGTCGCGGGCGCCGTAGACGACCCGGTCGACCCGGGACTGGACGAGTGCGCCCGCGCACATCGTGCAGGGCTCCAGGGTGACGACGAGCGTGCAGCCGGCCAGCCGCCACTCGCCGAGCCGCTGGGCGGCCCCGCGGATCGCGAGCACCTCGGCGTGCGCCGTCGGATCGCCCGTGGCCTCGCGTTCGTTGTGTCCGGTCGCGAGCACCGTCGTACCGTCCGTGGACAGCACGACGGCGCCGACGGGAACATCCCCGCCCTGGACGGCCCGGTGGGCCTCGTCCAGGGCGAGCCGCATCGCGGCCCGCCAGCGGTCGCGTACCGGATCTGCCGGATCTGCTGGAAAGGTCTCTTTTGTCGGGCTCACCCGGGAAATCTATCGGGCTCGCCCGGAAAACCGCCTCTCCCGGAAACCGCGGGAGCCGGGACCTGCCTTCCGGATCGGGTCCCAGGACCTGTCCGGCGGATCAGGCCCTAGCGGACGGTCTCCAGGACCTCCGCCGCTCCCAGGGCTTCGGCGATCGTGCTGAGCGCGTCGCCTTCGTCCAGGGCGAGCAGTTCCTTCTCGCTCACACCGAGGTCGGCGAGGATCTCGCGGTCCCCGACGGGGCTGTGCGAGACGATCTCGCCGGAGACGCTCTCCTCCTCGTCGTCCTCGGAGTCGTCTGCGTCGTCGGGTTCACCGTCCTCGGTGCCGTCCAGGTCGAGGGAGTCCAGGTCGGTGTCGTCGTCGCCGGGCTCCCGTCCTAGTAGTTCGTCCGTGAGCAGGATCTCGCCGTACGAGCTGCGGGCAGCGGCTGCGGCGTCCGAGACGTAGATGCGAGGGTCCTCCTCACCGTCCACGCGGACGACGCCGAACCACGCGTCCTCCTGCTCGATGAGTACGAGCACCGTGTCCTCCTCCGAGGCTTCACGGGCCAGATCGGTCAGATCCGACAGGGTCTCCACATCGTCGAGCTCTGTGTCGCTCGCTTCCCACCCGTCTTCGGTGCGCGCGAGCAGTGCGGCGAAGTACACCGTGACTCTCCCACTGGTCATAGGCGTGCCGGTTGGGGGTCCCCCCGGCGGAGGTCGATTGGGCGGGGAGTGCTGCTCCGAGACCCCACCCACTCGGAATCGTGGCAGAAACAGAGCGTTCAGGGGACGTCTTCGGCCTGCTGTGTCTGCCTCTTTTGATCGCTAACAGCGGATCGTACGCGGCCCTCGGCGTCGTGTGTGCATGTCCCCGCCCTCACGGCGTGGGCGGATCACCAAGGAGCTGCAAAAGGAGCTACCAACGGAGCTACCAACGGAAGGTGCGCATGCGCATGGCGTGACGGAGGCGGGCGACCTTGGCACGGCGCGGCTGGACGCGGTCGCGCAGCTCGCGCGCCTCGGTCAGGTCCCGGAGGAACTGGGCCCGGCGCCGCCGGCGCTCGGCGTCCGTCTCCGGCTGCCCGATCCGTTCGGCCCGCTCGGACCGTTCGGCCCGCTCTGCACGTTCGGCCCGCTCTGCACGTTCGGCCCGTTCGGCCCGTTCGGCCTGCTTGGACCGTTCGGATTGTTCGACGCGGCGAAGTCGTCCGGGCCGTTGGGCGGGTTCGGCCGCCTCGGCTCGTCCGAGTCGCTCCAGCTGCTCCGGGGACTCCTTTTCCCGGTCCGGCATAGGCCCACCACCCCAGGTCCGTCCCTACCGCCTTCCCTCTAACGGGCGGTTTGATGCCAGCGCGAGGGACACGGGGGCACGGCTACTGTTATGGGCATGCGTCTCCACGTCGTCGACCACCCCCTGGTCGCCCATAAGCTCACCACCCTGCGCGACCGGCGCACCGACTCCGCGACCTTCCGGCGGCTCGCCGACGAGCTGGTCACCCTGCTCGCCTACGAGGCCACCCGGGACGTGCGCACCGAGCAGGTCGACATCGTGACCCCGGTCGCCTCCACCACGGGCGTCAAGCTGTCCTACCCGCGCCCGCTGGTCGTGCCGATCCTGCGTGCGGGCCTCGGCATGCTCGACGGCATGGTGCGGCTGCTGCCGACCGCCGAGGTGGGCTTCCTGGGCATGGTGCGCGACGAGGAGACGCTCCAGGCGTCCACGTACGCGACCCGCATGCCGGACGACCTCTCCGGGCGCCAGGTGTACGTCCTCGACCCGATGCTGGCCACCGGCGGCACGCTCGTCGCGGCGATCCAGGAGCTGATCAAGCGCGGCGCCGACGACGTCACCGCCGTGGTGCTGCTCGCCGCCCCGGAGGGCGTCGAGGTCATGGAGCGCGAGCTCGCGGGCACGCCGGTGACGGTCGTGACCGCGTCGGTCGACGAACGGCTCAACGAGCACGGTTACATCGTGCCGGGGCTGGGCGACGCGGGGGACCGGATGTACGGGGCGGCCGAGTAGGTTCCCGCACCTCAGGGGGACCTGCGACGGGCCTACGCGGGACCGTCGCGGCCCTACGGGGCCCTGAGTCGCCCCTTGGGTCCTCAGCGGTCTCACGAGGGCCCTCAGCGGTCTCACGAGGGCTGTCGGCGGCCCTACGGGGCTGCCGACAGCCCTCGCTGTTCTCGGCTGTTCAGCAGTTCTTCGGAGAGGCGGACGCGGCCGGCTGGGGCCCGGACAGGGTGGCCAGGGCCTTGTCGGCGTCCTCCTTCTTCGTGAGGCTCTTGAAGCTGGTGCCGATGATCAGGTCGACCTGGTCGGCCTGGGCGCGGCCGTCCGTCTTCACCTCGGCGCCGGACAACTGCGTGCCCAGTACCGGCAGCGCGGCCTGTGCGGCCCCCTTGGCGCCGAGCAGTATCCCGGCGCCGTTGACCTTCTTGTCGTACGTGGCCGTCGCGTTGCCCACGTCACCGATGCGGAACCCGCGCTTCTTCAGCTCGTCCGCGGTCTGCTTGGCGAGCCCGCTGCGCGGGGTGGCGTTGAGGACGTTGACGGTGATCTGTCCGGGCCTGGGAAGCGTCCCGGCGGCGGTGGACGTCGTGGACGCCGTGGACGCGGTGGTCGCTTTGGCCGACGGGTCGGCCTTGGACGTGCAGTCGTCCTTCGCACCGGCCGCCGTGGCCTTGTCGCCCTTGCCCGTGAAGACATCGATGAGCTGCAGGGTTCCCCACCCGATCAGCCCTAGCGCGGTGACGGAGGCGACGACCAGGAACACGAGCCTGCGACGCCCCCGGGGTCGGCGCATCCGTGGGTATTTGTCCCCCGTGATCCGGTACTGGCCGCCCATGCCAGGGGGAGTGAGCATGCTCATGGGCGCAGCGTAGTGCGCCGCGACGGTGATTCCTACTAAATGATCATCGTTCGGGGCTCAGTCCAACCCAAAAGGGTCAACGAGCGGGGATCCCGGGCCTCGAAGAGGCCCTCGCGGCCCTGCGCCCGGTCTCGGCCGAGTCCGTCTCAGTCGAGATCGTCTCGGCCGAAGTCGTCTCAGTCGAGTTCGAGCACACGCGCGTGGAGCACCTGGCGCTGTTGCAGCGCGGCGCGTACGGCGCGGTGGAGGCCGTCCTCGAGGTACAGGTCGCCCTGCCACTTCACTACGTGTGCGAACAGGTCGCCGTAAAACGTGGAGTCCTCGGCGAGGAGGGTCTCCAGGTCCAGCTGGCCCTTGGTCGTCACGAGCTGATCGAGGCGGACCGGGCGCGGCGCGACGTCCGCCCACTGCCGGGTGCTTTCCCGGCCGTGGTCGGGGTACGGCCGTCCGTTTCCGATGCGCTTGAAGATCACACGGAAAGCCTACCGGCCCAGACCTTCCGGGCGCAGCCATGGCGACGTAGTGCGACGCTGGAAAAGACGCCGTAAATCAGTGCAAACCGGGAACAGGGGCCTGATATGAGCGACAGCGAAGCACCTCCCGCGGTGGCACCCGAAGGTGTGAGCGGCGCCCGCGGGCTCCCTCAGGAGGCCCTGGAGATCGCTTCCGGTTACGCGTTCTTCGGACCCGCGCTCGACCTGGGCGCACTGCTCTGGGACGGGCGGTGTCTGCCGGACGCCCGGATCCGCATTCCGCTGCCCGTGCTCAACCGGCACGGGCTGGTCGCCGGAGCCACCGGCACCGGCAAGACCAAGACGCTGCAGCTGATCGCCGAGCAGTTGTCCGCGCAGGGCGTGCCGGTGTTCCTCGCCGACATCAAGGGTGATGTCTCCGGGATCTCGGCGCCGGGCGTGTCGAACGACAGGGTGCTGGCGCGTGCCCAGGAGGTCCACCAGGAGTGGACGCCGACCGCCTGCCCGGCCGAGTTCTACGCGCTCGGCGGCATGGGCAAGGGCATCCCCGTACGGGCGACGGTCACCAGCTTCGGCCCGGTCCTGTTGTCCAAGGTGCTCCAGCTCAACCAGACCCAGGAGCAGTCGCTCGGCCTGATCTTCCACTACGCCGACCAGAAGGGTCTGGAACTGTTCGACCTCAAGGACCTGCGGGCCGTCGTCACCTTCCTGACCTCGGACGAGGGCAAGGCGGAACTGAAGGGCATCGGTGGCCTGTCGCCCGCGACGGCGGGCGTGATCCTGCGCTCCCTGACCGCCTTCGAGGCGCAGGGCATGAGCCCGTTCTTCGGGGAGCCGGAGTTCGACACGAGTGAGCTGCTGCGGACGGCTTCGGACGGGCGCGGGACGGTGTCCGTCCTCGAACTCCCCGAGGTCCAGGACAAACCGCAGCTCTTCTCGACCTTCCTGATGTGGATGCTCGCCGATCTCTTCCACGACCTCCCGGAGGTCGGCGACATCGACAAGCCGAAACTGGTCTTCTTCTTCGACGAGGCGCACCTGCTCTTCACCGACGCGTCGAAGGCCTTCCTGGAGTCGATCACCCAGACCGTGCGGCTCATTCGTTCGAAGGGGGTCGGCGTCTTCTTCGTGACGCAGACCTCGAAGGACGTGCCGTCCGACGTCCTCGCCCAGCTCGGCAACCGTGTCCAGCACGCGTTGCGTGCTTTCACACCGGACGACCAGAAGGCGCTGAAGGCCACGGTGAAGACCTTCCCCAACTCCGCGTACGACCTGGAGGAGGTCCTCACCGGCATCGGCACCGGCGAGGCCGTGGTGACCGTGCTGAGCGAGAAGGGCGCGCCGACGCCGGTCGCGGCGACCCGGCTGCGGGCCCCGCAGTCCCTGATGGGCCCCGTCGATCCGGCCGCGCTGGACCGGGCGGTGCAGGCGTCCCCGCTGTACGGGCGCTACGCGCAGGCGGTCGACCGCGAGTCCGCGTACGAGAAGCTCGCGGCGCGGGACGCGGCAGCCGCGCAGGCCGCCGCCGAGGCGGCTCCGGAGGCCGGGCGGGCGCCCGCGAAGGGCGGTGGCCGGACGAAGGAGGAACCCTCGGTCGTCGAACAGGTCGTCGGCAGCGGCATTTTCAAGTCCCTGGCGCGGTCGATGGGCACGCAGATCGGCAGGGAGATCACCCGCTCCCTCTTCGGAACGGCTCGGCGCAGACGGTAGCCGCGAGCCGGTAGTTGGTAGTCGGTGTTTGTCAGCTGACAGATGACAGATGACAGATGACAGGAGGTGAGGCGAGCGCCCCGCACGTGGTCGGGGCGCTCGCCTCGGTGTTCCCTCGGTAGTGCCTGGCCGTTGTGCCTAGCTGTTTCCGTGCTCCTTGGGCGAGGGCGTCCGCACCTGCCGGGCGTCCGGCGCGGGCCTGGACTCGGGCTGCGGCTTGGGCGTGTTGCGGACGGCTTCCGCGCGCAGGAGGGCGCGCAGGACCGCGTACGGGTCGGTGGTCATGACTGTGTCCTTGCGTTCGCTGGTTCACTGACTGGCTGGTGGGGACGGTCCGGAGGCCGGGCCGGGCCTGTCAGCAGCGCAGGACCACTGAGCGCAGGGCGTGCAGCGTGCGGGAGTGCGACGGCGGTACGCGACGGGGGCGGGGCGCCGGCTCCGGGCCGTCGGGAGCGGTCGGTGCGGGGCGCAGCGGGTTGAGGGGGCGGTGGTCCTGCCGGGTGGGCGGGCGAAGGGCCGTGTCGAGTACGTCGTGTTCGGCGCCGCAGTCCGTTTCGGCGGAGGCCACGACGGGGGTCGGGGCGAGGGCGTCGACGTGGGCGCCCGCCGCGAGGATCGTGACGACGAGGAGCGTCAGAACCCGCATCCACGCGTGCCGGTGCGGCGGGCGCGGCCGGCGGTGCGGAGAGGGGCTCATAGGAGGTCGTGTCCCCATCCGGAGTGGGTGGTTCATCGGGTCGGCGGCGAGATCCGCCCTCATGGGCTACGGGTGAGGCGCGGAGTTGACGTACGGCGTGGACTCGTCGTGCGGTCAGACGACGGCCGGGATGTGCTGGGCGCGGCCGCGGATCACGAACGCGGTGATGATTTCCGTGACGCCCACCGCGATGAGCCAGCAGCCGCCGACGAGGGTGAGGACGGCGACCGAGGTGAACGGGGACACGATCAGGACGATCCCCGCGAGGAAGCTGACGATCCCGAGGAAGATCTGCCAGCCGCGGGCGGGCACGGTCGGGTCGGACGCGGCGGCCAGGGTCTGGGTGATGCCGCGGAACAGCCAGCCGATGCCGATCCACAGGGCGAGCAGGAGGGTCGACTGCATCGGGCCCCGGAAGCAGAACAGGCCGAGCAGGATCGAGAGGGCACCGCTGATGAAGGCCATGACGCGCAGCGAGGTCGCGACGTGGGTGCCGAACGCGGCGACGAGCTGGAGTACGCCGCTGAAGAGCAGGTAGAGGCCGAAGAGCACGCCCGCGGCGAGCAGGGAGGCGCCCGGCCAGACCAGCACCAGCACGCCCAGGACGAAGGCCGCGATGCCGGCGAGCAGGACGGCTTGCCAGGCGCTGCGGGCGATGAGGTGCAGGGGGCCTTCGGGGGTGACGTGTGGCTCTCGGTCGTGGATGTGGCGGTCGTCGTACTGCGGGCCGTGTCGGGGAGCGTTCGGTACCTCACTCATGCTCCATGCTCTGGCCGGGCTGGGCCGTCCTGCCACCGCGGTGACCCATCCGACGGACCTGCGGCCCGCACCCCCGCTGTGGTGAGTTCGTCGGTTGCGGGTGGGGGGCCGGGGGCAGGTCGCGCAGTTCCCCGCGCCCCTGAAAGCCTCCGGGTTGTCCGGTGTTCGAGGGGCGAGGGAACGGGGCTACTTGCCGGAGGCCTTCGTCTGGGCCTTCATTTCCTGTTTGTGGGCGCGGACCTTCGCCAGGGAGTCCGGGTCGGTGATGTCGGCGACCGAGCGGAAGGAGTTCGGCTCGCCGTACGCCCCCGCCGCCTCGCGCCAGCCCTTGGGCCGCACACCGAACTGCTTGCCGAGGAGGGCCAGGAAGATCTGGGCCTTCTGGGCGCCGAAGCCGGGCAGTTCCTTGAGCCGCCGCAGCAGCTCGTCGCCGGTCTTGACGCCCTCCCAGACCTTGGCCGCGTCGCCGTCGTAGTGCTCCACGAGGTACTGGCACAGCTGCTGGATCCGCTTGGCCATGGACCCGGGATAGCGATGCACGGCCGGCTTCGCGGTGAGCAGCGCGGCGAACTTCTCCGGGTCGTACGCGGCGATCTCGTGCGCGTCCAACTCGTCCGCACCCATGCGCGAGGCGATCGTGCGCGGCCCCTTGAACGCCCACTCCATCGGCACCTGCTGGTCCAGCAGCATCCCGGTCAGGGCGGCGAGGGGGCTGCGGCTGAGCAGCGCGTCCGCTTCGGGATCCTGGGCGATGTGAAGGCTGACGTCCATGCCTCGATGATCCCGCGTCAGGGTGCGGAACGCCTCTCAGGCCTCCGTGCGCCAGTAGCCCATGGCGTTCACCCGTTGCCTCGGGACGGAGAGTTCCTTGCGGACGTACGACCGTACCCACCGCCTCCAGGAGGGAGTTGAGGGCGGGGAGGGAGGCCGAGTCGGCGACGGCGAAGACGTGGGACGGGGCCGGGTCCGGCTTCGTGAACGCGGTGCCGTGGACCGTGGCCTCGATGGTGTCCGGTCCTCCACCCCGAGCGTACGATTTCACCCCAATGGAAGTTAGGTTAGCCTAACCTGATGAAAGTGGGGATGGATTGTGACCGCCGAGCTCTACCGTGACCCTTGGGGGATCCCCCACCTGCGCGCCACCGGCGCCCGCGCCCTCGCCCGTGCCCAGGGTCGTGTCACCGCCCTCGACCGTGCCTGGCAACTGGAGGTCGAACGGCACCGCTCGCAGGGCACGTCCGCCGCGTTCCTCGGCGCCGAGGCCGTCGGCTGGGACCGGTTCGCACGCCGGGCCCGGCTCGACGACACCGCGAGACGTTGCTTCGCGGCGCTGGAGAGACGGGATCCGGAGACCGCCGACTGGGTCGTCGCGTACGTCGACGGGGTCAACGAGGCACTGGCCGAAGGCGCCAGGCGCGCACCGGAGTTCGCGGAGACCGGGCTCGCCCCGGGGCGCTGGGAGCCCTGGACCCCGCTCGGCGTCTGGCTCGGCGCGCACATCCTCTTCGCCGGTTTCCCCGCCAAGCTGTGGAGGGAGGAGGTCGTCCGCCGGATCGGACCGGAGGCCGTGGACCTCTTCGCCGCCGACGGTCCCGGCACCTCCGGCAGCAACGGCTGGCTCGTCACGGGCGAGCGGACCGGCACCGGGCAGCCGGTCATCGCGGGCGACCCCCACCGCTTCATCGAGGACCCCGGCGTCTACCAGCAGATCCACCTCTCCTGCCCCGAGTTCGACGTCGTCGGCCTCGCCGTCCCCGGGGTCCCGGGCATCGCCCACTTCGCCCACACGGGCACGGTCGCCTGGGCCATCACCAACGCGATGGCCGACTACCAGGACCTGTACCGGGAACGACTGCGACGCGTCGGACCCCAGGGACCGGAGGGAACGGACAGATGGGAGGCGCTCGACCCCGACGGGGAGTGGCGGGCCGTCGCCCGGCACATGGAGACGGTCGAGGTGGCGGGCGGTGAACCCGTCGAGGTCGAGGTCGTCGAGACCCCGCGCGGACCGGTCGTCATCGGGGGAGCGGAGACGACCGAGGGCGTCGAACCCATCAGTCTCCGCTACCCGCCCCGCGTCACCGAAGACCTCGGCTTCAGCGCGCTCCTCCCCCTCCTGCGGGCTCGCGAAGTCGCCGACGTCGACCGGGCGTTCGACCACTGGGCCGAGCCCGTGAACGTCGTCCAGGCCGCCGACACCGAGGGCGGCGCACTGCACCGGGTCGCCGGCCGGGTCCCGCTCCGCGGCGCGGACAACCGCACCCGGATCGTCGCGGCCTGGGAGCCCGGGCACGAATGGCGGGGCTGGCACGAGATGCCGTACGGGACGGTCGAGGACGGCGTCGCCGTGATGGCGAACCAGCGCGGTCCCGCCGGCCCGCTCGGTGTCGAGTTCGCCCCGTTCCACCGTGCCGCCCGGATCCGGCAGCTCCTCGACGAGCGGCCGAAGTGGTCGGCCCAGGACATGGCGGACATCCACATGGACACCCATCTGGCCTCCGCCGCACCTCTGATGGACCACCTCGCCGCCCTCGACGGACTCGGCATCAAGGCGACCGCCCTGCGCGACTGGCTGCTCGGCTGGGACCGCCGGATGACGGCCGACAGCAGGGCGGCGGCCGCCTACTCCGCGGTGCGCGGCGCGGTCGTACGGCGGCTCGCCGCGCACCCCGCCTTCGCCGCGCTGGCCGCCCCGCCCGCGTACCCCGAGGTCTTCCGCCCCTGGCTCGCTCTCCTCCCCCGCGTCGGCTTCGCCCTCGAACACCTGCTGAAGGCCGAGGAGTTGTACGGCATCGACCGCGCCGCCCTCGTCCGCGAGGCCGTCGAGGAGGCGGCCGCGCAACCGCTCGGCGTCTGGGGCGACACCCACCGCCTCGCGCCCTGGCGCGCGCTCACGACCACCTCGTACGACGAACCGGGGCTCTCCGGAGACCACGACTGCGTGCTGTGCACCTCGACGGTCCCCGGCCTGACCGACCTGAGCGCGCGCGGCCCGGCGGCCCGTTACGTCTGGGACCTCGCCGACCGCCGCCAGAGCCTCTGGGTGGTCCCCTTCGGCGCCTCGGGGGTCCCGGGCTCGGCCCACCACCGCGACCAACTCCCCTTGTGGCTCAAGGGAGAACTGGCCCCGGTCGTCACCGACTGGAGCCGGCTGACACAGGAGCAGGAGACACAGAAGGTTGAGGACAACCATGAGCAGTGAGCCGTACGCCGCCGACCGCGAGGCCGTGCACGAGCACAAGATCGACGGCTTCGGGACCGTGCGCGTCCTGCCCGTCGACCCGCACGCCGACCTGGACGTCATCCACCGCTGGGTGAGCGAGGAGCGTGCCGTGTTCTGGGGCATGAACGGGCTCACGAAGCAGCAGGTGCTGGAGACGTACGTCCACCTGGACTCGCTCGACACCCACCACGCCTTCCTCGCGGTCAAGGACGGCGAGCCCGCCGCGCTCTTCCAGACGTACGAGCCCGAGGCCGACCGGGTCAGCGAGTGCTACGCCGTCGAGCCCGGCGACATCGGGGTCCACCTGCTGATCGGCCCCGCGGGGTCCGGCGGTGGCCGGGCGGGCTGGTCGTCCGCGCTGCTGACCGCGTTCACCGTGTACGCGCTGGTCGGCCTCGACCGGCAGCGGGTCGTGGTCGAACCCGACGCGCGCAACGAGAAGGCGATCACGCGCCTGGTCCGGCAGGGCTTCGTACCCGGCCCGGAGATCGTGCTTCCCGAAATCGACCTTCCCGAGGTCTACTTGCCCGAGAAGCGGGCCCGGCTGGCCTTCCTGACGCGGGAGGCGGTCCTCGCAGGGGCTTTCCCGCTGGGCTCGTCGGCGGGTTCCCCGGTGGGCTCCTCGCCGGGAGAGTGAGCACGGCGCCGGATTCGTCCGTACGTATCCGTGACTCTGGAAAAGCGGAGCCCGCTCAGGCCTGTGCGGACGCCGCGGAGACGACGGAGACGGCGTGTGAGCGTACGCGGAGGCGGACAGCGGGACCGACGGCGCGGCCGACGGCGGATCGCCCAAGGGCTCGCGCTGCTGGGCACGGTGCTGGTCCTGCTGCTCTTCGGCGGTGTCGGCGGCGCGTCCGCCCACGCCGCGCTGACCGGCACCGATCCGCAGGACGGCAGCGTGCTGAAGACGGCACCCACCGAGGTGACGCTGTCCTTCAGCGAGTCCATCGGGCTCCTGGACGACTCCTTCCGTGTGCTCGACCCGGACAACCGGCGCGTGCACACCGGCGATCCGGGGCACGCGGGCGACCGTTCCGACACCGCCCGTGTGACCCTGCCGAAGGGCCTGGGCACCGGCACCTTCACGGTGGCGTGGCGAGTCGTCTCGGCCGACAGCCATCCGGTCTCCGGCGCCTTCACCTTCTCCATCGGCAAACCCTCCGCGACCGCCCCGCCCGTCCCCGTCGACGCCTCCGGGAACACCGTCGCGGGCACGCTCTACGACACCGCCCGCTACTTCGCGTACGGCGGTCTGGCCCTCCTCATCGGCGCCGCCACCTTCGTCCTGGTCTGCGGGTTCCCGGGCCCGGTGCGGCGACTGCTCCTCACCGGATGGTGGATCCTGGCCGGGTCCACCGTCGCGCTGCTGCTCCTGCGCGGCCCCTACGAGCGCGGCAGCGGCCCGGCGGACGCCTTCGACCCGTCCGTCCTCAGCGAGACCCTGACCAGCAGGCCGGGACTGGCCCTGCTGGCGCGGCTGGTGCTGCTCGGGGCGGCGGTGTTCTACCCGGTGCGCGAGCAGGCGCGGGGGCGGGCCGTCCTCGCGCTCGGCGGGCTGCTCACCGTCTCCCTCGCCGTCACCTGGGCCGTCGCCGAGCACGCGTCCGCCGGGATCCAGGTCCCCGTGGCGATGGTCTCCTCCGTACTGCATCTGTTGTCCATGGCGGTCTGGCTGGGCGGCCTCGCGGCCCTTCTCACCGCCCTGTACCGGTCGGCCGAGCCGCTCCCCGCGGCCGTCGTCAACCGCTTCTCCCGCCTCGCCCTCGCCTCGGTCACCGTCCTGGTCGTCACCGGCGTCTACCAGTCCTGGCGCGGCCTCGGCTCCTGGGACGCGCTCACCTCCACCTCGTACGGCCGACTTCTCGTCGCCAAGCTGGTGGCGGTGCTGGTGCTGCTGGCGGGGGCGGGGGCCTCGCGGCGCTGGACCGGGCGGCTGATGCTCGTGGCGGAGGAGGCACGGACAGCGGCGGCGGTGCTGGTGGAGGAACGGGTGCCGCAGACGGTGGGGGCCTCGGCCGCCCCCGCCGACGTACGGGTCGAGGGGGCGGCCGGCCTGTCGGACGGCGGTGCATCGGACGACGGCGCACCGGATCCGGATCACGAGCCCTTGGACAGGACTTCCGACAAGAGCCCGGGCAAGGCTTCCGACGAGGCCTCGGGTCAGGCTTCTGACAAGGCCTCGGACGAGACCGACCGGTACCGGCGGGCGTTGCGGCGTTCGGTGCTGGTCGAGGTCGTCGTCGGCGTCGTCGTGCTGGTGATCACCACCCTGCTCACCGGCACCCAGCCGGGCCGCGCGGCCACCGAGGCCGCGGCGGCCTCAGCGATCGCGGCCGCCGGGGAGACCACGGCCTCGACGACGACGATCCCGTTCGACGTGGGCACGAAGGGCGGACACGGCAAGGTGCAGATCGAACTGACACCGAGCCGGGTCGGCGAGAACTCCGTGCAGGCCGTGATCTACGGCCCCGACGGCGGCTTCGCCACCGTGCCCGAGCTGCGCCTCACCTTCACCCTGGAATCCCAGCGGATCGGCCCGATCGACGCCGAGCTGGCGGACAAGGGCGGCTACTGGGCCGCGGACGGCGTCACCCTCCCGGTGGCCGGCACCTGGACCATGAAGGTCACCGTCCGCACCACCGACATCGACCAGGTCACGGTGTCGAAGACCGTGAAGATCGGCTGACGGGACCACCGCGTCGGCTCACGGGGTCTGCTTCACGGCGTCGACGACGGCCCGGGTGACGATGGCGTTGGTGAAGGTCACCGTGCCGGGCTTGATCAGGGCGTCCTCGCCGGTGCTCGCGGTCACCTTGACCGAGCGGTCGCCCAGGAAGACATGGGTCTTCTTGTCGAAGATCCACTCTTCGCGTTCGCCGCTGGTCTCGTCCAGCCGGGCCACCGCGATCCCGTGCCGGCCCACCGCGTCCACCGCGTCGTTCACCACGACGACTCCGGGGATCTTTGCGGCGGCCTTGAACAGGGCCGAGTACAGCTCCGCCGGCGGGTAGCTCTCGATGAGCAGGTCTCCGATGGTGGTGAACGCCTGCTGGTCGGGGGTGTTGCCCTGGCCCTTGGTCTCCTTGTAGATCTTGGCCAGGATCTTGTCGGGGTCGGTGGTCAGCTTGGCCAGGTAGTCGTACGTGGGGTGGTTCAGGCTGCCGACCGGGGTGTTGCCCTGTTCGTCGGGCAGGCTCAGGGTCTCGCCCTCGGAGCTTTCGTTGACGGCCGGGTCGATCAGCCAGCCCTTGGTGCCGTCGGAGGACATCCAGACCTGACGGCGGTGCAGCGCGTGACTGGCGAGGCTGCTCTTGTCGTCGACGGTCTTCACGAACGAGTCGGCCGTCTTGGACTCTATGTAGACGTACTGGCCGGGCTTGACGGCCGGGTGGCTCCCCCCGGTCTCGGCCGCCGCCAGTGAGATCTGGCCCAGCAGCTGGGGGACGCCCTTGGTGGTCGCGGCACCGATGTGGGTGGTGAGGGCGGGTCCGGTGGCGACACCGCCGTCCCTGACCCCGCCGCCGTCGTTCATCACCACTCCGGCGACGACCGTCCCGGCCAGCGCGGCGGCCAGCACGGGCAGCGTGATCGCCGGACGCGGCAGCCTGGGCCGCCAGGTCCGCGCCGGGGCCACCGCCTCGGCGGCCGCCGTGCGCTCTTCCTGCTGGATCTGGTGAATCTGGGCCATCAGGCGCTCCTTGTGGAACTGGTGACGGCCCGCCGGGAGGTCGCGCGCCGCGTGGGACAGGAGCTGCTGGGCGCGCTCGTCCCGCTCGGCCGGACTCTGCCGGGGCGTGTTCTCGTTCATCGGTTTCCTTCCTGTGCGGGCCGGATCACTTGGGTGCGATCGCCTGTTATCTGTCGGTCGAGGCGGCTGCCTTCCCGTCTTCCGCGAACTTTTTTCAGCGGCGGTCCGGGTTCTTGGCGCGCCGGTCCGGGATCGGTGAGGGTGCGCAGCTTCTTGCGGGCGCGGGAGAGCCGGGAGGCGACCGTGCCGACCGCGATCCCCAGCGCCTCCGCCGCGGCCTCGTAGTCCAGGCCCTCCCCCAGGCAGAGCGCGATGACCTCGCGCTCCGGGGGCCGCAGCGTCGCGAGGGCGGCGAGGGCGGTCGCGAGACGACGCCGGTCGTCGACCTGCCCGGCCACGTCCTCGGCGTGGTCGGGCACCGACAGCTCGGCCGCGGCGGCGGCCTGGGCCGCCCGCCGGTAACGCCGGTTGCTCCGGTACTGGTTGCGCGCGGTGTTGGTGGCGATGCCCAGCAGCCAGGGGCGCAGCGAGCCGCCCTCGGGGTCGACCCGGTCGCGCAGCCGCCATGCCTCCAGGAAGGTCGCGGCCATCACGTCCTCGGCCGTCGACCAGTCGGCGGTCAGCCGGAAGGCGTGGTTGTAGACCGCGCGCGCATAACTGTCGAAGAGCTCCGCGAAGGCGCTCGATTCCCCGGCCCGTACCCGGGTACGCATATCAATGCTCACCCCTATGAGCTGTCCGGCACCCCACACCGACTTCCCGTGACCTGCGTCACATCCCGTCGTGTGCGGTTCAGGCCGGCGCGGCAAGGCGCGGAGCTCCGTGGAACACCTGTTGGGTGTGCCAGGTCCGGTGGTGCGCGGCGACGGGCGCGGTGCCCGGCTGGGGGCCGGTCAGCGGACGGCCCGCCAGCGCGATGACATGGTCGCGGGCCGCCGGGCTCCGTCCGACGAAGCGCTGCGACACCAGGATGCGGTGCCCGTCCCCGATGCCGAGGACGCCCTTGTCGAACAGCTTGTGGTGCAGCGAGCACAGGCACAGACCGTTGTCGATGTCGTCCGGCCCGTCGAACGCCCACCAGCGCACATGCGCGGCCTCCAGCCCGACCGGCACCGCCCCGATCCGGCCGTCGTACCCACAGAACGCGCACTGGTACTCGTACGCCGTCAGGACCAGCTCCCGCATCCGCGGGTCGCGCCGGCGCCGGTCCCGAGGCCCCGCGCCCGGCAGGGGCGCCGACCCCTCCGGCTCCCACTCCAGGCCCACGGCCTCGCACAGTTCGTCGTGGAGCGAGGGCGGGAAGTGCAGGTCGAGCAGGATCCGGGCCATCCGGCCGAGGAGCGCGGGCTCGCGTCGCAGCGCCGCCCGCAGTTCCGGCGCCAGCCGTCCCGCCGCGCCCGTCGACCGCAGTTCCCGCACCCCGCTGCCGGGGCTGCCGGGCCCGCGGTCGGTCCGCACCTCCCACACCCCGTCGCCGACCAGGTGGTGGAAGGGGTACGCCGGTGTCGTCCGGTTGGCGGGACCGAACTCGGCCAGCAGCCGCTTCAGGTCTTCCTCGACCGCGCTGTAGCGCAACTCGCCGTCGGCGTCCCGCTGGAACCGGCCGAGGGCGTAGAGGAGGAGCAGGGGCTTGTGCGGGGCGCGGACCCCGTTGCCGGTCCACTGCCTCAGCTTCGCGGCGCGCTCCAGCCAGTCCTCCATGACGGGTGATCGTACGGGTGCGCCCAACGCGGTCGCGGTCACTCTCTGACTCCCCGGGGCGGCGCGGCCTAGGCCGCCCAGGCCAGGGCTCGGTGCGGCCGGCGTGCCGGGATCTTCACCCGTACCGGTTCCGTGGCCCTGGTCCGTCCGCCGGCGAAGACGTAGAGGCGCAGGAGGAGGAAGCGTCCGATGCCGGCGAGGCCGGAGGCGCTGAGGTAGACGATCTGTTCGGAGAGCATGCTCGGGGAGGTCTGGAGGGTGTGCAGGACGAGGATGGCGACGGAGGTGACGGCGTAGGCGGCCGCGGCTGATCCTGCGGACTGCCAGTGCTGGCGCCATCCGGCGTGCTTCCCGCTTCCGAAGGTGAAGCGTGCGTGCAGCTCGGTGCAGAGGACGGTCGACGCGACCGTGACGACCGCGTTGGCCACCGCCCAGGGCATCAGTCCGGCGACGAGGGGGACGGCGAAGCTGGAGAGGACGCCGATGCCGCCGCCGCAGAGGACGAACCGGGCGAAGGAGGCGAGCGGACCAGGGGCTGCCGGGGTCGCCGGTATCCGGCGGGCTTCGTAGGCGACGGTCCCGTTCGGCTCCGCACTCCGCATCGCGGACGCCGTCTTCACCCCCGTCTCCACCCCCATGTCCGTACCCGTCTTCGTGCCCGTCTTCGTGCCCGTCTCCGTGCCCGTCTCCGTCTCCGGCTTCGACGAGAGCAGCGCGTTCATGGGGCTTTCCTTCCGGACGGGGGAGCTGTGAACCTCTGGGACCAGCTGGGTTCAACGATGCCGTCGTCCGCGCGCCGAAACGATGAGGTGCACTCCCGAACCGGGGGTGTAGCCAGCTGTACCCCGCCCCGGGGGCGAGCTACCGGCGACCCGTCCGGACGCGGCAGCCAACCCGCCCGGCGCGCAACCTAAGTTCCCAGGCCGAACACTGTGAGTCACGGCTGAGCTCTTTGCCGCCTCCCGGGGCCGGGCACAGAGTGGGCGAGATCCCTCTGTTCCTCCATCCCCACCCCCATTCGGGAGCTCCCGTGTCCTTACACGACGTCCTTCCCTCCGACCCAACCCCCACGTCCCTCGCCCGTCGCGGCTTCCTCGGCCGTGCGGCCGGTGCCGCCGTCGGCGCGGCGCTGCTCGGCGCGGCGGAGACCGCCCCCGCGTCGGCCGCCTCATCGGACGCCGCGTACGCCTGGACCTCCGGTCCCGGACGACGGCGTACTGAGCCGACGAAGTCCGCAACTCTGTACGACTTCGCCGTTCCGTTTCCCTGCCGGTGGCAGGTCTCAGCGTGTCGCCAGAATGTGAAGGGAACCAAGCAACCCAGGGCGTTTTCCGGACAGTTGGATACACAACAGTTCGGGTTCTGTTCGATGCCATTCGGGCTATGGCCCGCTCTGCTGGGAAGCCCTCAAGCTGACAGCCTGGCCCAGTTCACGATTGGCGGGTGGTGCGTGGTGGATCCGGTCACGCTGGCGGCGGCGACCGCCTTGGTAGGGGCGATGGCCACTGACGGGTGGCAGCAAGCACGCGATGCCACAGTGGCGTTGTGGCGCAGGGTCAGGCCCGAGCGGGCCGAGGCGATCGCGGGAGATCTGGAGCTGACCCGCCCTCGCGTCCTCACTGCTCGTCAGCGAGGAGAGGACGACCGCGAACAGGCCTTGGTGACCAGCTGGCGCCTGCATGTGCAAGATCTCCTGGATCAGGACGCGGGCCTGGCGAGTGACGTCCGGCGACTCGTGGACGAGTGTCTTCTTCCTCTGCTGCCACCAACCGAGCAGACTTCCGTCAGAGCGGTCGTACAGCACGTGGACACCCGCGATCACAGCCAGTCCATCGTGGCCGGACGCGACGCCCATGTGACGCAGACGCGCCGCCCATGACCGGCGACGACCCCGCACCCCGCCGCATCCAGCAGCGGGTCCATGCGGAGCAGCAGAGCACCGCGCTCGCGGCCGGACGCGACGCCATCCAGACCATCAACACGACCACCTACGCCGGCCCGGCACCGGCCGCCCCCACAGCCCTGCGCAGCCTGCCCCCCGACGTGGCCGACTTCACCGGACGCGCCGGGGCGCTGCGCCACCTGCTGGACGCGGCGGGACCCGGTCGTGTCCTGTCCGTCCACACGGTCGACGGCATGCCGGGCATCGGCAAGACCGCTCTGGCCACTCACGCCGCTCACCGGCTTGCCGAGCACTACCCCGACGGCCAGCTCTTCGAACCCTTGCATGCCCACACTCCCGGCCAGCAGCCCGCCCGCCCGGTCGATGTGCTGGCCGACCTCCTCATCCGGCTCGGCATCACCGCCCAGCACCTGCCCGCGACCCTGGAAGGCCGTCAGGCACTGTGGCGGGACCAGACCGCCGACAGGCAGCTGCTGCTGTTCCTGGACGACGCCCTGGACCACGCCCAAGTCGTTCCGCTCATTCCCAGCGGACCCGGCTGCCTCACGCTCATCACCAGTCGCCGTCGGCTCAGCGGGCTGAGCGGCGCCCTCGCCCTGTCTCTGGACACGTTGCCCGTCCAAGAGGCCGAGGCGATGTTCTGCCGGCTGGCCCGCCGTGCCGTGAATGCGTCCGACTCGGCGGCCCTGTCCGACATCGTGGAACTGTGCGGCCGTCTGCCGCTGGCCATCGTGCTGCTCGCCGGCCGCTTCGCCCGCCACCCGTCGTGGACGCTGCCCTGGTTCGCCGCCGACTTTGCCGCAGCGCAGGACCGTCTCGGCGAGCTACGCGCCGGCGGCCGCCCCGGCGACATCGCTGTCCAGGCCGCCTTCGCCATGTCGTACCAGGGACTGTCTGTCGAACGACAGCGCGTCTTTCGGTTGCTGGGTCTGCACCCTGGGCTGGACAGCGACGCCTACGCCGCCGCCGCCCTCAACGCCATTCCTCTCGAGCGCGCCCGCCAGGAACTCGAAGAGCTCTACACCGACCACCTTCTGGACGAGACGGCTCCAGGACGCTATCGCCCCCATGATCTGCTGCGCGCCTACGCCCGCGAACTCACCCGGCGGAACGACCCCGCACACGAGCGGGCGCAGGCCACTGAACGTCTTCTGGCGTACTACGAGCACACCGCCCACGCCGCCGACCAGTACCTGGCCCCCGCCACCCGGTCCCCGCTCTCGCCTGCGGGCGTGCCTCCGGCCGCGGCGCCGCTCCTGCCCCACCGGGCCGCCGCCCTGGCCTGGATGCGCACCGAACGGGCCAACCTCTTTTCTTGCCTGAACATCTCTGGTCAGGACGCGCCCCGCGTGGTTCGCCTCATCGCCGCCATGGCCACTTTCCTGCTCCAAGAGGGTCCGTGGGCGCAGGCCGCCACCCTCCACCAGCAGGCGGCCGGCGCGGCTCACGGCAGCAACGACCGGATCGGCGAGGCCAGTGCCCTCAACGACCTGTCCAGCGTGCGGTACCAGACCGGCCAGTACGCGCAGGCCGTCCGTGCCCACGAACGGGCCCTGGCGCTGTACCAGGGCCTGGGAAACCGCCTCGGGGAGGCCAATGCGGTCTTCAACCACGGCCGGGTGCTGCTGGCAACCGGGAAGTTCGAAGGGGCAACCGAGGCCTTCGAAAGGGCCCTGGCGCTGTACCAAGAGGTGGGCAGTCTCAGCGGACAGGCCGGGGCGCTCTATCGCCTCGGCGAGGTCTGCCTGACGACCGGGGACTTCCGTAAAGCGTCCTCGCTGATCGAGGAGGCTCTGGTGCTGTACCGGGAGTGCCGCGACTCTCTGGGAGAATCCGCCGCTTCAATGGGTCTGGCACGTGTGGCGGTGGGAACCGGGGACATGGAAAGGGCGGACCGGCTGCTGCGGGACGCCCTGGCCCTTTACGACGAGATTGGCGCTGTACTGGGGCGGGCCAATGTGCTCACCTGGCTCGGCACTGTACGCAGGTTGACACGCGAGTTCGACGAAGCGACCGCACTGCACCGCCGTGCCCTGGCCCTGTTCGAGGAGCTCGGCAACCGCAGCGGCCAGGCCAACGTCCTCAACTACTTGGGCGAAGTGTGCCTGGCAACAAGCGAGTTCGAAAAGGCGGCCGGACTGTTCGAGGAGGCGTTGGCCCTGTTCGAGGACCTTGGGGACTCCCAGGGGCAGGCCGAGGTCCTCAACAACAGGGGGTCCCTGCTGGCCTCCACCGCCGGACCCGGTGAGGGACTCGCCGTCTACCGCCGGGCGTTGCACCTCGCGCGTGAGGTGCACAGTCACCTGGACGAGGCGCGTGCGCTCATCGGTGCGGCACGCTGCCGAACACTCCTGGGTGAGCGTGCGGCAGCCGTGGAAGGCCTGCGGTTGGGGATCGGCATTCTTCGGCGTATCGGCGCCGCTGAAGCCGAGGCCGCTTCCGCGTATCTGGCGGAGCTGGAAGGCGACGAGCCGGGAGAACCGCCGCCGTGCGGGAGACAAGACCGGACATAGGCCGGGAGCCGTCTTGTCGGGGTGTCGCCGGGCATGCACCATGGACGTGTCGAGCTCCCCGAACCGCTGACGCATCGTCCGCCGCAAGACTGCACACTACGAGTCGGCACAGCAGGGCACCGGCGTTCCGGGGGCACACCCGATGGAGGTGTCATGGACGGCGACATACCGAACCATCCCGCCCGGCACACGGCGGCCGAGGCCCCAGCGCCCGGCCCCTTCATCGCAAGCCGACTGATGGACCGCAGACGGGTACCGCTCGATCGGTGCACGTTGCAGGACGAGTTCGTAGTGCACCAGGCGGCGTCCATCGGTGGACCCGGTAAACCCGCGTTCGACTCCCGTCTGTGAAGCTCGGACAGGGAGGACACGGGTGTCTGCCACGGCGCGGTCCTTCCAGCAGTTCGTGTTGAAGGTGCACAGCCGCTGCGATCTGGCCTGCGACCACTGCTACGTCTACCGCCACGCCGACCAGAGCTGGCGCCGACGGCCGCGGATCATGACGCAGTCAACAGTGAGGGCCACCGTCGCGCGCATCGCCGAACATGCGGCTGTGCACCAACTGAAGCAGGTCAGTGTGGTGCTGCACGGTGGTGAACCACTGCTCATGGGACGGGAGCGTCTCCAGTGGGTCGCTCGTCAACTGCGTGGGGCCCTCGAGGGTGTGGCCGTCCTGGATCTGCGGATGCAGACCAATGGGCTACTGCTCGATGCTGAGTTGTGCGCCATGCTCGTGCGGGAACGCATCCTCACGGGCGTGTCTCTCGACGGGGACCGGGCCTCCCACGACCGGCACCGAGTACGGGCGGACGGCTCGGGCAGTTACGACGCCGCGGTACGGGCGGTACGGCTGCTGAACGAGCCCGCCCAC
The DNA here is from genome assembly GCF_042959425.1 of Streptomyces sp. NPDC007896. NCBI lineage: Bacteria > Bacillati > Actinomycetota > Actinomycetes > Kitasatosporales > Streptomycetaceae > Streptomyces > Streptomyces sp. NPDC007896. Next base: position 76,204 of record NZ_JBIBKX010000021.1, on the reverse strand, counting down.
CGGCCCGTGTTCGCCGGGCTGCTGTGCACGGTGGACGTGGCCAACGACCCGGATGCGGTCTATGGCGCGCTGGCCGGACTGCGGCCACCTCGGATCGATTTCCTGCTGCCCCATGCCACCTGGGACCGTCCGCCGGTTCGTCCGCACGGCACCGGCGACTTCGCCGACTGGCTGATCACTGTCTACGAGCGCTGGAACGCGGAGGGCAGACCTTTCAGTATCCGTCTTTTCGAGTCGGTGGAAGCAGCGGCCGCGGGCGACAGCACGTTCACCGAGGCACTGGGGTTGGCAAGCCCAGACCTCGCCGTGGTGGAGACCGACGGTGCGATCGAGCAGGCCGACTGGCTCAAAACAGTGGCGCAGGGGGCGCCGGAGACGGGCTTCCACGTCCTGACCAGCAGCTTCGACGAGGCAGCCGCCCATCCCGGCTTCCAGGCCGGTCGACTGGGTCTGGAAGGTCTGTGTGAGCAGTGCCGCAGCTGTCCGGTGGTCCAGGTCTGCGGCGGAGGTCTCTACGGGCACCGGCACCGCGCCGGCAGCGGCTTCGACAACCCCTCTGTCTACTGCGACGACCTGTTCGCACTCATCCGCCATGTACAGAGCGCGAACACGCCGTCCCGACACGGGCTGGCAGAGGCGGATTTCGACGCGCTGGCGGCAGGCGACGGCGCGGCGGTGCGGGACCTGGGCGCAGCCCAGTTGAGCCTGCGGCGCTCGATGCTGGCCTACCTGCATCGTGCCGGGGTCGGTTCCCCGGCCGCCTGGCAGGCGGTGTTCGCCCTGGACGGCCCAGCCCTGGACACGGTCCTCGAAGACCCGGCCGTACACACCTGGGCGGTGAACGCCTGCGCCGCGCATGCCCGAGGCCTGGTGCCGCCCGAAGCAGGCGGAGTCGACGGCATAGCGCTGGCGACGGCACTCCGCGCCCGACGGGCCCTCGAGCTGACGATCCGTCCGGTCACGGGCTCCATCCTGTTGCCCACGCTCGGCAGACTGCTGCTGCCGCCTTCCGACAGGGGACGCCCGGTGAGGCTGATCACCGACGGTGGCCGAGTGCATCGCGTCGACGGCGCGTCGGTTCAGTGGCAGCCGATACCCCGTCTCGAAGTGGACGCCCTGCGCGTCCAGTTCGCGTACGGCGACTTCTACCCGGGCCGTCCGCCGCAACCTGGCCGGCCCACGACGGGCGAGGCCGCCCACTTCGGCGGGGATGCCCTGCAGTACCCCCAGCCCGACACCGTCACCTGGCAGGCGCACTTCGCGGCGGCCTGGAGTGTCGTGGCCGGCGCGCACGTTCATCGCGCGGACGGCTTGGCCGCGGGTCTGCGCACAGTGATCCCCCTGGAGGCCGACTTGCCCGAAGATGCGTCCCGGCCGCCGTTCGGCGCGGTTGCCCTGCACCTCGGGGAATCACCCGAGGCCTCGGCGATCTCGCTGATCAGGGAATTCCAGTACGCGAAGTTCGCGGCGTTGTGCGACATGTACGACCTGGCCGGACCCGGCGAGGCGGCCCTGCGACACGCCTACGTGCGGCTTGCTGTTGCCGATGCCTCATGCCGGGCCCCCGGCCCCGACGCAGGGTCTGCGCGAACGCACGCGAGCCTGCTGAACGCCTTGGACGCCTTGAACGCCTTGGACGCACTTGCCGGAAGCGATCGTGTCCTGTCCGACCCAGGCCGCCGTCTGGCCGCCGGAATCCGGCTTGCCGCGCGTACTCTGCCCTGGCCGGCCGGGGATCACGTATGACGTCGGCACACAGCGCCGAGGGACTCGGTGACGCACTGCGCGGGCTCGGGCTGCGAGAGGGAGACGTGGTCCTGGTCCACGCTTCGCTGCGCAACGTCGGCAGGACCGAGCAGGGTGCCGCCACCGTCGTCGACGCGCTGCGGCGGGCCGTGGGGCCCGCCGGCACAATCGTTGTGCCGGCCTTCACCGAGGCCAACTCCCTCACCTCGCGTGCCCATCGGGAACAGATCCGTGGCATGACGGACGAGCAGGTCGTGGCGTTTCGCGCTGCCATGCCGGCCTTCGATCCCGCCACCACCCCCAGTACCGGAATGGGGGCTGTCGCCGAGCGCCTGCGCACGACGCCGGGCGCCCGGCGCAGTGACCATCCCCAGACCTCCATGGCTGCCGCGGGTCCACTCGCGCACGCCATCACGGCGCACCATCCTCTCGACTGCCACCTCGGTGAGGCCTCCCCGCTCGGCCACCTCTACCGCCTCCGTGCGCAGGTGCTGTTGCTGGGGGTCGGCTTCGAGCGTTGCACGGCCCTGCACCTCGCCGAATGCCGTCTGCCCAACCCGCCCCGCCGCACCTACAGTTGCGTCTTGACCACTGGTGACGGACTCGAACGTGGCCGGTCCTGGACGGACTTCGAGGACGTGGCACTGGACGACGGCGACTTCGCCGAGTTGGGATCCTGGCTGGAGGGGCAGGCGCTCGGCTCCGGGCAGCCGCTGGTACGGCACGGCAGGATCGGCTCGGCATCCGCCCGCCTCCTTCCCCTGTCACCGGCAGTGGATTTCGCGGTGCGCTGGCTCCAAGAGCACCGAAGCACCCAACCGCAGGGGTGGCCCTTCACTCAGCGGAGCGTTACGGCCTCGACGCCGAAAACCGTCGCGGCGGCGATGTCGCCGTGGGTTCGAATCCCACACCCACCGCAGATGAACGGCTCCTGACCAGGTAAGTCGGTCGGGGGCGGTTGCTGCGGCTGCGGCCCAGCACAGTCCGGCCTCGCCAGGTGGTGGCATGCGGTGTTCGTCGCTTCTTCGGCGACCCGGACTCGCGCCGGCACCGGCCCCTATGCGCCGGTGTCGGTGTCAGGCGCTGAGGCCAGCTCGTTGCGTCTTTGGCCCGGGCTCTGAACTGCGAGCCCGCCAGGCCGGACGCGTGCGCTCTCACCCAGGACTGGTCACCCTGACCAATATCAACGCGCTTCGCGCCATGAGCCTCAAGGTGAGCCACTTCGGCGTCCTGCAGCCCGGTCGGCACCGCTCACCATGTGCGCCGCACGATCTGGGAGGCTTCGTGACGCCCGTCACACGGCGGCGAGGGTGCTGCTGATCCTCGGCGTTCCGGACGTCGTGGTCGACTCGATCATGGGATGGGATGGGAGCCCGGGGGAGCGGCCCGGACGCGCGCTCGGTACACGCACGTCACGGGGCCGATGCTCCGGAAGGTCGCGCAGCGAGTCGGAAACCGGGACGTACAACGTCGAAGGGCCCCACCGCGAACGGTGGGGCCCTTCGACATCGTGCCCGGTGAGGCACTGGCGGAGGATACGAGATTCGAACTCGTGAGGGGTTGCCCCCAACACGCTTTCCAAGCGTGCGCCCTAGGCCTCTAGGCGAATCCTCCGCGGCAAACAATACAAGACGTTGAGGAGTGCTCGCGAACTCGTTCCCCCCTCCCGGATCAGGTACTCTGTGCGGAGCCCCTCACGTGGCGCTATCTGACTGAACTCCCCCAGGGCCGGAAGGCAGCAAGGGTAGGTTGGCTCTGGCGGGTGCGTGGGGGGCGCTTGCGTTCGCGGGGCGGTATGCGGCACGGGTGTCCGGCCGCCGGGGCCCGGGGCTCGGTGAGCGGTCCTTGTTGTCAGTGGGCGCCTATAACCTCGTATGTGTGTCGTCTCTCGCGCTGTACCGCCGTTATCGCCCGGAGTCGTTCGCCGAGGTCATCGGGCAGGAGCATGTCACCGACCCGTTGCAGCAGGCGCTGCGGAACAACCGGGTCAATCACGCGTACCTGTTCAGCGGTCCGCGCGGGTGCGGGAAGACGACCAGTGCGCGGATTCTGGCCCGGTGTCTGAACTGCGAGCAGGGGCCGACGCCGACTCCTTGCGGGGAGTGCCAGTCCTGTAGGGACCTCGCGCGCAACGGGCCGGGATCGATCGACGTCATCGAGATCGACGCTGCCTCGCACGGTGGTGTCGACGACGCTCGTGACCTGCGGGAAAAGGCCTTCTTCGGGCCGGCGAGCAGTCGGTACAAGATCTACATCATCGACGAGGCCCACATGGTCACCCCGGCGGGCTTCAACGCCCTGCTGAAGGTGGTCGAGGAGCCGCCCGAGCACCTCAAGTTCATCTTCGCCACGACCGAGCCCGAGAAGGTCATCGGGACGATTCGGTCGCGGACCCACCACTATCCGTTCCGGCTCGTGCCGCCGGGGACCCTGCGGGGGTACCTGGGCGAGGTCTGCGGGCATGAGGGCATTCCCGTCGAGGACGGCGTGCTGCCGCTGGTCGTGCGGGCCGGCGCCGGCTCCGTGCGTGACTCCATGTCCGTCATGGATCAGCTCCTCGCGGGGGCGAGCACCGACGGTGTGACGTACGCCATGGCCACCTCCCTGCTGGGGTACACGGACGCGTCGTTGCTCGACTCCGTGGTCGAGGCGTTCGCCGCGGGCGACGGCGCCGTGGCCTTCGAGATCGTGGACCGCGTCATCGAGGGGGGCAACGATCCCCGGAGGTTCGTCGCGGACCTGCTGGAGCGGCTGCGCGACCTGGTGATCCTGGCCGCCGTTCCCGACGCCGCCGAGAAGGGGCTCATCGACGCCCCGTCGGATGTCGTCGAGCGCATGCAGGCCCAGGCCGGGGTCTTCGGCGCCGCCGAGCTGAGCCGCGCCGCCGATCTCGTCAACGAGGGGCTGACGGAGATGCGCGGCGCCACCTCGCCGCGACTCCAGCTCGAGCTCATCTGCGCGCGCGTGCTCCTGCCCGCGGCGTACGGGGACGAGCGATCCGTCATGGCCCGTCTGGACCGTATCGAGCGCGGGGTGAACTTCTCCGGTGCCGGCGCGGGCACCCCCGCCATGGGGTACGTACCCGGCCCCGAAGTGCATGGGGCTCCGGCGGGCGCTCCGATGGTTCCGCCGGGCGGCGGGGTCGCCGCGGCCCGGGCCGCCGTGCGGGGGACGGGACCCGGCGGGCAGGGAGCGGCGAACGAGGGGTACGGGGCCGGTGGTGCGGGAGGTGCCGGCGGGGTTGCTGCGGCACCGGGCGCGGGTGCGGGGGCTGCCTCGGCGCCCGCTCCGGCTCCCGCGGCTCCCTCGGCTGCCGCTCCGGCCCCTCCGGCTGCCGCTACGGCTCCGCCCGCGTCCCCGTCCGGAGCCGCGCCCGGCGCTTGGCCCACCGCGACGGCGGTGGGCAGCGGTCGGCGTCCGGGTGGCTGGCCGACCGCGACACCCGCGGGCGGGGGACAGGCCCCCGCCGCGGCCGGCGCACCCGCGCCTGCGCCGACGGCGTCCGCTCCCGCTCCCGCCCCCGGATCGGGCCCGGGCCCCGGCCCCGCCTCCGCGCCGGCCCCCGCCGCCGGTGGCGTCGACCCCCGCATGCTCTGGCCGAACATCCTGGAGGCCGTGAAGAACCGCCGCCGCTTCACCTGGATCCTGCTCAGCCAGAACGCGCAGGTCACCGGTTACGACGGCACGACCCTGCAGATCGGCTTCGTCAACGCGGGTGCGCGCGACAACTTCGCGAGCAGCGGCAGCGAGGAAGTCCTGAAGCAGGCGCTGTCCGAACAGTTCAACGTGCAGTGGAAGATCGAGGCGATCGTCGACACCTCCGGTGGCTCGGCACCGCCACCGATGTCGGCCTCCGGCCCTGGTCCCGGGTTCGGAGGCGGCAGCAGCGGTGGCGGCTACGGCGCCGGTGGTGGTGGCGGTTACGGCGGAGCTCCGGCCGGCTCGCGCCCCGCCGCCCAGCAGCCCCCGGCCCCGGCTTCGCGCCCCGCCGCGCCGCAGGGCCCGCCCGCGGGCCAGGCCTCGGCCGCGCCCGCCTCGACGCCCGCCCCACCACCACCCCCCGCCGCCTACGAGCCGCCTCCGGTGGCCCCCGAGGACGACATCCCCGAGGACGACGACCCCGACCTCGACGAGTCCGCCCTCTCGGGCCACGACCTGATCGTCCGCGAACTGGGCGCGACGGTGGTGGAGGAGTTCTCCAACGAGTGAACACCCGGGCCTCTCTCGGAGGATCGCACCAACTCTCCCCACCCCCCGCTTCGGAAGCCCCCACAAAGGCACCCGGCCCCGACGGTTAGGCTGACCCCGTGAAGGTCCTCGTCATCGGTAGTGGCGCCCGCGAACACGCCCTGTGCCGTTCCCTGTCCCTCGACCCCGACGTCACCGCCCTGCACTGCGCCCCCGGGAACGCAGGCATCGCGGAGACGGCCGAGCTGCACCCGGTCGACGCCCTCGACGGCGCCGCCGTGGCCGCGCTGGCCACGGAGCTCGGCGCCGAGCTGGTGATCGTGGGCCCGGAGGCACCGCTCGTCGCCGGGGTCGCCGACGCCGTGCGCGCGGCCGGCATCCCCTGCTTCGGCCCCTCCGAGGAGGCCGCGCAGCTGGAAGGCTCCAAGGCCTTCGCCAAGGATGTGATGGCGGGGGCGGGTGTCCCCACGGCACGTTCGTACGTCTGCACGACGCCCGAGGAGGTCGACGAGGCGCTCGACGCCTTCGGCGCCCCGTACGTCGTGAAGGACGACGGACTCGCGGCCGGCAAGGGTGTCGTCGTGACCGACGACCTCGAGAAGGCCCGCGCGCACGCCGTCGCCTGCGACCGCGTCGTCATCGAGGAGTACCTCGACGGCCCCGAGGTCTCCCTCTTCGCGATCACCGACGGCGAGACGGTCGTCCCGCTCCAGCCCGCCCAGGACTTCAAGCGGGCGCTGGACGGCGACGAGGGCCCGAACACCGGCGGCATGGGCGCGTACTCGCCCCTCCCGTGGGCGGACCCGAAGCTGGTCGAGGAGGTCATGGAGACCGTCCTCCAGCCGACCGTCGACGAGCTGCGCCGCCGCGGCACCCCGTTCTCCGGCCTTCTCTACGCGGGTCTGGCGATCACGAGCCGCGGTGTACGGGTGATCGAGTTCAACGCCCGTTTCGGCGACCCGGAGACCCAGGTGGTCCTGGCCCGGCTGAAGACCCCGCTCGCGGGCGTCCTGCTCGCCGCCGCCGAGGGCACCCTCGCCGATCTGGCGCCGCTGCGCTGGAGCGACGACGCGGCGGTCACCGTGGTCGTGGCCTCCCACAACTACCCCGACACCCCGCGCACCGGCGACCCGATCACCGGCCTCGACGAGGTGGCGGCGCTGGACGCCCCGCACGCGTACGTCCTGCACGCCGGGACGAAGCACGACGGCGACGCGGTCGTCAGCGCGGGCGGCCGGGTGCTCTCCGTCACGGCGACCGGCACCGACCTGACCGAGGCCCGCGCCCGCGCGTACGCGGCGGTCGCCCGCATCGGTCTCGACGGTGCGCAGCACCGTACGGACATCGCGGCAAAGGCGGCGGCGGACGCCACGCCCGACGCCACGGCCGAGGCGTAGAGCCCCTGACCCAGGCGTAGCCCCCACCCCCGCACGCACCACCAGGCCCCGGATTCTGTACGGAATCCGGGGCCTGATCCTTGCCCACGGTCATCCACCTTTCCCCAAAGCCATTCCATCGAGTGAGCGATGCCCCATCCGGCTGACGGGGGCCGAGGCCCCAACTAGGGTGCGGCGAAAGCGTTCCGGCACTTGGCCCACCGGCATTGCGATGTCGGTGGTGGGTGCCACAGTGGGGGAGTGAGCAACACCAGGGCATCCTTCGGCGCGGGCTGCGAGACAGCCCGGGCCGGGCCGACAGCAGGGGGTGACATCCGGTCGTGACCGGTATGGGTGTGGAGGTGGGCGCGCAGGCCGCGCGCTCCCGGGCGCTCGCCGTGCTGCGTATCCGCAGCAGGGCGCTGGCCGTCGCCCTGCTGCCCGCGGCCGTCGCCGTCGTGCTGCTCGTCGGCGGCTCGACCGGGCACATCACCGGCGGAAGCTGGCCCGTCACTCGCTGGATCGTGACGGTCCTCGCCGCCCTCGTGCTGCTCGCCGCCGCGGGCATCGCGCTCGTCGTCGCCCGCGCGCGGCCCGCCGTGAGCCCCACGGTCCCGATCGCGGAGGCGTCCGCTCCCGACCTCTACCGCCTGGTGCGGGACCTGGCCGACCGCCTCGACGTCCCGCCGCCCTCGGCGATAGCGCTGACCCCGGACTGCGACAGCTGGCTGGAGGACCGCACCCACCCGGCGCACGGGCCGCCGCCACCCGAGCACCGCGACGAAATAGCGGGCGCACGAGGGGTAGGAGGCGGAGCCGGGCGTTCCCGCCGGGCCCCCGCGGCTCCCGTCCTCGTCATCGGCTCGCCCTTCCTGTGGTGGATGCGGGTCGGGGAGCTGCGCGCGGTCCTCGCCCCGGTCGTCGCCGGTACGGGCCCTTCGGCCCACCCCGACATAGCCGCGGCCCGCCGTTTCGTACGGGGTCTGGACGCGGCCGTGGCCGTGACCTCCGAGCCCGCCCGCGGCCCCCTGGTCCGCACGGTCCTCGCCGGTGTCGGCTGGGTGACCCGCCTGCTGCTGCGCAGCTGTCGGGGCCATGCGGCCGAGATGGAACGGGGAGTGGCCGCAGCGGCGGCCGAGCGTGCACAGGCTGTGGACTACGGTCTGCGGATCGTCGCCCAGGAACAGGTCGGCCTGGCGTACGCGGGCTGGGACCGGCTGCTGACCCGGGTCGCACTGCCCGCCTGGCGGATGGGCCGCTGGCCCTCCCGGCTGGACGCGGGTGTCGTCGCGGCCCTCACCGAGCTGTCGCGCCGCGACCGGCTGGCCGAGGGCTTCGCCTCCCGCCTCGGCGAGCGTCCCGCCTGCGACCTGCTCGAAGAGCCCGGCTCGGTGGACGAGGCGGCCTCGCTCCTCGCCGCGCGCCTCTTCCACGGCGGCCCCGCGGAGCCCGGGCCCGACTGGGCGCCGGTGGACTGGCAGGAGTATCCGGACGAGGTGGTCGACCGCACCTGGCGCACCGAAGCGGCCCGGCTGCACCGGGTGCTGGACGCACTGGGCGTCCGCCACCCCACGGATCCGACCCAGCCCGACCAGGGCGGTCCGACGCTGGCACGCGTGCTCGACCATCTGACCGCGCCGGCCACGGACGACGCCGGCCTCTCCATCGATCGGCGCGAGGCGTACGAGGAGAGGGGCACGGGCGTGAGACTGAACGAGGCCGAGGAGGAGGTCGGGGAGGACGGCGAGCCCGTGCTCGGGAGCGAGCGGACGGCGGCGCTCGCGGCCGGGCTCAGCGCGGAGCTGGCCCGTGAGGAGGCGGCGGCGCCGGCCGTCGCGTCCGGGCCGAGCGGGGGCGCGGAGCAGCCGGGCCCCGACTGGTCGTTCTGGGACGACGGGATGCTCCCGCTCTTTCCGCTCCAGCCGCCGCGCAGTGGGCGTGAGCTGTTGGCCGACCATGTCACCGCGATGGTCTGTTGTGCGGCGATGGACACCGCCGGGGCGGCGCCGGGGCTCGACTGGCTCGACGGACCCGCCCTTCTCGTCGACGGGGTGCGGGCCGCGGATCTGGGGCCGCGCATCCTGACCCTCGTCGAGGAGGGTGACCCGGAGCCTCTCCGGGACTGGCTCCGCCACCTGGGCGTCCGTCCCGAGAAGCCGGTCCGCCTGGTCTGACGCCACCACCACCGTCCCAGCTCCCAGCCGCCCGAACCGCCTCCAGGACCGGAGAACCGCGTTCCGTTCACGTCAATTCGCGACGAACGGTGACGGAGTGCGTGCGTAATGTGATGTGCTGGGACCGATCGCGCGCAGGGCAGGGGCTTACAGAACCGACGGGGGCACGAGGGAGGGGAGCAGGCATGGGGTCGGAGCAGATCCGCCGCTGGGAGTCGGGCGCACTCGCGCACGCCGTGACGGACCCCTTCGGCCAGGGCCCCGTTCCCTGGCTCAGGGGCGACGAGCAGTACTTCGACGACACCGGCCATGTCGTCCCGTGGTACATCGATCACATTGATCATGTCGATCAGACAGGTCGGGCCGGTCAGGCGGGTCAGTCCGGGGGCCCCGGTGGCTCCGCCACCCTCCAGGGCTCCCGCAGGCCCCCCATCCCCCACCCCCGCGCCGGCGGTCCCCGCTCGGCCGACGACGTGCACCGCCAGATCAAGGGCTTCGCCTCCAACGGAGCGGCCGCGCCGGGCGAGGCCATCGATTTCCACGTCACCGTCGACCCGCCCCAGGAATTCAGCGTCGACATCTACCGCATCGGGCACTACGGAGGCGACGGGGCCAGCAAGATCACCACCAGCCCCCGCCTGTCGGGCATCGTCCAGCCGCCACCCCTCACCGCCGACAGAACCGTCTCCTGTCATCACTGGTGGCTCTCCTGGCGGCTGCAGATCCCGAGCTACTGGAACATCGGCGCGTACGTGGCCGTACTCACCACCGCCGACGGCTACCGCTCCCACGTTCCCTTCACCGTCCGCGACAACCACCCCGCGGACCTTCTCCTCCTGCTCCCGGACATCACCTGGCAGGCGTACAACCTCTACCCGGAGGACGGGCACACCGGTGCCAGCCTCTACCACGCCTGGGACGAGAACGGCCGACTGCTGGGCGAGTCCGAGGCCGCGACGACGGTCTCCTTCGACCGCCCGTACGCCGGTGCGGGCCTCCCCCTCCACGTCGGCCACGCCTACGACTTCATCCGCTGGGCCGAGCGCTACGGCTACGACATCGCCTACGCCGACGCCCGCGACCTGCACGCCGGCCGCGTCGACCCCACCCGTTACCGCGGCCTGGTCTTCCCGGGGCACGACGAGTACTGGTCGTCGGCCATGCGCCGCACCGTGGAACTCGCCCGCGAAAGCGGCACCTCCCTGGTCTTCCTCTCCGCCAACACCATGTACTGGCAGGTGGAGTTGGCCCCGTCCCCGTCCGGCGTCGCCGACCGTCTGCTGACCTGCCGCAAACGCAGAGGCCCGGGAAGGCCGGCGCTGTGGCGCGAGATCGACCGTCCTGAGCAGCAGCTCATCGGCATCCAGTACGCGGGAAGGGTCCCGGAACCCCACCCCCTGGTCGTGCGCAATGCCGACCACTGGCTGTGGGAGGCGACCGGCGCACAGGAAGGCGACGAACTCGACGGCATGGTCGCGGGCGAGGCCGACCGCTACTTCCCGCGCACCCCGCTGCCCGAGCACCAGGGCCGCATCCTCCTCGCCCACTCCCCGTACCAGGACAGCGAGGGCGCCACCCGCCACCAGGAGACCTCCCTCTACCGAGCCCCCTCCGGCGCCCTGGTCTTCGCGGCCGGGACGTTCGCCTGGTCCCCGGCCCTGGACCGCCCCGGCCACGTCGACGCACGTATCCAGCGAGCCACCGCGAACCTCCTGGACCGCATCTGCAAACGCGACTGAGAACGCGCACCCCGCACGACCACCACGGGCCCCCGCCCACCCCCCTGGCCAAAGCCGCTCCCCGAATACGGGAGAATCGAGTCACTTGGACAGAACCACGGGGAGGAACCGTGTCCGGATTCGTCGAAAAGCCCGAGCCCCTCCAGGTCCCGGGTCTGGTGCATCTGCACACCGGCAAGGTGCGCGACCTGTACCAGAACGAGGCGGGCGACCTCGTGATGATCGCCAGTGACCGCATGTCCGCCTACGACTGGGTGCTGCCCACCGAGATCCCCGACAAGGGCCGGGTCCTCACCCAGCTCTCGCTGTGGTGGTTCGACAAGCTGGCCGACCTGGTCCCCAACCATGTGCTGAGCACCGAGCTCCCGCCGAGCGCCCCCGCCGACTGGGAGGGCCGCACCCTCATCTGCAAGTCCCTGCGGATGACGCCGGTCGAGTGTGTCGCGCGCGGCTATCTCACCGGCTCGGGCCTCGTCGAGTACGTCGAGTCCCGCACGGTCTGCGGCCTCGCCCTCCCCGAGGGCCTCGTCGACGGCTCGGAACTCCCCGCGCCGATCTTCACCCCCGCCACCAAGGCCGCGGTCGGCGAGCACGACGAGAACGTGTCGTACGAGGAGGTCGCCCGCCAGGTCGGCGCCGAGACCGCGGCCCAGCTGCGTCAGACGACCCTCGCCGTCTACGGCCGCGCCCGTGACATCGCGCGCGAGCGCGGGATCATCCTCGCGGACACCAAGTTCGAGTTCGGCTACGAGGGCGAGACGCTCGTCCTCGCCGACGAGGTGCTGACCCCGGACTCCTCCCGCTTCTGGCCCGCCGACGAGTGGGAGCCGGGCCACGCCCAGCCGTCCTTCGACAAGCAGTTCGTCCGCGACTGGCTGACGTCTCCCGAGTCGGGCTGGGACCGCAAGAGCGAGCAGCCCCCGCCGCCGCTGCCGCAGCACATCGTGGACGCGACCAGCGCCAAGTACATCGAGGCGTACGAGCGCCTGACCGGCACCAGCTGGAGCTGAGGACGCGAAGGAGCACACGAAGAAGCCCCCGACCCTGAAGGGCCGGGGGCTTCTTTCTCTGAGCGGACGACCAGGTTCGAACTGGCGACCTCAACCTTGGCAAGGTTGCGCTCTACCAACTGAGCTACGTCCGCATGCGCTGTGGTGCGAGTCCAACTATACCCAACCTCGCTCCCGTGCGAGACGCACCGCCGCGTGACGGTTCTCCGCCCCCAGCTTCGAGACGGCCGACGAAAGATAGTTGCGTACCGTCCCCTGGGACAGTGCCGCCCGCTCCGCGATCTCCGCGACGGGCGCCCCGTCGGCGGCGAACTCGAGCACCTCGGCCTCGCGCGCGGTCAGCGGCGAGTCCCCGGCGGAGATCGCGTCCGCGGCCAATTCCGGGTCCACATAACGGTTTCCCGCATGGACGGTACGAATGATCTCCGCGAGCCGCTGTGCGCTGACCGTCTTCGGGACGAACCCGCGCACACCTGCCGCAAGCGCTCGCTTCAGATGCCCCGGCCGCCCATGACTCGTCACGATCAGCACCTGGCAGCCGGGCAGTTCGGCCCGTAGCGATGTGGCCACCCTCACACCGTCCGCCCCCGGCATCTGAAGATCCAGGACGGCGACATCGGGTTCGTGCGCCAGCGCCATCGCCAGCGCCTCGGGCCCGGTCGCGGCCTCGGCGACCACCACGAGGTCGTCCTCCAGTCCCAGCAGCGCGGCGAGCGCACCCCTGATCAGGTGCTCGTCGTCGGCGAGCAACAGCCGCACGGGCGGTGCGGACGGGACAGGTGGGGTGGATGAGGCTGGTGGGGTGGACGTCATGAGATGACCTCACTCACGGGGTGGGGGACGGGCGGGGGCGAGCCACCCGGTTCCGGGGCCGGTTCCGGGGCCGAAGCCGGTTCCGGGACGGAGGCAGGGGGCAGCGGCACCTCGGCGGTCAGGCGGAACAGGTCACCCCCGGCAGGCCCGGCCCGCAGCACCCCGTCCACCTCCCCGAGCCGCTCCCGCAGCCCGGCGAGCCCGGACCCCCTTCCCGGCTCGGCGGCAGCGGGTCCGGTACCGGAGCCGCTGCCGGTACCGGGCGCCCCGTCGTTCTCGACGGTGAGGGTCACCCGGCCCTCCGCCACCCGCAGGGACACCGCGCACCTTCCGGCGTCCCCGTGCCGCAGCACGTTCGTCGTCGCCTCCCGTACGACCCAGCCGAGCGCGGACTGAATCTCCGCGGGCAGTCCGGTCACCGGGCCGCTGACCTCGCAGTCGATGCCGGCGGCCGTCAACACACCCTGAGCGCCCGCGAGTTCGGTCCGGAGGTCGGCCTCGCGGTAGCCGCGTACGACCTCGCGGACCTCCCGCTGCGTCTCCCGCGCTATCCGCTGGACCTCGATCATCTGCTCCACGGCCTCCGGCCGCCCGCGCCGGGCCAGTTGCACGGCGAGCTCGCTCTTCAGCGCGACCACCGCCAGGTTGCGGCCCATCACGTCGTGCAGATCGCGCCCGAAGCGCAGCCGTTCCTCGGCGACCGCGAGCCGGGCCCGGGTCTCGCGGGCCTCGTCGAGTTCGTAGACGGCGTTCAGCAGCCAGACGGAGAAGGCGGAGGTGAAGGTGAAGAAACCGGCGGCGAGGACGACCGCACCGGCGGCGATGGCGGCGCCGGTCACGGGGACACCCGCCGGGACGGCCACGGCGCCGGCGCCCAGGGCGGTGCCGAGCACGCCGTACACCATGCGTCGTGTCTCGCGCACCGCGAGTGCCAGGGTGCCGATCCCGAACGACAGGACGCCGACGAACACCGTGCCCGCCGCCGCCCCGTTGTCCGCGCCGCGCGGGCCGTGCAGCGCGACCACCAGGCTCACGACGGCGATCACCACGGTGGCGGTGCCCAGCGTCCAGAGCAGCCGTACCGGCAGGGGGCGGCGGCCGCGGGTCCAGTCCAGGGTCAGCGAGGCGGTCACCGCGGCGAGCGCGGCGTGTGCGCTCACCAGCAGGAACAGGATCCAGTTCACCGGGGCGGGCACATATCCGAAGGCCGGCAGCGCGAAGGTGGCGACCTCGACGAACGGGAAGGTGTGGAACGACCACCGTGTGTACGTCTCGACCTTCGCCGGCGTGCTCTTGCCGCGCCACCAGCCATCGCGCCCGCCCATGCCCACCACCAAGTCCCTGGTCAACGCCGCGGCTCCCAGCGGAACCACCGCCGTACAGCAAACACCGCGAGGACGATCCAGGCCACCGCCGTCCCGAGCGCGCCCAGGGTGTCGTGCGCGGAGAGACCGCCGGTCCAGCCGCCGCGAATCAGCGTGATCACCGGGGTCAGCGGCAGCAGTTCGCAGGCCGAGGCCAGCTGGTCCGGCATGACCTGGAGGGGGAAGAAGGTGCCGGAACCGAACAGCGACACCAGCATCAAGGGCATGGTGGCGACCTGGGCACCCTCCACGCTCTTGCTGAAGTTCGCCGTGATCGCCGCGAGCGGGGGCCACATCGCCAGGCCCAGGAGCAGCCCCAGGACGGCGAGATGGGGTGCCCGGGGCGCGCCGACGTCCAGCAGCGCGGCGCACGCGACCGTCAGGACCAGGCACTGCACCAGGCCGATCGCGACCGAGGGCAGGGCCGCACCCGCGAGGATCTCCGCGTCCCGCAGCTCCCCGGTGCGCAGCCGTTTGAGGACGAGCTCCTCGCGGCGGGCCGCGTACACGCTCACCAGCGAGCTGTAGACCGCGAAGAGGAGGGAGAAGCCGACGGAGGACGGCAGGACGACCGAGCCGACCGAGAGCCCGGTGCCCTTCAGGTCCATCTGGTCGACCGTCGAGCGGAGGCTGAACGGCAAGAGCAGCGGCATGAACACGGCGGCGGCGAGGGTCGCCTTCGAGCGGCCCAGCAGGGTCAGTTCGGCGCGCGCCAGGGCGGCCATCCGCCCCGCGGCCGTCGTCATACCCGTACCCGCACCCGCACCCTTGTCCGTACCGGGTTTCCCGGTCGCCGGGACTGTCGCGCTCATGCCGCCGTCCCCCTCTTCTGCTCCCGCACACCCGCGCCCCGGCCCGCAGCGTCCCGTGCTATCCGCAGGAACGCCTCCTCCAGCGAGGCCGACCGCACATCGAGCCCCCGCAGCTCGACCTGCTTCTGGTGGGCCCACACGAGCAGTGCGGTGGCGGTGCGCTGGAGCTCGTCGGTGCGCAGTCTGACGGCGCGGCCCGCCGTCTCGTGATCGGTCACGCCGAGCTCGGCGAGCGGGGGCAGGTCTCCGAGGAAGTAGCCGTCGGGCAGTTCGAAGGAGATCCGGGACGGTGAGGACGCGGTCACTTCGGCGGGGGTGCCGGAGGCCGCGATGTGCCCTTCGTGGAGGACCGCGAGCCGGTCGGCCAGCTCCTCCGCCTCTTGCAGGTAGTGCGTGGTCAGCACCACGGTCGTGCCGCCGTCGCGCAGCTCGCGCACCAACTCCCAGGTGTCCCGGCGTCCTTCGGCGTCCAGGCCGGTCGTCGGCTCGTCGAGGAAGAGGACCTCGGGGCGGCCGAGGAGCGCGAGGGCCAGGTCCAGGCGCCGTTTCTCGCCTCCGGACAGCTGCTTCACCCGTACCCCGGACCGCCGGGTGAGCCCGACCATCTCCAGGGCCTGAGCGGCGGGCCGGGCTCCGCTCGTGCAGCCCGCCCACATCCGTACGGTCTCCGCGACCGTCAGCTCGGAGGGGAAGCCGCCCTCCTGCAGCATCACGCCGATCCGGGGCCGGACGGCCGCGCGCTCCTCGTACGGATCGTGTCCGAGGACCCGCACCCGGCCGGCCGCCGGAGGGGCGAGGCCCTCCAGCAGCTCGACGGTGGAGGTCTTGCCCGCGCCGTTGGTCCCCAGCAGCGCGAAGAGCTCACCGCGGCCCACGGAGAAGGTGATTCCGCGCACGGCCTCGAAATCTCCGCCGGTTCCCCGGTCTCCCCCGTACACGCGCCGCAGATCGGTGACCTCGATCACGTCATCTCGCTCGTTCGTGTTCATGAAATCAGCGTCCCCGCGGACGGAACCCGACAGCAGTGCGCGGTGTCATCACTCCGCATGACAAATGTCAGGGGACGGTCGTGCGCGCACACGAGAAAGACCCCGGTCGATGACCGGGGTCTTTGCTTCCTGGAGCGGACGACGAGGCTCGAACTCGCGACCTCAACCTTGGCAAGGTTGCGCTCTACCAACTGAGCTACGTCCGCATTGCCTCCGACCAGCTTTCACCGGTCGGTGCGAGCACCACCTTACCTGATCCACAAGAGTGGTCGGTAAGGGCTGCAGAGCGGGTGACAGGAATTGCACACTGCGCCTTCCCCCTGGAAGGGGGATGTTCTGCTACTGAACTACACCCGCGTGACTCCTCGGGGTCCGGCTTTTTCGGCCTTGCCCCTCGGCGTGCTCCAGACTCTAGCTGATCAGCGGGGGGTCAGCGCAAGTCGGTTGCGCGCGGGGGCGGATGGCCGGCCGGAGCGGGGCCCCGGCGGGCCGGCCGGAGCGGGAGCCCGGCGGGCCGTCCGCCGGAGCCGCGGATTCAGTGCGCCTCGGCGAACGCCTCGTAGACCTTCTTGGGGATGCGGCCGCGCGGGGGGACGTCCAGCTTGTTGGAGCGGGCCCAGGCGCGGACGGCGGCCGGGTCGGGGGTCAACGCGGTGTGCGTGTACGCCTTCCCGGACTTCGACTGCTTGCGGCCGGCCTCGAGGTAGGGCGCGAGGGCCTTACGCAGTTTCTTGGCATTGGTTGGATTGAGGTCGATCTCGTACGACTTGCCGTCGAGTCCGAAGGCGATCGTTTCCGCCGCTTCCGAGCCGTCGATGTCGTCAAAGAGAGTGACCACGACACGCTGCGCCACGAATATCGGTCCCTTCGTGCGGCACCTCTGCGATCACACCCCATGACGTGCGTGGACGTCACGGAGTTGTCGGGGAGATGTCGACTGTCCGGCTGTTATTGGGCAAAGTATCGGCTATTGCCAATTCCTTTGTACAGTGCCGAGCATTGCATTGTGAAGCCCGACTAAAACCTTCCGCGTGTCCGAAGGTAATGGGGCCCCGCCGCTCTTCTGCGATTTTTCCCAGGATTTTCCGTGCAGGCCCCCGCGTCGATGCGGGATCGTGATCGGGCTCACGTAGGATTCTACGAATCTACGCGAGTAGAAATTTTGTGCGGGTAGTCTGAAGCGACCTGCTCAGCACCACACACCGGGAGTGCCAGTGGCACGCGTCGTAGTCGACGTCATGCTCAAGCCGGAGATCCTCGACCCCCAGGGCCAGGCGGTGCAGCGTGCACTGCCGCGCCTCGGTTTCGAAGGTGTCTCCGACGTACGTCAGGGAAAGCGATTCGAACTGGAAGTGGACGGACCGGTGGACGACGCCGCGCTCGCCCGCATCCATGAACTGGCGGAATCCTTCCTCGCCAACACCGTGATCGAGGACTTCACCGTCAAGGTCGAGGAAGTCGCGGAGGCAGGAAAGTGACCGCTCGTATTGGAGTCGTCACCTTTCCCGGCAGCCTCGACGACCGGGACACGCAGCGTGCGATCAAGCTCGCCGGTGCCGAACCCGTCGCCCTCTGGCACAAGGACAAGGACCTCAAGCAGGTCGACGCCGTGGTGCTGCCCGGCGGTTTCTCGTACGGCGACTATCTCCGGGCCGGTGCCATCTCGCGCTTCTCGCCCGTGATGGAGACCGTGATCGAGCAGGCGAAGTCCGGAATGCCCGTCCTCGGCATCTGCAACGGCTTCCAGGTCCTCACCGAGGCGCACCTTCTCCCCGGCGCGATGCTCGGCAACAACCACCTCCACTTCATCTGCCGCGACCAGAAGCTGCGGGTGGAGAACGCGGAGACGTCCTGGACGGCCGACTACGAGTCCGGCCAGGAGATCCACATCCCGCTGAAGAACATGGACGGCCGGTACGTCGCCGACGAGCACACGCTCGACATGCTGGAGGCGGAGGGCCGGGTCGTCTTCCGTTACGTCGACTTCAACCCCAACGGCTCCCTCCGGGACATCGCGGGCATCACGAACGAGGCCGGGAACGTGGTCGGTCTCATGCCGCACCCCGAGCACGCCGTCGAGACCCTGGTCGGCTCCGGCCGTACCGACGGCCTCCCCTTCTTCACCTCGATCCTCAAGAAGCTGGTCAACGCATGAGCCGCACGCCTCTGGACACGGTCGAGAACGCGGCCGCGACCCCCGACGTCGAGCTGCCCTGGGCCGAACTGGGCCTGAAGAAGGACGAGTACGAGCGGGTCGTCGAGATCCTCGGCCGCCGCCCGACCGGCGCCGAACTCGCCATGTACTCCGTCATGTGGTCCGAGCACTGCTCGTACAAGTCCTCGAAGGTCCACCTCCGCCAGTTCGGCGAGAAGGCTCCGCAGTCCGACGCCCTGCTCGTCGGCATCGGCGAGAACGCCGGTGTCGTCGACGTCGGCCAGGGCTACGCCGTCACCTTCAAGGTCGAGTCGCACAACCACCCGTCGTACGTCGAGCCCTACCAGGGAGCGGCCACCGGCGTCGGCGGCATCGTGCGCGACATCATCGCGATGGGCGCCCGCCCGGTCGCCGTCGTCGACCCGCTGCGCTTCGGCGCCGCCGACCACCCCGACACCAAGCGCGTCCTGCCGGGCGTCGTCGCGGGCATCGGCGGCTACGGCAACTGTCTCGGCCTGCCCAACATCGGCGGCGAGGTCGTCTTCGACGCCTGCTACCAGGGCAACCCCCTCGTCAACGCCGGTGCCATCGGCGTCATGAAGCACGAGGACATCCACCTCGCGAAGGCGTCCGGCACGGGCAACAAGGTCATCCTGTACGGGGCCCGCACGGGCGGCGACGGCATCGGCGGCGCCTCCATCCTGGCGAGTGAGACCTTCGACGACGCCAAGCCGTCGAAGCGCCCCGCGGTCCAGGTCGGCGACCCCTTCCAGGAGAAGCTGCTCATCGAGTGCACGCTCGAGGCCTTCGCCGAGAAGCTGGTCGTCGGCATCCAGGACCTCGGCGCGGCCGGTCTGTCCTGCGCCACCTCCGAACTGGCCTCCAACGGCTCCGGCGGCATGCGCGTCACCCTGGACGACGTACCGCTGCGGGACTCGACTCTCTCTCCCGAGGAAATCCTCATGAGCGAGTCGCAGGAACGCATGTGCGCGGTCGTCGAGCCGGAGAAGGTCGACCGGTTCCTGGAGATCTGCGACAAGTGGGACGTCATCGCCACCGTCATCGGTGAGGTCACCGACGGCGACCGGCTGGAGATCTACTGGCACGGCGGCAAGATCGTCGACGTCGACCCGCGCACGGTCGCCCACGACGGCCCGGTCTACGAGCGCCCCTACGCCCGCCCCGAGTGGCAGGACGCCCTCCAGGCCGACGACGCGAACAAGCTGCCGCGCCCGGCGACCAGCGAGGAGCTCAAGGACCAGGTCCTCAAGCTCGTGAGCTCGCCGAACCAGGCCTCCAAGTCCTGGATCACCTCCCAGTACGACCACTTCGTGCAGGGCAACACGGTGCTGGCGCAGCCCGAGGACTCGGGCATGATCCGCATCGACGAGGAGACCGGGCTCGGCGTCGCCATCGCCACGGACGGCAACGGCCGCTACGCCAAGCTGGACCCGTACGCCGGCGCACAGCTCGCCCTCTCCGAGGCCTACCGCAATGTCGCGACGACCGGCGCCAAGCCGCTCGCCGTCTCCGACTGCCTGAACTTCGGCTCGCCCGAGGACCCGGCCGTCATGTGGCAGTTCGCCGAGGCCATCCGCGGGCTCGCCGACGCCTGCCAGCAGCTGGGCACCCCGGTGACCGGCGGCAACGTCTCGCTCTACAACCAGACGGGCGAGGTCGCCATCCACCCGACCCCGGTCGTGGCCGTGCTGGGCGTCATCGACGACGTCGCCCGCCGCACGCCGGTCGCCTTCCAGGAAGAGGGCCAGCTCCTCTACCTGCTCGGTGACACCCGTGAGGAGTTCGGCGGTTCGGCCTGGTCGCAGGTCGTCCACGACCACCTCGGGGGGCTGCCCCCGAAGGTCGACCTGGAGCGCGAACGCCTTCTCGGCGAGATCCTCATCTCCGCCTCCCGCGACGGGATGATCGACTCGGCGCACGACCTGTCCGACGGCGGTCTGATCCAGGCCGTGGTCGAGTCGGCGCTGCTCGGCGGCAAGGGCGCCCGGCTGGTCGTCCCCGACGGTCTCGACGCCTTCACCTTCCTCTTCTCGGAGTCGGCGGGCCGCGCGGTCGTCGCCGTCCCGCGCTCGGAGGAGCTCCGTTTCAACGACATGTGCGGTGCACGGGGTCTGCCCGTCACCCGTATCGGTGTCGTGGACGGAGCCGCGGTCGAGGTCCAGGGCGAGTTCGCACTCCCGCTGGACGAGCTCCGCACGGCCCACGAGGGCACGATCCCGGCGCTGCTCGCGTAGGCGGTCGTACGACGCCGACGGCCCCGCCCGTTTCGACGGCCCCGCCCGTTCGACGGGCGGGGCCGTCGTCATGCCGGGACGGGCTCGGTCTCCCGGGGCGGGGTCGCGGTGCCCTTCGTGTCACCGCGCTTGGGCAGCCTCAGCGCGAGGAGCGCGGCGAGGGCCATCAGTCCGGCTCCTCCCCAGAACACGACCTGGCTCGCGTCGGCGAAGGCATGGATGCCGTCCGCGCGGGGCGGTCCGGTCAGCCGGGCGAGGGCGGTGATGTCGCCGCCGGGGGCCGTGGGCGGCGTACAGGCGGGCCAGAGCGCTGCCGAAGACGGCGGTACCGAGCGCGTTGCCCAGGGTCTGGAAGGAGCGGACGGCCGTGGTGGCCACGCCGAGCTGGTGGCGTGGGGCGGAGTCCTGGACGAGCAGGGGGTGCCCCCAGCGGCGTTGTCGTCGGTCGCCGACTCCCCCGAGCTCTCGGCTTCGCTCGAGCAGCGGGGGACCCCATCGCGTCGACTCCCTCCTCCGCCTTGCAGCTGCACGCACCAGACCCCGCTCACCTGCGCTTATGCGGCGCCGTCAATTCCCTCCGACCTGATCCGCCGGACAGGCCCTAGGCTCGCCACATGCCGCCGGCCAGGAAACGCACCCGTACCTATGACCCCGCCAAGATCCGCGTGGCCGTGCTCGCGCAGTTCGGGAACGTGCGGCAGGGCGTCCGCACCCTGACCGAGGAGCAGTTGGCGCGGCCCACGCACCTCGGGGACTGGAGTGTGCGGGAGCTGGCCGCGCACCTCACGATGGCCGTCGAGACCGTGAGCCGCAACCTCGACCGGCCCGAGCCCGGCGCGAAGGAACTCGCGCTGCTGGAGTGGCCGTTCGCGACGGCGGCACGCGCCGGGGACATCGCCGACGGCACCCGCGAACTCGCCGCAGACAACCCCGACCTCGACGCGCTCTACGCGCGCGTCGAAGAGCGGATCACCGAGCGCCTGGCCACGGCCTCCGACGACCGGCTGCTCGCCGCGCGCACCGGTGCGATGACCCTCGCCGACTACCTCGTCACCCGCACCGTCGAACTCGTCGTGCACACCGACGACCTGAACCGCGCCGCCGGCACCGACATCCCCCTCGACCGCCAGGCCCTCGCCGCGTGCACCCGGCTGCTCGCCGACGCGCTCGCCGTGAAGGCGCCCGGCGCGTCGACGGAGGTGCGGATCCCGCCGTACGCCGTCGTGCAGTGCGTGGAGGGCCCCCGGCACACCCGGGGCACACCGCCGAACGTCGTGGAGACCGACCCGCTGACCTGGATCCGGCTGGCGACGGGACGTACGCAGTGGAAGACCGCGCTGGACGAGGCGAAGGTCAGCGCGAGCGGGGAGCGGGCCGACCTCGGCGGACTGCTGCCCCTGATGGGCTGAGCCCACCCTCGGAACCCCACTCGCGGAACCCACTCGCGGAACCCCACCTGCTGAACCCACCCCCACCGTCTCGGAGGGGAATCGGAGGGGAACCGGCCACCCCACCCCTCCCGTCACATCGTCATGGACAAGCAGCGACTGACCCTCAGCGTCCTGACCCTGCTTCCGCTCGCCGTGGCCTGCGGTACCGAGACGGCGGGCGGCGGTTCCGTGGGGAGCGGATCGTCGCCGGTCACCGGCGTTCACTGGAGTGTCGACACCCTCACCACGCACGGCCGGACCCGGCAGGCGCCGGACAGCGCGTATCTGCGGATCGGCGAAGACGGTCGCGTCAGCGGCAACCTCGGCTGCAACACTTTCGGCTCGACCGTCACCCTCAAGGGTGATCGTGTCGACTTCGGGAAGATCGAGGCGACCGACATGGGCTGCCAGAAGGACCCCATGAGCTTCGAGCAGAGCCTCAGCCGCGCCTTCGTCGACGACACGTTCACCAGCGAGGTCAAGGGCGACAAGCTGACGCTCACCACCGACGGCGGTGACCGCGTCGATCTGACCAAGGAGCCGGACGCGCCCCTGTACGGCACGAAGTGGACGGTCATGTCCCTCGGGGACGGTGCCGTGGCCCAGTCCCTTCCCGAGGGGGCCGACGCCCACTTCACCCTCGACAAGGCGAAAGGCACCCTTTCCGGCCGCCTCGGCTGCAACCAGGTCACCGCCAAGGCCACCGTCCGCGACGGACATATCACCCTCGGCACTGCCAGGACCACCCGGATGATGTGCGACGGCTCACTCATGGACACCGAGAGGACCCTGCTGGGTTTCTTCGACAGCACGGTCGGATACGAGTTGAACCACCGAGCCATCGCGCTGACCAGCACAAACGGCAAGACCCTCCAAGCCGTCGCCGACGAGTGATCCGTCAAAGATCCGTATCCCCAATTCGGACCAGTGGTCGATCTCGCCTACACTCGGTGGCGTGCCACGTGGTGACGGTCGACTCAATCATGATCTGCTCCCCGGCGAGAAAGGCCCCCAGGACGCTTGCGGCGTCTTCGGAGTCTGGGCCCCGGGTGAAGAGGTCGCCAAGCTCACTTACTTCGGGCTCTACGCCCTCCAGCATCGGGGCCAGGAATCCGCGGGGATCGCGGTAAGCAACGGCTCCCAGATCCTCGTCTTCAAGGACATGGGCCTCGTGTCCCAGGTCTTCGACGAGGCCTCGCTCGGTTCGCTCCAGGGTCACATCGCGGTCGGTCACGCCCGCTACTCGACCACCGGCGCCTCCGTGTGGGAAAACGCCCAGCCGACGTTCCGTGCCACCGCGCACGGCTCCATCGCGCTCGGCCACAACGGCAACCTCGTCAACACGGCGCAGCTCGCCGAGATGGTCGCCGACCTCCCCAAGCAGGACGGCCGCACCACCCGCGTGGCCGCCACCAACGACACCGACCTGCTCACCGCGCTCCTCGCGGCCCAGGTCGACGACGACGGCAAGCCGCTGACCGTCGAAGAGGCCTCCGCGAAGGTCCTCCCGCAGGTCAAGGGCGCCTTCAGCCTCGTCTTCATGAACGAGCACACCCTGTACGCGGCCCGCGACCCGCAGGGCATCCGCCCGCTGGTCCTCGGCCGCCTGGAGCGCGGCTGGGTCGTCGCCTCCGAGTCCGCCGCCCTCGACATCTGCGGCGCGGCCTACGTCCGTGAGATCGAGCCGGGCGAGTTCGTCGCCATCGACGAGAACGGCCTGCGCACGTCCCGATTCGCGGAAGCGAAGCCCAAGGGCTGTGTCTTCGAGTACGTGTACCTGGCCCGCCCGGACACGGACATCGCCGGCCGGAACGTGTACCTCTCGCGTGTCGAGATGGGCCGCAAGCTCGCCAAGGAAGCCCCTGTCGAGGCCGATCTGGTGATAGCGACCCCGGAGTCCGGGACGCCCGCCGCGATCGGTTACGCGGAGGCCAGCGGCATCCCGTTCGGCGCCGGCCTGGTGAAGAACGCGTACGTCGGCCGGACCTTCATCCAGCCTTCACAGACCATCCGCCAGCTGGGCATCCGTCTGAAGCTGAACCCCTTGAAGGAAGTCATCAAGGGCAAGCGCCTGGTCGTCGTCGACGACTCGATCGTGCGCGGCAACACCCAGCGGGCCCTGGTGCGCATGCTCCGCGAGGCGGGTGCGGCGGAAGTCCACATCCGGATCTCCTCTCCCCCCGTGAAGTGGCCCTGCTTCTTCGGCATCGACTTCGCGACCCGCGCCGAGCTGATCGCCAACGGCATGAGCATCGAGGAGATCGGCACCTCGCTCGGCGCCGACTCCCTCTCGTACATCTCCCTCGACGGCATGATCGAGGCGACCACCATCGCCAAGCCGAACCTGTGCCGCGCCTGCTTCGACGGCGAGTACCCGATGGAGCTTCCCGACCCCGAGCTGCTCGGCAAGCAGCTTCTGGAGACCGAGCTGGCCGCGGGTCCCGCAGCCACGGCCGCGGCTGACGCCATCCGTCGCCCGTAAGCGCCGCAGAGCCCCGTATCACCAACCCGAAAGATCCCAGGCAATGTCTGAGACCACTACCGGTGCTTCCTACGCGGCTGCCGGCGTCGACATCGAAGCGGGCGACCGCGCCGTAGAGCTGATGAAGGAGTGGGTGAAGAAGACGCAGCGCCCCGAGGTCCTCGGCGGCCTCGGCGGCTTCGCCGGCCTCTTCGACGCCTCCGCCCTCAAGCGCTACGAGCGTCCGCTGCTCGCCTCCGCCACGGACGGCGTGGGCACCAAGGTCGACCTCGCCCGGCAGCTCGGCGTGTACGACACCATCGGCCACGACCTGGTCGCGATGGTCATGGACGACATCGTGGTGTGCGGTGCCGAGCCGCTCTTCATGACCGACTACATCTGCGTCGGCAAGGTCCACCCGGAGCGCGTGGCGGCCATCGTGAAGGGCATCGCCGAGGGCTGTGTGCTCGCGGGCTGCGCCCTGGTGGGCGGCGAGACGGCCGAACACCCGGGCCTGCTCGGTCCGGACGACTTCGACGTCGCCGGCGCCGGTACGGGCGTGGTGGAGGCCGACCGGCTGCTCGGCCCGGATCGTATCCGTACGGGTGACGCGGTGATCGCCATGGCGGCCTCCGGTCTTCACTCGAACGGGTACTCGCTCGTCCGGCATGTCCTCTTCGACCGGGCGAACCTCAGCCTGGACCAGCACGTCGAGGAGTTCGGCCGCTCGCTCGGCGAGGAGCTCCTGGAGCCCACCAAGATCTACTCGCTGGACTGCCTGGCGCTGACGAAGACCACCGAGGTGCACGCCTTCAGCCACATCACCGGCGGCGGCCTCGCGGCCAACCTGGCCCGGGTGATCCCGGACGGGCTGCACGCGATCGTGGACCGCGAGACCTGGACCCCGGCCCCGGTCTTCGACCTCGTCGGCAGGACCGGCAATGTCGAGCGTCTGGAGCTGGAGAAGACGCTGAACATGGGCGTGGGCATGATCGCGATCGTCCCCGAGGAATCGGCGGACGTGGCGGTGGCCACCCTCGCGGACCGCGGCGTGGACGCCTGGATCGCCGGTGAGATCACCGAGCGCGGCGAGCACGCGACGGGCGCGGCCCTGATCGGCGACTACGCGAACTGAGGCCCTCGGGGCAGCACGAAACCCGGTCCGGCGTTGAGGCCCCGGACCGGGTGAAGTGCGGTTGCTACGAGAAATCCGCCAACTGAGATCTACTCACCGCTATTGCTACGAGAGATCGCGGAAACCGCGAGGGACGCTGGTGCGTCAAGCGCCGCGACGTTGAGACTGCGGACCGGACTGGTCGTCCTCATCCTCATCGTCGTCGTTGTAGAGATCCGCGTACTGGGCGTACGGGTCGTCTTCCTCGTCGTCGTCCTCGAACGGCTCGCCATTCGGCGGCTGGCTCGAAGTCGAAGCGCCCAGCTCATTGGCCAGACGCGAGAGGTCAGTCCCGCCGCTGCTGTACTTCAGCTGGCGGGCGACCTTCGTCTGCTTGGCCTTTGCCCGGCCGCGCCCCATGGCTCGACCCCCTCGGATACGGGGCTCGGTGGCCCCAGAGTCTTGACACGCGTTCATGATCTGGAACGGGCTCTCCGTGGAGAGACCGGTCCGTAGGGCTTCCACGGTACCTGAGCCCGCGCCCATACGGTACGTCGCCCGCAGGACGCGCCTAGGCCCAGAACCTGCGAGGTGCCCTGTCCCCGCTGGTCAACCGCGATTTTAACCTCTTCTTGGCGGACGACCCGCCGACGGGAGTGAGAGTTCTCTCGAAGTGTCCCCTCGGCGGGTCCCTGACAAGCGTCGAGACACGCGTGGAATGCGACGGAATGGAAGGTTCCGCTATCCGCGGTGGCGCGCCTCCGCCATCCGCTGCTCGGCGATCCGGTCGGCCGCGGCAGCCGGCGGAATCCCGTCCTCCTTCGCACGTGCGAATATGGCCAGCGTGGTGTCGAAGATCTTCGTGGCCTTCGCCTTGCACCGGGCGAAGTCGAAGCCGTGCAGCTCGTCGGCGACCTGGATGACACCGCCCGCGTTCACCACGTAGTCGGGCGCGTAGAGGATCCCGCGGTCCGCGAGGTCCTTCTCGACGCCCGGGTGCGCGAGCTGGTTGTTGGCGGCGCCGCACACGATCCGCGCGGTGAGCACCGGCACGGACGCGTCGTTCAGAGCCCCGCCCAGCGCGCAGGGGGCGTAGATGTCCAGGCCCTCGGTGCGGATCAGCGCCTCGGTGTCCGCGGCGGCCGTGACGCCCGTCGGGTGCTTGTCCAGGATCTGCCGTACGGACTCCTCGCGTACGTCCGTGATCACGACCTCCGCGCCGTCCTCGCGCAGGTGGTCCACCAGGTGGCGGCCCACCTTGCCGACGCCCGCGATGCCGACCCTGCGGCCGCGCAGGGTCGGGTCGCCCCACAGGTGCTGGGCGCTCGCCCGCATGCCCTGGAAGACCCCGTAGGCGGTCAGGACCGAGGAGTCGCCGGCGCCGCCGTTCTCGGGCGAGCGGCCCGTCGTCCAGCGGCACTCGCGCGCCACGACGTCCATGTCGGCGACGTACGTACCGACGTCGCACGCGGTGACGTAGCGCCCGCCGAGCGAGGCCACGAACCGGCCGTAGGCGAGGAGCAGGGCCTCGCTCTTGATCTGCTCGGGGTCCCCGATGATCACGGCCTTGCCGCCGCCGTGGTCGAGACCGGCCATGGCGTTCTTGTACGACATCCCGCGCGAGAGGTTCAGCGCGTCGGCGACGGCCTCCTCGTCACTCGCGTACGGGTAGAAGCGCGTACCGCCGAGGGCGGGGCCCAGAGCGGTGGAGTGGATGGCGATGACGGCCTTGAGGCCGCTGGCCCGGTCCTGGCAGAGCACGACTTGCTCATGACCCCCCTGGTCCGAGTGGAACAGGGTGTGCAGGACGCCGTCGGTTACGTCGGTCACTGTGGTGACTCCCAGGTAAGTAGCGGCGGTTGTGGACGGTGCCCGTGCGGATGGCGGGCTTCCGTGGGCATGAGATTAGAGCCTGTGCCCGGTCGCCATCCGCGCAGTGTTCAGGATCACCTCCTCCCGGAGTACGTTTCCGCACGGTCGTGGGACGATTTGGAGTGATTTCCCGGTCGCCCGCGCGCCGCTCGCCCGGGATTCCGGCCCGGGTTTCGGGTCCGGTCCGTTGGGGAGGGAGCAGGGGTGCCCAAGGTGTCCTCGGTGATCGTCCCGTACGCGTCCTATCTGCGCGTGTACGAACCGCTGGCCGCCTTCCCGGAGCCGGAGCGCACCCACTGGGCGCGTTACGCCCGGCGCGCCGGGCGCCCGTCGTACCAGGACGAGTTGCGCCGCTCGCTGGCCGATCTGCTGCCCACCCCGCCGATCCCCGTGCCGGTGCACGAGAGCGCGGACGCGTTCGTGCTGAGCGTCGACGGAGTGCTCTGTGTCTGTCCCTGGCGCACCCGGCTGCGCGGCTGGCAGGCGCTGGAGGAACTGGCCGACGAACTGCCCGTGTCCGTCCTGGACGCGGTCCTGCCGCCGCTCGTACGCCGCCAGGCGGCCCTTGACTACGAGCGCTGGCTCGCCCGCAACCCCGACGCCCGCCCATGGATCCGCACGTCGACCTGGCAGGTGCCGCTGAACTGGTTCGTGCTCGTCACCGACGAGGAGCGGCGGTACGAGAAGGGGACGGGCGGTGACGGAGCGGCGCCGGTGCTGCGTTACCGGACGCCGATGGTGCAGGCGCGGCGGCGGACGGCACGCGCCCTGAAGACCCTGCGGGACACCCTGGACGAGGGGCCCCTCATCGACGGTCTGGTGGACGTGGGGCGCTGGCTGGAGGAGTTCCATCCGCGCTCGCTGGTCGAGCTGGACTACGGCGGGCTCGTGCACGCCCTGCCGGCCGGGCACCTCGAGGACGACCACTCGGCGGCCGACGTGGCCGAGGGCATCGAGGCGCTGCGTCATGGGGACGGGGCGGCGGCGGGCGAGGCGTACGGGCGGCTCGTGGAGCGCTGGCGCTCGGTCCGGGACCGGCGCTCGGCGAACTGAGGGCGTCCAGGGCCTTTGGGCCTGTGGGGCGCGTGGGTTCTGTGTGTCACGTGGGTCCTGTGTGCCCTGTGGGACCTGGGTGGCATGTCGGGTGTCTGAGTGCCTGTGGGGTGTCTGAGTGTCCCGGGCACGGCTGGGGTGGGCCGGCCGCACGAGAAGTGTGATGTGCTTCTCACTGGTGTTCGACCGAACTGACGTATGGTCCTCGCACGCTGAAGAACCCTCACTGCGGGAGAAGATCGCGCAGGTCGGGACCTAGGTCCCGATCCGGTCTTTTGTGTCGACGATGTGTCAAGCGTGACGGATGGCACTTACCTGGCTCTTGCATCGCTTGCCCCTCCTCGTGCCAAAATAGGACAAGGAGCCCGGGGGAGGGCTCCATCCGTCCATGTTTGGGCGGGAATCTCGGTATTGCGCGCTATGGGGGGTCTGATGACTCCTGATCGTCCTGTGACTGATCGTCACAGTGGCGTGACTGTCCGCTATGGCATGGTCCATCGGCTTCCGTCGCTGATGAACACCTGGGAGGGCAATTCCATCGGTTTGGCCGACGCGGCTGGACGGATGGTGTAGTTGTAGTGCCGAGGACAAGCCGTTCGTCCTATAACCGACTCGACTCGCGTCCGCCATTTCGGGCAACGCGGGTCAAGGTGCAGAATTTAGAGGAAAGAACCGAGAAGGTTCGGTTCTCCCGAGGAGGCCGCTCATGACCGCTCGCACCCCTGATGCCGAGCCGCTGCTGACCCCGGCTGAGGTCGCCACGATGTTCCGCGTCGACCCCAAGACGGTCACGCGGTGGGCGAAGGCCGGCAAGCTCACATCCATCCGCACGCTCGGCGGGCACCGCCGCTACCGCGAGGCTGAGGTCCGCGCGCTACTCGCGGGTATCCCGCAGCAGCGCAGCGAGGCCTGAACAACTGCATAACCGGGCAATTCGGTAGGTCCCCCAACCTGTCAAGACGCCCAACCACAGCTCCAAGCGACGCGGGTCCTGCCCCAACAGGGCTCACGCCCGACCCAGTTACACATGCGACAAGGGTGCGTCGTCGATCGCGCTGGACTCCGCCGGGTCCAGCGCGATTTTTTTTGTGCCCTGTTCGGGCGCCGAAGGGGCGCGGCTGTGGGTCGCGCGGTGGGCCTGTGAGCGGCCTTGTCGGAGTCTGGGGAGGGGTGTCGGATCTCCTGTGGGAGTCCTCGGAGAGTAGTGCAATTGCACATATTAAATTGACAAGTTGTAGGTGGGGTGTAAGTTCCGCCCTTCTGAAAACTTATGCGGTGACACCCGTCACATGCCAGAGTCCTTGTTGCCCGTGGCGCCTCTGCGCTAAAGGAGTTGGGGCGGATCTGCCCTCCCGCGCGAGGGTCACGCCGTGGCGGGGGTTTCGTCCTCGGCCGCTGTCTCGTCCTCCTCGCCGTGCGCGGAGGGCTCCATGGCCAGTCTCAGGAGCTGGTGGCAGATCGGGCAGTGCCGCGTCAGATGGCGGTACCCGGAGGCGGCCGACAGATGGGCGCGGAGCAGCGCGCGCGTCTCGTGCCGAGCGGACGCCGCCATGGACCACCTCCACGAGGTCGAGTGCCCTGGATTCCGGGGTACCCGCCGAATGTGACGGCGTCAAGGTGCGGGGGGCTTCGCCGGTCGGGCGGGACCGCGTCCGGCGTTCGGTGGGAGGGCCTGGGAGCGGCCGTGCGGGGGGTGGGGGCGCACGAGGCGCGTGAAGGGGCGTACGGCGCCCGGAGTCCGTGGATACGCGCTCCGGGGCCCGAACGTGCGCTGCCGGGGGTTAGGGCCGCGCGGGGTGGTCCGTACGCGGGTGGTCCGGGAGTCCGGCCGCGCGAGGGGTCCGTGAGTTCGTGCGGCTGCGCGGAGTGCGTACGCACGAGAGCCCGGGTCCGAAGACCCGGGCTCTCGTATCTACTGCGGTCCTGACGGGATTTGAACCCGCGGCCTCCACCTTGACAGGGTGGCGAGCACTCCAAACTGCTCCACAGGACCAGGTTTCGCAGTCACTTTCCTGCGCTGTGCTGCGAGAAGAGACTCTACAGGAGGGTGAGCCCGGGGTCGAACTCACCCACCGTGCAGGTCCCGTTACGGCACCGCCGCGTCGATCGCCTTCACGATGCGCTTGTCGGAGACCGGGTACGCCGTGCCGAGCGCGTGGGCGAAATAGCTGACCCGGAGCTCCTCGATCATCCAGCGGATGTCCAGGACCTGCTGCGGGACCGGCCGGCCCTGCGGCAACTGCTCCAGGAGCCACGCGTACTCGTCCTGCATCTCGTGGACCTTCTCCATGCGGGTGGTGTCCCGCTGGACGCCGGTCGGCATCTGCTGCAGGCGGCGGTCGGCGGCGACCAGATAGCGCATCAGGTCCGGGAGGCGGCGCAGGCCGGTCGCCGTGACGAAGCCGGGCTTCACCAGGGCGTTCAGCTGCGTCCGTACGTCCGTGAGGTTGGCCAGCAGCGTGGGGCTGCTGGTGGCCTTCAGACGGCGCTCACAGGCCTGCCAGGCGGCGAGGACCTGCTGCACCTGGCTCACCGTCCGGACCGTCGTGTCGACGATCTCGGCGCGTACCTTGTCATACAGCTTCCGGTACGACTCCTCGTCCCACGCCGGGCCCCCGAAGTCTCCGATCAGCTTGTCCGCCGCCGCCGTCGCACAGTCGTCGAACAGGGCCTGCACGGAGCCGTGCGGGTTGGCGGACAGGGCGAGCTTCTGGGCGTTGGTGAGCTTGTCCGAGGCGAACTTGCCCGGGTTCACCGGGATGTTGCGCAGGATCAGCCGCCGGGTGCCCTTCCACATGGCCTGCGCCTGCTCGGCCTCCGTGTCGAAGAGACGTACGGAGACGGTGTTCGCCGTCGGGCCGTCGTCGACCAGGGCCGGGTACGCCTTCACCGGCTGGCCGGCCCGGCGTGTCTCGAAGACGCGCGTCAGCGTGCCGATCGTCCAGTCCGTGAGGCCCGTACGTTCCAGGGACTCGCCGCCCTCGCGCTCCGCCGTCGCCGCCGCGGCCTGCGAGATCGCCTTGCGCGCCTTCGGCTTCAACTGGAGCTGGAGGGTCTCCAGGTCCTTGTCCTCGGCCAGTTTGCGGCGCCGCTCGTCGACGATCCGGAAGGTGATCTTCAGATGGTCGGGGACGCGGGACCAGTCGAAGTCGTCGGCAGCGACCGGCACACCGACCATCCGCTTGAGCTCGCGGGCGAGGGTCGTCGGCAGCGGCTCCTGAAGGGGCACGGCCTGGTCGAGGAACCGCTTCGCGAAGTTCGGGGCGGGGACGTAGTTGCGACGGATGGGCTTGGGGAGGGAGCGGATGAGCTCGGTGACCACTTCCTCGCGCAGGCCCGGGATCTGCCAGTCGAAGCCCTCGTCCGTGACCTGGTTCAGGACCTGGAGCGGGATGTGGACCGTGACGCCGTCGGCGTCCGCGCCCGGCTCGAACTGGTAGGTCACCCGGAACTTCAGGCGGCCCTGACGCCACGAGTCGGGGTAGTCGTCCTTGCTGACGTCACCGGCTCGCTCGTTGATGAGCATCGAGCGCTCGAAGTCGAGGAGCTCCGGCTCGTCATGGCGCTTGTGCTTCCACCACGAGTCGAAGTGCGCGCCCGACACGACGTGGGCCGGCACCCGCTGGTCGTAGAAGTCGAACAGCGTCTCGTCGTCGACCAGGATGTCCCGGCGGCGGGCACGGTGCTCCAGCTCCTCGACCTCGGTCAGGAGCTTGCGGTTGTCGGCGAAGAACTTGTGGTGCGTGCGCCAGTCGCCCTCCACGAGGGCGTTGCGGATGAAGAGGTCGCGGCTCGTCTCGGCGTCGATACGACCGTAGTTGACCTTGCGCTGGGCGACGATCGGGACGCCGTAGAGGGTGACCTTCTCGTACGCCATCACGGCCGCCTGGTCCTTCTCCCAGTGCGGTTCGCTGTAGGTGCGCTTGAGGAGGTGTTCCGCCAGGGGTTCGACCCACTCGGGCTCGATCCTGGCGTTCACCCGGGCCCAGAGACGGGAGGTCTCCACCAGCTCGGCCGACATCACGAAACGCGGGGGCTTCTTGAAGAGGGCCGAGCCGGGGAAGATCGCGAACTTGGCGTTGCGGGCGCCGAGGTACTCGTTCTTGCCCGTGCTGCGCCCGCCGCTCTCGCCCCCGGTCTCCTTCACGTCCTTCATGCCGACGTGCGAGAGCAGGCCGGCGAGGAGGGAGACATGGACGCTCTGCTCCGCCGCGTCGTCCTCGTTGAGGTGGATGCCCATCTGCTTGGCGACCGTGCGCAGCTGGGTGTAGATGTCCTGCCACTCGCGGATGCGCAGGAAGTTCAGGTACTCCTGCTTGCACATGCGGCGGAAGGCCGACGAGCCTCGCTCCTTCTGTTGTTCGCGGACGTAACGCCAGAGGTTGAGGAAGGCGAGGAAGTCGCTCGTCTCGTCCCTGAAGCGGGCGTGCTGCTGGTCCGCCTGCGTCTGCTTGTCGGCGGGGCGCTCGCGCGGGTCCTGGATGGAGAGCGCCGCGGCGATCACCATGACCTCGCGCGCACAGCCGTTCTTGTCGGCCTCCAGGACCATGCGGGCCAGCCGGGGGTCGACGGGGAGCTGGGCGAGCTTGCGGCCGGTGTCCGTGAGGCGCTTGCGTACGTCCTTTTCGGACGGGTCGAGTGCGTTCAGCTCCTGGAGGAGCTGGACGCCGTCTCGGATGTTGCGGTGGTCCGGCGGGTCGATGAAGGGGAACTTCTCGATGTCGCCGAGGCCGGCCGCCGTCATCTGGAGGATGACGCTCGCCAGGTTCGTACGGAGGATCTCCGCGTCCGTGAACTCCGGGCGGGACTTGAAGTCGTCCTCGGAGTACAGGCGGATGCAGATGCCGTCCGACGTACGGCCGCAGCGGCCCTTGCGCTGGTTGGCGCTGGCCTGCGAGACCGGCTCGATGGGCAGGCGCTGGACCTTGGTGCGGTGGCTGTATCTGGAGATACGGGCGTTGCCCGGGTCGATGACGTACTTGATGCCCGGGACGGTGAGCGAGGTCTCGGCGACGTTGGTCGCCAGGACGATCCTGCGGCCGGTGTGGGGCTGGAAGACGCGGTGCTGCTCCGCGTGGGAGAGGCGGGCGTAGAGGGGGAGGACCTCGGTGAAGCGGTACTGCTTCTTGGTGAGTGCGTCCGCCGTGTCGCGGATCTCGCGTTCGCCGGAGAGGAAGACGAGGATGTCGCCCTTGCCTTCGGCCTGCAGTTCCTCGACCGCGTCCGTGATCGCGGTGATCTGGTCGCGGTCGGCGTCGTCGCCCTCCTCTTCGAGGAGCGGGCGGTAGCGGACCTCCACGGGGTACGTACGGCCGCTGACCTCGACGATCGGGGCGTCGCCGAAGTGGCGGGAGAAGCGCTCCGGGTCGATCGTGGCCGAGGTGATGACGACCTTGAGATCCGGGCGCTTGGGGAGCAGCTGGGCGAGGTAGCCGAGCAGGAAGTCGATGTTGAGGGAGCGCTCGTGGGCCTCGTCGATGATGATCGTGTCGTACGCGCGCAGCTCGCGGTCCGTCTGGATCTCGGCGAGCAGGATGCCGTCCGTCATGAGCTTGACGAAGGTGCCGTCCGGATTCACCTGGTCGGTGAAGCGGACCTTCCAGCCGACGGCCTCGCCGAGGGGGGTGTCCAGCTCCTCCGCCACGCGCTCGGCGACCGTGCGGGCGGCGATGCGGCGGGGCTGGGTGTGGCCGATCATGCCGCGGACGCCGCGGCCCAGTTCGAGACAGATCTTGGGGATCTGGGTGGTCTTTCCGGAGCCGGTCTCACCCGCGACGATGACGACCTGGTGGTCGCGTATGGCGTCGGCGATGTCGGACTTCTTCTGGCTGACCGGGAGCTGCTCGGGGTAGGTGACGGCGGGCACGCGGGTGCGGCGCTCGGCCATGCGGGCCTCGGCCTTGGTGACCTCCGCGTCGATCTCGGCGAGCACGGCGGCGCGGGCTTCGGGCTTGCGGATCCGGCGCGCGCCCTCGAGCCTGCGGCCGAGCCGGTGCGCGTCGCGCAGGGACAGCTCGGCCAGGCGGGGGGCGAGGTCGCCGAGGACGGGGGCAGGATGCGTAGACATACGCCGTCCAGGATCTCATCTCGCCGAAATTACTGGCGAGTGCTTTATCTGGGGACCCGTGGGGTGCCTGGTGGCGGTGGTGGGTCGGGGCCGTGGCGGTGCGTCGAGCCCGTCGCCGCTGGATCAGACGTGGGCCCGGCAAGGGAGCCGCTCCTCGATCCGAACGTAAGCGACGGGCTTGCGACGCACCGCCACGGCCCCTCGCGTCGTACGGCGACTGCGGGTGCGTGGGGCGAGCGGTCTGTGGTGGCGGGTCAGGGCGCGCGGGGGGACGGGGGTGTGGGGGTCGGGGGCTCGGTCGGCTGTGTTGGTGTCTCGGGGGGTGTCGGGGTGTGACGGGGGGCGCCCCGGGCCATGGACTGGGCGGTGTTGGAGACGGCCTTGATGCCCAGGTAGGCGGTGGTCATGCTGCTCACCGCGGTGAACGCGGCGGTGAGCACGCCGACGATCACGGCCTTGTCGCCGTCGAGCCGCCAGACGCCGAAGATCGCGACGCCCGAGATCGCGAGAATGCTGACGACCACGGCCAACAGCCCGTACCGGGCCCGGTCCTTCTCCAGTTCGGTGTCCTGAATCACTCTGGCCACGTTCCGGCTCATGTCTTCCCCGCCCCGAAGAAACCTGCTGGACCGGCCAGAACATAGCGGCGGCCGAGCGCCGCTGCCAAGTGAGCCGCCCGTCACCGGTCGCGCCCGTCCCGGCGCGAAGAGAGGGGCGAACCCTTTCGGGTCCGCCCCTCCTCAGCTGTCCGCGCGGGTGTCATCGCACGTCGACGTAGTCCTCCGTGCCGTCGCCCACGAAGTGCTTGCTGTCGGGATACAGGAAGACGGGTACCCAGGTGCCGTCCTGCTGGGCCTTGAAGCCCTTGCTGAAGGATCCGTTCGACTTCGTGGTGACGGTGGACATCAGGTACCAGGTCTTCTTGCCCTTGGGCCGGAAGAGGATCTCCACCTTCTTGGCGCCGTACGCCTTCCAGGAGGTGGTGCCGGCCTTGCGCTCCTGGAGCACGCCCTTGACGGTGATCGTCCGGCCCTTGTAGACGGGCTCGGGGGACGCGTTGGCGTCCTTGATCCGGGTGAGGGCGCGGTTCCTGCGCAGGCTGCCGCTGACGCCGCCCTTGATGTCCTTGGCGGTGGAGCCTGCGTAGTGCAGCCGCCAGTAGCCGTCCGTGTAACCCGGCAGCTTCTCGACGATGAACTGCGAGCCGTTGGTGGTCTGCACCGTCTTCTTGGTGCTCCAGCCGGTCCTGCCGTCGGGCGAGTACTGGATGTCGACGGCGATCCGGTCGTTGCCGTCCCGCCCGACCAGGTCGACGATGCCGGTGATGTCCAGCTGTGCGTACTCGTCCAGTCGCGCCGTGAACTCGGTGAACTTCGTCGTGGCGGTGGCCGCGACGGTGACGTCGGCCTTCGTGGTGCGCTGGATGAAGGGGTTGTACGGGTACGGCGGGAAGCCGACCTCGTAGACCTCCTTGCTGCCGTACGCGTACTTCGAGAAGGAGAAGCGGCCGTTCGCGTCGGTGGTCGACTGGACGGGGCTGCAGGTGGTGCAGTCCTTGTAGTCCATCTGCAGCGCGATGCCGGACAGCGGCTTCCACTCCGTGCCGCTCTGGTACTGGAGCGTTCCGGTGACGTTGAACTTGTCGTTCGCGGTGACGTGGAGGCTGCTCTTGTCCAGGACGATCCGGGTCGGCGCGGTCTTCGGCCTGACCTCGATCCAGGGGCCGGCGGCGAAGCCCAGGTCGCCCTTGTACTGGGCGAAGGTCCAGCCGCCGTCCACCACCTCGTGGGAGGCGGAGAAGTGGCCGGCGTCGTCCGTGACAGCGGTCGTCTCGTCGTTCCCGTCGAACGTGAGGTCCACGGTGGCGCCGGGCAGAGGCACCGTCTCGCGGGTGCTGGGGTCGCGGACGACCATGTCACCGGCGGCTGTGACCGTCTTGTGCTCGATGTCCGGTTCGGTCGGCGTGACCGAGTAACCGGTGATGACGGGCTGCTTCTGGTAGTGCAGAGTGCCGGCGTTCTGCTGGACAGTGGTCTCGCCCGAGGAGTCCGTGGCCTCGATGTCGATCGTGTAGTCGCCCAGAGTGTCCAGGTGGATGGGCTGGGAGGCCCAGATGCTGTCCCAGGAGCTGTAGTCGTAGGTGCGCGTGAAGTCGGTGATCGTGGCCACCGGTGCGTCCGACTCGGCGCTGCCGGCCGGGTGGAGCTTGGCCGTGATCTTGTCGACCGAGCCGCTGTAGTTGAGGCGGACGTCGAGGACCGACCAGTCGGCCTGGTCGCTGTACGCACGCTCGACGTTCGGCCCCGCGGCGTGGGCCGTGCCGGGTATCGCGAAGGTGCCGACCAGGACGGCGCCGGCCGTCACCAGTCCTCTGGCGATATGTCTCAAGAACCCCCCTAAGGCTCCGCGAGCGACGAAAACCCCCTCCGGTTGACCCGGAGGGGGTTCTCGTTCTTGTGGCTGGGGCCGGGGTCGAACCGGCGACCTATCGCTTTTCAGGCGATCGCTCGTACCAACTGAGCTACCCAGCCACGAGGTTTCATGTGAAACCTCAGCGGTCCTGACGGGATTTGAACCCGCGGCCTCCACCTTGACAGGGTGGCGAGCACTCCAAACTGCTCCACAGGACCAAGCTGTTGCGTGCGACGCGTAAAACAGTGTCGCACACGGTGTTGCGTGCCCCCAACGGGATTCGAACCCGTGCTACCGCCTTGAAAGGGCGGCGTCCTAGGCCGCTAGACGATGAGGGCTATCGGCCCGCCTGGGCGCTTCTCAGCGCGTCGGGGACGTGAGAAGCATATGGGATGGCGGGAGGTATCGCCAAAACGGTTTACGGGGTGGTCGTGGGGGTGGTCGGCGACGGGGAGGAGGACCGGGGCGCGCCCGGTTGGTTCTCCTTCGGGAGGTGGCGGCTGACCTCGGCCGTCGTCAGGCCCAGGCCGCCCAGTTTGATCTCGTCCCAGGCCTGGAGGCGGCGGGTGTCGCGGTCGACGTAGAGGACCGAGGCCTCGATGGGGTCCGGGTACTTGCCCTCGATCGCGCGCAGGCCGCTGCCGCCCGTCGAGCCCTCGACGCGCAGGCGGGTTCCGTACTTCATGACCTCCATCTGTTCGTGGTGGAGGTGACCGGCCAGGACGAGGGGCACCTCGCCGTCCGTCCCGCGGGCCGCCGACGGCTCGTGGGCGATGGCGATGTCGACGGGGGTGCCTGCCGTGCGCTGGTCGCGGAGGGCGGAGGCCAGGCGGGCGCCGGCCAGATCCTCCGCCGCGTCGCCGCCCGGGACGACCGAGCGGTCGGGAGTGAACTGGGGGTCGCCGATGCCGGCGAAGCGCAGGCCCGCGACCGTGATCGCGCGGCCGTCGTCCAGGACGTGCACGTTCTTCATGCGTTCCAGGTAGCGCTGGGTGACGAGGCTGTCGTGGTTGCCGCGCACCCATATGTAGGGCGCGCCCAGGTCGGGGATGGGGTCCAGGAAGCTGTTCTCGGCCGACGTTCCGTGGTCCATGGTGTCGCCGGAGTCGACGATCACATTGATCGAGTACTGCTTCACCAGCGACGCGATGATCTTCCAGCTCGCGGGGTTGAGGTGGATGTCGGAGACGTGCAGGACCCGGATCGTGGACGGGTCCGGCTCGTACGTCGGGAGCGTGGACGTGACGTCGTAGAGCTTCGTCACGTTCGTCACCAGACGTGCCAACTCCTCCTGGTAGACGTTGAATTCGCTGACGATGTTGCGGGCGTTGCCGACGAGGGAGGGGGCGGAGGAGAGCAGTCCGGAGAACCTCGGTTCCAGCACC
The DNA here is from genome assembly GCF_042959425.1 of Streptomyces sp. NPDC007896. Classification (NCBI taxonomy): domain Bacteria; kingdom Bacillati; phylum Actinomycetota; class Actinomycetes; order Kitasatosporales; family Streptomycetaceae; genus Streptomyces; species Streptomyces sp. NPDC007896. The sequence goes on along the minus strand of NZ_JBIBKX010000021.1, from coordinate 37,789 downwards.
GAGTTCGGGTTCCAGGTGGCGAAGGCCGTCGCGCCCGAGGCGGTGAGCAGGGTCAGGGCGAGGCCGCCGGCGGCCAGGGCGCGGCGCGGGCGGCGGTAGACCGCGAGGCCGAGGGCCGTGGCGCCCGACACGACCGCGACGCAGGACCGTACGGCCAGGTCGAGCGTGCCGTGCTCGACGTCGTGCGCGACCTCGTCCTGCAGGCCCGAGAGCCGCTCGGGGTGGTCGACCAGGGCCTGCGCGCGGACCGGGTCGAGCTGGTCGACGTTCACGTCGAGGCGGACCGGGGCGATGTGGCTGTTCAGCTCCAGGGCGCCGAGCGGGGAGACGTTGATCTTGGTGCCGCCGGTGACCGAGGGGCGCAGGGTCATCGTGGTGTTCATGGGACCGACCGGGACGCGCACATTGCCCACGATCAGCAGGCCCAGCCAGGCGCCGAGGAGGACGACCGCCAGCAGGCCGAGCGCCCGGGTGTACGGGTTCGGCTGCTGGACGAGTTGCTCGGTGACGGGGCGGAAGCGGCGGGTGCGGCGGAGGTGGCGGGAGCGGAGGGTGTGGTGCTTGCGGGTCAGGGTGGTGGTGACGGCGGATATGGCGGTGGTGACGGCAGCGGGGACGCGGGCCATTGGTCCCGTATGCCCAAGTGCGGGGGTGGGTATGCGGGGCGTACGGGGTTGTCGTCGACTCTCCTGCGCGGCGGTCGTACCGGACAATGGCGGTGTGCTGGAGATGACGCGCGAGGAGTTCGAGGAACTGGTCGCCGAGGCGCTGGACCGGATTCCGCCGGAGCTGACGCGGTTGATGGACAACGTGGCGGTGTTCGTCGAGGACGAGCCCGACCCCGCCGATCCCGAGCTGCTCGGGCTCTACGAGGGAACTCCCCTGACCGATCGCGGGGAGTGGTACGCGGGGGTGCTGCCGGATCGGATCACGATCTACCGGGGGCCGACCCTGCGGATGTGCGAGACGCGGGAGGACGTGGTCGCGGAGACCGAGGTCACCGTGGTGCACGAGATCGCGCATCACTTCGGGATCGATGACGAACGGCTGCACGCGCTCGGCTACGGGTGAGCGAGCGGGGAGTGGGTGGCGGGGGCTGACGCCCCGGGGGCTCGGGACGTGTGTCATGTTCCCGCGTGTCCTCTTGTGGGCGGCGGGAGTTGGGCAGGGGGACTCCCCGATCCATCCCCAGGCTCTCGGCCTCGCCGAGCAGGGGAGACCCCCTCCGGAGGTGGCTGCCCGTGCGCGCCTTGTACGTACCCGTCCGTCTGGCCGCCACGGTCATCGTCGTCGCGTCCGCCGCCGGATGTATGAGCGTGGGTGACGACGCGGGCCGGCCCGGGCCCGCGCACTCGGCCGGGCGGCACGGCGGCCAGGCTCCCGACGGGGGGTCCGCGGGGGGCGGGGGCGGTGGGGGGTTCCACGGGGGGACGGGTGTGAAGGGCGGTGCCTCCGCCAAGCCCGGTGAGTCGTCCTCCGGGTCGGCGTCCGCGTCCGCGTCGGCCTCCGGGGGTGCGAAGCCGTCCGCCAGGGCGACGGGCAAGGGGGACGGCAAGGGGCAGCCGGAGCAGCCCCCACCGTCGAACGGGGTGCCGAGTCCCACGCACGCCACGTCCGATCCGACTCCGCCGCCCCCTCCCCCGCCACCGCCCGTGACGTCGACGCCCGATCCGACCACGGCGGAGCCCTCGTCCTCGGCGCATGAGCAGACCACGCAGCTGGTGGATCGGGAGCCGGCACCGCGGGCGGGCCAACCGGCGTGAGCGGGGTGGTGGACGGGGCGGCGGGGAGGGGCGGAGGACCGACGACTGGAGGGGTGGCGGAAAAGTCGGCGGAGGGGGCGGGAATATGCTCGGCCACCGCTGGTGTTGGAACCCCTGCCAGCAGACGTAAGACCTCCCCTACGTGCCTGACCTGCCCCTTTGAGGGTCAGTTTGCCTTCAGGGGTTGGGGGTGCGTATGGTGGTAGATCGTTTGATCCCATTTGCCCGGCGCCATTGCAGAGAGCGCCGCGTGTGGCGCGTACTCTCCCTTGCCGTGGCCGGACCGCATAGAGGCGGTCGATTGCGACTTCACGGAGTTTGGGCGCGTGCCGAAGAACTCCGGAAGGTTCGCATTTCGCATGTCTGTTTCCAGTACTGATCACGTCGTCGTGCCCGAGAACAACGAGAACGACAACAACGAGGGCATCCAGGCCGCCGTCGAGACCGTGGAGATGGTCGAGACCGTCGAGGCCGTCGAGGCCGCCCCCGAGATCACCTTCGACTCCCTCGGCCTCCCCGAGGGCGTCGTCCGCAAGCTCGCCCAGAACGGTGTGACCACCCCGTTCCCGATCCAGGCCGCGACCATCCCGGACGCCCTGGCCGGCAAGGACATCCTCGGCCGTGGCCGCACCGGCTCCGGCAAGACCCTCTCCTTCGGACTGCCGACCCTGGCGCGACTCGCCGGCGGCCACACCGAGAAGAAGAAGCCGCGCGCCGTCATCCTCACGCCGACCCGTGAGCTGGCCATGCAGGTCGCCGACGCGCTGCAGCCCTACGGCGACGTCCTCGGCCTGAAGATGAAGGTCGTCTGCGGCGGTACGTCGATGGGCAACCAGATCTACGCCCTGGAGCGCGGCGTCGACGTCCTCGTCGCCACCCCGGGCCGTCTGCGCGACATCATCAACCGTGGCGCCTGCTCGCTGGAGAACGTCCAGGTGGCCGTTCTCGACGAGGCCGACCAGATGTCCGACCTGGGCTTCCTGCCCGAGGTCACCGAGCTGTTCGACCAGATCCCGGCCGGCGGCCAGCGGATGCTGTTCTCGGCCACGATGGAGAACGAGATCTCCACGCTGGTCAAGCGCTACCTGACCAACCCGGTCACGCACGAGGTCGACAGCGCCCAGGGCAACGTCACGACGATGTCCCACCACATCCTCATCGTGAAGCCCAAGGACAAGGCGCCGGTCACCGCCGCGATCGCCTCCCGCAAGGGCCGCACGATCATCTTCGTCCGCACCCAGCTGGGCGCCGACCGTATCGCCGAGCAGCTGCGCGACGCCGGTGTGAAGGCCGACGCGCTGCACGGCGGCATGACCCAGGGCGCGCGGACCCGGACGCTGGCCGACTTCAAGGACGGTTACGTCAACGCGCTCGTCGCGACCGACGTCGCCGCCCGCGGTATTCACGTCGACGGCATCGACCTGGTCCTGAACGTGGACCCGGCCGGTGACCACAAGGACTACCTGCACCGCTCCGGCCGTACGGCCCGCGCGGGCCGCAGCGGCACCGTGGTGTCCCTCTCCCTGCCGCACCAGCGCCGTCAGATCTTCCGGCTGATGGAGGACGCGGGCGTCGACGCCGCGCGTCACATCATCAACTCCGGTACGGCCTTCGAGCCCGAGGTCGCCGAGATCACCGGCGCCCGCTCGATGACCGAGGTCCAGGCCCAGTCGGCCGGCGACGCCGCGCAGCAGGCCGAGCGTGAGGTCTCGCAGCTCACCAAGGAGCTGGAGCGCGCGCAGCGTCGTGCGGTCGAGCTGCGTGGGGAGGCCGACCGTCTGGTGGCCCGTGCCGCGCGCGAGCGGGGCGAGGACCCGGAGGCGGCGGTCGTCGCGGCCGCGGAAGCCCTGGCGGAGCAGGCGGTGGCCGAGGCCCCGGCCGAGACGCCGGCCGTGTCCGAGCAGCCTGTCGCCGAGCGTTCGTCCTACGAGCCGCGTCAGCGCCGTGACGAGCGGGGCAACTACGAGCGTCGCGACAACGACCGTGGTGACCGCGGTGACCGTGGTGGTTCCGGCTTCCGTCGGGACAACGACCGTCGTGATGACCGTGGTGGTCGTTCGTTCGAGCGTCGTGATGACCGTGGTGGCTCTGGCTTCCGTCGGGACAACGACCGTCGTGATGACCGTGGTGGTCGTTCGTTCGAGCGTCGTGACGACCGCGGTGGTTCCGGCTTCCGCCGTGACAACGACCGTCGTGACGACCGTGGCGGCTTCGACCGTGACCGTCGGGACGGCGACCGTGGTGGTCGTTCGTTCGAGCGTCGTGACGACCGCGGTTCCTCCGGCTTCCGCCGTGACAACGACCGTGGCGCCGCCGGCCGTACCTTCGAGCGTCGCGACGACCGTGGCGGCCACCGTGGCAGCGACCGCCCCTTCAACCGCGACCGCCAGGACAACCGTCCCTCCAGCGGTTTCCGCGCCGGCAGCCACGACCGTCCGTACGGCCGTCGCGACGACCACCGCGGCACCGGCACTGGTACCGGCACTGGCACCGGCACCGGTTCCTTCGGCCGCCGCGACGAGAAGCCCCGCTGGAAGCGCAACGGCTGACGTCCGCTGACGTCTGCTGACGTCCGCGACCGCTGACCGAACGCCGTGGCCCCCACCGATCCGGTGGGGGCCACGGCGTTTTCCGTGCCCGCGCCCGTGCCCCCGCACCATTCGAAAAGACTTTCCCGAGACTTTGAACTCGCTGTACGATCAGCCGACTTCTGAGACGGATGCGACGGCCGGGGGGCCGGGGGCATCGAGAAGCGGTGCGCGTCCCGTCTCGTTTTTCGGGGAGGGTCTTCTTGACTCGTCATGCCTTCGTGCGCCTGCGTCTCGTCGCCGCCTCCGCGGTGCTGGCGGCCGGCCTGAGCCCGTTGCTGCCGTCGCCGACGGCGGTCGCGGACGCGCCGCAGGAGACGGTGGTGCCGGCGACACTGCGCGGCACCTACACCTCGGCCGAGCTCTACAGCGGGTCGACGGCCGGCGGCCACGACGGCGCGGGACAGCAGGGCGTCTTCCACACGCTGGAGGGGTCCGGGCTGGTCTGGACGCGGTACGCGGACGGAACGTCGGTGCCCGTGACGCGGCCGGCGGGGGTCACCAGTACCTGGGGGACCGGCGGCGACGTTCTCGCGTACCGCTACGCGGAGGGCCGGGTCGACCTGTGGAACGCGGTCGACGGGACCACCCGCACCCTGCAGACACCCTCGGGCCTGACGCTGCTCACCGCGTACAGCGACCTGGCGGTCGCCTACCGAGGCGTGCAGGACGAGAACGGCACGACCTGGCGGGAGATGCACCTGCTGTTCCCGGAGCCCGACGGCAGCACGCGTGACGTGCCGGTCGGCGGAGTGCCCGCGGGAGTGAACCTCGGGCAGCCCCTGGGCGGTGACGCCGACGGGCTGCTGTTCCAGGCCTCGAAGGACGGGCAGTACCTGTCGGTCATGGTCGACCGGCGGACGGGGCAGGTGCGGGACTGGACCCCGCCGCGCTCCAAGGTCTACCTCAGGGCCCAGGTCACCGCCGAGCACGTGGTCCTGTTCAACGTCAACGAGACCGCCGTGCAGGTGTTCTCCCGCTCCGACCTGTCGGCGGCCCCGACCGAGGTCACGCTGTCGGGCAGCGGCAGCGTGAACCCCGCGCAGGATCTCGCCGTCGTCGGCGACTGGCTGGTCCACCGGCCCAGCGGCGGTACGGCGGTGATCGCCAAACCGATCGCGGGCGGCCCCACGGTCACCCTGATGCCCTCGTCGGGTGTCTACTCCTCCGCCGTCTCCGACGGCACCGCCGTCCTGATCGGCCGCACCACCGCCGACGACTGGGGCGTCCAGCGCATCCAGCCGGGCCCGGGCGGCAGTCCGGTCGTCACCCAGGTCAGGGCTCTGCCCAAGCCGCCGGTCAAGATCCAGGGACTGTCCCTGGAACAGGGGCGGCTGCTCGTCGCCGACACCGGCGGCCCGGGCGGACACCGCGACGACTACGTACGGACCGTCGCCGTGACCGGCACCCCCGTGTTCGGCGCACGCTCGTCGTTCGACGGCACCGACCTGAACCTCGACACCTGCCCGGCGACGGAGGTCGGCTGCTCCCAGCTCCATGGCACGGCCGACGGTCGCGCCGCCTGGGTGACGAAGGACACCGCGACCAGCGACCGCATTCGCGTCAACGGGCCGGCCCCGTACACCTTCTGGGAGCGCACGGTCCCCGCCGGCGGCCGGATCACCGACGTGTCCGGCCAGTACCTGATCCACACGACGGACACCGCGCAGACCGTCTACAAGATCGGCAACTACGGCGCCCCGGCGCTCACCCGCACGCCCGGCGCCGCCGCCCTCTCCGGCGACACCCTGTGGACCCGGGGCACCACCCCCGGCACCGTCACGGCGTACGACCTCACCACGAAGAAGACCACCGAGACCCTCACCACCGACGCCGGCTGCGCCCCCACCGAACTGCGGGCCAACGGCCGTTGGCTGTACTGGAGTTGCGCCGACGGAACGGCCGGCGTCTACGACCGTACGGCGAAGAAGTCCGTGCCCGTCCCGGCCGGCGAGGCGGAACTCGGCGACGGATTCGTCGTCACGCACGACAGACAGGCCGGGCAACTGGTCCTCACGACGGTCGCGGACGGCACACCCGTGAGCCGCGTGATCGGCGCACTGCCCGACACCGGAATCTCCCAGCGCGAGGTGCGCTGGACGGTCGACGAGTCGACCGGGAACGTGGCCTACGTCGACGACCAGGAGCGCGTGCACCTCGTGCCGACCGGCGTCACCCAGCAGCCGCTGCGCCTGCTGGCCCCGGTCGACTCGGCGTCCACCCTCGTCGCGCAGGAGATCGACACGACGCCGTCCACGCTGACCACCCTGCTGCTGTCGAAGCCGGCCGCGGGCTGGCGGCTGACCGTGCGCAGTCGCGTCACCGGCAAGGTCGTGGACACGCGGGACGGCGGTGAGACGCGCGGCGAGGTGAAGGTGGGCTGGTTCGGGACGGACGCCAAGGGGGCGTACCTGACGAACGGGTCGTACGACTGGACGCTGTCCGTCACACCGGCCGACGGCGTCGGCGCCCCGGTGACGGCGAGCGGCACGGTCTCCCTGTTCGGCGCCGCGCCGGCCCGCCACGACTACATCGGCGGCGGCGACTCCGTCGGCGACCTGCTCACCCTCAGCTCCTCGGGCACGCTGGGCTTCCGGCAGGGCTCGGGCAAGGGCACGTTCTCCGTGAACCTCGGCACCAGCAGCGGCTGGACGACGACCAACAAGGTGGTGCCGTTCGGCGACCTGAGCGGCGACCGCTGCAACGACGTCCTGGTCCGGCTGACCAGCGGGGCACTGCGTGCGTACAAGCCGGACTGCTACGGCACGCTGAAGCCGTCGACTGCGTACACCTCGCTCGGCACCAGCGGCTGGAACCAGTACGACGTCCTGACCTCGCCCGGTGACATCAGCGGCGACGGCCGCCCGGATCTGATCGCCCGCAACGCGGCGACCGGCACGGTCTACCTCTACAAGGGCACGAGCACGGGCAAGCTGTCCGCGCGCGTGAAGCTGTACGCCGACTGGAAGACGTACAAGAAGGTCGTCGGCGTCGGTGACCTCAACGGCGACGGCATCGGTGACCTGCTCGCCCAGGACAAGACCAACACCCTGTACCGCTACTACGGCACCGGCACGGGGTCGTTCGGCGGGCGGACGAAGGTGTTCGCGGGCTGGGGCGGGTCGTACGACGTCGTCGTCGGCGCCGGGGACATCACGGGCGACGGCAAGGCGGATCTGGTCGCGCGGGACACCGCGGGCAATCTGTACCGTCAGAACGGCACCGGCAAGGGGTCGTTCGCGACGCGGGTGAAGATCGGGAGCGGCTGGCAGGGCTACAAGGGCCTTTTCTAGCCAACCCCACGTCTTGATCGGTGCATGTCGATCCCCCAGCGAGGGAATCGCTGGGGGCATGACAGATGACGCCAAGGCGAGTGGGCTGTCGGACGAAGAACGGCTTGCCCAGCTCGGCTACACGCAGGTTCTCGCCCGCCGTATGTCGGCGTTCTCCAACTACGCGGTCTCGTTCACGATCATCTCGGTTCTCTCGGGGTGCCTGACGCTGTATCTGTTCGGCATGAACACCGGCGGCCCCGCCGTGATCATGTGGGGGTGGGTCGCGGTCGGACTGATGACGCTGTTCGTCGGGTTGTCGATGGCCGAGATCTGTTCGGCCTATCCGACCTCGGCGGGGCTGTACTTCTGGGCCCACCGGCTGGCGCCCGCGAGGTCGGCCGCCGCCTGGGCCTGGTTCACGGGGTGGTTCAACGTTCTCGGGCAGGTCGCGGTGACCGCCGGGATCGACTTCGGCGCGGCGTCCTTCCTGGGCGCGTATCTGAACCTGCAGTTCGACTTCACGATCACGCCGGGCCGTACGATCCTGCTCTTCGCCGGGATCCTCGTCCTGCACGGGCTGCTGAACACCTTCGGGGTCCGGATCGTCGCCCTCCTCAACGACATCAGCGTGTGGTGGCACGTGCTGGGTGTCGGGGTGATCGTGGGCGCGCTGGCCTTCGTACCGGACCACCATCAGTCGGCGTCCTTCGTGTTCACGCACTTCGTGAACAACACGGGCTGGGGCAGCGGCGTGTACGTCGTCCTCATCGGCCTGCTGATGGCGCAGTACACCTTCACCGGGTACGACGCCTCCGCCCATATGACGGAGGAGACGCACGACGCGTCGACGGCGGGCCCGAAGGGCATCGTGCAGTCGATCTGGACCTCGTGGATAGCCGGATTCGTGCTGCTGCTGGGCTTCACCTTCGCCATCCAGTCGTACGACAAGGAACTGGGCTCGGCGACGGGCGCGCCGCCGGCGCAGATCCTGCTCGACGCGCTGGGGGCGACGGCGGGCAAGCTCCTGCTCCTGGTCGTGATCGGCGCGCAGCTCTTCTGCGGGATGGCGTCCGTCACCGCCAACAGCCGCATGATCTACGCGTTTTCACGGGACGGCGCGCTGCCGTTCTCGCACGTCTGGCACACCGTGAGCCCGCGCACGCGCACGCCGGTCGCGGCGGTGTGGCTGGCGGCACTGGGCGCGCTCGTGCTGGGGCTGCCGTACCTGATCAATGTCACGGCGTACGCGGCCGTGACGTCGATCGCCGTGATCGGGCTCTACATCGCGTATGTCATCCCGACGCTGCTGCGGCTGCGCAAGGGGGAGGCGTTCGAGCGGGGGCCGTGGCACCTGGGCCGCTGGTCGCGCGCGATCGGCGTGGTCTCGGTCGCCTGGGTCGTCGTGATCACGGTCCTGTTCATGCTGCCGCAGGTCTCGCCGGTCACCTGGGAGACCTTCAACTATGCCCCGGCCGCGGTCCTCGTCGTCCTCGGCTTCGCCGCGACCTGGTGGCTGGCCTCGGCCCGCCACTGGTTCCTCAACCCCGACCACGCCCGCACGGTCGCCCGCGTGGCGGCGCGCAAGGCCGCGCCCGAACCGGTTGATCCATAGGGCTGTTCGCTGTTGGCGTGGCCGGGACGCCGATACCCGATCGGAGTCCTGGCCTCGTCCGGCTATGCTCGGGGATGCATCGGCACGGGATCGATCCGGGCCGGCGTGTGGACCCTTAGCTCAATTGGCAGAGCAGTGGACTTTTAATCCATTGGTTGTGGGTTCGAGTCCCACAGGGTCTACCGAAAAGCCCCAGGTCAGAGGGAATCTGACCTGGGGCTTCGGTGTGTTCGGGGAGCGTGGGGCCCGACGGCTCAGCCCGCCGTGAGTTCCGGCAGGGGGAGCGTGTGCTGGGTCTGGAGGACCTTGGCGCGCAGGTAGCGCACGTTGTGGGCGGTGGTGAAGACGCCCGTCGGGACGCGGTGGGAGACCGTGACGCCGAGGTCGCGCAGCTGCTCGGCCTTGTCCGGGTTGTTGGAGAGCAGGTCCAGGTCGTCGATGCCGAGGGCCTGGAGCATCTGGGCCGCCGCCGTGTAGTCGCGGCCGTCCTCGGGCAGGCCGAGCGCGGCGTTGGCGGCGTAGGTGTCGAGGCCCTGGTCCTGGAGGGCGTACGCGTCGAGCTTGTTGTAGAGGCCGATGCCGCGGCCCTCCTGACGGAGGTACAGGAGCACTCCGCCGCGCTCCGCGATCTGCTCCACCGCCTCGCGCAGCTGCGGGCCGCAGTCGCAGCGGGCCGAGCCGAAGACGTCACCGGTCAGGCATTCGGAGTGGAGCCGCACCAGCGGGGTCGCGCCGGGCTTGCCGAGCACGACGGCGAGGTGCTCCTTGTCGTCGGCGAGGCCGTGGAAGGTGACCAACTCCGCGGCGACCGAGTAGCCGTCGCCGAAACGCAGGGGCACAGTGACGCGGGTGCGCACCGTGGCGGTGGGGAAATCGCGCATGTTGTCTCTCCGGTCCAGCGGGTGTGGTGCGAGTCCAGCGGGTGGGGTGCGAGTTGTGCCGCTGGTGCTTCAGTTTTGAAGCACTGCCTCGGAGACAGACAGTACACGGTGCTTTAAAGTTCAAGCAACGGCTTTGCTCGATTCTGTGTCGTACGGCTCACGAAGAGTGCTGTCGTACGGCTCACGAGGAACGTCGTCGCCGACTCACGAAGAACGCCGCCGCCACGGCAGATCTTCCCCGCAGGCCCCGGGGTTCTCCCCCTGGATGCCGCGGGTGATGGCCCCGCAGATCTCCTCCAGTTGTCCCACCTGCTCCGGGGTCAGCTGGTCGAAGACCGCCCTCATGACCTGCTCCGCGTGACCCGGCGCCGCCCGCTCCAGAACGGCCATGCCCTCGTCGGTGAGGACCGCGACCTGGGTGCGCTTGTCGCTGTGGCAGCCCTCCCGGCGCACCAGGCCGTCGTTGGCCAGCCGGGTGACGCCGTACGTCAGCCGACTGCGGGTGATCTTCAGGATCTCGGCGAGGTCGGTCATCCGCAGCCGCCGGTCCGGTGCCTCGGACAGCATGGCCAGGATGGAGTAGTAAAGGTGGGGCATGCCCGTCTCGGCCTGGAGCTGCCGGTCGATCGTGTCCTCCAGGAGCGAGGTGGCGGCGTTGTACGCGCGCCAGGCGCGTTGCTCGGCGGGGGAGAGCCAGCGGGTCGTCATGCCGCCAGTCTAGGTATTGTTTAAAACTTGAACCACTAGGAGCCCTGCGCTCGGAGCTGGAGGGTGCGCCCCATGCCCCATCCCTATGTCCTGCTGTCCGCCGCCGTCTCCCTCGACGGCTTCCTGGACGACACCGGCCCCGAACGCCTGCTGCTCTCGGGCCCGGCCGACTTCGACCGGGTCGACGAGGTGCGGGCGTCCAGCGACGCGATCCTGATCGGCGCCGGCACCATCCGCGCGGACAACCCCCGGCTGCTGGTCAACTCCGCCGAGCGCAGGGCGGCGCGGACCGCCGCCGGACGCCCGGAGTACCCGCTGAAAGTCACCGTCAGCGGCTCCGGCGACCTCGACCCGGACGCCCAGTTCTGGCGCACGGGCGGCGAGAAGGTCGTCTACACGACGGACAAGGGCGCCGAACGCGCCACCGACGCCCTGCGCGGACTGGACGTCGACGTGGTCCCGATCGGCGCCGAGCTGGACTGGCGCGTCGTGCTCGAACACCTCCACGACGTACGCGGGGTGCGGCGGCTCATGGTCGAGGGCGGGGGGCGCGTGCACACCCAGCTGATGGCACAGGGGCTGGCGGACGAGCTGCAGCTCGCCGTCGCGCCGCTCTTCGTGGGGGAGCCGGACGCGCCACGGCTGTTCGGACCCGGGGGATATCCGCCGGGCCGGATGCGGCTGGTGGAGACACGGCCGGTCGGGGACGTCGTCCTCATCCGCTACGTCCCCACCGCACCCGGGGCGGGCGCTCTCGCCTCCGCCGCGGACCGGCACTGGCTGGGCGTCGCCTGCGAGCTGGCGGCGCTGTGCCCGCCCTCGGAGACGGCGTTCAGTGTGGGGGCGGTGGTGGTGGCGGCCGACGGCACCGAGCTGGCGCGCGGGCACTCACGGGAGGGCGACGACCCCGTCGTGCACGCCGAGGAGGCGGCGCTCGCGAAGATCGATGCCGCGGATCCGCGCCTTCGCTCCGCCACCGTGTACAGCAGCCTGGAGCCGTGCGCGCGGCGGGCGTCCCGGCCCGCGCCCTGTGCGCGGCTGATCCTCGACGCGGGGGTACGGCGGGTGGTCACCGCGTGGCGCGAGCCCGACACGTTCGTGACGGGGGCCGACGGGAACGGTCTGCTCGTGGCCGCGGGGGCGGATGTCGTCGTACTGCCGGAGTTCGAGGAGCGGGCCGTGGCGCCCAATCGGCACCTTCTCGCGGCCGGGTAGGGGCGGCCCCGCGGTCGTCCGCGAAAAGCCTGGTGAATCGGGCCCCGCGGATGGCGTACACTAATTTCAACGACGCGGGGTGGAGCAGCTCGGTAGCTCGCTGGGCTCATAACCCAGAGGTCGCAGGTTCAAATCCTGTCCCCGCTACTGAAGGCCAAGGGCCGGAACTCGGAAACGAGTTCCGGCCCTTGGTTTTTCCCGTTTGCCGTCCCGGGTTTCTTGCCGTCCCGGGCTTCCCGCCGCCCGGCTTTCCTGTTTGCCGTCCCGCCCCGATTTTCCCTGCCGACCCGACTTTCTGTAGTCTTCCGCTCACTATGAGTTGTCCTCGGTGGCTGGTCCGGCGCGCGCCGGCGCTCGCGCTGCTGCTCGCCGCGTGCGCGCTGTTCCTCGGGGTCTGCCACGGCGGTCATGACTTCGTGCCGGACGGCGGGACCGTCGTCGCCCCGGCCGGGCACCACCACGGGCGCGGCGGAGCCGGCGGCGTCCGGTGGTCGGGCTCGGACTGACGCATCCCCCGGTCGGCCCCTCACCACTCGCCCCCCGCCCCCGCGCCGGGAAGCCTGGACGGGTGGGGCAGCAGCGAGGAGGCGCGCAGCGGGCCGAGGAGCCGAACGACGAGCCGAACGACCGGTCCGGTGGGCGATCGCCCGGGGTCCCCGTGCCCGATCCGGGGCTGGGGGACGAGCCGGTGCCCCGCCCGGCCGAGGCGGACCGGAGCCGGATCTCCTGCGCGCGAAACCTCGCCCGGGTGCTGCCCGCGCTGCTCATCCTGGTCGGCGCGTTCTACGACTACTTCACCCCGATGGCCTTCACCGCGGGCCCCCTCTTCACGGCCGCGCCGCTCGTGGCCGCCCCGCTCTTCTCGCTGCGCGGCACCGTGCTCACCGGCATCGCGGCGCTCGTCGCGGTGCTCACGATCCACATCCGGCTCGGCATCGTCTTCAAGGTGGACGCGCTCACGCAGGTCGCCACCGTGGCGACCGTCGGCGTGCTGGCCGTGCTCATCAACATCCTCGTCCGTCGCACCGACGAACGACTGGCCTCGGCCCACCAGATCGCCGAGGCGGCCCAGCGTGCCGTCCTGCCGGAACCCGACCGGCGGATCGGCGGCCTCGACGTCGCGGCGCGCTACGAGGCCGCGCAGGCGGGCGCGTTCATCGGCGGCGACCTGTACGCGGTGCAGGACTCCCCGCACGGTGTACGGCTGGCGGTGGGCGACGTACGCGGGAAGGGCATGGAAGCGGTGGCCGCCGTCGCGGTGCTCATCGGGGCGTTCCGGGAGGCGGCCGAGCAGGAGGCCACGCCGGAGGCGGTCGCGCAGCGGCTGGAGCGGGCGCTGGTCCGCGAGGGCACCCGGCGCAAGGGCCTCGACGCCTTCGAGGGGTTCACCACCGCCGTCCTCGCGGAGATCACGCACGAGGGCGGCCTCGTACGGATCGTCAACCGTGGCCACCCGCCGCCGCTGCTCCTGCACGCGGACGGAACGCTGGTCACGCTCGCCGCCGCGAACCCCGCACTGCCGCTCGGCATGGGCGAGTTGGGCAGCTGGCCGGACCGTGCGCAGGAGGCGCGCTTCCCGCACGGGGCCACGCTCCTCTTCCACACGGACGGACTGTCCGAGGCCCGCGACGCGCAGGGGCGCTTCTACGATCCGGCCGCGCGTCTGGCCGGACGGACCTTCCCCGGCCCCGACGTCCTGCTGGCCACGCTCTCGGAGGAGGTCCGGCGGCACACGGGCGGCGCACTGACGGACGACATGGCACTGCTCGCCGTACGGCGGCCGTAGTCACGGGAAGGGGCGTTCTTGATCGTTGTCACGAGGGGTGATCGGTCGATGTCCCTCCGCATAACAACTGACGCACCGTCAAATAACTGCCGGGTAGGAGGGTGCGGTCAACTCGCCCGATTTCCGCCGCTCATGGCCGGTAAGTCCTGGCCAAAAGTGGTTAATGATCAGTACGAACAGCTTGGAATCCGGTACCCGTGTCTATTAACGTTCGATAACGCAGCGCGGTCGTCCCAGCCGTCACAAGAGTCGGCTCCGTGCGCACGCGCCGAATCCCGCAAGGGAACCGGGGAACCACCAACTTGGGGTGAATCGAGCGTCTTTCGCGGTGGAGACACCGTGGGTTGACGCGCGTAGGAGACCTTCCTGCTCCGAACCCGTCAGCTAACCCGGTAGGCGAGAAGGAAGGAAAGGAGCACGCCCACGTGGCGTCCAACCGGCCCGCCCAGCCCACTTCGTTCCCGCCGAACGACACCCAGACTTTTGGCTACGCCTACGGCAAGGACGAGGGCCCCTGGGAGGAGTGGAACCCCACCGAGGATTCCATCCGCCCCCTCCGCGGCCGGCACCGCGTCTCCAAGCAGCGCGGCGGGGGACTCGCCCGCAGCTCCACGGTCCTGGGCGTCGGCGTCATCGCCGCCGTCGGTGCGGGCGGCATGGCCACCGCGGCGCCCGGCAAGCCGCCGGTGTCCATCTCGCTGCCCGACCTCTCCTCGGTCACCCAGTCCGCCAAGGCGCTGATATCCGACGGCGGTTCCAGCACGCCGAAGGGCTCCGCCACCCCGCTCACCAGCGCCGGCGTGACCAGCGCCGACGCCGCGCAGGGCAACAAGGACGCGGGCGAGGCACTGCGCGCCCGCATCATCCTGCAGGCCGAGTCGCAGCAGGACCAGGTCGACAAGGCGGCCCAGGCCGCCGCCGAGTCCGCCGCGGCGAAGAAGGCGGTCGCCCTGGCCGCCAAGCAGAAGGACGACGCCGAGGCCAAGGTCGCCGCCGCGAAGAAGAAGGCGGACGAGGACGCCAAGCAGAAGGCCGAGGCCGCGCGCCTCGCCGAGCTCGCCAAGAGCTACTCGCTGCCCACCTCCTCGTACACCCTGACCTCCCGCTTCGGCGACGCCGGTTCCATGTGGTCCTCCGGGTACCACACCGGCCTCGACTTCGCGGCCCCCACCGGCACGCTGATCAAGGCCATCCACAGCGGCACGATCACGGAGGCGGGCTGGGCCGGCTCGTACGGCTACCGCACCATCCTCACCCTCGACGACGGCACGGAGCTGTGGTTCTGCCACCAGTCGTCCATCAGCGTCAGCGTCGGGCAGAAGGTGGCCACCGGCGACGTCATCGGGCGTGTGGGCGCGACCGGCAACGTGACCGGGCCGCATCTGCACCTGGAGGTTCACCCGGGCGGCGGCAGCGCGATCGACCCGATGGCGTGGCTGCAGAGCAAGGGCCTCAACCCCTGATCGTTCCCGGGGGCCGTGTGCGGAATACGGCAGTCCGGTACGGCTGTTGAAATAAAGCATGACTTCTCTCCGCAAACTCGGCTCCTCCGACCTCGAGGTCTTCCCGCTCTCCCTCGGCGGCAACGTCTTCGGCTGGACAGCCGACGAGGCGCAGTCCTTCGCCGTGCTCGACGCGTACACGGCCGGGGGCGGCAACTTCGTCGACACCGCCGACGGCTACTCCGCGTGGATCGCCGGCCACACAGGCGGTGAGTCGGAGACGATCATCGGCAAGTGGTTCGCCGCGCGCGGCAACCGCTCCGACGTGGTCCTCGCCACCAAGGTCAGCACCCACCCCGAGTACAAGGGCCTGTCCGCGACGAACATCAGGGCCGCCGCCGACGCCTCGCTGCGCCGCCTCGGCACGGACTACATCGACCTCTACTACACCCACTTCGACGACACCTCGGTGCCGGTCGAGGAGATCATCGGCGCGCTGGACGAACTGGTCCGGGCCGGCAAGGTCCGGGAGATCGCCGCCTCCAACATCTCCGCCGAGCGGCTCGCGGAGTCCGTGGAGTTCTCCGACCGCGAGGGCCTCGCGCGTTACGTCGCCCTCCAGCCGCACTACAACCTCGTCTCGCGCGACACCTACGAGGGCCCGCTCCAGGAGGTCGCCTCCCGGACCGGCCTGGCCGCCGTCCCCTACTTCGCGCTCGCCTCCGGCTTCCTCACCGGCAAGTACCGCCCGGGTACGACGGTCGACTCGGCGCGGGCCGAGGGCGCCGGCAAGCATCTCGGCACCGAGCGCGGCATCCGCGTCCTGGCCGCCCTCGACGAGGTCGCCGGGGCCCATGACGCCGAGGTCGCCACGGTCGCCCTCGCCTGGCTCGCCGCCCGGCCGACGGTCGCGGCGCCCATCGCCTCCGCCCGGACGGTCGAGCAGCTGCCGGCGCTGCTGGCGGTCGCGGACCTGACCCTGACGGACGCGGAACTGGCCAGGCTGACGGAAGCGTCCGCCTGAGGCCTACGACTGGTAGGGGTTGTACGCGGGGTACGGCGTCGCCGGTGCGGGGTACGTGGGGTAGGGGGGCGCACCGGTGGGGTTCGCCTGGCCGGGCACCGGCGCGTAGCCGTACCCGGGCCACGGCGGCGGTACCTGAGGCGGCACGGGTACGGCCGGGGCCGCCGTGTGGGC
Source organism: Streptomyces sp. NPDC007896 (assembly GCF_042959425.1). NCBI lineage: Bacteria > Bacillati > Actinomycetota > Actinomycetes > Kitasatosporales > Streptomycetaceae > Streptomyces > Streptomyces sp. NPDC007896. The sequence continues at coordinate 21,321 of NZ_JBIBKX010000021.1, read as the reverse complement.
CGCGTACGCGAGGGACGGGCGGGCGACCTCCCGGCGGCGCCACAGCTCGTGCAGCAACTCCCGCTCCCGTACGACGAAGTCGGCGTTGGCGCGGCCACTGCGCCCCCGGTGCCGCAGAAACGCCAACGAGGTCGCGTAGGCCTCGTACTGCGCGACCGAGCGCGCCGCCGCCTTGCCGAAGTGGTGGGCGGCGTACTCGCGGGCCAGCCGCCGCGCCCGCATCGAGCCGAGCACGTACGGCTCGGGCGGGGTGAGCCACCCGGCCGCCGCGTACGCCGGAAGTTCGGTCCGTACGGTCTTCAGCTCCCGCTGCCGGGTCCAGATGACGAGGAAGGTGAGCAGACCGAACGCGGGCACCATGAACGCCCCGTACACCGCGTAGAAGCCGTACTCCCCGAAGTCCGACGAGCCGTTCCACGTGGAGTGCATGCCCATCGCGAGCAGCAGTCCGGTCAGGGGCAGCAGGACGCGGCGCACGTGCTGGCGCTCGGCGGACAGCGCCGCGATGCCGAAGCCGATGCCGGTGAGCACGGTGAACAGGGGGTGCGCGAAGGGCGACATCACGACGCGGACGAAGAAGGTCGCGGCGGTGACGGAGGTCAGACCGCGGTCACCGTTGAGCTGGTCCGTGCCGAAGGCGGTGCCGAGATAGAGGATGTTCTCGGTGAAGGCGAAGCCGGTTGCGGTGACTCCGGCTATGACGACCCCGTCGACGATCCCCGTGAAGTCCCGGCGGCGGAAGAGGAACACCAGGAGCACAGCGGCGGCTTTCGCGGACTCCTCCACGATCGGCGCTATGACGGTCGCGCCGAGGGTGTCGGCGCTGGTCGGGTCGGCGGTGGCGGTCGCTATCCATTTGGTCGCGAAACTGTTGGCGACGATCGCTATCAGCGCCGCCGCGCAGGCGCCCCACGCGAAGGCGAAGAGCAGGTTGCGCCAGGGCCCGGGTTCCACCCGGTCCAGCCAGCGGAACGCGGCGACGAGGAGCGGCACGGGCAGCACGGCGAGGCCGAGCCCGACCAGGAAACCCTCGGTGCCGGTCTGTTGGCGGACCAGGGCCAGGATGACGAGGCCGGAGAGCGCGAGCAGGGTGATCAGCGCGCCGTAGCGCACCCACTTCCGCTGCCACCAGTGCGCGTGCCGCAGCGCACCGTCGGCCGGCCCACCGGTGGGACCGCCGGGATACGTCGGGTACGGGGGAAAGGTGGCCACGGCATTGACCCTAACGAGGGAGGGGCGCTGCCCGCGACGGCGCCTGGTGGTGTTCGTCCGCGGGTCTTCAGTCGCCGGATGTGTCCTGGTCTCGGTGCTGTACGCGCCGGAACAGGAGGTCGTTCACCACATGACCCTTCTCCAGTCCCTGACCCTCGAAACGGGTCAGCGGCCGGAAGTCCGGACGAGGCGCGTAACCGCCGTCCGGCTGGGTGTTCTCGAAGTCCGGGTGTGCGCTCAGCACTTCCAGCATCTGCTCGGCGTACGGCTCCCAGTCGGTCGCGCAGTGCACGAGGGCGCCGGGCCTGAGGCGGGTCGCGGCGAGGCTGAGGAACTCCGGCTGGATCAGCCGCCGCTTGTGGTGCCGCTTCTTGGGCCAGGGATCGGGAAAGTACACGCGCAGCCCGCTCAGGGAATCCGGCATGAGCATCTCCCTGAGCAGAATGATCGCGTCGCCGTTGCCGACGCGGACATTGGTGAGCCCGTTCTGGTCCGCGAGATTGAGCAGGTTGCCCTGCCCCGGCGTGTGCACGTCGACGGCCAGGATCCCCGTCTTCGGGTCCTCCGCCGCCATCCGCGCGGTGGCCTCACCCATCCCGAACCCGATCTCCAGCACGACGGGCCGCTCGCCCCCGAACAACTCGGAGAGATCGATCACGCGCTGCCCGTCGATGTCGAGCCCCCACTTGGGCCACAGCCGCTGCAGCGCGTCCGCCTGGCCCGTGGTGACCCGGCTGCGCCGCGGCTGGAAGCTCCGGATGCGCCGCTCGAAGTGCGATCCGGCGGGGTCGGCCTTCGGACCATCGGGGAACCGCGGCTCCCCCTTGGCCCGGGCACGCCGATGGGGCTCACCTCCGGCGACGGAGCTGGGCCGGGGCTCTTCGGGGGAGTCAATGGAGTCAGACACAGTGAAGCCGATTTTACGGCGCCCCCGGGAGCAGCCTGCCGCCCCTACCCGTCCCAGAGGCTCCGCCCCGGACTTCCGAACGCCGGACGGCCGAGGCTTTCGGGGGCGCGGGGAACTGCGCGATCGGCCCCCACCGGCCCGCAGACAAAGAACACGCCGGCCCGTCACCCCGTCACGTCCCCGCCAGCACCCCCAGCGCCCTGCGCGCGACCTCACGCCCGATAGGGAGCGACGCCGTGGCGGCGGGCGAGGGTGCGTTCAGGACGTGTACGGTCCGCGGGCCCTCCTTGATGAGGAAGTCGTCCACCAGGGTGCCGTCCCTCAGGACGGCCTGGGCCCGGACACCGGACGAGGCCGGGATCAGGTCGTCCGGCGTCACCGCCGGCAGCAGCCGCCGCACCGCGCCGGTGAACGCCGCCTTGGACACCGACCGCCGCAGCTCCCCCGCCCCGTACCGCCAGTGCCGCCGCGCCATCCGCCAGGAACCGGGCCACGCCACGGCCGTACCCACCTCGCGGGGCCGGACGACCCCCCACCCGTACCCCTCCCGGGCGAGCGCGGGCACCGCGTTGGGTCCGATGTGGACGTCTCCGTCGATCCCCCGGGTGAGATGCACACCGAGGAAGGGGAAGGCGGGATCGGGGACCGGGTAGACCAGGCCGTGGACCAGCTCGGGACGAGCCAGGGAGTAGTACTCGCCGCGGAAGGGGATGATCCGCATGCCGGGTTCGTCCCCGGCCAGGCGCGCGATCTCGTCGCAGTGCAGCCCGGCGCAGTTGACCAGCACCCGTCCGCGCACGATCGCCCCGTCCGCCGTACGGACGGCGACACCGAGTGCGGGCCGGCGGTCGATGCGGACGACCCGCGCCCCGTACCGGATCTCCGCCCCGGAGGACTCGGCGAGCTGCTGGGCCACGGCGACGAAGTCGCACACCCCCGTCGTGCCGACGTGGATCGCGGCGAGCCCGCGCACCTGCGGCTCGTACTCCGCTATCTGGGCGGGGCCCAGCTCCCGCACCGGAATCCCGTTCTCCCGGCCGCGCTGCACGAGCCCGTGCAGACGGGGGAGCTCCGCCTTCTCCGTGGCGACGATCAGCTTTCCGGTGACGGCGTGCGCGATGTCGTACTCCGCGCAGAACTTCACCATCTCGGCGGCGCCCCGCACGGCGTACCGGGCCTTCAGGGAGCCGGGCCGGTAGTAGATCCCGCTGTGGATCACCCCGCTGTTGCGCCCCGTCTGATGACGGGCCGGGCCCCGCTCCTTCTCCAGCACCGTCACCCGTGTGCCCGGCGCGGCGCGCGTGATCGCATACGCCGTCGCCAGGCCGACGATCCCGCCGCCGATCACCAGCACATCGCAGTCGTAAGCGACCCGCACCTGTTCCACCTCCCGGCTTCAAGAGTGCACTGCGCCACTGACAACGCCCTCAAACCCGCGAAGCGCCGGAAGCAGCGCCGTCCGCGCTCCCGTCGGGGCGCGGGGAACTGCGCGCTCAGCCACACACGGCCCGCAGCCGGCCACGGCCTTCCCAGCGGAGCGCCTACGCGGGAGCCATCAGCAGCGGCCGTGCGCGCTCCCTCAGCTCCACCACACGCGGTTCGTCGCCGTAGGGCTCCAGACGGTGCAGAAGGTCCTTCACATACTCCGTCGTGCGCGCGGAGGAAATCCGCCCGGCGACCTCCACCGCCCGTACGCCCTGCTCGCATGCCGCGTCGAGATTGCCCGACTCGAGCTCGGCGACCGCCGACACCACCAGTCGCAGGCCGTGGGAGCGTACGAACTCCTCCGTCGGCTTCGACAGCGCCTGCTCGGTGAAGCGGCGCACCTGGCGCGGCGCCTTCAGGTCGCGGTAGCACTCGGCCGCGTCGGCCGCGAAACGGTCGTACGAGTAGAAGCCGAGCCAGCTCGGGTCGTGGTCGCCGTCCCGGGCCCGCTCCAGCCAGCCCTCGGCCGCCTTCAGGGCCCCGCCGGCCGCCTGGGCGTCACCCGCGCGCGCGTGGGCGCGTGCCTCGACGAGGCGGAAGAAGCTCATGGTGCGGGCGGTGGCGAGCCCCCGGTTGCGCTCCAGAGCGGCCTGGGCGAGGTCGACGCCCTCGTCGCCGAAGCCGCGGTAGGTCGCCTGGAGGGACATGGAGGCCAGTACGTAGCCCCCCAGGGGGACGTCGGCGGCGGCTCGGGCCAGACGCAGGGCCTGGATGTAGTAGCGCTGGGCGGCTTCCTGCTGGCCCGTGTCGAAGGCCATCCAGCCCGCCAGGCGGGTCAGCTCGGCACTCGCCCCGAACAGGGCTCTGCCCACTTCGTCGGAGTAGGCGCCGAGCAGCAGCGGTGCCGCCTCGACCCGCAGACATTCCGGCACCATCGACGAACGCCAGTCGCCACCTCCGTACTTGGAGTCCCAGCGCCTGGCGTCCTCTGCTGCCTCGCGGAGCTTCTGCACATCGCTGTGGCCGACTTTCAGTGGTGCTCCGGAGCCCTCGGAAGGGTTCACGTCCCGCGCCACCGAACTGTCGGCCGGGGTTATCAGCCACCGTGAGGCGGGAGTCGCGTAAGCGCTCACTGCGAAGGATCCCGCCAGGGACTGCCAGATGCCGCCGCTGCCGGCCCGGCGGCCGGCGAGGTCGAGACGGTACAGCTCGGTGGCCGACCGCACCGCCTGCCCGACGTCACGGGGGAAGGCGAGGCCCACTTCGGGCGCGGGGTCCGCGTCCGCCAGACCGATCTCGTGGAGCGGCACCGGGCGGCCGAGCTTCTGACCGATGGCGGCCGCGATGAGATGCGGCGCCGCACCCTGCGGCACCATTCCCTTCGACACCCAGCGCGCCACCGACGTCTTGTCGTAGCGAAGAGTCAACCCGCGTTGAGCGCCAAGATCGTTGACGCGCCGCGCGAGTCCTGCGTTGCTGATTCCCGCGAGGGCGAGAACGGCGCCGAGTTTTTCGTTCGGCCCGCGTTGCTCCCTGGACATGCGCCACCCCTCGACACAGACGGCTGCCGCGCTGGCATAACCATGCGGCATTCGTAAACCCAGCGTAGTTCGCCGCATCCCAAGCGTTAAGGGGCGTTGTTCCGGATGGCGAGATTGTGGTCCGTACGGAAGTACGGACGGTTGCATCGTGCTCCCGCTGTGTGGCTGTGCGCCCGTCCGTGCGCTCTTCTCCGGCCACCGGGGGAGCGCTTCCATGGATCACGCGTGGGTCGGCCCGCTGTACTGGATCCAGTGGGCTGGGGGACACCGCCGCCTACATCCCCGCGGGCGGCGGACCGGTCCGGGAGGCGAACTCCGCCTCCCGGACTGTGCGTTGTCCAAGCGGTGTGCAGGTCCTGTACGGAGCGTGTGCGCGCCTGTCCGCCCGCAGCCGATTTGGCCGAAAATCGACGGTGGCCTGTGCGGGCAAATAGCCCTCCTACCACGCCACTTGAGGGCGCATGAGGTGCTTTCGGGGAGCGTATCGGGGGCGCATTCGCGTCGCCGATCCACCCCCGCCCACTCGTCGTTCCCAGTGAATCTCTTGTGATCGCCTTGCTTCGGGCGGGTGTTCGCATCTGCTTCGGATCGGCTTTGCAGCGGCCTCCCAACGGCGCGAACGTATTCGCGGGGGCGCATTCCAGGGGGCGCAAGCCGCCGCAGGGGCCCTCCCGTTCGCGGTCTTCGTGGCAGCATGGAGCCGAGTTCGTACGGTGCACTGGTTGTCCACAGCCTGTGGAGGCGTCGATGCGGTGGTTGGTGGGGTGGAGCAGTACCGCCGCCAGAGCGCCCGAGATCGGCTTGGCGGGCGCCACCGGAAGCGACGGCGAGACCGTGCACCCGGTGGGCTCCCAACTCCTGTGGGGCGACCCCGATCCGCTCTGGGCGGTCGGCGACTGGCGCCCTGACGAGGTCCGCGTCATCAAGGCCGACGCGCAGAACAGGATCGCCGTCCTCGGCACCTGCGGGGCGAGCGACGAAGAACTCAAGGTCGGCCTCTTCGCCGCGCGCGGCGGCGCACTGCGCCACCTCACCGCATGGTCCGGCAGTTACACCGCCGTCGTCCAGGTCGGCCGTCGCACCACCGTCGCGGGCGACCTCGCGGGCGCGCGGCCCGTCTTCCACACTCCCTGGGCGGGCGGTACGGCCTACGCGACCGCCGCCCTGCCGCTGGCCGACCTCATCGAGGCCAACCTCGACTTCGGGCACCTGGCGGCCCTGCTCGCCGCCCCCGACGTACCGGCCGCGGTCCACGACTCGACCCCGTACGACGGCGTACGACGCATTCCGCCGGGACACGCGCTGATCCTGCGCGCGGGTGCCCGCGAGGTCGCCGGCTACGAGCCCGTCGCCTCCCTCGCCGTCGCCGCGCCCACCGCGGACCCCGACAGCGCGGTGGACGGCGTCCGGGACGCCCTCGTGGAGGCGGTACGCGCGCGCCTCGCCGCTCCCCGGCACGTACCCGGGACCGACATCGACCCCGGGCCCGTGCCCGGGATGGGCCCCGCGGAGCGGCGCGCGGCGCGCGGGATGCCCGTACCGGGAATCGGGGCCGATCTCTCCGGAGGGCCCGCCTCCGGGACATTGGCCCTGCTCGCGGCGGGGCTGCCGGGGGCGCCCGGCACGGTCCTCGGGCACGGCACGGGCGCCGGTGAGCGGCTCCTCGCCGTCACCTTCAACGACCTCGCCGTCCGCGGACGGGAGGCCGAGGTGGAGCGGGCCGGGACGCTCGCCGCGAACCCCCGGCTGCACCATGTGGTCGTCGCCGGGGGCGAAGAGACGCTTCCGTACGCCGACCTGGAGGGGCCGCTGACGGACGAGCCGGGGCCGTCGCTGGTGACGGCGGCGCGGCACCGTGCGCGGCTGTCCTCCGGCAGCGCGGACCACTTCACGGGATACGGCGCCCGGCAGGTCCTGGACGCGCACCCCGCGCGGCTGGCCGACCTGCTGATGGACCGCAAGAGACGCCATCTGGTCCGGCCCGTCGCCGCGTTGGCGAAGGCGGACGGTTCCGTCATGGTTCCCGCGCGCGTGTACGGCGCCGCGCGCAAGCTCGCCCGTACGCCGTACCGGACCGGCGTCGACGTCCTCGCCGACCGGCTGCTGCACCGGCGCTTCGACGAACCGGGAGGAGCGGTGGGTGCGTCACTGGCTGCGCTCACCTGGGCCAGGCCTGGTCCCGCGGCGCGTTGGCTGACCGGTGAGGCGCTGGCTGAAGTATCGGTTCGCCTACAAGGAGCCGCAGGTCGGACGGGGGTGGTCGGTCCCGGGCAGCGGCCCGGTGACTTCCGCGCCCGGGCGGCGCTCGCGCGCCACGCCGCCGATCTTCGCGTCCTGGAGCAGGCCGCCGAGATCCGCTTCCAGCGGCTGCACGCGCCGTTCCTGGACAACCAGGTCGTCCGCGCGTGCCGGGAGTTGCCGGAGGCGCTGCGGGTCCAGCCCGGGGCGCGCGCCGCGATCCTGCGGACCGTCCTGGAGGGCGCCGGGGTGGCCGATCTGCCGCCAGGCTGGGGCGCGCCGTCGCACGCGTCCTCGGCGGCGGCAGCGCGGACGGGGTTGCGGGTGGCCGCGGATTCCCTGATCGCTTTGTTCGACACTCCTCTGCTGGCGCAGGCGGGGCTCGTGGAGGCACGGGTCGTCCGCAAGGCCCTGCGGGCGGCCGCGGCGGGGGAGCCGCTGCCGCTGGACGGGCTGGCGGATCTGGTCTCCCTGGAACTGTGGCTGCGCCGTCTGCTGGCCCGCCGCGGCACATGCTGGACGGGCACACCGGCCCGCCAACGGGCCGTACCCGCGGGGATCGTGCCACAGGGGCGGGCGTTGGGGGCGGGGGCCGGGGGGCGGGGCTAGCGGTCGGGGGGGGGCGGGGCTCGCGGCCGGGTCGCCCCTGGCTCGTCGCTGGGCCGTCGTTGGGTCGGGGCCGTGCCGGTACGTCGAGCCCGTCGCCGCCGGATCAGGCCTTGCCCTACAGGGAGCCGCTTCCAGACCCGAACGTAAGCGACGGGCTTGCGACGCACCGGCCCGGCCCCTTCGGCGCGTGGGCGGCTGCGGGCCGGTGGGGGGCGGTGGGGGCCGATGGGGGTCGGTGGGGTCGATCGCGCAGTTCCCTGCGCCCCCAAGGCGGGGCTTCGCCCTCGCATCCGGCGCCCGCCCGGATTCGTTTGGCTGCGGGCCGGTGGGGGTTGTTCGGCGCAGTTCCCCGTGCCCCTTGGCCGGGGCTTCGCCCCGCATCCCCCGCGCCCCTGAAGGGGCGCTGGCGCGCTTCTTTCAGCCTGTCCGGCGTTTGAGGACGAGGCCGTTCAGGCCGATAGGGGGCCGGGGGCGCAGCCCCGGCCCAGGGGCACGGGGAACTGCGCGATCGGCCCCCACCGGCCCGCAGCCGACGAACCCACCCGGGGGTCTGGGGGCGGAGCCCCCAGGTTGAGGATGGGACGGGTAGGGGCGGCGGGGGCGGAGAACCTGGGCGTAGGCCCGCCGGGGAAAGCCTCGGCCCTGCGCACCGGGCGAGGTGAGAATAGGCGGGTGCGGTACAGAATCCTGGGGGTCGCCCAGGCGGAGGATGATCAGGGGGCCCCGGTCGCGCTGGGCGGCCCCCGGGTACGCGCCTTGCTCACGGCGCTCGCCCGACGAACGGACCGCACGACCACCCCCCAGACCCTCATCGACGAGGTATGGGCGGACGACCCCCCACTGGACGCCCCGGCGGCGTTGCAGGCCCTGGTCGGCCGCCTGCGCCGGGCGATCGGCAAGGACGCGGTCGCCTCGGAGACGGGCGGCTACCGGTTGCGGGCGACCAAGGACGACGTGGACCTGTTCGTCTTCGAGCGGCAGGTACGAGAGGGCAGGGCCGCCCTCGACCGCGGCGACGCGTCCACCGCCGCCCACACCCTGCGCGACGCCCTCGCCCTGTGGCACGGCCCGGCCCTCGCGGACCTCCCCGACCGGGACGCCGCCACCCGCCCGGACGCGCTCCGCCTGGAGGCGACGCGCACCCGCATCGACGCGGACCTGCGACTGGGCCGCGCCCCCGACGTCGTACCGGAGTTGAAGGAGCTGACAACCGCCCACCCGTACGACGAGGCCCTGCACGCCCTGCTCATCCGCGCCCTGCGCGACGCGGGCCGCGGCGCGGACGCGCTGGCCGCGTACGAAGGGGTGCGCCGCGCCCTCCAGGAGGGCCTGGGTGCGGATCCCGGCGGGGAACTGCGGAGACTGCACGCGGAGTTGCTCACCCCGGCGGGATCGGGCGCGCCGGGGCCCATACCCGTACGTGTCGACCATCGCGTACGGCGGGACGGGGACGGGGACGGGGCGGAGGCGGCCGCGTCCGGTGGTCGGCGCGTTGACACCGGCTCCTTCGAAGAGAGACCGACCCCGCACCCGACCGAGGACGGACACCTCCGCCCCGACCCACGCCTCGACCCCGAACGCACCGGCAACCTCCGCCCCCGCCTGAACTCCTTCGTCGGCCGGGAACCCGAACTCGACGCGATCCGTTCGGATGTGCAGAGGGCACGCCTGGTCACGCTGACCGGACCGGGCGGTTCGGGAAAGACCCGCCTCGCCGAGGAAGCCGCCGCCGGGCTTCCGCAGGCCTGGCTGGTCGAGCTGGCCCCGCTCGACCGGCCCGAGGCGGTCCCGGGCGCGGTGGTCAGCGCCCTCGGTCTGCGCGAGACCGTGTTGATGACCCACGAGATGGCGATGGTCGGCCAGGACGACCCGCTCGGCCTGCTCGTCGAGTACTGCGCCCCGCGCAGCCAGCTCCTGATCCTTGACAACTGCGAGCACGTCATCGGCGCGGTCGCCGAACTCGCCGAGACCCTGCTCACCCGCTGCCCGGGGCTCACCATCCTCGCCACCAGCCGTGAACCCCTCGGCGTCCCCGGCGAGCTGGTGCGCCCGGTCGAGCCCCTGCCGCCCGACCCCGCGCGCCGGCTGTTCATGGAGCGCGCTGCGGCCGTACGTCCCGACGCCGACGCCGCGCTCCACGACTCCGAGGCGGTGGACGAGATCTGCCGACGGCTCGACGGCCTGCCCCTGGCCATCGAGCTGGCCGCCGCGCGCCTGCGGCTGCTGACACCCCGCCAGATCGCCGACCGGCTCGACGACCGCTTCCGGCTGCTCACCTCCGGAAGCCGCACGGTGCTGCCCCGCCAGCAGACCCTGCGCGCCGTCGTCGACTGGTCCTGGGACCTGCTCGACGAACGGGAGCGGGCCGTGCTGTGCGAGGCGTCCGTCTTCGCGGGCGGCTGGGACCTCACGGCCGCCGAAGCCGTCTGCACCGGTGCCATCACCGGTCCGGTCGCCGGTGGCGTGGCCGAACTCGTCGGGGCGCTCGTCGACAAGTCATTGATCGTCGCGACCCCGTCCGCCGCCCCTTACGACGAGGACGGTGTCGGCGGCGGCATGCGGTACCGCATGCTGGAGACGATCCACGAGTACGCCACCGAGCGCGCCGCCGAAGTCCCCGAGCTGCGTGCCGCCGCCGAGCGGCGCCACCGCGCGTGGGCGCGTGACCTCGTCGAGAAGGCCGAGCCACTGCTGCGCTCCGCCGCGCAGCTGCCCTGGATCCACCGCCTGGAGACAGAGCTCGACAACATCCGGGCGGCCCTGCACCGCGCGATCGTCGCCGGTGCGGAGGAGGACGCCGGCGCGATCGTCCTCGCCATGGGTTGGTTCTGGTGGCTGCGCAACTTCCGCCGCGAAGGCGGGGAATGGACGGACCGCCTGCTGCGGCTGGGCGCGGCGCTCGACGCGAGGGGCGTCGTGTCCGAGGCGAACCGGTCGTACGGCGGGGAGGGTGACGACGGGTGCGAGGGGCGTGACGGTGGCGGCGGTGGTGTCCTCTTCGCCGACCTGGACCGTTTCGATCCGCTGGCAGCCTTCCTCGCCGCCCCGGACCACGAGGAGTCCCATCCGCTGCACGGCATGCGGATGCGGGCGCGCATGCTGCACCTGTTCATGCTGGTGGAGACCGATCCGTTGGACGCAGGGGCGTATCCGTGGATTGCGGAGTACATCGTGCGGGTGCGGGACTTCTTCGAGAAGGGCGGTCCGGACGCGGCGACCATGCCGGGCATCGTCTGGCCGTTGACCGCCTTCTTCCTGAGCGGTTGGCACGACGTGCGTCCGTCGATGGACGCGGCGCTCGCCAACTGCCGAGCGTACGGCGGAGAGTGGGAGATCGGCGTCACCCTGATGTTCCGTACGCACATGGTCGTCGACGCCCCGGGTGGCATGCAGGGCGTGGACGACGACCTCGCGGAGCTGCGGGTGCTCAGCCGGCGCGTGGGCGACCGCTGGGTGCGCGCCCAGGTGTGCAGCGCCGCGGGGGAGGCGGCCATGGCGCGCGGTCTCTACGACGAGGCCAAGGGCGAGTACGAGGAGGCACTGCGGCTGGCCTTCGAGGTCGGCGCGTACGCCGAGACGCCCTTCCTCATGGCGCGGCTGGCCGAGCTCGCCTACCGCGCGGGCGAGCGCTCGCAGGCGCTGACCGCCCTGGACGAGGCCAACGCCGCGGCCGAGCGGTACAGCATCACGGACTCCGGCGCCTTCGTCCGTCTGCTCCGCGCCCAGCTGGCCCTGGACGACGGAGAGGTCGCCTTCGCGCGCGAACAGTGGGAGCAGGCGTGCGAGATGACCGCCCGCGGCACCCCGCCGCCGCAGTTCATGGCGGCGCTGAACTGGGTCGAGGCGCTCGTGACGGCCGCCGAGTCCGGTCTGGAGCCCGGCCTGCGCAAGATGGTCGACGCGTTGGCCACGGCGGTGACGGGGCGGTGCGCCGACGTGGTGACGGCGAGCTTCGTCGAGAGTGCGGCGGGCCTGCTGTCCGAGCTCGGCGACCATCCCCGAGCGGCCCGTCTGCTCGCCGCCGGTACTTCCTGGCGCGGCGGTCTTCCCCGTCCCACCCAGGAGCGCACCGGCGCCGAGCGCACGGAGACCGCCGCGCGTGCCGCTCTCGGTCCCGTCCGTCATGAGTCCGAGCGGACGACGGGCGCGGGCTTCACCCAGGCCGACGCCCTGCGGGAGCTCGCGGAGGCGCTGAAGGAATACGAGTAAGGATTACGCGTAAGGAGTACGCGTAGGCGGCGAGGGAATGTCGCACCTCGCTTCGACGCACCTCACCGGCACTGGAACGTGGACTCCGCCCAGTCCGCCAGGGCCACCGCGTCGAATCTCGTGTGCGGTTCGACGGCCAGCCGAATCGTTTTGAGGCCGGTGAGGTTCACATGCACGGGGATCGCGGGGTCGCCGCCCTTGACCAGTGGCGACTGCCACAGGCGAGCTCCGTCGGCGTACACGGAGAAGCTCACCTGGCCGAGGCCCGGCGTCAGGTCGTCCACGCCGATCAGCGCGTCGTACGCCGAGCAACTGCGGTTGAGGTCGATGGTGACCGAGGACTCGCCGTGCACGGTCACGCCGTGGGTGTATCGCTGACCCGCGATCGACACCCCCCACCGCTGCCACATCCAACTGCTCTCGCCGAGCCGCATCTCGGGCTTGGTGTGGTCACCGGTGACGTCGTACTTCAACTCGTTCCACTGGTAGACGACCGGTGCGGGAGGAGGCGGCGGGGTGGGCGTGGGGGTCGGAGTGGGGGTGGGCTTCGGATTCGCCCGCGTCGGGGTGGGGGACGGCGAGGGCGTGGGCGTGGGCTTCGAGGTGGGCCGGGGAGTGGGAGTCGGGGTCGGGCTGGGCGTCGGTGCGGGGGCCACCACCGGGGGCTGTGGCGCGGGCTTCTTCGACGGAGTCGGAGTCGGAGTCGGCGTCGGCTGCGGCGCTTCGACCACCGGCGAGGTCCCCGGCGGCTTGGCCTCGGGCTTCTTGACCGGGCTGCCGTTGCCGACGAGGGCGAGTGCCACCGCCGCCGCGGCCACCGCGACGACTCCCGCCGCGATACCGGCCTTGACCGGCGCGCCGAGCCCCTCCGAGGCGGCCGCGCCGCCCCCGGCGCTCGCCCCGCCCGAGCCGCCGCTCGCCGCCGCGGCACCCGCCGCCCCGGCCGCGCCCGCTCCGGCGCCACCGGCGATGAGCGCGACGGCCTTCGCGTACCCGGCGGCACCGAACCAACCGATGACTGCGACCGGCACGACCGCGGGGATCCCGCTGGCGACTTCCTTGATCTGGCCCGCGGCCAGCCGGCACTTGGCGCATTCCTCCAGGTGCTTGCGCAGTCCGCGCTCGGCCCGGGTGCGCAGGCCGCCGCGGGCGTAGGCGCCGAGCCGGTCGGCGTAGCGCGCGCACTCCTCGTCCATGGTGAGCGTGATGCTGACGTGTGCCTGGAGGTAGGCCTGTTTGAGGCCCTCGCGGGCGCGGCTGGCCAGGACACGGGTGCCGTTGGCGTCGAGCCCGAAGAGCGTGGCGACCTCGCTCGGGGACTCGTCCTCGACCTCCGTGTGCCACAGCACGGCCTGCCAGCGCTCCGGCAGCGACCGGAACGCCTGCATGGCCATGGACTGCTCGGCCTCGTGCATCGCCCGTACGTCGGCGCCCAGGTCCAGCGTGTCGTCGTCGGACACCGCGGAGGTGCGGGAGGACTGCGCGGCGAACACCGCGAAGTCGTCGACCAGTTGCTCCCGTTTCGCGGACTTCGTCCAGCTCGCGGCGACGCGGCGGACCGTGGTGAGCAGATACGCGCGTACGGCGTGCTCGGGGCCGTGGCCGCGCCGGACCGCCTGGAGCATGCGGGCGAACACCTCGGCGGTGAGGTCGTCCGCGGTGTGCGCGTCCCGGCAGCAGGTGCGGGCATAGCGACGGACGGCTTCCGCGTGACGGCGGTACAACTCCTCGTACGCCGTGTCGTCGCCCGCGCGCATCCGCCCGATCAGATCGGCGTCGGAGGGCGGCAGCTCGATCGGGGGCGGCAGGGCGTTCCCGCCGTCACGCCGGTCGAACCGGTCGCGCTGCGCCGGAACGCTGGGGTCCCTTGGAGCGCCCGAAGCGCCTGAACCACCCGAAGCGCCTGAAACACCCGGCGTACCCGAGGGTTCCGAGGTGATGCCCGACGGGCCGCCCTGGCTCGGGACCTGCCGCGAGGGCGACCCGCCGGCCTCCGCGCCACCGTCACCGAGTGACTCGTCCCGCCCGTCAACGCTCATCGCGGAAAGCCCCCGCCTGCACACTCGGACCCGAATACCGGGACAGAGTGCCACACGCTTCAGGGGCGGGACCCCACCGCACGGACCAACCACTCGTCCGTGGGGACTTGCCACACGACAGCACTAGTGGTCACTCGTTTGGGGAATAGTCAATAAACGCTCCCCATAAGGCAGTTGCGTTATGGCCGGAATGTACGGACCCCGAGCTCCGTCCCCTCGGACTCCGTCACCCCGGCCACCGTCACGCCGGCCGCGAGCGCAGCCCCTCCAGCAGGATGTCCAGCAGCCGGGCCGAGGCCGCGGCCTGCTGAGCGGCATCCGGCAGCGAGGGCGCCGCCGTGGCTATGACCAGCAGTACGTCCGCCACGGTCACGTCCGCCCGCAGCTCGCCCGCCGCGCGCGCCCGATCCACCAGCCGGCCCACCACGTCGAGCAGCGCGGCCGCACCGGCGTCGTCGGCCACCGCGGCCATGGCCTCCTCCTCGGGCGACGACCGCTGCTCGACGAGCCGGAGCTCGTGGGCGAGCTGGGACCGCTGCTGCGGCACCCGCGCCTCGTCCGCCGAGGGCCCCTCCTCCGCGACGCCGACCCGCAGCACCTGCGGCGGCAGCAGCCGCCCGGCACCCGAGGCCACCGACGTACGCAGGAAGCGCGAGAGCGCCGACCACGGCTCGTCCTCCTGACCGAGCGCCGCGCGCGCCTGGTCGGTCAGCCGGGAGGTCTCCTCCTCGGCTATCCGACGGACCAGGACGTCCTTGCTCGGGAAGCGCCGGTACACCGTGCCGACGCCGACCCGGGCGCGCCGCGCCACGTCCTCCATCGGCGCGCCGTACCCCAGCTCGCCGAAGACCTCGCGCGCCGCGCGCAGTACGTGCTCCAGATTGCGCTGTGCGTCCACCCGTAGCGGCGTCGTCCGCGATCCGTCCACCGGACCGCGGCCATTGCCGCCCGTTGCCGCGCCGATCGTGCCACCGGACGCGATGGCAGACGCGGAAGACCAATGAGAGTCCTGAATGTGCATAAGCGTTCCCCCGGTAATGACGTCTCCCCCCGGAGACTCTCCCCGCCATTGGAAGCCGGAGCGTGCGGAACAAGCTTGATTCACGAACCCGTCGTGCGGACTCGTCGAGCGCATCCCCCTACACCCCGTCGACACACGAACATAGTTGAGTGGGGGTCAATTCAGAAGGGGCAGGTTCCGCACGGAGCGCCCCCCGATCGGAGTACGGGTCGGATACCTCCCGATTGCGCCCCCTCCGAACCCCCCGATCACCCCCGCTGACCTGCGCACTCTTCCCGCACTCCGGCAAACCGGCCAACCCCTCGGGCCCCCGGCCGTCGGTCACACAAATTGTCGAGCCTGTGGACAAACTCAAGAGCGGGGTGCGTCATGGGATGGTGAAGGAACCTGTGCGCATTCTCATCGTCGGCGGCGGCTACGTCGGGATGTACACCGCCCTGCGCCTCCAACGAAAGTTGAAGCCGGAACTGAATCGGGGCGAGGTCGAGATCACCGTCGTCTCCCCCGACCCCTATATGACTTATCAGCCGTTCCTTCCCGAAGCCGCCGCGGGCCTGATCTCGCCGCGCCACGTGGTGGTCCCGCTGCGCAGGGTCCTCGACGGGTGCCGGATCCTGATCGGCGAGGCCCACAGCATCGACCACGCCAAGCGCACCGCGACGCTCAGCACGCTCGCCACCGCCGAGGAGGGCGCGGGCACGGAACAGATCACGTACGACGAACTCGTCCTCGCCCCCGGCTCGGTCTCACGCGCCCTCCCGATCCCCGGACTCGCCGACTACGCCATCGGCTTCAAGACCATCGAGGAAGCCATCGGGCTGCGCAACCACGTCATCGAGCAGATGGACATCGCCTCCTCCACCCGGGACCCCGCGATCCGCGACGCCGCCCTGACCTTCGTCTTCGTGGGAGGCGGTTACGCGGGCGTGGAGGCGCTCGGCGAACTCGAGGACATGGCCCGCTACGCCGCCCGCTACTACCACAACGTCAACGCCGACGACATGAAGTGGATCCTCGTCGAGGCCTCGAACCGCATCCTCCCCGAGGTCGGCGAGGAGATGGGCAAGTACACGGTCACCCAGCTGCGCCGCCGCAACATCGACGTACGCCTCGAGACCCGCCTCGACTCCTGCGCGGACCGGATCGCCGTCCTCAGCGACGGCGCCCGCTTCCCCACGCGCACGGTCGTGTGGACCGCCGGCGTGAAACCGCACCCGATCCTGGCCGCCAGCGACCTCCCCCTCAACGAGCGCGGCCGCCTCAAGTGCACCCCCGAGCTGACCGTCGAAGGCGCCCCCCACGCGTGGGCCGCCGGAGACGCCGCCGCCGTCCCCGACGTCACCGCCGAGGAGCCCGGCAAGGAGACCGCGCCCAACGCCCAGCACGCGGTGCGCCAGGCCAGGGTCCTCGGCGACAACATCGCGCACTCCCTGCGCGACGAGCCCCTGGAGACGTACTCCCACAAGTACGTCGGCTCGGTCGCGTCCCTCGGGCTGCACAAGGGGGTCGCACACGTCTACGGGCGCAAGCTGAAGGGCTATCCTGCCTGGTTCATGCACCGCGTCTACCACCTGAGCAGGGTCCCGACCTTCAACCGCAAGGCCCGCGTGCTCGCCGAATGGACCTTGGCGGGGCTCTTCAAGAGGGAGATCGTGTCCCTCGGATCGCTCGAACATCCTCGAGCGGAGTTCGAACTCGCGGCCGGTGGAAAGCATCCCATCGACCCGAAGCTCGACCCGAAGGGGTCGTCCTGACCGGACCCAGGAACTCCACCGATCAGGCAGGCGTCTGACGGATGTCGGTCCGGTCGGCCAGACTGGTCCCGACCTTGGGCGGGCCGACGGTTCGCTCTTCGCACCCACAGGCTTCTTCCCCAGCGCCGCATTTCCCGGGTTCCGATCAGGGAGGCAGCGCTCCAGTGGCTCCGGCCCCGGGCCGGACCCCCGGCCGGATCCGGAGCCGACCGGAGACGACGATCACGAGGCAAGGATTCGGTGAACTTCACCCGCTGGAGCGCCCGGCTCCCCGGAACGCAGCGCCGCGCCGCGGCGCGAACCGAACACACGGCCTCCCCGGACCGCCGAGGCGAGGGCTCCGTGCCCGCGGCCCGCGCCGAGCAGCTGACCGACGACGCGCCACCCGTCCCCGCCGTCGACGACCTGCCCGTGCGCGAGGTCCTCGACCGCGTCCCGGCCCTCGTCGCCCTCGTGCACGGCCACGACCACCGCCTGGCGTACGTCAACGACGCCTATGTGGCGGCCTTCGGCGCCCGACCCGTCGGCGAACCCGCACGCGAGGCGCTGCCCGAGCTCGCGGAGATCGGCCTGCTCCCGCTCCTCGACCAGGTGCTGCGCAGCGCCAAGCCGCGCACGGTCAAGTCCCGCAAAGCACCCGGCGGCCGCTCGTACACCTTCACCTGCACGCCCGTCGACGCCACCCCGGACGGCCAGGACGGCGGCGTACTCGTCTTCGCCACCGACGTCACCGACCACGCCGAGGCCGCCGAGCGACTGCGCGCCAGCGAGCGCCGCCAGCGGGAGACCGCCGTCACCCTCCAGCGCTCCCTGCTCCCTCAGGAGCTGGAAGAACCCGACGACCTGCGCGTCGCCGCCACCTACCAGCCCGGCGGCACCGAGGCCGCGGTCGGCGGCGACTGGTACGACGTGATCACCCTCGGCGGCGGCCGCACCGCACTTGTCATCGGCGACGTGATGGGCCGCGGAGTGCGGGCCGCGGCCGTCATGGGGCAACTGCGCACCGCCGTACGCGCGTACGCCCGCCTCGACCTGCCCCCGCACGAGGTCCTGCAACTCCTCGACGGACTCGCCACGGAGATCGACGCCAACCAGATCGCCACCTGCGCGTACGCCGTCCACGACCCCAACGAGGGGAGGCTCGTCTACGCCTCCGCGGGCCACCTCCCGATCCTCGTCCGCGACGAGCACGGCACCGTGATCCGCGCCGACGAACCCACCGGGCCGCCGCTCGGCACCGGCGGCTGGATGCACGCCTCCGGCTCGGTCCCGCTGGGACCCGGCTCCACGGCCGTCCTCTACACCGACGGCCTGGTCGAGCGCCGCGACGAGGACCTCGACGAGGGGATCGCGTCCCTGGAGCGCGCCCTCGCGGGGGCGACGGGCACTCCCCAGGTCGTCTGCGACCGCCTCGTCCGCTCCGCGGGCGTCACCGCCGACCACGACGACGACGTGGCCGTCCTCGTCCTCCAGCACCCCGCCCGTACAGGCCCCGACGGCGAGCTCTTCCGCAACGCGGCCCTGGAGCTGCTGGGCGGGGTGGAAGCGGCTCCCCGCGCGCGTGCCTTCGCCTCCGGCGTGCTGACGAGTTGGCGTTTCCCGTCCGACCTCCATGACCTCGGCGTCCTCGCGACCAGCGAACTGGTCGCCAACTCCCTCCAGCACGGCACCCCGCCGATGCGCCTCCGGCTGCGCCGCACCGACCGCCGCCTCATCATCGAGGTCACCGACGGCGACGACCATCTGCCGCGGCGGCGTCGCGCCGAGCCCGCCGACGAGGCCGGGCGCGGTATCGCGATCGTCGCGACGATCGCTTCCGGTTGGGGATCGCGGCGTACACCCGGGGGAGGCAAGGCGGTCTGGTGCGAGTTCGCCCTCCCCCGCACCGCCGGCTGACCCCTGCCCCCAGGTGGGTCCCTCGAAATACAGGAAACGGCTGCCACCACGGTGAAACGTGGTGGCAGCCGTCGTGCGAACGTCGTACAGACCTCCGTCAGGCGTTTGCCCGCACCGGCTCCGCGGGTGCCGCCCCGCCCTGAGCCACCACCCGACTCTTCGCCAGCCACGGCTGGTTCTGTACGGGGCTCAGCTGCCGCCCGAGCCGCAGCGCCAGGAACGTGATACCGAGGGAGAAGAGCAGGAACGTCACGACGTACGGACCGTGCAGCGAGGCCCCCATCGGACCGCCCACAGCCGGACCGACGGCCAGCGCGAGCTGCTTCACCAGGGCGAAGGCGGAGTTGTACTGGCCTGCCAGTCCCGTCGGCGCGAGATCCGCGACCAGCGGGGCGACCGTCGGCGACAGCATCGCCTCGCCGAGTCCGAACAGCGCGTACGTCGAGACGAACGCCGCCGTGGCCATCGTCTGGCTGCCGTGTCCGAGCCCCGCGTACCCGGCGGTCAGCCACGCCACGGCCCAGATGAGGCCCACCGCCGCGATCACCCGCGACCGCTTCCGGCGTTCGACGAACTTCAGCACCGCGAACTGCGCCACCACGATCATCGCCGTGTTCGCCGCCATCGCCGTACCGAGCGCGGAGGTCGAGATCCCGGCCGCCTCGACGCCGTACGCGGACAGCCCCGACTCGAACTGCCCGTAGCAGGCGAAGAACAGCACGAAGCCCAGTACGGACAACTGCACCATGGCCCGGTTGCCCAGCAGCCGCTTCCAGCTGCCGCCCTCGGCCTGCGGCGCGTCCCCCTTGATCCGCGGCGCGTGCGGCACCCGTACGGTCGCCATGATCACGACCAGCACCAGGAACATCGCCGCTTCGATCGCGAACAGCAGCGTGAACGAACTCGCGCGGGTCGTGTCGACGATGTGGCCGCCGATCAGACCACCCACGCCGAGCCCGAGATTCTGCAGGAAGAACTGCGTCGCGAAGGCGCGCGACCGTGTGTCCGCCGTCGAGCAGTCCACGATCATCGTCGCCAGCGCCGGCTGCATGACCGCTTGTCCCGCACCCAGCGCCGCCGCCGACAGCAGTACGGCCGTGGCGTTGCTCGCGAGCCCCAGGCTCAGCGCCCCGAAGGCGGCGGTGACCAGGGCGGTGAGCAGGACCGGCAGCGGGCCGCGCAGGACGATGGCCCGCCCGGCGAACGGCAGCACCACGAGAGCGGCCACGGCGAAGACGGCGAGCACGAGGCCCGCCGTCATGGAGCCGAGTCCCCGTACCTGCGCCACATAGACGTAGAGGAAGGGGACGGTAAAGCCGAGCCCGAACGCTCCGAGTGCGTTGCCCACGTGGATCCGGCGCATCGCTGCGCCCATCGCCCTGGTCACTTTCACCTGCCTTGGTAGTGAAGCTTCGGCATGCATGGATGCAGCCCTGAAGACTTCGAAGCTAAAGTTAGATATTGAACTGTACAGCTCGAAGGACTTCAATGCCAAGCGAGCCCGTGCGATACTTCGGACATGGGCGACACCCCCGGCGTCACTGCGCCGACAACCGAGCCGACACTCGACGAACAGATCGCCGCCTACCAGCGCGAGTTCCGGGACCTCGACCCCCAGGTCGAGAAGATCGTGTCGGCGCTCGGCCGCCTCAACCGCCGTATGAACGTCGCCTACGGCCGCCAGACCGCCACCCTCGGCATCAGCAACGCCGAGTGGGAGGTCCTCAAGGCCCTCGTCCTGTCCGGCGAGCCCTACCGGATGGGTCCCAGCGACCTCGCCAAGCGGCTCGGCCTGACCCCGGCCGCGATGACCCACCGGATCGACCGGATGGTCGCGGAGGGTCTGGTCACCCGGGAGCGCGACGAGTCGAACCGTGTCCGCGTGATCGTGGAGCTCACGGAAAAGGGGCGCGAGAAGTGGCTGGAGGCCATGCGCCTCGCCACGGTCTTCGAGGAGGACCTCCTCCAGGACCTGTCCGCCGACGAGCGCGGTGTCCTCGGTGAGGTTCTGACGCGTCTTCTACGACGCGTGGAGCACGCCCAGCCGGACGCGGGCGGCCGGCTCAGCGACCTCGAATAAAAGATCTTGACAGGGATGGTTGACATCACCCTGCTGGATCCGTAAGGTTCTTCGAGTTGCCACCGGGCCGTAACGGTTCTGCGGTAGCACCTCCGCCGCAGTAGCGGCACCCAAACCACCAGCACGATCTCCCAAACGGGTGAATTCGGTGTGCCCGAATTCAATTCGATTGGGGCGCGGCGGTCCGATTAGGAACTGCCGAGAGGATCCGCTAAAGTTTGGGATGTCGGAACGGCCCAAGGGCTGGGAAGACAAGCCCCACTGACTGGGAATCAGGCCCGAAAGGATCTGATAGAGTCGGAACCGCCGGAAAGGGAAACGCGAGAGCGGGAACCTGGAAAGCACCGAGGAAATCGGATCGGGAAACGGTCTGATAGAGTCGGAAACGCA
>NZ_JBIBKX010000020.1:0-198032 GCF_042959425.1 Streptomyces sp. NPDC007896 | reverse complement strand
GGCTGATCACATACGGGCCGAGCTCGTCACCGACGCGCTCAACGCGGCTGTCCGCACTCGCGGCGGCCAGGTGGGCGACGTCATTTTCCACAGCGATCACGGTGCTCAGAACGGGTCGAAGGCGTTCGCCGACGCCTACCACCGGGCTGGGATCCGCCGGTCGACGGGAGCGGTCGGCACCTCGGCGGAGTCGTTCTTCGCCTCGCTCAAGCGGGAGATCCTGCCCGACCGGCGCGGCTGGCCGACCGAACGAGTCGCCCGGCTCGCAGTCTTCCGCCGGCTCGGCTTCTACAACCACCGGCGCAGGCACTCCACGATCGGCTACCTCGCGCCGGTCGCCTTCGAACAGAGATCAACTACGCCGGCCATCGCTGCATGACAACCGGTGTCCACGATCAAGGTGGAAACCCCCGGCGCACCGCACCCCCTGGTGGAGAGTCCAGCCCGCGTGATGGAGTTTCCCCAGCCCACTCCGGGCGCCAGTAGCGCCAGTCGAAGGAGACCTCCGTGACCGCGATCGAGACCGATGCCGCGCTGCCGTGGCCTCATCCCCCGGTGAAGGTCGGGCTGGTCGGTGCCGGGCCCTGGGCGCGGGCCGTGCACGCGCGCGTGCTCGCCGCCGGGCCCGAGACACGGCTGACCGCGGTGTGGGCGCGGCGCGCCGAGGCGGCCCGGGAGACGGCCGAGCCCCACGGGGCCGCCGCGGTCTTACGTTTCGAGGAGCTGCTCGACGGCTGCGAGGCGGTCGCGTTCGCCGTTCCGCCCGCGGTACAGGCGGAACTCGCTCCGCTGGCCGCGAAGGCGGGCAAGGCACTGCTCCTGGAGAAGCCGCTCGGTGTGGATCTGGCGTCGGCGCGGCGCCTCGCCGACGCCGTCGACGAGGCCGGGGTCGTCTCCCAGCTCGTCCTGACCAACCGCTACCACCCGGCCACCCGGGAGTTCCTGAGCACAGCGCGGGAGCTGGAGATCACCGGGGCTCGTTCGTGTCTTCTGCACGGGGCGTTCCTGGGCGGCGAGTTCGCCACCACCTGGCGGCTCGAGCACGGGGCCCTGCTCGACCTGGGTCCCCACCTTCTGGATCTCCTGGACGCCGCCGTCGGACCGATCGTCCGGGTCCGCGGCACCGGTGACCCCCGCCGCTGGATCGAGCTGACCTGTGAGCACGCCAATGGTGTCGTCAGTCAGGCCTCACTGTCCGGATCGGTCCACGTCGAGCACGGCAACACGCGTATCGAACTCTTCGGTCCGCAGGCCCCGCTGGTGTACGACGCCGGCGAACTCGACCACGAGAAGACCTGGCCGGTGCTGCGCCGGGACTTCGCCACGGCCGTACGCACCGGGGTGTCCGGCGAGCTCGACGTCCATCGGGGACTTCACCTCCAGACGCTGATGGCGCAGGCTTCGGAGGGCTGACGCCCGGGCCGCAGCCGTCCGGGCGTTCCAGGCACAGCGGGGAAGGTCACGTGTAGCGCCGCAGTGCCGGCGCCGCGACGGCCAGGATCGCCATGGCGACGACGACCAGCAGTCCGCCGCCCGCGACGGCGGTGCGGGCGCCCAGGAGGGAGCCGGCCGTTCCGTGCAGGACGTCGGCCAGCCGCGGGCCGCCCGCGACCACCACGGTGAACACGCCCTGCATCCGGCCGCGCATCTCGTCCGTGGCGGCCGACAGCAGGATCGCGCCGCGGAAGACCATGGAGACCATGTCGGCGACCCCGGCGGCGGCGAGGAACGCCACGGCCACCCAGAGGCTGGTGCTCAGTCCGAAGCCGGTGATCGCCGCTCCCCAGGCCATCACCGCGGCGATCACCATGAGCCCGTGCCGACGGGCCCGGGAGAACGTGCCCGACATCAGTCCGCCGATCACCGCGCCGATCGGGATCGCCGCGAACAGCAGGCCGAGCGCGAGCCCTTCCCCGTAGGACGCGTAGGTCTCGGCGGCCAGCTGCGGGAACAGGGCCCGGGGCATGCCGAGGACCATGGCGATGATGTCGGCGAGGAAGGACAGCAGCAGCACCTTGTGCAGCGCGATGTAGCGGAAGCCGGCGGCGACTTCGCGCCAGCCCGCCCGTTTGGCCGCGGAGCCCGTCAGGGGCGGCAGTGCGGGCAGCCGCATCACCGCCCACACGGTGACGCACAGCGCCAGGGCGTCGATCAGATAGAGCTCGCCCAGGCCGATGACGGGGATCAGGGCACCCGCGAGCAGCGGTCCCGCCACCAGACCCGTCTGCATGACGGTCGAACCGAGCGCGTTCGCCGCGGGCAGTTCGTCCTCGGGGACGAGCCGGGCGATGGAGGCGTTGCGGGCCGGGGAGTTCAGACCGAAGAAGGCCTGCTGGAGGGCGAGCAGCGCCATCAGGACGAACACCGAATCGAGTCCGACGACGGCTTGTATCCAGAACAGCACCGAGGTCACGGCTATGCCGGTGTTGGTGATGAGGAGCAGCTTGCGCCGGTCCATGCTGTCGGCGACGGCACCGCCCCACAGCGCGAAGACCACGAGCGGCAGCAGTCCGGCCAGGCTCGCGTAGCCGACCCAGGCCGAGGAGCCGGTGATGTCGTAGATCTGCTTGGGCACGGCGACGGCGGTGAGCTGGCTGCCCACCGCCGTGACGATGGTGGAGGACCAGAGCCTGCGGTACGCGGGGCGGCGCAGCGGGCGGGTGTCCATCGCCCAGCGGCGCCAGCCGATGCGCTCCGGCCGGGCCGCTCCCGCCGGCCCGTCGTGTTCGGCGGATTCGGCGGATTCGGCGGACTCGGCCACCGAACCGCTCCCGGCCCCGCCGTCGATCCCGCCGTCCGTCCCGCCGTCGATCCCGCTGCCCGTCCGGCCGTCCGCCCCGTCCGTACTGCTCTTGCTCGTGTCCACGACCGTCCTGGCTGCTCGATACATCTTTCCCGTTGTCAGGGTTCACTATCGCGTACGCCGTCTCAGGCGTCGGCGATCAGCAGGGTGCCCATGGTGATCATCGTCGCGGCGACCACACCGTCCAGGACGCGCCACGACGACGGCCGGGCGAGGAAGCGGCCGAGCAGCCGGGCGCCGAAGCCGAGCGCGGCGAACCAGCACAGGCTGGCCAGGGCGGCCCCGAGCCCGAAGGTCCAGCGCAGCGAGCCGCGGTCGGCCGCGAGGGAGCCGAGCAGGAACACGGTGTCGAGATAGACGTGCGGGTTGAGCCAGGTCATCGCCAGACAGGCGAGGACGATCTGCCGCCGCGAGCCAGCCGCTCCGGCCGCCGCCTCCAGCGCCGAGGGCCGCAGCACCCGCCGCGCGGCCAGGATTCCGTAGCAGAGGAGGAATCCGCCGCCGATCAGTCCGACCGCCGTGAGCGCCTCGGGCCGGGCCACGACCACCGCGCCGACCCCGGCGACCCCCAGCGCGATGAGCAGTGCGTCGGACACCGCGCAGATGCCCACCACCGCCAGGACCGCTTCGCGGCGGATGCCCTGGCGCAGTACGAAGGCGTTCTGGGCGCCGATGGCGACGATGAGGGTGAGGCCGGTGCCGAACCCGGCGGCCGCGGCGGTCAGGGCGTTGTTCATGCCAGAGACGCTAGGAACACGACCGTCAAGAGTACAGCTAAAGATTCTTACGTATCATTAGCGGCCGTGATGACTGATCTCCCCCTCGACCAGGTACGCACCTTGCTCACGGTGGTCGACGAGGGAACCTTCGACGCTGCGGCCGCCGCCCTGCATGTGACGCCCTCGGCGGTCAGCCAGCGAGTCAAGGCGCTCGAACAGCGCACCGGCCGGGTCCTGCTGATGCGGACGAAGCCGGTGCGTCCGACCGAGTCCGGCGAGGTCGTCGTACGGTTCGCGCGCCGGCTGGCCCGGCTGGAGCGCGACGCCCGTACCGAGCTCGGCATGAGCGAGGCCGGAGAGCCGACGCGGCTGTCGATCGCGGTGAACGCCGACTCGCTGGCGACCTGGTTCCTGCCCGCGCTCACCCGCGTACCGCGCGAGCTGCGGCTCTGTTTCGAACTGCGCCGCGAGGACGAGGACCACACGGCCGCCCTGCTGCGCGAGGGGGCGGTGATGGCGGCGGTGACCTCGTGGCCGGACCCGGTGGCGGGCTGTTCCGTGCGCGCCCTGGGCCGGATGCGGTACCTCGCGGTGGCCGGCCCGGACTTCGCCGGGCGGTGGCTCGGCGCGGGGACGGGCGCGGGGGTGGCCGAGCTGATCTCTGACGCTCCGGTGGTGGCCTTCGACCGGAACGACGATCTCCAGGACGAGTTCGTCCGGGGCCTTGGGGGCGGTTCCGGAGCAAGCGTGCTGCGGCACTTCATGCCCACCTCGGAGGGGTTCGTGGACGCCGTCGTCGCCGGACTGGGCTGGGGCATGGTGCCCGAGGTGCAGGCCGAGCCGCTGCTGCGGGCCGGGCGGCTGGTCCGCCTCGCGCCGGAGGGGATCGTCGACGTACCGCTGTTCTGGCAGCAGTGGAAACTCGACTTCCCGGCCCTCGCCGCAGTGGCCGAGGCCGTGGCGGCCGTCGCCGGGGAGACCTTGAGACATTGAGTCCCGAAATCGCCGGGATTCGGTGATGCCGGGACCCGATGGTTCCCTGAAGCACCATCTGCGCGGGGCGCCTGGACGGGGCGCGGGCGCGGTATCTTCGCGCTGGGCGAAGCTGAGTACGGCCGCACACGGCCGGATGCGGCCAAGTGCAACTCCGAGCGACGACCATCGCGGCTGAGGCGTCGAGGTGCGGGTGGGTACCCGTAAGGCGCATTCTTGCTGTGGAATCCCCTTGACGGCGGGCGGACGAGGGCAGACCGATGACTGGGAGCGCCGAGCGTGAGGACCAGGCGCTGGATAGCCTGGCCGCCCTGCTCAGCGGGTCCGTTGCGGACGCGATCCGGGCGGCCCGCGGCTTCGCGGGGGGCGTGTACCTGCGCTCCAGCTCCCCCGAACTGCTGCGGCTGGCCGTGCTGGCCGGGTTGCCGGGACAGTTGTTCCGCCCCTGGTGGCGCATGCCCCTGGACCGGCCGTTCCCGGCCGCCGACTCCCATCGGACGGGCGCGGAGGTGCTGCTCGCCGATGCCACGGAGACGATGCGCCGCTATCCGCAGCTCGCGGCGGGGCTGCCGTTCCAGTTCGGTTCGCTGTATGTCCCCGTCGTGAGCGCCTCCTCGTCCTTCGGGGTCCTGACGGTGCTGCGTCCCGCGGCCTCGGACGCCACCGACGTACTGCCGGACCGTGACCGGATGACGGCGGTGGCGGAGAACCTGGGGACGGCTCTGTCGGTCCTGGAGAAGGACGGTGCCGAGGTCGTCTGGGACCGGGAGCCGATATGCGTACGGCCGCCCTCCGAGCGTCTGCCACCTCGCTATGTCGGCAGGTTCACCTGGGAGCCGGCCACAGGCGAGGTCACCGGGGACGACGCGCTGTGGGCCCTGCTCGGCACCGATGCCAGGGCCTTTCCCGGGACGCCGCAGGCGCTCACCCACACGCTGGCCCTCGACGATCCGCATGTGCTGCTGTCCGCGCTGCACGAGACCGCGGCGGGGCGCCCCCCGGCCCACCCGCTGCCCGTGCACACGGTGAACGGCGGGCTGCGGCTGCTGGAGTTGTGGACCTCGGGCAACGCGCTCGTGCCGCCGTACGCGGTCGGCGGCGCGGTCGTCGATCCGGGCCCGGGCCCGGCGGCGGACGGCGCCGCGGACCTGCTCCCCGAGGGCGTGTTCGCACTGGACCGGCTCGGGCTGATCACCTACGTCAATCCACGCGCCGCCGAGCTCCTCGGTCGGCCGCGGCCGGAACTGCTGGGGCGACCGCTGTGGCAGGCCGTGCCCTGGCTGGACCAGCCGTCCTACGCGGATCATCTGCGCGGCGCGCTGCTGTCACCGGAGCCGGTGCACTTCCAGGTCGCCCGCCCGAGCGGTGGCCGCCGGACACCCGCGCCGGCCCCCGACGACGCCTGGCTGACGATGTCCGTGTATCCCGGCCCCGGCAGTCTGACCTGCAAACTGATCCCCATGGGGCAGGTCGCGGACACCACGGAGGCCCCCGAGGCCGCACCGCTCCACGGTCGGCCGACGGCGCACGGGTCCGGCATCGCCGAGCCCGCGACCGCTATCACCACGACGGCGCTGTACCAGCCCATCGTCCTGGCCATAGCCCTGACCGAGGCCGTGACGGCCCGGCAGGTGTCCGAGACCGTGATGCGGGAACTGCTGCCCGCGTTCGGCGGACGGCGCCTGGCCATCTACCTGTTGCAGGACCGGCGCCTGTACCTGGCCTGGGAGACCGGCTTCCCGCAGGGGTTCCTCGCGCCCTTCGACGGGGTGGGGCTGGACGCCAAACTCCCCGGGGTGGAGACGCTCACCACCGGCCGCCCGCTGTTCTTCGAGTCGATGCCCCAACTGGCCGCCGCCTACCCCGGCATCCCACTGGACGCCAAGGAGGGTGCCCGGGCCTTCCTGCCGCTGATCGCCTCGGGGCGGCCGGTCGGTTCCTGCATCCTCGGCTTCGACCGTCCACGCGGCTTCAGCACGGAGGAACGTTCCGTGCTGACGGCGCTCACCGGACTCATCGCGCAGGCCCTGGAGAGGGCGCGGCGCTACGACTCCGAGGCCGCCCTCGCCCGTGGCCTCCAGGAGGCACTGCTCCCGCACCGGCTGTCGGCGCACCCGCAGGTGGAGACGGCCGGGCGCTATCTGTCCGGCACCAAGGGGATGGACGTGGGCGGCGACTGGTACGACGTCGTGGAGGCCGGTGACGGGCTGGCCCTGGTCATCGGCGACGTCCAGGGCCATGGCGTCCAGGCGGCGGCCACCATGGGCCAACTTCGAAGCGCGGTACGGGCGTTCGCGCTCAGCGACCACCCTCCGGACGAGGTGATGAGCCATACCAACCGGCTGCTCATCGACCTCGACCCGGGCCAGTTCGCCAGTTGCTGCTACGTCAGGCTGGACCCGGTGACCGGAGTCGCCCGGGCCGCCCGCGCAGGTCACCCGCAGCCCATGCTGCGCCACCCCGACGGCCGCACCGAGCTCCTCGACCTGCCCGGTGGCGTGGTGCTCGGCGTGGCCCCGCGGGCCCGCTACCCGGTGACGGACCTGCTGCTGGAACCCGACGCCGTGCTGGCCCTCTACACGGACGGTCTGGTCGAGCGGCCCGGGGCCGACATCGACGACGGGATCGAGAAGCTCCGCGCGACGCTGTCCCGCGCGGGCACCCCGCACGCCCGGCCCGGCGCCTCCTCCCTGTCGGGCACCGCGGACCTGCTGACCGAGGAGGCCCGGCAGGCCACCGAGCGCCCCGACGACATCGCGCTGCTGCTCACCACCCGCCGCTCCACGCGCGAGGGCCCCCGCTGACGCGACGGCCCTCGCCCGCGACGCCCCTCAGTGGGCCGCGTCCAGGCGTCCCCGCTGCTCCGGCGACAGCTCAAGGTCCACGGCCGCCAGGTTCTCCTCCAACTGCGCCACGGACGACATCCCGACCAGCGGGATCACCGGCAGCCCGCCGCCCAGTTGCCAGGCGAGCACCACCTGGTTCGGGCTCGCTCCCGTCTCCCGTGCCACCGTCCGCAGCGCGGCGAGCCGGGGCGGGGTGCCCGGGTGGTCGTAGTCCGCGGGCAGCGGCTTGTCCTCCCGTACGTAGGCGCCGCGCAGCAGCGGGGAGTAGGCGACCAGGGTCAGGGCGGGCTCGGCGCGCAGATAGCCGCGGAGTTCGGCGGTCGCGCCGCCGAGGCTCCCGTCGGGGAAGAGTGCGTCGGGTATGTCGGTGCGGGGCCGCAGCAGACTGTGCTGGTACTGGAGGACCTCGTAGCCGGGCAGTCCGGCCGCCGCGGCGACGGCACGGGCCCGCTCCACCCGCCAGATGGCGTGGTTGCTCGCCCCGAGCAGCCCGACGGTCCCCTCCGCCACGAGCTCCCCGAACCCCTCCATGGTTTCCCGTGGGTCGACCGTGGCGTCCTCGATGTGGGCGTACAGCAGGTCGATCCGGTCCAGGCCGAGGCGTTCGCGGCTGCGTTCGGCCGCCTCGCGTACGACCTTCGCCGACAGTCCTTCCGGGTTGTCGGTGTATCCGGTGCCGGGGGCCAGCGGCCGGGCGCCGAGCTTGGTCGCGAAGACGATCTCGTCGCCGATGCCCCGGCTGCGCCGCCACCGTCCGAGCAGTTCCTCGCTCTGGCCGCCCTGGCTGCCGTCGGTCCAGAAGGCGTAGTTGTCGGACGTGTCGACGAAGTTCCCGCCCGCTTCGACATAGCGGTCCAGTACGGCGAAGGAGGTCTTCTCGTCCGTCACCGAGCCGAACAGCATCGCGCCGAGCGCGAGCACGCTCACCTCACGGCGGGTCTTCGGATCGGTACCGATGGTCCGGTACTTCATGGTGGTCCCTCCTCTTCGGGCCCGACCGTCCGGGCCCGAAGAGGAGTCTGGAACTTGAAGAGCACTTCAACACAAGGCCTTGAACGGTCCTTCCAGAGCCGCCCACTGCAACAGCATGATCGTCTTGGCGTCGGCGATCTCCCCGGAGCGGATCATGGCCAGTGCGGTACGGAAGGACAGCTCGACGATCTCGATGTCCTCGCCCTCCTCGTCGAGGCCGCCGCCTTCGTGGGTGCGGGTGGACGGGCCGTAGGTGGCGGCGTAGAAGCTGACCCGCTCGGTGACCGAGCCCGGGCTCATGTAGACGTCGAAGACGTGCTGGACCTCGCCGACGGTGTGCCCGGTCTCCTCGATGACCTCGCGCCGTACGGCGACTTCGGGATGCTCGTCGTCCTCGTCGAGCAGGCCGCCCGGGGTCTCGACCAGCATGCCGTCGGGGTGGCCGTTGGTGTACACGGGGTAGCGGAACTGCCTGGTCAGCAGCACGGTTTCGCGCTCGGCGTCGTACAGCAGGAGGGTGGCTCCGTTGCCGCGGTCGTGCGTCTCGCGTTCCTGGGTGCTCCAGGTGCCGTCGGCGTGCTGGAAGTCGAAGGTGGTGGTGCGCTCCACGTACCAGTGGCTGGACAGGAGGGTCACTTCGCGGACCTTGACCCGCGGGTTGCCGGTCAGACCGCGGCCGACGCGGTCGAGTCCGGTACGGCCCCGGCGGTCAGGGGTGTCGATGCCTGCGGTCATCGTGTGCGGGCCGGGCGGGGGCGGGAGAAGTGGTTCATGACCACTGTCTACCATCCCGGCCCGAACATCGAGGCCACAGCGGGGCTTCGCCCGTCTAGGCTCACGGCATGGAACAGACGGAGATCATCCTGCGCGCCATCGGCGTGCTCACCGAGACCAACGCGATGGTGCGCAGGATCGCCCAGGACGAGAACGCCGAGGTCGAGCCGACCGAGACCCAACTGGGCGCGCTCGTCACGGAGGTGTTCCCCAGGGTGGAGGTGCCTGGGGACGCCGGTCCCGCGGAAGCCGGGCAGGCCGTCGCGGACGCCTACCTCCCCGCCACCATCTCTCTCGTGGGCGCCTTCGCGTTCCTCTTCTCCGAACTCGCCGATCTCCACGACTCCGGACGCACCGACGTCAAGACGGCCGACCTGCTCCAGAACCTCGCCCTGCGCATGTCGAGGGCCGACAACACATAGGAGGACTCCTGCACGGCCGTCCCGATCCCGGGAGTGAGGCCGGCGCGGGGATTTCCGGGCCCAGGCGTTCCTCGGTGCCTGACGCCTGGGCGCCGTTCACCCCTTCTGTTCCACGCGCACCCAGTCGACCTCGGCCCGCACTCCCCCGGCCGCGACCCGGTCGACGCTGGACTGCGGCAGCCCCCAGTACGGAGTGGTGACCTTGTTCCACCCCGCGGGGTAGGCGCCGCCCAGGGCGAGATTGAGGATGACGTACTGGTTGTGGTCGAAGACCCATTGGCCGCGGGTCGATTCCAGCTTGTTGCGCGTCGTCTCCTGGACCAGGGCGTCGTCGACGTAGAAGCGCATGGCTGTCGGTGTCCACTCCACGGCGTAGGTGTGCCACTGGTCTGCACGGCCTCCGGCGGGGTAGGTCTGGCGGGCACCGATGTTGCCGTCGGCCGAGTAGCCGGGGCCGTGCAGGGCCGTGCTGGTCCAGTCCCCGTAGCCGATGTTCTCCATGATGTCCGTCTCGCCGGATGCCGGCCACGAGACGGACGGGTCGTCGACGTTGCTGCCCAGCAGCCAGAAGGCGGGCCAGTAGCCGTCCCCGACCGGCAGCTTCATCCGGGCGCTGACCCGGCCGTAGGTGAAGTCGAACTTGGTGTTGGTGTCGATCCGCCCGGAGGTGAAGTCGTAGGTCCCGCCGCCTGCCTGGGTGCAGCCCTTGCAGTACTTGGCCTTCAGAAGAAGGCTCCCGTTCTCGGTGCTGATGTTGTCGGTGGAGTCGACGTACGCCTGAGACTCCCCGTTGACCGGGCCCATCTCCTGTCCGGTTCTGACGACGCGCCACTTGGAGCGGTCGAGACTCGCGCCCGTGAAGTCGTCGAAGAACGTCGTCCGGTACGTGCCCGGCTGTTCCCCGGGCAGTGCGGGATACGCGGCGGCGGCGCTGCCTCCCGTGCCCCAGACCTGGAACTCGTAGAGGGAGTAGCCGAACTGGGCCGTCGCGGGTGCGGGGTTGTAGAAGGACCGGCGTTCCTTGCCGAGCATCCGCACATAGCGGCCGGTCGCGGGCTGCGGGAGGGTGACGGTGTCGTGGCGCCCCACCGCGTCCGCGGGGGACTTCACGTCGGCGCGGCGGGCGGCGACCTCGGCGGCGGACGGCTGGTAGACGGTGCGCCAGGTTCTGTTGTCGTCCGAGACCTGGAGTTGGTAGTCGACCGCGTAGGCCGCCTCCCAGTACAGGTCGACGGTGTTGATGGTCGAGGTCGCGCCCAGGTCGACGGAGATCCAGCGGTCGGCGTTCCAGTCACTGGACCAGCGGGTCGAGTCGCCCTTGAGGTCGGCCGGCCAGCCTCCGTCGGTCACGAAGGCGGGTGAATTGCCCGCGTGCTGGTAGAGGTTGGAGTAGGCCGGGTGGTTCAGCGCGAGGTTGGTGCGGGTGGTCGAGGCCGGGGCCGGTTCGCCGCCGTAGACCTTGAAGGCGTAGAGCGAGTAGCCGTACGTGGTGGCCCGCTCGACGCCGCGCAGCCGTATGTAGCGGCCGGTGACCTCCTGCGGGTAGGTGTGGGCGGTGACCGAGCCTCCGGAGCCGCTGGTCTCGGTGAAGAACGGTGTCCAGTCGGTGCCGTTCCTGGACGCCTCGAGGACGTATCGCTTGCCGTAGGCGGCCTCCCAGTCCAGGACGACCCGGTCGATGCGCAGGGTGGCGCCCAGGTCGATACGGATCCAGGCGTCGTCCGCGAACTGGCTCGACCAGCGGGTCGAGGCGTCGCCGTCGAAGGCGAGGCCCGGCGTGGTGCCGGGGTTCTCGCTGCCCGAGGCGGTCACGGCGCCGGGGTTCGCGGCGTAGGCGGCCGCGGCCCGGTCGGTGTCCCAGGTGGCGTCGGCGGCCGCTGCGACGGGCTCGGGCGCCGGGACGGCGAAGGCCGGTGCCGGCGAGAGCAGTGACAGGGTGGCGAGGGCGATCATCAGCGTGCGGTGGGTACGGGATGGCATGCGGCTCTCCTGAGGGAGGTTGGGGGTGCCGGTTCCGTGCTGATGTGCGGGTGGTCACGCGGTGACGTCGAGGTGCTCCGACGCCCGTCGAGCGCCGTTTCCTGAAGCGATCTGGTGCCGAAGGCAGGCTCTAGAGCACCGGCGTCGACCGGCGCGCGATCACGTGCGTGGGCAGGACGACGGGGGTGGTCGGCTGCTCCTGGCCGGCGAGGCGGGCCAGGAGCAGGCGGGCGGCCGTCTCCCCCATCTCCCGCATGGGTTGGCGGACGGTGCTCAGTGAGGGCTCGGTGTGGCGGGCCACCGGGATGTCGTCGAAGCCGATCACCGCGATCTCCTCGGGCACCCGGATCCCGGCGTCCCGCAGGGCGCCCAGAGCGCCCACCGCGGCGAGGTCGTTGTGCGCGAAGACCGCGTCGAACTCCCACCCCTCGGCGAGCAGCCGACGCACGGTCGCACGCCCGTCGGTCTCGGTGAAGTCGCCCTCGACGACGAGTTCGAGCCCCACTCCGTGCTCGGCGCAGGCGGCTCGGAACCCTGCGAGCCGGTCGCGTACACAGCCGAACCGCGCCGGCCCTGTGAGGACCAGCGGCCTGCGCCGGCCCCCTGCCAGCAGGTGACGGGCGGCCGCCGCTCCGCCCTCGGTGTTGGCGGCCGTGACGGACGGGAACTCCGGGTGGTGTCCCCGGTCGTCGACGAGGACGACGGGCAGGCCGTCGCGGTGCAGCGCCGTCAACATCTCGAGGGTGTTCTCCGGCTCCACCACGAGCAGCCCGTCGAACGCGCGCGCCGACACCTGGCTGGTGAAGCGGGCGACGGACTCGGCGCCTCGGTTGCAGGTGAACAGCAGCAGCCCGAAGTCGGCGGCCTCCACCGTGTCGACGACGCCCTGCAGCACCTCGCCCATCCACGGCCAGGTCAGTGAGGGCACCAGCATGCCCACCGTCCGGCTGCTGCCGCGGGCCAGTCCGACAGCACCTGAACTGGGTACATAGCCCATGCGGTCGATGACCTCGCGGACGCGGGCGGCAGTCGACGCGTCGACCTCACCACGGGTGTTCAGCACCCGCGACACGGTCGTCTTGCTCACGCCGGCCGCCTGGGCCACATCGGCGATGGTCACGGCCACAACTGCCTCCCGGCACACGGGGATCGCGGCTTCACGCGCCGTCGGCGGAACCGGTACCGGAAGCGGTACCGGAACCGGTTCCGGCGCTGGGCGGCGAGTCAACCGGACTGTCATGGTGCCGTCAATACTTCACGCCGAGATTGCCCGGGTCGGTCCTCGACCCCGACCTTGTCTTCGGGACTTGAACGCACCAGGAGGCCCCGCCCGTGCCGGCGCGGGGTCAGCCCGTTACCCCCGCCTCAGGAGTGCGGAACCACCGCCACCGGGCAGGGCGCGTGGTGCATCACCGCATGGGCCACCGAACCGATCCGTGCCCCCACCGCCGAGTGGTGTGCGCGGCGACCGACGACCATCAGCTGGGCCCGGTCGGCCAGCGAGAGCAGTACCTGCCCGGCGCTGCCCATCTCGACGTGCTGTGTGACGGGCACGTCGGGGAAGCGCTCCCGCCACGGCTGGAGCGCCTCGGCAAGCGCCTTCTTCTCGTACGGTTCCAGGCCCCCGGCCTCGTCCAGCAGCTTCAGCGAGCCGGGACTGTAGGCGAACACCGGCGGCAGGCTCCACGCCCGTACGGCGCGCACCCCGGCACCGCGCGCCGCCGCGGTCTCGAACGCGAACCGAAGTCCGGCCGCGCTGTCGTCCGGACCGCCCTGCTGGCCCACGACGATCTCCCGGCCGCCCGCTTCGGACGCGGCGCGGTCACCGGCGCGCACCAGGACGACCGGGCACGGGGCCTCGGCGATCACCTGCTGGCCGACGGAACCGAGCAGGAAGCCGACGATCGTGCCGTGACCGCGGGATCCGAGGACCAGGGTCCTGGCCGCCGCGGCCTCGGCCAGCAGCGAGTCGACGGCACCGCCGTCCAGGACCTCGGTCGCCACCGGCAGGTCCGTGTGCCGGTCGGTGACGGTGCGGGCCGCGTCCTCGACCATGTCCCGTGCCCAGCGCGCCTGCTCGTCCCGGTCTGCGCCGCCGAGCAGTTCGTGGTGGGACCACTGCCAGGCGTACACCACGCGCAGGGGCATCCCGCGGCGGACGGCTTCCCTGCCCGCCCAGGCCAGCGCGGCCCGGCTCTCGGGGGATCCGTCCACGCCCACGGTGATCCTGTCGGTCATGCGCCTGCCTCTCCGTCGCCGGCTCGCCCGCGCTGCCGGTCCCTCGATCCTGCTGACCGGTCCAGTGTCGGTCACCGCCACCACCCCGTCGCGCAGGGCACGGGGCGCCTACGCCGACTCGCGCACCACGAGTTCCGGATCGAAGATCACCGAGGTGGGCTCGGTGCGCGTGCCCCGGAGGTGCTCGTCGAGGAGTCGGGCCATCACCGAGGCCATCTCCTCGACGGGCTGGCGCACGGTGGTCAGCGGCGGACGGCAGGCCGTCGCCGCGCTGGAGTCGTCGAAGCCGATGACGGCGACGTCGTCCGGCACCCGTCTGCCCCGATCCCGCAGGACCTGGCACACCCCCTGGGCCATCAGGTCGTTGGCCGCGAACACCCCGTCCACGTCGGGGTGTTCGGCCAGCAGTCCGGACATCGCGGCCATGCCGCTGTCGAGCGTGAAACCGCCCTCGGCGACGGGAACGTACGGATGTCCTCTGCGCGCCATCGTGTCGCGGAACCCGGCGAGCCGGTCCTGGCTGGCGTAGACGCCCAGGGGCCCCGTGACGGTGACGATCCGTCGGCAGCCCCGGTCCAGCAGATGGTGGGCGGCCATGCGGGCGCCGTCCCGGTGGGCCAGGTCGACATAGCTGAGCGGCACCGGGCGCGACGGCCGGGCGAAGAGCACCGCGGGCAGGCCCGCGTCGGCGAGCAGCGCCGGCAGCGGGTCGTCGGCGTGGGTGGAGACGACGAGCGCGCCGTCCGCGCTGCGCTGCCGCAGATCGTTCAGCGCCTGCTGTCGCGTCTGCGCGGAGTCGGCGAACATCAGCAGCGGATGCATCGACCGGGGACGCAGGTAGTCGACCACGCCGGTGACGACCCGGCCGAAGAACGGGTCCGCCAACACCCGTGCAGTGAAGGCGTTCCGCTCCTCACCCGACACGTCGCCCGCGCCGGAGACGATGAGCGCGACCGTCTCGGTCCGCCGTGTCACCAGTGACCTGGCGGCCCGGTTGGGAGCGTATCCGGTCCGTTCGACGGCCTGGCGGACCGCGTCCTGAAGGGCGGGATCGACGCTCTGGACGCCGTTGACGACGCGGGAGACGGTGGCGCGCGACACACCGGCCTCCCGCGCTACGTCCTCAAGCGTGGGGGCCCGTCTGCTCATCTCCGCAGCGTATCGGCCCGGCGCCGCGAGGGCATAGAGCGCTCTCCCACATCACGGCTTCCCGTGGGCACCGAGCCACGTCGGAGATCATCACTCCGCTCCCCGGGTGCGTCAGGAACGGAACCAGGGACACCCCCACCCTCGTAAGCGCACCTCTTGAACACAATCGCCCACGACCCAGCGACCTCGACGGAGCCCAGATGTCATCGAACTACCGCAAAATATCCGCCTGTTGGTGTTTCATCGGGCAACAATTCACGGCACTTGTGTGACAACTCTTGACGCTGTGTTCACGCGGATGAAGCATGCATCGGCAAGAGAGCGCTCCCAGCACCTCCCACCGTTCACTTTCTGAACCAGGAGAGTTGCCCCCATGCCTCACCTCCCCATGGATTCCCCGGACTCCGTCCGGTCCCTTCCCGCCAGACGGTCCGTCCTCGGAGCGATGGCCGCCACCGCGGCAGCGCCCGCGCTGCTCGGTCTGTCCTCGCCGGCGTCCGCCGCGCCCGCGACGCCCGCCGCGAAGCCGCGAGCCCTGCCCGGCGGCGGCGATCTCGGCCCGAACGTCATCGTGTTCGACCCCTCGACCTCCGGCATCCAGGCCAAACTGGACGAGGTGTTCCGACAGCAGGAGTCGGCCCAGTTCGGCACGGGCCGCTATGCGCTGCTGTTCAAGCCGGGCACCTACAACGGTCTCAACGCCCAACTCGGCTTCTACACCTCGATCGCTGGCCTCGGCCTGTCCCCCGACGACACGGCGATCAACGGCGATGTGACCGTCGACGCGGGCTGGTTCAACGGCAACGCCACCCAGAACTTCTGGCGTTCGGCGGAGAATCTCGCCCTCACCCCGGTCAGCGGCACAAACCGATGGGCGGTCGCCCAGGCCGCGCCCTTCCGGCGGATGCACGTCAAGGGCGGTCTCAACCTCGCCCCCACCGGCTACGGCTGGGCCAGCGGCGGCTACATCGCCGACAGCCGCATCGACGGCTCGGTCGGACCGTACTCGCAGCAGCAGTGGTACACCCGCGACAGTTCGGTGGGCGGCTGGGTCAACGCCGTCTGGAACATGGTCTTCTCCGGTGTTCAGGGCGCACCCGCGCAGTCCTTCCCGAACCCGCCGTACACCACCCTCGACACCACGCCGGTGTCCCGGGAGAAGCCGTTCCTGTACCTCAACGGCAGCGAGTACCGCGTCTTCCTGCCGGAGCGGCGAACCAACGCCCGCGGCACCACCTGGGGCAGCGGCACCCCTCGCGGCACGTCACTGCCACTCACCCAGTTCTACGTGGCCAAGCCCGGTGTCACCGCCGCCACCCTGAACGCCGCGCTCACTCAGGGCCTCCACCTGCTGCTCACTCCGGGGATCTACCACCTCGACCAGCCGATCCAGGTCAACCGCGCGGGCACCGTGGTCCTCGGACTCGGTTACGCCACCCTGATCCCGGACAACGGCGTCACCGCGCTCAGGACCGCCGATGTCGACGGTGTGCGGCTCGCGGGATTCCTCATCGACGCCGGTCCCGTGAACTCGTCGACGCTGTTGGAGGTGGGCCCCACCGGGGCTTCCGCGAACCACTCCGCCAACCCGACCACCGTCCAGGACGTCTTCATCCGGATCGGCGGCGCGGGCGCCGGCAAGGCCACCACCAGCATGGTGATCAACAGCCGCGGCACGATCATCGACCACACCTGGGTCTGGCGCGCCGACCACGGCACCGGCGTCGGCTGGGAGACCAACCGGGCCGACTACGGCATCCGCGTCAACGGCGACGACGTCCTGGCCACCGGTCTGTTCGTCGAGCACTTCAACAAGTACGACGTCCAGTGGTACGGCCAGCGCGGGCGCACCATCTTCTTCCAGAACGAGAAGGCGTACGACGCGCCGAACCAGGCCGCCATCCAGAACGGAAACGTCAAGGGGTACGCGGCCTACAAGGTCGCCGACTCCGTGACCACGCACGAGGGATGGGGCCTGGGCAGCTACTGCTACTACAACGTCGACCCGACGATCGTCCAGCACAACGGCTTCGCCGCGCCGAACACACCGGGCGTGAAGTTCCACGACCTGCTGGTCGTCTCGCTGGGCGGCCAGGGTCAGTACGAGCACGTCGTCAACGAGACCGGCGCCCCCACGTCGGGCACCTCGACGGTGCCGTCCACCGTGGTCTCGTACCCCTGACCGCCCCGCGCGGAGCCTGAGGTCAGCAGGACGTCAGGCTTCCGAGGTCCACCGCGTCGGCCATCGCCTGCATCCCCTTGTCGTTGGGGTGCAGGTGATCGCCGCCGTCGAAGAACGGCAGGATCAGCTGCGGGTCGTACGGATTGCGCGTGATCCTGTCGAAATCCGTCACGGCGTCGAGCGCGCCGCTGTTCCTGATCCAGTCGTTGACGCCCTGGCGCACGGCCTCGGATGCGGCGTCGTACTCGGACCAGCCCTTGAAGGGCATGACGGTCGCGCCGACGACACATTTGCCCGCCGCGTGGGCCCGGTCGATGATCTGCCGATAGCCGGCGATCATGTCGTCCACCGTGACGCCGGAGTGGGCCTTGATGTCGTTGATGCCTTCGAAGAGGAAGACCGTACGGACCCCGGGCTGGGAGAGGACGTCACGCTGGAGTCTGTTCAGGGCGGCCTGCCCGGCGCCGTCCGCGAGCACCTTGTTGCCCGAGATCCCCTCGTTCGCCACTCCCTTCACGGTGAGCCCGGACGCGGCCTGGAGCCGCCGGGACAGATAGTCGGGCCAGCGGCGGTTCCCGTCCGTGGTCGAGGCCCATCCGTCGGTGATGGAGTCGCCGAGGGTCACCACCGAGCCGACCGCGGCGGACGTCTCCACGTCGACCGCGTCCAGCCAGTACCAGGAGCCCATCGGATCGGTCCAGTTGGCCGCGCCCTCTTCGGCCGCGTGGTCGCCCGCGGTCGCGTAGTTGGTCTGCATGGCCATGCCGTGACCGGTCGTCGGTCCCTGGACGCCGGTCACGTACAGGCTGATGACCAGATCGCTCTGGGCGGCCAGCTTTCCGGGCAGCGGATCGCTGAGCACGGTCTCACCGGCCGGGACGGTGACGGACGAGGCCCCGCCGAACGACAGCTGCCGGTTGGAGCCGTGGACCAGCTCCGCACCCCGCTTCCGCAGCCCGGCGTACGCGCTCGCGAAGGTCACCGGGTGCTCACCGAAGGCGTTGGACAGCCGGATCCGCATGTTCGTACCGCCGACGCTGGTGCGCACGATCAGTCGGTAACTGCGGTCGGCGGGTCCCGCCCCCTGCCGGTCGGCGCTGGCACCCCAGGTGACCACGGAGTGCTTGCCCGGCGACGTGGCGTCCGGCGTCACCGGCGCACCCGATTCACCTGATTCGCCCGACGTACCCGACGAGGCCTGCGGCTGCGCCGCCGCCGAGGCGGTCAGGGGCCCGCAGACCGCGAGGAGCAGCGCCGATACGACACCCACGGCGCGGCGGCGGAACCGGGCGCCGCTCATCCGATTCCCCTCAGGGTGACGGACTCACCGGGCTTGAGGCTGACCTTGCGCGAGGCGCCACCCGCGGCGACGGTCGTCTCGCGGCCGCCGACGCTCTTCAGCGTGGCCCGGGTCACCTTGCCGTTCTTCCAGCTGAGGTCGGCGACGAAGCCGCCGCGGACGCCCACGCCGGACACCGAGCCGGATGCCGCCCAGGCGGCGGGCAGGGCGGGCAGCAGCTCGATGTGTCCGGGCCGCGAGTAGACCAGCATCTCGATGATCGCGGAGGGGGTGCCGAAGTTCGCGTCGATCTGGAAGATACCGCGGCCTTCTCCCATGTCCATGATGTCGAAGAGGTTCGGCGCCGTGCCGTTGCTCCCGCTCACCGACGGCTTCAGGTTGTTGACGACGAGCTGGTAGGCGTTCTCCGCGTTCTTCAGCCGGGCCCAGCACAGGCTGCGCCAGGCATTGGACCAGCCGTAGCTGTTCATGCCACGAGCGGTCAGAAGGGCCGTCGCGCCGGCGAGGATGTCCTTCGGCGTGGAGTCGTCCGGGCGGATCCGGTCGCCGGGGAAGAGGCCGAAGAGCGGGGAGAGATGACGGTGTGTGGTCTCGCCGAGGTTGTCGGGCGACATCCACTCCTCCAGCCAGCCGGTCCTGGGGCTGACCACGGGCAGGTACAGGCGATTGCGCAAGCCGTCGATGGTCGCGCTGTAGGAGGTGTCCTTGCCGAGTACCCGCGTTGCGGTGTGGTAGTTGCCGAAGAGGTTCCACACCACTTCCTGGGCGTAGGTGATGCCCTTGGCATCCTGCGGACCCTGCTCGGGGGACCAGTCGTTGTCGTCGACGAGGACCTCGCGTGAGGTCCCGGAGGCGTCGGTGACGGTCGTGGTGATGAGGCGGGCTTCCCAGAACTCCACGGCGCCCTTGATGAGGGGATAGATCTTCTTGAGGTAGGCGCGGTCCTGGGTGAACTCATAGTGCTCGAACAGGCTCTGGCAGAGCCAGGCGTTGGCCGCCGGGTGCCACCACCAACCGCTGCCGCCGTAGGGGTTGGTGGAGAAGGCCACGGTCCAGCCGGCGACTTTCCCGCTGGAGTTGCGATACCTGTTGGTGGGGGTGTTGAACA
Source organism: Streptomyces sp. NPDC007896 (assembly GCF_042959425.1). Lineage (NCBI taxonomy): Bacteria > Bacillati > Actinomycetota > Actinomycetes > Kitasatosporales > Streptomycetaceae > Streptomyces > Streptomyces sp. NPDC007896. The sequence goes on along the minus strand of NZ_JBIBKX010000020.1, from coordinate 178,546 downwards.
GTCGCCGGGTGACGTCCGTCCAGGAGGACAGCTGCGCGAGGCAGTAGTCCGCGAAGGCGTCGAAGCTGTCGGACAGGCCCGCCCGGTCGGCCATCCAGTAGTTCATCTGGACGTTGATGTCGGTGTGGTAGTCGCCCATCCAGTCCGGGTCGTTGCCGTCCAGCCAGGGGCCCTGCAGACCCATCGGCAGACTGCCCCGCGACCCGGAGATCATGAGGTAGCGGCCGAACTGCAGGTAGGCGGCCTCGAGTTCCGGGTCGGGTACGTCGTCCCGGTGGCGGGCCCGCAGCCGCTCCCAGGTGTCCAGTTCGCGCTGCGCGGCAGAGGACGTACCGAGGTTGATGTCCAGCTGTCCGAACACGGCCCGGAAGTCGGCGACATGTGTGTGCAGCAGGGTGCTCGCCGAGTGACCGCTCGCGTTCAGGACCTTGTTCCTGGCGAGGCGCTCCGGGGCCAGGGACGGATCGCGGAACTTCGCTGCCGCGTCGGGCGCGTAGTTGGTACCACCGCTGACGACGACGGTGAGGTCCTTGCAGCCGCTGAACGCGATCGACGTACCGTCGACGCGGACCCTGCCGGTGCCGCTGTAGGCGGTGACGGCGGCGCCGTACTTGAGGCCGTTGGCGAAGGACGCGCCGAACGACGCGTACCGTCCCGCGCTGTTGGCGGTGGTGGACTCGCCGTGGGTACCGGCGAGGGAGACGGTACCGGTGTAGGAACCGCCGCCCTGCTGGGAGAAGTACAGGACGATGGCGTCGTCGGGGGTGCTGGCGAAGATCTGTCGCCGGTAGGTGACGCCGGAGATGTCGTACGAGGTGCTGATCAGGCCCTGGGCCAGGTCGAGGGAGCGCCGGTAGTTGTCGACGTTGCCCAGGTCGTGGTCGGGGATCGCGACGGTGAGCTTGGCCAGCAGGGTCAGGGAGCCGAAGTCGTCGCGGCCGTAGGGGAACTGGCCGTCGCTGTCCAGCTTGTCGTTGAGGCCACCGGTCCACAGGGTGGCGTCGGTGATCATCAGGAGTTCGCCGGCGGGGTCGTTGCTCGCGAGCGCACCGAGGCGCCCGTTGCCGACCGGCAGCCCCTGCTCGATCATCGAGTTGGCGGAGCCGGGAGCCCCCCACCACAGCTGGTTCTTCGCGGCGTCGGCCGCGGACAGCATGGGGGATGCGGTGGGGCGCATGGGGGCCGCCGAGGCGGTGAAGGCGGGCAGGCCGCCGAGTGCGGTGGCCGCGCCGGCTGCGGCGGCGAGGGCGAGGAAGCCCCTGCGGCTGGGGGTGTTGTCGTCTGATGCGGTGTGCTGGATGTCCACGGTTGTGCACTCCATATCCGGGAGCGGCTCGTGCGGGAACGACGGTTGCGGACCGTCGGCGTGGGCCAGGTCCCCACGGGGCCCGGGTCGTGTCACCGGGCCCCGTGGGAAGCGGGGCGGCGGACTGCGGAACTCAGTCCAGCTGCTGAACTCGGGCTGCCTACGGACGTCAGACCGACTGCGGAACGACGATCTTGTCGATGTCGGGCGCGTATCCGCTGCCGCTGTCGAAGGTGATCGTGTTGGAACCTGCCTTCAGCGCCAGTTGGAGGCTGACCATCTCGGCCGTGCTCCAGTCGCCCGTGGAGGGGAACTTCTCGCTGGTGCCGTTGCCGCTGTTGGAGAAGACCGTCACCGAGCGGGAGTCGCCGCTGACGTAGGCGACCTTGACGGTGTAGATTCCGTCCTTCTTCACCGTGACGTCGTTGAACCGCAGCTTGCCGCCGGTGTACAGATTGCCGACCTTCTTGCCGCCGGAGCAGGCGTCGCACCCGGCGACGGAGGCGTTGCCCGACAGGGTGTTGGCGGCGTCCTCGGCCTCGTAGCTCGTGGTGGTCAGCGTGCTGCCGCCGGGCTTGACGGTGAACAGCCGCGAGCCGTGTGCGGGCAGCGCCTCGGTGATCTTGTTCTTGTAGGTCCCGAGGTTCGCCTTGTTCCACAGGTCGCGCACGGAGGCGTTGCCGGTGAATCCGAGGGAGGCCCACTGGGCGGTGACGGAGGCCGGGGAGTCACCGAGGTTGAACAGGGCGACGGTGTAGCTGCCGTCGGCGTTCTTGGTGCCCCAGACCTGCTGGTTGCCGACCGGGGTGATCGGACGCGCCACGGGCGAGTCGTTCTGGTCGACGGCGATGACTTCCTTGTTGGTCAGCAGGGAGACGCCGTAGCTGTCCAGCTTGGTGAGGTCGTCACCGGTGAACAGCGGCGACTTGTTGATGGCCCACAGAGTCATGTAGCTCTGCCGCTCGGCCTTGGTGAGGCCGTCCATCTCGCCGTTGCCGACATCGAGGCTGTCCAGGTCGTTCCAGCCGCCCGGGCCCGCCTTGCGGCTCCACGCGGGGGCGTCGTCCCACCGGTCGTTGACCGAGTTCTCCCAGGTGACAAGGGTGTTGCAGTAGCACTCGACGTCGGTGTCGATGCGCCAGCCGTTGGAGTACTTCTTCCAGTCGGCGGCGTGGCCGATGTCGAGCGACCAGGAGATTTCGAGGTGGATCGGGCGCCCGGTGGCGGAGATGGCCTTCTGCCAGGCGGCGACGTCGGGGACGTTGTTGTAGTTGTCACCGGACTTGAAGGAGCCCGGGCCCACGCCGTCCAGCTTGAAGAAGTCGTAGCCCCAGTCGGCGAACTGCTGCGCCTGCGAGTCGATGTACTTCTGCGCGCAGGGGTTGTCGAAGTTCAGCTTGTAGGCGTTGTCCCAGCCGTTGGTGGTGCGCAGGTCCGGGTAGGCGACGTCGGCGGTGGTGCAGCCGGGGGCGTTCCAGATCGGCGTCTTGCCGTCGCCGTACGCCCCCTTCTCCAGGCCGACGGGCAGGTAGATGCCGGCCTTGAGGCCCTTGGAGTGGATGTGGTCGGCGACCGACTTCATGCCGTGGGGGAAACGGACCGGGTCGGGCGTCTGGCGACCGTACTGGTCGAAGCCCGTCTTCCAGGTCTTGTCCATCCACCAGCCGGCGTCGATGTTGACATGGTCGTAGCCGTAGTTCTTCAGCTTGGCGGCGAGGGCGTCCGTCTGCTTCAGGACGTTCGCCTCGGTGAGGTAGCTGTAGTCGCCGTCCGGGTTGAGGCCCGGGTATTTCGACGACTGCATGCTCCAACTCGACCAGCCCATGTACGGCTTGGCGGCGACGGGGGTGGCAGTGGTCTCGCGTGGCACGGGGGTCTTGGCCTGTGCCGCCGGGACGGTCGTCGCGAGGCCTGCCGTGAGGGCGAACACCACCACGGCTCTCAGGGTGCGTGCGGGCAGGACGGAATACGAGGGTGACCGCATGGGTCGTGCCTCCTGTGGGTTCAGGGTTGGGGCGGCTCAGCCCTTGCCCGAGCCGATGGTGAGTCCGCTGATGAACTGGCGCTGGAGCGCGAAGTACACCAGGAGGGTGGGGATCGCGGTCATCAGGGCACCGGCCGCGATGAGGTTGGGATTGGTGAAGTACGCGCCTTGGAGGTTGGCCAGGGCCGAGGTGATCGGGCGCTTGTCGCCGCTCTCGATCAGCGCGAGCGGCCAGAAGAAGTCGTTGTAGATCCAGATCGATTCGAGGGTGGCGAGGGCCGCGAAGGCCGGGCGGCACAGCGGCAGGATGATCTGGAAGAACTGGCGCCAGACGGGGGCTCCGTCCACGAGCGCCGCCTCGGAGATCTCCTTCGGGATCGTCTTCATGTAGTTGCTGAGGACGAAGGTGCAGAAGCCGGACTGGTAGGCGATGTGGATCGCGATGATGCCCCAGGCCGAGTTGTAGAGGAGGAGCGAGTCGCTCATCCACTGCGGCAGCGGGATGAGGAGGTAGAGGCGGTACAGGGGGGTGATGAGGACCTGCGCCGGGAGCAGGTTGCCCGCGGTGAACAGCATCAGCAGGACGATGTTCCAGCGGAAGTCGAAGCGGGAGACGAAGAAGGCGACCGCGGCCGAGAACAGCAGGGTGCACAGGACGGACGGCACGGTGATGAGGACGGAGTTCCAGAAGAAGTGCGGCATCCCGGACTGGCTCCAGGCGTCGCTGAAGTTGCCGAGGCTGAGGCTGTGGGGCCAGGAGAGATACCCGTGCTTCGCGGTGTCCGAGTAGGGCCGCAGCGAGGTGTACATGGCCCACAGCAGCGGGACGAGCCACAGCAGGGCGATGCCGCCCAGCATCAGATGACGGCCGGTCTGGCGCCGCGGCCCGGAGGGGGTCTTCGGCGTCTGCTGCGCGCGCCGGGTCCGCGGTCGGGAGGCCGGGCGCGGCACGGTCGTGGTCACTGGTCCTCCTTGCGGAAGTTCTGGACGAGGAAGGTCCCGATGGCGGCAAGGGAGACCACGAGCAGGACGACCGCGAGGGCGGACCCGTAACCGATGTGACTGGACTCGCCGATGATGTTGTCGGTGATGAGGAGGGACAGGAGTTCCATGCCCGGCTTGCTTCCGACGCCGCCGCCGAGGACGTAGACGACGTCGAAGGAGCGCAGGGACTCCATGACCGTGATGACCAGGATGATGACGTTGACCGGTTTCAGGGCCGGGAAGACCACCCGCAGGAAGGTCTGGCGTCCGTTGGCCCCGTCGAGCGCGGCGGCCTCCTTGAGCGCCGGGTCGAAGCCCTTCAGGCCGGCCAGGTAGAGGATCATGATGTATCCCGTGTGCCGCCAGCTCGAGGCGACCAGGACGGCCCACAGGTTGAGGTCGGAGTTGCCGAGCCAGTCGATGTGGTGGCTGGATCCGGCGGCGCTCAGGATGCCGTTGAGCAGCCCCGTGTCGGGGTTGTAGATGATCTCCCAGATGAAGCCGACGACGGCGAGGGAGAGCACCATCGGCAGGAAGATGGCGGTCTGGTAGACCCTCGTGAAGCGGATCTTCCGGTCGAGCTGGTAGGCGAGGAAGATGCCGAACGGGGTCGGCAGCAGGGCCGTGAACAGCAGCCAGATCACGTTGTGCCGCACCGCGGGCCAGAACGGCGGGTAGTTGGTGAAGATCTCCTTGTAGTTGTCCAGGCCGATCCAGTGGATGTCGGCCAGGTCGATGCCGTCCCAGGTGGTGAAGGACAGCCCCAGGGAGGCCAGTGCGGGCAGCCAGACGAAGAAGAGCAGGGCCGCCAGCGGGATGCCGATGATGACGGTGAGAAAGATCCGGTCGCCGGTGCCGAGCCGGCGGGGACGGGCGCGTCGCGAGGCGGGGGGCGTGGTGGGCGCGGAGGACACGGTGCGTGAGACCTTTCCGGTCCTGGTCAGGCCGTGAAGAAGCGCGAACGCTGGGACTCGATCTTCGTCAGCGTTCCCGAGCCGTCGTCGGGGTGGCTGAGCCACTCGGTCAGGCCGGGAAGTACGACGGTGGAGATGAAGCCGGGGTCACTGTCGCGGTCCGCGAACTGGCTGATGTGCTTGGCGGAGGCGATGAGATCGGCGGACTTCTTCTGGAGCGCGTTGTACGAGCCCGTGCTCGCCTTCTCGTTGACGGCGAGGTTGCTCGGGTCGACCCCCATGTACAGCTCCTCGGCGTGGGCGCCACCGAGGAACTCCAGGAACTTCTTGGCACCCGACTCGTTCTTGGGCCGGCGGCTGAGCATGAAACCGTCGGTGGGTGCCTCGACGGCGTCCTGGCCGTGAGTGGCGTCGATCTCGGGGAAGGGGAAGAAGTCGATGTCGGCGCGGATCTTCTCGTCGGTGATCTGCTGTCCGAGGAAGAGGCCGATGACGGCCATCCCGGACTTCTTGTCGAGCAGCGACTGGGCGGCGTCCTGCCAGGAGCGGCCGGCGGCGCCCTGCTGGTAGTAGGGGGCGAGTTCGCGCCAGTGGTCGAGGGCGGCGAGGGCGCGCTTGTCGGTCCAGGAGACCTTGCCGCGCATCAGCGACATGTGGAAGTCGTAGCCGTTGGTCCGCAGGTTGAGGTAGTCGAAGGCGCCGAGGATGCTCCAGGCGTCGCCGCCGCCGTAGCCGGAGGCGATCGGCGAGAGCCCGTCCTTCTTCATCTGCTTCGTGAGCGCGATGAACTCGCTCCACTTCTGAGGGACTTGGTAGCCGCGCTCCTTGAAGAGGCTCTTGCGGTAGAAGACGGCCCACGGGTAGTTGTACAGCGGCACGAAGTAGTACTTGCCGTCCTCGCCGCGCGAGAGCTGCTTGGTGGCGTCGCTGAAGTCGGCGCCTATCTTGTCCCACACGTCGTCGAGGGGGCTGCAGAGCTTCTTCTTGGCGAAGTAGTCCATGCGGTAGCCGGCGAACCAGGTGAAGACGTCGTCCGGGGTGCCCTGCAGATAGGTGGAGATGCTCTTCTGGAAGGTGTCGTGGTCGACGGTGTTCGTCTTCACCTTCAGCCCGCTGTCCTTGACGAACGCCTGCGTGACGGCGGCGTAGGCCTCCTTGGGCGTGGCGTCGCCGCCGTTGGATCCGAGGGTGACCGTCTTCGGGTCGGCCCCCGCTCCCCCGCCGCAAGCGGTCAGAACGGGCGCGGCCAGCGCGGCGGCGCCGAGTCCGAACAGTCCGCCGACGACTCTGCGGCGGCCCGGGTCACGCGCAGCCAGGGGATTGCGGCTCTGCTGCGTCATCGTTGCTCCTCATGCATGTCAGTACGTGTCTGATCGGCAGTGCGGGTCTGATGGGTGGTGCAGGTCTGAACGGCAGTGCGGGTCTGATGAGCGGTGCGGTCCTGATGAGCGGTGTGGCTCTGGTGGGCGATGCGGCTCTGGTGGGCGATGCGGGTCCGACGGGTGGTGCGGGTCCGGTCTTCAGCGCGCGTCCGAGGTGATGAAGGACTGGATGGCGGTGGCCGCCGCTCCGCGCGCCCACTCCTCGAAGGGCAGCGGCCGGGTCTGTACGTCGCAGTGCGCGGCCGAGCCGAAGGCGGCCGCGGCGAACGCGTCACGGATCTGCTCGGCGAACAGGTCGTAGGCGGCCAGGCCCTCGCCGGAGATGATCACGCGCTCGGGGCCGAGGAGGTTGGCCACGGTGGCGATGCCCCGGCCGATCGCCGCTCCCGCCCGGGCGTACACCTCCCGGGCGCCGGGGTCGCCGTCGTGGGCCAGGGCCAGGGCCGCGGTGGCGTCGGCGACGCTCGCGCCGGTGACCTCCCGGATCCGGCCGACGATCGCGGGGTCCGAGGCGATCGCCTCGACGCAGCCCCGGTTGCCGCAGTGGCAGCGGGGACCGGCCGGGTCGATCGCCACGTGCCCGATCTCACCGGCCACGCCGTGCGCTCCCGCCACCACCTGTCCGTGCACCACCAGACCGCAGCCGATGCCCGCGCCGACGGTCACCAGCGCGAAGTCGGACAGCCCGACCCCGGCCCCGAACCACTGCTCGGCCACCGTCAGCGCCCGAACATCGTTGTCGAGGGTGACCGGCAGGCCTGTCGTGGTCGCGGCCAGTTCGGCGAGGGGGACGTCGCGCCACTCAAGGAACGGCGAGTAGCGCACCACCCCGGCCGCCCGGTCCACGTCACCCGAGACGGCGATACCCAGCCCCCGGACCTGCACCCCGAAGCCGTCCGCCTCCGTCAGCAGTTCCTGTACGAGCCCCGCGACGGAGGTCAGTACCGCCTTGGGTTCGCGGGAGGTGAGCGGAACGCGCCGGGCGACCCGGATGCGGCAGCACAGGTCGGTGAGTACGGCGATGAGCTCGTCGCCCGTCACCTTGATCCCCAGGAACAGGGCCCTCCCGCCGTCGACCCGCACCGGGTTGGCAGGCCGCCCGAGGACGGGCTGCCGTGCGTCGTCGGCGATGTCCTCCACGAGGTAGCCGGCCTCGATCAGCGGCCGGACCGCCTTGGTGACCGCCGCCGCCGACAGTTGGGTCCGCCCCGCTATCTCCGACCGCGTGAGCGGGCCGTGGGACAGCACGGTGGTGAAGATCTGGGAAGCGGCCGGCGTGTGGGCCGGGAACGCCTCGGTGGGAGAGGTCGAGCGCATGGCCGGAACCTAAGGCCCTTATTTTCTGCTGTCAATGAAAGAAACAGGATTCTCTTGAGGATGCTCCATGAGGCACCTGTGACCTGTGAATTCCAGAATGCGAGCAGCCATTGACACGTGATCCAAGGTCGGGGTTGGCTTTTCCTTGTCTCGTACGTGAGCACCCCCTGAACGCGAGGATCCATGTCGCCGATCTCCTTCGCCCCGGACACCGGGGTCTGGCTGCTGTCCACACCGCGCACCTCGTACGCGCTGCGGATCGACGAGACCGGAGCGCCCTGCCATGTCGCGTGGGGTCCACGACTGACGCCGGCGGAGGCCGAGGAGCTGGCCGTGCCACCCGCGCCCGAGGCCAGCAGCTTCGAGGGCAGGCCGCCCGTCGGGGAGGAGCTGCCCGTCGACGGCGGCACGCGCTATGGACCGCCGTCACTGCAGGTCCGGTTCGCGGACGGCTCCCGCGCCTTCGAGTGGCAGCCGGCCGGCCACCAGGTCGACGAGGGCGAGCTGACCCTGTCGTTCCGCGACCGCCGCTACCCGTTGCGGGTGGCGCTCCACTACCGGGTGCGCGAGGACACGGACGTCATCGAGCGCTGGACCGTCGTCCGCAACGACGGCGACGAGCCCGTCACCCTGCTGCGTGCCGACTCCGCCGCCTGGACCCTGCCGCCGCTGCGGGACTACCGGCTCAGCCATGTCACGGGCCAGTGGTCCGCCGAGAGCCAGTTGCGCCGCGACCGACTGCCGTACGGCGAAACCGTGTTGACCAGCCGTCGCGGGATCACCAGCCACCACGCGAACCCGTGGCTGATGCTCGACGCGGGTGAGGCGACGGAGGAGCACGGGCGGGTGTGGAGCGCCGCCCTCGCGTGGAGCGGGAGTTGGCGCGTCACCGTGCAGCGCACCCCCGACGGGCGGGCCGGATTCACCGGCGGCCCCGGCCAGGACGGCACGACCGTGCCGCTCGCGCCGGGCGAGGAGTGTGCCACTCCCCCGTTCGCGGCACTGTGCACCGACGGCGGCTTCGGCGCGGCCAGCCGCGCCTGGCACGCGTATGTCCTGGCCCATGTCCTGCCCCATGCCGACGAGTTCGCCCCGGTGCTCTACAACTCCTGGGAGGCGACCGGCTTCGACGTCGACGAGGTCGGGCAGAAGGCGCTGGCCGAGCGGGCGGCGGCGCTCGGGGTGGAGCTCTACGTCGTCGACGACGGCTGGTTCGGGGCGCGCCGCAGCGACCGCGCGGGCCTCGGCGACTGGACACCGGCGTCCGACCGCTTCCCGGACGGGCTCGCCCCGCTGGTCCGCTCGGTGCACGGGCTCGGGATGCGCTTCGGCCTCTGGGTGGAGCCCGAGATGGTGAACCCGGACAGCGACCTGTACCGCGAACACCCGGACTGGGTAATGCACTTCCCCGGGCGCCCCCGCTCCGAGCTGCGCAATCAGCTGGTCCTCAACTTCGCCCGCCGCGAGGTCGCCGACTGGGCCCACGGCTGGCTGACCCGGCTGGTCGGCGACCACGGCATCGACTTCCTCAAGTGGGACATGAACCGCGCGTTCAGCGAGGCCGGCTGGCCCGACCGGGAGGACGGCGCCGACCGCCTCGGCCCCGCGTACGTGCGCAATCTCTACGGTGTCCTCGACCGGCTGCGCGCGGACCATCCGGGGCTGCGGATCGAGACGTGCAGCGGTGGCGGCGGCCGGGTCGACCTGGGCATTCTGGCCCGTACGGACCAGGCGTGGGCGTCGGACAACACCGACGCCGCCGACCGGATGGGGATCCAGCAGGGCTACGGCCAGATCTACCCCGCCCGCACGATGGGCGCCTGGGTGACCGACGTACCCAACCAGCTCACCGGACGTACGGTCCCGCTGCGCTTCCGCTTCCACGTCGCGATGGCCGGGGCGCTCGGCATCGGGGGCGATCTCACCCGCTGGTCCGAGGAGGAACTGCGGGAGGGGGCCGACCTGGTCGCCACGTACAAGAAGGTCCGCCATCTCGTCCAGCACGGCAGGCTGGACCGGTTGTCGCCGCCCGCCGAGGACTCGGTCTGCGTGGTGCAGTACACCGCCGCGGACGCCTCGGAGACCCTGCTGCTCGCCTACCGGCGCGTCTCCCGCCACGGCGCGCCGAGACTGCCGGTCCGGCCGCGCGGACTGACCCCCGGCGGCCGCTACCGCGACGCCCGCACCGGCGCCGTGCATCACTCCACGGTGCTCGGCGAGTACGGCCTCGACCTCGACCTGCCGGCGGGCGACTGGTCCAGCACGGCGGTGCACCTCGTCCGGGAGGACTGACGCTCCGTCAAGGTGCTGGTGGGCCGCCCGATGTCGCTCTCGCCCGTCGGGCGCCCGTCAGTACCGCTGGGCCTTCGCCAGGACCGGGGTCAGCTGGGGCTGGGTGGGCTGTCTGCTGATGGCGACGGGCTGGGCGCGCTGCCCCGGCTTGAGGTTCTCCGCGCCCACGAACCTGGTCTCGACGACCTTGCCGTCGGCGTTCTTGAAGTCGACCTGGACGGCGTACGAGGCCGTGCGATCGGTGTTGTTGGTGATGGTGACGAGCACGGCGAGCAGGCCGCCCGTCTTCGCCCTGGGCAGGCCGGTCATGGCGACGTCGGACCGTGCGTTCCCGGAGCCCTGCACCTTCTTCAGCTCCGCCTGTGCCTGCGCGCTCGCGCGGGCCGTGTCGGCCGAGACGGACGCCTCGAACTCCGAGGCGGCGGCGGACAGCGAGGAGGCCGCCGCCGAGGCCGAGGCCCGGGCGGAGCCGATGATCGAGGAGGCGGCCGAGGCCAGGGCGGACGGCGGTGTACCACTGAACGACGAGGTGTCCGGCGGGGTGGCGCGCGGGGTGACGGAGGCGGCGCCGCTGTCGCCGCCGCTGTTGGTGCTGCACGAGACGAGCGCGGCGCCGCAGGCCAGGGTGGCCAGGAGGGCCGCGGTCGCGCGGCTGCGGCCGGTCCGTGCCGGGCCACCGTGGGTGCGTCTGCTCATGGAGCTCGTCCTCTTCCTGCCGGTCCGAAAACCCGCTCTACGGGCCTCCCTCATGCTCCGTGCGGGGCTCCGCGTCCGCGATCGGTACTGACCCGTTGGGGTTGCCCGGGCCATGGCAGACCGGGGTCCGGGCGCGGGCCGGCGGGACGTGTCCCGCAGAGTGCGCAGGCTGACCTCGGCGACCTCAGCGAGCCGGGCCGCGTCGTAGGGCTCGGCAGGTGTCATTCCTGTACGGCGTCGATGACCCGCTTGATCGCTGCGGGCCGCGTCACGGGCGGGAACGCATCCAGCGCCGTTGAAAGATCCGGTTCGGTCTCCATAGTCGAGTCGAAGGCGGCCACAGCCTGCGCTGCGAGCCCGCGATCTCGGGCTCCAGGGTACGGCGCGGGCGATAGATGGCTCCCAGTTCCTGGAGGTCGAGCAGTGCGACCATCGCGCTGCATCCGGGCCGGGTGATCACGAGGCCTTCGCTTTCCAGACTACGCAGCGCCTCACGGACGGGGATGAAACTGACCTCCAGCATTCCCGCCAACTCGCGCAGCGAGAACTCCTGACCCGGAGCGAGCGCCCCGGACAGGACGCACCGGCGAATCTCCTCCGTGACCTGCTCGACCACCGAGCGCGATGCACTGGGCCGCGCACGGCCGCGCGCGACGTCGGAGCCACCGCCAGGGCCCCGCCGGCCGCCATGGGGAGGACCGATGGAACCCTTCGGCAGACGCTGCCGTCCGGCTAAGGTTTGGCGGTGAGTTTGCCGACCTGCAGCCTGTCGAGGCCGCCGTGCCGCGAGCCAAGACGACGCTCGTTCATCGCCGCTCTGTACACGCCCGCCGTCGCCGTCGCAGCCCTGTCCCAGCCGAAGGACCGTGCGTGCCTGGCCGCGGCTGCGCCCATCCGGGCGGAGCGGGCCGGGTCGTCGGCGAAGCTGCACAGTGCCCGCGCGTAGTCGTCCGGGTCGTGGCCCGGTACGAGAACGCCGCTCACGCCATGTCGTACTGCCACCGACAGGCCGCCGACCTCGGCAGCGATCACCGGGGTGCCGTATGCCTGCGCCTCGACGGCGACCAGACCGAAGGACTCGCTGTAGGACGGGATGACCAGCACGGACGCCGCGCGATACCAGTCGGCGAGCTGGTCCTGGCCGACCGGCGGGCGGAACAGCACGACATCGCAGACACCGAGACGGGCCGCCAGCTTCTGCAGTCCTTCCGGCTTGGACAGACCGCTGCCGCTGGGCCCGCCCACGACCGGCACCATGATCCGCTCACGTAGCTGCGGCCGCTCCTCCAGCAGCCGGGCCACCGAGCGCAGCAGGACGTCCGGCGCCTTCAGCGGCTGTATACGGCCCACGAACAGCGGTATGAGCGCGTCCTGCGGCAGCCCGAGGCGGAACCGGGCCGCGGCCCTGCCGACCTCGACACCGCAGGCGTCAGGTCGGAAGCGCTCCAGGTTGACACCAGGGTGGACGACGGCGACCCGGCCGGTGTCGGCGTCATAGTGGCGGAGCAGTTCCTCCGCTTCCTTCTCGGTGTTGGCTATCAACCGGTCGGCGGCGCGGACGACTTGGGTCTCGCCGATCACTCGGGTCGCGGGCTCGGGGATGTCGCCCTCAGCGAGGGAGGCGTTCTTGACCTTGGCCAAGGTGTGCATGGCGTGGACGAGTGGGACGCCCCAGCGCTGCGCGGCGAGCCGACCCACGTGGCCGGAGAGCCTCCCGCCGGCGTCGCCGGTGCCGGGCTGGTGCAGCGGTGAGGTGTGCACGCTGAGCATCGCGACGCGGCGGGGGCGGCTGTGGGCGTCGGGTGGCCGCAAGCGGGGTGGGCCGACGAGGGTAGTGCCGTGGGTACGGGGCAGGTTGCGGCTCACCTCGCGAGACCTCCTTGCCGGCGCGGTTCTCTGTCGGCAGTCAGGTCGAGACGCTGCTCGCCCGCGTACACGTTCATGGAGCCGCCGCGCAGGAAGCCCACGAGCGTGAGCCCGGTCTCCGCCGCCAGGTCCACCGCGAGGGAGGACGGTGCCGAGACCGCCGCCAGCATCGGGATGCCCGCCATGACCGCCTTCTGTGCCAACTCGAAGGACGCCCGCCCGGACACCAGCAGAACGCTCCGGGACAGCGGCAGTTCGCCGAACTGCAGCGCACGGCCGATCAGCTTGTCGACGGCGTTGTGCCGGCCGACGTCCTCCCGCAGGTCCAGCAGTTCGCCCTCGGGCGAGAACAACCCGGCGGCGTGCAGACCACCGGTCCGGTCGAACACCCGCTGCGCGGCCCGCAACCGGTCGGGCAGGACCGCCAGCAGTTCGGGGGCGACCCGGACCGGGGGCGTGTCGGCGATCGGCCACCACGCCGTGGTCCGTACGGCGTCCAGGCCGGCCTTCCCGCACAGGCCGCACGACGAAGTGGTGTACACGTTCCGTTCGAGCGTGATGTCGGGCACCGGCACGCCGGGGGCGAGCCGCACGTCGACGACGTTGTACGTGTTCGAACCTCCCCCACTCTCGACTTCGCCCGAGCGGGAGGTACCCCCACCCGTGGCTCCCGCGCAGTACACGATGCTCGCCACATCCGCGGCCCGGCCCACGACGCCCTCGCTCACCAGGAACCCGGCGGCGAGCGCGAAATCGTCCCCGGGCGTGCGCATGGTGATCGCCAGCGGCTTGCCGCCCAGCCGGATCTCCAGGGGCTCCTCCGCGACCAGGGTGTCCGGGCGCGTGCTCACCACACCGTCCCGGATGCGCAACACGCGCCGTCGCTCGGTGACCCGTCCCATGGCCTCACTCCCAGTTCTGTCTGTGGACGTCGTTCCGCTCAGCGCCGGGGGCGGTCAGCCCCCGATGGCCGACATCGGCCGGTCGGGCTGAAGGAAGGACGGCTCGTCAAGGCCGGAGCCGGCCTTCTTCCCCCGCATCGCGCGCTTCCACCGCACCGCGATCTCCTCGTCCGGCACCCCGGAGCGCAGCGTCCCGCGCGGGTCGGACTCCTCCCGGGCGAAGAGGCAGGTGCGCACTTGGCCGTCCGCGGTGAGCCGGGTGCGGTCGCAGGTGTCGCAGAAGGGGCGCGTGACAGAGGCGATGACGCCGACCCGGGTCGGCCCGCGCCGCCAGCCCCTCCAGCACGTCGCGGTGGCGGTCGCGCCGGGTCAAGGCCTCGAAGACAGCGGGGCGCAAGGTGTCCAGCGAGACATTGACCCGATCCAGGCCCGCGTCCTTGAGCGCCTGAGTGGTGCGCCGCAGACCGATGCCGTTGGTGGTCAGTGACATCTTCGGGCGCGGTGCGAGGGCCGCGCAGCGCTCGACGATGCCGACGAGGCCCGACCGCAGCAGCGGCTCGCCGCCGGTGAAGCGGACCTCCTGGACGCCGAGGCCGGTGACCGCTATGCGGACGAGGCGGACGATCTCGTCGTCCGTGAGCAGGTCGGGCTTGTCCAGCCAGCGCAGGCCCTCCTCGGGCATGCAGTACGTACATCGCAGGTTGCACCGGTCGGTGAGCGAGACCCGCAGGTCGGTGGCGACGCGACCGAACGTGTCGATGAGCATGGCTGCGGCCCTCTTTCCCTCTCCGTCCGCCGCCTCAGCACTCAATGACGTTGACGGCGAGGCCCCCACGGGCGGTCTCCTTGTACTTGACCTTCATGTCGGCGCCGGTCTCCTTCATGGTTTTGATGACCTTGTCGAGGGAGACGTGGTGGCGGCCGTCGCCGCGCAGGGCCATCCGGGCGGCGGTGACGGCCTTCACCGCGGCCATGCCGTTGCGTTCGATGCACGGGATCTGGACCAGGCCGCCGACCGGGTCGCAGGTCAGGCCCAGGTTGTGCTCCATACCGATCTCGGCGGCGTTCTCCACCTGCTCCGGGCTGCCGCCCAGCACCTCGGCGAGGCCGCCGGCGGCCATCGAGCAGGCGGCGCCGACCTCGCCCTGGCAGCCGACCTCGGCGCCTGAGATGGAGGCGTTCTCCTTGAAGAGCATGCCGATGGCGCCCGCCGCGAGTAGGAAGCGGACGATGCTCTCCTCGTCGGCGCCCGGCACGAAGTCGAGGTAGTACCGAAGTACGGCGGGGATGATGCCCGCCGCGCCGTTCGTCGGAGCAGTGACGACCCGGCCGCCCGCGGCGTTCTCCTCGTTCACCGCCATCGCGTAGAGAGTCACCCATTCCATCGCGCGGCCGGCCGGATCGCCCTCGCTGCGCAATGCCCGGGCTACCGCAGCTGCTCGGCGGCGGACCTTCAGGCCGCCGGGAAGGATGCCCTCGCGGCCGAGGCCTCGGGAGACACAGGCCTCCATGACCCGCCAGATCTCCAGCAGGCCCGCGCGGATCTCCTCCTCGTTGCGCCAGGACTTCTCGTTCTCCAGCATCAACGCGGAGATCGACAGGCCGGTCTCCCGGGAGAGCCGCAGCAGCTCGTCGCCCGTGCGGAACGGGTGGGCGAGCACGGTGTCGTCGAGCTTGATCCGGTCCGCCCCGACGGCGTCCTCGTCGACCACGAAGCCGCCGCCGACCGAGTAGTACGTCTTCTCGAGCAGCGGCACACCGTCGGCGTCGTACGCGAAAAGGATCATGCCGTTGGCGTGGTACGGCAGCGAGCGCCGCCGGTGCAGGACCAGCTGGGTCGAGACGTCGAAGTCGATCTCGTGGGCCGGGCCGATTTCGGCACCGAGAACGCGGATGCGCCCGGTGCTGCGGATTCGCTCGACGTCCAGGTCGGCCTGGGCGACGTCGACCGTGTGCGGCTCGTTGCCCTCCAGACCCAGCAGCACGGCCTTGGGGGTGCCATGGCCGTGGCCGGTGGCTCCGAGGGAGCCGAACAGCTCCGCCCGTACGGCGGTGGTCTGGGCGAGCAGGCCGTCCTTCTTCAGCCGGGCGGCGAACATCCCAGCGGCACGCATGGGGCCGACGGTGTGCGAGCTGGACGGGCCGATGCCGATGGAGAACAGGTCGAAGACGCTGATTGCCACGCCATACTCCGTGGGATTGAGGGACGTGCCGCAAGGTCACGGGCACGCCCCTGCGGAAGGTTGTCGGTTACAGGCCGGGGTAGAGCGGGTGCTTGTCCGCCAGGGCCTTGACCCGGGTCTTGAGGGCCTCCGCGTCGGCCGCCCCGAAGGGAGAGGGCGCCTTGAGCGCCTCGGCGATGACGTCGGCGACCTCGGTGAAGTCCTGGGCGGTGAAGCCGCGGGTGGCGAGGGCGGGGGTGCCGATGCGCAGGCCGGAGGTGACCATCGGCGGGCGGGGGTCGTTGGGGACGGCGTTGCGGTTGACCGTGATGCCGACCTCGTGGAGGCGGTCCTCGGCCTGCTGCCCGTCCAGCTCGGAGGCGCGCAGGTCGACCAGGATCAGGTGCACGTCCGTGCCGCCGGACAGCACGTTGACCCCGGCCTCACGGGCGTCGGTGGCCGTCAGACGCTCGGCGAGGATCCGCGCGCCCTCGACCGTACGGCGCTGCCGCTCCCTGAACTCCTGCGAGGCCGCCACCTTGAAGGACACCGCCTTCGCCGCGATCACGTGCTCCAGGGGACCGCCCTGGAAGCCCGGGAAGACCGAGGAGTTCAGCTTCTTCGCGAACGCCTGCTTCGCCAGGATGATGCCGCCGCGCGGGCCGCCGAGCGTCTTGTGCGTCGTGGACGTGACGACGTCCGCGTACTCCACCGGGTTCGGGTGGAGCCCGGCCGCGACCAGCCCCGCGAAGTGCGCCATGTCGACCCACAGGTACGCCCCGACCTCGTCGGCGATCCGGCGGAACTCGACAAAGTCCAGCTGCCGCGGGTACGCCGACCAGCCCGCGATGATCACCCTCGGCCGGTGCTCCTTGGCCAGCCGCTCCAGCTCATCCATGTCGACCAGACCGGTCTCGGTGTCCACGTGGTAGGCGACCACGTGGAACTGCTTGCCCGAGAAGTTGATCTTCATGCCGTGGGTGAGGTGGCCGCCGTGGGCCAGGTCCAGGCCGAGGATGGTGTCGCCGGGCTGGGCCAGCGCGAAGAGGGCGGCCTGGTTGGCGGAGGCACCCGAGTGCGGCTGGACGTTGGCGTACTCGGCGCCGAACAGCTCCTTGACCCGGTCGATCGCGATCTGCTCGGCCACGTCGACGTGCTCGCAGCCGCCGTAGTAGCGGCGGCCGGGGTAGCCCTCGGCGTACTTGTTGGTCAGCACCGAGCCCTGGGCCTCCATGACCGCGACCGGAGCGAAGTTCTCCGAGGCGATCATCTCCAGGGTGGACTGCTGGCGGTGCAGCTCGGCGTCGACCGCGGCGGCGATGGCCGGGTCCAGCTCGCGCAGGGGCTGGTTGAAGAGGGTCATCGACGGTCTCCTTGGGTGTGAGCGCAGTGGGCGACATAGGCATCGGCGGACAGGGCGCCGGCGATGTTCTCGACGCGCAGCCTGAACCGCCGGCCGACGGTGTAGGGAGCGGCGTCGACGACGCCGGGGTCGTCGGCCAGCGCCGTGTTGACTTCCAGGACCTCTCCCGAGGCGGGGGCGTACAGGCCGCTCACGGAGGTCAGCGCCCTGATCTCGCCACAGCTCTCCCCCGCCTCGACCCGCCTGCCGACTTCGGGCAGCCGCAGGTGGACGACGTCGCCCAGGGTCTTCGCCGCGAACGCGGCGATGCCGACGGTGGTGTTGCCCTCGTCCACGACCAGCCACCCGTGGTCCCAGGTGTAACGCAGGTGCCGCGGAATGCTCAGGACGGTCTCCCGTGAGGACGGGAGGGGGAGCCGGGGTGGGGAGATCATGAGACGACGACCGCGGCGGCGGGGACGAGGGTGCGGCGGAGCCGGTTGAAGAACTTCGGCTGGTTCAGGGAGAGCACGGCGACGGGGGTGCCCTCACGCCGGTAGACGGCCGTGAAGGAGCGGCCGTCGACGTCGCCTTCGACGACCTCGGGCTCGGCACCGGGGGCGACATGCCCGGCGAGCTGGATGCGCACCTCGTACTGGTCTGACCAGAAGTACGGCGCGGTCAGGGGTGCCGGGGCCGACACACCGGAGAGCAGCGTGCGGGCGGCGGTCCGCGCCTGCTCGGTGGCGTTGCTCCAGTGCTCGATGCGGGCGTGCCGTCCGGTGAACGGGTTGGGACAGCGGGCCACATCACCGACGGCGACCACACGCGGGACGCTGGTCGCGCAGCCGGCGTCGCACACCACACCGTCGTCCACCCGCACACCGGAACCGGCGAGCCAGTCGGTGGCGGGCCTGACACCCACCCCGACCACGACGATGTCGGCGGACAGCACTCGCCCGTCCGCCAGCCGTACGCCGGTCACCCGGCCCTCGCCGACGAGTCCCGCCACTCCGGTTCCGCGCAGCAGGCTGACCCCGTGATCGTGGTGGAGAGAGGAGCACACCAGCCCCATCTCGCGCCCCAGTTGGCGTTCCAGCGGTACGTCCAGCACCTCGACGACGGTGACGTGGAGCCCGAGCCGGTGGGCGGTGGACGCCACCTCGGCGCCGATGAAGCCGGCGCCGATGACAACGACCCGGGGCAGGCCGTCCAGCAGCTCGGAGCGCAGGGCCTGGGCGTCGTCCAGGGTGCGCAGGGTGTGGACACCGGCCATCCCGTCCGTGCCGGGAAGCGTCCGGGGACTGGCACCGGTCGCGACGACGATGCCGTCGGTGCGCACACGCCGTCCTCCGGCCAGAGTGACGGTCCGGGAAACGGGGTCGAGCCGCACCGCGCGCTCGCCGAGCAGCCACTGCACGTCCAGGACCTCGTACTCGTCCGCGTCGCCGAGCGCGAGCGCGTCGGCGTTGAGGTCCCCTTTGAGGAAGTCCTTGGACAGCGGCGGGCGGTCGTAGGGAGTGTGGCGCTCCTCCCCCACGACGACGATCTCGCCGTCGTAGCCCTCCGCGCGCAGTGCGCGGACCGTGCTCAGGCCTGCCAGCGACGCTCCGACGACAGTGATGCTCCTCATGTCGGCTCCAGACGGGGAGTTGTCTCACATGACACAACGATAATCGCTATGCGCAACATGCTTTCCGTGGCGCCCGGGCGCTGTCAAGAGGGAGGAGCCGAACATCGGTTCCCGAATGCGCGCAATGTTGCGCAGCTCGCAACGGAAGTGCCTGAAGGGAGGCCGGGGCTCCGACGGTCAGAGCGTCGGCTCGTCCCACTGGTCCAGCAGGGGACAGCCCTCGGGCGCCTTCGTCGGTGGTGGCCGCGCGGCGCGGATGCGGGGAGGTGCTGCTGCCGTCCGCGGCTTCGCAGATCAGGCCGTTACGGTCGTACAGCAGACGGAGCCGGATGGGATCGGTGCCGTAGCGGATGGCGTTGGTGACCAGTTCGCTCAGGATGAGCGCGGTGGTGAAGGCGATGTCGTCGGCGGGGTGGTCGGACAGCAGGGCGTCGAGTAACCCCTGGCAGGCCTGTTCCGGGGTCTGGTCGGGGTGTGCCAGGGAGCCTCCGAGAAGTTCGAGGCCGGTGTCGATGCCGCGGTCGCGGTATTCGACGAGCCCGTTGGCGCAGAGGACGAGCCGGGAGCCCTTGAGCAGGTGCAGTTCGGCGGTCTCGACCTGCGGACCGGAGCCGAGGCCGAGCGATGGTGAGACGCGGACGGTGACACCGTTGCCGACCGCCTCGACGACACCCGAGGCCTCATGGCCGAGCAGGAACGGAAACTCGTCGGTGATCCCGCCCTCCCCGTAGTGCAGGTCGGTGTGGCAGACGCCGCAGGCCTGCCCCCGCACCAGCGCCTCACCGGGGTCCGGGGTCCGGGGTCCGGGGTCCGGGGTCCGGGGTCCGGGGTCCGGCACCAGGATGGTCTCCACCGGTACCGGGGCGCCCTTCTTCCGGGCGACGACGGCGCGTACTGCGTGTGTCACTGTCGATCTCCTCGCTGAGGGGCGGCCGAATGCCGACTTCGACGGGGATGTTCCGGAGGGCGGGAACGTCGACCACTCCGGGGAGCGATCGACGCGGGGAGAGAGTGAACTTCGCCGGGGCCCGAATGAGGACCGAGGCTGAGACTCTGTTGCGCATTACGCAATCATATTCACCATAAGCAACAAACGACAAACTGTCTCCCTGCGGACATCCACTGTCAAGGGGTTGGCAGAGCCAACTTGCCATCCCGTTGGAAGTCGGCCGGTGACGTCAGTTGCCGCTCCCCCGCAGGCTGTCGCGGCGCTCCCCGCCGACGGCCACACCGCTCGGCGACCCCATGCAGACGCGCAGCCGACGGATCTTCACCTCGGACGACGAAAGGATCGTCAGCGGCACATGGGAGTGCGACCCCGGGGAGTCGGCATGACACTTTCCGATCGCGGGGAGGTCAATCACGTCCTGGGCGGAGCAGCGGGGCAAGTACCGACTCGGCCGCGGCCTGATCCGTCTGGCCGGCACCGCCACAGTCCGGCTGGACCTCTCCCAGCAGAGCCGCCGGATGTGCGAGCAGTTGGCGGATCAGGTCGCGGAGACCATCAACCTGGCCATCCTCGACCGGGACGCCGCCATCACCGTCGACCAGGTGCTCGGCCCCTCGGCCATCATCACGCACAACTGGCCGGGGAGGCGCACGCCGCTGCATGCCACGTCCAGCGGCAAGACACTACTGACCCATCTCCCCGAACCCGAGCTCGAGAGCAGGCTCGCGGCGCCACTGGAGAGCTGCACACCGCCCGTCACCGACCCCGGGACCCTCCGGGCACAGCTGGAGCACACCCGTACGGACGGCTGCGCCCACAGCGTCGAAGCGCTCGAACGGGGTCTGAACGCGGTGGCCGCACCGGTCTTCTCCCTCAATGGGCAGGTGGTGGCCGCGCTCAGCGCCTCGGGGCCGTCCTTCCTGTTGACCGAGCAGCGGCTACCGGAGGCTTCCGCCCTGGTGCAGGCAGCGGCCGAGAAGATCTCGGACCGCCTCGGCCACCCCCGCCGGGCCTGAAATGCGCGAGCGGACTCCGCATATACGTCCGCCCGTCGACCGGAACGATCACTCGCGGTCGTGACAGTTGCACGCCATCCCTTGACCAGCCGGTCACTCCCATTGGAGCATGTTGCGTATCACCCAATACGTTGCACGATACGCACCACCATGACACGACGGAGGATGCCATGTCCCCTCGACCGCAGCCCGGCCGCGAGTTCGTCCTCACCCTTTCGTGCCCCGACCAGGCCGGCCTCGTCCACGCCGTGACCACCTTTCTCGTGAGCCACTCCGGAAACATCCTGGAGAGCCAGCAGTTCAACGACCGGCTGCAGGACCGCTTCTTCATGCGGGTGCACTTCGATGTCTCGGATCCCGACGTCTCACCGGAGGACCTGCACACGGGGTTCGGCCCGGTCGGCCAGGCGTACGGGATCAGCTGGCGAATGCAGGACGCCTCGACCCCGACGCGAACCCTGATCATGGTGTCGAAGTTCGGCCACTGCCTCAACGACCTGCTCTTCCGCAGGTCCACGGGCGCGCTCAACATCGAGATCCCGGCGATCGTCTCCAATCACCGCGACTTCGAGCCGCTGGCGCAGACCTACGACGTCCCCTTCCACCACATCCCGGTGACGACGGAGACCAAGGCGGAGGCCGAGGCGCGACTGCTGAGCCTCGTCGACGAACTGGACATCGACCTCGTGGTCCTCGCCCGCTACATGCAGGTCCTCTCCGACGACCTGTGCAAGCAGCTCGACGGACGGGCCATCAACATCCACCACTCCTTCCTGCCGAGCTTCAAGGGAGCACGGCCGTACGTCCAGGCACACCAGCGAGGCGTCAAGCTCGTCGGGGCCACGGCGCACTACGTCACGTCCGACCTCGACGAGGGCCCGATCATCGAGCAGGACGTCGTCCGCGTGGACCACTCGCGCGCCCCCGACGAGCTGGTCACCATCGGCCGTGACGTCGAGGCCCATGTGCTCTCCCGCGCCGTGGAGTGGCACAGCGAGAGTCGTGTGCTGACCAACGGGAGCTGCACCGTGGTCTTCCGCTGACGGGACGGGCCGTGGGACCACGCGGGCAGCCGGATCCTGCCATGGTCCTAACCTTCCGGAACCCCTGCGGGCCCGTGGACACGACCGCGTATGGTTGCGCTATGAGCAACTACACCGCAGAGAGCGAAACAACAGGTCTCGCGGTGACCGGAGTTCAGTCCGTCGACCGTGCCGTCAGCATCCTGGAGATCCTCGCCCAGCGCGGCGAGGCCGGTGTCAGCGAGGTCGCCGCCGAGATCGACGTCCACAAGTCGACCGCGTTCCGCCTGCTCGGGGCGCTGGAAGCGCGCGGACTGGTCGAGCAGACGGCCGAGCGGGGCAAGTACCGGCTCGGCCTCGGGATCGTGCGGCTGGCCGGTGCGGTCACGGGCCGCCTCGACATCACACAGCAGGGCCGGCAGGTGTGCGAGCGGCTCACCGAGGAGATCGGCGCGCCGGCGAAGGAGCGCGCCGACGTGCTCACGGCGTCCGGGATGCAGAAGCTGACGCCGCACACCCTGACCGTGAGAACGAAGCTGGAGAAGAACCTCGCCGAGGCGCGGGAGCGTGGGTACGCGGTGACTCTGGAGGAGCTCGAGATCGGACTGCACGCCGTCGCGGCCCCGGTCCGGGCCCGCGACGGCGAGGTCGTCGCCGCCCTGAGCGCCTCCGGCCCCGCGTACCGCTTCACCGAGGAACGCATCCACGAGCTCGCGCCCGTGCTGCTCAAGGGCGCGGCGGAGATCAGCCACCGGATGGGTTATCCGGGCTGAGCCTCGAACGATCTGAGGGACCGTACCGACGCCGCCGCCTCGGCGCCCCAGCGGGCTGTCACCCGCACCGCGTCGAGCGTCGAGGCGACATCGTGCACCCGCAGGCACCAGGCGCCCTGCGCGGCGGCGAGAACGGACACGGCGGTGGTCGCGGCGTCCCGCAGCCGTGCCGGGCGGGGTTGTCCCGTCACCGGGTCCGCCGGCAGCCGGCCCAGGAACGACTTGCGTGACGCGCCCACGAGGACGGGACGGCCCAGTGCGACGACGTCCCCGAGACGGCCCAGCAGCTCCCAGTTGTGCCCGGACTCCTTGGCGAAGCCCAGCCCGGGGTCGATGATCAGGCGACCGGGCCTGATCCCCGCCTCCAGCGCGGCCTCGATCCGCAGGCGCAGTTCGTCGACCACGTCGGTGATCACGTCGTCATAGACGGCGTTCGCCCGCATGCCGGCGGCGTGTCCGCGCCAGTGCATCGCCACGTACGGCAGGTCCGCCCGGGCCATGAGCGGCAGCATCGCGGGGTCGGCAAGGCCCCCTGAGACGTCGTTGACCAGCCGTGCGCCGGCGTCGAGCGCGCGGGCGGCGACCTCGGCCCGCATGGTGTCGACGCTGACGGTCCCGCCCGTCGCGGTGAGTTGCCGGACGACGGGCAGGACGCGTCGCAGCTCCTCCTCGACCGGCGGGCGGGCCACGCCGAGCGAAGCGAGATGGGGGTCCCCCCGGACGGAGTCTGAGGGAGGGTCGACTCCCCGCCCACGTCCACGCTGTCCGCGCCCTGCTCGAACAGCGCGAGTCCGTGCGCGACAGCCGCTTGCGGAGCGAACGACAGCCCACCGTCGGAGAACGAGTCCGGGGTGACGTTCACGACGCCCATGACCAGCGTGCGGCCGGACCGTGGCAGCCCGTGCGGGTGGAGTTCGGGCGTTCCCGGGTGTGGCGGGGTGGTGACGTGAGCGGTGGCGGTCACAGAGTTCCAGCCTTCGAAGCGTAGGACGAAACTTGCTGCACAAAGCCCTGTGGGAGCCCCGTCGAGGGGCTCCCACGAGTGCGACGGGGGGCAACCCCCGCCGAGGTCGCTCAGACGTACTCCGTCGCCGCGTCCAGCAACCAGTCCGCCAGATAGCCGGCGAAGGACGAACGGACCAGTACCCAGAACCCGGCCCTGGGTTCGTCCCTGGAGACCAGGACGACCTGCGTGCGGCCCAGTGTCGTCTGGGCGCAGCGACCGGAGCCGAAGGCCCTCGGATGCAGGTCCAGCGCGCAGCCGTGCGCCAGCAGATCGTGGGCGCGGGGACCCGTCACGAGGAGCGTGGTGCGCTGGGCGGAGACGTCGGTGACGGAGACGGGCTCGTCTCCCGCTGCCTCCCGGATCCGGCTCTCCAGGTCCCGTTCACTGTCGGGCCTGCCGACCAGCAGCCATTCGTCCGGGCCGAGCCACAGCACGGTCAAATCCCCGGCGCGTACGACGGTGTTGGGTTCGAGGGGCAGTTGCAGGCCCAGCGCGAGCCCGACGGCGTCCGCCGCCGCTCCCTTGGCGTCGAGGCGCACGTTGATCTGGGCCAGGAAAGGCAGTTCGGCCAGCCGGATCGCGCCCCCTGACGTGCGGGTCACGGCGGCCAGGCGGTCCGCGACCTGCGACAAGGGGCTGCGGGGCGGGGCGGTCGGGGCGGTGTCAGCCATCGCGACGGGCTCCCTCGGGGTCGTAGAGGACGGGGCTTGCGACGGTCACCGGGACCAGCCGGTCGCCGACGGGGGCGTACAGCCGCTCGCCGATGCGGTCCCGGCCGCCCTTGATCAGGGCGAGCGCGAAGGTCCGGCCGAGGGCGGCACTGCGGTAGCTGGAGGTGACGTGGCCGAGCATCGGGACGGGCGGCGCGGGCAGCTCGCTGTCGGCGACCAGGTGCGTGCCCTCGGGAAGGAAGGTGCCCGGGTCCTCGGGGAGAAGGCCGACCAAGTGCTTGCGGTCGGGGCGGACGCTGTCCGCACGGGCGTAGGAGCGCTTGCCGATGAAGTCGGGCTTCTTCTTCGACACCACCCAGTTCATGCCGAGGTCCTGCGGCGTGACGGTGCCGTCGGTGTCCTGGCCGATGATGGGGTAGCCCTTCTCGGCGCGCAGGACATGCATGGTCTCGGTGCCGTACGGGGTGATGCCGTACGGGGAACCGGCCTCATACAGCGCCTGCCACAGGGTGAGTGCTTCCCAGGGTGACACGTTGATCTCGTAGGCGAGTTCGCCGGAGAAGCTGATCCGGCACACCCTGGCCTCGATGCCCGCGACGATCGTCTCCCGCCATGCCATGAACGGGAACTCGTCGTTGGCCACGGCCAGTTGGGGTGCCAGCGCGCCGAGAACGTCGCGGGAGCGGGGGCCGACGAGGGCGACGGTGGCCCACTGTTCGGTCACGGACGTGCAGTGGACCTTCAGTTCGGGCCACTCGGTCTGCAGCCATTCCTCCATCCAGTCCAGTACGCCGGCCGCGTTGCCGGTCGTGGTGGTGACCAGGAAGCGGTCCTGGGCGAGGCGGATGACGGTGCCGTCGTCGAAGACCATGCCGTCGAGGCGGCACATCACGCCGTAGCGGATCATGCCTACCTTCAGGGTGCTCATCATGTTGGTGTAGAGCCGGTCGAGGAAGACGCCCGCATCCGGGCCCTGTACGTCGATCTTGCCGAGGGTGGAGGCGTCCATGAAGGCCACGCCGTCGCGGGCGGCGGCACACTCGCGCAGGACCGTGGCTTCCATGTCCTCGCCGTCCTGCGGGTAGTACCAGGGGCGCTTCCACTGGCCGACGTTCTCGAAGAGGGCGCCGTGCGCGACATGCCACTCGTGGATGGCGGTCGTGCGGACCGGATCGCTCAGGGCGCCGCGGTCGCGGCCGGCGAGCGCCGCGAAGGAGACCGGCGTGTACGGCGGCCGGAACGTGGTCGTGCCGAGCGCGCAGATGTCCACGCCGAGCAGTTCGGCGACGACGCCGCTGGCCAGGACCCCGGAGGTCTTGCCCTGGTCGTTGGCGGTGCCCGCCGTCGTGTAGCGCTTGGTGTGCTCGACCGAGCGCAGACCGGCGCCGGCCGCCCGGGCCAGGTCGTCGATGGTGACGTCGCGTTGGAGGTCGACGAAGCGGGGGGCGTCCGAAGCACCGGGGACGACGTACACGTGCATCGCCGGCGTCTGCCGCGGCCGTGCGGCCACCGCCGGCAGGCGGGGCGCCTGCGGGGTGTAGCCCTCGGCCTCGATCGCGCGGGCACCAGCGGCGGCGCCCTGGGCCAGGACCTCGGCCGGATCCAGGACGCCGCTCGCGCTGCCCACGACCTCGACCGCCTGCCGGCAGGTGTCCGGCACGAAGGAGCCCAGTGCCTCGTCGTACCGCAGCTTGCCGCCCGACTGGCTGAACAGGTGAGCCACCGGGTTCCAGCCGCCGGAGACCAGCAGCAGGTCAGCCGCAAACTCCCGCTGTCCCACGGACTCTCCGTACGGGGCGATGGTCACCGCGGTGAGCCGCGCGTCGCCCTCCGTGCCGGTGACGGCGTGCCCGGCCACCACCTCGATACCCGCCTGCCGAGCGCGCTCCGCCCACTCTCCCGGTGCGGGGCGGGTGTCGACGATCGCCGCGATGTCCACGCCCGCCGCGGTGAGGTCCAGCGCTGCCGCGTAGGCACTGTCGTTGGTGGTGAGGACGACCGCGAGGCGGCCGGGCAGCACACCGTGGCGGTTGACGTAGGTGCGGGCCGAGGCGGCGAGCATCACGCCGGGGCGGTCGTTGTCCGCGAACGCCAGCGAGCGCTCGTGGGCGCCGGTGGCCAGGACGACGCGACGCGCGCGGATGCGCCAGACGCGCTCGCGGGAGACATTCCCGGGGGCGTCGGCGCCGAGGTGGTTGGTACGGCGTTCGACGGCGAGGAGGTGGTTGTCGTCGTAGTAGCCGAAGACGGTGGTACGGCGCAGGACGCGCACCTCGGGGGCGTTGTCGAGCTGCCCGGTGACGTCCGCCACCCAGTCGAGGTGTTCGGCCGTGCCCAGGAGGCTGCCGCCCAGCTCCGGTTGGTCGTCGGCGAGGATGACACGGGCTCCGCTGCGGGCGGCGGCCGCCGCCGCGGCGAGGCCGGCCGGTCCCGCGCCGACGACCAGCAGGTCGCAGTGGGCGTGTACGGCGTCGTAGCGGGCGGGGTCCGGTTCGGTGGCGAGGCGGCCCTGGCCGTGGAGGCTGCTCGCGACCAGGCCGTCGTAGAGCTCGACGGTGGTCGCGGGGAGCATCGGCTCGGGGAAGGGCGCCTCGATCTGGACGACCGCGTTGGGCTCCTCCACACCGGCCGAGAAGATGCCTCGGGGGCGGCCGAGCTTGATGCTGGTGCCGGCCTTGATGACGCCGTTGGCGAGGAGGGCGGAGGCGAGGGTGTCGCCTCGGTGGCCCTGGTACTCGGTGCCGTCGAAGGTGAAGGTGAGGGGGGTGTCGCGGTGGATTCGGCCGCGGGTGGGGTGGCGGAACGGCTGGCCTGCGGCGGAGCCGCTGGATGCAGCGCCCCCTCCGCCCCTACCCGTCCCCTCCTGAGGGGGCTCCGCCCCCTGGACCCCCGTCGGCCCTGAAGGGGCCTTGTCCTCAAACTCCCCCAGAGCGGGTACCCCCAGACAGGCTGAGTGCACCGGGCGGGGCTCAAGCGTTGCCGGGCGTTCCTCACCCGCCCGGTACACCGCCAGGATCTCGTTCGTGGCCGTGTCCCGTACCGCGTTGAACCACTTGCGGCAGCCCGCCGCGTGGCTCCAGCGCTCGGCGAACGGGCCCTTCGGGTTGTCGCGGAAGAACAGGTAGCGGGCCCACTCCTCGTCGGTGAGGGCCGACGGGTCCTCGGGGTACGGCACGTGGGCCTGGCCGCCGTAGTGGAACTCGGCCTCGTCGCGGGGCCCGCACCACGGGCAGGGGATGAGCAGCATGGTTGGGCTCCCTAGTGGGCCACCGCGGCAGCGCCGTGCTCGTCGACGAGCGCGCCGGTGGTGAAACGGTCGAGCGAGAAGGGGGCGTTGAGGGCGTGCGGGGTGTCGTGGGCGATGGTGTGGGCGTAGACCCAGCCCACGCCCGGCGTGGCCTTGAAGCCACCCGTGCCCCAGCCGCAGTTGAGGTAGAGATTGTCGACGGGGCTGAGCCCGATGATCGGCGAGGCGTCGGGGCTGACGTCCACGATGCCGCCCCAGGTGCGCAGCACATGGGCGCGGGCGAAGACCGGGAAGAGCTCCAGGGCCGCGGACATCTGTTCTTCGATGATGTGGAAGGCGCCGCGCTGGGTGTAGGAGTTGTACGCGTCGATGCCCGCGCCCATCACCAGCTCGCCCTTGTGCGCCTGGCTGACGTACACGTGGACCGCGTTGGACATGACGACCGTCGGGTGCACCGGCTCCAGCAGCTCCGACACCAGCGCCTGCAACGGATGGCTCTGGACGGGGAGTTCGATGCCGGCCATGGCGGCCAGGACCGAGGTGTGGCCCGCGGAGCAGAGCGCCACCTTGCCCGCCGCGATGGGGCCGAGGTTCGTCTGGACTCCGACCACCCGGTTGCCGACCACGTCCAGGCCGGTGACCTCGCAGTTCTGGATGATGTCGATGCCGGCGGCGTCCGCCGAGCGGGCCAGGCCCCACGCCACGTAGTCGTGCTTGGCGATGCCGGCGCGCGGCTGGTAGGTGGCGCCCAGGACCGGATAGCGCACGTCCGGGGAGATGTTGACGATCGGGCAGACTTCCTTGACGCCGTCCGCGTCGAGCCACTCCGCGTCCACGCCGTTGAGGCGGTTCGCCTCGACGCGGCGCACGCTGTCGCGGACGTCCTGGAGGCTGTGGGCGAGGTTCAGCACACCACGCTGGGAGAAGAGGATCGGGTAGTCGAGCTCCTCCCCGAGTCCCTCCCACAGCTTGAGCGCGTGCTCGTAGATGCCGGCGCTCTCGTCCCACAGGTAGTTGGAGCGGATGATCGTGGTGTTGCGGGCCATGTTGCCGCCCGCGAGCCAGCCCTTCTCCAGCACGGCGACGTTGGTGATGCCGTGGTTCTTCGCCAGGTAGTGGGCGGTGGCGAGGCCGTGTCCGCCGCCGCCGACGATCACCACGTCGTACGACCGCTTCGGTTCGGGTGTGCGCCAGAGGAAGTCGGGGTGGTCCGGGAGGTCGGCGCCTGGGGTACGGGGGCTCATCGGACGTCTCCGTCTTCTGAAAGGTACTGATACAGCGGGTGCTTGGGGGCCGTCACGTTCATACGGCGTTCGCGTTCCTCTCGGCGGCCTCGACGACGTTGGCGAGCAGCATGGCCCGCGTCATGGGTCCTACGCCCCCGGGCATCGGCGCGAGCCACCCGGCGACCGAGGCCGCGTCCGGGTGTACGTCGCCGACCAGCCCGTGGTCGGTACGGGTGATGCCGACGTCCAGGACCGCGGCGCCGGGGCGCAGCATGTCCTTGGTGATCAGCCCGGGTGAGCCGGCCGCCGCGATGACGATGTCCGCCTCGCGTACGTGCCAGGCCAGGCCCTTGGTGCCGGTGTGGCACAGGGTCACGGTGGCGTTCTCGGACCTGCGGGTGAGGAGCAGGCCGAGGGGCCGTCCGACCGTGATGCCCCGGCCGATCACACACACCCGTGCTCCGGTGATCGGCACGTCGTACCGGCGGAGCAGTTCGACGATGCCGCGCGGGGTACAGGGCAGCGGGGCTTCGACGCCGAGGGTGAGCCGGCCGAGGCTGACGGGGTGCAGGCCGTCGGCGTCCTTGGCCGGGTCCATGCGTTCCAGGACGGCGCCTGCGTCCAGGTGACGCGGCAGCGGGAGTTGGACGATGTAGCCGGTGCAGGCCGGGTCGGCGTTGAGTTCGTCGATGACGTCCTCGACCTGTGCCTGCGTGGCGTCGGCGGGCAGTTCACGGCGGATGGAGGCGACGCCGATCTGCGCGCAGTCCCGGTGCTTGCCGCCGACGTAGGCGCGGCTGCCGGGGTCGTCGCCGACCAGGACCGTGCCGAGCCCCGGCGGACGGCCGCCGGTGGCGGTCAACTTGGCCACGCGCTCGACGAGTTCGCGGCGGATCGCGGCGGCGGTCGCCTTGCCGTCCAGCAACTGAGCGGTCACCGGCAGTGCTCCTTCTCTCGAAGTCGTCGCTTAGCCACGGAGGCGGGACATGGTCGGGTCGAACAGGGGCTCCTCGGCCACGACCGCCTCGATGCGCCGGTCGAAGTAGCCGATGTGCACGGTGGTGCCGGGGGTGGCGAGTTCCGCCGGGAGCCAGGCATAGGCGATGCCCTTGCCGATCGTGTAGCCGTAGGCGGCGCTGGTGACGTAGCCGACGGCGCGGTCACCGTCGTACACCGGCTCCTTGCCCATGACGACGGACTGCGGGTCGTCGATGGTGAGGCAGCTCAGCTTGCGTCGTACGTCGGTCTTACGGCGCTCAAGGGCCGCCTTGCCGATGAAGTCGCCCTTGTCGAGCTTGACGGCGAAGCCGACGCCGGCCTCGTAGGGGTCGTGCTCGTAGGTCATGTCGGTGCCGAAGGAGCGGTAGCCCTTCTCCAGGCGGAGGCTGTTGAAGGCGCCACGGCCTGCGATGATGCCGCCCAGCGGCTTGGCCGCCTGCCACAGGGTGTCCCACAGCTTCTGGCCCAAGTCGGCGGTGGTGTACAGCTCCCAGCCCAGCTCGCCGACGTAGGAAAGGCGCATCGCGGTGACGGGGACGGAGCCGATGTGGGCGCGCTTGGCGCGGAAGTACTTCAGGCCGTCGTTGGAGAAGTCCGCGTCGGTGAGGGGCTGCAGGACCTTGCGGGCGAGCGGGCCCCACAGGCCGATGCAGCAGGTGCCCGGGGTGATGTCACGGACCTGGACCGTGCCGTCGGCGGGGAGGTGGCGGGTGAACCAGTCGAGGTCCAGGTTGCCGTTGGCGCCGACCTGGAAGAGGTCGCGGGCCAGCCGGGCGACGGTGACATCGCTGCGGATGCCGCCGTCCTCGTCCAGCAGGAGGGTGTACGTGACGGAGCCGACGGACTTGTCGATCTTGCCGGTGGACAGTCCCTCCAGGAAGGCGGCGGCACCGGGGCCGGCGACCTCAAGGCGCTTGAGGGCCGTCATGTCGTACATCGCGACGGTCTCGCGGGTGGTCTGCGCCTCGGCGCCGACGATCGGGGACCAGTAGCGCGCGGCCCAGTCGTTCGGGGTCGGGATGGAACGGCCTTCCAGCAGGCTCGCGTTGGCCTCGTACCACTGGGGGCGCTCCCAGCCGTTCGCCTCCAGAAAGAAGGCGCCGAGTTCCTGCTGGCGGGCGTGGAAGGGGCTCGTGCGGATCGGGCGCGGGTCCCCCGACGGCTGGAGCGGGTGCAGGATGTCGTAGACCTCGACGAAGTTCTGGCAGTCGCGGGCCAGGACGTACTCGGGGGCGAGCTGGTGCGGTTCGAAACGGTTGACGTCGCACTCGTGCAGGTCGAAGGACGAGCAGTAGCCGTCGACCAGCCATTCGGCCATGGCCCGGCCGACGCCGGCGGAGTGGGTGACCCAGACGGCCTCGGCGACCCAGAAGCCCTTGACGTCCGGGGACTCGCCGAGGAGCGGCTGGCCGTCGGTGGTGAAGGAGAACAGGCCGTTGATGCCCTCCTCGACCTTGGCCTCGCGCGTCGCGGGGAGCAGGGACTGGGTCTCGCTCCAGGCGTCCTCGAAGTCGTCCTCGGTGAACTTCAGGACCGACGGCATCTCGTCGGCCTCGTCCACGGAGAGGATGTCGTCGGCGGAGATGGGCATCGGGCGGTGGCCGTAGTAGCCGATGCCGATGCCGTCGAAGCGGTCGCGGTAGTAGAGGTCGGCGTCCTGGTGGCGCAGGATCGGGCGCACGGCCTCCTCGGTCTGGCCCGCGAGCGCCGGTACCGGGCCGGTCCAGGCGAGTTGGTGGCCGAGCGGGGTGAGCGGGAGGTTCATGCCGACCATGCGGGCGATCTTCGGGCCCCAGATGCCGGCGCAGCATACGACGATGTCGGCGGGGATCTCGCCCTGGTCGGTGAGGACGCCGGTGACACGGCCCTCGCTCTGCTGGACGTCGAGGACCTCGTGGCGGGCGAGGAAGCGTACGCCGCGCTGGGTGGCCCGGCGGATCTGCGCCTCGACGGCGAGGACGGCCTTGGCGAGGCCGTCGGTCGGGACGAGGAGGCCGCCGAGGACCTTGTCCGGGTTGACGAGCGGGTGCTGCTCGACGCACTCCTCGGGGCTCAGCAGCCGGGCCTCGATGCCCCAGGCGGTGATCCAGCCGTGGCGGCGGTGCAGTTCGGCGACGCGCTCGGGGGTGGTCGCCACTTCGAGGCCGCCGACCTGCAGGAAGCAGGGCTTGCCGTCGACGTCGAGGGAACAGAACTTCTCGACCGTGTAGCGGGCCAACTCGGTCATGGTCTTGGAGGAGTTCGTCTGGAAGACCAGGCCCGGCGCGTGTGAGGTGGAGCCTCCCGTGGCCGGCAGCGGGCCCTGGTCGACCACGGTCACTTCGGTCCAGCCGCGCGCGGAGATCTCGTCAGCGAGGGCCGCTCCCACGACGCCTGCTCCGATGATCACCACTCGGGGTCCCGCCATCGCCGCACCTCCGAAATCAAAACCGTCGAGTTGCTGTCTGCGCAACATAGTTCAGGTTGCGCAACTCAATGTGCCTGTCACAGGGAGGGGGTGTCAAGGGGTCCGTGACGTCGGAAAACAGGCCGAAACACCGCCCGGAACACGGCAATGCCCGGCGGGCGGCGCGCACCTGCACGCACCGCCCGCCGGGCATGTCCGACCGGCTTGTGGCCTCGGCCTACTTGAGCCAGGCGTCCACCTTGTCCTTGTTGGCGTCGACCCACTTCTTCGCCGCCGCCTCGTCGGTCATCTTGTCCTGGGCGATGTACTTGGCGACGGTGTTCTGGTCGTCGTTCGTCCAGTTGAAGTTCTTCACCAGGTTGTAGGCGGGGCTGCCCGACTTGGCGAACTTGGCGCTGACGATCTTGTTGAGGTTGTACACGGGATAGTCGCAGGCGATCTTCGCCGCGTCGGCGTCACAGCCCGTCGTGTACGTGGGCAGGGAGACCTTCTTCAGCGGAACCTCGGACAGGAACCACTGCGGCTCGTAGAAGTAGCCGATCACCCACTGCTTGTTCTTCTCGGCGGTGCGGAAGGCCTGGATGAGGGCGGTCTCGCTGCCCGCGTACACCACCTTGAAGTCCAGCTTCAGGTTCTTCACCAGCGCCGCGTCGTTCGTGACGTACGACGGGTCGCCGTCCAGGAGCTGGCCCTTGCCGCCCGACTCGGACGTCTTGAACTTCGACGCGTACTTGTTGAGGTTCTTCCATTCGAGGATGTCGGGGTGCGCCTTGGCCAGCCACGGCGGCACGTACCAGCCGATGATGCCTTTGTTGCCGGTCTGGCCGGCGTCGACGGCGGTCTTCTGGCCGCTGATGTACTTCTTCGTCAGGTCGGCGTGGCCCCAGTTCTCCAGGACGGCGTCGACCTCGCCGGTGCCGAAGCCCTGCCAAGCGATCTCTTCCTTCAGGTTCTTCTTGGTGACAGTACAACCGAGGTTGTGCTGAGCGACGTATGCGACGACCGCCGCGTCGGCCTCGTAGCCCACCCACGGGTTGACCGCGAGGTTGAACGTGCCGCACTTGCCGGAGCTGCCCGCGTTGTTCGATCCTGAGGAGGAGTCGCCGACCTTCGCCCCTCCGCACGCGGTGAGGGTGAGGCCGAGGACGGCCAGGCCGGCCGCGCCGGCTCGCCAGTGTCTTGCCATGGTGTCGTGCTCCTTAAGCGCTCGCGCGTCGCGCCGCTGCCTGAGTGATCCGGTCGAACATGACTCCGAGAAGGACGATGGCGAGACCCGCCGCAAGTCCCTTCCCGTACAGCTGCCCCTGTGAGAATCCGGCCACGACGTCGTAGCCGAGGGCGCCCGCTCCCACCAGGCCGCCCACCACAACCATCGACAGCACGTAGATCAGGCCCTGGTTGGTCGCGAGTGTCAGGGCACTGCGTGACATCGGCAGTTGGACCTTGGTGATGATCTGCCAGGTGTTGCACCCGGCGGCGGTGGCCGCTTCCACGGTGGTCTCGGGCACGGCCCGGATCCCGTCCGCGATGATCTTCATCGTGACGGGCGCCCCGTAGACGATCGCCGCGACGATGGCCGTGAAGCGGGTGGCGCCGAACAGCGCGAGGAACGGTACGAGGTAGACGAACGGCGGCATGACCTGGGCCGCGTCCAGGGTGGGCCGGATCAGCCTGTCCACGAGCGTGCTGCGCCCCATCCACACGCCGAAGACGATGCCGAGCACCATCACCAGCACCGTGGCGACGAGCGTCGAGGCCAGCGTCGTCATGCCGTCCGACCACACACCCGTGCCGACCAGCAGGCCCACGCACACGGCCGTGGTGACGCCGGCCTTCCAGCCGCCGAACACCACGCCCAGCGCGACCAGCACCGCGCCGACGAGCCACCACGGGGAGTCGGTGAGCAGCGTCTGGAACGGATTGAGCAGGCCGTTGGTGATGGCGTCGCGGATCGCGTTGGTCAGACCCGACAGGTTGTCCTGCGCCCAGTTGGTCGCGGTGTCCGCCGCGCTCGCGATGTGGCTGCCGATGGTGCCGTCGCCGGGGAAGTCCGCCGCCCACAGATAGGTGTGCGACAGGTAGATCAGGACCGCCGTGACCACTGCGCCTGCGCCCAGCAGTGGCCGCCGCCACTTCACGAAGGTGTTCTTGGAGCGCCGCGCGTTCTCCTCACGGGCGCTGGCCGCGGTCGTGACCCGGTCCAGGACGATCGCCATGACCACGATGGCGAGACCCGCGTTGAAGGCCGTGCCGACGTCGAGCGACTGCAGTGCCTGGATGACGTTCGCGCCGAGGCCGGGAGCATTGATCAGGGCGGCGATGGTCACCATGGCCAAGGCGGCCATGATGGTCTGATTGACGCCCATCACCACGGTCCGCTTGGACATCGGCAGCAGGACCTTCAGCAGGGACTGACGGCGGGTGGCGCCCAGGGAGTCGGCCGCCTCGACGGTCGTCTTCGACACGCTGCGGATGGCGTGCGCGGTGATGCGGATCGTCGGCGGGGCCGCGTAGATCACGGTGGCGATGGTGGCGGACGCTCCGCCGATGAGGAAGAACAGGGTCAGCGGTGCCAGGTAGACGAAGGTCGGCATCGTCTGCATGAAGTCCAGGAAGGGCGTCATGATCCGGTTGAACCGGTCCGACAGCCCTGCCCACACCCCGAGCGGGATCGCGAACAGCAGGGCCACGAACACCGCGGAGAGGGTGAGGGCGAGGGTGTCCATGCTCTCCTGCCACAGCCCCTGCAGCCCGAAGAAGGTGAAGCCCGCCACGGCCAGCAGCGCGACCCGCCAGTTCCCCACGGCC
Source organism: Streptomyces sp. NPDC007896 (assembly GCF_042959425.1). Taxonomy (NCBI): domain Bacteria; kingdom Bacillati; phylum Actinomycetota; class Actinomycetes; order Kitasatosporales; family Streptomycetaceae; genus Streptomyces; species Streptomyces sp. NPDC007896. Next base: position 143,642 of record NZ_JBIBKX010000020.1, on the reverse strand, counting down.
CAGGAGACGTACCCGGCGATGCCGACGACGCCGAGCCAGCCGAACTGCGGGACCGGGCGGGACCCGGACGGCTGGGAGATCAGGTGCTGGATGAAGGTCACCAGGTTGTCGATGACCAGCCGGATCTCGTTGAAGAAGTACAGGAAGAGCGGGTTGGAGTTGCGGTTGGCGCCGATGGAGTCGTTGAAGTCGTTGATCCGCCGGTGCAGATCGGTCAGGTCCGCCGCCGCCAGGGGCAGGGTCTGCTTTCCGCGCAGGATGGCGAACAGCACCAGCCAGACGACGAGGATCGCGCCGATCATCATGGGCCGGCTGACCTTGCGCGCGCCCTTGGCGGGCGCGGCCGGTTCTACGGCCTCTGTTTTCTCGGGTTTCTCGATGGCGACGGTCATCACGCGCCGCCTTCCTGCCCGGCGACCACCGCGAGGATCTCCTCGTCGCCGACGATGCCGAGCAGCTTGCCGTTCTCGACGACCTTGACGGGCTTGTCGGCCGCGAGCACCGCCCGGGTGGCCTCCTTCACCACGACATCCGGGCCCAGCTCGGGGCCGTCCAGTTCGTCGCCGTCCTCCGGCGCGCGCATGATCCACCGCAGGGTGAGGACGTCGCCGCGCGGCACGTCCTTGACGAACTCGCGTACGTAGTCGTCGGCGGGGGCGCCGACCAGCTCGTCACCGGTGCCGCACTGGACCATCTTGCCGTCGCGCATGATGAGGATGCGGTCACCCAGCTTGAGCGCCTCGGAGAGGTCGTGGGTGATGAACACCATCGTCTTGCCGACCTCGTGGTGCAGCCGGATGACCTCGTTCTGCATGTCCCGGCGGATCAGCGGGTCGAGCGCCGAGAACGGTTCGTCGAAGAGGAGTACGTCCGGGTCGCCGGCCAGCGCCCGGGCAAGGCCGACGCGCTGCTGCATACCGCCGGAGAGCTGGTCGGGGTAGGAGTTCTCGTAGCCGGACAGGCCGACCAGTTCGACGACCTCAAGCGCCCGCTTGGTGCGCTCGGCCTTGCTCATGCCGCGGATCTCCAGGCCGAAGGACACGTTGTCGACGACCCTGCGGTGCGGCAGCAGCCCGAAGTGCTGGAAGACCATGGAGAACTTGCGGCGCCGCAGTTCCCGCAGCCGCTTGGCGTCCGCGTCGCGGATGTCCTCGCCCTCGAAGACGATCTCACCGGCGGTGGGTTCGATCAGCCGGGTCAGACATCGCACCAGGGTGGACTTCCCGGAGCCGGACAGGCCCATGACGACGAAGACCTCGCCGGGCGAGACCTCGAAGTTCACATCGCGTACGGCGGCGGTGCATCCGGTGCGGTCCATCAGCTCGCGACGGGTGAGCCCGCACAGCTCCTCGGAGTCCGGTACCTGGTCGGCCTTCGGCCCGAACACCTTCCACAGCTTGCGCACGGATATGACCGGGGTGGGGGCCGAGTCCTGGGACGTGCCGCGCCGCTGCGGCACCTCAGTCTGTGCTGGGGTCACGATCGACCTCTCTTCGGCATTCAGCCGCGGAACCAGTGCTGCGGCCGGGGTTGGATGTTCTGCCAGATGTGCTTGGGCTCTCGGTACTCGTCCAGGCCGGTCGGTCCCAGCTCCCGTCCCACGCCCGAGTGCCCGAAGCCACCCCATTCCGCTTGCGGCACGTAGGGGTGGTAGTCGTTGATCCACACCGTGCCGTGGCGCAGCCGCCGGGCGACCCGCTGGGCCTTCCCGGCGTCCTGCGTCCAGACGGCGCCGGCGAGTCCGTACTCGGTGTCGTTGGCGATGCGTACGGCGTCGTCCTCGCCGTGGAAGCGCTCCACGGTGAGCACGGGACCGAAGGATTCCTCGTGCACGACACGCATGTCCTGCCGGCACTCGTCGAGCACCGTGGGCGGATAGTAGTGGCCGTTCGCCAGTGCGGGGTCACCGGGGCGTTCGCCACCGCAGCGCAGTACGGCGCCTTCGGCGAGGCCCGCCGCGACATACGCCTCGACCTTCTCCCGGTGCTGTGCGGAGATCAGCGCTCCGGTCTCGGCCTCGGGGTCGAAGGGTCCGCCGAGGCGGATCTGCCGAGCGCGGCGGACGACCTCGTCGACGAAGGCGTCGTGGAGGGAGTCCTCGACGATCAGACGGGCGCCGGCCGAGCAGACCTGACCCGAGTGCAGAAAGACGGCCGTGAGGGCGAAGTCCACGGCCGTCTCGAAATCGGCGTCGGCGAAGATGACGTTGGGGTTCTTGCCGCCGAGCTCCAGCGCCACCTTTTTCACGGTCGCGGCGGCGGTGGCCATGATGCGCTTGCCGGTCTCCAGGCCTCCGGTGAAGGAGACCATGTCGACGGCCGGGTCCTCGGAGAGCGGTGCGCCCACCTCGGGGCCCGTGCCCAGGACGAGATTGGCGGCGCCGGCCGGGAGCCCGGCCTCCTCAAGTGCCCGCATCAGCAGGATCGAGGTGGAGGGGGTGAGCTCGCTGGGCTTGAGGACGATCGTGTTGCCCGCGAGCAGCGCCGGGGCGACCTTCCAACTGGCCTGCAGCAGCGGGTAGTTCCAGGGGGTGATGAGCCCGCACACGCCGACCGGTTCATAGACGACACGGCTGACGGCGTCATCACGACCGGTGTCGATCACCCGGCCGGCATCCGTGCCCCCGATCCCGCCGTAGTAGCGAAAACAGGAGACAACGTCGGCGATGTCGTACTCGCTCTCCACCAGCCGCTTGCCGGTGTCCAGCGACTCGGCGCGGGCGAACTCCTTGGCGTCGCGCTCGATGAGGTCGGCGGTGCGCAGCAGCAGCGCACCGCGCTCCCGCTCGGGGGTGTGCGGCCAGGGACCTTCGTCGAAGGCTCGGCGGGCCGCAGCGATCGCCGCCTCGGTATCCGGACGCGTCCCCTCGGACACGGTCGCGGCGAGCGCGCCATCAGCGGGACAGCGGATCTCCCGGCGCCCACCGGCCACCGCATCGCGCCATTCCCCAGCCACATACAGGTCTGCCACGCGCCAAGCCCTTCAGCCGTTATGCGTTGCGCATCGTGCATTCAATTGCTTGTGGTGGAACACCATGACGAACGCTGGAGACCTACGTCAAGGGGTTGGCGGATGACGATTTCGCAAGGGGCCCATCAGCCCTTCTCTCTTGACCGATGACCCCATCGAACCCAACTATGTTGCGTATCGCTCACCGAGTTGTGCAATACGCACCGACGGAGGCTGCATATGTCCCCTCGACCGCACCCTGGCCGTGAGTACGTCCTCACCCTCTCGTGCCCCGACAGCGCCGGCCTGGTCCACGCCGTGAGCGGCTTCCTCGTCAGGAACTCGGGCAACATCCTGGAGAGCCAGCAGTTCGATGATCGACTCCAGGGCCGTTTCTTCATGAGGGTTCACTTCGACGTCTCCGACCCTGACGCGAATGTGAAAACTCTGCGTTACCGATTCGGTCCCGTCGCTGAGGCCTACCGCATCGCCTGGACCCTGAGCGAGGCGTCGACCCCGACCCGGACGCTGATCATGGTGTCCAAGTTCGGCCACTGCCTGAACGATCTGCTCTTCCGCCGGCGCACCGGCGCCCTCAACATCGAGATCCCGGCGATCGTCTCCAACCACCGGGACTTCGAGAGCCTGGCAGAGACGTACGGCGTCCCGTTCCACCACATCCCGGTCACCAAGGACACCAAGGCCGAGGCCGAGGCGCGCCTGCTGGAGCTGGTACGCGAGCTGGACATCGACCTCGTCGTGCTGGCCCGCTACATGCAGATCCTCTCCGACGACCTGTGCAAGCAGCTCGAGGGCCACGCCATCAACATCCACCACTCCTTCCTCCCCAGCTTCAAGGGCGCGCGCCCGTACGAGCAGGCCTACGCCCGCGGCGTGAAGCTCGTGGGCGCGACGGCGCACTACGTGACATCGGACCTGGACGAGGGGCAGATCATCGAGCAGGACGTGGTCCGGGTGGACCACTCGCTCGATCCCGGGGACCTGGTCACGGTCGGGCGGGACGTGGAGGCACAGGTACTCGCGCACGCGGTGAAGTGGCACAGCGAGAGCCGCGTCATGGTGGACGGCAACCGCACGGTGGTCTTCCGCTGAGCAGTACGGCATGACGGGGGCGGGGCCGGATTCCGGCCCCGCCCCCGTCGTATACGAACCCCGGCGCCCCCGCGGTCACAACGGCTGCTGGAGGAAGGCGATGAGTGCGGCCGTGAGTTCCGCGGGGGCGTCCTCCTGGACGAGGTGCCCCGCTCCGGCGATCGGTTCGAATTGCGCGCCGGGGACGAGAGCGGCGAGCTCGCGGCCCTTCGCCACCGGGATCCAGGTGTCGTCCTCGCCCCAGCAGACGAGCGTGGGGATGCCGATCCCGCTGTAGCGGCCCTGGATCTCGTCGGTGTGGCGTTGCTCGGCCTGGGCGATCTGCCGGTAGAAGGCCGCCTGGCCGGGGCAGTCCAGCCAGGGCTCGACGAGCCGGTCGAGGACCGCGGGGTGCAGGCCGGGGCTGCTGGCGGAACCGACGTACTCACGCACCAGGGCGCCGTGGAGTGCGGGCGGCAACCGCTCGAAGACGTCGGCGTGCTCGCCGACGAGCCGGAAGAACGGGGACCCCCACGGCGCCAGCGCGACCGGATCCACCAGGGCGAGGGCCCGATAGCGGGCCCTGTGAAGCAGATGGGCCCGCAGGGCGACGGCACCGCCGAAGTCGTGGGCGACCACGAGCGGTTCCGTGAGGCCCCAGTGGCTCAGGAGCTCGGTGAAGACCCGGCCCTGGGCGGCCAGGGACACCTCCTGGCCCGCGGCCTTCTCGGAGGTCCCGTAGCCGGGCATGTCCCAGACGAACACCTGGTGGTACCGGGCGAGCGAGCGGGCGACCGCACGCCAGACGTACGAGGAGAAGGGGGTGCCGTGCAGGAGGACGACCGGTGGCTGGCCGGGATGGCCCAGCCGGTCCCAGCGGACGTCACCGGAGGCGCTGGTGAAGGTTCGCGTCAGTCGCCAGTCGGTTTCGGGTGCCATGCCCCTCCTGGTTCAGTCGCCCAACCGGTCCAGCAGGGCGCGGCGCCACCGTTCGGTCTCGGCGATCTGGTTGAACGTGAACACGTGCAGGCCCGCCACCCCAGCCGAGGGCGTGGTAAGCGCCTCGGCACTGCGGGCGAGCAGCCGGTCGGGCGAGTAGCCGCCGGGGGTCGCGAACCGCAGGAACCACGAGGCGTGCTTGGTGAGGAAGCGCGTCGACTCCCCCACCCCGATCTTCGTCGCCATGGCCAGCAGCTTCGCCCGCTGCACGGGCCCCGCCACGCCCACATGGACGGGCAGGGTGACATCGCGGCGCCGTATGCGGCCGACCCAGTCACCGAGCACGCGCGGGTCGAAGCAGAGGTTGCTCACGATGTACGTGGCGTGCGCACGCTTGTCCCACATGGCCTGGATGGTGAGGTCGTCGTGGATGAGCGGGTGGCTCTCGGGATAGCCGGTGATGCCGACGCGCGCAAAGGGGCTGCCCAGCTCGCTCAGCCTGCGCAGCACCGGTAGCGCCCCGTGGTAGGCCCCGGCCGGCGGATCGGCGTCGCCGGCCGGGACGAAGACGTCGTCGACACCCGTCTCCCGGAGCCGGTCGACGACATCCTTCAGGTGCGCGTCGTCCCGCAGCAGCCGCGCGGGCACGTGCGGGACGACGCGGTAGCCGTGCGCCGCCAGCCGGCCGACGAGGTCGAGCGTCGGCTCCAGGCCCTTGACCGGCGACGCCGTCACGGTGACGACGACGTCGCGCGGGACATGGGCGAGGACCTTGTCCTCGGTCGCCTTCGCGGGCAGCACCTCGTAGCGGACGCTCGACAGCAGCGCCCGGACGTGTTCGGCGTCCAAGGGTTACCCGGCCTGCTTCTGGGCGTCGCGGTACCGGTAGTAGGCGGCCTTGGAGGCGGGGAGCGGTTCCTTGCCGAGGATGAGGTCGGCCGCCTTCTCCGCGATCATCATCACCGGCGCGTAGATGTTGCCGTTGGTGACGTAGGGCATCACCGACGCGTCGACGACGCGCAGTCCCTCCACGCCGTGCACGCGCATGCTGGTGGGGTCGACGACGGACATCTCGTCGGTGCCCATCTTGCAGGTGCAGGAAGGGTGCAGGGCGGTCTCGCCCTCCTTGGCGACCCAGGCGAGGATCTCCTCGTCGCTCTCCACGGACGGGCCGGGTGAGATCTCCCCGTCGTTGTACGGGGCCAGGGCGGGCTGATTGAGGAGCTTGCGGGCGACCCGGATCGACTCGGCCCACTCGCGGCGGTCCTGTTCGGTGGACAGGTAGTTGAAGCGCAGCGCCGGGTGCTCCTGCGGGTCCTTGCTCTTGATCTTCACCGAGCCGATGGCGTCGGAGTACATGGGCCCGACATGCACCTGGTAACCGTGGCCGCCGGCGGGCGAGGAGCCGTCGTAGCGGACCGCGATGGGCAGGAAGTGGAACATCAGGTTGGGGTAGTCCACGTCCTCGTTGCTGCGGGCGAAGCCGCCGGCCTCGAAGTGGTTGGTCGAGGCGGGGCCCTTGCGGAAGAGCCACTGCAGGCCGATGAAGGGCGCGCGCCACTTCGCCATGTACGGCTGCATCGAGACGGGCTGCTTGCAGGCGTACTGGATGTACACCTCCAGGTGGTCCTGCATGTTCTCGCCGACACCCGGGAGGTCGTGGACGACGTCGATTCCGAGCGCGCCCAGTTCCTCGGCGTTGCCGACGCCGGAGAGCTGGAGCAGCTGAGGAGAGTTGATCGCGCCGCCGCAGAGGATGACCTCGCGGGCCCGCACCTCCTGACGCTTGCCGCGGTGCCGGTACTCGACCCCGACGGCACGCTTGCCCTCGAACAGGACACGGGTGACCAGGGCGCGGGTGGTGATGGTGAGGTTGGGCCGCTTCCTCACGGGCTTCAGGTACGCCTTCGAGGCCGACAGCCGGCGCCCTCGGCTGACGTTGCGGTCGAAGGGGGCGAAGCCCTCCTGCTGGTACCCGTTGACGTCGTCGGTGCGGGGGTAGCCCGCCTCCTGGACGGCCTTGAGGAAGGCGGTGAACAGCGGGTTGGAGGCGGGGCCGCGTTCGAGGACGAGCGGGCCGTCGTGGCCGCGGAACTCGTCGTCGGGGTCGGCCGCGAGACAGTTCTCCATCCGCTTGAAGTACGGCAGACAGTGCGCGTAGTCCCAGGTCTCCATGCCGGCGTCGGCGGCCCAGCGCTCGTAGTCCATGGGATTGCCGCGCTGGAAGATCATGCCGTTGATGCTGCTGGAACCGCCCAGCACCTTGCCGCGCGCGTGGTAGATGCGCCGATTGCCCATGTGGGGCTCGGGTTCGGACTCGTACTTCCAGTCGTAGAACCGGCTGCCGATCGGGTAGGTCAGCGCCGCGGGCATGTGGATGAAGACGTCCCACGGGTAGTCGGGCCGGCCGGCCTCCAGGACCAGCACCTGGTTGCCCGGGTCGGCGGAGAGCCGGTTCGCCAGTGCACTGCCGGCGGATCCACCACCGACGATGACGAAGTCGTATTGCAGGGGAGCCATGGTGCCTCGTCTCGCTCGCGCCGTAGATACGCGTGGCATGCTAGTACGGGTATCGCTATACGCACTAGGTTGCGCGCCACGCAACTTGCAAGGTCTACGTTTCGACGCTGTTACTTGCGCCGGCGTTGTTTACTGCGCGTATAGTTTCGCTGTGAGCAACTACAGTCCAGATACTGAAACGACAGGTTCGCAGTCCGGCGGGGTGCAGTCCGTCGACCGCGCCATCAGCGTGCTGGAGATCCTGGCCCAGCGCGGCGAGGCCGGCGTCAGCGAGGTGGCCGCCGAGATCGATGTTCACAAGTCGACCGCGTTCCGGCTGCTCGGCGCCCTGGAGGCGCGCGGTCTGGTGGAGCAGGCGGGCGAGCGCGGCAAGTACCGCCTCGGCTTCGGCATCGTACGCCTGGCCGGCGCGGTCACGGGACGCATCGACATCACCCAGCAGGGCCGCCCGGTCTGCGAGCGCCTCGCCGAGGAGATCGGCGAGACCGTCAACATCGCCGTCATGCAGGAGCACTACGCGATCAACCTCTACGAGGTGCGCGGCCCCGGGGCCGTCACCGCACACAACTGGGTCGGCGAGCTGACCCCGTTGCACGCCACCTCCAGCGGCAAGGTCCTGCTGGCCCACTTGCCCGCCAAGGAGCGCGCCGCGCTGCTGTCGGAGGCCGGCCTGAAGAAGGTGACCCCGCACACGCTGACCTCGAAGACGAAGCTCGAGAAGAATCTCGCCGAGGCCCGGGAGCGCGGCTACTCCTGGACTGTGGAGGAGCTGGAGATTGGGCTCCACGCCATGGCCGCGCCGGTCCGCGACCGAGACGGAGAGGTCATCGCGGCACTCAGCGCCTCCGGGCCCTCGTACCGGTTCACCGAGGAGCGCATGCACGAACTCGCCCCGGTGCTGGTCAAGGGCGCGGAGGAGATCAGCCATCGCATGGGCTACCTGGGCTGACCCGCCCGATTACGGCCGGGGAGTACCGAGGCGCTCGTTCACCCAGTCGTGGAAGGCACCGATGTGGTGTTCGCTGGGCACCAGTACCCCGCCCTTGGCGTACATCCGGGAGCTCATCCCGGGCTGCGTGCGCTCGCACGCGTCGAAGTCCTGGCGGTTGACCCGGTCGAAGAGTTCCACGGACCGGCTGACGTCCTTGCCGCTCTCGACGACGTGCGGAAGATAGAGCCAGTCGCACTCGACGATCGTGCGGTCGACGGCCACCGGGTACATCCGGTGGAAGATCACGTGATCGGGGACGAGGTTGATGAAGACCTGCGGTTTGATGGTGATCGCGTAGTAGCGGCGGTCCTGGTCGTCGGACACGCCGGGTATGCGGTCCAGCCCCTCGGAGCCGTCGACGGTGAAGCCCTGGACCTCCTCACCGAACTCGGCGCCGTGGCCGACGTAGTACTGGGCCGCGTAGCCGTCGGCGAACTCGGGGAGCACCTCGGTGAGTTCGGGGTGGATCGTGGCGCAGTGGTAGCACTCCATGAAGTTCTCGATGATGAGCTTCCAGTTCGCCTTGACGTCGTAGACGATCCGCTTGCCGACCGAGAGGTTGTCGATGTCGTAGTGCTCGATCGACTCCACGTCGCCGAGCCGTCCGACGACCTCGCCGAGGACGTCCTCCTCGAAGGAGGGTGGGTTCTCCGCCAGGCAGACCCAGACGTAGCCGAGCCATTCGCGGGTGGTCACGCTCACCAGGCCGAACTCGGTGCGGCCGACGTCGGGCATCTTCGTGAGGTTGGGCGCCGCGACGAGCTTGCCGTTCAGGTCGTATGTCCAGGCGTGGTATGGACATTGGAAGGCACGCTTGACCTCGCCGGCCTCCTCGGTGCGGAGCTTGGCACCGCGGTGCCGGCAGACGTTGAAGAAGGCGCGTACGGAGTTGTCCCGCGCACGCGTGATCAGGATGCTCTCGCGGCCCACCTCTACGGTCCGGAAGGCACCGGGCTTGGCCAGGTCCGAGGAACGCACGGCGCAGAACCACATCGTTTCGAAGATGCGCTCCTGCTCTTGGGCGAAGATCCCCGGATCCGTATAGGAGGAGCCGGGGAGGGTGGCGATCAGACTGTCCGGCAGGCTGGTCGAGGTCACGGTGCACTCCTCGGGAAACGTCGTGGAGGGGCCATTCACGCGCCGGGAAGAACGACTCCGGACGGCGTTGTGCATGGAGCAACGCTGCGTGCCATGTGCAACCGCAGCATGAAATGACTCAGGGGCCGTGTCAAGAGCTCGCGGCGGCGAGCTGCTTGCGCCAGCGAGTGAACAGCCGAGGCTGGTTCATCCCGAGCACGGCGACCGGAACTCCGGCACGCCGGTAGACGGCCAGGACGTCGCGGTCGTCCGCGGCGCCCGCCTCGATGGTCACACTGTCGGCGGCTGCCGCGTGACCGACGAACTGGATCTTCACGCCGTACTGGTCGGACCAGAAGTACGGCGGCCGGGGCACACCCGGTTCCACCGCGCCGCCCGCCAGCAGTGTGGCGATCGCGGCGTCGGGACGCTCGCGCGCCCCGGTCCAGTGCTCGACGCGGCGGTGGGCGCCCGCGCGGGCGTCGTACCAGTTGGCGCAGTCGCCGACCGCGACCACGCCGGCCAGGCTGGTGCGGCCGTCGGCGCCGCACTTGACGCCGTTGTCGAGTTCGACGCCGGAGCCTTCCAGCCACTCGACGCACGGGCGCGCGCCCACACCGACGACGACGATGTCGCCGGGGATGCTGCGGCCGTCCTCGAGCAGGACGGCGTCCACCCGCCGCTCCCCGCTCAGCCCCTTGACCCCCACGCCGCACAACAGCCTTACGCCGTGGTCCACATGGAGGGCGGAGACGATGTCGCCCATGCTCGCGCCGAGCGGTCCGGCCAGCGGCGTCGGGGCCGCCTCGACGACCGTCACGTCCAGCCCGAGGGCGTATGCGGTGGAGGCGACCTCGGCACCGATGAAGCCGCCGCCGATCACCACCAGCCGTCCACCCCGGGCCAGTTCGTCCCGCAGGGCGCGGGCGTCGTCCAGGGTGCGCAGGGTGTGCACTCCGGCCAGGCCTTCGGACCCCGGCAGAGTACGCGCCACGGCGCCGGTCGCGATGACGATGCCGTCGGCGCGGACCTCCCGCCCGTCGGCGAGCCGGACGGCGCGCTCGGTGCGGTCGAGTCCGGCGGCACGAGCGCCGAGCAGCCACTCCGCCCGCAGGTCCTCGTCGTCCGTCTCCAGCGAGAGATCCGCCTCGCCGAGGGTGCCGGCCAGGAACTCCTTGGACAGCGGGGGCCTGTCGTACGGGCGGTGGAGTTCGTCACCGATGACGACGAGCCGCCCGTCATAGCCCTGCTTCCGCAGCGAGCGCGCCGCCGACAGACCGGCCAGCGAGGCGCCGACCACGGCGACGGTCCTCACGCGGAACCCCCGGCGAGCCGGGCTGCGACGCAGGGCGGCAGGTTGGGGGCATCCGCGGACACCCGGACGTGGATCACGCCGTCCTCGACGACGACCTCGTGCGTCCGGACCGGGAGCTTGGCCGGCGGAGAGTCGACCGCGCCGGTCCTCAGGTCGAACTTCGAAGCATGCAGCGGACATTCCACCTCGCAGCCCTCCAGCCAGCCGTCGGCGAGCGAGGCGTCCTGGTGGGTGCAGGTGTCGTCGATGGCGAAGAGTTCGCCGTCGTCGGTGTGGAACACCGAGACCGGAGGATCTGTGTCGAGCCGGTGGGCCTCTCCTCGCGGGAGATCCGCGAGACGGCACGCGGGAATCATCATGACACCTCGGTGCGTATAGCGAAACGGATTGCGGTAAGCGCAACATCAGTTTGAGGTCGGCCAGAACCCTTGTCAAGGCATCCAGAGGGCACTCCGAGCCGTTTATCGCGTTGCGCAAGGTGGAACCCAATTCACATAGAACAACAACAGCCCGCCGCATCGGCTCGCGACGGACGCGAGCCGAGGGCGGGCGGGTGAGGGGCGCGCGAGGGCGTCAGAAACCGCGGCGCATCCACTCCTGGAGGTGCGGGGCCTCGGCCGCGACGGTGGTCGTCCCCCCGTGGCCGGTGTGCACGACGGTGTCGCCCGGCAGCGTCAGCAGCCGGTCCCGGATCGACTCGATGATGGTCGGGAAGTGGCTGTACGACCGTCCCGTCGCCCCCGGTCCACCGGCGAACAGGGTGTCGCCGCTGAAGAGGGCCGTCAGGGCCGGTGCGTACAGGCAGACCGCGCCGGGCGCATGGCCCGGCGTGTGCAGCACGGTCAGCTCGATGCCGGCCACCGTAAGGCCCTGGCCGTCGGTCAGTTCGGCGTCCGGCGCCTTGTCGGGGTGGGTCTGCTTCCACAGCGGCAGGTCGTCCGGGTGGAGCAGGATCGGGGCGCCGGCGCGCTCCGCGAGTGCGGGCGCGGCGTCGATGTGGTCGTTGTGGGCGTGGGTGCACACGATCGCCCGCAGGGTGCGCCCGCCGACGGCGGCGGCGATGGCCTCGGCGTCGTGCGCGGCGTCGATGACGATCACCTCGTGGTCGTCGCCGACGATCCACACGTTGTTGTCGACGTCCCAGGTGCCGCCGTCCAGGGAGAACGTTCCCGAGGTGACGAGGTGTTCGACGCGGGCGGCCATCAGAGGACCACCACCGAGCGCAGCACGTCGCCGCCGTGCATCCGTTCGAACGCCTTCTCGACCTCGTCCAGCGCGATGGTCTCCGTGACGAACGCGTCCAGGTCCAGCCGGCCCTGCTGATAGAGGTCGACGAGCATCGGGAAGTCGCGGGAGGGCAGGCAGTCGCCGTACCAGGACGACTTGAGGGCGCCGCCGCGTCCGAAGACGTCCAGCAGCGGCAGTTCCAGCTTCATCTCCGGGGTGGGCACACCCACGAGGACGACCGTGCCGGCCAGGTCGCGGGCGTAAAAAGCCTGCTTGTACGTCTCCGGGCGACCCACCGCCTCGATCACGACGTCGGCGCCGAAGCCGCCGGTCAGCTCGCGGATCGCCTCGACCGCGTCGGCGTTCCTGGAGTTGACCGTGTGGGTAGCGCCCAGCTTCTTGGCCGTCTCCAGTTTGTGGTCGTCGATGTCGACGGCGATGATCCTCGCCGCGCCCGCCAGGTTCGACCCGACGACCGCCGCGTCCCCGACGCCACCGCAGCCGATGACCGCGACCGTGTCACCGCGGCCGACGTTGCCGGTGTTGATGGCCGCACCGATGCCGGCCATCACGCCGCACCCCAGCAGACCGACGGCGGCCGCCGACGCGGCCGGGTCAACCTTCGTGCACTGCCCCGCCGCCACCAGCGTCTTCTCCGCGAAGGCGCCGATGCCGAGCGCCGGGGACAGCTCGGTGCCGTCGAGCAGGGTCATCTTCTGCTTCGCGTTGTGGGTGTTGAAGCAGTACCACGGCCGTCCGCGCAGGCACGCCCGGCACTGCCCGCATACCGCACGCCAGTTGAGGATGACGAAGTCGCCGGGGGCGACATCGGTGACACCCTCCCCTACCGCCTCCACGACACCCGCGGCCTCATGGCCCAGCAGGAAGGGGAAGTCGTCGTTGATGCCGCCCTCGCGATAGTGCAGATCGGTGTGACAGACCCCGCAGGCCTCGATCTTCACCAGAGCCTCACCCGGTCCCGGGTCGGGCACGATGATTGTTTCCAGGCTGACGGGGGCGCCCTTGCCCCGCGCGACAACAGCACGGACCTGGTGTGTCATGGCCACTCCTCGGCTGGTCGAGACTTGAATCAGACCGTTGCTCATTACGGCACACATCTCATGTGCCGCAACACAGCATCGTGGAGTGCCGACCGGGGGTCAAGGAGCCCGACGGGAGTTCCCGCAGCTGGGCGGCCAGGCCGGTCCGATGCGGAGTTCGAAGTCGCCGTCGTACTGCTCATGACCGGCCATGACGGCCGTTTCGATGGCCTCCTTGCCCTTCCGCCCGCGGATGATGAGCGGGTCGTGGCGCAGATCGTGGGTGAGCGCGATACGTAAACCGACCATCACCAGGGTGAAGGGGGCTGCCGCGAGGGTGAAATGCGACAGCGGTTCGGCGACGCCGTGGAGCATCAGGCCGATACCCATGCCCGCGCTGAACATCAAGGCGATCCAGGAGACCGTGCGGAACTCGGGCCGCACGCCCTCCTTGCCCAGGGTGATCCGCCCGTAGCGGCTCATCGCCGGCCAGAGAGCGAAGACGACGAAGCCCGAGGCAGCGAGGACGAACGCCCAGCCGCCGTTGCGGATGAGTCCGCCCAGCAGGGTCCCGGACGCGCCCTTCAACGCGCCGGTGGCTGTGGCCCCCCACACGACGAAGGCGAGGGTGAGGACCGCGGCGACGCCGAAGACAACGGGGTCCGTCCGAGGGCCGGTGGGGGTCACCGGGCTCCCGGTCGGTGCCTGGGTGCTGCTCGACCTTGCACAGGGCGGGCACGGTCACAGAACCGGTGGCACAGACGCGTCCCAGGTCGTTGCGGACCAGGTCCACGATCATCACGTTCTCGGCGTGATCCTTTTCCAGGAGGTCCTCCGCGGTCCGGCCGGTGCCCTTGATGGGGCCGGACTCCACCGTGCGGCCGGTACGGCGGAGGAAGAGTCCGGGCGAGGCCGTCGCGATCTCCACACCATGCACCGGCAGGCACACCGTGCCGGCGTACGGGGCCGGATTGCCGCGTAGTCCGCCGAAGCGGGCCAGAGGGGCAAGAGCGTACGCTCTTGCGCTCATCGGTCACACCGCCCTGTACATCAGGCCGGTTCCAGCCGGACGACGATGGACTTCGACGTGGGCGTGTTGCTGATGTCCGCCGTGGAGTCGAGAGGCACCAGGACGTTGGTCTCAGGGAAATAGGCGGCACAGCACCCCCGGGGCGTCGGGTACGAAACCGCCCGAAAGGCCCGTGCCCTGCGCTCCACGCCGTCCCCGTACTCGCTCACGATGTCGACGAGGTCCCCGTCGGCCAGGCCTCGGTCGGTGAGGTCGTCGGGATGCAGGAAGAGGACGCGTCGCCCCTGGTGGATGCCGCGGTAACGATCGTCCAGGCCGTAGATGGTGGTGTTGTACTGGTCGTGGGAGCGGAGCGTCTGCAGCAGCAGCCGGCCTTCGGGGACGTGCGGGCTCCTCAGCAGGTTGGCGGTGAAGTTGGCCAGGCCGGTGGAGGTGGTGAACCGGCGCTCGTCGCGCGGCGGGTGGGGCAGCGCGAAGCCGCCCGGCTGCCGTACCCGGGCGTTGAAGTCCTCGAAGCCGGGGATCACGCGTTCGATGCGGTCACGGATGCGGTCGTAGTCCGACTCGAACTCCTCCCACGGCACCTGGGAGCCCGCTTCCCCGAGGGCCGCCCGTGCCATACGGCAGATGATCGCGACCTCGCTGAGCAGATGCTCGGAGGCGGGCTTGAGCCGCCCCCGGGAGAGGTGCACCATACTCATGGAGTCCTCCACCGTCACCAGCTGCGGCCCGGCCGGGCGCAGATCGGCTTCGGTCCGGCCGAGGCAGGGCAGGATGAGCGCCTGCTCCCCGGCGATGACGTGCGAGCGATTGAGCTTGGTCGAGATCTGGACGGTGAGGCGACAGCGCCTGAGCGCCTGTTCGGTCAGGTCGGTGTCGGGGGCCGCGGCAACGAAGTTGCCGCCCAGCGCGACGAAGACCCGTACCTGGCCGTCGCGCATGGCACGGATGCTCTCCACCACGTCGTGGCCGTGGTGACGTGGGGGCGTGAACGCGAACTCGGTGCCGAGCGCATCCAGGAACGCGGCGTCCGGCTTCTCGTAGATGCCCATCGTCCGGTCGCCCTGCACGTTGGAGTGACCGCGTACCGGGCAGAGGCCTGCGCCCGGGCGGCCGATGTTGCCGCGGAGCAGAAGGAAGTTCACGACGTCCCGGATGGTGGGCACCGAGTGGCGGTGCTGGGTGAGCCCCATCGCCCAGCAGACGACGATCTTCTCGGCGGCCAGGACATGGCCGAACGCGGCCCGTATCTCTTCCTCGGGCAGACCGGTGGCCTGAAGGATGTCGTCCCACGAGGCCTTGCGGGCTTGCTCGGCGAACTCCTCGAAGCCATGCGTGTACCGGTCGATGAAAGCGGTGTCGAGGACCGTGCCGGGCGCCTCGTTCTCCGCCTCCAACAGCATGCGGTTGAAGGCCTGGAACAGCGCCTGGTCTCCACCCAGCCTGATCTGCAGGAACTGGTCCGCCAGCCGGGTGCCGCCACCGAGGACACCGGAGGGCCGCTGGGGGTTCTTGAACCGGAGCAGCCCGGCCTCGGGCAGGGGGTTGACCGCGACGACGCGGCCGCCCCGCCGCTTGGCCTCCTCCAGCGCGGAGAGCATACGGGGGTGGTTGGTGCCCGGGTTCTGGCCGACTACGAGGATGAGGTCGGCCTCGTGGAGGTCTTCCAGGCTGACGCTGCCCTTGCCGATGCCGATGGTCTCCGTCAGAGCCGATCCGCTCGACTCGTGGCACATGTTGGAGCAGTCCGGCAGGTTGTTGGTGCCGAGCATCCGGACGAAGAGCTGATAGACGAACGCGGCCTCGTTGCTCGCCCGTCCGGAGGTGTAGAAGGCGGCCTGATCGGGGTGATCGAGCGCGGCGAGTTCCCGGGCGATGACGGCGAACGCGTCGTCCCAGGAGATCGGCCGGTAGCGGTCGCTGCCCGCCGGGCGGTACATGGGGTGCGTGAGGCGCCCCTGTTGCCCGAGCCAGTAGTCGCTACGGGGCAGGAGTTCCTCGAGGGGTTGCTCGGCGAAGAAGTCCGGGGTGACACGGCGGACGGTGGCCTCCTCGGCCACCGCTTTCGCGCCGTTCTCACAGAACTCCGCCCGGTGCCGGTGCTCCGGCTCGGGCCAGGCGCAACCGGGACAGTCGAAGCCCTTCTTCTGGTTGACCTGGAGCAGCGTGAGCAGGCTGCGGCGAGCCCCCATCTGTTCGCCGGCGTGCCGCAGCGAGGAGGTGACCGCGGGGATACCGGCGGCGTACTCCTTCGGTGGGCCGACCCTCAGACGGGCGTCACCGGGGTCCTCAGCAGGTGGCTTACGGGTCATCTGTAGCGCTACTCCGCGGTGTAGGGAACCAGAGCCATGCCAGTGCCGTCGCCTGGCATCGCGGCCCGTCGCGCGGAGAGCCGCAACCGAAGGTCAGGCGGTTTCACATTGAGCAACAGTAGCGCGATACGCAACTAGCCCAAGGAAGCCCTACCGACGACCTCCTGTCAAGACCGATGACCGCGAAGACGGTGTCCGAGTCGATCCACTCGCTGTCCGAGACGAACGAGCGCGTGGTCACCGGCACGTGACCCTTCGCGGCCGACGTGCTGGGGGTGACGATGCTGGTGGAATGCGACGGCGTACCGGGAGTTCCTCAAGGTCAGCGACGGGTGGCGGCACGCGGGCGGGTTCGTGTGGCTGCTGGCGGGGACCGAGGACGCGCACTGGCACAGCAACGAGTCAGGACTGGCGGACATGTTCGAGGAGTACCTGGACGAGGACGCCGGGCCCGAGGAGCGGCGGGCGGCGGACATCTGGCGGCGCGGACTGCAGCTCGACGTGGAGTCCGACATCACCCACGTCCTCACGGATCCCGAGGACCTGGATGAGGACGGCGAGTGGGCCGTGTACACGTGGGCGAGCTGGCGGGCCGCACCACCCGAACGGCACGCGAACTTCATGGAGTTCATGCGGGACATGTACCGGGAGTTCCACAGCCTGCGGGCGTGCCCGGGCGACGGGGAGCTGGTGTTCGCCAACGACACGACGCGAAAGCTGGACGCCCTGATGGAGGAGGCCCGGCTGGAGGCGCTGCGCGGCGGCTGGGAGCGGGCCGTGAAGACGCTGGACGAGGCCAAGGAGTACGGCAGACCGCGGGCCGCCGGGCTGGGTGACCAGATACGCCGCCTGCTCGGACAGACCTACATGGTGTACTTCGACGGCCTGGTGACGGACCCGCGGTACGCGCCCGAGCTGCTGCCACCGCTGGTCGCCGAGCACGCGGCGCACGCGTACCGGGACGACTCCACGCTGACGTTCCATCTGCGGGGTGCCGACGGCGACGTGGTGTCGCCGGCTTACGCGACGCTGGATCAGGTGAGGAATGGCACGTACCGGTACACGGCGGCCGGACCGTTCGGGGAGAGGGTCGAGCGGGCGCGGGAGCTGGCGCGGTGGGGAGACACCGACGGGCCATGGCGGACGCTGAGAAGCGCTCTGCCCCTGTGGGAGCCGCTGGGACCGGACCACCTGGCGCCGCTGGGGTGGGTGGCCGACCCCGTGCTCGGGCCGCTGCTGACCCCGGAGCGGGGCCGCGAGCCGCTGTCCACTCCAAGGGGCGGGCAGGCGGGTGAGGCGCCGAGGCCGACGGCCTGGCTCGACCCGGGTGACCTGGCGTGGCTCGCGGAGCCGGACCCTGGCAACAGCCGCACGTCCTACCGGTTCGTCCTGGTGGAGGCTGTGGCGCCCTGGACGGAGAGATCCGGCCAAATGGGGAGATACCGCGGGCGCTGGACCCGAGCCGGTTCTTCAGTGATCTGGAGGACAGCGCCGGGGCGGAACGGTCACTGCTGGAAGCGGTGTCCGGGGCGTTCGGTGCCCATCTGCCGCGTCATGCCATCGTGAACGGACGGCTGCACACATTCACCACCCGTTCATGGACGCGGCCGCCAAGGGACGGCGAGACGTACGCGGTGATCCGCATGCACCGGGCCGCCGAGCGCCCGGCGGACGGCGAGCGGACGGGAGAGGACGGGCCGGGGAGCAGGTAGAGACCGGCCAGGCTGCGCACATTCTCGATACGGTGAGAGTCGAGAGCACGTAGCCCTGGGATGTCGGAGGACGATCACCGGCTACCGGATCGACCGCCCGACCGGGATGTTCTCCGTCATCGGCCACACCAGCCAGGGCGTGAGCGGTCCGACCAACTTCGTCATCGACCCCAGTGGACGATGGCACTACGTCAACAACAGCACAGCCGACAGCGTCGCCCCGTTCGCCGTCGGGCCCGAGACGGGCGAGCTGACGCCCACCGGCCGGACGACTCCCGTCCCCGTCCCCGTCCCCCCGATGATGGCGCTGCGCCACCAGGACTGAAACGGCAGTACCCGACGTCAGCTGCTCGGACCCTCGCAAACGAAAGCCACTTAAGCCCTTGCCTCAACCAGCATGCCGGTGGTTCTCGGCCTCCCGCCGGTGTCCAGCCAGGTCTGGGCTACCGCGTCGGCGTGGGGCGTCAGGGTCAGCTGCCCGATGTGGGTTTCGATGGCGCTCGCTTCGATCGGGAACGGCCGGTCGAACTACCAGAAGATCTCCGTCACATCGCGTTCCTGGGTCTCGAACAGGGACCCGGTCCGCAGGGCGAGCTTGGGTACTGCGCTCACGCGCGTACGGCCGTCGAGGGCCGCTGCGGCGGCGTACTGTCGGCCGGTCAGGGGCTCGGGAGAGGGCAGGTTCCACGCCCGTCCCCATGACGCCTCGCTGTCGGCCGGCATCACGAGTGCCCACGCGAGATCCGGCAGGTAGTGCAGGGCGTGCGGTTGGTCGAGCCTGCCCGGCCAGAACATGCGCCTCCCGGTGACCGCCCGCGCGAACAGGGTGTTCCCGGGGACCGAGATCAGCCCCCGGGGGCCGGGGCCGTAGTAGTCGGCACCCCGGCCGCCGCAGCGGAGTCTTGCCGCCCGGCAAAGACCCCTTCACTGCATGAGGCTGCCCACCATGAACACCCCGTCCTACCGGCCCGAAGACGGCCGGATACAGTGCGCGCGACGGCAGCCCGGTTGCTTGAGGAGGGGAAGCGTGACCGACACCAGCGAAACCCGATCCGCCGACAGTGCAGCGCACGAGACCCAGCGGAGCCGACTGCACCGCCTGATGCGCTACCTCCCCCTGATCGCCCCCGTCCTGCTGTGGACCGTGCCCTGCTGGCTGCTGCTGTACGCCGGCCAGCACTGGCCGCTCCCTGTCACTCTGGCCGGCACCGCCCTGTTCGCCCTCGGCCTGATCGGCATGCCGCTCGCGATGGTGCGCGGCCACGGCCGACGGCAGCAGGACTGGGCGGCGATCGTCGGGGACACCCTGCTGGGCACGAGCTGGGTCCTGTTCACCTGGTCCGTTCTGCTCGGCATCCTGCTGCGGCTCGCCCTGACCGTGGCCGGCGTCGGCGACGGCCAGGACCGGGCCCGGATCGTCACCTGGGCGGTCCTCGGCGCAGCCGCCGTGCTGCTCGCCTGGGGGTACACCGAGGCCCGCCGGGTACCACGGGTACGCCGCCTCGACGTACAACTCCCGCGCCTGGGAGCCGGATTGGACGGCACCCGCGTCGTCCTCATCACCGACACCCACTACGGCCCGCTCGACCGCGCCCGCTGGTCGGCGCGGGTCTGCGAGACGGTGAACACTCTGCAGGCCGACCTGGTCTGCCACACCGGAGACATCGCGGACGGCACGGCCGAACGCCGCCGCGCCCAGGCCGCCCCACTCGCTACCGTGCAGGCCACCCGGGCCCGGGTCTACGTCACCGGCAACCACGAGTACTACAGCGAGGCCCAGGGCTGGGTCGACCTCATGGACGAGCTGGGCTGGGAGCCGCTGCGCAACCGCCATCTGCTGCTCGAACGCGGCGGCGACACCCTCGTGGTCGCCGGCGTGGACGACGTCACCGCCGAGTCCTCCGGCCTCGCCGGCCACCGCGCCCACCTCGCCGGAGCCCTGCACGGCGCGGACCCCGACCACCCCGTCCTGCTCCTGGCCCACCAGCCCAAGTTCGTCGACCGGGCGGCAGCCGACGGCGTCGACCTCCAACTCTCCGGCCACACCCACGGCGGCCAGATCTGGCCCTTCCACCACCTGGTCCGCATCGACCAGCCCGCCCTCGCCGGCCTCAGCCGCCACGGCACCCGCACCCTCCTCTACACCAGCCGCGGCACCGGCTTCTGGGGCCCGCCCTTCCGCGTCTTCGCCCCCAGCGAGATCACCCTGCTCGTACTCCGCTCCCCACAGCGGCCCCCCACGCCGTAGCGCTGGGCGGGCCAGCGGTTCCGCCTGGAGATGCTGCCCCTCGGGGGCCTCGCTCCGCTCACGCGACGGAGATCGTGGCGGACGACCGGGTTTCGGAAGTGACCAAGTCCCGTATCACAGCCCTTATGAGCGGGGTCCTGGCTGTAACTGCCCGACCAGGTGGAAGACCTCCCGGGCCGCATAGCGCTAGAGGCAACGGACGATTTCGCGACGGGTCTTACCGTGAACAGGCCGTTCGCGACGTCCGCACGACTCCGCCGCCCGCGTGCACGCGACCGGCGAGCTGATGCTCGAGGTCGCGACGGCTTGCCTGTCCAACACTGGCCGGGCCGACGAAGTCCAGGAACCGGGAACCGGTCGGCAGAGCGCGTGACGAAAAGCGGGGAATGTGTGGAAGCAGCCCTGGAGCACGCTGGGGACGAGGACTCTGCCCCGTCGGTATCTCACCACCTATGACGCATGGATCGCGCAAGAATTTGCGCGCCTTGCGTTCACTTGCGATCTCGGAGCGCAAGCCCGCAACCGCGGCCGAGTCGCGGACCGGACCGTGCGGGCCCGTAAAGCTGGCCCCGACACCTGCCATTTGACCGCTTCAGCGGCTCGGATGTGGCGCCCGCGCCGACATCACTCCTGAGTGATGGGTGCTTCTGGTGAATATTGTGCCGTTCCGGCTGTAGACCCGCTCATGCTGCTCTGCAATATTTCGATGAAACAACGCAAAATACTGCCTCACTGTGCCCTTAGTAGATCTTCTCCGTCAGGTCGGCTTCCGTCGCCTGAACGCACTGCACCCCGCTCCGCACTGATCGTCCTGCACCTTTCTGCACCACTCCGCCAGGAATGAGCCGCCCTCGCCGCCCCACCGGCGCGCGAGCCTCCGCAGGAAGTGACCCCGCATGACTCGACACAAGCAGAGATCCACAAGGCGCCGCGCAGCGATCGCCGCGCTCGGCTCCGCCGTCATGGTTCTGGGCCTGCCCGCCGTCGGCGCACACGCGGCCGGTGGCCCCAACGCCGCTGCGGACGCCGCGACTTCGGCGGGCAGCACCCGTGGCGCACACGCCGCAGCCAACGTCACCGACGGCGACACCGACACCTACTGGCAGGCCGGAAAGAAGTCGGCCCAGTGGGTGCAGACCGACCTCGGGCGGAGCAAACGCGTCCGCCAGGTCGTGCTGCGGCTGCCCGAACACTGGCAGACCCGCAAACAGACGCTGGCGCTCCAGGCAAGCGCCGACGGAAAGAGCTTCGCCACGCTCAAGTCGTCGGCGCAGTACGTCTTCAGCCCCGGCAACGACAACACGGTGAAGGTCTCCTTCCCCGCGACCCTCGCCCGATACGTACGGGCCGACTTCAGCGCCAACTCGGTCGCCGGCACCGCTCAGCTCGCCGAGATGCAGGTCCTCACGACCGCCGCCGCGACCCCCAACCTCGCCCAGGGCAAACCCTTCAGCGAGAGCGGGCACGCCGACGTCTACGGCGCGGCCAACGCTGGTGACGGCAACCGCAACACCTACTGGGAGAGCACGAACAACGCCTTCCCGCAGTGGCTCCAGGTCGACCTCGGCTCATCGGTCAAGATCAACCAGGTGACGTTGCGGCTGCCCAGCGGCTGGCCGAGCCGCAGCCAGACCTTCAAGGTCCAGGGCTCGACCGACAACCAGAACTTCACCGACCTCACGGCCTCGAAGGCGTACACCTTCGACAGCACCAACGACCAGTCGACGACCATCTCCTTGGACACGACCACCACGCGGTACGTGCGCGTGCTGTTCACCGCCAACACCGGCTGGCCCGCCGGGCAGGCGTCCGAGCTGGAGGTCTACGGACCGGCGACCGGCGACACCCAGGCGCCCACGGCGCCGTCCAACCTGAGCTACACCGAGCCGGCCACCGGGCAGATCAGACTGACCTGGAGCGCGGCCACCGACGACACGGCCGTGACCGGCTACGACATCTACGCGAACGGCCAGTTGCGGTCGAGCGTCGCCGGGAACGTCCTGACCTACACCGACACCCAGCCGGCCGGCGGCGACATCACGTACTTCGTGCGGGCCAAGGACGCCGCGGGCAACGTCTCCGCCAACAGCAACAGCGTCATCCGCAAGGGATCGAGCGGCGACACCCAGGCCCCCACCGCGCCCGGAAACCTCGCCTACACGCAGTCCGGCAACGACGTGAAGCTCACCTGGCAGGCGTCGAGCGACAACGTCCAGGTCACCGGCTACGACGTCTACGCCAACGACCAGCTCGTCAAGACCGTGGCGGGCGACGTCACGACGTACACCGACACTCCGTCGGCGGGGGCCACGGTCACCTACTACGTGAAGGCGAAGGACGCCGCCGGGAACGTGTCGATGGCGAGCAACAGCGTCACCCGGACCGGTTCCGGCGCCGGGTCCGATCTCGCCCAGGGCAAGCCCATCGAGGCCTCCTCGTACACCTTCACCTACGTCGCCACGAACGCCAACGACGGCCAGAGCAGCACCTATTGGGAGAGCGCGGGCGGCGCCTACCCGGCCACCCTCACCACCAAGCTGGGTGCCAACGCCGACCTCAGCCAGATCGTCGTCAAGCTCAACCCCGATGCCGCCTGGTCCACGCGCACGCAGAACATCCAGGTGCTCGGCCGCGACCAGGACGCGACGGCGTTCACCAGCCTCGTGGCCGCGAAGGACTACACGTTCAACCCGGCGAGCGGCAACACGGTGACCATCCCGGTCTCCGGCTCCGCCGCCGACATCCAGCTCAAGTTCGCCTCCAACACCGGTGCCCCCGGCGCGCAGGTCGCCGAGTTCCAGGTCATCGGCACCCCGGCCGCCAACCCGGACCTCAAGGTCACCGGCATCACCAACACGCCCGCGGCCCCGGTCGAGTCGGACGCCATCAGCCTGACGGCGACCGTCACCAACAGCGGCAGCAAGCCGTCCAAGGCCACGGACCTGAACTTCACGCTCGGCGGTACCAAGGCCGCCACCACGGACGTCCCGGCCCTCGCGGCCGGCGATTCGACGACGGTCACGGCGAGCATCGGCACCCGGGATGCGGGCAGTTACCCGGTCGGCGCCGAGGTGGACCCGTCGAACAAGGTCATCGAGCAGAACGAGGCGAACAACGTCTTCACCCGCTCCGACACCCTCGTCGTCAAGCCCGTCTCCAGCTCGGACCTGGTCGCCGCTCCGGTCGCCTGGACGCCCTCCAGCGCCTCGGCGGGCGACGATGTCTCGTTCACGGTCGCGATCAAGAACCAGGGGACGGTGGCCTCGGCCTCCGGCGCCCACAACGTCACGCTGACGGTCCAGGACTCCAACGGCGCCACCGTCAAGACGCTCACCGGTTCCTACAGCGGCGCCATCGCGTCCGGCCAGACGACCGCACCGGTCGGCCTCGGCTCCTGGACGGCCGCCAACGGCAAGTACACCGTCAAGACGGTGATCGCCGACGACGCCAACGAACTGCCGGTCAAACGAGCCAACAACACCACCACGCAGGCCCTGTTCGTCGGCCGCGGCGCGGACATGCCGTACGACATGTACGAGGCCGAGGGCGGCACTGTCGGCGGCGGCGCCAAGGTCGTCGGCCCGAACCGCACGATCGGCGACATCGCGGGCGAGGCGAGCGGCCGCAAGGCGGTGACCCTCACCGGGACCGGCCAGTACGTCGAGTGGACCACCCGGGCGGCCACCAACACCCTGGTGACCCGCTTCGAGATCCCGGACGGCACCGACACAACGCTCAATGTCTACGTGGACGGCCAGTTCCTCAAGCCGATCGACCTCACATCGAAGTACGCCTGGCTCTACGGCAACGAGACCTCTCCGGGTAACTCGCCCGGCTCCGGTGCCCCGCGCCACATCTACGACGAGGCGAACCTGCAGCTCGGCAGGACCGTTCCGGCCGGCTCCAAGATCCGGCTCCAGAAGGACGCGGCCAACACCTCCACCTACGCCATCGACTTCATCAACACCGAACAGGCGACGGCCATCCCGAACCCGGACCCGGCCGCCTACACGGTCCCGGCCGGCTTCTCCCACCAGGACGTGCAGAACGCGCTCGACAAGGTCCGCATGGACACCACGGGCAAGCTCGTCGGCGTCTACCTGCCCGCCGGAGACTACGAGACCTCCAGCAAGTTCCAGGTCTACGGCAAGGCGGTCAAGGTCGTCGGAGCCGGGTCGTGGTTCACCCGCTTCCACGCACCCGCCTCGCAGGAGAACACCGACGTGGGCTTCCGGGCCGAGGCAACCGCCAACGGCTCGTCGTTCACCGGCTTCTCCTACTTCGGCAACTACACGTCCCGGATCGACGGTCCGGGCAAGGTGTTCGACTTCTCCAACGTCTCGGGCATCACCATCGACGACATCTGGGTCGAGCACATGGTGTGCCTCTACTGGGGCGCCAACACCGACAGCATGACCATCAAGAACTCCCGCATCCGTGACACGTTCGCCGACGGCATCAACATGACGAACGGTTCCACGGACAACCACGTGGTCAACAACGACGCCCGCGCCACGGGCGACGACAGCTTCGCGCTCTTCTCGGCGATCGACGCGGGCGGCGCCGACGAGAAGAACAACCTCTACGAGAACCTGACGTCGACGCTCACCTGGCGCGCGGCCGGTGTCGCCGTCTACGGCGGCTACAACAACACCTTCCGCAACATCCGGGTCGCCGACACCCTGGTCTACTCCGGCATCACGATCTCCTCGCTGGACTTCGGCTACCCGATGAACGGCTTCGGGACCGATCCGACGACGATCGAGAACGTCTCCCTGGACAGAACGGGCGGCCACTTCTGGGGCTCGCAGGTCTTCCCGGCCATCTGGGCGTTCTCGGCCTCCAAGGTCTTCCAGGGCATCCGGGTCAACGACGTCGACATCGACGACTCCACCTACGGAGGAGTGATGTTCCAGACCAACTACGTCGGCGGCCAGCCGCAGTTCCCGGTGAAAGACACGATCTTCACCGACATCTCCATCACCAACTCCAAGAAGAGTGGGGACGCGTTCGACGCGAAGTCCGGGTTCGGCATCTGGGCCAACGAGCTGCCCGAGCCCGGTCAGGGACCCGCCGTCGGTGTGGCCACTTTCCGCAACTTGCGGATGAGCGGCAACGCGGAGGACATCCGCAACAAGACCACCACCTTCCAGATCAACATCCAGTAGCTCCCGACAGCACCGCATCGAGCGGGGCCGCCCTCACAAGGGCGGCCCCGCTTCGCCATGTCCGTGGCGAGCTGGAGAAGTGCCTGGGTGACGGGATGCCCGTTCAGGCACCGGTCCCGCTGGTTGCGGGCGCCCTCACGCGTAACGACGGCGCGGTCGGCGTCAGGCACGCGACTGACGAGGGCGGGCTCAACTCGTCGTCGGCCGAGGGGACTCGACACATGCGTCGGCCCCTTCCGGACGGTGCGAAGCGTCCGGCCGGAGCCGACTGAGGCCTGATCAGGGCGAGTTGGGTGTGCGGGACTCCTCCGGGCCGCCTACCAGCCGACGGCGACCAGGAGCCACTGCGGGTTGGCGTGGGAGATGAAGGAGGACTGGCCCGCCACATCGTCATAGGGGAAGCCGTAGGCGAGCTGGTTGATGGCGTTGTCGTGCCAGAACTTGGCGTAGTAGTTCGCGGGCGCCGCCTTGTAGAACTGCGCCGGGTCGGACTGCTGCGACGCCGGCAGCGTGGCCACGTGGCGGTTGAGGGCGGCGCACATGTCGGGGTTGGCGGCCAGCGAGGCGGCGCAGCCGAAGATGTCGGAGGTGGCCGCGTTCACGCCGACCGACTGGGCGTACGACGTGAAGTAGTTGGCGTTGACGCCGCCCGCGCGGAAGCTCGGGTCGCTGCCGGGCGCGATGATCCGGTACGGCGCCTGGGTCTGGGCCAGCACCTTGAACTGGGACGGAACCGCGTCGGTGAAGCGCTGGAAGGTGGTGGCGCGGTCCTCCGCGAAGGTCTGCCGGTTCTCGCCGACCTCGACGTCGTAACCGTCCTTGGTGTGCAGGCGCATGGCGAGCTTGAGGCCGAAGGCGTCGACCCGGGTGGTGTTGCCGTTGAAGACGTTGTTGCCGACCGTGAACTCGATGAAGTCGTAGTAGGAGCCGTTGGGTGAGCCCAGGTAGAAGTACATACGGCCGGCGGAGTTGGCCGGCATGTCCAGGTAGGGCTGCTCGGCGATGGAGTGCACCTGCCCGTTGAAGTTCCAGTACACCTGGCTGTCCGGGTACTTGCCGTTGGTGCGGTTGAGGATCTTCACCTCGACGGCGTTGCTGGCCGGGGGTATGTCACTGGTGCTGCCCCAGAAGTCGTCCGGGGGTGTGGTGCTCCCGGGACCGTAGACCTGGAACTCCCACAGCGAGTAGCCGTACGGGGTGGCCCGTGCGGTGCCGTACACCCGCACATAGCGCCCGCTGCCGGTGATGTTGATGTTCTGGGTACCGCCGGTGGAGGTCGTGGTGGAGTAGACGGTGGTCCAACTGTTCGCGTCGGTCGAGGTCTGGATCTGATACCCGGTGGCGTACGCGGCCTCCCAGTTCAGCGAGACCCGGGTGAGCTGCTGCGTGGAACCGAGGTCCACCCGCAGCCACTGCGGATCGGCGAAGGCCGAGGACCATCGGGTGCCGGTGTCGCCGTCGACGGCCGCGCTCGCGGGGAAGGACCCGCTCTCGGTTGAGGACGCGGTGGCGGGCCGTCCTTGGGACAGTAACTGGTCGGCAGCGTGAGCGGGCGAGGGAGTCAGGGCGGCGAAGCAGGCGACTATCAGGATGACGACCAGACCGAGAGCCGTGCGGGAGCGTACGGCACCGGCCGACGGTCTGCCGAGTGTGCCGGATGCGCCGGCGGAAGTCTGCATGGGGGGTCTCCTCAAGCCGGTTCGGCGTGCGGGGGGCAACAGCGGGTGTGAGAGCGCTCTCCCCGGGTTGTAGCCCCACCCCTGCCCGGCGTCAACAACTGAAGCCGAATCCACGGAAGTTGGTCGACGTGGAAGCAGCAAGGGGCCGATGGCTTGGGCAACGCCGCGCGCGCCCCGGCGATCCGTTCAGAATCCGACCACGGGCCTCACCTCGACCCGACCTGTTCCTCCATCACTTGACGTGTCCGGTATGGACCTTCGTGGTCGTCGTGGCCGTGATCAGTCGGCTGCGAGAGCGACGGTCTTCAGCGCGTGGCGCGCTTCGAGGCGCACGACCACGCGCTGCCGTGCCAGTTTGCGGGCGGCGCGCGGCTTGGCCTCGGCCGCGAGCAGGGGGAGCCACAGCAGCCGGCCCCGGAGGCTGACCGTGAACAGGCCGGTGGCGAACAGCAGTTGGTTCACGGCGAAGCCAGGCGAGGCACGTGGTCAGGTCGGCCGAGGTGCGGTGAGCCGGCAGCAGGCGCAGGGGCGCGTCGGCCCTGCGCTGGAGCGGTTCGAACGCTGCCGTTTCCACCGTGCGCACGTCCTCCGGATCGGCGGCACAAGGCCCCCTCTCCGTACCGCGTGCGCGCAGAGCACTCGTGACCTGCTCGCTCGGCCCAAGACAGCGTCCACCCGCTCGCGTTCCGGTGATCCGACGGGCGCGAGTCCGTCGACACGCGCCCGCAGCGAGGCTCGCGCGACAAGCGTGCTCGGCCTCCGCCGCATGTGCCTGCTACGCGACCTCGACATGATCACCTCGCACCTGGACAACCCCGAACGCGACCCCGGCACCCTGCGCTACATGCTCCAGAACCTGGGCCGCCAGGGGACCTCATCGGTGCTGGGCCGCTCCCCCTCCGACTCGGGGGGAGGGATCCTTCTGGATCGGGCGGGTTTCCCAGGCCCGCGGGACTGCGGTATGACCAGCGGGTGTTACCGAGGCGGGAATACACTCGTTCCTCGCTCTGTACGAAGCTGGATCGCGCCTACGATCGCACCTGAAGTGACGGACTCCGGGTCCCGGTCCACCTTCTGGGACTCGCGTTGCCTACACCCGTCGACGCTTGGTGAGCACCTGAACCTCTTCAGCGACTGATCCCGAAGGTTCGGGCGACCAGATCCCAGCCCGGTTCCCCTTCGCCAGCGGCCATGTGGACGACCCGCTTGACCTGGTGACTTTCCTGGAGGTCCCCCGCCCCTGTTGCCCGCCCGGGTGTCCCACTCGCGCGGGCGATATCCGTTGCGGTGCTTGACCCATCATCTCCAGGGGCGCAACCGGGCGGTTCACCGGGAACGGGGCGCGGCTGTGTCAGTCGGGAGAGCTCGCCGGCAGCCATGGTTCGTACCATCGCGGATATCCGGCGACGAGCTTGCTCGCGCCCGCCGGTCCCCAGGTCCCCTGCCGGTAGCGCTCGGGGTCGCCGGGCGCCTCCAGCAGTGGCTGGACGATTCGCCACGTCTCCTCCACCGAGTCCTCCCGGGTGAACAGGCTCGCGTTGCCTTGCATCGCATCGCTGAGCAGGCGCTCGTACGGCTCGGGTGCCTCACCGAGCTCGGCTGCGAAGAGGAGGTCAAGGTCCACCAGTTGCGTGTCCTGCTTGCCCGGCTGCTTGGCCTGGATGCGGAAGTTCACGCCAGGGCTCGGATCGATCCGCAGGATCCACTGGTCGGGCTCGGGCGCGAACCGCTCCGCGAACGCAAGCCGCGGCGGGCGCTTGAACACGATCCGGATCTCGGTCACTCGCTCGGGGAGCGACTTGCCGGCGCGGATGAAGAACGGCACCCCGGACCAGCGCCAGTTCTCGACCTCAAGCCGCAACCCGGCGAAGGTCTCGGTGCGTGAGCGCGGCCGCACGCCGGGAACCTGTAGGTACCCCTCATACTGCCCGCGGACGTAGTGGGCCGGGTCGGCGTCGGGGATCGCCCGGAACACATCAACCCGGCGGTCCCGGAGCGCGTCCGCATCGGCGGCTGATGGCGGCTCGGACGCCATCAGGGCGAGCAGCTGCAGCAGATGGTTCTGCACGACGTCGCGGAGCGCGCCGACCGGGTCGTAGAAGTGGCCGCGGTCCTCGACCCCGAAGTCCTCGGCCATGGTGATCTGCACGCAGGAGATGTGGTCACGGTTCCACACCGGCTCGAACACGGAGTTGGCGAACCGCAGAAACTGGATGTCCATCGCCGGCTCTTTGCCGAGGAAGTGATCGATCCTCAGCAGCTGATCCTCGTCGAGGAGCTGACGCAGCTCGGCGTTGAGGGCGCGCGCCGACGCGAGGTCATGCCCGAATGGTTTCTCCACGACAACCCGGGCGCCCTTGGTCAGCCCGACGCCTGCCAGGCCCTCGACCACCCGGGCAAACAGCGACGGCGGGATCTCCAGATAGAAGACCGGGTGCCGCTTGCCGTTGACCGCCCGGGCGAGGCGATGGAACGTCTCCGGGTCGGCGTAATCGCCCTGCACATAGCCGAGTCGGGCGGCGAGCCGGGCAAAGACGCTGTCGTCCAGCGGCTCGCCGGCTGCCTTGATCGCCGCGCGGGCGTGGTCACGCAGCGCGTCGTCGGACCAGCCGTCGCGCGCCACTCCGACGATCGGGCAGGTCAGCAGCTTGCGCCGCTCAAGCCGATAGAGCGAGCGAAACGTCATCTTGCGCGCGAGGTCGCCAGTGATCCCGAAAATGACCAGCACGTCTGCGGGAACGTTCGACGAGTTCGAAGCCACCTCATCCTCCTTACGGAGCCGGCACGGCAATGGGGTCGGGCATCATGGTCCTGCCGGCGACCGGGCGCCGACGCGAGCAGGACCCCGGCCGGCCGCCGCCGCGTCCGCGAGGACGAGCGACGCCGCCGCCTCGACCCGGCCGGCGGGAATCGACTGGTCTCCCGCGACGAGCCTCGAGAGCGGTTCGCGCTTGTCCGCTCCGGTGATGAGCCAGAGCACCTGCTGGGCGCGAGCGAGCGCAGGATAGGTGAGTGTCATGCGTTGGTGGCCCATGTAGGGCGCCGTCAGGGCCACCGGCCGGTCCGAGACTTCGAGCACCGGGTCCCGTGGCACCAGCGAGGCGGTGTGCCCGTCCGGGCCGAGGCCCAGGTGAACGAGGTCGACACGCTCGGGTAGCGACCGCCCGTAGGCGGCGGCCGCCGCGTCAAGGTCGACGTCGTTCACGGGCATCGCGATGACCTCGGCCGGAGCCGCACCAAGGCTCTCCCGCAGGTGGGTGAGGTTACGGTCCTGGTCACCGTCGGGCGCGACGCGCTCGTCGACCTGGAACACCGCAACGTGCTCCCAGGGGACGTCCTCATGTGCGAGCCGCGCGAACATCGCCCAGGGCGTGTGCCCCCCGCTGACGGCGAACGTGAATCGGCCCTGCGCTTGCACGCAGGCCCGGGCCAGCCGCGCCACGAACACCGCCGCGGTGCCGGCGACCGCATCCGGATCGGCGACGACCTCGAGTTCGTGATGCACAGTCCTCAGCCCTTCTTTTCGGCGTGCCCGCCGAACTCCGAGCGCATCGCCGAGAGGATCTTGTCGGTGAACTCCCCGGCCTCCCTGGACTCGAAGCGCTCGTAGAGCGAGGTGGTGATGACCGGTGCCGGGACGCCTTCGTCCACCGCGGCGAGGACGGTCCAACGGCCTTCCCCGGAGTCGGAGACCCGCCCGGCGAAGCCGTCGAGGGAGGGCGAGCCGGCGAAGGCGTCGGCGATCAGGTCGACCAGCCACGAGCCGACGACCGAGCCGCGCCGCCAGACCTCGGCCACCTCGCCGACGTCGATGTCGTACTGGTAGGCCCAGGGATCGCGCAGCGGCGTCGTCTCCGCGTCGACCTCCTGCCGGCTTTTGCCGGCGTCCGCGCGCTTGATGATGCTCAGGCCCTCGGCGATCGCGGCCATCATCCCGTACTCGACCCCGTTGTGAACCATCTTCACGAAGTGCCCGGCGCCGTTCGGCCCGCAGTGCAGGTACCCGAGCGGGGCGGTGCCGTCGGTCCGGGTCCGGCTCGGCGTCGGCTCGGCGCAGCCCTCGCCGGGAGCGATCGTCTTGAAGATCGGGTCCAGATGGGCCACGACCTCGTCCTCGCCGCCGATCATCAGGCAGTAGCCGCGCTCCAGGCCCCAGACCCCACCGCTGGTCCCGCAGTCGACATAGTGCAGCGACTTGCCGGCAAGACGCTTGGCGCGTGTGATGTCGTCGCGGTAGTAGGAATTGCCGCCGTCGATCAGGATGTCACCGGGCTCCAGCAACGGCTCGAGCTGGTCGAGGATGGAGTCGACGATCGCGGCCGGAAGCATGAGCCATACGGCCCGTGGCTTGTCCAGTTTCGCGACGAAGTCCCGGGGTGAGTCCGCGCCCGTCGCGCCCTCGCCGGCCAGTTCGGCGACGGCGGCCGCGTTGACGTCGGACACGACGCAATGGTGGCCGTCTCGCATCAGCCGACGCACCAGGTTCGCCCCCATCCGGCCGAGCCCGATCATCCCGAGCTGCATGGGCTTGTCTGTCGCCATGTGGCGCCTCCTAGTCCTTGAGCGTGCGGTAGTGCCGCATCAGCGCGTTCGTGGACGAGTCGTGGCCGAGTTCAGGGTCGGTCGCGCTCTCGAGCTCCGGGATGATCGCGACAGCAAGCACCTTGCCGAGCTCGTCGCCTCACTGGTCGAAGGAGTCGATCCCCCAGATCGTCCCCCGGGGTGAACACGCTGTGCTCGTAGAGCGCGACCAGCGAGCCGAGCCGGTACGGGGTGAGCACCTCGCCCAACAGCACGTTCGTCGGGCGGTTGCCCTCCATCACCCGGTCCGGTGCCACGTTCTCCGCCGTCCCCATCGGGCATCGTGTTGACCGTGAGTGGCGCGGCCAGACAGCGGACGTAAAGCGTGTCGGAGGCGGCCGGGTGCTTCGTCCTCGTGCCGGCCCAGAGCAGCCGCCGCATTCGCGTGCCGGCGTTCTCCAGCCGCTGGAAGCGCTGCGAGCCCATCACTTCGCGGCAGGCCCGGTACACGGCGAGGGCGAGGGCGAAGGTGTCGGTCAGGCCGGCTGGTGCGGTGTCCTTGACCGCCACGTCCCAGCGTGGCATGAACACCGACGCGACCGAGCCGACAGCGGGGTCGTGGCCGGCCTGCACACGGCGCTCGACGCCACGCGGGTGGGCGTCAGCCGCGGCCCGGTAGTGGTCTGCCGAGAACGGCAGCGTCACGTTCACCGGAACGCCCGGGGCGATGGCCTCCTCGATCGCCGCCGGCTCCTCGGGCCTCCCGGGGATCTTGATGAAGAGGTTGCGCCGGTCGGCCCTGGCGTGCCGCGCCTTGGCGGCCGCCACCGTTCGCCGCGTGTCGTAGGCGAGCAGCGTCCCCGGATGGCCGGAGTTGGCCGCGTGGATGGCGTCCGTGCACAGAGTGCGGATCGTGTCGACGCAAGGTGTTTCCAGGTCGTTGTTGCTCAACGCGAGCCTCCCTGAAGGTGCTGCCCTGCGCTCATATCGAGCGCGGCAGACTAGGGTTGAGCCTTCCCGGCCGGGGCGAAGAGCGCCGCGCCGACAATGCCCGCATCGTTCAACAGCTGCGCCGGTACGATCTCGGTCCTGAGCTCGATGTACGGCAGGAACTTGTCGGCCTTCTTGCTGACGCCGCCACCGATGACAATCAGGTCGGGCCACAGCAGCCGCTGGACGAGCTCGAGATACGTCTCCAGACGGTGCGCCCATTTCTTCCAGGACAGGTCGTCGTGCTCGCGCACCGACTCCGCGGCCCAGTCCTCGGCATCCTCGTGGTGCAGCGGCAGGTGCCCCAGCTCGCTGTTGGGCACCAGGAACCCGTCGGTGAAGACGGCGCTGCCGATACCGGTGCCGAGCGTCACCATCACGACGACGCCCTTGCGTCCCTTGCCGGCGCCGAAGCGCATCTCGGCGATCCCGGCCGCGTCGGCGTCGTTCACCACCCTCACGTCGCGGCCGGTCGCTCGTGCGAAGAGCCGGGCCGCGTCCGTCTCCATCCAGGCCGGGTCGATATGGGACGTCGTCTGGACTTTGCCGCCCCGGATGACTGTCGGGAGCGTCAGCCCGACCGGTCCTGGGACGCCGATCTGGGAGAGCAGCTGCACGACCACGTCCGCGACTGCCCCCGGGGTCGCCGGATGCGGGGTCGGGATCCGGACCCGCTCACCGATGAGGCTTCCGAGCTCGAGGTCGACCGGCGCTCCCTTGATACCGGTCCCGCCGATGTCGACTCCCAGCACGTGGGCCGTCTTGTCCAGACTTGCCTGCGCCACTGCCCGCTCCCCTCAGGGGCCGGCCCAAAATGTGTTGTGTGAATTTTGGACGTCAGGCCCCGTAAGAGCTTCGCGATATAATCCTTAACACTCACACATATCCCTTATATTCGCCACATCACTCATACAGGGTTATATCGAATCCCAAGGGGTACATCCAAGCATTGCGCGCCCTCAAGGGCGTTGGTCTTCTCCTCTGTCCGAGAGGAACGCGACTGCGACTCGTGCCGGTCGCGACGGTAACCTGCAGCAACTTTCGGAAATCAAGCCGGCTGGCAGCCCGTCCCGCAGGTCCCCACCCGCATCCATGAACCGTTGCCTCTCCCCACCCGGACCGGCCGCGACCAGAGCTTACGGAGGCGTGATGCCAACCCGCCCGATCCGCCTGCTTCTTGCCGACGTCGACGGCACTCTGGTCACGAGCGACAAGGTCCTCACCGACCGCGCCGTCCATGCGGTCCACAAGCTCCACGACGCCGGCGTCCTCTTCGCGGTGACCAGCGGGAGACCGCCCCGCGGCATGTCCATGATCATCGAGCCCCTGGCGCTTGCCACTGAACTCGCCGCCTTCAACGGTGGTCTCATCGTCAACCCGGACATGACCGTTGTCGAGCAGCAGGTCATTCCCGCGGAGGTGGTGGCCCCGGTCGTCGCGCTGATGGAGTCGTTCGGCCTCAGCGTCTGGATCTACCGGGGTGCCGACTGGTACGTCCGCGACGTGAAGGGGCCGCACGTGGATCGCGAGAGCTGGACGGTGCAGTTCGCGCCCACGCTCGTTCCCGGCTTCGACGGGCTCGAGCAGGGCACCGCCAAGGTCGTCGGGGTCAGCGATGACCACCAGGTCGTCGAGGCGGCCGCGGTCGCAGCTCGCGCGCAGTTCGGCGAGCATGTCTCGGCCGCCCGCTCGCAGCCCTACTACCTCGATGTGACCCATCCGCAGGCCAACAAGGGCGGTGTCGTCAAGTACTGGTCCGCCAAGCTCCAGATTTCCCCCGAACAGATCGCCACGATCGGCGACATGCCCAACGACGTACTGATGTTCGCCCACTCGGGACTGTCCATCGCGATGGGCAACGCCAGCCACGAGGTCCAGCGCGCGGCGAGGCGGGTTACAACGAGCAACGAGGAGGAGGGCTTCGCGAACGCGGTCGAGCAGTTCATCCTATGACCCGCCTCACCGCATGCCCGGGCCTGGCCGCCCTCAGCCTGAGACCTGGCCCAAGGAGGAGGACCGTGAGCGTCGAGCATGAGCAGCGTTGAGACGGGCGGCTAGCCTGCCGTCATTCTCCCGACGAAGATTGCCACTTCTGGGCCCGAGCTGCGGGCCGCCGAACCTGCCGACTCTCCGGTACGGCACCGAGAACCAGCTGTCCCCACGCACTGACACAGTTCCGTTTGTCTCACGAGACCTGGCCTGCCTGAGGATCGGCGCAGGCCAAGGCAATCAGCCTTCCCTCCCGCTCGCGCACGCAAGGACAGCTGGACAAGGCCGGACTCAGCGCGTTCACGGACACTGCCGGAGCACCTGACTACTCGTCAGCAGAGTCGGCCAAGGGGCAGCAAGTGTCCGATCAGACCTGGTCACAGAGGCCAAGACTTGCACGTCGCGCTCCGGCCCGAGCCGATCACTCCAGGACGCGACCCTCCCTCTGGGCTGCTCCTACCCAGCCCCTCCGGCCCATCTCCGCTGCCCCACCGGAAACGCCCAACGAAGTTCACGACGCGGGCCGCGCAATCGAGGAACAACTCCCCCGCACTCCCGGCGACATCCATGACCACTTCCGCCGACTACCCGTCGGATCCGCCACGGACATCGGCAGGTGACACCCCCCAGCCCCCAGTTGGACCAGACCAATCCTGTCCGAATCGTTGACATGCACGGCACCCGCCGCAATTCTGAGAGCGCTCTCAACGAGAACCGGACGGCTTCACTCCGCCGGAATCGACCTCGTTGGAATCCCCCCACCCAAGGAGAGAGCGAGTGCCCAGAAGGCTCAGGAGTCTCAAATGGCATGCCCTGGCGGTGGCTGCGGCCACCGCCACCACGGCGCTTCTCACGTTCGGCGCCCCCTCCGACGCGAACGCGGCCGTCCCGACGACGATCCCGCTGAAGTTCACGAACAACTCCGGCCGCAGCGAACCCGTCTACATCTACGACCTCGGAACACTCCTCTCGACGGGCCAGCAGGGCTGGGCCGACGCGAACGGCACGTTCCACGCCTGGCCCGCCGGCGGCAATCCGCCGACGCCCGCGCCCGACGCCTCGATCACGGGACCGGCGAACGGCCAGTCGATGACGATCCGGATGCCCAAGTTCTCCGGCCGGATCTACTTCTCCTACGGCCAGAAGCTCGACTTCCGCCTGACCACCGGCGGTCTGGTGCAGCCGGCCGTGCAGAACCCGAGCGACCCCAACCGCAACATCCTCTTCAACTGGTCCGAGTACACGCTCAACGACTCCGGGCTGTGGATCAACAGCACCCAGGTCGACATGTTCTCGGCCCCGTACGCCGTCGGGGTCCAGCTCGCCGACGGCAGTACCAAGAACACCGGCCACCTCAAAACGGGCGGCTACACCGGGTTCTTCAACGCCCTGCGCGGTCAGCCGGGCGGCTGGGCCAATCTGATCCAGACCCGGTCCGACGGCACCGTCCTGCGGGCGCTGGCTCCCGGTCACGGCATCGAGGCGGGCGCGCTGCCGGGCACCGTCATGGACGACTACGTCAACCGCGTGTGGCAGAAGTACAGTTCGTCGACGCTGACGGTGACGCCGTTCACCGATCAGCCGAACACGAAGTACTTCGGGCGGGTCTCCGGTGACGTCATGAACTTCACCAACAGCGCCGGAGCGGTCGTCACCAGCTTCCAGAAGCCCGACTCGGACAGCATCTTCGGTTGCTACAAGCGGCTGGACGCCCCCAACGACCTGGTACGCGGCCCCATTTCACGGACCCTGTGCGCGGGCTTCAACCGCTCCACGCTTCTCACCAACCCCAACCAGCCGGACACGAGCTCGGCGAGCTTCTACCAGGACACGGTGACCAACCAGTACGCCCGCAAGATCCACGCGCAGATGGCCGACGGCAAGGCCTACGCGTTCGCCTTCGACGACGTCGGCAACTACGAGTCCCTCGTCCACGACGGCAACCCCCAACAGGCGTACGTCACGCTGGACCCGTTCAACTGACCGATACCGAAAGGCTAGGCCCTGTCGGACACCGGGCAGGTGGTCCGCTTCACGAGGTCGTGCCAGCCGGACTCCAGGCGTTCGAGGGGCATCCCGCACTGTCGCGTCAGGTGATGGATCAGGGCGGGTTCCAGGTAGCCCATGAGGGTCTGGGCCAGGAGAACGCTGTCCGCGCCGGGCACGGCCTCGCGCAGGAGCATGGCGACATGCGTGAAGCGGACACGGTACGGGGCGGAGCTGAAGCGGCGGGAGGCGTCCGGCTCGGCGGCGATGTACAGGTCGAGCCGGTCGTGGATCTCGCGCAGGACCCGGCAGCCGAAGGCGTGCAGGCGGTCCGCCGGTGACGCGCCGGGGCCGAGAGGTGGCGGACCGCTGAGGAAGGCGGCCTGGAACTGCTGCTCGGTGTGGTCGAGCAGGGCCATCAGCAGGCCGGTGCGGTCACCGAAGCGCCGGAAGACGGTTCCCTTGCCCACCGAGGCCGCGACGGCGACGGCCTCCATCGTGACGTTGGCGACCCCGTGCTCCTCCACCAGGCGGGTGGCGGCCTCCAGCAGTCGCGCGCGGTTGCGCGCGGCATCGGCGCGGAGCTGCGGCGCGGCAGGCCCGACGGTCAGCTCCAGCGGGACCGGGGCTCCCGAGGGTTCCTGCCCTCTCGGGAAGGGCGGAAGTGGGGTGGACATGAACACAGCGTAACGGCAGACGGGGACAACTGGACCCTGGTCCGTTTAGCTGCTACAACATTAAACAGACCAGCAAGCGGACCTCGGTCCGCTTTATTGCCGCAATGTTTCGTCCCCGGGAGTTCCCCATGTCCGTACGCATCCTCGCGCTCGTCGGCAGCCTTCGCGCCGGCTCCCACAACCGCCAGCTCGCGGAGGCGGCCGTCAAGCTCGCCCCCGAGGGCGCGGAGATCGAGCTGTACGAGGGACTCGCCGAGGTCCCGTTCTACAACGAGGACCTCGACGTCGAGGGCAAGGTGCCGGCCGCCGCCACCGCCCTTCGTGAGGCCGCGGGCCGCTCCGACGCCTTCCTGCTCTTCTCGCCGGAGTACAACGGTACGATCACCGCCGTCCTGAAGAACGCCATCGACTGGCTGTCGCGTCCGTACGGCGCCAGCGCCTTCACCGGCAAGCCCGCCGCCGTGGTCGGCACCGCGTACGGTCAGTTCGGTGGCGTCTGGGCCCAGGACGAGGCCCGCAAGGCCCTCGGGATCGCGGGTGCCGCCGTCCTGGAGGACCTCAAGCTCTCCGTTCCCGGTTCCGTGGTCCGCTTCGCCGAGACCCACCCGGTCGACGACGCCGAGGTCGCCGCCCAGCTCACCGAGGTCGTCGCCCGCCTGCACAGCCAGGTCGGCACCGCCAGCGCCTCCTGACGACTCCCCCCAGGGCCGGTCCGGTGCGCCGGACCGGCCCTTCGCGCGTTCCCGGCAGCCGCCAAACCGCCCCCAACGGGCCGCGAATGTCAGCGATCTTGGCGGAACCAAACCCTCCGGGCCAAGATGCCCGCATGAAGGGTGATCTCTTTTCCAGTGACCACATGGTGCAGCCCGCCGTCACGCCGGGCATGACCATCCAGAACGCCAAGTCGATCAAGTACGCCGTCAACGGCGACATGCTCGCGCGCCAGGGGGCGATGATCGCCTACCGGGGGAATCTGCAGTTCGAGCGCAAGGGCCAGGGCGTGGGCGGCATGCTCAAGCGGGCGGTCACCGGTGAGGGACTGCCGCTGATGACGGTACGCGGGCAGGGCGAGGCCTGGTTCGCGCACGAGGCGCAGAACTGTTTCATCATCGACATCGAGCCGGGCGACCTGTTCACCGTGAACGGGCGCAACGTCCTGTGCTTCGACTCCACGCTGTCGTACGAGATAAAGACCGTGAAGGGCGCGGGCGTCACCGGCGGCGGCATCTTCAACAGCGTCTTCAGCGGTCACGGCAGACTGGGGCTGATCTGCGAGGGCAACCCGCTGGTGATACCCGTCTCACCGCAGCAGCCGGTGTACGTCGACACGGACGCGGTCGTCGGCTGGACCGCGCAGCTCCACACCTCGCTGCACCGCTCGCAGTCGATCGGGTCGATGATCCGCGGCGGCTCGGGCGAGGCCGTACAGCTGAAGCTGGAGGGCGACGGCGTGGTCGTCGTACGGCCGAGTGAGGCGACTCCGCAGAAGGCACAGCAGCACTGACGCCGGGAGAACGGCCGAAAGGGGCCCCGCCGCCGGGCGGGGCCCCTTCTTCTTGTCCCGTCCGTCAGCGCCCTGCGGCCGGGGTGTCGGCGGTGGTGACATTGACGGCGGCCCACGCCGCGTCCACCGCCTGGTACTCGGCGCTGGTCGCCCCGTACATGTCGGCGGCGGCCTCGAGGGTCGCGGTCCGCGCGTCGTGGAAGTCGGTCGTGGAGACCATGTAGCGGGTCAGCGCGCGGTAGAAGATCGCGGTCGCCTTGGCACGTCCGATGCCGGTCACCCGCGAGCCGTCGTACGTCGGCGAGTCGTACTTCACACCGCCGATCGTCTTGCGGCCACTGCCCTCGGCGAGCAGGTAGTACGCGTGCGAGGAGACGCCGGAGCCGGCGTGCACCTCGGTGTCGTACGCCGCGGGCGACCAGTAGTCGATGGTGCCCTCCAGCTTGTCCAGGGAGGGGTGGTCGAGGCGGCGCAGGAACTTCTGGGCGAGGCCCAGCTTCTCGCCCATGAGGTAGTTGGGCGGGTTCTTCGGGTTGTTGGCGGAGAACTCGACGTTGGACCCGAAGATGTCGGCGAGTGACTCGTTGAGTGCGCCCGGCTCGCCGTACTGGTTGCCGCGCGCGTCCACCCGGGTGGGTTCGAGGGCCGCGGTGGCGTCGACGACGCCGTGGGTCAGCTCATGGCCGGTGACGTCCAGCACGACCAGCGGCTTCTTGAACATCTCACCGTCACCGTCGCCGTAGAGCATGCAGCCGCACGTCGAGTCCCAGAAGGCGTTGCCGACCTTGCGGCCGAAGTGGACCATCGCGCGGGCGCCGGTGCTGTTGTTCTTGATGCCCTTGCGGCCGAAGGTCTTCTTGTAGAAGTCCAGCGTCTGGGTGATGCCGTACTGGGCGTCGACCGCGGTGGTGGTCCGGTTGGCGGTGGTGCCGGTGCCCCACTTGTTGGTGGTGCTGGTGAACTTCGTGCCGCGCGAGAAGGCTTCCAGTTCCGCGCCCTTGGCGTCCCGGGTCTCGGTGTTCCACCGGGTGGGGTCTTTGAGGAGGAAGCTGGTGCGGGCGGTCTGCGTGGTGGTCAGCGTCACCTTGCCGGCGAACAGGGAGGTGCCGCTGCCGGTGGCCTTGACCGGGTAGCGGGCGGCCGCCGTCGCGCCGAGGAGGCCGGCCGGCTGGGTGGCCACGCCCGTCACCGGGCTCGCCGTCTCGCCCTTCTCGCGCAGCGTCTTCTCCAGGTGCGGCGAGATGAACTCGTCGCTGTCGGGAGTGTTGCTGCGGATCCGGCCGCTCTGCGCGTCCACGACGACCGTGCGGGAGCCGCCGGCCTCGGTGGTGTCGCTGTCCGTCACGCGCACCTGGTAGGCGAGGGCGGCGGCGCCG
Source organism: Streptomyces sp. NPDC007896 (assembly GCF_042959425.1). NCBI lineage: Bacteria > Bacillati > Actinomycetota > Actinomycetes > Kitasatosporales > Streptomycetaceae > Streptomyces > Streptomyces sp. NPDC007896. The sequence goes on along the minus strand of NZ_JBIBKX010000020.1, from coordinate 103,300 downwards.
TCGCGGGCGTCGACGACGAGTGCGGCGCTGCCCGCGTCGCCCTGGGCGACCGCGGCGGCCTTCTGCTCGGCCTGCCGGGGCGTCAGCTTCGCCTCGGTCGTGGCCGGCTTGACGGCGTGGTCGGCGGCCCGGGTCACGCCCAGGTAGGCGGACTGCTTGCCGAGGTGGATGACCAGGTCGCCGCCGAGCACCGGGAGCCCTTGGTGGCTGCGGACGAAGCGGACGTGCTGCTTGCCGTCCGGGTCGGTCATGACGTCCGTGGCCCGCAGGGTGTCACCCGGGCCGACACCGGTGGCCGGGGCGTGGGCGAACGCGGCGACCCGTGCGGCCTCCACCGGCGAGGAGGCCGAAGTCGCGGTGCGGGCGGGCGAGTCGGGCGCCGCGAAGGCGGGGCCCATCGGAAGCGTGGCCGCCGTCGTCACCGCGACGGCGATCGCCACGCGGCGTATGTGGGGTCTACGCACTGAGTTCCTTCGAACGGGGGCGGCCGGCGTCGCCAACCGCCCTGGGGCACGGCGTCGTTGAACGCCGTGGGAGCTGTCGGGCCCTCCCGACAGATGCGACGAGCGGGGCGATGGTTGCCCGACGAGGTCCACCAACCCGCACATGTGATCGAGGTCGCAGCGCCTCCGGCCCACAGTGGGGGAGCCGGAGGCGAGCAGGTGTCAGATCGTGCGGTGGGCGAGGGAGGAGAGAAGCGTCCGCAGGTCCGTGGCGGGACGTGGGGCCAGGGAGGCTTCCGTCAACAGGGTGTCCGCCTCGGTGAGATGGCGGCGCGCCGCGCCCAGGGCCGCCGAGCGGCCGCCGGCCCGCTCGACCAGGGTCGCCGCCCGGCGTACGGCGCCGTCATCGAGGACGGCGGCGGAGGTGAGGAGTTCGGCGAGCGCTGAGCGGCCCGGCGCGGCCAGGGCGGCGAGAACGGGGAGGGTCTTCTTCCCGTGCCGCAGATCACCGTGCACCGGCTTCCCGGTGACGGCCGGATCGCCCCAGATGCCGAGCAGGTCGTCGGCGATCTGGAAGGCCACCCCGAGATGCCGTCCGGCGCGGTCCAGGGCGGCTGCGGTCTCCCGTGGCGCGCCCGCCAGCCCGGCTCCGAGGGCGAGCGCGCAGCCGAGCAGGGCACCGGTCTTGTGCTCCGCCATCGCCTCGTACTCCCCCGCACCCACCGCGTCGGGGCCGGTCCACGGGCGGTGGGCGAAGAGCAGGTCGTCGGCCTGACCGCGGACCAGGTCGCGCGAGGCCCTCGTCAACCGCCGTACGGCCGCCGCGGCCTGGGAGGCCGCGGGCGCCGCGGTGAGGGTCTCGACGGCCAGGGCGAAGAGCGCGTCGCCCGCGAGGACGGCGGGGCCAGTGCCGTACGCCTTCCACACCGCTGGGCGGCCGCGGCGCATCGCGTCGCCGTCCATGATGTCGTCGTGCAGGAGCGAGAAGGTGTGCAGCAGTTCCACCGCCACCCCGCCCGGCACGCCCGCCTCGGCGGAGCCTCCGGCCGCCTCGGCCCCGAGCACGGCGAGTGCCTGCCGTACGCCCTTGCCCTGGCGGTGGGTCGCGGGGGCGCCGCCGACCTCGCATCGACCCAGCGCGTAGCCGGCCATCTCCGCCACCCAGGGGTGCAGCCCGTCGATCGCCTCCGTGAGGGCCGGGGCGACCAGTTCGCGGCAGCGCGCCAGGATCTCCGGGGCGGCGGCCGGCGCCGTCAGGACCGTACGGGGAGAGGTCATCGGGCGGCCTCCGTGTCCGGGCCCTCCGCCGGGGTGAGGCCGAGTTCCGTCCGCGCCCGTTCGACCATCTCCCGGGCGTGCCGCAGCCCGATGCCCTCCAACACCTCGGCCAGTTCGGTGAGTTCCGCGGCGGTCTCGGCGTGCTCGCGGCCGAGCCTGGCCAGGGACTTGACCAGTCCGAGCCGGGACAGTGCCCGGCCGCGCGGCTCGCTCATCGCCTCGAACTCCGCCAGTGCCTGAGCGTAGAGGTCCCGGGCCCGCTCATAACGCCCGGCCCGGTAGAGGACGTTGCCGCGCATCTTGTGGTTGTAGGCGAGTGCCCCGGACAGGTTCATCGCCCGGCAGGACACCTCGGCCTCGCTCAGCAGTGCCAGCGCGCGGTCCGGGTCCCGGTCGCGTACGGAGACGATGTCCGCGAGGCCGCGCAAAGCCCAGGCGTGGCCGCGCCGGTCCTCGGCGCGCGCGGAGATCTCGGCCGCTTCCTCGAACATGGCGTACGCGGTGTCGTAGGCGCCGGTGTTGCGGTGTATCTGCGCGATGCCCTCCAGGGCCCACACGGTGTGGCGGGCCTCGCCGCGCTTGCGGGCCTCGACCAGCAGCTGTTCGTGCAGGGCGGTCACGGCGGCGTAGTCGCCCTGGATGCGGCCGGTCTCCGCCATGCCCGCCAGGGAGTAGCCGCGTACGACGACGTCCCCGGCCTGCTTGCCGAGTTCGGCGGCCAGTCGCAGCAGCCGCCAGGCCAGTGGGAACGCCCCGCGCTGGCGGGCCAGGGTGCCGCCGCTCCACAGCGCCCATGCCATCGCGCCGGTGTCCCCGGCCGCGCGGGCGGTGCGGTAGCTCGCCTTCCACGCCCGGTCGGCGTCGGCCACCTGTCCGAGCCTGCGGTGCGCCTCGGCGACCGCCAGGCCCGAACGGGCCGCCTCGGCACGGGCGCCCACGCGCTCGGCGGCGCGCAGCTGCTCGGTACCCGCCGCCAGGACATCGGTCAGCGAGGAGTTCACGGACAGGGTGGTCAAAGCGCCCTGGTATTCGGGGGCGAAGGCCTTGCCGTACATGGATCCCTTTCGATCGGCCGACTTTCACGGATCGGCGGCATCCGGCGACTCGACTATGCACCTCACGTATACACACCTTGTATACGCGGAGCGTATAGTGTGCTGGATTTCCACTCGGAAATCCGTCCACGTCGCGGTCGTCACGTCGCCCACCCGTTGCGGATCAAGACGGCGACGGCGTACGCCAGGTTGCCTGCCGCGAAAAAGAAGCGCGAACCGCCTTCGTCGCAGGCATAGTTGGGCCCCGTGTCCGACAGAGAATCAGAAGCGCAAACGATCCCCGAGGGCCCGATGCGTCCCGGCGAGTTCCCGATCGACGCCTCGCTCGTGCGACGACTGCTGGCCGCGCAGTTCCCACGGTGGGCCGAGTTGCCCCTGAAGCGCTTCCCGTCGGCGGGTACCGTCAACGCCCTGTACCGGCTCGGCGACGACCTGGCCGTACGCCTCCCCCGGATCGAAGGGGGCGCCGAGGACGTGGGCAAGGAGGCTCACTGGGTGCCGCGGCTCGCCCCGCTGCTCCCGGCCGCCGTCCCCGAGATCCTCGCCACCGGCACCCCCGGCGAGGGCTACCCGTGGCCCTGGATGGTGCAGCGCTGGCTGGACGGCGAACCCCCGCGCGCCGGCCGTCTCACCGATCCGGGGCCCCTGGCCGCCGACCTCGGCGCCTTCGTGGCCGCGCTGCGCCGGGTCCGACTGCCCGACGGGCCGACCGCCTACCGGGGTGTACCCCTGTCCACCGTCGATGCCACGACACGCGCCGCGCTCGACGAGCTGCGCGGCACGATCGACACATCGGCCGCCACGGCCGCCTGGGAGGCGGCGCTCGCCGCGCCCGCGTGGACCGGTCCGCCCATGTGGGTCCACTCCGACCTGATGCCCGGCAATCTGCTCACCCGCGGGGGCCGGCTCGACGCCGTTCTGGACTTCGGCACCGTCGGCGTCGGCGACCCGGCCTGCGACCTCATCCCGGCCTGGAACCTGCTCCCCGCCGAGGCACGGGACACCTTCCGGCAGGCGGCGGGCGCCGACGACGCCACCTGGGCACGGGGACGCGGCTGGGCCCTGTCCATGGCGCTCATCCAGCTCCCGTACTACCGCGTCACCAATCCGGTGATCGCCGCCAACGCCGAGCACGTCATCCACGCGGTCCTCACGGAGGCCGACACCCTCGCGGAGGCCGATGTCAGGCCCTGAGCATCACAATGGAACGTATATTCGAATACGGAGTACGCTGGGGGCATGTCCACGCACCTCCAAGGCTCGCTGTTCGACCAGACCGACGAGCTCCACCTCAGTCAGTTGACCGCGATGCGCCGGACGGTGCTGGGCGACGGGGCCTGGATCGACCTGTTGCCCGGATGGCTCAGCGGCGCCGACGCCCTGTTCGCCCGGCTCGTCGACGAGGTGCCGTGGCGGGCGGAGCGGCGGCAGATGTACGAGCACGTGGTGGACGTACCGAGGCTGCTCGCGTACTACCGGGCGGGCGACGCGCTGCCGCACCCGATCCTCGACGAGGCGCGACGGACACTGTCCGCGCACTACGCCCCTGAGCTGGGCGAACCGTTCACCACCGCGGGCCTGTGCTACTACCGGGACGGCCGCGACAGCGTGGCCTGGCACGGGGACCGGATCGGGCGGGGCGCTCGGGAGGACACCATGGTCGCGATCCTCTCCCTGGGCGCGCCGCGCGACCTGTTGCTGCGCCCGCGCCGCGGCGGGGAGACCGTACGGCGCCCACTCGGACACGGCGACCTCATCGTGATGGGCGGCTCCTGCCAGCGCAGCTGGGAGCACGCCATTCCCAAGACGGCGCGGGCGGCGGGGCCTCGGATCAGCGTCCAGTTCCGTCCGAACGGCGTGAACTGAGACGGACGCGGGCGTTCGTGTCCGGCAGCGCCCTTCGCCTCACGGCGTCAGGAGTGCCTGGACCGTGGGGCCGTACCGGTCGACGATGTCCTCGATCGCGGTCGCGCGCAGCCGGGTGCCGCGTGCGATGCCGTACATCGCGCCGAGGCCGAGCAGTGTGCCGACGGCGAGTTCGGCGCGCAGGTCCGCGTCGGGGCCGCTCAGCCGCAGGGCGAGGCGGTCGCTGACCTGGGTGCGGAAGTTGGCGCGCATGATGTCGCCCTGGTCGCCCTGGCGCGGGGCGAAGATGATCCGCAGGACGGGGTCGGCTCCGCGCTCGGTCTGGCCGACGAGCACTTGGCGGACCATGTGGGGGCCGAGTTGGTCCAGGGGTGCGTCCAGGAGGGCGGCGGCGTCCGTCTCGAAGGACATCACGCGCCCGAAGAGCGCGTCCTTGTTCCCGAAGTACTTGAGGATCAGCGGAGCGCTCACCCCCGCTCGGTCGGCGATCGCCTTGAGCGTGATGTCCGCGTGGGCGTGCCGGGCCATCAGATGGCGGGCCGCGCGGAGGATGGCCGCCTTCGTGGCCTCGGCGTCGCGGCGCGGTGGGGCGATCGGGGTCGCGCTGAGGCCGGGGGGCGGAGTGGACACGGTGCTCAGGCTCCTTCGAATGCCTCGTCCCGAGGTGCGTCCGAACTGCCGGAGGCCCGTCGGGTGTCACGGAGGGTGGGGTCGGCGGGTATGACGAGGGCGGCGGCACAGGCCACCAGTGCGACCGTACCCGCCATGGCGAAGGCCAGGAGATAGCCGTGCAGCGTGGGTATCGGGGCACCGCCGACGAGGCTGGTGTGGTGGACCAGGATGGCGGCGACGGCGGCGCTGCTCACGGCCTGGCCGACGGTGCGCATCAGCACGTTGACACCGTTCGCGGACGCGGTCTGCCCGGCGGGCACGGCGCGCAGGATGAGGGTGGGCAGCGCCGAGTAGGAGAACGCCGTGCCCATCGCGCAGACCGCGGAGCCCAGCAGGATCACCAGCAGGCTGTGGCTGTTGATGATGCGTATGCCGTAGCCGGCGGCGATGACCAGGGTGCCGAGGGCCAGCGTCACCCGGGCACCGCGGGCCGCCGAGATACGCGCCGAGACCGGCGAGAGCAGCAGCATGATCACCCCGCCGGGCAGCATGACCAGGCCCGTCGCCACGATGGACAGTTCGAGGCCGTAGCCGGTCGCCTTGGGCGCCTGTACCAGCTGTGCCGTCACCAGGGAGTTGGCGTAGAAGGCGAACCCGGTCAGGAGCGCCGCGACATGGGGCAGGGCGACGCGGGGGCTGGTCGCCAGTTTCAGGTCGACCAGGGGACGTTCGGCGCGCAGTTGCTGAGCCCACCACAGGCCGAGGACGCAGACGCTCCCGACGAACAGGCCGAGGACCCGGGGGCTGCTCCAGCCCCACTGGCCGCCCTGTGACACCCCCAGCAGCAGACAGGAGAGCCCCAGGGCCAGGCCCAGCGCGCCGGTCATGTCGAAGCGGCCCGGCTCGCGGACGGGCGACTCGCGCACCGCCCACCAGGCCAGCGCCGTCCCGAGGGCGCCGATCGCGGTCGTCCCCCAGAACATGACGTGCCAGCTGGCGTACTGGACCACCATGGCGGCGATCGGGAGGCCGAGGGCGGCGCCGATCCCGACGGTGGAGCTCATCAGCGCCACCGCGGAACCCGTGCGCTCGGGCGGCAGTTCGTCCCGCAGGAGACTGATCGACAACGGTACGACGGCGGCCGCGGCCCCCTGCAGGGCTCGGGCCGCGATGAGTATGCGGATGTCGGACGTGAGGGCGCACATGAGCGAGCCGACCGTCATCATCCCGAGGGCGATCAGCAGCACCTTCTTCTTGCCGTACATGTCGCCGGCGCGGCCCAGCACGGGGTTGAGCACCGCTCCGGTCAGCAGCGTCGCCGTCACCATCCAGGACACGGCACCCGCCGACGCACCCGTCAGCCGCGGCAGGTCGGGCAGCAGCGGCACCACCACCACCTGCATGACGGCCATGAGGCTCCCGCCGAGCGCGAGGACCGGGACCGTCAGTCGGTCACGCAGTGCCACCATGAACTCTCCAGAAGTCGGCGCGAAGAGGGGGGTGAATGGCAATTCACCATAGCTGGTGAATTGCCATTCACCCAATGGGCGCCCTACTTCAGGGGGCGCTGCCGGCGCGAGCGGGCCTGCACCGTGCGCGCCATGCGCGGACCCAGCCACCGCTTGAACCGGCGCAGCGCCTCCAAGCGCCGTCCTGCGGTCCTGGCGCTTCGTCAGGATCGAGATGTACAGGCTCGCGGGTCCGCCACCGACGCACACGGTCCACACGCGCACCCCGGCCAGTCACACAGAGCGGTCGATTGATCGCAGAAAGTACCAGGCCGGCGCGACCCCCGCGGTTCGCGCCAGCTTGCGGGCGTGAGCCGCGCCACCCGCCACCGGCCGACCCGGGAAGATCATCGGCGGAGTGTCCACCGGCCGGAGGAATTCCGCCTTCCGGTCGATCACGGACACCCTCACAGCGAGATCATCTTCGTTCAACCTTGCACGACATTTACTTAATTGTCCTGATCGCGGCCAACCGACATTCGGCGATTTCTCCCACTCTCCGACGAACCGATAGGCATATCGGGTCATCGACCGAGCTTGATCGCAGGAGGTCTCCGCATGCCGGAACTCACCCGTCGCCGTGCCCTCGGGGCCGCGGCCGCCCTCGCCGCCGCGGCCGGCACCCAGACCGTCGCCGTGGCCAGGGCCGCGGACACCGGACACCACGGCGGGCCCGAGGCCTTCGACGAGGTGTACCGGGGCCGTCGCATCACGGGCCGTGCCGCCGGCGGCCACCACCACGAACACGGCGCCGGGTACGCGGTGTTCATCGACGGGGTCGAGCTGCATGTGATGCAGAACGCCGACGGCAGCTGGATCAGCGTCGTCAGCCACTACGACCCGGTGCCCACCCCGCGCGCCGCCGCCCGCGCCGCGGTCGTGGAACTCCAGGGGGCACCACTCGTCCCCCTCGGCATGCCCATGCCCATGCCCCAGCAGTGACCCAGCCCCGTCAGCACACCGTGGAGTCCCGCACATGACCGTACGCAAGAACCAGGCGAACCTGACCGCCGACGAGAAGCGGCGTTTCGTCGACGCGCTCCTCCAGTTGAAGCGCAGTGGCCGGTACGACGCCTTCGTCACCACGCACAACGCGTTCATCCTCGGCGACACGGACAACGGCGAACGGACGGGCCACCGTTCGCCCTCCTTCCTGCCCTGGCACCGCAGATTCCTGCTGGAGTTCGAGCGGGCGCTGCAGTCCGTGGACGCCTCCGTCGCCCTCCCGTACTGGGACTGGAGCACCGACCGTTCGACCCGTTCCACCCTGTGGGCCCCCGACTTCCTCGGCGGCACCGGGCGCAGCCTGGACGGCCGGGTGATGGACGGCCCCTTCGCGGCCTCCGCGGGCAACTGGCCGATCAGCGTGCGCGTCGACGGCCGTACGTATCTGCGGCGTTCGCTCGGCAGCGGCGCCCGTGAGCTGCCGACCCGCGCGGAGGTGGACTCCGTGCTCGCCATGGCGACGTACGACATGGCGCCCTGGAACAGTTCCTCGGACGGTTTCCGCAATCACCTCGAGGGCTGGCGCGGCGTCAACCTCCACAACCGGGTACACGTCTGGATCGGCGGCCAGATGGCCACCGGTGTCTCCCCCAACGACCCCGTCTTCTGGCTGCACCACGCCTACATAGACAAGCTCTGGGCCGACTGGCAGCGCCGCCACCCCGCCTCCGGCTATCTGCCGCTCTCCGGCACCCCCGACGTCGTGGACCTCGACGAGACCATGAAGCCGTGGAACGACGTGAAACCGGCAGACCTGCTGGATCACACCGCGTTCTACACCTTCGACACCGTCTGACCGCGCGTTCACAGACCCGGTCCCGGTCGCCTCTCCTCACCGGGAGGGACGACCGGGCCTCACACCTCTCGTCTACGCGTCCTCCACCTGCCAGCCGTCCTCGTACGCGATCCGCACGTGCGCCGCGGTGGTGCCCGTCTCGTCCTGGTGCAGCAGGGCGACGGGGCGCTCCGTGAGGACGACGGCGTCCTCCAGCGGCCACCAGGCGCCCACCTGGTACAAGGCCTCCTGCAAGGCTTCCAGCGCGGGTGAGCCGGGCAGCCCGGCGGCGGCGAGCATGCAACGCCAGTGGATCAACTCCCTCGCGGCGGACCAGCTGTCCAGCCTGCCGCCGAACTCCTGCCGCAAGTAGATCTCCTCCCGGCTCGGCGGCGGTGGCGGGGTGATGACGTCCATGACGCGGACGGGCCGAACGATGCGCTCCGGCACCGGACCGCGGAGCCTGCCCTGAAGGCGGCGCTGCACGAGCCCGCCGAAGCGCCCCGGCGAAGGGTTCGCCGACCGGGAAAGGACACGGCTCATCTCCTCCTCCAGTTCGTAGGCGCCGGACTCCCCGCGCTCCCAGTGCAGGCCGAGCGTGTCGTACAGGGGCTCGCCCAGGGCTCGTACCAGTCGCGCCCTCGCTTCGGAGGTGTCCCAGAAGACGCTGGTCAGCGGCCGTCTCGCGCGAGCGGCCTGCGGCCGTCCGTCACCCGCCGGGAGTTGCCCGCGCATCCGTTCCTCCGCCCGCCGCGCGAACTCCGGCGAGAGCCACAGGGGTGGACCGGCGGCGAGATCGGTGAACAGTGTCCCGTCGAGCCGGTCCTCCCGCCCGTGGCGCAGTACCCAGGACGCCAGTGCGCCGCCCAGCGGGGAGCCCATCCATACGACGGTCCGCGGGACCGGCAGACCCTGGGCGCGGTACACGGCGGCGACCGAGGCCTCGGCCCTCGGCCGGTCGCAGGGCTCGGTATTCAGCCCCGCCCGCAGCCATCTGTCGGCTTCGGCCAGCACGCGGGCCTCGACATCCGCGGTCAGTAGCTCTTCGTGCCCCATTTCGTCCTCCCCCGTCGGGTTCCGTCGCGACCCGTCATCGCGTCACCGCGTACAGGTAGCCGTCCTCGCTGCCGACGTACACCACCCCGTCGGACACTGCGGGCGAGGAGTACACGGCCCCGCTGGTGGCGAACTTCCACCGTTGCTTGCCGGTCGCGGTGTTCACCGCGTACAGGTGGCGGTCGCCGCCGCCGACGTACACCACCCCGTCGGACACGGTCGGCGAGGAGAGCGCGCGTTTGCCGATGGGGAACTTCCACCGTCGCCGGCCCGTGGCGGCGTCCACCGCGTACAGGTTGCCGTCGTCACTGCCGGCGTAGACCACTCCGTCGGACACAGTCAGCGACGAGGACACGACACCGCCGACCGCCGTCTTCCATCGCCGCTCGCCGGTCACGGCGTCCACCGCGAGGAGGGTGCCGCCCTCGGAGCCGGCGTAGACCACCCCGTCGACCACGGCAGGCCGGGTGAACACGCTGCCGTCGGTGGTGGCCTTCCACCGCTGCTCACCGGTGGCCGCGTCCACCGCGAACAGGCTGTGATAGCTGCCGAAGTAGACCACCGCGTCTGCCACGGTCGGAGACGAGGCCACCACGCCACCGGCGAAGAAGTGCCACTTTTCACTGCCGTCGGTGATGTCCACGGCGTGCAGGTTGCCGTTCTCACCGCCGATGTAGACGACCCGACCGGCCTCGGTGGGCGACTGGGAACCGACGCTGCCGAGGGTGAACCTCCACTGTTCCTTGCCGGTGGCACCGTCCAGCGCGTACAGGTTCTCGTCGACGCTGCTGAGGAGGACGGTCCCCCGGGCAGCGACCGGTGACGAATACCCGACACCGGTCCTGGGGCGCTTCCAGCGCTGTTCGCCGGTGGCGCTGTCCACCGCGCACAGATTGCGGCTGCTGCTGATGTACACCAGACCGTCGGCCACGGCCGGCGACGCGTACACGAGGCCACCGACCTGGAAGCGCCAGCGCCGCTCGCCGGACCCGGCTTCGCGTCTTCGCGTGGCGGAGGACCTGCTGTCGTAGATGCTCCAGCCGCCGAACCCGAGCCCCGCGACACCGGCACCCACGCCGAGCAGGGCCCGTCGGCGGGACGGCCCCGCCGGGCCACCGGCGGCATCGGCGGACGGCGGCCGGTCACCGTCGGGCCACTCCCCCGGCCTGGACGGCGCCGCCCGCGCCGACGGTTCGGGCGAGGGCTGTGTGGCGATGCGGGTGTGCACGGCGGCGGCCACCGGCTCCGGCAGCCAACCGGCCTGCGACGGTGCGGGTTTGACGGACGGTGCGTCGCCGGTGGCTCGGGCCAGCCGGTCCAGCAACGTGGGCACGGTGGGCCGCCCGCCGGGCTCCTTGGCGAGGCACTCGGCCACCAAAGCCCGCAAGTCGGGCGGGAGTCGGCGCAGGTCGGGTTCCTCGTGGACGACACGGAAGCTCAGAGCGTGCGCCGAACCGGTCCCGAACGGCCCGGCCCCGGTGGCGGTGAAGGCCAGGACCGCGCCCAGGGAGAAGACATCACTGGCCGGCCCGACCGGCTCGCCGGTCAGTTGCTCGGGAGACATGAACCCCGGCGTGCCCACCGCCACCCCGGTCCGGGTCAGCGCGCTCGCCTCCCCGGTCACCGAGATCCCGAAGTCGATCACCCGTGGTCCGTCAGAGGCGAGCAGGATGTTCGACGGCTTGAGGTCCCGGTGGATCACCTCGGCCGCGTGGATCGCCTCCAGTGCCTCGGCAAGTCCCGCGCCGAGCGCCAGCACCGAGCCCTCGGGCCACGGCCCGTGCGCCGCCACGGCATCACCCAACGGGACCCCGGGCACGTACGCGGTCGCCAGCCACGCGGGCGAACCGTCCGGATCGGCGTCGACCACACCGGCGGTGAACACGCCGTTCACCCGTCGGGCCGCGGCGACCTCCCGGGCGAACCGGCGTCGGAAGTCACCGTCGTCCGCCAGTTCCGGGCGCACCACCTTGACCGCGACCGCCCGCCCTCCCGGCGAGCGACCCAGGTAGACGCGCCCCATCCCGCCCGCACCGAGCCGCGCCACGATCCGGTAGCGCCCCGCCTGTCGCGGGTCCCCTGCCTCCAGCGCCTCCACACAACCCCCTGCCAAGGCCCCATGCACCCGGCCGGTGCCGAAGGTCCCACATCCTCCCCGACGCGCCCCGTCTTCGCACTACTGTCCGCCACGCACTTCGGGGGCTGTCCGCCGAGTGTTCGGCGGACAGCCCCCGAAGGAGACCGAGGCAGGGAAAGTACTAGGCGTTGCTCGGCTCGGCCGTGCGGCACTCGGGGTGCCCCCAGCCCTGGCCGTTCTTGGCGATGGGCTCGCCCGCCGCGTACGAGCGGCCGCAGAGGCAGCGGCCCGGGAACTTGGCCTTGATCGTACGGGCCGACGTGCCCTGCCGGGGAGTCTTGGCGGAGGCGGCGGCCGTGGTGCGGCGGCGCCCGGCGGGGGCCGGGGTGTCGGGGGACGGCGGGGGCTCCGGGGAGCCGAGGTCGCTGCCGGCGGGCTGCTGGACGATGGCGGCCTGGCTCGCGGCGCGGTCGGCGAAGTCGTTCAGCCGGTCGCCGTCGACCTGGTGGGCGGGGACGTAACGGAACTCCACGGTGCGGCCGTCGAGGAGTTCGTCGATGCGGGCGACCAGTTCCTGGTTGGCGACCGGCTTTCCGGAGGCCGTCTTCCAGCCCTTGCGCTTCCAGCCGGGCAGCCAGGTCGTGACGGCCTTCATCGCGTACTGGGAGTCCATCCGGATCTCCAGCGGGACGTCCGGCGCGATCGCTGTCAACAGGCGCTCCAGCGCGGTGAGTTCGGCGACGTTGTTCGTCGCCGTGCCCAGCGCTCCCGCCTCCCAGCGGGTCGGCGTCTCCGCGCCGTCGGCCACGACCCACGCCCATCCGGCCGGTCCCGGGTTTCCCTTCGAAGCCCCGTCACAGGCGGCCACCACACGTTCAAGCATGTCCCCGATCATGTCACGGTCCGGCGGCGACTCCCCGCACGGGCCGGAGCATGCTCTCCCGGACCCGGGGGCTGGTACCGAGCAGCCGCAGACCCAGCAGCGTCGCCGTGTGAAGGACGTACTTGCCGTCACGGTGGCTGGCGACCAGTCCCCCGTCGCGCAGCACGCCGATCTGGTAGCTGGCGCTGGGCAGCGCGATCCCCACGGCCTCGGCCACCTCGGAGGTGGTGCGGGCACTCTGACCGGCGACCTCGGTCAGTACGGCGGCCCTGGTGCGGCCGAGCAGGCGCTCGACCCCGTCGTCCGTACCGTCCGCGACGGCGAGCGGAGTCTTCGCCACGGGGTAGACGAGCACGGGATCCAGACCGGGGTCCGCCAGCGCGGTCGGTCTGCGCCAGCAGAAGTAGGAGGGCACCAGGAGAAGTCCTCGGCCCTCCAGATACAGGTCGCGCTGGACGGGATAGTCCACTTCGAGCACCGGGGCACTCCAGCGCGCGACCGGGCGCAGGCTCTCCAGCAGTGCCTGGGTACCGCCGTCGAGGAGGGCTCGGGCGCGCACCCCGACATCGTTGCCCACCGCCGTGCGGATGTGCGGCCAGTGCGGTTCCAGCAGACCGCGGAAGTAGATCCCCAGGGAGTTCGCCAGCACCTTGAGCCCGTCGCTGCCCGGTCTGCCCAGCGAGACGGTCCAGTTCGGGACCGGGCGCGACTCGGCCAGCCGCGTCAGTTCGCGGACCAGTTGCACACGCGGTGTGCGCAGCACTTGGTCGAGTCCGGCGGAAAGACCGCCACCGGTGACCGGCGGGGTGAGGAAGTCCGGAATGTAGCCGGTGGCGGGAATCAGGGCACGCAGCGGGCGCAGTGCGCGGCCCAGGTTCGAGTCGCCGGAGAATCGTTGCCGCGCCGAGCGGCGCCAATGTCCGAATTCCAGCGGTCCCTGGCCGGTTTCCAGACGGCAGACACTGCACATCAGTTCCCACAGGGGATCAGGCTGCCGGGCCACTCGAATGTTCTGCAGATCGTCCGAAGTGAAGTGAATGCGGAGCATGGGGTCTCTTTCGCTCGCAATCCTTGTGGGGGGTTCGGCCGCTCGAACGTGCCGCAACCACAAGAGGGGACGAGCACCGCATGCGCATGGTTGCCCCTGAGACAAGAGGCCCCGGCCCGCCCCGGAGGAATTCCGCCATTCTCCGGGGCGGCCGGTCCGCGGGGGTTCCGCGGTCCGTTCAGGACACGTCGGTCGCCTTGGGCATCGCGCCCTCGGTCGTCTTGACGTCGATCACGGAGAACGCCGCGCCCTGCGGGTCGCTCAGCGCGGCGAACCGGCCGAACGGGCTGCTCATCGGCCCGAAGCGGAGAATCGCGCCCCGTTCGGTGGCCTTCGCGACCGCGGCGTCGCAGTCCTCGACGGTGAAGTACACGTTGAAGTACGGCGGGACCTCGGGCGGGAAGTCGTCCGTCATCCGCATCCGGCCGAGGACCGGATCCTCGCCCAGGTCGTACAGCCTGAAGTCGACGGCGGCGTCGTCCAGCTGCTTCATGCGGTACCCGAAGACGGCCGAGAAGAAGGTGTCCGACTTCTCGGGCTCGCGGGTGAAGACCTCGGCCCAGCAGTACGCGCCGGGCACGCCCCGGGCCTCGAAGCCCTCGTGCCGGCCGGGCTGCCAGACGCCGAAGACGACACCGCTCGGGTCCCGGGCGATCACCATCGTGCCGAAGTCGCCGACCTGCATCGGCTCCATCAGCACCTCACCGCCGTCGGCCCGGATCTTCCGGGCGGTGGCGTCGGCGTCGGGCGACGCGAGGTACAGACACCAGGCGGACTGGCCCTCCTGGCCGGGCATCGGCGGGACGACGGCGGCCACCGCCTTGCCGTTCGCGTAGGCCTGGGTGTAGTTGCCGTACTCCGAGGACGACTCGCCGAACGTCCAGCCGAGCACGTCACCGTAGAAACTCTTCGCTCCCTCGACATCGCTGAACATCGCGTCCGCCCAGCAGGGCGTTCCCTCGGGCTGTACGGCCATGGCGTTCCACTCTTCCCGGTTCGTTACGGTTCGTTACGGTCCATTCCGGTTTCACGCTAGCCAGCCTCCGTCCGGGCCGCGCGCCGAGCGGGACGCCCTGGACGACACTGGAGAGAGGGCTCGGGTGGTCGTCGACGGGACGGGGACACGGGATGATGCACGCGTGGGAAGTGGCCAGGCCCGGGCCGATCGAGGGAGAACCGCTGCGTTTCGTCGAGCGGCCGATCCCGGTGCCGGCGGCCGACGAGCTTCTCGTCCATGTGCGCGCGTGCGGGGTGTGCCGCACCGACCTGCACGTCAGCGAGGGAGACCTGCCGGTGCGGCGGCCCCGGGTGACGCCAGGACACGAGGTCGTCGGTGTGGTCGCGGCGACGGGTGAGGACGTGCTCGCCCACTCGGTCGGCGACCGGGTGGGCGTCGCCTGGCTGCGCCGTACGGACGGCACGTGCGGGTACTGCGCGCGCGGGTCCGAGAACCTCTGCGCGGCCTCGCAGTACACGGGCTGGGACGCCGACGGCGGATACGCGGAGTACACGACCGTCCCGGCGGCCTTCGCCTACCGGCTGCCCGGTGAGGTGGACGACGTCGCGCTGGCGCCGCTGCTGTGCGCGGGCATCATCGGCTACCGCGCGCTGCTGCGCGCCGCGCTGCCGCCCGGCGGACGGCTCGGCCTGTACGGGTTCGGCGGCAGCGCCCATCTGTGCGCGCAGCTGGCCCTCGCGCAGGGCGCCACCGTGCACGTACTGACGCGTGACCCGGCCGCGCGGCGGCTCGCGCTGGAGCTCGGGGCCGCGTCCGCCCGGGGCGCGTACGACGAGCCGCCCGAGCCACTGGACAGCGCGATCCTGTTCGCGCCGGTCGGCGATCTGGTCCCGGTCGCGTTGCGGGCCCTCGACCGGGGCGGAATCCTGTCGGTCGCCGGGATCCATCTGAGCGACACCCCGCCACTGCACTACGAGAGCGACCTGTTCTACGAGAAGGAGCTGCGCAGCGTCACCTCCAACACCCGCCGGGACGGGCAGGACTTCCTGGCGCTGGCGGCCCGCCACGGCGTACGCGCCACGACGCACGCCTACCCGCTGTCCGAGGCACAGCAGGCCCTGCGGGACCTCAAGGCCGGTCGTTTCGACGGGGCTGCCGTGCTGGTGAACGACTTTCCGCCGCGCATCTGAGCATGCGCGCCGGCGACGCGCGTGCGTGGATGGACCCCAGACGTGTGTGCGGCGGTGGAGGTGGCATGACGGGCCGAGGCGGTGAGGACGCTACGGGGGCAGGGGCGTCGTTCGCCGCGATGGAGGACGCCGTCGAGGCGATCGGCACCACCCTGGACGAGCGGACCACCTGCGAAGAGCTCGCGGAGTTCGTGTGCCGGGAGGTCTGCGACGCCGCCGCGGTGGATCTGCTGCCCACCGACGTCCCGGCCGCCGAGCACTCGCACGAGCCGAACCTGACCCGTGTCGCCACGGGTGGCCGTTCCGAGCTGCTCACCCCTTGGACCGCGCACGGCGCCCGCCCGCTGTCCGTCCAGGCGCTCGACGAGGGACTTCCGATCACGGCGTCGCTCGACCTGTCCGGCACGGTCCCCCGGGAGGTCATGACGGTGCCGCTGCTGGCACACGGCCACCTGTACGGAGTGCTGCTGGCCGTCCGACAGGGGCAGGCCTTCAGCGATCGGGGAACCGCCGTCACGCACTACGCGGCACGGCTCGCGGCCGTCCACCTCGGCCACTCACAGCAGCACGACGCCGTACGCGATACCGTGCTGTCCCTGCAGCGGGCTCTGCTGTCCGAACCGGGCCGCCCGCATCCCAACCTCGACCTCGCCACCCGCTATCTGCCGTCCGGCAGCAGCGTCCTGGTGGGCGGGGACTGGTTCGAGACCGTACGGCTGCACTTCGGGCGCACCCTGCTGGTGGTGGGCGACGTCATGGGGCACGGGCTGGACGCCGCGGTGGACATGAACGCGTACCGCTCGATGCTGCGCTACGTCGCCTCCACGGATCTGCCTCCGCACCGGGTGCTGCGCCGCCTGGACGCGGCCGTCTCCGAGGACAGCACCCGGCGTCCGGCGACCGCTCTGCTCGTCCAGGTCGACCCGGCCCGGGGCACGGCCACGCTGGCCAGCGCCGGGCATCTGCCGCCGGTCGTGTTCGCCGGGGACGGCACCGGGGAACTGCTGCATCTGACGGTCGGTCCGCCGCTGGGCACCGGCGTGGGCGGCTACGAGGCGGTCACCCGCGCGCTCGCTGTCGAGGACACCCTGGTGATGTTCACCGACGGACTGGTGGAGCGGCGCGGCGAGGACATCGACGCCTCGCTCGCCCGGCTGGCCGGGCTGCGGCTGCCTCCCGGGACCGGTGTCGACGCGGCTCTCGACGCGGTCCTCGTAGGGCTCGACGCCCGGCACGCGGAGGACGACGTGGCGCTGCTGGCAGCCCGCATCCGCCACCGACCCCCGGTCTGAGGCCCGACCCCGCCGTGACCGACGTACGTCTTCCGCCTTCTGCCCCGCTGTGCTTGCCTGGGGACCCCTTTCGGCGGGCGGGGCGGGAGTTGCTTCATGCGGAGGCCGTGGATCGTGGGGGTAATGTTGGCCGGGCTGCTGCTCGGCGCGTGCGAGGATCCCGCGTCGGGGCCGGAGCAGTCGCCGCCGGATCCCGCGTTGCCCACGGCCGCTCCGTCACCGGCCACGACCACCCGCCAGCGCCCCGCCGCCTCACCCACGGCTCCCACCACAGTTGACGCGGCGGCGAAGGCGCCCACCGTTCTCTACCTCGGGGACTCGCTCGCCATGGAGAGCCAGAAGGTGCTCGGGCAGTCGCTCCGGGAGGAGGTGAACGCCCGCTACACGAGCGCCCCCTACTCCGGCACCACCCTCTGCGACTACCTGGAGGGGACCGGGGAGCGATCCCTCGTACCGCCCGCGGACAAGGCCGCCGCGCTGGTGCGCTCGTTGCGGCCGGACTTCGTGGTGCTTCAGTTCTGGGGCAACTCCTGGGGCTACACGCCCTGCATGGACGGCATCACGTACGACAAGGAACCGGCCACGTACTTCAAGCGGTACGAGGCGGACATGAAGCGACTGACCGAACAGATCGCGGACGCGGGCGGCGCGCGGCGGCCCCGGATCGTCTGGGTGTCGCAGGGCCCGGACCCGATCACCCCCGAGCGGATCCGGAGCGTGAACGCGCTCTACAAGGCACAGGCCGCGGCCTCCCACGACCTGATCGCCGACGCCGGGAGGACGGTGAGCCCGGCGACGGCCCGCTACACATGGGCGCAGTACCTGCCGTGCACCGCGTACGAGCACGACCATCCGGCGTACTGCACCGAGCCGGGCCGCGACCGCACCGCCCTCCACCGCGACGACGACTATCTGCACTTCTGCCTGGCACCGACCACGTCCACGCCGAAGCCCTGCCCGGTCCGCTCCCCCGGCATCGTGCGGATCACGCGCGAGATCACCCGGGTGATAACGGACCGCGTCGGCTGACGGTCCTCAGGGCTGCCCCGCCAGCGTCTTGTGGCGGGGTCGGTCGGGATGCGGCGGCAGGTGTTCCTCGGCCCGGACCGCCAACGCGGCGAGCGGGATGAGGAAGGCGATTGCCGAGCAGGGCGAAGGCGCGGGTCAGGGCGGGGAGAGTTCGGGGTCCTGGGGGTCCGTTTGCGCGTATGGGTTCGTCATGGTGCGCTCCAGTGGCGGGAGGACCGTGCCCGCCCCGCGGCGCGTGGCCGTGGGGCGGGCACGGTTTTCCCTGTCCGTCCGTCGTGGTGATGCCGGGGTGGGCGTCAGCCCATGTGGACCGGGGCGGCGCCTTCGGTGTGCTGCTGCTTGCCCGCGTTGATGGCGAACGCGGTGACGAGCAGACCGGCCAGGAACATGACCGCGGCGGCGAGGAAGGCCATCGTGTAGCCGTGGGTCAGCGCGTCCCCCGCCTTGGCCACCAGGGCGAAGTCCTTGGTGGCCAGGCCCCGGTAGAGGGAGCCGGCCGCCTCGGACAGCTTGTCGTCGGCCGCGGAGGTGGAGATCGTCGACAGGATGGCGAGGCCAAGCGCGCCGCCGATCTGCTGGGCGGTGTTGAGCAGCGCGGAGGCGACGCCGGTGTCCTGGTGGGAGACGCCGCTGACCGCTCCGAGTGTCATCGGGACGAAGCTCATGCCCAGGCCCAGGGCGGTCACGAACATCGCCGGCATCAGATGCGCGGTGTAGGAGGAGTCCGGCTCCAGGGTGGCGAACCAGAACATGCCCACGGCCGCGACCAGCAGGCCGGGGCCGGCGATCAGGCGCGGCGCGAGGTGCGCGACCAGCTTGGAGCTGACGCCCGCTGCCATCGCCATGCCGAAGCTGAACGGCAGGTAGGCGAAGCCGGTCCTGACGGGGCTGTAGCCGAGGATCAGCTGCATGTAGAGGGTCAGGAAGTAGAAGGTGGCGAACATGCCCGCGCCGATGAACAGCATGGTGGCGTAACTGCCCGACCGGGTCCGGTCCTTGAAGAGGCGCAGCGGCATCATCGGGTCGGCGGTGCGGGCCTGGAGGAACAGGAAGGCGGCCAGGAGTACGGCCGCGGCGGCGAAGGAGACGAGGGTGAGGCCGCCCGTCCAACCGTCCTCGCCGCCCCGGGTGATGCCGTAGACCAGGGCGATCAGGCCGCCGGTGCCGGTGATCGCGCCGGGGACGTCGAGGCGGCCGGGGTGGCGCTCCGCCTCGACCAGGGTGCGGGTGCCCGCCAGAACGGCCAGGCCGATGGGGATGTTGACGAAGAACACCCAGCGCCAGTCGAGAACATCGGTGAGCGTGCCGCCGAGCAGCAGGCCGACGGTGGCGCCTACGCCGCCCATCGCCGCGTACACGCCCATCGCGGTGTTGCGCGACTTTCCGGCCGGGAACGTCGTGGTGATCAGGGCCAGGGCGCTGGGCGCGGCGAGTGCGGCACCGACGCCCTGCAGGATGCGCGCGCCGATCAACAGGTTCTCGTTCGGCGCCAGTCCGCCCAGCAGGGAGGCGAGGGTGAAGACGGCTATGCCGACCTGGAACATCTTCCGCCGGCCGAAGAGGTCACCCGCCTTCCCGCCGAGCAGGAGCAGGCCTCCGAAGGCCAGCGCGTAGGAGTTGACGACCCAGGCGAGGTTCGCGTCGGAGACGCCCAGGTCGGTCTGGATGGCGGGCAGGGCGATATTCGTGATCGTGGCGTCCAGGACGACCATCAACTGGGCCGCGGCGATCACGAAAAGAGCCAGGCCGAGATGCCTGCCTCCGGACGAGGAACCGGATGTATCCGGCCCCGCGGGGGCAACAGCGGTCACGCTCTCAGCAGACATGAATCAAGTACTCCAGGGAGTGCGCAGGAAACAGTGCCCCCGACCACGCCGCAGACATGAAATGCCGGTGCCGTGATCGGGGAGACGAAAGAGTGAACGGAGTCTGATGAAACGGAACACTCGCTGTGCAATCCGAGGCCAGGGTGCCGATACGGCACGCGATCCGGACTCGGGACGAGGCTCAACCGTAGCATTCTTTCGGCGCCGCTCCGGGCGCGTTCCATCCCTTTGAATATTGTCGATCTCGCACTTGACGAACAGCCCCGAAGTGTGGGCAAGGAAAGGCACGCAAAGCCCGTGCCCACACTTTTTCGGAAAAGGCAAATGGGAATTCCATGCAGGGCGCGCAATTCCCCGCGCGGCAGGGATCAGTCCGTGAGATCGACGCGCACCGTCGTCAGACGGGCACCCATTGCCCGCACCGCGGCGCTGTTGAACCGCGGCAGGCTCTTCAGTCGCGCGCGGGCGTCGTCCTCGGGCATCACATGGGCGGTCCCGGTGTACCAGCGGCCCCGGACGCGGACCCGGACCCGCGGGTCCGCCTGGATGTTGCGCACGTACTGCGAACGCTCGCCGTACTCGCTGACGAACCAGAACTCCCGTCCTGTCAGACGTCCGCCCACCGGGGTTCGGCGCGGCAGCCCCGATGTGCGTCCCGTGGTCTCCAGCAGGGTCTGGATCGGCAGGCGTTTCAGGAGCGGATTGCCGATCCGCCGCTGGAACGACGTGACGACGCGGTATTTCCGTTCGGGGTTGCGGGACATGCGGGGGTCCTCCTGTTCGGTGCCGGGCACCATTGTGCGGGGCCCGACGACCGTCTCACGACCGCCGTCGGAGTTCCGTTTCGATCAGACGGTTGAGGTGGCGGCGTGCGTCCTCGGTGCTCGGCGGGGGTGCCCGCCGCAGCCGTTGCGGGGCGAGACCGTCGGCGAGGGCGGGGCAGCGGACCG
Source organism: Streptomyces sp. NPDC007896 (assembly GCF_042959425.1). Taxonomy (NCBI): domain Bacteria; kingdom Bacillati; phylum Actinomycetota; class Actinomycetes; order Kitasatosporales; family Streptomycetaceae; genus Streptomyces; species Streptomyces sp. NPDC007896. The sequence goes on along the minus strand of NZ_JBIBKX010000020.1, from coordinate 82,449 downwards.
TGCGGCCGTCCAGGTCGTCGGAGCTGAACTCCCCTTCGGTGACACCTCGTTCGGCCAGTTCGCGGATCTGGGCGCGCCAGGCCTCGTAGCGCTCGGCCCGACCGCGGGCGAAAGCCTGGGCCGGGTCCTGGCCCGCCGCAGGGCCATGGCCTGGGTCTGAGTCCGGGTCTGAGTCCGGGTCTGGGTCTGAGTCCGGGTCCGGGTCCGGGTCTGGGTCCGGCCATCGTGGCCGGCATCGTCCGGGCACACGACGCCACACTCCAGGCGCTGAGAGCGTCCCTCTGTGAACTTCGCACTCAGAAAGTCTTGTTGGGCTCGTTGACATGCCGCAAGCACTCGCGTTTCACTCAACTCTCGTGCATGGCAACGTTGTCAGGCCGTCGGAGCGACCGACGCCGTTGCCCACCGCTGGCGTTTTCCGTTCCCGGGGGACGTCAGCACCGATGTGCGAAGCGCCAACCGCTGCGGAGGCAACCGATGGTCAGACCTCGACGTTCAACGGCGCCACATGACCGAATGAGATTCCGCCAACGCCTGGCGGTGGTGTCCGTCCTGGGCATCGCCGTACTCCCACTCCCGGCGATCGGGGGCGCCCATGCCGCGACGCCGGCCCTGGTGACGGACCCCGCGTCCCTCGTCAACCCCCTCATCGGCACCTCCGGTGCGGTGGACACCTTTCCCGGCCCCGACATGCCCGCCGGCATGGTGCAGTGGGGTCCCGACACGACGCCCGACCGCCCCTCCGGCGGCGGCTACGAGTACAACGACAACAAGATCTCCGGCTTCAGCCTCACCCATGTCTCGGGTCCCGGCTGCGGCGTCGCGGGCGACCTGCCCGTCCTGCCGGTGACCGGAGCGTTGTCGGGCAAGCTCGGCGACACGTCCGTCGGCTTCAGCCACGACGACGAGCAGGCGGGTATCGGGTACTACAAAGTCACCGACGCGAACGGGGTGAAGACCCAGCTGACCGACACCACCCGTGCGGGGCTGGGCACCTTCACCTTCCCCGCGGGCCAGCAGGCGAACCTGCTGTTCAAGCTCAGTGGGGGTGCCACGCAGGTGGACGGAACCCGAGTCCAGGTGGTGAACAAGAAGGAGATCAGCGGCTCGATCGACAGCGGTCACTTCTGCGGCGCGAACAACAGGTACACGCTGCACTTCGACATCAAGTTCGATCGGCCGTTCACCGCGAGCGGCACCTGGGTCGGCAGCACCATCAACCCCAGCGCGACGTCGCTGAAGGCGGGCAGGGCGCAGCAGAACCTGCAGACGCACCCGTCGAAACCGCTCAAGGAGAGGCACTTCACCGTTCCCGCGGCGCCCTCCCCGACCGTGCACGGGAGCGGCACCACATCCTCGAGCACGCCGTCCCCGGCGCCCAGCGCCGATGCGGGGTCCGGGGCGTCCACCACGAACAAGGCTGCCGTCGAGCCCCCCACGACAGGCGCGAACGGCATGTACCTGACCTTCGACACCTCCTCGACCCCGACGGTGAGCGCGAAGGTCGGCATCTCGTACACGAATGACGCCAACGCCGCGGACAACCTCACATCCGAGATCAAGAACTGGAACCTCGGCGCCGTCGAGCAGGCGAACCACGACGCCTGGAACGCGGTACTGAACAAGATCCGGACCGGCGGCGGGTCCTCGGACCAGCAGGTGCAGTTCTACACGGCGCTCTACCACGCGCTGCTGCACCCCAACGTCTTCTCGGACGACAACGGCCAGTACATGGGCATGGACAACCAGGTCCACAAGCTGGCAAAGGGCCAGCAGGCCCAGTACGCCAACTACTCGGGCTGGGACACCTACCGCTCCCAGACCCAGCTGATGGCGATGGTCGAGCCCAAGGTCACCAGCGACGTCGTCACCTCGATGCTCAACGGCTACGACCAGACGGGCCTGCTGCCCAAGTGGGCCTCGAACAACGGCGAGAGCTATGTGATGGTCGGCGACCCAGCCGCCGGCATCATCGCCGACGCGTACGCCTTCGGCGCCCGGAGCTTCGACACCGACAAGGCGCTCGCCGCCCTGCAGCACGAGGCCACCGCCCCGAACAACGACCGCCCCGGCGAGTCGGTGCGGGACACGAAGGGCTACCTCCCGCTGGACGAGAACGACTACGGCTGCTGCAACTTCTACGGCCCGGTCTCCACGCAGCTGGAGTACGACTCCGCCGACTACGCCGTCGCCGCCTTCGCGAAGTCGCTGGGCAAGACGGCCGTGTACGAGAAGTTCGCCACTCGCGCCCAGGACTGGATGAACGTCTTCAACCCGCAGACCGGCTACGCCCAGGGCAAGAACAAGGACGGCCAGTTCGCGACCGGTTTCACCCCCGGCACCTCCAACGGCTTCGTGGAGGGCACCTCGGCCCAGTACACGCCGATGGTCCCGTTCAACCTGCAGCAGCTCATCCAGGCGCGCGGCGGTGCCCAGGCGTACTCGTCCTTCCTGGACAGCCTGCTCGACAACATCACGCGCCCCGGCAACACCGACGCCGACCTGAGCAACGAGCCCAGCGTGGAGATCCCCTGGGAGTACGACTACACGGGCCAGCCGTGGAAGACCCAGGCGGCTGTCCGCAAGGCCCAGCAGAACCTGTACTTCAACGCTCCGGTCGGCTCGTTCGGCAACGACGATCTCGGCGCGATGAGCTCCTGGTACGTCTGGTCCGAGCTCGGCATGTACCCGGAGACCCCGGGCACGGACACCCTGGCGCTCGGCAGCCCGGCGTTCCCGGTGGCCAAGGTGACCTTCGGCAACGGCAAGTCGGTGCAGATCAACGCGCCGCAGGCCGCGCCCGACGCGCCGTACGTGCAGTCGCTCGACGTCAAGGGCAAGGAGTGGAACACCTCCTGGCTGACGTACCAGCAATTGGCGGGCGCGGGCACGGTCGACTTCACACTCGGCACCGAGCCCGACAAGTCCTGGGCGTCCGACCCGTCGGCGGCACCGCCGTCGGACACCACGGGCGGCGACCGGGTACTGGCGGCGACCGGCCCCTCCAGCGACGGCCTGGTGCTCCAGCCGAGCGCGTCCGGTGACGGCACGCTCGACCTGACCAACCTCGGCAGCAAGGCCGTCACGGTCGACTGGAAGGCGACGGCGCCCTCAGGCGTCACGCTGGACACGGCCTCCGGCTCGGTGGCGGTGCCCGCTTCGGGCAGCGCCGAGGCGAAGGTCCACGTGACGGCGGGCGCGGACGAGGGAACCTTCCCGGTCACCTTCGCGCTGACCGACCACAGCACCGGTACGGCCGTGAGCGGGGCCACCCTCCGCGTGGCGGTGGCCAAGGCCGGTGCGCTGTGGCCGTACGACACCAACGAGGGCATCTACCCCGACGGCGCCGGCTACTCGGGCGGCTTCGACGGCGGCGGTTGGGCGTTCTCGCAGAACGCGCTGTCGGCGGCGGGTGTCACGAGCGGGTCCACCGTCACGGTCGACGGCGTCTCCTACACCTGGCCGACGGTGACGTCCGGTCAGCTGGACAACCTGGAGATGGCCGGCCAGACCATCCCGATGCCGGCCGGCACGTCGGGTGCGTCGCTGGGCCTGCTGGGCACGGCGGCCAACGCGCCGACCGACGGCAGCGGGGTCTCGGGCACGGTGACCGTCACCTACACCGACGGCACCACCTCCCAGTCGACCGTCGGCTTCTCGGACTGGACACTGAACGGCGGGTCGAGCAAGCCGCTCGCGGGTGACACGACGGCCGTCACGACGGCCTACCGGAACACCGGGAGCGGAGGCCGGGACAACGTGAAGACCTACGTCTTCGCCACGAAGGTCCCGCTCGACGCGTCCAAGCAGGTGGCGTCGATCACGCTGCCGGTGACGGGCTCGACGGGCACCGACCACCTGTTCGCCTACGGCTTCGGCCAGTAAGAGCTCGGCACGCGCTGACGAAGACGGGCCGGTTCCCGAGCTCATGCCCGGGAACCGGCCCCACGCGGGCGCAGCCCCGCCCGGTGCACCACTCGAGCAGGTAATAACGCCACGAACGCCGGCGTGACATGCAACGGTCCGTAGAAGTCGGTCTCGAACTCGCGGCGCACGTCTTGATCGAGTACCGGGGAGAGCTACTCGCCCGCTTTCTGCCGCGGCCGTGCCCTGTCCTCGCCCTCGCCCTCGCCCTCGTCCTCGTCCTCGTCCTCGATGGCGCGTACGAGATCGATGGCGCGGCCCAGGGTGGTGAGGCGGGCTTCCAGGGTGTCCCCTGCCGGATAGAAGCGGACGGTGTCCACAGCGGCGTCGCGCCAGATCCGCAAGCGGTCGCGGACCATCTGCTCGGTGCCGATGAGGGTGGTACCCAGCACCATGTCGTCGGTGACCAGATCGGCGGCACCCTCACGGTCGCCGGACTGCCAGCGTTCGCGCACAGCCGTCGCGACATCGGCCCAGCCCTGACGGCTGTAGGCGTCGTTGTAGAAGTTGGTGCTTCCGGAACCCATCCCGCCGAGGCTGAAGGCGAGGTCCTTCTTACGGGGGGCGATGAGCGCGCGCAGATGTTCCTCGTCTTCGGCGAAGTTGACCTCCGCACCCTGGCAGATGTCCAACTCGGTGCGGGAGCGGCCGGCCGCCGCCAGGCCGGCGTCGAGGTGGTCGAAGTAGGCTTCCTTGGCGCCTTCGGGGACGAAACTCGTGCCCAGCCAGCCGTCCGCGACTTCACCGGTGAGGTGAAGCATCTTCGGGGAAAGCGTGGCGAGGTAGATGGGGATGTCGTGCTCGGCGCGCGTGGAGAGGCGCATGGGCTTGCCCTCGCCACCGGGCAGCGGGATCTGGAACTCCCGCCCCGAGTAGGTGATCTTCTCGCCTGTCGTGGCCTGCCGGATGATCTCCACTGTCTCCCGCATCCGCGACAGCGGGCGGGCGAACGGCACGCCGTGCAGGCCCTCGATGACCTGCGGCCCGGAAGGGCCGAGTCCGAGCAGGAAGCGTCCCTGGGAGATCTGGGAGAGCGTGATCGCGGTGCGGGCGATCACTACGGGGCTACGGGTGGCGAGCTGGATGATGCCGGAGCCGAGCAGGAGGCGATGGGTGCGGGCGGCGAGGTAGCCAAGCGGCGAGGGGGCGTCGGAGCCCCATGCCTCAGCCACCCAGCAGATGTCCATGCCGAGCTTCTCGGCCTCGGTGACGAAGTCGACCGTCTCCTGCCACGAGCCGCCGGAGGCTTCGATGGTGGTCGCCGTGCGCATCAGACACCCGTCCTTCCGGTGGTTCCCGCCTCGGCGCGCTGTTTGATTGCCGTCAAGGTGCTGGTGATGCCGGTCTCGAACTCGCGCATCCGCACGAAGACGATCTTCTGCTCCTTCTCCGGCATCCGGTCGATCGCGAACGACAGCCCCGAGCGGCCGGGTCCCATCCGCATCCACTGACTCAGCTGCGTACCGCCGTTGCGTGACTGGAGGGAAAACCGCCACAGCGCGGTGGGCCGGTCGGGGTCCTCCACGGCCCAGGCGAACACCCGGAGCGGTTCGTACTCCACGATGTACGAAGTCGTCTCCCACTCGCCGAGGGCGTCGTGCTTGCTGTGGCCGATGAACCGGGCGCCCAGCGCTGGGCCTGAGCACCCGTCCTGCCACCGCACTGACTGCAGCTCGGCACTCATGCCGGGCATCAGCTCGACATCTGACACCAGTGCCCACACCCGCTCCGGGGGAGCGTCGATCCAGGTGTCCACCTCGACCGTCGGTGTATCCGCATACCGTGCGCCTGTCCACTCCATCTGCCGCTCAGCCTCCCTGCTGTTGTGCCCCTGACCTTGAGAGTTTCGTAGATAGACTTACGTGTCAAGGATCGCCCGCATCGAGTGGTGCCACATCCAGGTCGAACAGCGGCGCTGCCCCGGGCAGCGCACGGCCGAGGCCCTCCTCGGCGGGCAGGAGCCGGACGCCTCCGCGGCCGCCTTCAAACTGCTGTGGAGCCGTTGCGCGGCAAGGGGTCGCCCTGGCCCAGTCGCCGGCCAAACGACTGAACACCACCGTGCTAAAGGGCTACGGGCCGAGCGAATCCAGCCCGACACTCACCGGCATTCCCGTCGACCGGCCCGACATCGACCGCGAAGAAACCTGCGCGGGCCCCGGGCGACCGACGCCCCGCATGAGAATGCGGATCGTTCTGGCGCCCGCGTCTCACCCGCAGGGTAGGCGCCGTCGAGTCATGGCGTGAACCGGTGCCGGATGTCCGGACGCTCCGCCAGGTGCGGCGGGTACCCGGGGCCCATCCGCGGATGCGTGTCCGCCGCGGTCATGGGTTCCTTGCATGCACCGCACACGACTTCCGGCTCGCCCTGGTGTCCGCAGCGGTCGTGGTGAAAGACGACGGGAGCCCCCTGCTCGCCGGCCAGCCACCGGTTGCCCCAGCCGTTCATGGCCGCCAGCACGCCGAAGAAGTCACGCCCCATCTCGGTGAGGACATAGTCGTAGCGCACCGGGTCGTGTTGGTAGGAGCGCTTCTCCATGAGGCCCTCGTCGACCAGGCGTCGCAGCCGGTCCGCCAGGGTGTTCCGCGCGATCCCGAGCTCCTGCTGGAACTCGTCAAAACGCTTGATTCCGTAGAACGCCTCACGCAGCACGAGAGGAGTCCACCAGTCTCCAAGCAAGTCCATGGTGCGCGCGATGGAGCAGGGCCAGTTCGCGAACGAAGTCCTTCTCATCCCCCCAGCATATGAGAGTCGCGAAAAGAGACCCAGCAGCTGAGTGGGGGAGCGAAAGCCCAGGCACCGAATCCGGGGCGTGGCCGCCGGAGCGCCCGGCGTGCGTACCTGGTGCGACCCTGCGGCTACTACGGGAGAAGCGCGTACCCGGCGCTGCACAGCGGCGGCCGACTCGCCTGATCCCCGCCCGGGGCGAGGACGCGGGCCGGCCGTCGTGCCGGCGGTCCGCTACTCGCCCGCGTACGCCTTCTCCAAGGCCGCGATGTCCAGCTTGGACATCTTGTACATCGCCTGGGCCGTCCGGGCCGCCTTCTCGGTGTCCGGGTCACTGATCAGTTCGATGAGCCTGCTCGGGACGACCTGCCAGGACAGGCCGTACTTGTCCTTGACCCAGCCGCAGGGGCCTGCCTCGCCGCCGTCCTCGACGAACTTGTTCCAGTAGTGGTCCACCTCCTCCTGGTCGTCGCAGTGGATCTGGAACGAGATGGCCTCGTCGAACGTGAACTGCGGGCCGCCGTTCAGCGCGACGAACTTCTGTCCGTTGGCCACGAAGTCGACGGCCATCACGGAACCGGCGGTGCCGTGCTCGGACTCGGAGAAGCGGGCGATCCTGCCGAGCCGGGAGTTCTTGAAGATCGAGACGTAGTAGTGCGCGGCCTCCTCGGCCTGACCGTCGAACCACAGACACGTGGTGAATCCGTCGGCGGACATACGTACCTCCTGCGGCGGGAAATGTTTCGTCACCTCTGTCGACCGATCGTCGTCCCAAAACTCATCGACGTCGCGCGGGAATCCTTTCGCCGCGGGACGATGGCGGCCGACCGCGTCATTCCTCGCGCCCTCCAAGGAGCGCTATAGCATGCGCGGACATGACTTCCTCCGCTGATTCCTCCACGCCTTCCGCCGTCTCGGACAGCGCGCGCATCGAGCCGTTCCGTATCGACTTCCCGCAGAGCGACCTCGACGACCTGCACCGACGACTCGATCGCACCCGCTGGCCCGACGAACTGCCGGGGGTCAGCTGGGCCTACGGCGTCCCGCGGGAGTACCTGCGCGAACTCGTACGGTACTGGCGGCACGACTACGACTGGCAGGCGGCGCAGGCGCGGTTGAACGCATGGCCGCAGTTCACGACGGAAATCGACGGCGCGCGGATTCACTTCGCGCACCTCCGTTCCCCGGAACCGGACGCGACCCCGCTGGTCATCACGCACGGCTGGCCCGGCTCGATCGTCGAATTCACCGACGTCGTCGGCCCGTTGACGGATCCGCGCGCACACGGCGGCGATCCGGCCGACGCGTTCCATCTCGTCGTACCGAGCATTCCCGGGTTCGGGTTGTCCGGGCCCACCCGGGACACCGGCTGGGAGTTCCAACGGGTGGCCGCCGCCTTCGCCGAGCTCATGACACGGCTCGGGTACGAGCGGTTCGGCGCCCAGGGCGGCGACTGGGGCGGGGCCATCTCCCGGGAGCTGGGCCGGGCGTTCCCCGAGCGGCTCATCGGTGTCCACCTGAACCTGCTGCCCGGATCGTCAGCGGCCACCGAACCGACTCCTGAGGAACTGGCCGCGCTGAGCCCCGAGGAGCGCGAGCGCGCGCTGCTGTCGTGGCGGCGCGGTGTGGAATGGCGCCGCGAGGAGGCCGGGTACGCCGAACTCCAGGGCACCCGGCCACAGACCCTGGCCTACGCGCTGACGGACTCCCCCGTCGGTCAACTCGCCTGGATCGCCGAGAAGTTCAAGGCGTGGACGGCTGCGAAGGACCGTCCCGAGGAAGCCGTCGACCGGGACCTGATGCTGACCAACGTGATGCTGTACTGGCTGACCGGTACGGCGGGGTCCTCGGCCCGCATCTACTACGAGCGGGCGCACGCGAACTACTGGGGCACACCGCCCGAGCCGTCGACCGCGCCGACCGCGCTGGCCGTCTTCCCGCACGAGCCCCTCGTACCGCTGCGACACATCGCGGACCGTACGAACAACATCGTGCGGTGGACGGAGTTCGACCGCGGCGGACACTTCGCCGCGGCGGAGGAGCCCGAGCTGCTCGTCGGGGATGTGCGGTCCTTCTTCCGGGACCTGCGCACCGACGCCTGAGCACTGCTCGGACACCTGGGCCCCGGTCCCCCGCCGGGGCCGCCGGTGACGTCGGTGCGCGCCGGTGACGGCAACCCCGTGTCCCCTCTGCTCGTGGCGAATCTGCTGCGGGCCGAGAAAGCTGATCCGAGAGGGCCTTCGGTCCGAGAGTGGAGAGCGCGGCGACGACAGCCGCGCCACGACGAGGAGGACCGATGACTCCACTCATCACCGGCCGGTACCCGGCCCACGCACCGCGCGCCGAGGAGGGCGACACCCCCGCGACCCGCTTCGACGACCATCTGGCCGCGCAGCTGCTCGCGCAGCGGATCGTCCTGCTCGGCACCCAGGTCGACGAGGTGTCCGCGAACCGGGTCTGCGCCCAGCTGCTCGTGCTGTCGGCGGAGGACCCGCGCACCGACATCAGCCTGTACATCAACAGCCCGGGCGGATCGGTGACCGCGGGGCTCGCGATCTACGACACCATGCGGCTGATCCCCAACGACGTCTCGACCCTCGCCATGGGATTCGCCGCAAGCATGGGACAGTTCCTGCTCAGCGTCGGCACGCGAGGCAAGCGTTACGCGCTGCCCAACGCGCGGATCATGATGCACCAGCCGTCGGCGGGCATCGGCGGCACCACCGCCGACATCGAGATCCAGGCGCAGAACCTGGAGTTCACGAAGAAGGCCATCGAGCGGATCACCGCGGAGCACACCGGCCAGAGCGAGGAGACGATCTCCCGGGACGGCGACCGCGACCGCTGGTTCACGGCCGAACAGGCCAAGGAGTACGGCATGGTGGACCGGGTCGTGGAGTCGCTCGACGACGTCCGCCCGGCCGCGTCACGGCGACGGATGGGGCTCTGACATGGGTACGTACACGATTCCGAACGTCGTCGAGCGGACCCCGCAGGGCGAGCGGTCCTACGACGTCTTCAGTCGGCTGCTGTCCGAGCGGATCATCTTTCTCGGTACCGAGATCGACGACGGGGTCGCCAACGTCGTCATCGCGCAACTCCTCCATCTGGAGTCGTCGAACCCGGAGAGCGAGATCGCGATCTACATCAACTCGCCCGGTGGGTCGTTCACTTCGCTCATGGCGATCTACGACACGATGACGTTCGTACAGGCGCCCATCTCGACGTTCTGCGTCGGCCAGGCGGCCTCCACGGCGGCGGTGCTGCTGGCCGGCGGCGATCCCGGGCGGCGGTTCGTGCTGGAGCACGCGCGTGTACTGCTCGGCCAGCCCGCGAGCGGCGGCCGGCAGGGAACGGTGTCCGACCTCGCCCTCCAGGCCAAGGAGATGCTCCGTATCCGCGCCCAGGTCGAGGAGGTCCTCTCCCGGCACACGCACCACGACGTGCCGACCCTGCGCGCGGACATGGACCGCGACAAGGTGTTCACCGCACAGGAGGCCGTGGCATACGGGCTCGCGGACGAGGTGCTCAGCCGCCGACTCGCGACGGTCTGACACCGGGCCACCGCCAGGGCCGCGTCTGCGGCATGGTCCGCCGGACAGTCCCTGGCCGGTCGGCCCGGTCAGGCGGCGAGGCACATGCCGTCTGGCCGGTCGGCCCGGTCAGGCGGCGAGGCACATGCCGTCTGGCCGGTCGGCCCGGTCAGGCGGCGAGGCACATGCCGTCGTGGTGCGAGGCCGACGGGGTGCGGCGGCGGGCGGGCCGCACCTGGGCGAGGCGGGTGAGTTCGCCCTGGGCCAGTGACAGCAGATCGGTGAGCCCGAGGCCCAGGGCGCGCGCGGCGGCCGCGAGAACTTCGGAGGAGGCCTCCTTGCGGCCGCGCTCCAGCTCCGAGAGGTACGGCATCGAGATCCGGGCCGCGTCGGCCACGTCCTTGAGCGTCCGCTCCTGCGCGAGCCGCTCGCGCCGCAGGACGTCACCCACCAGGTCGCGCCACAGCGGCTCCCTGCTCCTGGGCGCCGGTGGCGTCTGCCGGGGCGCGAGGGCCGGGCGGGGCCGCTGGGGCGCGTCGGCCACGGGGGCGGCGGGGCCGGTGGGACGGGTCGCCGGGTCGAGGGCCGGAGCCGGTGCGGTCGCCGGGCGGAGGGGAATGACGCGGGCTTCGTTCGGCGCGTAGTTGCTCACCCCTTCAGCCTAGAAGCCCCGACCCGCTGGGAAAGGGATCGGCTCGGCATTCCGCTCTCGGGGGAATCAAGGCGCGTCACCCGCCCGTCACTGCCCGACCCGCCCGTCGATCCGCTCGCGCAGGAAGTCAGCGTGGCCGTTGTGCCGGGCGTACTCCTCGATCAGGTGGACCAGCACCTCCCGCAGCGCGATCGGCTCGTCGTCGTGGGTGCCGGTGATGTCGAGGTCGCGGGCCTCGTCCACGAACCGCTCGGCGAAGGCCACCTCGGAGCGCCAGGTGTGCCAGGCATCCGCCACCACCTCGGGGTCCGGCACCGCGCCGTTGAAGTCGCCGTCCGGGTCGCCGTCCGAGCGGTAGTGCCGCGGCGCGTCCTGGCCGGCCAGCACCCCGCGGAACCAGGCCTGTTCGACCCCCGCCAGATGACGCACCAGCCCGAGCAACGACATGTTCGAGGGCTCGACGGAACGCCGGGCCATCGCCTCGGCGTCCAGGCCCGCGCACTTCATCTCCAACGTCAGCCGCTGGTCGCGCAGATACCCGACGAGCGTGTCCCGCTCCCCCACGAACCCCCCGTCGGAGCGCGGATCGTCGTCCGGGTGCACGAACATGTCCCACCAGCCGAAGGTCCGTTCGGACGGGGTGTTCCCGGACTGGGGAGGCTGGGGAGGCTGGGGAAGTGTGGTGTCGGCCATGTCTACGAGCATCGGCGCGCCGACCGGGATCCGCCACCGGTTTTCCGCCTGACCGAATCGGTGTCAAGTCGTCGGCGATGCACGGCGGTCGGCACGGAACCCGGCCCGCGTACATCGGGAGGAACCGGGTAGCCGGGACCAGAAACGATCACCGGCAGGACCGACCTGTCGGCTCACCCCACCGGAGGACCCCTGTGCTGATGGCCCACCCCGCGGTACTGCGCAACCTCGTCGAGCAGTACGTCGCGCTGCGCACGCTCCACGCCGAGAACGGCGGTACGGAAGTCCGGCGGCGCATGGACGACGTGGCCTACACGCTGTGCGTCTCGACCGGTACGAGGGATGTGGACGCGGCGCTCGTCGCGGCCCGCCACCGGCTGCCCGGAGCCCGCACGATGGACGACTCCGTCCTCGCCACCTGACCCGAGGCACGGGCCTGGTGTCCGAGAAACCCTGGTGTCCGAGCTCAGTGAGCGATCTGGACCCGGTCGCGCGGGCCCGAGAGCGAGCCCGCCCGACCCTTCAGCCCCTTCAGCGCAGCCACTGGTCCTTCTCCGTGGGCCGGTACAGCGTCACGGCCCGTGTCAGCTTGTCGAGCACCAGCCTCGGCTCCGCGACCCGGGTCACTTCGCCGTCGTACGAGAACCGCGGGTCGCCGTGCAGCACTTCGAGCCGCAGGCCGCGCACCTGCGCCGTGGTGAGGACCCGGCTGTTGTGCAGGGTGCCGGTCAGGACGGCGAGCAGCAGCCGGGTCCTGGCCAGCGGGGTGCCGGCGTCGACGGCACGGACGTCGAGCAGTCCGTCGTCGAGTTGGGTGCGGTAGGTGGGGGCGAATCCGGCGGGGTGGTAGATGCCGTTGCCCGCGAAGAGGAGCCACAGTCGCTTGGGGCGGCCGTTGACCGAGACGGTCACGGGGCTGCCCTTGGCGAGGACCCTGGCCAGTCCGACCACCAGCGCCGGCCACTTCCCGATCCGCTGCTCCAGCTTCTCCCGGGCCCCCACCAGGTCCGAGTAGACGCCGAGGCTGAAGGTGTTGAGGAACACCTGCTCCGGTCCGCCGGGGGCACGGGCGCGCCCGAGGTCCGTGACGACCGCGTCACCCGCCTGCACGGCTCGTACGACGTCCTCCAGCGTCTGGTTGCCGAGGTCGACGGCAAAGTGGTTGAAGGTGCCGCCGGGGAAGACCGCGAGCGGCAGACCGAGCCGGGCGGCGATCTCCGTCGCGGCGTTGATCGTGCCGTCTCCGCCGCAGGCGCCGAGGGCGCCGCCCTCGTCCTTGGCCCGCCGGGCGGCCTGTTCCAGGAGTTCCACCAGGTCCTGGTCCTCCTGCGGCACCGTGATCTCGGCCTTGGGCAGCGCGTCGCGCAGATACGCGCTCGCGTCGGGGGTGTCGGCGCCCCACGAGAGCCCCGAGGACGGGTTGACCACGATGTGAAGTCGGGCGCCCCCGGGCAGCGCGGGAGCGGGCCGCCGCGGGGGTGCCGCCGCGGCCGCCGCCTCCGGTTTGACGGGCCACCAGCGGGCGGTCAGCGCGGCGGCGCCGACGCCGATCGCGACGCCCACGGCGACATCGCCCGGACGCCGGTCCCCCGAGCGCGTGCGGGCCACGGTCAGTGCGGCCGCGCCGGGCACCGCGAACAGGCCGTACCGGGGCGCTTCGAGCAGGACACCGGCGGCGAACGCGGCGGCCGACGCGACTCGGCCGGCCGCGTCGAGCGGCTGTGCCTTGCGGGCCGCCGGGCGCGCCAGTACGCGGGTCACGGCCGAGGCGATGGCGACGGTGCCGATGCCGCGCAGCGCGGCCCGGCGCGCGGTCCGGTTCCCTGCCGCGCCGAGGGCCGCGGCGGCGGCGCCCCACACGAGTCCACCGGCCACGGTCCGCCGCCATCCGGAGGGCCCGGCCGGTCCCATGGCCGCCCCGCCCGGTCGCCACGGCGTGCCGCCGCTTGTCCGTCGCCCCGCCCCACGCCTTCTCATCACAGGCCCGCCCTCGCGTCTCGACAACAGATCTCCTGGTCGGCAAGGTTGTGCCGCCGTTGTCCTTGTTCCCCGAGTTCGCGCATTCATGGACCCCGGCCGGGGCGGCGGTCAGGTGGTCTTGGGCAGCTTCACCACGGTGACGAAGAAGTCGTCGATCTGGCGGACGGCGGAGATGAACTGGTCGAGGTCGACCGGCTTGGTCACATAGGCGTTCGCGTGCAGTTTGTAGCTGCGCAGGATGTCCTCCTCGGCGGAGGAGGTGGTGAGGACGACGACGGGGATGTGGGCCAGTTCGTCGTCGGATTTGATCCGCTCCAGGACCTGGCGCCCGTCGTACTTGGGCAGGTTGAGGTCGAGCAGGATCAGGTCGGGGCGCGGGGCCCCGGTGTGCTGGTTGGTGCGGTAGAGGAAGTCGAGGGCCTCCTCGCCGTCGCGTACCACGTGCAGGGTGTTGCGGATCTTGTTGTCCTCGAACGCCTCGCGGGTCATCAGCTCGTCGCCGGGGTCGTCCTCGACGAGCAGGACCTGGATGGGTTCGACGGGGGTGGTCACGTGTGTGCTCCTTCGGGCGGGCGCGCTGCCTCCTCGGACCCGAGGTCGGGTTCCGGTCGCGCCATGGGCAGGGTGAAGGACACGCGCGTGCCCGCACCGGCGGTGCCGTCCAGGGTGATGGCACCGCCGTGATGTTCGACGATCTTGCGGCACACGGCAAGGCCGATCCCCGTGCCCTCGTACTCGTCGCGGCCGTGCAGCCGCTGGAAGATGACGAAGACCTTCTCCCTGAACTCGGGTTCGATGCCTATGCCGTTGTCCTGCACGACCAGCCGCCACTGTCCGTCCTCCGGCTCCGCCTCGCAGCGGACGGCGATCTCGGGCGCCCGGTCGGGGTGGCGGAACTTCACGGCGTTGCCGATCAGGTTCTGCCAGAGCATGGTGAGGGTGGTGGCGTCGCCCGTCACGGTGGGCAGCGGCCCCTCGCGCAGGACACGCGCACCCGTCTCCTCCAGGACCACGCTGAGGTTGCCGAGTGCCCGGTCCAGTACGTCGTCGAGTGCGACGGGGACCTGCGCCTCGCCGACGCGGCCGACGCGGGAGAAGGTCAGCAGGTCGTTGATGAGGATCTGCATGCGTTTGGCGCCGTCGACGGCGAAGTCGATGTACTGCTTGGCCCGGTCGTCCAGTTGGTCGCCGTACCGTTTCTCCAGGAGCTGGCAGAAGGACGCGACCTTGCGCAGGGGTTCCTGCAGATCGTGCGAGGCGACGTAGGCGAACTGCTCCAGCTCCGCGTTCGAGCGCTTCAGTTCCAGGGTCTGGGCGTCGAGCTCCTCGGCCTGGCGCTCCAGGAGGACCTCGCGGGCCTGGGAGGCGGAGAGTTCCTCGACGATGCGGCGGCGCATCTCCTCGACGGCCCGGGCCACCCTCTCCAGGTCGCGCGGCCCGTCGAGCCGGATCCTGCGCTCGAACGCGCCGCCGCTGACGTTCACCGAAGCCGCTTCCAGGACCCGCAGGGGACGCCCCACGATCCGGTGCAGCAGCAGGGTCAGCGCGACGCCGCTCGCCAGGAAGGCGGCGAGCATGCCGAGGAAGAGGAGGTTGCGGGACCGACGGCTGTCGTCGGCCAAGGCGCGGGTCCGGTCGCGCAGCTGCTGGATGTCCTTCTGCAGGGTGGCGAGTTGACCCCGGATCGCGTCGAATCTGGCCTTGCTCGCCTCCAGGGAGGGGGCTTTGGCGCCGCCGGGCGTGCGGGCCGCCTTGATCAGCGGCTCGGCGTAGTCGTGGCGCCAGGAGTCGCTGAGGCGCTCGGCCGCCTTCAGGTCCGCGGCGATCCGGGAGTGGTCGGCGAGTTGCGTCGCCAGGCGGGCCTCGAAGGTCTTCTCGTCCCGAGCTCCCGACGCGTACGGATCGAGGAAGCTGGAGTCCCTGCTCAGTACGTAGCCTCGTACGCCCGTCTCCTGGTCCACCAGCGAGGTCTCCAGCTGGTAGGCGGTGGCACGGGCCGGCTGGATGCGGTCGGTGAGCAGATCGGTGCGGTCGTCGGCGCGGGCCTGGAGGACCCCGCCGGACACGGCGAAGACGATCACCAGCAGCACGTTGGCGGCCAGCACCACATGGATCCAGCCCTGCACGGTCAGCCGGGCGACGCGTGTGGGCTTTCCGTTCCCGGGGGCGTTCGGCGTGGGGTCCGGTCCCGGGGCGTTCGGCGTAGGGTCCGGTCCCGGGGCGTTCGGCGTACGGGTCATGACATTCCGTCCGTCGCCAGGTGCAGGACGGCCACGTCGTCGGCGAGTCCGCCGTGGGAGGCGGTCAGCGCGGCGACGTCCTCGACCACCGCGTCGACGAACGGCCGCCCGCGCAGGGCCTGGTGTTTCCTCGCCACCGCGAGCAGTCCTTCCTCTCCGAGCCGCCGGGCCGGGGCCACGACGCCCTCGAAGAGACCGTCGGTGAACAGCGTCACGGCGCTGATGTCGTGCGCGGGCAGCTCGGTCTCCGGCCAGTGGGCCCGGCTCGGAAGCAGTCCGAGCGCGGGGCCCGGGGCCGGCTCCAACAGCTCGATGCCGCGCGAGGTGCTCACGAGCAGTCCCGGGTGTCCGGCCCGGATCACGCTCATACGGCTGCGGTCCTTGGCGATCCGCAGGACGGTGAGGGTGGCGAAGATGTAGTCCGCGGCGCGCTCGGCGCCGATGATCTCCTCCAGAAGCTCGAGTTGGCGCGTGCCCACGCATCCGGAGAGCACGGCGGCCCGCCAGGCCACCCGCAGACAGACGCCGAGCGCGGCCTCCGCCGCGCCGTGGCCGGAGACGTCCCCGATCACCGCGTGCACGGTGCCGTCCTCGGTCTCGACGACGTCGAAGAAGTCGCCGCCGAGCAGGGCGTGGTCCCGTCCCGGGCTGTAGCGCGAGGCCACCTGGCAACCGGCGCCCCGCATCAGGGGCGTGGGCAGCAGTCCACGCTCCAGGCGCGCGTTCTCCCGGGCCAGCAGCCGGCTCGCCTGGAGCTCTGCGCCCGAACGCTCCACCTGCTTGCGTTGCAGGGCGTAGCGGACCGCGCGGCTGAGCGCCTCGGCGTCCAGGCCGTCCTTGGCGAGGAAGTCCTGCGCTCCTTCGGCCACCGCGGCGAGCCCGGCCTCGTTCTCGGCGACTCCGGTGAGCACCACGACGGCCGCGTCGGGCGCGGCGTCACGCACCAGCCGGACCGCGCCGAGTCCGTGGGTGTCGGGCAGATGCAGGTCCAGCAGGACGCACACGGAGTACGGCGAGGCATCGAGGAAGACACGTGCCTCGGCGAGGGACTTGCACCAGGTGACCTCCATCGGCAGTCCGCTGTCGGCCAGCACCTCCCGCACCAGCAGCGCGTCTCCGGCGTCGTCCTCGACCAGCAGCAGTGCCGCGGTGGCGTCCAGGGCCCAGCGGGGATCCGAACTCCCCTGCCGGGGCACCGCGCCTCGTTCACCTGTCCGCGGCAGGCGATCCGCCACGCTCGCCCCCCTTGGGTGACCCACGTCGACCATGGTCGGCTGTGAGCCTACTGGTACGTCGCTCCGGGTCAACGGCGCAGGGCGAGCCGGGCCTTGACGCACTTTCCGACCGGTACCCGCCCGACGGTCACCTCCGTCGCGAGCGCGTGCACGATCTCCAGGCCGTGCCGCCCCACGCGTTCGGGATCCCGTGGATAGCGCCGGGGCAGGGCGGCGCTGCTGTCGTACACGATGACGGTCACGGAGGTGTCGGTTCCCTCCAGTTCCAGGATGTACGGCCCGTGGCTGTGCCGGTCCGCGTTGGTGACCAGCTCGCTGACGACCAGCAGGAGGTCGCCGGTGGCCCGTGCGCCGATCTCGGCACACCACTCCGAACGGAGCTGTTCGAGGAACAGCTCGGCGAAGTGGCGCGCTTCGGCGATGCACCCCGGCTCGCCGGTGTAGTGCGCCGCCCGCCGAAGCGGTTCCACGGGCACGTCGAAGCCAGTCGGTATCACCGCTCCGTCCAAGCGCTCGGTCATGTGGTTCTCTTTCGGATGCCGGTACGTCGGGACATTCCGCGTCCGGACGCTGCTGCTGCAGAAGTGCTCGTACCCCGTACAGCCCTCCACAGTCACCCCGATGTTCCCTCGTCCCGGTGGCTTGCGCACACGATTCCCACAAGGGAACGGTGTCATCCCGACGCGGCCGGGCAGGGCCACCGGGCGAGGCATGACCGGTCACCGACTTCTCGGTGCGAGCAAGGGGCGCGGACGGATGGACGGACAGGACCCCGAAGTACGGGACGACATACCGCCCCGGGAACGGGACAACGCCCTGCTCCAGGCCGCCGACCGGCTCGCCGCCGCGGCCGAGATCCTGGTCTCCGTGTCGGCGCGTACGGCGGTCGCGGTCGACAGCAGACTGTCGCCGCCGCTGCTGCGCGCCCTGACCCTGGTGGGCACGGATCCCGGTCTGACGCTCGCGGCACTCGCCGAGCGGGCGCAGATCAGCCGCTCCCGGGCGAGCCGGGTGTGCGACACGCTCGAAGAAGCCGGACTGCTGGCCCGTTCGCCGCGCACCGAGGACCGCAGGGGCGTCGGCCTGAGTCTGACCGGCCGCGGGCGCTCCGCCCTCGACCGGGTGCGGGAACAGCGCACCGCCTGGATCAAGGACGCCCTGCTGCGCATGCCCGAAGCCGATCTGAGCGGGCTGCTGGCCGCGCTGCGCTCGCTCGGCCCGTCCCTGGCCCAGGGGCATCCGGACCATGCGGAGACGCCCGGGCCGGCCGATCGGTCCGCCTGACGCGCCCTCAGACCGCATCGGCCTCCAGCGCCTCCCCCACAGTGGGGAAGACCGGCAGCAGGTCCGAGATGCCGGTGATGCCCAGCACCCGCTCCACGAAGGGTGAGAGAGCGGCCAGCCGGAGCCGCGGGCCGAGCACCCCGTGGGCCCGTAGGACGACGTTGATCGTGGTCGAGTCCAGGAAGGTCACCGCGGCCAGGTCGAGGACCACCGCACCCGGGCAGGCCCGGCCCGCCGCCGCGAGGGCCTCGTCGAGCTCGCCCGCGTTGTCGAGATCCATCTCGCCGCGGACCGCGATCACGGTCGACCGACCGGCCTCGCGCGTGGACAGCGACATGGCCGCCTGACCTGGACTTCGGCCTGAATGCACAGCGATCCCTCGAAATGTCGTCGAATCCACGGAGAGTGGGGTAACCGCATGGGGACGGTGCGCCACAACGCCGCGATGGAGCGGTGTCAGGCCCTACCGTAGCCGATCGTTGTCATTTGACAACAATTGCCGTCAGGCAACAATCTGGTCCCCCTGCGATCCCAAGTCCGGCGACCCGTGGGCCGGTTGTCGCAGTGATGGGGTCGCAGTGACGGGTCGCACCGAAGGGACGCAGATGGAGCTAACCGGTACCGGTCGCATGCCCGGGCGCCCGGCCGGACCGGCCGGAGCGCTCTTCGAGCTGGTCCAGCGCGGTCGCCCGGAACGCTTCGAGGCCTTCGGTGAGCCGGGCGACGTCCGCCGAGGACATCTGCTCCAGCACGGCCCGCACCTCGCGCGCGCGGTGGTCCCGGAGTTCGCTCAGCACCTGCTCGCCGAGCGGGCTGAGGCCGACCTCGACCTCGCGCCGGCTCGTCGAGCTCGGCACTCTGCGGATCAGGCCGACTGCCTCCATCCGGTCACACAGACGGCTGACCGAGGAGGGACGCGAGGCCAGGGCGTCACCGAGCGAGCGAAGATTCATGGACCCGCCCTGCTCGATCACGATCAGGGCCCGTAGCTGAGAGGGCGGCACCGGTCCGGACGGCGCGGACTCCTGCCCTCGACCCCACAGGAGTTCGAGGAGCTCCGAGACGGCGTCGAGCGTGTGCGCGGCTTCGTCTCGGGAGACGGGTGGACGGATCGAGCGAGGCACCGATCCACCTTGTCATCTCCTGAAGGCCATTACCAGCCGCGCCGGTCCACCGGAGCCCTCGGAACAGACCACTGCGACCACGCAGACCCACTCGCACGACAACCGCACGAGAAAGTCATCACGACCGTGACCTCTGTGAACGACGTCGACAGAGCCCTGCGCGCGGCCCCGCCGCACGCACTGCTCGACACCCTGCGCCCCTTTCTGACGGATGTCTGGGGGGCGATCGACGCCGACCTGCTGCTGGCGGACTACGGGATGACCGTGCTCCAGCCGGTCGAGGAGCCCGGCGACCCCGCGCGTGCCGTGTCCCTGCACAACAGCCCCGAAAGCCGGGCCTTCGGCAGTCAGGAGCCGTACGAGGAGCGCCCCCGGAACGGCGAGCGGACGCGTCTGCATCTGCCGGTCTCCGCCCGGGGCGAGCGCCTGGGCATCCTCACCCTCCTGCTGCCTCCGGGGCCCGTGGACCCCGCGGTGACCGACGAACTGATGCAGGTCGCCGATCTGCTGGGCCACGCGATCGTCGTGGCCGAACGGGACACCGACGTCTACCGGCAGGCCCGGCGGGTCGGCCGGCTGACGCTGGCCGCCGAAATGCAGTGGGAGCTGCTCCCGGGCCGGGCCTGTGCCCGCGAGGAGTTCGCCGTCGGCGCCCAGCTGGAGCCCGCGTACGCGGTGCGCGGGGACAACTTCGACTGGTCCTCGGACGCGCACCGGCTCACCCTGTCGATCATCAACGGGATGGGGGACGGCATCCACGCGTCCTTGCTGACCCATCTGGTCGTCGGCGCCCTGCGCAACGCCCGCCGCGCCGGGCTCCCGGTCGCCGACCAGGCCAGACTCGCCGACCAGGCCCTGTACGCGCAGCACCACGGCGACCAGCACGTGTCGGCGCTGCTGCTCTCCTTCGACCTCGCCACCGGCAGCGCGCTCGCGGTGGACGCGGGCTCGCCCCGGATGTGGCGCCGACGGGGTACGGCCGTGGAGCGGATCGAGCTGGAGGCGCAGCTGCCGCTCGGCATGTTCGAGGAGTCCGACTACGTGGCGCAGGAGTTCGGCGTCCTGCCCGGTGACCGGCTCCTGGTGGTGAGCGACGGTGTGTACGACGCCCTGTCCCCGCTGGGCGAGGTCTTCGGGGAGCGGGCGCTGGCCCGTGCCGTGTCGGCCACCGCCCTGCTGCCCGCGGCCGACGTACCGCGCGCCGTCCTCGACGAGCTGGCCCGCTACCGCGTCACCGAGCCGCTGGACGACGCGCTGATCGTGTGTCTCGACTGGTCCGGCAGACCGGTCGGCACGCCGTCCGGCTGACACCGCGACCGGGTCCAGCCGCCGAAATGGCGGTGGCCACGGTGCATTCCCCGGTCCGCTCGGGGCACCCGGACCGGGCGGAATCCGGCCGACGGCGGCCGGGGCCCGAAGGCCCGGAGGTGGACGGTGGACTGGTGGATGTGGCTGGTCGTCGTGGTCGCGGCCCTGGTGCTGCTGGGAGTGGCGACGGTCTGGGTGCAGACGAGCAGACGGTCGGGGACCGTCATCGCCGTGCGGCGCGGGCACCGGTTCGGGAAGCGGGAGGTGCGATGAGCGAGTTGATGTCCGCGCGCGACCTCGGTGGCCGACCGGTGGTCACCCTGGGCGGTGAGGCGGTGGCGCGGGTCAAGGACACCGTCTTCGACGGGCCCGCGGGACGTGTCACCGGCTTCACGCTCAACGGCCGGGGGCTGCTCGCGGGCCCGTTGAAGAAGAGCCTGCCGTGGAGCGCGGTCCACTCACTGGGCCGCGACGCCGTCATGATCCTCGGCCGGGAGGTCCTCGCCGAACCGGCCGCGGTGATCGCTCGGGACGAGGCGGCGCACGGCCGGGTGCTGGGCGCCAGGGTGCTCACGGACGGGGGCACGGAGATCGGGACCGTGCTGGACCTCGTCGTCCAGGCCGGTATCAGCGGGCGCGTGGTGGGGTTCCGGATCGCCGCCCGCCAGTCCCTGGAGTCCGGATCGAAGCGCCGCCGCCGCAAGGTGTACGTCCCCCGGGGCGAGACGCTCGCCGTGTCGGGACAGGCACTCGTCATCCCCGCGGACGCGGCCCGCTTCGTCGCGGACGACCTGGCCGGTTTCGCCGCCCAGGTCGAGGCGTTCCGGCTCCGGGACACCGCTGACCGGACGGAACCCACACCGTGACGCTGTTCACCCGGATCCGCGGCCTGCCGGTCATCACGCTCGGCGAGGCGAACGAGCTCGGCGTCGTCAAGTCCCTCACGATCGATGTCGCATCGGGGCTGGTCGGCCAGGTGCGGCTGTCGCCGGCCCGGGGTCGCAGGGAGATCGCGATCGACTGGAGCGCCTTGCACGTGATCGGCCCGGACGCCGTCCTCGTCCGGTCGGACACCGCCCTGGACACCGCCCCTCCCCCGGCGCCCGCGGAAGTCCTGGGCATCCGGGTCCTGACCGAGGACGGGGACGAACGCGGCACCGTACGGGACATCGCCTTCCACCCGGTCACCGGCCGCGTCGAGAAGATGTGCACGGCCCTGGGCGACATCCCGGGCGACCGGCTGATCGGGCTCGGGGAGTACGCCCTGGTCGTACGGACCGACTGAGTCGCCTCAGTACCCAGGAGGCGTCAAAGCCGAGTCCGGAACGCCGTAGGACGACGAGGTGTCCGCCGTCGTGGCGCCCGCACTCGCCGTGGCGTCGGTGGTCGCGTCGGAGGACGTGAGGCCGGAGTACGGCACCGACTCCGATGCCGTCGTGGGAGGTTCGGAGGAGGGGTGATCCGGATCCGATGGCGCAGAGCCGGGCGGAGACGATACATCGGCCGCCGGCGCATCGGACGACGCCGACCAGGACGGAGACTTCGGTGACGCCGACGACATGCTCACCGCGGGGGACGGCTTCGCCGGAGGGTACGTCCTCTCGTCCCGGCGGCCGTCGGTGTCGCCCCGGTGACGGCCGACCCATTCGTCGCGGTGGGGGTCGTAGATGACGAAGACGTCGATGGTGGTCTTGGCGGGCACGACGACCACCACGTTCTGCGACCGGTACGAGGCCCAGGTGTCACCCGTCCGCCTGGGCACGGTCTGCTGCGCGACCGCCGGTGTCAACGGGTTCCCGCAGGCACAGCGCACGCGCGGCACCCCGTGGCCGTCGACGAGGACCGCAGTGCCCGTCTGGAGCACCGCCTGGTAGCTGGTGGCCGCGCCGCCCCGGTAGCCGTGGTTGGTGACGCGGGTGTCCATCCGCAGCTGTACGGGGGTGAGCGAGCGCAGGTAGGCGGGGACCGCGGTGGGCTGGACGCCCTCCACGGAGGCGAACGCCTTGTTCTTCGCCGGTTCCGCCTGGAGCGCCTCGATCTGCTTCTCCCCATCGCAACTCGCGGTGTTGCGGGTGCCGCCGTAGAGCCCAGGCGCGGAACCCGACACGCCGCGCGTCACATTGGCGGACTCCGGCATGTTCGCCGCGGGTGTCACCGGCGCGATGGAACTGTCCTTCGCCGTCGACCGCGTGAACGGGTCGGGACCCGGTTTGTTCGCGGCCTGCAGGAACAACTCACCGCCCGACGCCGTGCCGGACGTGCCGCCCGAGCGGGTGAGGACGACACCGAGCACCACCCCGGCCACCACGACCCCGGTGATCAACGCCATCCGCGGCGCCGACCTCCACCAGGGGTGGTCCGGGCCGCCGCCATGACCGGGCGGGCCGCCGGGACCGCCGCCTCCGGAACCGCCCGCGCCCGGCGGTCCGGGCGGCGGACCGCTCGGCGGTGGCGCGAGCGGGCGGCCGATCCCCTGGGTCGGAGCGTGGTCGGAGGCACCCGGCCGGGGAGAGCCCGACAGCGGGCCCGACGGGGGTCCGGTGGGCCGGTCGGGGAACGACGGGTCGACGCTCACGAACTCTTCTTCCGGGCGTAGGGATCTCGCGGCGTTTCACGCGTTATATGCCGGTTCATTCCGCAGCGAGCCCATTGTGTGCTCCGGTCGGGTGTCTCCCGCAAGCTGACGCGGTCGGCCCTCCCGACGAGCGGTGGACCCCGGTGCTGCTTAGCGTGGCAGCGTGAGCCCGCAGACACCGTCCGACCAGGTCGTCGCCGCTCCAGGCGAGCGGACGGCCACCCGCCACGGCTGGGTCCAGGCACTCCTGGCGGTGGTGGCCGGGGTGATCGTCATGCTCGCGGTCGCCGCTCTCGGGCTGTGGGGGGCCGGTGCCACGGGCCTGCCCGAGCACGCCTACCCCCGGGTCGTCGCGGCCTCCGTCGTGACCGCGGTCGGCGGCACCATCGAGCTCGCGGGTGACGCGGGCGTGATCGCCGACACCCGGGCGGGACTGACGGTGATCCCCCTGTCGGTCACGCTCGCCGGGGCCCTGGTGGTCGCCGCCGGGTTCCTGCGGCCGCTGCGGCACCGGGCCGTCGCGGGCGCCCCCGAGTTGGCCGGCTGGGCCGCCAGGATCGCGGTCCTGTGGCTGCTGGCCCTCCTCGGACTCGCGCTCTACTCCCACCAGAACTTCAAGATCTCCCTCGGTACGGGGACGATCAGCGACCTCGGCGACCTCATCGGGGTCTCGCCCGAGGTGGGCTTCAAGACAGCCGTGCCGATGACGCTGTTCTACGGGGTGCTGTGGCTCGCGGGTGTCCTCGTCCTCGCCCTGCTGGTGTCGCGCGGAGCGCCGCTCCCGGCCCGGCTGCTGCGCTTCCAGGAGTCGGTGCGCCCGGCCGCGTACGCCATGGTCGTACTGCTCCTCGCCTGCGTCGCCGCGGGAGCGGTCGTCGCACTGGTGGTGGCCGCGACGCGCGGGCACGTACCCGAGACCTTCGCGGTGATCTTCCTCGGGCTGCCCAACCTCGCCTGGCTGGCCTTCACGATCGGGCTGGGCGCCACCTGGAGGGGGCGGGTGGACGGGCCGTTCGGGCTGCCCATGCCGCACGTCCTCGACCAGGTGCTGCGCACCCCGGACGTCTCCACGGTCAACCTGCGCACCCTGGGCCACCACGACGGCAGGGTGTGGTGGCTGCTGGTCGTCGACGCGCTGCTGCTCCTGGGCGCCGCGTTTGTGATGGCCGCCCGCTCACCGGCCCGGACGCGGGCCTGGCAGCACGCCGTCCGCATGGCCCTCGCGCTGGCGCTCACCGTGCTCATGATCTGCCTGGTCGGCAGGATCTCGGCGCACTACGCCCTGTCGCTCATCGGCATCGGTGACGCCGGCGGCGGCCTCGCGGGCGAGCTCTTCCTCAAGCCGAAACTCTGGAGCGCGCTCGGACTCGCCGTCGTGTGGGGCCTGGTGACCGGGTTCCTCGGCGCCCTGCTGGCAAGGGGAGTCGGCCGAAAGGGCGAGGTCGTGCAGGACACGGTCGGCTAGGAGCACCGCCGACCGCCAGGGCGGTTGTCTCCCGCGCTGTCAGCGGTCACGCGGCTCGTCCGGCGCCTCCGGGACGAGACGTGTCGGTTCATGGTCGTCGGGTGCCCGTACGACACCGGTGCGGGCCCGGCCCGGAACACTCCCGTTCCGCTCCGGGGCCGCCGGTTCGTCCGCGACCGCGTACGTGCTCAGCCGCGTCCCGTCGGTGTACACCCAGCGCTCGTGCTCGGCGTCGTACAGCCAGAGGGACTCGCCGTCGACGACCACCCCGATCCGCTGCCCGCGCGTGATGCCGCGGAAGGACGCCCCGTCCAGCCGCCCGGCCGCGAGGTCCTCGGCCGCGCTCCGATAGCGGATGAGGGCCTGCTCGACGCGGGCGAGGAGCGGGCGCGGGTCGGCCGTTCGGGTGAGGGGGTCGCCCTCCGCGGGCGGCGGCTGCGGCACGGCGACCAGCAGCCGGCCGTCGACCCAGGCCGACCAGCCGTTGGCGCAGACGATCCGGCCCCAGTCACCGAGCCGCTCGACGAGCTGCACCGGGAGCAGCGCGTCGAGCGGCACCGTGGGCCGGGAGGGGTCCGGCGCCTCCCAGGCGGGCAGGCCGTCCGGCGGAACGACGTGCGTCGGGCGGAAGTCGTCGGTCGCCGCCGGGTCGGGAGTCGTCATCGCACCTACTTCCGCATGACCTCGGGTTCGTGCCGCCGCAGCAGCCGGGCCACCACACACCCGAAGACGATCGACAGCACGACCAGCATGCTCACGTTGACCAGCCACACGCTGGGCTCGTGCCGGAACAGCGGGTCGGAGGTGAACGTCCCCGGGACGATCCGACCCAGGGCGATGGTCCCCGACATCGCGCCCAGGGCCCAGCGGGAGGGGACGAGCCAGGCCACTTGCTCCATGCCGGGCACGCCGTGCAGCTTGAGCAGCGCGCCGCTGAAGACCACCTGGACGACGGCGATCAGCACCAGCAGCGGCATGGTGACCTCCTCCTTGGTCACCATGGCGGAGACCAGGAGGCCGAGCATCATCGCGCTGAAGGCCAGCAGGGCCACGGCCAGCGTGATCTCGAGAAGCGGCGACACGAGGACCCCTTCGCCGCGGGGCGCGTTGAGGTCGACGCCGAACAGCGCGACGAGGGTGAGGACGACGGCCTGGAGAACGGTGATGGTGCCGAGGACCACGATCTTCGACATCAGGTACGCCGACCGGGACAGGCCGACCGCGCGCTCCCGCTGGTAGATGACCCGTTCCTTCACCACTTCGCGTACGGCGTTGGCCGCGCCCGCCAGGACTCCGCCGATGCACAGGGTGAGCAGCGCGTTCATCGACGTCTCCAGCGTCAGTTTGCTGCCGGCCACGGCGCGGGCCATCACGCCCATGATGCACGGCAGCGCGATCATGACGGCAAGGAAGGTCCGGTCGGCGCTGAGCACGGCCGCGTACCGACGCACCAGGGTGCCGAGTTGCGCGCCCCAGCTCTGTGCCTTGGGCGGCGGTCCGACGGCGGCGGCCGGGCCGGCCCGGAGCAGATGAGGCTGTGGGCTGGAGCTGTCGATGTACCGGCCCTGGAGTGGCGAGCTCCGGTACTCCCCCGCCCAGTCCCGGCCCTGGTCGCGCTCGAAGGCCTCGAAGGCCTCGGGCCACTGCTCGTAGCCGAAGTAGGCGAGCGCGTCTTCGGGCGGTCCGAAGTAGGCGACCTTGCCGCCGGGCGCGAGCACCAGGAGCCGGTCGCAGACGTCGAGGCTGAGCACGCTGTGGGTGACCACGATGACCGTACGGCCGTCGTCCGCGAGGCCGCGCAGCATGTGCATCACCGAGCGGTCCATGCCGGGGTCGAGACCGGAGGTGGGTTCGTCCAGGAACAGCAGCGACGGCTTGGTCAGCAGCTCCAGGGCCACACTGACCCGCTTGCGCTGCCCGCCGGACAGACTGTGGATGGGCTGGCCGACGCGCTGCTCCAGGCCCAGCTCCTGGATGACCTCGTCGACCCGCGCCTGGCGCTCCGCCTTCGCGGTGTCCTGCGGAAAGCGCAGCTCGGCGGCGTACGAGAGGGCCCGCCGCACCGTCAACTGGGCGTGCAGGATGTCGTCCTGCGGCACGAGTCCGATGCGCTGGCGCAGCTCGGCATAGTCCCGGTAGAGGTCGCGGCCGTCGTACAGGACCGCGCCGCGGTCGGCGGGGCGCTGCCCGGTGAGGGCGTTGAGGAGCGTGGACTTCCCGGCGCCGCTGGGGCCCACGACGGCCAGCAGACACTTCTCACCGACGGGAAAGGACACCTCGTCGAGGAGGATCTTGCGGCCGCGGTCGACGGCGACGGTCAGTTCCTGGACATCGAGGGAGACCTCGCCGGTGTCGACGTACTCCTGCAACTCGTCCCCGACGAGGCAGAACGCGGAGTGGCCGATGCCGACGATGTCACCGGTGGTGATCGGGGCGCGGGTGACGGGCTGCCCGTTGAGGAACGTGCCGTTGTGGCTGCCGAGGTCGAGGATCTCGTACGTCCTGTCCGGGTGGGCCAGCAGTTCGGCGTGCCGCCGGGAGACGACCAGGTCGTCGATGACCAGGTCGTTGTCGGCACCGCGGCCGATGCGGACGGTGCGGGTGGGCAGCGGCCGTACGGTGGTCGGCCGTTGGACGGTACCGCCGGCCGAGGATCGGAAGGCTGCTGACGGCCGCTGCGAGGGCCTGCCGGCGAAGACCGCCCGGGGGCCGTCGGAGGGGCTGCCGAAGTGGATGACGCTGCCGGGTCCGACGCCCCATTCGCGGACCCGCCTGCCGTCGGCGTACGTGCCGTTCGTGCTGTTCTCGTCCTGGATCGTCCAGTGGTCCGCCTCGGGCCGCAGGACCGCGTGGTGCCACGAGACCCGGACGTCGTCGATGACGATCTCGCTCGACGGGTCGCGCCCGACGTGATAGTCGCGGCTCGGACTCAGCACCGTGGAGCCCGTCTCGGTTTCGAGGACGAGTTCGGGCGCCGTCGGCGCGACCGACCGCTCTCCCATGCCCAGAATTCTAGCTATTCGTTCACATATGCGCCTGATCGGCGGCTCATGGCCGGTTCCGCCCGAGCTCCGCGCCTCCGCGAGGCGGGTCAGGGCGGGCGGCGGCGGCAGATGGCGGGGCCGGTCGCCGTGGCACAGCGCGCCTCCGGCGACACCGACCAGGACGATTCCTACGCGGTCCGGGCGGCGACCGTCGCAGTGGTCGGCTGGCGCGACAGTGAGTGGGATCGTTCCAACCGACTGATCGACCGGGCGCTGCCGGCCGACGGAACCCTCGTGGACCTGTCCGGTGGCCGTCAGGCCGCGGAGGTGCCGAGGGCGGCGGCGGTCCGCTGCATGCGCAGCGCGTCGACGGATTCGGCGAGCAGTTCGTACTCGGTGGTGTCGTCGCTGGTGGCGATGCGGACGAGCTTTCCGGCAGCCAGCTCCTCGGCGACCAGCTCCTGTTGGAGGGTGTCACCGCACCAGGCGCGCAGGACGCTCGGCACGTCCGGGACGGTGTCCGCGACCGGTGCGATCGAGTTCGGCGGGAAGGTCGGATCGTCGGGCTGCGGATCGAGCCGCGACGCCATCCAGGAGGCACGGTCCCGCATCCACCACAGGGCCAGCGCCAGGGTGGGCGCGCGGTAGGTCCCCAACGGGACGCCGACGCGTCTGCCTCCGCATATTCCGTATGCGGTCACATGGCACAGGAATTCGTCGTGCACGATCGCTCCCCCATTGCAACGCTCTCCGCCGGCCCGGCCTCGCTTTCCCTGCGGCTCGCTCACTGCGTACGGCTCGTTCGTGGTGCACGGTGGTGCTGCGCGCGTCGTGCATGGTCGTGCCGCGCGCGGGCGTGGCTGAATCGCCCTGTCACTCGAGTATCGCCACTCCTGACACTCTGTCACCATGCCATTCCAGCCAGTCTCCTGGCATATTCACCGCCCGGTTTGGCCGAAACGCGACTCGCTGTCCTTACCCGGGAGGTAATCGACGCCCTCGGGCGTGGGCGGGCATGGTTGCGGTATCGGATCCCGGCGGGGAAGCACAGCTCGGAATCCACTCGCTGACCAGCAACTACCCTACTTCTTACGGAGGTTGATCCACCATGCCCGCAGCCAACGACCGTTACGAGAACGCCGTCGCCCGCTACTTCGAGGCCTGGAACGCCACTGACCGGGATGCGCTCGCCAAGGCGGTCGCCGCCGCCTGGAGCGCGGACGGCAGCTACACCGACCCGCTGGCCGAGGTCCGCGGGCACGACGGGATCGCGGCGGTGATCGCGGCGGCGCACGAGCAGTTCCCGGGGTTCTCCTTCCGGCCCGCCGGGCCGGTCGACGGACACCACGACATCGCCCGCTTCGGCTGGGAACTGGTCAACGAGGCCGACGGCACGGCACCCGTCGCCGGATTCGACGTGATCACCCTGGACGCCGCGGACAGGATCCGCAGCGTGCACGGATTCCTGGACCGCGTGCCGACGCAGTAGCACTCCAAGTAACGCTCCAGCCGGCGCGCGGCGGTGGTGACCGGAGCCTCCAGCGGGCTCGGCGCGGTCACCACCCGCGAACCGGCCCTCACCGCCCTGCGCGCACGACCGCGATGAGTTTTCCTTGTCCGGGCTCTTGCGCAGCACCGTGATGAACTGCTGGTCCAGCTTGCCCGCCCAGTTCTCCTGGTTCTCCTTGCTGCCGGTGCTCATGTGGAGGGCGACACCGTGACGGTCCGCCCGGAAGAGCGGCTCAGCCCGTGAGGGCCGCCCGTGCGCCGTCACGGTAGCGCCGCGGCGCGACACCCGTCGTCCGCTTGAAGGCGTTGCTGAACGCGCTCTCGGACGTGTAGCCGACCCGCTGGGCCAGGGCCGACACCGACGTCTCGCCGTCCCGCAGGGCGCGCCGGGCCAGACTCATCCGCCAGTCCAGCAGATACGTCAGGGGCGGCACCCCGGCCACGGCCCGGAAGCGCTCGGCGAAGGTGGTCCGGGACATGGCCGCCGCCCTGGCGAGCTCCTCCAGCTGCCAGGGGCGGCCCGGGTCGGCGTGCATGAGCCGCAGCGCGGGGGCGATGCGCTCGTCGGCGAGGGCGCGCAGCCGTCCGGCGGGGAGGGCGTCGGCGTCCGCGAGATAGGCGCGCAGGACCTGGACGAACATGAGCTGGGCGAGCTGGTCGGCCGCGAAGTCGGCCCCGGCCCGCCGGGCGGTCAGTTCGCGCAGCAACTGGTCGAGCAGCCAGCGCATGACCGGCGCCTCCTCGGCGCCGGACCGGACGCACAGCAGCGGCGGCAGGGCGTGCAGGAGCAACTCCTCGCCCGCCCGGCCCAGTTCGATGTGCCCGCCCACGAAGACGGCGTCCTCTCCCCCGCCGTAATGAATCATGGACCCGGAGGTGTCCGCGAAGAGTGTCCTGGCGTCCTCCGGCTCCACGGACGGATCGCTCGCGACCACGAACGCCCGGCTGCCGTCGAACACGGCCACATCGCCCGGCCCCAGTCGGGCGAACTCCGGCAGTCCCTCCACGGACACCGACATGCCTCCCTTCACCACCGCGGTGATCTTGAGCATCCCGGGCGGCGGGAAGCGCAGCGCCCAGTCACCGCCGGCCGTGAAGCCGCCGGAGATGACGCACCGGGCGTCCATGAGGCCGAGGGTGTCGGAGAGCGGGTCCGCAGACATATCCGTACTATCGCGCAAGTAATGCGGACTATCAAGCATTCATCGTACGGATTCCCGGTTCTACGGTGGTCGGGAAGGCACACCTGAGGAGATCCGAACCATGACCACCGAGCAACAGCAGCAGCCCCTCCACTCCGGGTTCGACGCCGCGTCCAGCGCCGAGGACGTCATCAAGGGCATCGACCTGACCGGCAAGGTCGCCGTCGTCACCGGCGGCTACTCCGGCATCGGCCTGGAGACCGTGCGCGTCCTGCGGGCCGCGGGCGCCGAGGTCGTCGTACCGGCGCGGGACACCGAAAGGGCGCGGGCCGCGCTCAAGGGGATCGACGGCGTCGAGACCGCCACCATGGACCTGCTGGATCCGGCCTCGATCGACGCGTTCGCCGGGCGTTTCCTCGACTCCGGGCGCCCGCTGCACATCCTCGTCAACAGCGCGGGCGTCATGGCGACGCCGCTGACGCGCGACGCCCGGGGGTACGAGGTGCAGTTCGCCACGAACCACCTCGGCCACTTCCAGCTGGTCGCCCGCCTGTGGCCGGCGCTGCGCCGGGCGCACGGGGCCCGGGTCGTCTCGGTGTCCTCGTGGGGCCACCGGTTCTCGCCCGTCCTGTTCGACGACCCGCACTTCGAGCACCACGCGTACGACCGCTGGGTCGCCTACGGGCAGTCGAAGACGGCGAACATCCTCTTCGCGCTCGGTGTCGACGAGCGGGGGAAGGCGGACGGGGTCCGGGCCTTCGCCCTGCACCCGGGAAGCATCGTCGACACAGGTCTGAAGAAGTACCTGGCCGAGGAGGACCTCAGGGCCGTCGGCGTCCTCGACGCGGACGGCCGGCCGATCCTCGACCCGGAGCGGCAGCTGAAGACCGTCGAGCAGGGGGCGGCCACCAGCGTGTGGTGCGCGACCAGCCCCCTGCTCGAGGGCAGGGGCGGCGTCTACTGCGAGAACAGCGACATCGCCCCTCCGATGTCCGCGGAGGAGGGCCGTGAGTGGTCCCTCGGGAACAGGTCGGCGAAGGCCGGTGTGGTGCCCTACGCCGTGGACCCGGCGGCGGTCGACCGCCTCTGGGAGCTCAGCGAGCGGCTCACTGCCTGACCGACCGGGCCGCACGGCCCGGTCGGCTTCACCGACGGCCTGATCAGCGAGCCTCAGGCCTTGATGATCGCGTCGATCCGCGCCAGCTCCTCCGCGGTGAAGTCCAGGGCGCGGATGGCCGCGACGCTGTCCTCCAGCTGCTGGGGGCTGCTCGCGCCGATGAGCGCGGAGGTCACCCGGCCGCCGCGCAGCACCCAGGCGAGCGCCAGCTGCGCCAGGGACTGACCGCGGGACTTGGCGATCTCGTCGAGGGCGCGCAGCTGCCGTACCAGGTCCTCGGTGACCGTGTCGGCGCTCAGGAAGGGGCTGTCGCCGGCGGCGCGCGAGCCCTCCGGGATGCCGTCGAGGTAGCGGCTGGTGAGCAGGCCCTGCTCCAGCGGGGAGTAGGCGATGGAGCCGACCTGCAGCTCGTCCAGCGTGTCCAGGAGCCCCTCGTCCTCGGGGCGGCGGTCGAGCATCGAGTAGCGCGGCTGGTGGATCAGCAGCGGGGTGCCCAGCTCGGCCAGGATGCGGGCGGCTTCCCGGGTCTGCTCCGCGGAGTAGTTGGAGACACCGGCGTAGAGCGCCTTGCCCTGCTGGACCGCCGAGTGCAGGGCGCCCATCGTCTCCTCCAGGGGCGTCTCCGGGTCGGGGCGGTGCGAGTAGAAGATGTCCACGTAGTCCAGGCCCATCCGGGCCAGGCTCTGGTCGAGCGAGGACAGCAGGTACTTGCGGGAACCCCATTCGCCGTAGGGGCCCGGCCACATCAGGTATCCGGCCTTGGTGGAGATGACCAGCTCGTCGCGGTGCGGCCCGAAGTCCGCCTTCAGGGCGTCGCCGAGGGCCGACTCGGCGGCGCCGGGCGGCGGACCGTAGTTGTTGGCCAGGTCGAAGTGGGTGACACCGAGGTCGAAGGCGCGACGCAGGATCGCGCGCTGGGTCTCCACCGGCCGGTCGGGGCCGAAGTTGTGCCACAGGCCGAGCGACAGCGCGGGCAGCTTCAGTCCGCTGCGTCCGGTGCGCCGGTAGGGCATGTCCGCGTAACGGTCGGGGTGTGCGGTGTACAACGCGTACTCCTGAAAGGCCGGGAAACAGGTCTCCACTCTCGCGCGGGCACGGTGCAGAGGTCCAACGGGAGAATCGGATGGGACTGAGCGACGGCGCTTCTCAATCGGCGACTACTGTTGTGCCCCATGGAACTGCGCCACCTTCAGCACTTCGTCGCGGTCGCCGAGGACCAGCATTTCACCCGGGCGGCGGAACGGCTGATGGTGTCGCAGTCGGGACTGTCGTCCTCCATCCGCGCCCTGGAGCGGGAGCTCCAGGCCCCGCTGTTCGTGCGCACCACCCGTCGGGTCACGCTCACGGAGGCTGGTCGCGCCCTGCTCGGCGAGGCGGAGCGGATCCTCGCCCAGGTGCGCTCGGCGCAGGACGCGGTGGCCGCCGTACAGGGGGTCCTGCGCGGCACGCTCTCCCTGGGCACCGAGCAGTGCATCGCGGGCGTGGATGTGGCCAAGCTCCTCGCCGCGTTCCGGCGGCGTCATCCCGATGTCGAGATCCGGCTGCGGCAGGCGGGCTCCGAGGCGCTGGCCGAGGAGGTCGCCGCGGGCCGTCTCGACCTGGCCTTCGCCGTCAGGACGCGGGCGGACGGGGACCAGCTGCGGTCGGTCCCGCTGACCAGCGAGCCGATGACCGTGCTCTGCCATCCCACCCACCACCTCGCGACCGCCGCCGTGGTCACGCCCCAGGAGCTGGGCGGCGAGGCCTTCGTCGACTTCCACCCGGACTGGGGGCCGCGCCGCACCACGGACGCGGCCTTCGCGGCGGCGGACGTACGGCGGACCGTGGCGCTGGAGGTCAGCGACGTGCACAGCCTGCTGGAGCTGGTCCACGAGGGCCTCGGCATCGCCGTCGTGCCCCGCCACTTCGGCCACAAGCGCGAGGCCGGCGCTCTCACCGCCCTCCCCTTCAAAGGCGCCTGTGAAGCCTCGTACGAGACCGTCGCCATGCTGCCGCCGCCGGACGCCACCAGTCCGGCGGCGCGGGCGCTGATGGTGCTTCTCGACACCCCGCAAGAGGGGGCCTGACACCACCCCCGGACGGGCTCCAGCACTCCTGACCCGGCCCGCTCCCCGGCCGCAGACTCGTGGACGTCCACAAAGGCAACCGCGAGGCTGGAGTGCGGAGATGGCGGATCACACACGGCGGACGGTCCTGCGCGGGACCGCGGTCGCGGCGGCGGGCGGGCTCGTCGGCGCGATGGGGGGCCGGGTGGCAGCGGCGGCGCCGGTGTCGGGCTCGGCGACACAGGGCGGGCATCGGTTCCCGTTCCTCGCGGGGGCGTTCAAGCCCGTCACCGAGGAGCTGACGGCGTTCGACCTGGCGGTCACCGGACGCATCCCGCGCGAGCTGAACGGCCGCTTCCTGCGCAACGGTCCCAACGTGCTGGGTCTGGAGGACCCGCGCGCCCACCACTGGATGCTGGGTGAGGGCATGGTGCACGGCGTGCGGCTGCGGGACGGCCGCGCGGAGTGGTACCGCAACCGCTGGGTCCGCTCGGCCTCCGTGGCCAGGAAGCTCGGCGAACCGTACCCCGGGCCCGTCCCGCCGGACGACTTCCCGTGCAACACCCATGTGATGGGGTACAAGGGACGGATCCTGGCCCTCCAGGAGAGCGGGCCGCTGCCGTACGAACTCGACCCCGAGCTCAATACGGTGGGGACGTACGACTTCCGCGGCACCCTCGAAGGAGCCTTCACCGCCCACACCAAGTTCGACGCGGCGGCCGGCGAGCTGCACGCGATCGCCTACTACCCCACCTGGGACCACGTCCGCCACCAGATGATCGACCACACGGGCCGGGTCGCGAGGACCACGCGGATCCCGGTGGCGGACGCGCCGATGATGCACGACTTCGCGCTCACCGAGAAGTACGTCGTGATCTTCGACCTGCCCATCACCTTCGACCCCGCGGGAGCCGAGCGGGGCGACATCGTGCCGTACGTCTGGAACGAGAAGCACCCGACGCGAGTGGGTCTGCTGCCGCGCGCGGGCGGCGAGGTCCGCTGGTTCGAGGTGGATCCGGTCTACTACTCGCACACCCTGAACGCGTACGACGAAGGCTCGTCCGTGGTCGTCGACATGACGACCTACCCGGCGCCCTTCCATGTCGCGGGCCGCGGCTCCGACGGACCGTACGGGGCCGGCACCGCCTCGCTCGAACGCTGGACGATCGACGTGGCGCACGGCCGGGTGCGCACCAGGACGCTCGACGACCGCCCGCAGGAGTTCCCGCGCGTCCACGAGGCGTTGGTGTCCAGGCGGCACCGTTACGCCTACACGGCGGCGGCCGCCGACATGACCCTGGCGTATCTGACGCCCGACGGGAACCCGCCCGACCGGGCCTTCGCCAACGCGCTGATCAAGCACGACCTGCTCCGCGGGACCACCCAGGTCCACCGGCTGCCGCGGGACGCCGCCGCGGGGGAAGCCGTCTTCGTACCCTCCGAGGGCGCACGGGCCGAGGACGACGGCTACGCGGTCGCCTACGTGCACAACCCCGATCGCGGGGCCGCCGACCTGGTGATCCTGGCCGCCCAGGACTTCACGGGCGAGCCGGTCGCCCGGGTCCATCTCCCGGGGCGGGTACCGCTCGGCTTCCACGGGAGTTGGATTCCGGACGCGTGAGGGACCGCGATGCGCGATGGTGGACGCATGCATGCAAAGGACATCCTCATCGACGCGTACAGCCGCATCCAGGAAGAGGTCCATGCCGCCGTCGGGGGCCTGCCGCCGGACGTTCTCAACGCCCGCCCCTCGGACGACGCCAACTCCGTGTCATGGCTGGTCTGGCACCTCACCCGCGTCCAGGACGACCATGTCGCGGACGCCGCCGGGCTCGAGCAGGTCTGGCTGTCGCAGGACTGGGAGAAGCGCTTCGGCCTCGATCTGCCGCGCCGGGACACGGGGTACGGGCACAGCTCCGCGAAGGTCGCCAAGGTGCGGGTCGACTCCGGTGACCTGCTGACCGGGTACTACGACGCCGTGCACGAACAGACGCTGGAGTTCGTGCGCGGGCTGGCCGCCAAGGACTTCGAGCGGATCGTGGACGAGCGCTGGGATCCCCCGGTCACGCTGGGCGTACGGCTGGTCAGCGTCCTGTCCGACGATCTGCAGCACGTCGGACAGGCCGCCTATGTACGGGGGCTGGTTCAGAGGGCGTAGCCGGGCAGCACGACGTCCTCGATGAGGGCCTTGCGCTCGTCGAACGGGATGAACGCGCTCTTCACGGCGTTCACCGTGACCGTGCGCAGGTCCTCCACCGTCCAGCCCGCCTCCTCGACCAGCAGCGCCATCTCGCGCGTCATCGTGGTGCCCGACACCAGACGGTTGTCGGTGTTGAGGGTGACGCGGAAGCCGAGGTCGCGCAGGGCGGTGATGGGGTGCTCGGCGATGGAGGTCGCGGCGCCCGTCTGGAGGTTCGACGTCGGGCACATCTCCAGGGCGATACGGCGGTCGCGCACCCAGCCCGCGAGGCGGCCGAGCTTGCCGTCGACGATGTCCTCGGTGATGCGGACGCCGTGACCGATGCGCTGGGCGCCGCAGACCTGGAGGGCCTGGTGGATGCTGGGCAGGCCGTGGGCCTCACCGGCGTGGATGGTGAACGGGACGCTCTCGCCGCGCAGGTGCTCGAAGGCGGCGAGGTGGTCGGCGGGCGGGAAGCCGTCCTCGGCCCCCGCGATGTCGAAGCCGACGACGCCGGCGTCCCGGAACGCCACCGCGAGGTCGGCGATCTCCCGGGTGCGGTCGAACATGCGCATCCCGCACAGCAGGGTGCCGACCCGGACCGGGGTGCCCGCGGCCGCGGCCTTGGCCATACCGGCCGCCAGGCCCTCCTGCACGGTCTCGACGACCTCGGGCAGGGTCAGGCCGCCGTTCACCATCAGCTCGGGCGCGTACCGGACCTCGCCGTAGACGACGCCGTCCTCGGCCAGGTCGAGCACGTACTCCTCGGCCGTGCGCAGCAGGCCCTCGCGGGTCTGCATCACGGCGAGGGTGTGCTCGAAGGTGGCTATGTAGCGCACCAGGTCACCGGAGTTGGCGGCCTCGTAGTACCAGGCGGCCAGCGCGTCCGGGTCGGTGGTGGGCAGCGTGTGGCCGACCGTCCCGGCGAGCTCCACCAGGGTGGCGGGGCGCAGGCCGCCGTCGAGGTGGTCGTGCAGCACGGCCTTGGGGAGGCGGCGGATGGTGTCGATGTCGATGCGGGGCGCGGTCATGCGTGTCGTTCCTCGGCAGGTTCTGATCGGCAGGTTCTGAACAGACGGGTGGATGTCAGGCGGCGGGCTGGAGCAGGTCCCAGCGGTTTCCGTACAGGTCCTGGAAGACGACGACCGAGCCGTACGGTTCGTGGCGCGGCTCTTCCAGGAAGGTGACGCCCGCCTCGCGCATGCGGGCGTGGTCGCGGGCGAAGTCGTCGGTGTGCAGGAAGAAGCCCACGCGCCCGCCGGTCTGGTCACCGACCCGGCCGCGCTGCGCCTCGTCCTTGGCCCGGGCCAGCAGCAGTCCGCTGCCGCCGCCCTCCGCGCCCGGCTCGACGACGACCCAGCGGGAGCCGTCGGGGCGCGGCTGGTCCTCGACGAGCCGGAACCCGAGGGCTTCGGTGTAGAAGCGGATCGCCTCGTCGTAGTCGTCGACGACGAGGGTGACCAGCGCGATGCGTCGCATCGGGACCCCTTAGGTAGTTATACGTAACACGTTAGGGTACGGCATCCCACCGCATGCTCCCGCCGCGCCCCGGCCACGCCGGGTCGCAGGGTGCGGCGGGGTGCGGGACGCTGGTCACGCCCCCGGCCTGCCGGCCCCCGCCGGCGTCCGGCAGTCCGACGCACCGCGCACGGCGTTCATCTTTCACGTCCACCGCGGGAACGATCTCGGCCCGGCAATCGTCTACAGTTCTGTAGACCGTCTACAGGATTGTAGTCAACGCGGACGCGGTCATCCGACGCGCCCGCACGCCCGCCATGGAAGGGTCCTCCGTCGATGTCCGCAGCCCCGCGCACCGCGCTGCCGTACGCGGCCGATGTTCCCCGGGCCCTGTCATGAGGCGCGCGGACGCGACCGAACTCGCGGGATCGACCGCGGTCGGCAGCCTGGTCGCCTTCGTGCTGCTGACGCTGGTCGTGACCGGCCAGGACGGCGCCCCGCTCTTCGGTGACCAGGACCTCAACGCCTGGTCCGCGGACCACCGTCCACCCGTCGCGCTGGCCGTGGCCCGCGGTCTGACCTACACGGGTACGGGCCTCGTGCCGTACGTGCTGGTCGCGCTGGCGGGCGTCGTCCTCGGCCGCACCGCACGGCAGCGGATCCTCTTCGCCCTCGGCTGCGTCGGCTGTCTCGCCGCCGCCCAGGCCGTTCGGTACGGCGTGATGTCCCTGGTCGCCCGCCCCCGCCCCGCGACGGCGGAGTGGGCCACACACGCCTCCGGCTGGTCCTTCCCCTCGGGCCACACCACCACGTCCGCCATCGCCGGCGGACTGCTCATTCTCGCGGTGCTCGCCTGGGCGCCCCGCGGCGGACGGGCCCTCGCGGCGCTTCTCGCCTGCTGGGCCGTCCTGGTCGGACTCACCAGGGTCTACCTGGGCGTCCACTGGTTCTCCGACGTGCTCGGCGGCTGGCTGTTCGCCCTGTGCTGGCTGAGCCTCAGCGTCTATGCCCTCGCCCGCATCGCCCCGCACACGTTCTCCTCCATATCGGCGCTCCGTCTCCGCCCAGGTCCCACGACGGAAGAGCGCCCCGATGACTCACACCCCCACCGCGAAGTCCCCCCTCACCCGTCTCCGTGACCGCCTCGGCTGGGCCGTCGGCGCGTCCTACCTCGCCGCCGCGGCCCTGCCGGCGCCGGGGCTGTGGTTGCGTCATCCGCACATGATCGGGGCGGCCGGGATACCGCACATCGCCTTCGAGACCCCTCGTTTCCTGCTGTCCCTGCTCCTGTTCAGTGCCGGCCTGCAGGTGCCGATCCACGAACTGCGGGCGTTGGTCAGGCGCCCCACCGCGCTGCTGACCGGGCTCGTCCTCCATCTGGTCGCACCCCTGCTGATCATTCCGGGCGTCGCGTTCGCGCTGCGCCAGTCGCCCGACAGCGACGGGGGCAGCGGAATGATCGCGGCGATGATCCTGATCGTCGCGATGCCGGTGGCGGCCGGAGCCACCGTGTGGACGAGCAAAGGGGACGGCGACCAGTCGACGACCGTGGGCCTGGTGCTGGCGTCCACGCTCGTCAGCCCGTTCACCATCCCGGTCACCATGACGGCCCTGTGCCCTCTGCTGAGCGGTGACTACGCGAACACGCTGTCGGGGGCCGCCCGGGCCACCGGACACGCCTTCGCGCTCACGGGAGTCCTGCTCCCCTGCGGCGCCGGAATCCTGTGCCGGCTCGCCCTGCCGGACCGTGCGCTGACCCGCCTTCTCGACGTCGCGGTCCCCGCGGCGATGGTCGGCTCGCTGCTCCTGACATACATCAACGCCGGCGGTGTCCTCGGCCCCTTCCTCACCCATCCCGAACCGGTGCTGCTGGTGGCGGCGCTGGTCGTCGCCGCCACCGTCTGCGGCCTGTCGTTCGGCCTGGGCCGGATCACGGCCCGTGCGCTGCGCCTGGACGGTCCAGCGGGCGCCTCCGTGACGCTGGCCTGCGGGATGAACAACAGCAGCGCGAGCGCGGTCCTCATCACGACGACCCTGCCCGACCGGCCGCACGTCCTGCTGCCGGTGCTGGCATACAGCCTGCTGCAGAAGGTGGCCGCGGGGCGCGTCGTGCGGGCCGGGCTCAGGCGGGCCGCCCGCGCATGACATCGTGGAGATCAACTCGGGGCCGGTCCCGCCGGCCCTTCTGCCCAGCGCTGCCCCACAGGAGTTGAGTGCGATGTCCGAGCTGCCGAAGCCGACCGGAGCCCCCGCCCATCAGAACGTGACCTTCCCCAGCGCCGGCACCACGGCCCACGGTTATCTGGCACTGCCGCCGTCCGGGCAGGGACCCGGGGTGATCGTCATCCAGGAGTGGTGGGGTCTGACCGACCACATCGCGCAGGTGGCGGACCGGCTGGCCGCGGAGGGCTTCGTGGCCCTCGCGCCCGACCTGTACGGCGGCAATGTCGCCCATGACAGCGGCGAGGCCTTCCGGATGATGAAGGAGCTGCCGGTGTCGCGCGGCGTCGAGCTCCTCTCCGGTGCGGTCGATCATCTGCTCGCTCTGCCCGAGGTCACCTCGGACACGGTGGGCGCGGTCGGCTTCTGCATGGGCGGCGGCTTCGTCCTGTACCTGGCCGCGGCCGACCCCCGGGTCAGCGCGGCGGTGCCGTTCTACGGAGTGATCCAAGGTGAGCTGCCCGACTTCTCCCGCCTGAAGGCGCAGATCCAGGGTCACTACGGCGAACTCGACACGAGCATCCCGAAGGAGAACCTGGAGCAGCTGAGGGAGGCGGTCCAGCAGCAGGCCGGCATTGCCGCGGACTTCCGTCTCTACCCTGCCCACCACGCCTTCTTCAATGACGGCCGACCGGAGACGTACAACCCCGAGTCGGCCGCGCAGGCGTGGGAGAGCACGGTGGGCTTCCTGCACGAGCAGCTGGGCTGAGCGGTCCCTCCGGGGCGGCCCGGACAGGACCGCCCGGGATGACGGGGCCCGTCCGTCACCCGCCCGGCCGATGGAGTGCGTCGAGGCGGGCCATCTCGTCGTCGGTGAGCCGCAGCGCGCCCGCTGCGACGTTCTCGACGAGGTGGTCCGGGCTGCCGGTGCCGGGGATGGCGAGCACGTGCGGGCCCTGCCGCAGGGTCCACGCGAGGCGTACCTGCGCGGGCGTCGCGCCGTGTGCACGCGCGACGGCGAGCACCTCCTCGTCGCCGTCGGTGCCGCTGGGGCCCAGCTCACCGCCCTTGCCGGCGATCGCGAAGAACGGCACGAACGCGACGCCCAGTTCCCCGCACCTGCGCAGGAGTGCGTCGGTCCCGGCGTCCGGGGAGTCGAGCCCGTACCGGTTCTGCACGCTCACCACCGGCGCGATGGCCCGCGCCTCCTCGAGGTGCCGGAGTCCGATGCTCGACAGGCCGAGGTGCCGGATCAGCCCCGCCTCGCGCAGCTCGGACAGCGCGCCGAAGTGCTCGGCGATCGAGTCCTGCCCCGTCCGCCGCAGGTACACGAGGTCGAGGTGGTCGCGGCCCAGCTGCCGCAGGTTCTCCTCGACATGGGCGCGGAGCTGGTCCGGCCGGGCCGGGGTGCCCCACTCCCCCGAGTAGTCGCGGAACGGCCCGACCTTGGTGGCGATGACCAGGTGGTCCGCGTACGGGGCCAGCGCGCTGTTGATCAGCTCGTTCGCGGAGCGCAGCGACGAGAAGTAGAACGCGGCGGTGTCGATGTGGTCGACACCCAGCTCGATCGCGCGGCGCAGCACGGCGATCGACCGGTCGCGGTCGCTCGGCGTGCCGAGATGGAAGGCCGCGCTGCCCGTCAGCCGCATCGCGCCGAAGCCGATGCGGCGGACGGGGAGATCTCCGAATGTCCAGCTGCCCGCGGCTGCCGCGGTGATCGTTTCCGAGGTCATCGCGGCAGTTTCGCACACCCGTTCAGGGCCCGGGCGGCTGCCGTCCGCAGCCGATCAGCAGTAGAGGTTGCCGCCGGCCGAGGTCCCGAGGATCTGCACGAACCGCTGGTAGGCGTCCACCCTGCTCTGCACCTGCGCCGGGTTCTTGCCGTCGCACTCCAGGGAGCCGTTGATGCTGCGGATGGTCTGGCCGAATCCCGCGCCGTTGACCATGGCGTTGTGGCCCGTCATGGTGCCGGGACCCGTCTGGGTGTTCCAGTACCAGAGGCCGGTCTTCCAGGCCACGGCGGCATCGTTCTGCACCAGGTAGGGGTTGTTGAGGAGGTCGATGCCGAGCGCGTCGCCCGCGGCCTTGTAGTTGAAGTTCCAGCTGAGCTGGATCGGGCCGCGGCCGTAGTAGGCCGACTGTCCGGCCGGGCAGCCGTAGGGCTGGCTCCAGTCGCAGTAGTGAGGGTAGTTGGCGGTGTTCTGCTCCACCACATAGACCAGGCCGCCGGTCTCGTGGCTGACGTTGGCGAGGAAGGCCGCGGCCTCCTGCTTCTTCACGGTGTCGCTGCCGGTGTTGGCGAAGGCCGGGTAGGCGCTCATCGCCGCCCGCAGACCGCTGTAGGTGTAGAAGGAACTCCGGTTCGGGAACATCTGGTTGAACTGCGCCTCGCTCACCACGAAGCCGTCGGAGGGAGTCGTGGAACCTCCGTCGCAGGCGTAGGGGTCCCAGTACCAGGTGCTGATGGTGGGGTCGTAGCCCGGGTTGTCGTGCTCGGCGACGTAGGTCTTCCCGTCGGTGTAGCGGACGACGTCACCGGTGACGTACGACCTCCCGGCCACCCAGCTCGGATAGCTCGAACAGGCGGCGGCTGACGCGCCTGAGGCCGGTAGCAGCACCGGGGTGGCGGACGCGAGGGCGAGGACGGTGAGGACTGCGGAGATTCGGCGCCTCGACACAGGTCAACTCCTTTGCGGAACACGGCCGCTCCCGGACAAGGGCAGCGCGGAGCGGAGCCTTGTGCGCACGTGCCGGCGGGGCCGGCCACGGCGTCGGGGGCGGCCGTGGTGGGGGGTGTGGAGCCACACTCAACCGCTTTGGTCTGTACCAGTCAAGGGTGTAGACCAGTCAGATCTGACAACGTTGGCAGAGAGGGTCGCACGACGGTGCCCCGGCAGATCTTCGACGATCTGCCGGGGCACCGTCGGGGCCGCGTCAGCCGAGCGGCTTGTGCAGCACCGCCTTGCGGTGGCTGAACGTCTCGATGGAGTAGCGGCCGTGGTAGCTGCCCGTGCCGCTCTCGCCGACCCCGCCGAACGGCAGGTCGGAGACGGTCAGATGGGCGAGCGGCAGCCCGAGGCCGAGGCCTCCGGAGGACGTCTCCTCGGCGATCCGCTCCCGGGTGGTGTCCGACTCGGTGAAGACGTAGAGCGCCAGGGGCTTGTCGCGGTCGTTGATGAAGTCGATGGCCTCGTCCAGCCCCGCCACCGTGACGATCGGAAGGATCGGTCCGAAGATCTCCTCCTGCATCACGGGGGCCTTGGGGTCGACGTCGGCGAGGACGGTGGGCGCGAGGTACTTGGTGGCCCGGTCTCCGGTGCCGCCGATGACGGTGCGCCCGGAGTCGAGCAGCGAGCTGAGCCGGTCGAAGTGCCGCTCGTTGACGATCCGCCCGTACTCGCCCGACCGTCCCGGCTCGGCGCCGAAGAGCGCCTCGACGGCGCGCACGAGCTCGGGCTCCAGTGCGCGGGCGGTCTCCGGGTCGGTGAGGACGTAGTCCGGCGCGACACAGGTCTGCCCGGCGTTGAGGAACTTGCCGCGGGCGAGCCGGTCGGCGACGACGGACAGGTCGGCGTCACGGTCGACGAACGCCGGTGACTTGCCGCCCAGTTCGAGGGCGACGGGGGTGAGGTGCTCGGCGGCGGCCCGCATCACGATCCGGCCGACCGCGCCGTTGCCGGTGTAGAAGATGTGGTCGAAGCGTTCCGCCAGCAGCGCGGTGGTCTCCGCAACGGCGCCCTCGACGACGGCGACCGCGTCGGTGTCGAGGTGGCGCGGCAGCAGCCGGGCGAGGGCGGCGGAGGTGGCGGGGGCGAGCTCGCTGGGCTTGACGACCACCGTGTTGCCGGCGGCCAGCGCGCCGAGCATCGGCGTCAGCAGGAGCTGCACCGGATAGTTCCAGGGGGCGATGACCAGCACGACGCCCAGCGGGTCGTACCGCGTCCAGGCCGTCGCGTCGGCGCCGAGATGGGCGGGGACCGGGGCGGACTCGGGGCGCAGCCACTCGTCGAGGTGGTCGAGGGTGTGGTCGATCTCGCGCACGGTGAAGTCGATCTCGGTGCGGAAGGCCTCGGCGGAGCTCTTGCCGAGGTCCGCGTGGAGGGCCTCCGCGAGCTCGGCGCCGTGCGTGGTGAGCAGTTCGCGCAGTCGGCGCAGCTGGGTGGTGCGCCACGCGAGGGGCTTGGTGCGGCCGGAGCGGAAGGTGGCGCGCAGCCGGGCCACGATGTCGGCGGGCTGCTCGGGGGTGCGGTCGTTCACGGTGCCTCGCTGATCGGTGCGGACCTGGCGGCCCACGGGCGGTCGTCTTGAGCCGTAGGGCTCGGTGTAAACGCCAACCTTTCATGTGCCCAAATAAATTCCGGGTACACGAAGAATACGTTCCGCGATCACGGCGTCACGAAGGGGTGTCAGAGGGCGGGCTCCGCGGGAGACCGTGGAGCGTGTCGGCCAGGCGCTCCAGCAGGCCCCTCAGCAGCTCGTCCTCGCCGTCGCTCAGCACCGGCCACCGCGCGCGGACCTCCCGGTCGAGGCGGCGCCAGTACGTCAGGCCGCGTGGGGTGAGATGGGCGAGGATGCGCCGCCGGTCGAGAGGGTCGACGCGGCGGTGGACGAGGTTCTGGTCGACGAGCTGGTCCACGAGCTTGGTCAGCGTCGCGGGCGGCAGGAAGGCGGCCTCGGCGACCGCGGTCATGTGGTGGCCCGCGCCGTCGGAGAGCAGGGCGAGCACCCGCCAGGCGTCGAGGGAGCAGCCGTCCTCGTCGAGGACGGTCTGGAGGTGGCGCGCGGCAAGCCGTTCGGCCCGCGTCAAGAGCTGCATCAGGTTCTGAGGCTCACGAGCAGATCGGCCGGCCATCATGCTCCTTGGTCACGAGGTGCGTACATCCTATGAGACGGACTGGAGTTCACCGCGGGGACCCGAAATCATGACGCCATGTTCGGGAGCGCTCCCCCTCCGCTCGACTGGTTCACGGCCGACGACTCCGTGCTCGGTGTGGCGCTGGTCTTCCCGCTCCAGGGGTCGGCCGGCATCTTCGGGCCCACCTGCGAACTGTGCGCGCGGCTGGCCGCGGAGGAGGTCAACCGCGCGGGCGGCGTCCTAGGCAAGGAGCTGCGGCTGCTGCCCGTCGACGGCGGCGCCCCGCCGGGTGCCGTCGCCGACCACGTCGAGGCCCTGGTGGACCTGGGGGTCGTGCAGGGCGTCACGGGCTGGCACATCTCCTCGGTGCGGCAGGCGCTGGCGCCGAGGGTCGCGCACCGGGTGCCGTATGTCTACACCGCGCTGTACGAGGGCGGCGAGCACACCGCGGGGGTGTTCCTCACCAGCGAGACACCGCGCGACCAACTCCGCCCCGCGATGGGACTGTTGGCGCACGAGCGCGGGGTGCGGCGCTGGTTCGTCGTGGGCAACGACTACATATGGCCACGCCGTACGGCCCGTGCGGCGCTCGGGTACGCCCGCGAGTCCGGGGCCGACATCTGCGGACAGTCCTATCTCCCGCTCGGCACCCACGACTTCGACGGCGTGCTGCGGCGCATCGAGCGGTCGGAGGCGGACGCCGTCCTGATGCTGCTGGTGGGCAGCGACGCGGTGCGTTTCAACCGGGCGTTCGCGGCGGCCGGACTCGACGAGCGCTGT
The DNA here is from genome assembly GCF_042959425.1 of Streptomyces sp. NPDC007896. Taxonomy (NCBI): domain Bacteria; kingdom Bacillati; phylum Actinomycetota; class Actinomycetes; order Kitasatosporales; family Streptomycetaceae; genus Streptomyces; species Streptomyces sp. NPDC007896. The sequence continues at coordinate 37,482 of NZ_JBIBKX010000020.1, read as the reverse complement.
CTGCGGCTGAGCACGCTGATGGACGAGAACATGCTGATGGCCAGCGGGCCGAGCACCACCTCGGACCTCTTCAGCACCGCGGGTTTCTTCGCCTCGCTCGCGAATCAGGACACCCTCGACTTCCACGGCCAGTACGCCGGGAGGTATGGCATCGAGGCACCGGCGCTCGGAAGCCTCGGCGAATCCTGTTACGAGGGCGTCCTGTTGCTCGCCGCGCTCATCGCCCGGGCCGGGTCGCTCGACGTGTCGGCGATCGGGGCGACGGCCGACACCGTGTCGTACGAGGGACCGCGCGGACTGCTTCACCTGCGGGGCAGTCACGTACGGCAGCGGATCTATCTGGCACGGGCCGAGGGAGTCGACTTCGACGTGGTGGCCGAACTCGATCTTCACGGATCCCGCCCTTGACACGTTCGCACCCGCACCAAGATACTTCCTGCAGGAAGTAATTAGAATGCCTCGGGCGATCTGTGAATTCATGCACAGAATTCCGCCCCGGGCATTTTTTCTTGCCCTGAGAGAGCGGGAAGATACAGCCGGGAAAGTCTGGTGAAACGCTTTGGAAACAGGGCGACTTGAGGCTGTGACCGCACTTCAGGAACCAGCCGGTACACCATCAGCGGAAAGCTGGAGACTCGCGCGCCATCGCCGCCCCTGAAGGGCTGTCTCTTTCTTTCCGGCTGTCCCCTCATGGGACTTAGGGGGTTCTTTTGTCCAGCGTTTCCAGCGTTCCCAGCGTTCCCAGGGTTTTCCGGGTTTCCCCGGTTTCCCCGGTTTCCCCGGTTTCCAGCACCTCCAGGCGTCGGTTCATGGCCGGCGCCGCGGCGCTCGCCGCGGTCGTCGCGCTCTCCGCGTGCGGCGCGAAGACCAACTCCGGAGGTACGTCCGACAAGGCGGCGCAGGCAGACACCAGCGGTGACACGGTCAAGGTCGGACTCCTCAACTCGCTCTCCGGCACCATGGCGATCAGTGAGGTGACCGTACGCGATTCGCTGAAGCTGGCGATCGACGAGATCAACGCCTCAGGCGGAGTGCTCGGCAAGAAGATCAAGCCGATCAGCGAGGACGGCGCCTCCGACTGGCCGACCTTCGCCGAGAAGGCGAGCAAGCTCATCAAGGAGGACCGGGTCGCGGCCACGTTCGGCTGCTGGACCTCGGCGAGCCGCAAGGCCGTCAAGCCGGTCTTCGAGAAGAACAAGTCGCTGCTGTTCTACCCCGTGCAGTACGAGGGCCTGGAGGAGTCGCCCTACATCTTCTACACCGGCGCGACCACCAACCAGCAGATCGTCCCGGCGCTCGACTACCTCAAGTCACAGGGCAAGAAGAAGATCTACCTCGTCGGCAGCGACTACGTCTTCCCGCGCACCGCCAACAAGGAGATCAAGGCGTACGCGAAGGCCAACGGCATGACGGTTCTCGGCGAGGACTACGCGCCACTGGGCTCCACGGAGTTCAGCACGATCGCCAACAAGGTGAAGGCGTCGAAGGCGGACGCGGTCTTCAACACCCTCAACGGCGACTCGAACGTGGCGTTCTTCAAGGAGTACAAGTCCGCGGGCCTGACCGCCACCCGCATGCCGGTGGTCTCGGTGTCGATCGCCGAGGAGGAGGTCAAGTCGATCGGATCGCAGTATTTGGCGGGCCAGTTGACGGCCTGGAACTACTACCAGACCACCCCGGGAGCGGCGAACACCAGGTTCGTGAAGGCGTACAAGGCCAAGTACGGCCAGGACAAGCCGACCAGTGACCCGATGGAGGCCGCGTACACCTCGGTCTACCTGTGGAAGGCGATGGTCGAGAAGGCGAAGTCCTTCGACCCGGAGAAGGTCAAGGCGGCCTCCGACGGCATCACCTTCGCGGCGCCCGAGGGCAAGGTCACCATCGACGGCGCAAGTCAGCACATCTACAAGACCGCCCGCATCGGCAAGGTCGGCACCGACGGGCTGATCCAGGAAGTGTGGAACTCGGGCAAGCCGATCAAGCCGGACCCGTTCCTCAAGGGCTACTCCTGGGCCTCCGGCCTCTCCTGACCGCCCTTCTCACGGGGGCTTCGACCACGACAGAGCTCGTCCATGACGAGCGGCCCCCGTGTCCCGTCCCCCGGAGTCGCTCCATGACCGTGATCCTCGGGCAGATGTTCACCGGCGTCAGCATCGGTGCCGTCCTGCTGCTCATCGCGCTCGGCCTGTCGCTCACCTTCGGCCAGATGAACGTCATCAACATGGCCCACGGCGAGTTCATCATGGCCGGCGCCTACACCACGTACGTCCTCCAGAAGTCCATCGCCGGCGCGGGTCTCTCGCTGATCGTCGCGCTGCCCGTCGCCTTCCTCGTCTCGGGTGCCCTCGGCGCGCTGCTCGAATGGCTGCTCATCCGCCGGCTCTATCTGCGTCCCCTGGACACCCTGCTGGTCACCTGGGGTGTCTCCCTGATGCTCCAGCAGCTCGCGCGGGACATCTTCGGCGCGCCCAATGTGCAGACCCGTGCGCCGGACGTCCTCACCGGGAACATCACCGTCATCGGCGGCGACGACCCGCTCACCTTCGCGAACAGCCGCCTGTTCATCCTGGGGCTGGCGGTCGCGGCGGTGGTCGCCCTGTCGCTCACCCTGCGGCTGACCCCACTCGGGCGGCGTATCCGTGCGGTCGTGCAGAACCGGGACCTCGCCGAGGTGTCCGGCATCTCCACCGGCCGTGTCGACCGCACCGCGTTCTTCATCGGGTCCGGCCTGGCCGGGATCGCCGGGGTCGCGCTGACACTCGTCGGTCCGATCGGGCCCACGATGGGCACCAACGTCATCATCGACGCCTTCCTGGTGATCGTGGTCGGCGGCATCGGACAGCTCAAGGGCAGCGTCATCGTCGCCTTCGTGCTGGGTGTGCTGCAGTCCGTGCTGGAGTACTCCACCACGGTCAGCGTCGCGAAGGTACTGGTCCTCGTGGCGATCGTCGCGTTCCTCCAGTGGCGGCCCCAGGGCCTGTACACCGTGCGGACGAGGAGTCTCGTATGACGACCACCACTCCTCATGCCCCATCGGTGAAGCAACTCCGGTCCCCGAAAGGCCGGTTGACCTTCCTGCGTCCCGCGGCCGGATTCGCCGCGGCCGCCGTCGCGCTCTTCGCCGTCGCCCCGCTCGCACTCTCCGACTTCCGGCTCGGGCTGCTCGCCAAGTACCTGTGCACCGCGATGGTCGCGGTCGGCATCTGTCTGGCCTGGGGCCGCGGCGGACTGCTGACACTCGGGCAGGGGGTGTTCTTCGGGCTGGGCGGCTATGCCATGGCGATGCATCTGAAGATCGCGGACGCGGGTCCCGGCCAGGTCCCCGACTTCATGCAGCTGTACGGCACCGCCACCGAACTTCCCTGGTGGTGGCGGCCGTTCGCCAACCCGGTCTTCGCCCTCGCGGCGACCGTGCTGCTGCCGATGGCCGTCGCCGCGATCCTCGGCTCGTTCGTCTTCCGGCGCCGGGTCAAGGGCGCGTACTTCGCGATCCTCAGCCAGGCGCTCGCCGCGGCCTTCGCGATCTGGCTGGTCGGCCAGCAGGCCACGACCGGCGGCACCAACGGACTCACCGACATCCAGGGCTTCTTCGGCTACGACCTCGACGACCCGGTCAACCAGCGGATGGTGTACTTCGTCATCGCCGCCGTCCTGCTGCTCCTGATCGCCCTGGCCCGCCAGCTCATCCACAGCCGGTACGGCGAACTCCTGGTCGCCGTACGGGACTCGGAGGAGCGGGTGCGCTTCCTCGGCTACAACCCGGCGAACGTGAAGCTCGTCGCGTACGTCGTCGCGGCGGGCATGGCCGGACTCGCGGGCGCCCTGTTCGTGCCCGCGGTGGGCATCATCTCCCCCGCGCTGATCGGGATCGTGCCGTCCATCGAACTCGTGATCGGCGCCGCGGTCGGCGGCCGGGCGAGCCTGGTGGGCGCGGTGCTCGGCGCGATCGCGGTCGCCTGGGCCAGAACCGCGCTGTCCGAGGAGTTCCCCGCGGCCTGGACCTACTTCCAGGGACTGCTGTTCATCGTGGCCCTGGCCTTCCTGCCGGGCGGCCTCGCCTCACTGGTGGGGATCGTCCGGCGGCGCAGGGCGAGCAGGGCGCCGGAGGGAGAAGCGGCATGACGGATCCGACGACCCCCGAGCCCCGGACGGACACCGGACTCTCGGGACTGGAGATACGGGGACTGCGCGTGTCCTTCGACGGTTTCACGGCCGTCGACGGAGTGGACCTCGACGTCGGCCCCGGCGATCTGCGCTTCCTCATCGGACCGAACGGCGCGGGCAAGACGACCCTGGTCGACGCCGTCACCGGCCTGGTGAAGGCGGAGGGGTCGGTGCGCTTCGGGGGCGAGGACATCCTCGGCCGCAGCGTGCACCGCATCGCCCGCTCGGGAATCGGCCGCACCTTCCAGACGGCCACCGTCTTCGAGGAGCTGACGGTCCTGCAGAACCTGGACATCGCGGCGGGCGCGGGCCGCGGCACGCTCACCATGCTGCGGCGCCGCAAGGGCGTACCGGAGTCCGTCGCGCGCGCCCTGGAGACGGTGGGCCTGACGGACCTCGCGGGCAGCCTCGCCGGAACCCTCGCGCACGGCCAAAAACAGTGGCTGGAGATCGGCATGCTGCTCGTCCAGGACGTCCGGCTGCTGCTGCTCGACGAGCCGGTGGCCGGCATGAGCCACGACGAACGGCAGGCCACCGGCGAGCTGTTGCGGCGCATCAGCCGGGAGCGGACCGTGGTCGTCATCGAGCACGACATGGACTTCATGCGCTCCTTCGCGCGCAGCGTCAGCGTGCTGCACGCGGGCAAGGTGCTCAGCGAGGGGACGGTGACAAAGGTGCAGGCGGATCCGAAGGTGCAGGAGGTCTACCTCGGACACGCGGCCACCGAAGACAGCGAGATCAGCGAGGACACCACGACGAGCGTGTCCCAACCGACCGCCGTACAGGAGGCCTGACGTGATGCTGGAGATCGACGACGTACGCGTCGGCTACCACCGCGGTACCGTCCTGCACGGCGTCCGTGTCGAGGTCCCGCGCGACGCGGTGACAGCCGTACTCGGACACAACGGCGCGGGCAAGAGCACCCTGCTGCGCGCCGCCGTCGGACTGCTCACCCCACAGAGCGGCCACGTCCGTCTCGACGGTGAGGACATCACCCGCCGCAAGCCGCACGAGCGGGTGGCGCGCGGCATGGCGTACGTCCCCCAGGGCCAGCAGGCCTTCCCGCACCTCACGACCGCCGAGAACCTCCAACTGGTCGCGGACGGGCGCAGGCGCGGCAAGGAGGCGCTCGCCGAGGCGCTGGATCTGTTCCCGGCGCTGAGGAACCTGTCGAACCGCCGGGCCGGGCTGCTCTCGGGCGGTCAGCGCCAGCAACTCGCCATCGCCCGTGCCCTGGTGACGGGCCCTCGGATCCTGCTCCTCGACGAGCCCACCGAGGGCATCCAGCCCTCGGTCGTCGCCGAGATCGAGGAGACGATCCTCGCCCTGGCCGCCCGTGGCGGGCTCTCGGTCCTGCTGGTCGAGCAGCACGTCGGTTTCGCGATGCGGGCGGCGCAGCGGTACTACGTCCTGGAGGCGGGCCGGGTCACCTCGTCGGGCGAGGGCGGGCAGGAGGCCGAGCGGTCGGTACGGGAGGCGCTCAGCGTGTGACCGCGAGCGCTGCCCGGCTCGTACGGGCACCGCTCGGTCTCCTGCGCGCGGCGCCCGGCTTCGTACAGGCGCCGCTCAGCGTCGTGGCAGTGCCGCGCGGGCTCGTTCGAGGTAGGCGCGCTCCGGTGCGCTGTCGGTCAGCGCGATGGCCGCCTCGTACGCCCCTGCGGCCGCTGTGTGCCGGCCCAGGCGGCGCAACAGGTCCGCCCGTACGGCGTGGAAGGCGTGGTAGCCGTCCAGGTCGAGCGCCTCGACGAGGGCGAGTGCCTGCTCCGGGCCCTCGACCTCGGCGACGGCGACGGCCCGGTTGAGGGCGACCACCGGGCTCGGGGCGAGCGCGGCCAGCTGGTCGTAGAGCTGGAGGATCTGGCCCCAGTCCGTGGCGGCCGCGGTCGGGGCGTCGCTGTGTACGGCGTTGATCGCGGCCTGGATCTGGTACGGACCCGGCCGGTTGCGGCGCAGACAGCGGCGTACGAGCGTCTGTCCCACGGTGATGAGATCGCGGTCCCACCGGGAGCGGTCCTGGTCGGAGAGGAGGATCAGGTCGCCGCCCGGTGTGGCGCGGGCGGGCCGGCGCGACTCGATGAGGAGCATCAGCGCGAGCAGGCCGAGGGCCTCGGGCTCGTCCGGCATCAGCTCGACGAGAAGGCGGCCGAGCCGGACGGCTTCGGCACAGAGGTCCTCCCGGCCGCCGTAGCCCTCGTTGAAGATGAGGTAGACGACCGCGAGCACCCCCCTGACACGGTCCGGAAGGTCCGCGTCGCGCGGGATGCGGTACGGGATGCGGGCGTCGCGGATCTTGGCCTTGGCCCGGACGATCCGCTGGGCCATGGTGGGCTCGGGCACGAGGAAGGCGCGGGCGATCTGCGGCGTGGTCAGACCGCCGAGGAGGCGCAGGGTGAGAGCGACCTGGGCCTGGGTGGCGAGCGCGGGGTGGCAGCAGGTGAAGATCAGGCGGAGCCGGTCGTCGCGCACGGGGCCCTCCTCGGCCGGTTCGTCCCGGGCGTACAGCCGCTCCGCCTCGGCGTGCCGGGCCTCGCGCGTGGACTCGCGGCGCAGCCGGTCGACGGCGCGGTTGCGCGCGGTGGTGATGATCCACCCGGCCGGGCTGGGCGGTATGCCCGACTCCGGCCACTTCCGCAGGGCGGTGGTGAAGGCGTCCTGGACCGCTTCCTCGGCGAGGTCGATGTCGCCGAGGAAGCGGACGAGGACGGCGACCGCGCGGCCGTATTCGGCACGGAACACGGCCTCGACGTCGGCGTTCGAGGTCATCCGTCCTCGGCTTCTCCCATGAAGGGCCGCACCTCGATGGGGAGTGTGGTCGCCAGTGTCGCCTTGCGGCCCCATTCGAGCGCCGCGTCGAGGTCGGGTGCCTTGATCAGGCAGATCCCGCCCAGGTACTCCTTGCTCTCGGTGTACGGGCCGTCGGTGACGAGCACGTCGCCGTCCTTGGCGCGCACCACGGTGGCGGTCTCCGGTCCGTGCAGTCCCCCGGCGAACACCCACGCACCGGCCTCGCGCAGCTCGGCGTGGAAGACGTCGAGATTGTGCATGATCTCTTCCAGGATCTCGGGCGCGGGCGGCTCGCCGGGCGGCTGCATCACGCTCAGCAGGTAGTACTTCATGATGTGTGCTCCTCGGCCGTGTCGTTCTCGACTCGTTCTCGGGTGGTCTTTCACTGACTACACGAACGGGAGACGGCCGGATCGACACACGACACGACAACCGCGGGAGATTTTTTCGATGACCACCCCACCGCATCCGCTCGTCACGGCCGCCAGGCGGCTGGCGGCCGAGGTGCTGGCCCCACGGGCGGAGCGCGTGGACCAGGAGGGCGTGCCGAAGAGCAGCATCGAGGCGGTCAAGCGGTCGGGGCTGCTCGGGGTGAGCGCGCCGGTGGCCTACGGCGGGTCGGCCGCGCCCGCCGCGGTGGTCCGTGAGACCGCCGAGATCCTGGCCGGGGCGTGCTGCTCGACCTGGTTCGTGCAGACCCAGCACCACACTCCGGTGCTGACCCTGGCGAAGGGTGAGCGCGCGGCGCGGGAACGGTTGTTGGGCCCGCTTGCGGGTGGGGAGCTGTTGTCCGGGGTCGCGTACGCGCAACTGCGGGCCTACCCGCGGATCCCCGTCCGGGTCACCCGTGAGCGTGGCGGCTGGCGCTTCGACGGGACGGTCCCCTGGTACACCGGCTGGGGACTGAACGACGTGATGCTGCTCGCCGGGGTGACGGACGCGGACGAGGCGCTGTTCGCGTTCACCGAGGCGCGTGAGCAGCCTGGGCTGCGGCCTTCGCCGCCGATGCGGCTGGCGGCGCTCACCGCCTCGCGCACGGTGTCCCTGGAGCTGGACGGGCTGTGGCTCCCGGACGACGCCGTGGCCCTGCGCACGCCGTACGAGACCTGGGCGGTCACCGACCGCCCCAAGAACACCAACGCCTCACCGGCCGTCTTCGGGATCACCGCGTCGGCGCTCGACCTGCTGGACGGCGATCCCGCGGCGAAGGAGACCGGACAGGTGCTGCGCGCCCGCCTCGACGAGGTCCGACGGCAGGCGTACGAGCTCGCCGACCACCCGGTGCCCACCGAGCGGATCGCGGAACGGCTGGCGGTCAAGACGCGGGCGTACGACGTCATGCGCGCGGCCACGACCGCGGCGGTCGTGGCCGGTGGCGGGCGTGCGATGGACCTGGGCAGCCCGGCGCAGCGGCTGGCACGCGAGGGGATGTTCCTGCTGGTGCAGGGGCAGACCGCCCAGGTGCGCGCCGCCCACCTCGGTGCGCTCGGCTCGCCCGATTCGTTCGGCCCGCCCGGTTCGTTCGGCCCGCCCGGTTCGCTCGGCTCGCCCGATTCGTTCGGCCCGCCCGGTTCGTTCGGCCCGCTCAGCTCGTGAAGGGCACCTGCGCGGCGGGGGCGGACGTCGGCGCGAACGGGTGCTGCCACAGGCCCTGCGCGGCCAGACGCGGCAGCACGCCCTCGCCGAACCAGTACGCCTCCTCCAGGTGCGGATAGCCGGAGAGGACGAACTCGTCGATGCCGAGGGCGTGGTACTCCTTGATCCGCTCGGCGACCTCGTCGTGGCTGCCGACCAGAGCGGTGCCCGCGCCGCCGCGGACGAGGCCGATGCCGGCCCACAGGTTGGGGTGGATCTCCAGGTCCTCGCGGTTGCCGCCGTGGAGGGCGAGCATGCGCCGCTGCCCCTCCGACTCACTGCGGGCCAGGCCCGCCTGGACGGACTTCACGGTGTCCGGGTCGAAGCCGTCCAGGAGTTTGTGGGCCTCGGCCCAGGCCTGTTCGGCGGTGTCGCGCGTGATGACGTGCAGCCGGATGCCGAAGCGGACGGTGCGCCCTTCCTTCGCCGCCAGCCCCCGTACCCAGGCGATCTTCTCGGCGACCTGGGCAGGCGGTTCGCCCCAGGTGAGGTAGACGTCGACGTGTCGGGCGGCGATCTCGCCGGCGATGGGTGAGGAGCCGCCGAAGTAGACCTCGGGGACCGGGTCGGGGACCCGGGCCAGCCTGGCGTCCTCCACCTGGAGGTGTTCCCCGGAGAGGTCGACGGTCTTGCCCTCCCACAGGTCCCGCACGATCTGCAGGAATTCGCCGGTACGGCGGTAGCGGGCGTCCTTGTCGAGGAAGTCGCCGTAGGCACGCTGTTCGTGGCTCTCGCCGCCCGTGACCACGTTGAGGAGCAGCCGGCCGCCGGTCTGCCGCTGGAAGGTGGACGCCATCTGCGCGGCGAGCGTGGGTGAGACGAAGCCGGGCCGGAAGGCGACCAGGAACTTCAGCCGTTCGGTGTTCTGGCTGACCATGGCGGTGGTCAGCCAGGCGTCCTCGCACCAGGCGCCGGTGGGGGTGAGCGCGCCGACGAAGCCCAGGTCCTCGGCGGCGCGGGCGATCTGGCTCAGATAGGCGACCGTCGGCGGCCGGTTCCGGCCGAAGGCCGTGGCGGGGGTGCCGTGACCGCCGCCGACGACATGGCGGCTGTCGCCGTTGGTGGGCAGGAACCAGTGGAAGGTGAGGGACACGGGCGCGTTCTCCGATCATGGGGGGCCGAGGTGCGAGTGGGGTTACAGCAGGCCGTGGCGGGGTGGTTTGGTGCCCCCCAGCACGTATCGGCCGATGTGCTGGATCTTCCAGCGGGCCGGGTCGTGCAGGGTGTGGGTGCGGGCGTCGCGCCAATGCCGGTGCAGATTGAGCGAGTTGAGGGCGGAACGGGTGCCGGACAGCTCGAAGAGGGCGCCCGCCACCTCCACGGCGGTGGCGGAGGTGTGCACCTTCGCGGCGGCCACCGCGATGGACGCCTCGGCCGCCGAGTCCTCGGTCAGCTCGTCGCGGGCCGCGTCGACCGTGCGGGCCGCGGCACCGAGCAGCGCCTCGGACGCCCGTACCTGGACGGCGAGTTCACCGAACCGCTGGATGAGGAGCGGGTCCTCGGCCGCCGTGTCGAAGCCGCTCTCGAACCAGGGCCGGCTCTTGGAGCGGACGAACTCGGCGGCCTCGGCCAGCGCGCCCGCGGCGATCCCGGCGTCGATGGCGGCGTGCAACAACTGGGCGATGGCTCCGTGGAGTTGGGGACCCCGAAAGGTGAGGTGATGGGGGACGACACGGTCGGCGGGCACGTGCACGGCGTCGAGGCGGACGGTGCCGCTGGCCGTCGTACGCTGGCCCATGCCGTCCCAGTCGTCGACGACCGTGACCCCCTCGGCGCCGCGGGGCACGTAGGCGACGTGCAGGTTGTCGTCGCCGGCGCGGGCGAGGACGGGGATCCAGTCGGCGAAGAGCGCGCCGGTGGAGTAGTGCTTGACGCCGGTGAGGACGTACGAGCCGTCAGGCCCGGGGTCCAGGCGGGTACGGATGTCCTGGATGTGCCGGGTGCCCGCCTCCGACTGGGCGTTGCCGAAGCGGCGCCCGGCCAGTACCTCGCCGAAGAAGAACGTCTGCTGCTCCAAGGTGCCCTGGCGGCGCAGCACGTTCACGTACACGAAGTGGTTCTGCGGGATCTGGGCGAGGCTGGCGTCGGCCGAGGCCAGCAGCCGGAACACCTCCGCGAGGGTCTCCTGCCGGACATCCGCCCCGCCGTGCTCGGCGGGCACCGTGACGGCGAGCAGTCCGGAGGCGGAGAGGCGGTCCAACTCCTCGCGCGGGAGCCGCCGTTCGGAGTCCCGCGCCGAGGCACCGGCGCAGAACTCCTCGGCGAGCGCGGCGGCGACGGCCAGGGCCTCGATGTCGTCGGCGATCACTTTGGCGGACATCGTGTCAGCCCGCCGCGGCCAGCAGGGGCGCGCTGCCGAGGGCCGCCGAGAACTGGTCGACCACCTGCGTGAGGGCCTCGGCCGTGGCCGGGGCGACGGTGATACCGCCGTCCTCGCCCGTGATGATGTCCTTGTCCAGGGTGAACCAGCCCTGGACGATGTGCGCGGCACCCATGGAGTTGAGGACCGGGCGCAGGGCGTAGTCGAGGGCGAGGACATGCGCGGTGCTGCCGCCGGTGACGAGCGGCAGCACGGTCTTTCCGGTGAGGGCGTACTGCGGGAGCAGGTCGAGCAGGGCCTTGAGGACGCCGGAGTAGGCGGCCTTGTAGACGGGGGTGCCGATGACCACGCCGTCGGCGCGGGCGAAGAGTTCGGTCGCCTCGACGATGGCGGGGTGCTTGAAGTCGGCGCCGAGCAGGGCCTCGGCGGGGATCGTGCGGACGTCGAGCGGGATCACCTCATGCCCCTGCGCGGCCAGCCGGGTGTCCAGATGGCGCAGGAGCTTCGCGGTACGGGAGGAGACGGACGGACTGCCGGAGACGGACAGGACGGTGGCCATGGGGTCCTCTTTCGGGAACAAGCGCAGGGGTGGGTGCGGCGGGCGCGGAGTGGGGAACGGGCTCAGGCGTGCGCGGGGACGGCCGCGGGCTCGGTGTCCGCTCGCGCCTCCAGCTCGCGCACCAGGGGCAGCACCCGGCGGCCGAAGTACTCCACCTCCTCGTGGTAGTGGAGGAAGCCGAGGAGGAAGAGGTCGACGCCGAGCCGCTTGTAGGCGACGATCCGTTCGGCGATCTGCTCGGGGGTGCCGATCAGGCCGGTACGGAAACCGTCGTTGTACTGGATGAGGTCCTCGAAGCTTGAGTCCTGCCAGATGCCCTTGCCGTCGGCGGTGGACTGTCCTGCCTGCTTCACGGCGGCGCCGAAGCCCTCGACGGCCTCGTGGTCGGCCTGGGAGACGATTTCGCGGGCGCTGCGGACATGCGGAACTCCTGTTGCGGATTTCGGGTACGCCGAATTCAGGGGGCGCGTTCAGGACGGCGCGCGGGATCGCGGAATTCAGGCGGTGCTGTGGGAACGCCGCACACGGCTGTCCGACGACAGCGGTGGGGCCGATGAGGTGCGGCGGATCCGGGGACTCAGGCCGCGGTGCAACAGGAGGCGCTGGAGACGCGCGCGAGGTCGACGTGGCGTCGCCGCGTGAGGTCCAGTCGCATCATCATGCCGTCGATCGTGGCAGCCGGCCGCGAGGGCAGTCAAGGAAAACCCGACCGGTCTCGTATCGCGGACCACCGAATTTCACGAACGTATGACAGGGAAACCCTTGAACAGGCCGTGAAATGGACCGCATTCTGCTGGCGTGCGGACAGAGCAACTGGAATACATCGCGGCGGTCACCCGGCTCGGCTCGCTGCGCCGGGCAGCCGAGGAACTCCACCTCTCCCAGCCTGCGTTGAGCGAGACCGTGCGGAACCTGGAGCGCGAACTCGGCGTCGATCTGCTGGAGCGCAAGCGATCCGGCGCACGGATGAGCGCCGAGGGGCGGGAGCTGCTGCCCCACATCATCAACGTGCTGGACGCGGTGGACCGGCTGCGCGGCGCGGCCGGCGAGCAGCACCGCATCAGCCGGATGGTCCGCGTCGGCACGGTGAACGCGGCGACGGTGCCCCTGCTCATCCCGACGGTCCGGGAATTCCGTGCGGTGCATCCGCTGACGCAGGTGGAGGTGGTCGGCGCCCAGCAGACGGAGATCCACCGGGCCCTGTCGGAGGGCGGCCTCGACCTGGGCCTGGTGAACCATCTCGACGGCGACGACCTGCCCGCCGACTTCGAGACCACCGAACTGCTGCGCGGCCGACCGGTGGTGTGCCTGCGTCCGGACAGTCCGCTCGCCTCACTCGCCGCGGTGTCGGCGGCGGACCTGCTGGACGGACGCGAGGCGCTGATCGCCATGCGCTCCGGGTACGTCATGCACCGCTATCTCCACCGGCTCCTGGAGGGCCGCGGTCCGGCCCTCTCGTACACGACCGACGGTGCCGAGATGGGCAAGCTCATGGTCGCCGAGGGGCTGGGCGCGACGGTCCTGCCCGATTTCAGTGTGCTCGGGGATCCCCTCGAGCGGTGTGGCGCGATCACCCACCGGCCGCTCACGGACGACACGACACGGGTCCTGCTGATGCTGCGGCGCCGCCAGGCGGACTCGGTGCCGCGTGCCGCCCACGACCTGCACGAGGCATTCGTACGCAGGGCGGCGGAGCTCGGCGGCCACCTGTCGGATCGGCCCTGACCGGGGTCGTTCAGTCCTCGTCGCCGACCGGCACCACCACGAGGAAGGCGTCCGACTTCAGATCCATCACCACCGTCGCGGGCTGCCCCTCGGTGCGGCGCCGGGCCGCGTACTCCTCCGCCGTCCAGGATCCGCGCGGACCTCCCGCGGGAAACCGCTCCAACACCTTCGTGCCCATACCGGCAGACACCTCCAGCCGTGACCTCGGACTCTCGTGTTCTCCCGCCTGCCCGCGATTCACCCGGACATGTCCCTAAAGACTCCGCCAGGCGCATCCGACCGCCGTGTTCGAGTGGAAGAGATGAGGGAGGGAACTCGGCAAGGGGGTGGCCCGACGAAGGACGGAGGGACCCATGAGCGACGACGATCCCCGCCCCGCCCCGCGCTGTCTGGTGACCGGTGCCACCGGCTACATCGGCGGCCGGCTGGTCCCCGAGCTGCTGGAGGCGGGGCACCGCGTGCGGTGTCTCGCCCGCTCCCCCGCCAAGCTGCGGGACTACCCGTGGGCGGGCGACGCGGAGGTGGTGCGCGGCGACGTCACGGACGCCGGCTCGGTCGCCGAGGCGCTGCGCGGCATCGACGTCGCGTACTACCTGGTGCACGCCCTGGGCACGGGCCATGACTTCGAGGAGACCGACCGGAAGGCGGCCCGCGTCTTCGGTGAGCAGGCCCGCGCCGCCGGGGTGAGCAGGATCGTCTACCTGGGCGGCCTGACCCCGGCGGGTGTCCCCGAAGAGCGTCTCTCGCCCCACCTCAGGTCGCGCGCCGAGGTCGGCCGCATCCTGCTGGAGTCGGGCGTGCCGACCACGGTTCTGCGCGCGGCCGTGATCATCGGCTCCGGCTCGGCCTCCTTCGAAATGCTCCGCTACCTCACCGAACGCCTCCCGGTCATGGTCACGCCCCGCTGGGTGCGCACCCGGATCCAGCCGATCGGCGTACGGGACGTGCTGCGCACCCTGGTCGGCAGCGCGCGGATGCCCGCCGAGGTCAACCGTGCCTTCGACATCGGCGGTCCCGAGATCCTGACCTATCTGGAGATGATGCAGCGGTACGCCGCCGTCGCCGGGCTGCCGCGCAGGCTGATCCTGCCCGTGCCGGTGCTGACCCCCGGGCTCTCCAGCCACTGGGTCGGCCTCGTCACCCCGGTGCCCGCGTCCATCGCGCGCCCGCTCACCGAATCGCTGCGTCACGAGGTCGTCTGCCACGAACACGACATCGTCCGGTACGTCCCCGATCCCCCGGGGCGTCCGTTCGGCTTCGACAAGGCGGTGTCGCTGGCCCTGCAACGGGTGCGGGACGCCCAGGTCACCACCCGGTGGTCGTCGGCCTCCGTGCCCGGCGCGCCCAGTGATCCCCTCCCCACCGACCCCCACTGGGCGGGCGGCAGTCTCTACACCGATCAACGCGAACGGATCGTGGACGCGCCGCCCGGGGCGCTGTGGCGGGTGATCGAGGGCATCGGCGGTGAGAACGGCTGGTACTCCTTCCCGCCGGCCTGGGCGCTCCGCGGCCGGCTGGACCGGCTGGTGGGCGGTGTCGGCCTGCGGCGCGGACGGCGCGACGCCGCCCGGCTGCGTGTGGGCGACTCGCTCGACTTCTGGCGCGTCGAGGAGATCGAGCCAGGCCGTCTGCTGCGGCTGCGCGCCGAAATGCGGCTGCCGGGCCTCGCCTGGCTGGAGATGTACGCCGAGGCCGGCACCGAAGGCCGGTCCCGGTACCGGCAACGGGCCCTGTTCCATCCGCACGGCCTGCTGGGACACGCCTACTGGTGGAGCATCTCGCCCTTCCACGCCGTCGTGTTCGGCGGCATGGCCCGCAACATCGCCAAGGCGGCGGCCAAGGCCGACGTACCGGGCGGGGCACGGCAGCCCGCCGTGGCGTCCCACTCCCACTCCCACTGAGTCCCGCATCCCTCGCCGATACCCGCATCCGCGAGGGACCGCGGGCCCGAAGCAGTCATGTCCGCACTCTCGTCGCCGCCCTGTCGCAGCACCACGTCCCCTGTCCCGGAGTCACACCATGAGCATCTCGGTCGTCCTGTTCACCTCGGACCTGCGTCTGCACGACCATCCGGCGCTGCGCGCGGCGCAGGGCGGCTCGGCCGCGCTGGTGCCCCTGTTCGTACGGGACGACGCCGTCGCCGAAGCGGGGTTCACGGCGCCCAACCGCATGGCGTTCCTCGCGGACTGTCTGGCGGACCTGGACGCCGGACTCCGGGAGCGCGGCGGCCGACTCGTGGTGCGCTCCGGCGATGTCGTCGCGCAGGTGTGCAAGGTGGTCGCCGAGGCGGACGCCGACGAGGTGCACATGGCCGCGGGGGTGAGCGCCTACGCCCGCCGCCGTGAGGAGCGGCTGCGCACCGCTCTGGAGGGCGAGGGGTGTCGGCTGCACGTCCACGACGCCGTGATCACCGCGCTCGCGCCCGGCGCGGTCACACCATCCAACTCGGACCACTTCGCCGTGTTCACACCGTACTTCCGGCGCTGGTCTCAGGAGCCGCTGCGCAACACGGTCGCCGCGCCCCGGGCGATCCGGGTGCCGGACGGCGTCGGCTCGGAGGAGATCCCCTCGCGCAGGGGCCTGTCCGGGCTGTCGCAGGGGCTGGCGCGGGGCGGCGAGCGGGAGGGCAGGAGGCGGCTCGCGGCCTGGCTGCGGGCGGGGATCGTCTCGTACGAGGACGGCCATGACGACCTGCCGGGCGACGCCACCTCCCGGCTCTCTCCCCATCTGCACTTCGGCACCCTCTCCCCGGTCGAACTCGTGCACCGGGCGCGCGCGGCGGGCGGCCCGGGCGCCGAGGCGTTCGTACGCCAACTGGCCTGGCGGGACTTCCACCACCAGGTGCTCGCCGCCCGGCCGGACGCGGCCGTCGCCGACTACCGCACCAAGCACGACCGTTGGCGCTCGGGGAGGACGGCGCGCGAGGACATCCAGGCGTGGAAGGAAGGACGTACCGGCTATCCGGTCGTCGACGCGGCGATGCGCCAACTGCGCCATGAGGGCTGGATGCACAACCGGGCACGACTGCTGGCCGCCAGCTTCCTCACCAAGACGCTGTACGTGGACTGGCGGATCGGGGCACGGCACTTCCTGGACCTGCTGGTGGACGGCGATGTCGCGAACAACCAGCTCAACTGGCAGTGGATGGCCGGAACGGGCACGGACTCGCGGCCGGGCCGTGTACTCAATCCGGTGACACAGGCCAAACGGTACGACCCGGACGGGGAGTACGTCCGGCGCTGGGTGCCGGAGCTGGCGGGGCTCGCGGGCGGCGCCGTGCACGAACCCTGGAAACTCCAGGGCCTGGAGCGCGCCGCGTACGACTACCCGGACCCCGTCGTCGAACTCTCCGACGGACTGGCCCGGTTCAGGGCCGCTCGGGACCGTGGCTGAGCGGCATCACGGCCGATGAGACGGTGTCTCAGCGGTTCGCGACTGTGCGGGTGGCGGCACGGATTTTACTTTCCCTAGAGGTTTCTCCGACCCGCGCAGCCGTACAGGTGGGCGTCCGAAACACCCGTACCGGATCCACGCACCGGATCCACCGAGCGGCTCACCGGAGCGTCATGCTCCGGGCCGTCGCCCCGCCAGGAGGCTCAATGCGCATTGCACGAACCGCAGGAACCGTCTTCGTGGCAGGTGCGTTGGTCATGACTCTCGCCGCGCTCGCCTACCCGGCGATGCTCGGTCTGCAAACCACGTCCACTGCCCAGAACCGCATCATCGCCCAGACCTCGACGGGCCCGCTGACCGAGGCCGACCGCGACTTCGTCGTCAAGGTGCGGGCGGCCGGACTGTGGGAGTACCCCGTGGGGATGCTGGGTCTTCAGAAGGGCACCACCCCGGCGGTCAGGACCGCCGGTGACCACCTGGTCAGGGGCCATGCCGCGCTGGACGAGACAGACCGCAAGGTCGCCGCCGCACTCGGCATCACCATCCCCAACAAGCCGTCTCCTCAGCAGCAGGGCTTCGTGTCGACCCTGAGCGGCGACACCGGCAAGCAGTTCGACACCGACTTCGCCAACATCCTGCGGGTGACCCACGGTTCGATCTTCAACACCGTCGCCAAGATCCGGTCCACCACCGAGAACTCGCTGGTCCGCCAGCTGGCCGACCAGGCCAACACCACCGTGCTGGACCACATCACCGTGATGGAGAAGACCGGACTGGTCAACTTCGATCAGGTGCTGTTCCAGCAGACCACCCCGCCGAAGCTGCCCGCCTCCGATCTCACGCCGCCCGCGCCCGCGCCGGGTGAGCCGACCGCCGTGCTCACCCCGCCCGCCGGCGGCTCCCCCTCGCCCACCGGGACGGTCGGCTGAGCCGTTCCCGGCCCACCGGCGCGCGGGGGATCAGCTCCGGGTGGCCGGGACGGGCGAGTCGTACAGACCCGAGAGGGTCCCGAGGGCGTCCCGAAGCCCGGGTGGGCGGAGCATCCCCCGCACCGGGCGGCCCGCCCAGCCCGGCCCCCCGAGCAGCACGGCCGGGTGGCTGCGGGCCCCTTTGACCCCCCACTGGGTGCCCGCGACATGCCGGGCCAAAGGCAGGTCGGCCGTCGAACGCATCTGGGCCCACAACAGGACGGCCTTCGGGCCCAGCCGTCGCACGGCGGCGATCAGCGCCTCCGTGGGGATTGCCGCCCCGAACATCCGGGTGGGCAGGCCGAGTTCGACGAGTCCCGCGTGCAGCGCCTCCAGGGCCAGGCTGTGCTGTTCGCCCGGGACGCACGCCAGCATCACCGGCCCCGCTGCGGCGGCCGGGGTTCCCAGGGGCCGGACCGGCTCGGTGGCGCGGTGCAGGGCGCGTGAGATGACCTCGCGTTCTACGAGGACCTGCCCCAGCCCCAGATCGCCCAGCGCACCGGCTGGCCGCTGGGCACCGTCAAGAGCCACGCCCGGCGCGGACTGCACCAGTTGCGCCGCTGTCTGCGCGCGGAGGCCGTCGGCTGAACGTCCGGCGGCGCACGCCACGCCCGCGAAACCGCCCTCGCCACGCCCGCGCCGAAGTCCCCACCGGTGAATTCGCCACCGCGGGCCAATCCGCCGCCCCACCGGCTCCGGATCCCACCCGAACCATGCGTACGTCCTGGAGGACCCCCTGTGAAGGAAGCCGTGGAGATCGGGAGAAACCCGGCCGCGGAGCCCAGCCTGCCGGACCCGATGGCCGACGTCGCCCGAGGCGACCAGCAGGCCTTCACCGCCGTCTACGACGTCGTGGCGGACGACCAACGACGCCTTCGCGAAGATCCCGAAGGCCGACCTGGACAAGGTCCTCAATGACAAGGAGCGGCTGACGAAGATCCTGGCCTACCACGTGGTCGGCGAGAAGTTGACGCCCCGGCAGCTCGGGAAAGGCACCTTCCCGAGCTGGAGGAGGGCGAGTTGAAGACGGCGGGCTCGGGCACCGACTCCGCCGAGGTCGTCTGCGGCAACGTCCCGACCGCCGACGCGACGGTCTACATCGTCGACACCGTCCTGATGCCGCCCGCGTAGCGCGCCAGTTCCCACGGGTCGTGCGCGCTGAAGACCTCCACCTCGTCACCGTGCAGCCGCACCAGTTCCCGCAGACGGGCGTGGTTGCCGAGCCGCAGCGGCCGGTCCACCTCGGTGAGCTGCTGGAGGACGTCCATGCCGGGGTGTCCCCGGGGGTGGTCGGGGTCGATCTCGTGGTGGAAGTAGTACGCGTCCCCGCAGTGCAGCAGCCGGCGCCCGCCGGCGGCGACGGCGATCGCGCTGTGGCCGCGGGTGTGGCCGCCGAGCGGGACCAGCAGGATCTCGGCGTCCAGGCCCTCCAGCGGGCGCACGGCGTCGAATCCGAACCACGCCTCGCCGTGCGGCTGCGCGTACGTCACCCAGTGCGGCCGGTGTGCCCACTGCGCGGGGCGGTAGCGAACGCGGTCCTCGGGGTGAGCCCCGGGGGCCGCCATCGCCGCGCGGTGTTCGGCCTCGCTCAGGTGGACCTCGGCCCACGGAAAGTCGGGCAGTCCCCCGGCATGGTCGAGGTCGAGGTGGCTGAGGACGACGTGCCGGACGTCCTGAGGACGGAAGCCGAGCGCGGTGACCTGGTGCAGCGCGGTCTCCGCGAGGTCGAGGACGGGCTGGGCCCGGCCGAGGAAGTCCGCGCCGAGGCTCTCCTCGGGCCGCGCCACGTCCTGCGTACCGATGCCGCTGTCGACGAGGACGAGCCCGTCCCGATCGGTCTCCACGAGGAGACAGTGGCAGACCGCGGGAAGGCTCCCCTCCTCGGTGTCGATCGTCCGCATGGAACCGCAGTTCAGGTGATGGATCTTCACGGTGACTCCCTTCGGTGGGTCCGTTTCACACGCCCGGCACCGCCCGCTCACGACTCCGAGCACATAGCTACCGAACGATCGTCAGCTAATCACGAACGGTCGTTAGGTTAAAGTGACCGCATGAGCCCCCGCAAGTCCGTTGCCGAAACCGCCGCCACGCGGAGCCGGATCATCGACAGCGCCCTGACGCTGGCCTCCGCAGAGGGCCTCGAAGGCCTCACCATCGGCCGTCTGGCGACCGATCTGGAGATGAGCAAGGCCGGGGTGATCGGCCACTTCGGCAGCAAGGAAGCGCTCCAACTCGCCGTTCTGGCCGCGGCCGTCGAGTTGTTCCGGCTACGTGTGCCGGCCCGGGCCGTCGGCGCCAGACCCGGCACCGAACGGCTGACGCGCGCCTTCGACGAGTGGATCGACTACATGGCCGAGGGCGAGGGGCACGGGGGCTGTTTCCTCAGCTCGGTGGCGAGCGAGTTCGACGGCCGGCCCGGTCCGGTCCGCGACGCGGTGCTCGACGCGCTCGCCTCGTGGTCGGCGTATGTCGCGGCGGAGTTGGGCACGGCGGTCGAGGCCCGCGAACTGCCGCCGCGCACCGATGTGGAACAGCTCGTCTTCGAGCTCAACGGCGTAGCCCTGGCGGCCAATCAGTCCATCCAGCTCCATCGCGACCCACAGGCACCCACGCGGGCCCGCCGTGCCATCGCCCGCCTCCTCATCGCCCCCTGAGGATGGATCCTGCCCCGCTGGAGAGAAAAGCGACCTCTACACATAAAGAAGAAATAAGAGCACAATGAAAACAAGCGGCGCCAACCGCATACCGCACCAGAAGCGGTCAGGCCTGCAGAGAACGAAGGAGACGACTCATGGCCAACGTCTCGCACCCCAGAGGTGACATCACGACCCACCCCGATGCATCCGAAATGCGGGAGCGGTATGACCGCATGCTCGGTGGCCGCGATGTGGCGCTCGTGGACGGACCGGTGTTCCTGCTCGGTCTGTACTGCGCCGTATCCCCGTGGATACTCCACTACACGACGAGTCAGCCCGCCCTGGCGACGCACAACCTCATCATGGGCATCGCCATCGGCCTGCTGGCCCTCGGATTCACCAGGGCTCCCGAAAGGATGTACGGCCTGAGCTGGGCCATCTGCGCGATGGGCGCGTGGCTGATCATCTCACCGTGGGTGGTCGGAACCAGCCCGGACACCGGCGTCGTGATCAACAGCATCATCATCGGCGCGTTGGCCGTGGTGCTGGGGGCGCTGTGCGCGCTCGCGACGACGAGAAGCACTCCTCGGGCGTAGGCCCGACGGACACCCTTCGGAGCGGTCCCGACGGACATCCACCGGGAGCGGCGCCGGAGGCCCATACCCGGGCCCAGCCCCGTGAGTCGATGCCCGAGCTGGGCCCAGGCCCACGAAAGGAACGAACAACCCCACAGGCCGGCCCGCCCACGCGGACCGGCCTCCCTCACGCCCGCCCCGCGCACATCCCGATCGCGGCCGTCGCCCGGCCACGGACAGTTGCGCAGGCGATTACTTGCGTGGTGGCGGGCCGAAGAGCCGCAGGTCTCTAGACACCCGCGCCGAGCGACCAGCTCGGGGTGCTGCCCGCGAGGCGGCAGGTGAGGAAGTACAGCGGGATCGGCGGCGTGTACGGCGAGTCGCCCTTGGGCCGGTGGATCAGACGGGGGCGAGCGGACCGTGAGCGCAGCAGGGACCGTGTCCAGGACGGGTCGGCCAGCCGCGCGCCCACCGCGTAGCTGATGGAGGCCGGCCAGGTGACGCCTATGTGGGAGCCGGAGGGGACGATCCACCACCACCGCTCGTCGTCGGCGAAGACACAACCGACGCGGGGCAGACAGTCCATGATCCGCTGCCCGTGTTCCGGGGAGGTGCCCACGGCGTCGTATCCCAGACCGGCGGACAACTCGGCGGGTATCGCCAGTCGTGCCGGGGACTCGTGCGGCGGCGCGGTGGGGATGTACATGCGCAGGCCCAAGACGGCGGGGTACGGGCGCGGATCGACGGCGTCGGTGTGATCGCGGCCGTCAGGGGCGGGGAGACGGTCTCGGCCGTCGAGGGCGGAAAGGTGGTCGCTCGGGTGGCCCGCGGGCTGGTGATCGCGCAGGTCAGGAATGTGCTGTCGTTCCATCAGTTAAAGATCCTTCGGCCGAGTGGGGGATGGGCCGGGCCATGGTCACGGTCGCCGGCGAGCCGGTCGACACGGTGTCTCCTCCCTTCGACGGCAGTACGGCCCAGACGATGCGTCCGGAGCCGTCGGCGGTGCCTGTGACGCCCCAGTCGCTGCTCAGGGCGCCGACCAGGAGGAGTCCACGTCCACCCTGGTCGTCGGGCCCCGGCCGGCGCTGGGTCGGAAGGCTCCAGCCACGGTGCTGGTCCTCGACCTCGATGTGGAGCCGCTCCTCGGCGATGTGGACTCTGCACACGATCCACTCACTCGCCGTGTGCGTCAGCGCGTTGGTGACGAGCTCGGAGGTCACCAGGATCGCGTTGTCGCGGGTCTCGGGGTCTATGCCCCACTCGGTGAGCGACTCACGGACGTCTCTTCGGGCCATACCCACCGAGGCGGGCGCCGCGGGCAGGGCGAACACACCTGCCCGATGGGGACATTCGTCCCCTGGTGGTAGGCCTAAAGGCTGGGGGAGGGAGGGCGGGGTCATCGCCGTTCGCCTTTCGTCTGCCTTCGCACCACAAGCGGTGCCAATGCCGTCCCCCGTGGCCCCGCACTGCCGCGAGATGCGCACAACTCACCGTGCAAGGCGTCACGTCGCAGCCCCGTCTCCCCCAACTGGGCCGCACGACCACTCCCTTCACCGGGCCAGGGACGATAGGACCACTGTGGCAGCTGCCAACAACACCTCGCAACCGACAAGTTGAAAATTGCAATGTGCCAGGTGCATGCTTCCCCCGTCGACGGATGATCGTGACAGACTGCGACCTCGAAGCCCGCTGTGAGGGGGTAAGGCGTGTCCACGGAGACCGACTGGGGCGGCGCCCCTTCCGTCCTGCGCATGATTCTCGGCAAGCAGCTGGAGGAGCTGCGCACCCAGTCCGGGCTGACATACGAGCAGGCGGGCGAGGCGATCGGCGTCAGCCACTCCACCATCCGTCGGATGGAGGCCGCCAAGGTGGCCCGGCTCCGGCTCACCGACGCCGAGAAACTCCTCCAGACGTACGGCGTGACGGACCAGCAGGAGATCGACACCTTCCTGAAGTCGGTCCGCGAGGCCAACAAACGCGGCTGGTGGCACACGTACCGTGATGTCCTGCCGGACTGGTTCGCGGCGTATCTGAGCCTGGAGCAGGCGGCCCTCCAGATCCGTGCGTACGAGGCGGAGTTCGTGCACGGGCTGCTGCAGACGGAGGCGTACGCGCGCGCCCTGCTCGGCGCGGGCAACCCGCACGCCTCGGCCGAGGCGACCGAGCGCCGGGTGGCGCTGCGCATGCGCCGTCAGGAGCTGCTGTCCCGGCCCGCTCCGCCGCGCGTCTGGGTGGTGATGGACGAGACCGTGCTGAGGTGGCCGGTCGGCGGACCCGAGGTGATGCGCGCGCAGATCGACCATCTGATCGCGGTCAACGCGCTCCCCCATGTGACCCTGCAGATCATGCCGTTCAGGAACGGCCCGCATCCGGCCATGCGGGCCGGCGCGTTCCATCTCTTCCGGTTCAGGGCACCCGAGTTGCCGGACATCGTCTATCTGAGCGGTCTGGTGGGTGCCGTCTACCTCGACAAGGACGACGACGTCGTGGTGTACCGCGAGGCCCTGGACCGGCTGGGCGCACAGTCGACCCCCGCCAGGAAGACCGAGGAACTTCTCGGTGCGATTCGCAAGGAGCTATGAGTGCACCACCACATACGCAACGGCATGCCGTCCCGGGAACTGGGCGCGCAGGGCTGGTCCAAGCCGTGGAGCGACGACGCGGGCGGCGCCTGCGTCGAGGCGAAGAAACTGGGCGACGGGCGGATAGCGCTGCGTCAGTCCACCGATCCCGAAGGGCCCGCCCTGGTTTTCACGCCCCGTGAAATGACGAGCTTTCTCACGGGTGTCAAGGCGGGGGAGGCCGACTTCCTCCTCTGACAACCTTGTCTGATTCCTATGCCCTGTTCTTTCCCCCACGAACGAAGTTCTCTTTCCTCCACGAACACCAGCTGTGCACCGACGACTTGATGGGAGGGGCGGCGTTGCCCGACAACGGATGGCCTGCCGACCGTATCGACACCGAGAGCGCACACTCCGCGCGCATCTACGACTACATCCTGGGCGGTAAGGACTACTACCCCGCCGACAAGGAGGCGGGCGACGCGATGGCGCGGGAGTGGCCCGCCCTCCCGATCCACATGAAGGCCAACCGCGACTGGATGAACCGCGCGGTGGCCTATCTGGCCAAGGAGGCGGGGATACGCCAGTTCCTCGACATCGGCACCGGCATCCCCACCTCCCCCAACCTCCATGAGATCGCCCAGTCGGTGGCCCCCGACTCGCGGGTCGTCTACGTGGACAACGACCCCATCGTCCTCACCCTGTCGCAGGGTTTACTGTCGAGCACCCCCGAGGGCAAGACCGCGTACGTCGAGGCGGACATGCTCGAACCGGCGACGATCCTGGGCGCGGCGGAGCTGCGTGACACCCTCGACCTCACCCAGCCGGTCGCCCTCACGGTGATCGCCATCGTCCACTTCGTCCTGGACGAGGACGACGCGGTCGGCATCGTACGGCGCCTCCTGGAGCCCCTTCCCTCGGGCAGCTACCTGGCGATGTCCATCGGCACCGCCGAGTTCGCGCCCGACGAGGTGGCCCGCGTCGCCCGTGAGTACGCGGCCCGCAACATGCCCATGCGGCTTCGCACCCACGCGGAGGCCGAGGAGTTCTTCGAGGGCCTCGAACTCGTCGAGCCCGGCGTCGTCCAGGTCCACAAGTGGCACCCGGACGGCACGGAGACGGGCATCCGCGACGAGGACATCGCAATGTACGGGGTGGTGGCCCGCAAGCCGTAGCCCGTCCGCTCCACACCACCCGTGCCGCCGGGCCCACTCGAAAGGGGCCCGGCGGCACGAGTGTCCCCACGTCCCCTGATCCGCCGGACAGGCCCTAGGCCAGAACCTAGGCGTCCGCCGTGGAGTCCAGTAGGGCCGCGCACTCGATCGCGAGGGCCGCCATGCCGTACGTCCGGGCCACGCGCAGCGCCTCCCGCAGCAGACCGGAGGCGTGGGCGGCGGCACCGGGGCGGCCGGACCTGCGCAGCGCGCGGGCCTGGGCCAGCCGGAGGCGGGCCAGCTGGGGCTGGGAGGAGCGGACCGGTTCGGTCGCGGTGCGGAAGTGGGCAAGGGCGGTGTCCGGCTCTCCGGCGGCCAGGGCCAGCAGTCCGCGGGCCCGGGCGGTCGGCCCGATCAGCACGGTGGGCCAGCCCGCGAGGGCGATCTGCTCGCCGTCGTGGGCGGCGAGCCGCTCACGCAGTACCGGCAGGATCTGGCGCAGCTCGGCTTCGAATCCGCCCCGGGCGTCGAGCGCGGCGCTCACCTCGGCGAGCAGCACCAGCGTGGGCACCGCCCATCCGGACGGCGGGAACCGGCTGAAGTCGTCGGTGTCGTGGGCGAATCCCACGAGCCGGTCCGCCCCTTCGGCGTACTGACCCGTCTCGCACAGCGCGAGCGCGAGCCCGGCCCGCCAGACGGGGAAGTAGCCGTGCCGTTCGACGGTGTCGGCCAGACCGGAGGCGAACAGGTCCGCCATCCGTCCCTGTTCGCGCAGCAGCCAGTAGGCCTGGCCGAGGCGGGTCTGGTGCAGGTTGTCGGCGGGGACGGCCAGATCGGCGGGTAATCGCTCGACGAACGTCAGCGCGTCGCCGAAGATCCAGCCCGCGGCCTTGTCGAACCGGCCGTGCCACAGGTCGAGCAGGGCGTCCAGGGTGTGCTGCTGCCAGGTGGTCAGCACACCGCGGGTGTCCGCGGCGTGCTTGCGGTACTGGTTCGCCGTGGCCAGCGCGCTGTACACCTTGCCTGCCCGCAACTGGTCGAGGGCGACGGCCATGAGCGCCTCGCCGCGGAAGTAGGCCGAGCCGTGCCGGGCCGCGGCGTCCCGCAGGCGCTCGGAGAGCGTCAGGGACTCCGCGGTGGACATGAAGTCGTACAGTCCCCACCGGCATTCGGTGAGCACCTCGCAGGCCACCTCGTCGTCCTTGCCGTCCACGGACAGCCTGCGCAGCGTGCTGCGCGCCAGCCGTGCCCCCTGCTCCGGGCCCGCCTGGCCGGCGGCGGTGTCCTGGCTGACCGCCATGGACAGCTTCTTCGCCAGGTGCGCGTTGAGCCTGAGGCGCAGTCCGGCGGCCTCGACGCTCCCGTCGTCGCCCAGCGCGGCCAGGCTCTCCCTGATCAGCTGGAGCAGTTCGTGGTCGACCTGCCCGGGGTCCGACCAGCGGCGGGCCATCCTGATGACGGCCTCCGCCCGGGCCGGGGGATCCCCCTCCGCGCTCGCGTACGCCGCCCGGTAGAGCCGGTCCGCCTCACGCATGTCCCCGGCGGTGTGGCTGAGGTCGCCGCGCCGCAGCAGCCGGTCGAACTCGTCCCGTTGCCGAGCGGCGGCCGAACCACCCCCGCCCGCACCGGACTTCACCAGTTTGGCCGCCCGCTCCCCCGGGCCCGCGCCGATCGTCTTCGAGATCCGCTCGGTGGACGGATCGGGGACCAGGGCGAGCAGCGCGCCCTTCGCTTCCAGCCGCTCGTCGCACAGCTGCGCGAGCTCGTGCGTGACGCGTCGCTGGCCCGTCTCGATCCTGCTCAGAAAGCTGCGGCTGCAGTGCACCTCTTCGGCCAGCTCGCTCAGTGACTTGCCGGCCGCCGTCCGACGTCGGCGCAACTCTGCGCCGAACGCGTTCTCTTCGATCGCCATCCTCCCAACGGCCCGCTCCCCGCCCTGTGTTGCCAGAAAGCGTTGGCAACAGCCGACCGCTCCACGTTGCCGCGGAAACCCACCACTCTGTCTGTGAGCGAGCTTACAGCGAGCAAGGGTGCGAGCACCGGCGGACAGGAGCACTGGTCATGGGATCGGACGAAGCCAAGGTGGTGGCGGCCGTCGACTTCGGCACGCACGGCACCGGCTTCGCCTGGACGGTGCGAACGCCGCTCAACGACGATCCGCTGACCAGGCGGGTGCAGTTCTTCACCC
Organism: Streptomyces sp. NPDC007896; assembly: GCF_042959425.1. Taxonomy (NCBI): domain Bacteria; kingdom Bacillati; phylum Actinomycetota; class Actinomycetes; order Kitasatosporales; family Streptomycetaceae; genus Streptomyces; species Streptomyces sp. NPDC007896. Next base: position 10,820 of record NZ_JBIBKX010000020.1, on the reverse strand, counting down.
GGTTCCCGGGCCGGCAGCTGGACGGTCCGAAGAACCTGACCGCGATCCTGGTGACGGACGGCGGGGACACGGTCGCCTGGGGCCACGAGGCGCGCGCTCGGTGGGTCGAGGCCCTGACGAAGGGGGAGTCCGAAGGGCTCGGCTATGCCTACGCCTTCAAGACGGCGCTGAAGAGCGGCGGTTCGATGGCGGACCTGCCGATCACGGGCGGCTTCGTCGACCGCACCGACCGCGGGCTGATACGGGAACTGGTCACCGCCTACCTCAAGGAGATCCGCGAACTGGCGACCGCGGAGATCAAGAGGATGACGTACACGGAACGTGAGGTCCGCTGGTGCATCACCGTCCCCGCGATCTGGGACGACGAGGACAAGGCGGTGCTGCGGCGGCTGGCCGTGGACGCGGGGTTCCCCGGCGATCCGGAGCGGCTGCTGCTGGCCATCGAGCCGGAGGCGGCGGCCCTGTACTGCCATCTGCGGATGCCCGACGCCGCCTCGGATCCGCACCGGCGGGCCCGGCTTCCCCTGCACCTCGACGGTTTCCGGTCCGTGGTGGTCGACTGCGGCGGCGGCACGGTCGACATCACGGCGTACGAGTCGCACGGCGACGCCGGTCCGTCCATCGCGCTGCGCGAGATCGGCCTCGCCACCGGTGGGTGGCTGGGTTCGGAATACGTCAACCAGGCCTTCTTGGACAAGACGCTCGGCGACCGCTTCGGTCCGGCGGCCTTGAAGCGGATCGAACGGGACCACCCCGGCGAGCTGCTCAAGCTGTCCGGGCAGTGGGAGCGGGCCAAGGCGACGGTGGAGCTGGACCGGGAAGCGGATGCGGTCGCCCAAGTGCTGGACCCGGTGCGGATCGAGGTTCCGGTCACCGTGTGGGACCTCCTGGACGAGCCGGTGCGGGTGCGGCTGACACGCGACGCCGCCGGCCTGCCGCGGCAGATCGTGCTGCCTCCCGAGGAGGTGAAGGGGCTGCTCGACGAGAGGGTGGACGGCATCCTGGACAAGGTCGCGGAGCAGCTCGCGACCATCGGCCGGACCAGCGGCGCGGGTGCGGAGCCGGAGACCCTGGTCCTGGTCGGCGGATTCGCCCGCTCCCCGTGGCTGCGCGAGCGGATGCGGGCCCGCTTCGGCGACCGGCACCGCATCCTCGTCCCGCCGGACCCGGCCCTCGCGGTCCTGGAGGGCGCCGTGCACTTCGCCTACCGGCCGCACGTGTTCGTCTCCCGGCAGGCGAAGTACACCTACGGCTTCGAGACGGCCAAGCCCTTCGAGGAGGGGGTCGACTCCACGATGCGCATGTACCGCGACGACGAGGGCGACCTCCTGTGCGTCGGCCGTTTCGGTGTCGCGGTCCGGCGCATGGACAGCGTGCGGGTGAACGACGCCCACCCCTTCCGGATCGTGCCGGTCCGCGAGGACCAGGACGAGCTCGACGTACGCCTGTACCGCTCCGCGAAGGCCGATCCCCGGTACGTCGACGAGGACGGATGCGAGGAGATCGGCCGACTGACCGTCGACCTGTCCGGCACCGTGGGCAGACCGCTGCGCGAGCGTCCGATCATGCTGTTGTTCTACTTCGGCGCCGCCGAACTGCGGGTCGAGGTGTTCGACCCCGCCACCGGGGAGACCCGCCAGGTCTCCGTCGACTTCGACCGCGTATAGCCATGGCCTACCGCCCCGAAGGAGGAGACGTGCTGTTCAACCGCGACAAGGGCAAGCGGCCGCAGGAAGTGAGCATCAGGCTGGACGGCTTGGACACCCTGGAGTCGCGGATCCGGAAGCTTGAGGCCGCCGCGGACGACCAGCGGGCCGCGCTGGCCGCGCTCGACCCGCTGGGTGACCGACTGATCGAGTTGAGGATGCGCCAAGAACGCGCGGAGGAACGGGCCCGGACGCTGGAGACGGCCGTCGCGGACACCCGCCGCGTGCTCGACGAGCAGAGCGAGGTACTGGACCTGGTGCGGGTCACCCAGGTCGCGGAACGGGCCGATCTCACCCGTGAGGACTTTCTCGTCCACTACGAACTCGCCCGGCGGCTGCGGGCGTTGTACACCCAGCGGATGCCCGACCTGATCCAGCCGCGCCTGACGGCGGAGCGGCCCCGTGACGCCGTACGGCGCCAGGCGCAGTTGATCAGCCGGCTGTGTGTGGTGCTGTTCGGCCCCGACGAGCAGGGTGGGCTCGGCGAACCCGACCTCGCCGAACTGGCCCGCATCGCCACCGACGCCGGGGTGGTGGGGCTCGACGCGCGCCACCAGCGGCTGTTGGAGCGGGTCGGCACGGAGGCCGCCCATCTGTTCCGGGCCATGACCGTCAGTGGTCATGCCAGCCACTTCGACTTCGCGGTGGAACCCGGCGCGCCGGCGGATCCGGAGGAACACGCCCTCTGGCCCTCGTGCGAGGCCGGGCGACCCGTCGCCTTCGTGGTGTGTCCGGGATACCGGGCGGCGGACCGCCGACTGTTGGAGACCTTCGTCTACACCGAGGCCGAGGGCTGACTTCGGGGGTTCGGTTCGATGTGCTGTCCGACCCTCGGGTCGGGGTCGGGCAGAAGGATTTCGGTCCGGGGCGCGCGGGGGGCGCTCCGGCCCGGAAGGCCACAGGGCCCGCGGGGGGACCGGGTTGGGGGACCCGGGGGAAGGGGAGCGGAGTCGCCGCATCGGCTCCGCTCCCCTTCCGATGCGCGCGTCCCGGCCGCCGATAATCGCTGGCCGAGAGCGCATCCGGTCGTTCACACTCGCGCGGTGACAAGAACCGTGAGTGCGTGGGTGACCTCGGGTGACGAGTTCCTCGGGAGCGCGGGGCCGTTCGCCGTGGACGTCCCCTGGTGGTCCGAAGTGGGGCCGGTCGTCGCGTGGTTGGAGGGGCTACTAGGGGTGCCCGTGCTGGTACTGCGTCTGCTGGACGTGGAGGGGGGTGCGGGCGGGCGGGACGGCCATGTGACTTACCACGTCGAGGCGTTGGAGCGTCCGGCCAGTGGTCTGCTGGATCAACGTCCCGTCGAGACGGTGGTGTTGGGCGGTGCGGAGGCGCTCAGATCGCCGTGGGCCCGGGCGGAGGGGCTGCGCGAGCTGCTCGACTGGGCGGCCGGGGAGCTGGCTTCGGCGGGGCGGCCTGTGAGCGGTCCGGTCGTGCAGCGGCGAACCTGGAATCTGTCCGGGCTCTTTCGTCTGCCCACCGCGCGCGGTCCGGTCTGGCTCAAGGCGACACCGCACTTCGCGGCGGACGAGTCCGCCGTCATCGCCGCGTTCGCGGGGGTCGACCCGGGGCTCGTTCCTCCGCTCCTCGGCGTGGGTGAGGGGCGCGTCCTGATGGAGCACATTCCCGGTGAGGACTGCTGGGGGGCCACGCCGGAGACGGTCGGTGCGGCGGTGGGGCGGTTCGTTGCCGCGCAGGCCGCGGTCGCCTCCGGGGCTTCGGGCGGGTACGCCGTGGTGGCGGGGGTGCGGGATTGGCGTGCGTCGGTTCTTGAGGTGGCGGTTCGTGATCTGCTCGACGGGCCCCTCGCTGGGGAGTTGACCGAGCGGGAGGTGCGGGGTGCTCGGGAGTTGGCCGGGCGGTGGGAGCTTCTGTCGGAGTGCGGGCTGCCCGACACACTGGTGCACGGTGACTTCCACCCCGGGAACTGGCGAAGCGACGGTGGGGCGCCTGTCGTGGTGGACTTCGCCGATGCCTATTGGGGCAATCCCGTGCTCGACGGGCTGCGTGTCCAGGGATTCCTTCCCGAGTCGGGTCGTGCGGCGGCCGCCCGGGACTGGGTGGCGGCCTGGAAGTCGCGGGTGCCCGGCAGTGACCCGGCTCGGGCGCTCGATCTCGCCGAGCCGCTGGCCCATCTCACGTACGCCGTCCGCTATCAGGAGTTCCTGGACGGCATCGAACCCTCGGAGCGGCCCTACCACCAGGGGGATCCGGCGGACGAGGTCCGGGCGGCGTTGCGTTGCGCGGGGATCGGGGGGTGACGGGCGGCGACGCGGTCCTGGGTGGGGCGGGCGCCGACGCGGTCCTGGGTGGGTCGGGGCCGTGGCGGTACGTCGAGCCCGTCGCCGCCGGATCAGGCGTTGCCCTAGAAGGAGCCGTTTCCAGATCCGGACGTAAGCGACGGGCTTGCGACGTACCGCCACGGCCCCTTCCGTGTGCCCTCGGGTGCGGCAAGTGGGGCGTTCACGTGCCGGCCGGCTCCGTGTCCGGGGTCGAAGGGGTCAGGTACTCCTCCTTGATCTCCTTCGGGCCGAAGGGCCACACCTTTTCCAGGTTCGCCCAGACGACGAAGGCGACGCAGCCCAGGGCCACCCAGGCCAGGGACCATTCGATGGGGTGGCGGCCCGGGGAGTTCTTGTCGGCGTAGCCGTAGATCGTGAGCCAGCCGACGAGGGCGAGAAGGCTGGGGATCGGGTAGAGCCACATCTTGTAGGGGCGGTGGAGGGTGGGCCGGCGCTTGCGCAGGACGGAGAGGGCGACGATCTGGGCCAGGGCCTGGACGATCACCATGACGGTGGTGAGGAGTTGGATCAGGGTGGTCAGGTCGGTGTGGCGGCCGATGAGGAAGCCGATCGCCGTGATGACGCCCATGGTCGCCAGGCCCAGCATGGGGAAGCGGTGCTTGGGATGCAGTTTGGCGTAGGGGCGGAAGAAGACGCGGTCGCGGGCGGCGTCGTAGGGGACGCGCGAGCCGCCGAGGAGTCCGGTGAAGACCGAGGCGAACGCGGTGATGAGGATGAGGACCGTGACCGTGTCGGCGGCTCCCTTGCCCCAGGTCTTTTCGAGGACGGCCGAGGCGACGGAGGTGGAGGCGATGTCCGTCGGATCGGTCATGCGGTGCCAGTCGATGACGCCGAGGGTGCCGATCTGGAGGAGGAGGTAGATCGCCATGATGCCGAGGATGGAGAAGATGATGGAGCGGGGCAGGGTGCGGCCCGGATCCTTGATCTCGGCGCCCATGTACGCGGTGGTGTTGTAGCCCAGGTAGTCGTAGATGCCGATGGTCAGGCCCGCGGCGAAGCCGATCCAGAAGTGGCTGCTGGTCAGTTCGAAGGCGTGCGCCGGGTAGGTGAAGGCCAGGTGGGCGCTGAAGTCGGTGGCCGCGGCGATGATCACCAGGAGGACCGAGGTGATCATGACCGCCCACATGACCGCCGTGATGCGGGCGATGTGTTCGATTCCGCGCCACAGGAGCAGCACCACGAGGGCGACGACGGCCAGGCCGATGAGGTCGCCCGTCGTCTTGCCCATGTCGGGAGCCAGGTAGCCGAGGTACTGGACGAAACCGACCACGCCGGTGGACATGATCAGGGGGATGAAGAGCATGGCCGTCCAGACGAACAGGAACGGCATGAGGCGTCCGGTGCGGTACTGGAAGGCCTGGCGGAGATACACGTAACTGCCGCCGGAGCCGGGCATGGACGCGCCCAGCTCGGCCCAGATCAGGCCGTCCGCGAGGGCCAGGATCGCGCCCGCGACGAAGCCGATGATCGCCTGCGGGCCGCCGAACGCGGCGACCATCAGCGGGATCGTCACGAACGGGCCGATGCCGCACATCTGGCTCATGTTGATGGCGGTGGCCTGGAACAGGCCGACGCGGCGGACGAAACCGCCGGTGGGTGGCGGGCTACCGGACATGGGGTCTCCTGATATCGGGACGCGGGGAGGTGGGCTCCCCTCTGGCTCGCCCGGCGAGGCTGACTGGGCGATAAAGTTAAGGAGACTTACTAGATGCGTCAAGAGGGTGTCAGGCATGCGTGAGAATGGAGCGATGCCCGCCAGCGACGCCATAGCGCAGCCCGAACAGCCCTGGAACCGGCAGCGGCTGCGCAGCACCAATGAGCGGCTGCTGCTCGACCGGCTGCGCACGGGCGGTGCCGCCTCGCGGGCTCAGCTCGCGCGGGAGACGGGGCTGTCGAAACCGACGGTCTCCAGCGCGCTCGCGGCGCTGGAGGAGGCGGGGCTGGTGCGTGAGGCGGGCACGCACGCACCCGAGCGCGGCCGGGTGGCGGTGCTCTACGCCCCGGATCCCGCGGCCGGGTACGCGCTCGGCATCGACATCGGGCGCAGCTGGCTGCGGGTGGCGGTCGCCGATCTGGACGGCGGTGTGGTCGCCCGCGCCGACGTGCGCAATCGGGCGCGCAGTTCGGGCGCCATGGCCGACCTCGTCGTTTCCACCGCCCGCCAGGTCGTCGCCAACTCCGGCGTGGGAGCGCACGAGGTGGCGCACGCGGTGGTGGGCACGCCGGGCGTGTACGACGAGGAACGGCGCCGGGTGCGATACGCGATGCATCTGCCCGGGTGGGGCCGCGCGGGCCTGTTCGACCGGATGCGCGAGGAGTTGGGCATCCCGCTGGAGGTGCACAACGACGCGAACCTCGCGGCGCTCGGCGAGTACACGTACGGCGTCGGCGCGGGCAGCCGGCTGTTCACGTACATCCTGATCGGCACCGGTCTCGGCATGGGCGTGGTGAGCGAGGGGCGGCTGTTCACGGGGGCGCGCGGCGGGGCCGGGGAGATCGGGTTCCTGCCGTGGCCGGGGCGGCAGAAGCCGGAGACGCTGGAGGACGCGGTGTCGGGGGAGGCCGTCGTCGAGGCCGCGCGGCAGTTCGGTATGACCGGCCAGCTCACGGCCAAGGCCGTGTTCGACGCGGCGCGCGAGGGGGACCCCGCCGCGGTGCGGGCGGTACGGCTGGAGGGTGAGCGGATCGCCTATACGGTGGCCGCGGCCGCCGCGGTGCTCGATCCCGATCTGGTGGTGCTCGGCGGCGGCGTGGGCCACAGCATCGACCTGCTGCTGCGGCCCGTGCGCGAGACCCTGCGTACGCTCACTCCCCTGCGTCCGAAGATCGTGCCGAGTCGGCTGGGCGAGGACGCGGTTCTGCTGGGCGCGGTGGCGACGGCCCTCGGGACCGCGAGGGACGTGGTGTTCGAGCGACGCTCGGCATCCTGAGCGGGGCACTCGCCTTGGGTGATTGACACCGATTGCTCGGCCGCCTAGCTTGTGCGCCAGTTAGTAAAGTTTCCTAACTTGCGGGCCTGGCTCGCGCCTTCTTGCCCCTGCCTCGCTCATGCCTCGCAGTGCCGACATGCAGTCTCGTAGCGCGGATGCTCCCCACCCCCAAGGAGACCACCGTGTTCCATCGCCCTGCCCCAAGACGGCGTTCCGCCACGGCCGCCGTCGCCCTGTGCCTCCTGTGCACCCTCTCGACCAGCGCGTGGGGCGAGTCCCGGAGCGCCGGACCCGACACGGCCGCACGCTCGCCGGTCACCCCGGTGCCCGCCACCGCGGGCAGCACCACCGCGCTGTCCGGGTACGCGATCCAGTCGACGGCCAAGGTCACGGACGCGGCGTCCGACGTCTCGAGCCCGGGCTATCCGGCGCGCGGCTGGTACCCCGCGGGCTCCCGCTCCACCGTCCTCGCGGCGCTGCTCGCGGACGGGAAGTACGCCGACCCGTTCTACTCGACCAACCAGCAGAAGATCCCGAAGGCCGACTTCCAGGTCCCCTGGTGGTACCGCTCGGACTTCACGGTCACCGACACCACCGAGCGCAGCTACCTGGACTTCAGCGGGGTGATCTCGGCGGCGGACGTCTTCGTCAACGGCAAGCAGGTCGCCACCGCCGCCGCTGTCGCGGGCGCCTACACGCGGCACGAACTCGACATCACCTCGCTGGTGCGATCGGGCACGAACACGGTCGCCTTCCGCATCCGGCCCAACCAGCCCACCAAGAACCTGACCATGGGCTGGTTGGACTGGCTCCAGCCGCCGCCCGACCAGAACATGGGCATCGTGCGTGACGTTCTCGTCCGCCGGGGCGGTCCGGTCGCACTGCGCGACGCGCACGTCGTCACCGAGCTCGCCGTCCCCTCGCTCGCGTCCGCGGACCTGACGGTCAAGGCACAGGCCCGCAACGAGACGAGCGCTCCCGTCACGGCGACGGTGTCCGGCAGTATCGGCTCGGACGCCTCCTTCAGCAAAACCGTTTCCCTCGCCGCACACGAGACGAAGACCGTCACCTTCTCCCCCACCGACACCCCCGGCCTGCATCTGAACGCGCCAAAGGTGTGGTGGCCCGCGGGCATGGGCGGACAGCCGCTGTACGGCCTCGACCTGACGGCCTCCGTCGGCGGCACCGCCTCGGACACCGCGCACGAGAACTTCGGCATCCGCGAGGTGAAGGCGCCCCTCAACTCCGACGGCGCCCGGCAGTACAGCGTCAACGGCCGCAGACTGCTCATCAAGGGCGGCGGCTGGTCCCCGGACGAGTTCCTGCGCTGGGACCGGACGTATGCCGAGGACCGGCTGAAGTACGCGCTCGACCTCGGGCTCAACACCATCCGCCTCGAAGGCCACATCGAGCCGGACGAGTTCTTCGACCTCGCCGACCGGTACGGCATCCTCACGCTGCCCGGCTGGGAGTGCTGCGACAAGTGGGAGGGGAACGTCAACGGCAGCGAGGCCGGCGAGAGGTGGACCGCGGCCGACTATCCCGTCGCCAAGGCGTCGATGGCCGCCGAGGCCGCCCGGTTGCGCGACCACCCGAGCGTCATCTCCTTCCTCATCGGCAGCGACTTCGCACCGGACGCGAAGATCGAGAAGAACTACCTCGACGCGCTGGACGCCGCCGACTGGCCGAACCCCGTGGTCGCCGCCGCCTCGGACAAGTCCTCGCCGATCAGCGGCAGTTCGGGCATGAAGATGACCGGGCCCTACGACTGGATCCCGCCGAACTACTGGTATGCCAAGCGCGAGGGCGGCGCCACCGGCTTCAACTCCGAGACCAGCGCGGGCCCCGACATCCCCACCCTCGACACCCTGCGCCGCATGATGTCCCCCGCCGAGCTGGACACCCTGTGGAAGAGCCCGACCACCAAGCAGTACCACCGCTCACCGTCGTCGACCTTCGGCACGCTCAAGCTGTACGACGACGCGCTCGCGGGACGGTACGGAGCGCCGAGCGGCCTGACCGACTACGTACGCAAGGCACAGCTCGCCCAGTACGAGAACGTACGCGCGCAGTACGAGGCGTACGGGCGCAACGCCACCGACTCCGCCAACCCCGCGACCGGGGTCATCTACTGGATGTTCAACAGCGGATGGACCTCACTGCACTGGCAGTTGATGGACCGTTATCTCGACCAGGGCGGCGCCTACTTCGGGGCCAGGAAGGCGAACGAGCCGCTGCACATCCAGTACTCCTACGACACCCGTTCGATCGTCGTAGTGAACAACCGGCACGCCTCCGCGTCCGGACTCACGGCCCGGGTCACGCTCTTCAACACCGACGGCACGCAGAAGTACGACAGGACGGCGACCGGGGTGGACGTGGACGGGGACGGCGCCCACAGCACTCCTCTCACCGTGCCGTCCTCCGTGAGCGGCCTGTCGAGGACCTACCTGGCACGCCTCGTCCTCACCGACGCCGAGGGCAACGAGGTCAGCCGCAACATCTACTGGCTGTCCACCAGGTCCGACACCCTCGACTGGACCAAGACCGACTGGTACTACACGCCGACGACGAGCTACGCGGACCTCAAAGGGCTCAGCTCCATGGCGAAGGTGCCGGTTTCGGCGACGGCTTCGACCTCGGTCGGCGTGGACGGTGCTTCTACGACGACGGTCACGGTGCGGAACACCGGGACGGGGCGGACGCCGTCGCTGCTGACCGACGTGCACCTCGTGGACTCGGCAGGGAAGCCCGTCCTGCCCGTTCAGTGGTCCGACAACCAGGTCAGCCTGTGGCCCGGCGAGTCGGCGACGCTCACCGCCACCTACCGGACGGCCGACCTGCACGGTTCGGCCCCCCGGGTTCGGGTCTCGGGATGGAACACACCGGAGACGACCGTCCCGGCGGTCGGCACCGAATCCACACGACACGGAGAGTGACGGCGGCACACACCTTCTCGTCGAGTGAGGCCTTCAGCGCCGCGAAGGTGCACGGGGTGGCCTGGTTGCAGGCGGTCTCGCCGCCCGTGAGGTACCAGGTGCCGGTCGTGGTGGCATAGGTGCTGCCGCTCCAGCGGTTCGTCACCGGGGGCTCGGCGGGCGCCCCGAACTCTGGTGCGCGACGGGCGGGCCCGTTCCCGGGCCCGCCCTCTCGCTCGTTCGCGCTCAGCTCACGTTGAGCGCCGTGTCGTCGAGGACGAACGACGTCTGCAGGGTGGAGCCTTCGGTGCCGGTGAACTTGACGGTGACCGTCTGCCCGGCGTAGCCGGACAGGTCGAAGCTGCGCAGCGTGTAGCCCGACGCGGCGTTCAGGTTCGAGTACGTGGCGAGCGTCGACAGGACCGTGCCGCTGCTGTTCAGCACCTGGGCCTTGAGGGTGTCGTACGCCGTGCTGGTGGTCGTCTCGGCCGTGTCCACGTGGAGATAGAAGTTCAGGGTGGCCGCGCAGCCGGACGGGATGGTGACCGACTGGGAGAGCGTGTCCGTGTTGGCCGAGCCGTAGCCGTTCAGCCAGGCCTTGTAGGAGCCCGTACGGGCCGCCTCGCTGGAGCTGTTGGTGATGACACCGCTGGTCGCCGTCCAGGATGTGTTGCCGGACTCGAAGCCGGGGTTGGCGAGCAGTTGGGCGGCCGTGCAGGTGCCGCCACCCCCTCCACCGCCGCCGCCGCTGCTGCTGCCGCCCGCGAGCCACTCGGTGGCGTTCAGGGCGAGGGCCGCGTTGGTGGCGCCGGTGTCGTTCCAGCCGTCGTACAGGGTGTTGCCGGACTGGCCGGTGCCGTCGTCGATCGGGGAACTGTCGCCCCAGAAGGCGACCTTGCCGCTGCCGAAGGTGCTGGTGGCGAAGAAGGCCCCGGTGTTGCCCGAGTAACCGGAGCGGTAGAGCAG
>NZ_JBIBKX010000019.1:0-215915 GCF_042959425.1 Streptomyces sp. NPDC007896 | reverse complement strand
CCGCCGCCGTTCTTCACGAACGTCATGATCGCGGTCTTCTCCGCGGTCGTGAAGAGCGTGTTGGGCTCGGGCAGCACCAGCGTGTCGAAGTTCGACAGGTCGGTGGCCGAGGTACCGCCGTACGTCAGCTTGGAGCCCGAAGGCAACGTGTCCAGGCTGTAGTCGCCGGTCTTCTGCAGGGCCACGCCCCACGAGGAGAGCGCGCCCGTCCAGTCGGTCTCGGAGGACGGCGAGGAGTCCTCGTTCAGCGGGTTCGGCTGGCTGGTGGAGATGATCCAGTCGGCGTTGCCCGCCGTCTCCGCGTGGCCGTTGTCGAACAGGACGCGATGGGTGGTGGCCGCGTGCGCGGGGGCGGCGGTGGTCGTCTGGAGCGCGGCTCCCGTGAGCAGCACGCCGAGCGCGGTGAGGGCGACGGCGAGTCTGTGGCGGGGCCTTGTGGGGGTGAGCATCCGGCATTCCTCCATGGGTGGGGGCGGGGGAAGGGGCGGTGCGGGGCGCCGATCTGCGCGCGTAGAACGGCCGTTGAACGACTGCCGTCCGACACAACGGTGGACAGTACAGACATGATCAAGGCCGCCGGGAGACCCTGCCGCGACTTATCATCAACCTCTTACCTTGCGCCACAACCGGGGCAGAATTCCGGCCAGTTGACGACTCGCGCGGTGACTGACCCCGGCAGTCGCCCGGTGATCCGTCAGGACGCGTCGACCAGCCAGGGCCTGACCTGCTTGCGCGCCTCGTGCAGCCGGGACTTGAGCGTGCCGAGCGGAATGCCGACGCGCTCGGCGACCTCGGCGTACTCCAGCTGGCAGATGTCCCGGTAGACCAACGGCGCCACCAGATGCGGGTGTTCGCGCTCCAGGCGTTCCAGCGCCTCCAGGAGGTCGATGCGGGATCCGGCGATCACGCTCGTGGTGCGCGGGTCGACGTGCTGCGAGGCGTCGATGACGTCCGGCTGTTCGGCGGCCCGCCGCTTCAGCTCGCGGTACTTCTGACGGGCGCAGTTGGCGACGACCGTGTAGAGCCAGGTGCTGAACCGGCTGCGCCCCTCGAATGAGGTGATCTTCCGCGCCACCTGGAGGAGGACGTCCTGCGCCGCCTCCTCGGCGTCCTCGCGACAGGGCAGGAAGCGCCCGCAGCGCCGCACGACCTCCGGTCGGATCCCCTGGAGCAGCAGGTCAAGGGATTCCGGATCGCCCGAGGCCGCATGCAACGCGAGCTCCTCGGTCGCCGCCGCGTCCTGCACTGGGTGCTCCCCTCGGTGTCGATCAGAGGCCAGGCATCATAGTTGCATGGACTGCCTCGGCCTGTTCTCGGGCGGCACGGGAGGCTTCCTGGCCCAACGGCCCTGAGAGCGGCCGGACCGGGAGTTCAGCGTCGCGCTCCACCCCTACGGCGTGGGCGGCCCCGGCCAGCACGGCCTGTGGAAGAACCCCCGTGTCGCGAAGAACGCCAGCATCGACATCAACTACTACATCCGGCTGGCCCAGGCGGCCGAACACGCCCTGTTCGACGCCCTGTTCATCGTCGACAGCCAGTTCATCAACTCCACCTACCCGGCGCACTATCTCAACCGCCTGGAGCCGCTGACCCTGCTGTCGGCCGTCGCCACCCACACCCGGCACATCGGCCTGGTGGGCACGGCGAGTTCGACGTACAACTCGCCCTTCAACCTCGCCCGCCGGTTCGCCTCGCTCGACCACATCAGCGGCGGGCGGGCCGGCTGGAACGTCGTGACCAGCTTCGACACCGGCACTGCGCGGAACTTCGGGATCGACGAGCACCTCGACTACACCACCCGCTACGGCCGTGCCCTGGAGTTCGTGCAAGTCGCGCGGGGGCTGTGGGACTCCTACGAGGACGACGCGTTCCCGGCCGACGTCGAGCGGGGCGTGTTCCTCGACCCGGCCAAGCTGCACGACCTCGACCATGCGGGCGAGCACTTCAAGATCGCGGGGCCGCTGAACCTCTCCCGCTCCCCGCAGGGCCAGCCGGTGATCTTCCAGGCCGGGGTGTCCGAGGAGGGCCGTGATCTCGCCGCGCGAGTCGCCGAGGGCGTCTTCGCGCCCGGGGGCATCCTGGAGCAGGCGCGGGGCTACTACGCCGACATCAAGAAGCGCACCGCCGCCTACGGCCGCGACCCCGACCACGTCAAGATCCTCATCCACGGCGGCCCGGTCGTCGCCGCCACCGACGAAGCGGCCCGCCATCGCGAGCGGGAGATCTTCGAGGAGGACGACGACTTCGACCGCAACCTGGCTCTGCTGGGCCGTTCCTTCGGGGCGTACGACTTCAGCGCGCACGACCTGGACGCGCCCTTCCCGGAGGTCGCCCACCGCGCCGAGAAGGGCGGGCGCACGGGTGCCGCGCAGCTCAGGCCAAGGTCGCCGGTGCCGCCGCCACAGCCGGCAGCTGGGACGACGAGCTCGACGTACGCACCGCGTGCCCCGCCCACCGGGGCACGCTCACCCAGGACCCCCAGGTACGGCGCGGATCGCTCGACGACGCGATACCGGACGCGGTGCTCACCGCGGCCCACGACAGCGCAGCCGCCGTCCCGGCCCTGCTCCTCATCGGCGACGCCGATCCTCTCGCCGACCACGAGGCGCTCGCGCACACGGCGAAGTCACTGCCCCGTGCCCGCCTTTCGGTCGTCCACGGCGCCCACCACGATGTCCTGAACGACCTCCAGCACCGCTCGGTGGCGGCCGAGGTCGTCACCTTCCTGGAAACGCTGCGCAACGAACTGCGGCCGCTGATCACGGTGCGGTCGAGCACCTGGGGAGCAACCGCCCGCCCGCTCGGTACTTGTGAACCCCGATCCCGGAAGGTCCCGTCATGGCCTCGATCCTGTCCGTCTCCGGAAGCCCCTCCCCCACCTCCCGCACCACACGACTACTGCGTCACCTCGACGACCGGCTCCGTCTCCAGGGCCACGACGTGACCCCGCTGGAGGTGCGCACCCTCCCCGCGCAGGCGCTGCTCGGCGCCGACTTCCAGCATCCGGCGATCGCCTCCGCCAGGGCCCTGTTCGAACAGGCGGACGGGGTGGTGATCGGCACGCCCGTGTACAAGGCCGCCTACTCGGGCCTGCTCAAGTCGCTCCTCGACCTGCTCCCACAGTACGCGCTGACCGGAAAGACGGTGCTGCCCCTGGCCACCGGTGGCAGCACGGCCCATGTCCTGGCCATCGACTACGCGTTGCGTCCGGTGCTGGGTTCCAGGGGCGCCTCGCACATCGTGCCCGGCTGGTTCACGCTCGACAAGGACGTCACCGTCGGCGACGACGGCACACTGACCGTCGCGCCCGCTGCCGCCACGGCACTGGAGCAGGTCACGGACCACTTCTCCGCCGCGCTGGGAGGCCGCACGACCGCACTCGCGCCCACGGGGTGATCCGATACCGAATACCGAAATCACCATCGACGACGGCCAGTTGGCCCGGTCTCGCCCCAACTCCTACGAGCGACTGCGCCTCCTCAACGTCTCGCGCGTCCGGGCCGTCGACCCCGATACCGACGGGGGCCTCGACATCGCCGTCGAGTTCCCGCCCACCGGCGAGCGGCAGGTGCTGCCCGCCGACGTGCTCGTGCTCGCCACCGGCTACCGGCCCCGAGACCTCGCTCCACTGCTCGGCGAGGCGGCCAAGCTCTGCCTCAGGGACGACGGGGACGCGATTCGCGTGGGCCGGGACCACCGGGTCGAGACGGCGCCGGAGGTGACCGCCGGCCTCTACCTCCAGGGCGGAACCGAGCACACCCACGGACTGACCAGCACCCTGCTGTCGACCGTCGCGGTCCGGGCGGACGAGATCCACCGTTCCGCGCCGACCGGGCGGACCGCGGACTGACCCCACCAGAACCCCCCGGGGCCCCGGACCGCACGATTCCGTCCGGGCCCTGAGGTTCACCTCCGAACACGCCCCAGGTCCTGCATCCGGGCGTCAGTACGGCCCATGGGTCCAGCGGCCGTCCGTCATCGTGGCGTGCACGGGCATCGTGCGCAGCGTGTGCGTGTCGGCCTTCAGCGGGTCCACGTCCACGACCACCAGGTCGGCGGGGTCACCGACCCTGATGAGCCGGCGCCCGCGGGCCGCCGCGACGAGCGCGTCCGGGACGGACAGGCGCTGCTCCGGGTGCCACGCGGGGCGCTCGTCATCGGTACGGCTGACGGCCGACGCGATGGCGAGCCAGGGGTCGAGCGGCGAGACCGGGGCGTCCGAACCGAACTCCAGACGAGCCCCGGCGGCCAGCAGATCGGCGTAGGCGAAGGCCCGCTCGGTGCGCCCGACCCAGTGCCGGTCCGCCACATCACGGTCGTCCGTCGCGTGCCGGGGCTGCACCCCAGCCGTCACGCCCAACCGCGCGAATCTCGGGAGGTCTTCGGGGCTCAGCAACTGCGCGTGCTCGATCCGGCCGCGGCAGCGCACCGCCTCGAAGGCGTCCAGGGCCACGGTGTTGGCACGGTCACCGATGGCATGCACCGCTGGTTCGACTCCGTGCGCGGCGGCGCGCCGCATGAGCCGCACCAGCTCCTGTGGTGACGTCTCCTCGATACCGTGGGAACCGTCCGTGCCCGCCAGCCCCGGATAGGGATCGCGGCACAGGGCGGTACGGGTGTTGAGCGAGCCGTCGGTGAAGAGCTTCAGCGGGCCCACCCGCAGCAGCCCTCCACCCACACCGAGTTCGGCTCCCGTGCGCAGTCCGCGCTCCACTGCCGCGTCCAGGCGGCTCGGGTAGACGGCGGCCGCCACCCGCACGGCGGGCGGGGACTCGGCCGAGCGCCGCTCCCAGTCCACGACCGTGTCGCCGTACTGGAAGTCGATGACACCGGTGACCCCGCGCGCGGCGGCGGCCTCGCAGGCGTCCGCGATCCAGCCGTCGACCACCTCGGCCGGCGCCGCCGGGAGGGCGGACAGGACCTCGTGGCACTCGTGTTCCCTGACCAGGCCGCTGGGATGGTCGCCCCGGCCGACCAGCGCGAGGCAGGCGGAGTTCAGCCATGCGGCATGCAGATCGGCGCTGACCAGGGCGACCGGCCGGTCGGGCAGGACCGCGTCGAGCAGCCGCTTGTGCGGGGCGTCGGGCCACAGCCCGTCCCGGAACCCGTACCCGAAGAGCACCGTGCCGTCGGACGCCCCGCGTTCCCGCACGATGTCGGCCACCGCCCGCGCGGAGGCGGTGCCGGACAGGTCGAGCCGGTGACGGGCGCTCGCCCACTCGCTCATGTGGACATGGGCGTCCCACAAGCCCGGCAGCAGCACCCGTCCCTCCAGATCGAGGACCCGCTCACCGCCGGCCGGCATCGCTCGCCCCCCGGTGCCCTCCTCCGCGACGACATGGGTGACTCTGCCGCCCGCCACCCGCAGGCGGGCGAGCGGTCCACCCGCGCCGAGCCGCACCCGGTCGAGTATCAGCGCGGTCGCCGGGGGCAGGTCTCCTCCTGGGAGCCCGCGCCGAGCGCTTACGAAGTCCGCCATAAAGCCTCCATCTGCGACGTACCTCTCTGATCCTCCCCCGTCCTGCGCGTGCTCGGCTGCCGACGTGACCGGTAGGCTTCAACTGCCCGACCGTTGCCAGGAGCAGCAACCTGTCCAAGGACAGCGGCCACAGCGCCGCGCTCGTGGCATCCGCCCCGCCCTGGAGAGCAAATGCCCGCTGGTGAACAGATGCCAGGCCATCTCGACCGTGGTCGAACCCACCGGCTCACGGGCTTTCCGGCGGGCCGTCCATGCTGAGGGGTCCCCTCGATCGGATCGGCCGCTACCGTCTGGACCGGCGTCTCGGCGCGGGTGGCTTCGGCGTCGTCTGGCTCGCCCACGACGAGGTGCTCGAGGCCGTCGTAGCCCTGAAGGTACTGTCCGACAACTGGGCCGACCACCTCGACGTCCGCGAACGTTTCCTCTCCGAGGCCCGGCTGCTGCGCAAGGCCGACTCGAACCGGGTCGTCCAGGTCTACGACATCGGTGAACTCCCCGACGGCAGGCCCTACTTCGTCATGGAGTACGCCGACGGAGGCACCCTCGCCGACCGGATCGAGGCCGGGCCACTGCCCATCGCCGAGGCACTGCGCCTGACGGCCCTCGCGGCGCGGGGCGCGGCCGCGCTGCACGAGGCCGGGATCGTGCACCGCGACATCAAACCGTCCAACATACTGCTGCGCACCTCGTCCGGCGGCGCCAACCGCGTCCTGCTCGCCGACCTCGGGCTCGCCAAGAGCCTGGCGCAGGCCTCCGGGCTGACGATGGCGGCGGGTTCCGCGGGCTACACCCCGCCCGAGCAGGCCCAGCCCGGTTCGGGCATCGACGCGCGGGCCGATGTGTACAGCCTCGGCGCCCTGGGCTACCACCTGGTCACGGGGTCGGTCCCCGGGCCGCCCGGCAAGGTCGTACGACCCGAGCGCCTCCGTACGGATCTGGCCCCGGACGTGCAGCGGGCGCTGCTGCGCGCCATGGAACCCGACCGCGAGCGCCGCTGGCCCACGGCGCTGAGCCTGGCCGTGGAGTTGGAACGACTGGCCGAACAGGTGTCGATGGGGGCGGTCCGCGTGCCCCGGCGCCGTCGGCGGACCGTACTGGTGGCCGTGGCCGCCGCGGTCGTGGTCGGCGCGGCCGGTGTGACCGCCGCGCTCGTGACCCGGCGGTCCGACGCCCTGCCCGTGACGGTCGAGGACGCCTCCGGACAGGTCTCGGTCGAGGTTCCGCACGGGTGGGGCCGTCAACTGCGCGACTCCGGGTGGAATCCGCGGACCGTGGGACTGCCGGACACGCACGAGCCGGGTCTCGCCGTCGCGGACGACCTGGCGAAGTGGCAGAACCTGCGCTCGGGCGTGGACGGGGTGTTCGTCGGCCTGAGTGAACACGGCGACGTGCGCGGCAGGGTCGGGGCGATCGCCCACACCGACTGCCACTACGAGGGCAGCCGCACCTATACGGGCACGCGCTGGCACGGGCTGGTCCGGACCTGGAACGCCTGTCCGGGCAGCCATGGCTCGCTCACGGAGGCGGGGCTCACCTCGGCGGGCTCGGCGGGCTCGGCGGGCGGGAACCAGCAGCCACAGCTGTACGTCCAGATCCGCCAGACCGCCGGCAACGCCACGACGACCGACCGGGTACTCGGCTCCATACGGGCCGGAGACTGACGAGCGGGAGACTGACGAGCGGGAGACTGACGAGCGGCGCCGGGGCCCGCGAGGCCCGGATCACGGTCGCCGTTCCGGGATCCGCGGAAATCGCGCATCCGGTCCGCGAACTTTTTCGCGTGCCCGAGCATCGGACACTGGTGACGGAGCACAGAGCACAGAGCGCCGTTCGCACGCCGAGTCAGCGCGCGTGCGGTGAATTCCAAGGAGTGTTGACATGGCGACCTTCCGGCCCGGCGACGCGGTTCCCGTCCGCCGCCCGTCCTCCCCCACCCACAGGGCAGCGCTGGTCGCGGGTGTCGCGCTGCTCAGCCTGCTCACGGCCTGCGGCACCGACCACGGCGCCGCCAGTCCTCCGCAGAAGCTCTCCGGCACGGCCGAGCCGGCCTCCGGCGACAAGACCACGGACACCACCGGTACGGGCGCCGCCCCGACCGGATCCTCCACGCCCTCGGCAGCGGCCTCGAACTCGTCGTCGACCTCGAACTCGTCCTCGACCGGGAGCGGCTCGTCCGGCAGTACCCGGTGCCACACCTCGGAACTGCGCGCGACGGTCGGCGCCAACAATCCGGGCGCCGGTCAGGAGAACTTCCCCGTCGTCCTCACCAACATCTCCCACCGCACCTGCACCCTGCGCGGCTTCCCCGGGGCGGCTTTCGTCAACGCGTCGGGCAAGCAGCTCGGGCCCGACCCGAAGCGTTCCTCCGGTACGCCGACGACGGTCACGCTGACGCCGGGGCGGAGCGCGTGGGCGGGGCTGACGTTCTCCAATCCGGAGATCAGCGGCGCGAAGACGGCGACACCCGCCACGCTGATCGTCACGCCGCCCGACGAGCGGGACCCGCTCAAGGTGGCGTGGCAGGGGGGCGAGGTACCGGTGTCCGGAAACGCCTCCTCGGTGTCCCTGACGGTCGTCCAGTCAGGCACCGGTGCCTGACCCCACCCGTCCCGCTCTCCGCCGGCCCGCTTTCCTCCGCCCCGCCATCAGTCACGAAGACGGCGGGGCGGGGAACTGCTGCGGGCGTACCGAGTTGTAGCGAGCGCCGGCGAGGTCGGCGAGGTCGGCGACGAGGACTCGCTCCCCAAGGCTCCCCCCTCAGTCGCCGGGAACGGTTTGTCACGGAACAGCAACACGTGCCGATCCCGGCGACCTTTCCCGACGATCCACGCATCACACCGTTTGACGCACCCCACAGAGCGGCGCGTCACAGGAACGGAAGCTCCCGCCCGCGGGTGGGAGCCGGATCAAGGACATCGGGGGTTCAACATGACCGGCATCTCACGCAGGCATCTGCTGGCCGCGACGGCAACCGCGGGCGCACTGGGCGGCCTGGGCTCGCTCTCCGCCTGCTCGGCGAACGACTGGTCCGTGGGCAGCAGCGGCAAGGGGGACACGAGCGGCAAGTCCCCCAAGCCGAAGCTGATCGGCGACGGCTCCACCGCAGACACCGGGGCCCAGCCCAAGCAGCCGAAGGCCGAGCGGCTGAAGCCGGGCGAGCGCCCGCCGCAGTTCGTGGTCTTCTCCTGGGACGGCGCGGGCGAGCTCAGCAACAAGCTGTTCTCCCGCTTCCGTAAGGTCGCCGCCGACCACGGCGCCTCGATGACGTTCTTCCTCAGCGGCATCTACACGCTGCCCGAGTCGAAGAAGCACCTCTACAGCCCGCCCCAGCACCCCGTGGGCGCCTCCGCGATCGGCTACCTCTCCGACCGGCACATCCACTCCACGATCCAGCAGATCCGGTCCGCGTGGCTGGAGGGCCACGAGATCGGCACCCACTTCAACGGCCACTTCTGCGGCGCGGACGGGGTGCGCCGCTGGTCCCCCGCCGAGTGGCGCAGTGAGATCGCGCAGGCGAAGAAGTTCGTCACCGAGTGGAAGACCAACACCGGCTTCACCGACCTCGAACCGTTCCCCTTCGACTACGAGAAGGAGCTGATCGGCGGCCGCGCCCCGTGCCTTGAGGGCCAGTCCAACCTGCTGCCGACCGCCGCCGCCCTCGGCTGGAAGTACGACGCGAGCAGCCCCGGCGGCCTGCAGATGTGGCCCGGCAAGGTCCAGGGCGGCAAGGTCTGGGACTTCCCGTTGCAGTCCATACCCTTCCCCGGCCACTCCTTCCAGGTCCTGTCGATGGACTACAACCTGATGGCCAACCAGTCCCACGCCAACCCGCTCGGGGACAAGTCCATGTACGACGCCTGGCGTACCCAGGCCCGCGACAGTTACCTCGCCGGCTTCCGTCGCGCCTACGAGAGCAACCGCGCCCCCTTCTTCATCGGCAACCACTTCGAACGCTGGAACGGGGGGATATACATGGACGCGGTCGAGCAGGCCATCGAGCAGATCGCCGGGCACGACGACGTGCGCCTGGTCTCCTTCCGCCAGCTCGTCCAGTGGCTGGAGGCCCAGGACCCGGCCGTACTGCGCAAGCTGCGCACCCTCAACCCCGGGCAGTCGCCCCTCGGCGGCTGGGCGGAGTTCCTGGGCACGGCGGCTTCGCAGTCGGCCACGGCGAGTTCCTGACGACTCGGACGTCGGCTACAACTCCGCACACGACCGCGGCCGGGCGCGCGTGGCCTGGCCGCGGTCGATATGACAGTCCCGGACGGTCAGCGGTGGCCGCCCTGGCCGCCGCCGTCTCCGTAACCGCCGTAACCCCCGTAACCGCCATACCCATAACCGCCGTAGCCGCCGTAGCCGCCGTAGCCATATCCGTAGTCGTACCCGGGTGCGCCGTGTTGTCCGCTCGGTGGCGCGCAGTAGTAGTACGGGGAGCAGGTGTGGGCGGGTGACGAAGCCGAGGGCGCGGGCGTCGAGGGCTTGGCCGAGGGCTGGGGCGACGACTTGGGGACGGTCGGCGACGGAGACTTCGACGGCTCGGGAGAGGCCTGCCCCGACGATGTCTTCGTCTGTCCGGCGGAGTCCCAGTTGACCGCCTCCATCTGGAGCGAGGGCGACGAGGTGTCCATCGCCCAGTGCTGGTCGGACTCCTCCTTGCGGACCTTGAGGACCAAGGACGCCTCGCCCTTGGTGGAGGCGGGGGTGAGGGCCAGGTCCTGGTTCCAACGGGGAACCACCGTGCCCTGGAGGGTGAAGTCGTAGCGCACGTTCTTGGTGCCCGGTTGCGACTCGCCGGTGCAGGGCGCCAGTTGGACCGAGTAGCCGAGGTGGGAGTCGAGGCAGAGGTCGGGGGCGGCCAGGTCGCGCAGCAGTCCGTCGTCCTCGTACGACCATTCCTGGCTCGCCGCCGAGGAGCACGGCGTGAGCGCGGTCTCCACGCCCTTCGCGGGCTCGTTGCCCACGATGCCGATGCACAGCCCGGTCTCGGTGTTGCGCAGCCGGCCGTGCACGCCGCCCTTCGACGTGGCGCCGGCGCCTATCCAGGACGGGTTCGACCCGGGCGCCTTGGCCGGGCCCGAACTGGGCGAGCCCGAGGGTCCGGCGCCATCGGCCATGCCGGGTGCGCCGTCCGAGTTCTGGGTGACCCACAGGACCAGCGGGACCAGGATCATTCCGCTCACGGTCAGCGCGGCCAGCGCGATGTTGTTGCGGCGCGGGGCGCGGCGGGAGGAGCGCCGGGGCGCCTTGTGCGCCGGCGGGCGGGAGTCACCGGAAGCGCGGCTGCGCGGCGCGGGGCGCGGGGGCTCGCTCGGAACGAGGGGCGCGTGGCTGGGAAGGGGAGGGATTCTGTGCGCGGCCGGGACGGTGTCCGGGACGTCCGTCACTTCCACGATCGCGTCGACGCGTCCGGGGCGGGAGTCGAGGTAGGCCGCGGCGCCCCAGCCGAGCAGGGCCTCGGCCAGCGGCAGCGCGAGGTCGCCGTTGAACCGGCTCAACTGGTCGGCGGTGTGACGGCAGTGCCGGCACCGGCCCATGTGCCTGCTCAGATCGGCGTCGAGGTCGCCACCGCCGCGGCGCAGGGACACGTCGAGCATCCGGTGGAAGCGGCGGCACTCCTCCTCCGGGGCCAGTTCGCGGTGGATCTCCAGACAGCCCTCGCGCAGGCGTTCCCGGGCCCGCCGCAGTTCCACCAGGGCGTCGTCGTCGCCGACGCCCAACAGCCCGGCCGGTACGGCGAGTTGCTCGGCCTCGACCTCGGTGTGCCACAGCAGACAGCGGGCGGGCTCGGGAAGCCGCTGGAACGCGCGGGACAACTGCCGTCTGTTCTCCGGCGGCAGAAGCCGCGCCATGACCCGGTCGCGGCTGTCGGAATCGGCCAGCAATTCGGGATGGAGCATCTCCCGCCGTTGGTCCCCGAGCCATTCGGCGGTCATACGCCGTACGGTGACCAGCAACTGCGGCCGCCAGGCGGCCGTCGGCCCGGTCTGCCGCAGCGATTCGCCGAACAGCCGGGTGAAAGCGGCCGTGGTGAGCATTCCGGCGGGACGCACACCGTTGGTACACAGCCGCGCGTAGGCGAAGACCGCTTCCCAGTGGCGGTCCAGGAGTTCCCCGACGGGATGGTGCGCGGGCGTGTTCCCCGAGCTCTTCTTCAGGTCCGCCGCGAGCCGCTCATCCGAAACTTCGAACAAGCGACCGGGCGTTGGGGAATGAGACAGCGCTGCGTCATTCACGTCCGCTTTCCTCCCAAAGGTAACGCAGGAATTAGTCCATACCAATGGGTATGTAGCCCGTCCGCCGAAGCGGAGGGACTACCCATGGGGGGTTTGTTACCGCAATCGCCCCCGGCAGCTCTTTTGAAGCGAGGGGCGCGCGGGCACGCCGTGCGCGCGCAGAAGGAAGCGAATTGTCTGCACGCCAACAAGGCACACCTTTGCACAGCGCGCCGAGCCGAAACAAGAGATCTCGTCACCTTCCCCTTTCCGTGGAGCGCGGACGGATTGACCGAACGTCAGCCGAGGTCTCCACAAAGGAAATTCAGAATCCCCTACAACCATCGGCCGAGCAGCCCTACACAAGCCCCCGACCAGGCCTCCGGAGGCCGGAAAGGCCTTCACCGACCCGTTGACGGCCTGGCATGCCCATGCAATGCTCCACATTGGGAGCGCTCCCATACTCCGTCGTCCACCTCTCGTGGCCGCGGCACAGGATTCACTTCACCGCTGGGAGCCGCTCATGTCCGCATTCCCGTTGCCCCGCCGCCGCCAAAGACACCTGGCGGCAGCCTTGCTCGCGGGGACCTTACTCGTCGGCGGCCTGGCGACCGCCCCCTCCGCGACGGGGCTCTCCACCGCCGCCACGGCGACAACCGCCGTACGGGTCAACCAAGTCGGCTATCTGCCGGACGGTCCCAAGCGCGCGACCGTGGTCACCTCCGCCGCGCGGCCGCTCACCTGGCGGCTGCGCGCCGCCTCGGGCAGGGTGGTCGCCTCGGGGTCGACCGTCGGCCGGGGCACGGACGCGGCCTCCGGGCAGCCGACCCAGGTCGCCGACTTCTCCTCGTACGCACGGACCGGTTCGGGCTACGTTCTGACGGTCGACGGAATGGTCAGCGACCCCTTCGACATTCGCGCGGATCTCTACGACGGGCTGCGCTCCGACGCGCTCGCCTTCTTCTATCACCAGCGCAGCGGCATACCGATCGAAGCCTCCCTGGTGGGTTCCGCCTATGCGCGGCCCGCCGGGCATCTTGGAGTCGCACCCAATCAGGGCGACACGAACGTGCCCTGTCAGTCCGGGGTGTGCGACTACACGCAGGACGTCAGGGGCGGTTGGTACGACGCGGGAGACCAGGGTAAATACGTCGTGAACGGCGGCATTTCCACCTGGCTGCTCGTCAATTCCTTCGAACGGGCGAAGCGAGCGGGCACCGCGTCCGCGCTCGGCGACTCGACGCTGCGCGTTCCCGAGCGCGGCAACGGCGTTCCCGACGTCCTGGACGAGGCGCGCTGGGAGCTCGACTTCCTGATGCGGATGCAGGTGCCGGACGGCAGACCGTACGCGGGAATGGCGTTCCACAAAGTCCACGACGCCGCCTGGACCGGGCTGCCGACCCGGCCCGAACAGGACGCCCAGCCGCGTGAGCTCCACCCGCCGTCCACCGCCGCCACCCTCAACCTGGCGGCGACGGCGGCCCAGTGTGCCCGTGTCTTTGGGCCTTACGACACCGCGTTCGCGAACCGGTGTCTGACCGCCGCCCGCACGGCCTGGACGGCGGCGCGGGCCAACCCGGCGATGTACGCGCCGGATGCGGACAGCACCGGCGGTGGGGCGTACGGCGACACCCAGGTCACCGACGAGTTCTACTGGGCGGCCGCCGAGTTGTACGCCACGACCGGCGAGCGCGCCTACCGGGACGCGGTGACCTCCTCGCCCTGGCACACCGCCGCGAACGCCTTCACGCCCGGCGGCTTCAGCTGGGCCGACACCGCCGCGCTGGGCAGGCTGACGCTGGCGACCGTGCGCACCGCACTGCCCGCGGCCGACCTCGGGCGGGTGCGCACCTCGGTGACCGCCGCCGCGGACGGCTATCTGTCCACCATGGCCGGGCAGGGATACGCCGTCCCGCTCCCCGCCACCGGGTACGTCTGGGGCTCCAACAGCGCGGTCACCGACAACGCGATCGTCATGGCCACCGCCCAGGAACTGACCGGGGACCCGCGCTACCGCGCCGGCGTGCTGGAGTCGATGGACTACCTGCTGGGCCGCAACGCCCTGGGCCAGTCGTACGTGACCGGATACGGGGAGCGGTACTCCGACAACCAGCACCACCGCTTCTGGGCGCACCAGTACGACCCCTCGCTGCCGCACCCGCCGGCGGGCTCCCTCGCGGGCGGGCCCAACAGCGCTCTGCAGGACCCGGTCGCGCAGGAGCACCTGCCCGGTTGCGCGCCCCAGGCCTGCTACATCGACGACATCGGCTCGTACTCGACGAACGAGGTGGCCATCAACTGGAACGCGCCACTGGCGTGGCTGGCCGCCTACGCCGCCGAGGACGACTGCGCGGGAGGCCGCTCGGGGCGCCTCAGCTGAGCGCGCTTCCCGCCCGCCACTGGGTCCAGCTCATGTTCCAGCCATTGAGGCCGTTGTCGGGCCGCACGGTGTCGTCGTGGGAGTTGACCACTTCCACGACGTCACCGATCAGCGAGTTCTCGTAGAACCAGTGGGCGGGCGTTCCGGTGTCCTTCGCGCCCTGGGTGTCGTGCAGGCCGACACAGCCGTGGCTGACGTTCTGCGCGCCGAAGGTCGCGGCGGACGACCAGTAGTTGCCGTGCACGAAGGTGCCGGAGGTGGTCAGGCGCATGGCGTGCGGGACGTCGGGGATGTCGTACTCGCCGCCGAAGCCGACGGTGGAGCCGTCCATGCGGGTCTGCAGATACTTCTCCGAGATCACCATCCTGCCGTTCCAGGTGGTGTGTTCGGGCGCTCCGGAGGTGATGGGGATCGTGCGCACCGCGCGGCCGTCACGTCGTACGACCATGGTCTTCTTGTCCGCGTCGACCAGGCTGGTCTGGTTGCGGCCGACGGTGAAGGTGACGTCCTTGTGCTGGACGCCGTAGCGGCCGCTCGCGCCCTCGACGCCGCGCAGCCGCAGGGCGAGGGTGACCTTGGTGCCCGCGGGCCAGTAGTTCTCGGGGCGGAAGTCGAGCCGGGTGTCGCCGAACCAGTGGGCGGCGATCTCGACTCCCGCCGTGGAGGTCACCGTCACCGCCTGCTCGACCGCCTTCTTGTCGGTGACGGCGTGATTGAAGTTGAGCGAGACCGGCATGCCCACGCCCACGGTCGAGCCGTCCTCGGGGGTGAAGTAGCCGACGAGGGTGGCCTCGGGGGCGATGGTGGTGAAGGTGGTGTTGGCCAGCGCCTCGCGGCCGTTCTTGTCGGTGGCGACGGCACGGACCGAGTACTTGGTGGACGGGGAGAGCCTGCCGGACGGTGTCCAGCGGGTGCGGTCGGCGGAGAAGCCGCCGGACACCCGGGTGCCGTCCTCGGCCGTGACCGTCACCGAGGTGAGGCTGCCGCTGCGGACGGAGACGGAGAGCGCGCCCTCGACCGCCGTGTTCGCCGCGCCGGTCCTGGGCGCGACCGTGACACGCGCGGTGGAAATGGCCGACGCGGAAGCCGAGTCGGACGTCTTCTTCGGCTCGGACTTGCCGGACGTACAGGCGCTGACCACACCCGCGCCGATGACGGCGAGGACGGAGCGTCTGCCCAGCCGCCGGGCGGTCGCTGTCCGGGAGGTGCGGCGGCTGTGATCGTCGTTCACGCGGGAATCCCTTTTCCGTGCGGGTCGGCCCCGCGCACCGGCGCGAGGCCCGACCATCTTCACTTGAACTCTAAAGGATCTTATTTAAGCTTCAAGTAAAGCGAACCTGTGTGGACTCAGCGCCCCGCCGCGCGTCAGTGCCCACTGATCGCGTGGGGCGTGTACGACTCCTCCAGCTGTTCGATCTCCTTCTCCGAGAGCTCCACGTCGAGGGCGGCCACCGCGTCGTCGACGTGTCCCACCTTGGTGGCACCGATGATGGGCGCGGTCACGGTGCTCTGGCGCAGCAGCCAGGCGAGGGCGATCCGGGCACGCGGAATGTCACGCTCGGCGGCGATCCGGGCGACGGCGTCGACGATCTCGCGGTCGCCCGGCTGGTAGAGCCTCTTGCCGTACTCGTCGGTGCGGCTGCGCCCGGTGGTGACGTCCCAGTCACGGGTGAGCCGGCCGCGGGCGAGCGGGCTCCAGGGCAGTACGCCGACGCCCTGGTCCGCACAGAGCGGCAGCATCTCGCGCTCCTCCTCTCGGTAGAGGAGGTTGTAGTGGTTCTGCATGGACACGAACCGCGTCCAGCCGTTCAGCCGGGCCGTGTACTGGGCCTTGGATAACTGCCACGCGTACATCGAACTCGCCCCGATGTAACGCGCCTTGCCCGCCTTGACCACGTCGTGCAGGGCCTCCATCGTCTCCTCGACGGGAGTGGCGGGGTCGAAGCGGTGGATCTGGTAGAGGTCCACGTAGTCGGTGCCCAGGCGGCGCAGGCTGTTGTCGATCTCCGTCATGACGGCCTTGCGGGACAGGCCGCGCGCGTTGGGGCCGTCGTGCATCGCACCGTTCACCTTGGTCGCGATGACGATCTCGTCGCGGCGCGCGAACTCCGCCAGCGCGCGGCCGACGATCTCCTCGCTCGTGCCGTCGGAGTACACGTTCGCCGTGTCGAAGAAGGTGATCCCGGCGTCCAGCGCGCGGCGGATCAGGGGGCGGGCACCCTCGTCGTCGAGCGTCCACTCGTGGGGCCCCCGGTCGGGCAGCCCGAAACTCATGCAGCCCAGGCAGATCCGGGACACGTCCAGGCCCGTCGAACCGAGCTTCACGTACTGCATGTTCACTCCTGCTTTCCGTGGGGTGGAAGGGCTCCCGCCGACCCGGCCGCGGCGAGCCGCCGACAAGAGCTCCGGGGAAGCCATTCCCGATCGCCGTTCGCTTAGTCGCGAGGGCGCGGCGCAGTACGTGCCGCCGAGGAGTTCGTACGACGGTCGGCGGGCCCGGGTGGATTCCGTGACGGCATGGATGCGGATCGCGGTCTGAGCTGTGGTGATGCCTCGGACGTATCACCGGATGCGAAACAGGTCTTGGACCCGGACCGCTTCCCGTGCGCAGGGTGGAATCACCGCCCCGGTGCCGCATCGGGGCGGACCCTGTTCGTCTTGTCGAAGGAATGCACCATGCGCGTATTCGTCACCGGCGCGACCGGATTCATCGGTTCCGCCGTCGTCCGTGAACTCCTCGAAGCGGGGCATCAGGTCGTCGGCCTCGCCCGCTCGGACGCCGCCGCCTCGGCGCTGACGGCCGTCGGCGCCGAGGCGCGCCGCGGCTCCCTCGACGATCCGGACAGCCTGCACGAGGGTGCCGCCGCGGCGGACGGCGTCATCCATCTGGCCTTCCACCACGACTTCTCGGACTACGTCGCCAGCGGCAAGCTGGACCTGCGTGCCGTCGAGGCTCTCGGAGCGGCGCTCGAAGGGACCGGCAAGCCGCTCGTGGTGACCTCGGGAACGCTGATGCTCACCATGATGGCGCCAGGTCGCCTCGGGACCGAGGAGATCGCGCCCGATCCCGGGTCGCAGGCACCGCGGATCGCATCGGAGAGCGCGGCCATGGCCCTGGCCGCGCGCGGGGTGCGCGCTTCGGTCGTGCGGCTTTCACCGACCGTGCACGGCGAGGGCGACAAGGGCTTCGTCCCGAGCCTGATCGCCATCGCCCGCGAGACCGGCGTGTCGGCCTTCGTCGGCGACGGGTCGAACCGCTGGCCGGCCGTGCACCGGCTCGATGCGGCGCACCTGTTCCGGCTGGCGGTGGAAGGCGCCCCGGCCGGCTCGATCCTGCACGGGGCCGCCGAAGAGGGTGTGCCCTTGCGTGACATCGCCGAGGTCATCGGACGCAGGTTGAAGCTGCCGGTCGCCGGGATCACGGTCGAGGACGCGAGCCGGCACTTCGGCTTTCTCGCCGCCGCCGTGCCGCTCGACAACCCGACCTCGAGCGTCCTGACCCGGAAGCTGCTCGGATGGCGTCCCGAGCACCCCGCACTCGTCCCGGACCTCGAAGCGGGCCACTACTTCAACGACTGAGCGAGCCGCTCGAGCGGCTCGAACCCGGCGACTTCATCACCCATCCGTGCGGGCCGGGATGCGCCGCCCGGGACCGTCGTGTCCCATGAAGTCAGGATCTTCCCACCGGTGGAACCCCGTCCCCGGCCATTCCCTCTAGCAGGGCGACGAGGAGGTCGGCATGGAAGACGGCCCCCAGACGGTGAGCGGCAGACCCACACGGCAGTTCGTGCCCGCGTCGCCTGCCGCCTCGCCCGAGGTGTGGCGGTGGCGGGCCGAGTTGAAGCGGGCGCTGCCCGCGCTGTGGCTGTTCGCCGCCGCGCGGCTGACGGGCGTGGTCATGGTGACCGTCTGGTCGCTGCACCTGGGCCGGCACCCGCGCAACGTGCTCGGTCTGGAATGGGACGGCGGCTGGTACTGGCACATCGCCCGGTACGGCTACGGCACGATCGTCGCCGCCAAGTCCGGCCACGGGGTCATCTACAACGACCTGGCGTTCTTCCCGCTCTTCCCCGGACTGATCCACGGCCTGAACACGGTCCTGCCGATCGGCCCGGTCAACGCGGCGCTCGTCATCTCCTGGATCGCCGCCGCCGTGGCCGCCTGGGGCGTGTACGCGGTCGGCGAGCTGCTGCACGGACGGCGGGTCGGCCTGGCGCTCGCGGCACTGTGGGCGCTGCTGCCGCACGCCGTCGTGCTGACCATGGCGTACACCGAGTCCCTCATGACGGCCTTCGCCGCCTGGGCGCTCTACGCGGCGCTGACCCACCGCTGGCTGACCGCCGGGACGCTGGCCGCGCTGGCCGGGCTGTGCCGCCCCAACGGTTTCACCGTGGCCGCCGCCGTCATCACGGCCGCCGCCGCCCATCTCTGGCAGCGCCGCCGCGACGGGAGACCCACGGTCCCGCGCGCCTGGGTGGCCATGCTCCTGGCGCCCGTCGGGTGGCTCGGGTACGTCGTCTGGGTGGGGCTGCGCACACACGACCTGACCGGCTACTTCCGGGTGCAGAGTCTGTGGGGATCACGTTTCGACTTCGGTCACTACACCGCGCACATGTTCAAGCACCTGGTCGTCGGGCACGACACCCTGGTCGTCTACCTCTCCGCCGGAATCGTCCTCGGCTGCCTCCTGCTGTTCGTCCTCGGCGTCCTGGACCGACAGCCGCTGCCGCTTCTCGTGTACTCGGGGATTCTCCTCGTCATCGCCCTCGGCGACGCCCACTTCTTCACGAGCAGACCCCGCCTGCTGCTGCCCGCCTTCCCCCTGCTGCTGCCGTTCGCCCTCTCCCTGGTCCGCGCCCAACGGCGCACGGTCGTCGTCCTGCTCATCGGCCTGGCCGGTTTCTCCCTCTTCTACGGCACCTATCTGCTGACCATTTCCCACGAGGCCCTGTGACAGCCGGTGCGGCGAGGTCCGTATCATCCGAGGAGTCATGCCGAGCCCACACGATCACGCGGGTCCACCGGGACGGGACTCCCGCCTCGCAGCGACGCGTTTGTCCGTCCTCGACCGCTCGCGCACCCGCGAGGGGCACGACGCCGCCGAGGCCCTGCGGGACACCGTGCGTCTGGCCCAGGAGCTGGAAGGGCTCGGATACCACCGGATCTGGGTTTCGGAGCACCATGGCGTGCCCGGGGTCGCCGGGTCCGCGCCCACCGTGCTGGCCGCCGCGGTCGCCGCCGCCACCCGGACGATCCGGGTCGGTACCGGCGGGGTGATGCTGCCCAATCACCAGCCCCTGATCGTGGCCGAGCAGTTCGGTGTGCTCGAGTCCCTGTTCCCCGGGCGGATCGACATGGGGCTCGGGCGTTCGGTCGGCTTCACGGACGGGGTGCGCAGGGCGCTGGGGCGGGACAAGGACGTCGCCGACGACTTCGCGGGGCAGCTCGACGAGCTGCTCGGCTGGTTCCGCGGCCCGTCGCCGGCGGGGGTGCACGCGCGCCCCTCGGAGGGGCTGTCCGTGCCGCCCTTCGTGCTCGCCCTGAACGAGGGCGCCACGATCGCGGCGCGCGCGGGTCTGCCCCTGGTCATCGGGGACATCCGGAACCGGGAGAAGATGCGGCGCGGGATCGACCACTACCGCGCGACGTTCCGCCCCTCCGTCTGGGCGGCGGAGCCGTACGTCGTCGTCTCCGGCGCCGTCGCGGTCGCGAAGACCCCGGAGGAGGCGATGCGGCTGCTCCTGCCCGAGGCCTGGTCGATGGCGTACGCCCGCACGCACGGCACCTTCCCGCCGCTGCCGCCCGCCGAGCGGGTCGAGGACCTTCCGATGAACGGCAAGGAGCGGCATTTCTACGAGTCGGCGCTCGCGGGGCAGATCGCGGGCACCGAGAAACAGGTCGAGCACGAGCTGGCGATGTTGATCGAGGAGACCGGCGCGCAGGAGGTGCTGGTCACGACCAGTACGTACGACCGCGGGGCCCTGCTGGACTCCTTCCGGAGGCTCGCCCGGGTCGCGGGACTGACCGCGGCCTAGAATCGTGGGGTTTGCCCCGAGCCCCCCGCCAGGAGTCCCGTCGATGTCCGACCCGCACCGCCGCCACGACGCGTACGTCCGTGTGCGGGGCGCCCGCGAGCACAATCTCCAGGGCGTGGACGTCGACATTCCGCGCGATGTCCTCGTGGTCTTCACCGGGGTCTCGGGCTCGGGCAAGTCCTCGCTGGCGTTCGGCACGATCTACGCGGAGGCCCAGCGGCGCTACTTCGAGTCGGTGGCGCCGTATGCGCGACGGCTGATCCACCAGGTCGGGGCGCCGAAGGTGGGGGACATCACCGGGCTGCCGCCCGCGGTCTCGCTCCAGCAGCGCCGTTCGGCGCCCACCTCGCGCTCGTCCGTGGGCACGGTCACCAACCTCTCCAACTCCCTGCGGATGCTGTTCTCGCGCGCGGGCGACTATCCGCGGGGCGCCGAACGCCTCGACTCGGACGCCTTCTCGCCGAACACGGCCGCCGGGGCCTGCCCGGAGTGTCACGGTCTCGGCCGGGTCCACCGTACGACCGAGGAGTCGCTGGTCCCGGACCCGTCGCTGTCGATCCGCGCGGGCGCGATCGCCGCGTGGCCCGGTGCCTGGCAGGGCAAGAACCTGCGCGACGTCCTCGATGCGCTGGGGTACGACGTGGACCGGCCGTGGCGCGAGCTGCCCGCGGAGCAGCGGGAGTGGATCCTGTTCACGGACGAGCAGCCGGTCGTCACCGTGCATCCGGTGCGGGACGCGGACCGGATCCAACGCCCCTACCAGGGCACGTACATGAGCGCCCGGCGCTACGTCATGAAGACGTTCTCCGATTCGAAGAGCCCGACGCTGCGGGCCAGGGCCGAGCGGTTCCTGACCAGCGCTCCGTGCCCGGTGTGCGGCGGCGGCCGGCTGCGTCCCGAGGCGCTGGCGGTGACCTTCGCGGGCCGTACGATCGCCGAACTGGCGGCGCTGCCGCTGTCCGAGCTGGCCGGGACCCTGGAGCCCCGGGGAGAGACGGCCCGCGTCCTCACCGACGACCTGAGGGCGCGGATCGCCCCCGTCGTCGAACTCGGCCTCGGTTACCTCAGCCTCGACCGGGCCACCCCGACCCTCTCCGCGGGCGAGTTGCAACGACTGCGGCTGGCCACGCAGTTGCGCTCCGGTCTGTTCGGTGTCGTGTACGTCCTCGACGAACCGTCCGCGGGTCTGCACCCGGCGGACACGGAGGCCCTGCTCACGGTCCTGGACCGGCTGAAGGCGGCGGGCAACTCGGTGTTCGTGGTCGAGCACCATCTGGACGTCGTACGGGGTGCCGACTGGCTCGTCGACGTCGGTCCGCGGGCGGGTGAGCACGGCGGGCGGGTGCTGCACAGCGGTCCGGTGGCGGAGCTGGCCGGGGTGGAGGAATCGGCGACGGCCCGCTTCCTCTTCGACCGCTCCCCCGCGCTGGAACGCGAAGTCCGTCCCGCGCGAGGCCAGTTGAGGGTGGGGCCGGTGAGCCGCCACAATCTGCGCGGGGTGAGCGCCGCGTTCCCGCTCGGTGTGTTCACCGCCGTCACGGGCGTCTCCGGCTCGGGCAAGTCCACCCTCATCGGCGAGGTGACGGAGGAGCTGGAGGGGGTGGGACGGCTCGTCTCCGTCGACCAGAAGCCCATCGGCCGTACCCCGCGTTCGAATCTCGCCACGTACACGGGCCTCTTCGACGTCGTGCGCAAGGTCTTCGCCGGGGCGGAGGAGGCGCGAAGGCGTGACTACGGGGTGGGGCGCTTCTCCTTCAACGTCGCGGGCGGGCGCTGCGAGACCTGCCAGGGCGAGGGGTTCGTGAGTGTGGAGCTGCTCTTCCTGCCGAGCACCTACGCTCCCTGTCCGGACTGCGGTGGGGCGCGCTACAACCCCGAGACGCTCGAAGTGACCTACCGCGGACGGAACATCGCGCAGGTCCTGGACATGACGGTGGAGGCCGCGGCGGAGTTCTTCACCGACACCCCGCCCGTCGCCCGCAGCCTCGCCACGCTCCTCGACGTGGGTCTGGGCTATCTGCGACTCGGCCAGCCCGCCACGGAGTTGTCCGGTGGCGAGGCCCAGCGCATCAAGCTGGCCAGTGAGTTGCAGCGGGTCCGCCGGGGGCACACCCTCTATCTCCTCGACGAGCCGACGACCGGGCTGCACCCCGCCGATGTCGAGGTGCTGATGCGCCAGTTGCACGGCCTGGTCGACGCGGGACACACCGTCGTGGTCGTCGAGCACGACATGTCGGTGGTCGCGGGCGCGGACTGGGTGATCGACCTGGGTCCTGGCGGCGGGGACGCGGGCGGCCGGATCGTGGCCGCGGGGCCCCCGGCCGAGGTGGCGCGGGCGCAGGGGAGCACGACGGCTCCGTACCTCACCCGGGCACTGGCTCGGGGCCGGTAGACCCGTACCGCCGACTGCCGGCCCCTGTCCCTTCGGGTCGCCTCGTCCTGATACGTCAGCGATGTGCGGGGACCGACGCGCGTGCGCCCTGGGAATGCAACCCCCCTTGCGCCGCGCGGGCCAGCTCCCGTCGATCCGGGTGGCTGCCCGGGGCGAGCGTGGGCCGTACCTCGACGTCGGCCACCAGTCCGCGTGCCGAGGCCACCCGCCACAGGGAGGCGAGCAGCGAGTCGTTCCCGACGAAGGCGGGCGCGGTGCTCGCCACTCCCCCGGCGAGCCGGTAGTGGATGTGCACCGGCTGGACCGGCACCCCCGCGTCGAGCGCGGCCTGGAAGACGGCCCGCCGGAAGTGCCCCTGCGCCCTGCCGCACCAGGTGCTGCCCTCCGGGAAGGCCACGACGGCCGCCCCGTCGCGCAGCAGCCCGGCGATCCGCGCCACCGTGTCCGGGAGCGCGCGCAGCCGGTCGCGCTCGATGAACAGGACGCCGCCGCGCGCGGCCAGTGGTCCCGCCACCGGCCACTGCCGGATCTCGGACTTGGCGAGCATCCTGGCCGGCCGGACGGCGGCGAGGAGCGGGATGTCCAGCCAGGAGATGTGGTTGGCGACGATCAGCAGCCCGCCGGTGGGGACGGCGGGGCCGGTGATCCGTACGCGGACGCCCGCGGCCCGCGCGATCGCCCGGCACCAGCGCCGTACCGGCTCGGCGGGGATCCGCCCGCCGAGCGGCAACAGCACGACCCCGGTGGCGACCACCACCAGGACCGCCGCGAGCCGCAGCACGGCGCGTGGTACGGCCGTGGCGGACCCCGTCGCCTCGACGCACGCCCTGGGGGTGCAGGGCGCGCTGGGCAGCCAGACGCTCATCAGGCCGGGACGAGCGAGAGGAAGTGCCGCAGATAGCGCGGGTTGACCCGGCGCATCGACAGCAGCACGAACAGGTCCGCGACCCCGAAGTCCGGGTCGTGCGCGGGTGCGGCGCAGACCCAGGCGCCGAGCCGGAGATAGCCGCGCAGGAGCGGGGGCAGTTCGGTGCGGGGCCGGCGGATAACACCCTCCGCGGTCCAGGGCAGCAGCGGTCGTACCTGGTACTCGTCGGGTGCCAGGTGCTTGGCCTGCACCCGGTCCCAGGTTCCGGCCGCGAGCTCGCCGCCGTCGGCGAGCGGGATCGAGCAGCAGCCCGCGAGCCACTCGTGGCCGCCCTCGACCATGTAGCGGGCTATCCCGGCCCAGATGAGGCCGATGACGGCGCCGTCGCGGTGGTCGGGGTGCACGCAGGAACGCCCGACCTCGACGAGTCCCGGGCGGATCGCGTCGAGCGGGGTCAGGTCGAACTCGCCCTCCGAGTAGAGCCGGCCGGCGATCGCGGCGCGCTCCGGGGGCAGCAGGCGGTAGGTGCCGACGACCTGGTCGGTCAGCGTGTCACGGACCAGCAGGTGATCGCAGTAGGCGTCGAAGGCGTCGATGTCGAGCCCCGGCTGCGGCGTGGTCAGCAGGGCGCCCATCTCCCCGGCGAAGACGTCGTGCCGCAGCCGCTGCGCGGCCCGGACGTCGGCCTCGGAACGGGCGAGGGAGACGGTGTAACGGGTGGGGGCCAGGGGCTGCGGGGGGCTGTCGAGGGTGGAAACGCCGGTCATGGCACTCTCCTGGTCACGGGCCGGTTCGGCACAGCGGCGGCAGACCGGTTCGGTACGGCCCGCGCGCTCCTGTTCTTCCGATGCAGGTTGGCGTGCGCGTGACCTGTGCCAGGAGCCAGGATGTGGGGATGTTGAATGCCAGGAGATTCCCCGAATGCGAGACGGGGCCGGGGATGAGCACCACCTCCCGGCCCCGCCCGTCCGCACAGATCCGGCGAACGTTTCCTTAACAACGGGCCTCGGCTGGAGCGCCCCGCCAGGGGCGCGGGGCTGTGACATCATGCGGCTCCGCCGCGTGGGCGCAATCAGCCCCCACCGGCCCGCGGTCGAACCACCGCCTCAGCGACGCCCTGACTTACGAGCCGCCCGCAGCCACTCCTTGTTCATCCCGGTGATGGAAACCAACGGAATCCCCTTCGGGCAGGCGGTGGCGCACTCCCCGGCCAGCGTGCACCCCCCGAACCCCTCCTCGTCCATCTGCGCCACCATGTCCAGCACCCGCGTCTCCCGCTCGGGCGCCCCCTGCGGCAGCACGTTCAGATGGTTGATCTTCGCCGAGGTGAAGAGCATCGCGGCCCCGTTGGGACAGGCGGCCACACACGCACCGCACCCGATGCACTCGGCGTGCTCGAACGCGAAGTCGGCGTCCGGTTTCGGTACGGGCGTCGCATGGGCCTCGGGCGCCGCGCCGGTCGGGGCGGTGATGTAGCCGCCGGCCTGGATGATCCGGTCGAAGGCCGTCCGGTCCACGACGAGGTCCTTGACGACCGGGAAGGCGGAGGCGCGCCAGGGCTCGACGTCGATGGTGTCGCCGTCCTGGAAGGACCGCATGTGGAGCTGACAGGTGGTGGTGCGCTCGGGCCCGTGCGCGTCGCCGTTGATGACGAGGCTGCACGCGCCGCAGATGCCCTCGCGGCAGTCGTGGTCGAAGGCGACGGGGTCCTCGCCCTTGAGGATGAGTTCCTCGTTGAGGGTGTCGAGCATCTCCAGGAAGGACATGTCGGCCGAGATGTCGTCCACCTCGTACGTGGACATCGCTCCGTCGGCGTCGGCGTTCTTCTGGCGCCAGACGCGCAGGGTGAGCTTCATGCGTAGCTCCGCTGGGTGGGGTGGACGTACTCGAAGACCAGGTCTTCCTTGTGCAGGACGGGCGCGGCGCCGGTGTCGGTGAACTCCCAGGCGGCCGTGTAGGAGAACTCCTCGTCCTTGCGGGCGGCCTCGCCGCCCTCGGTCTGGGACTCCTCGCGGAAGTGGCCGCCGCACGATTCGGAGCGGTGCAGTGCGTCGAGGCACATCAGCTCGGCGAGCTCCAGGTAGTCGACGACGCGGTTGGCCTTCTCCAGGGACTGGTTGAACTCCTCACCGGTGCCGGGGACCTTGATGCGCCGCCAGAACTCCTCGCGGATCTGCGGGATGCGCTCCAGCGCCTTGCGCAGACCCGTCTCGGTGCGGGCCATGCCGCAGAACTCCCACATGAGTTCGCCGAGTTCGCGGTGGAAGGAGTCGGGGGTGCGGTCGCCGTCGACGGCCAGCAGCAGCCGCAGCCGGTCCTCGGTCTCGGCCAGCACCTCCTGGACGGCGGGGTGTTCGTCCGTCACCTCGGCGTGGTGCGGGTTGCGGGCGAGGTAGTCGTTGATGGTGGACGGCAGCACGAAGTAGCCGTCGGCGAGGCCCTGCATGAGGGCCGAGGCGCCGAGGCGGTTGGCGCCGTGGTCGGAGAAGTTGGCCTCGCCGATCGCGAACAGGCCGGGGATGGTGGTCTGGAGGTCGTAGTCGACCCACAGTCCGCCCATCGTGTAATGCACGGCCGGGTAGATCCGCATCGGCACGGTGTACGGGTCCTCGGCGGTGATCCGGGCGTACATGTCGAAGAGGTTGCCGTACTTCTCCTCGACCTTCGCCCTGCCCATGCGCCCGATGGCGTCGGCGAAGTCCAGGTAGACGCCCTGTCCGCCCGGGCCCACCCCGCGGCCCTCGTCGCAGACGTTCTTGGCGGCGCGGGAGGCGATGTCACGCGGGACCAGGTTGCCGAAGGAGGGGTAGATGCGCTCCAGGTAGTAGTCGCGCTCGTCCTCGGGGATCTCGTTCGGCGGGCGCGTGTCGCCCTTCGCCTTCGGGACCCAGATACGGCCGTCGTTGCGCAGCGACTCGCTCATCAGGGTGAGCTTGGACTGGTGATCGCCGGTGCGCGGGATGCAGGTGGGGTGGATCTGGGTGAAGCAGGGGTTGGCGAAGTAGGCGCCGCGCCGGTGCGCCCGCCAGACGGCGGTGGCGTTGGAGTTCATGGCGTTCGTCGAAAGGTAGAAGACGTTGCCGTAGCCACCGCTGGCCAGGACGACGGCGTCCGCGTAGTACGTGTCGATCCGGCCGGTGATGAGATCCCGCGCCACGATGCCGCGCGCCCGTCCGTCGACCACGATCAGGTCGAGCATCTCGGTGCGCGGATGCATCTCGATGTTGCCGGCCGCGATCTGCCGCGACAGGGCCTGGTAAGCACCGAGCAGGAGCTGCTGGCCCGTCTGGCCGCGGGCGTAGAAGGTGCGGGACACCTGGACGCCGCCGAAGGAACGGGTGTCGAGCAGACCCCCGTACTCCCGCGCGAACGGCACGCCCTGGGCGACGCACTGGTCGATGATCTCGACCGAGATCTGCGCGAGGCGGTGGACGTTGGACTCGCGGGCGCGGAAGTCGCCGCCCTTGACGGTGTCGTAGAACAGCCGGTGGACGGAGTCGCCGTCGTTGCGGTAGTTCTTCGCCGCGTTGATGCCGCCCTGGGCGGCGATCGAGTGGGCGCGGCGGGGCGAGTCCTGGTAGCAGAACTGGACGACGTGGTAGCCCTGTTCGGCGAGCGTGGCGCCCGCCGAGCCGCCCGCGAGGCCGGTTCCGACGACGATCACCGTGTGCTTGCGGCGGTTGGCGGGATTGACGAGCTTGGCCTCGAAGCGGCGGGTGTCCCAGCGCTCGTTGACCGGGCCCTCGGGGGCCTTGCTGTCGACGACGGGCGTACCGGTCGTGTACGCGGCGTATTCAGAGGCTGCGGTCATGTCAGCTCACCAATCCGGTCATGACACCGACGGGTACGGAGATGAAGCCCACCGTCAGCACCAGCGCGAGGACGTTGGCGATGGTCTTGAGGGCGCGGTCGCGGGTGCGGCTGCCGGCGCCCATGGTCTGTGCGGCGCTCCAGAAGCCGTGCCGGATGTGCAGGCCGAGCGCGAGCATCGCGACGATGTAGATCACGTCGCCGTACCAGGTCGAGAAGGTGTCGATCACGTTCTGGTACGGGTGTCCGGACTGGAAGCCGCCGGGGTGCACGGTGCCGGTCGTCAGGTCGAGGATGTGCCAGACGATGAACAGGCCGAGGATGATCCCGCCCCAGCGCATCGTGCGGGTCGCGTAGCTGGACCTGGGCTTCTTGTGGACGTACTTGCTCGGGCGCGCCCTGATGTCACGGCGGCTGAGCTGGTACGCGGCGGTGGCGTGGGCGACGACGGCGACGACCAGGACCACGCGGATGATCCACAGGGCCCACTCGTAGTGCAGGAAGGGCTCGCCGAGGGTGCGCAGCCAGTGGGCGTAGTGGTTGAACTCGCCCGAACCGAAGAAGATCTTCAGGTTGCCGAGCATGTGGACGACCAGGTACAGCAGCATGATCAGGCCGCTGACCGCCATCACGGTCTTCTTCCCGACGGAGCTGTCCCACACGGTGCGCGTCATGGACGGTCGTCGGTCCGTCCGCGTTGCCAGAGCCATGTCTCAGAAGCTAGGGCCACGGGTGCCGATCGGTCCAAGACATGGTCCGGCTCGTTTCAATAGCTGGAGCCTATGATGGGTGGATGCAGTTCCAGCAGCTCCAGTACTTCGTGGCGGTCGCCGAGACCCGGCACTTCACCCGGGCCGCCGATCTGGTCCATGTCGCCCAGCCGTCCCTGTCCCAGCAGATCAAGGCGCTGGAAAGGGAGTTGGGGGCGGACCTCTTTCTCCGCGCGCGGGGCAACATCACGCTGACGGACGCGGGCGAGGCGCTGCTGCCACTGGCCCGGCGCATCCTGGCCGACGCGGACACGGCCCGGCACGAGGTGCAGGAACTGGCCCAGCTGCGCAGCGGCCGGGTCCGCCTGGGCGCGACGCCGAGCCTGTGCACCGGCCTGCTTCCGGACGTCCTGCGTGCCTTCCACGACCGCTATCCCGGTATCCGGCTGCTGATCGAGGAGGGCGGCTCCCACGATCTCGTACGGGAACTCGCGCGCGGCGCGTTGGATCTCGCCCTGGTCGTCCTCCCGCTGCCCACCCCCTCCCCCGCGCTGAATACGGTGGAGCTGCTGCGTGAGGACCTGGTCGTGGTGTCGTCACCGGACGCGCCAGCGCCGGGGACCGGTCGCACAGTGCGCATCCCCGATCTGGAGGGCGAACGCCTGGTGATGTTCCGGCACGGCTACGACCTGCGGGAACTGACCGTCGCCGCCTGCCGCGCCGAAGGCTTCGAGCCGGACTTCGCCGTCGAGGGCGGCGAGATGGACGCGGTGCTGGGTTTCGTCAGGGCAGGGCTCGGCGTGGCCGTCGTCCCGCGCATGGTCGCGACGCGCTCGGGACGCGGCCTGCGGGTGACACCGCTCGCGCGCCCCGGACTCCACCGCGTCATCGCCCTGGCCCACCGCAGCGATGTGGCTCCGCCCCGCGCGGCCCGCGAACTCCAGCGGATGCTGCTGGAACGCTGACCGGCGCAGGGGGCTTCGAAGGTCGGTCGCCGCGTCACCAGGTCGGGATGAAGCCGCCGTCGATGACGAAGTCGCTGCCGGTGATGTTGCGGGAGTGGTCGCCGGCGAGGAAGAGAACCAGGTCGGCGACCTCGTTCGGCTGGGAGAAGCGGCCGGTGACCGTGGCGCTGGACGCCTGGGCGACCACGTCGTCCGGAGTGATCCCGGCGGCTGCCGAGACCGTGGCCGCAACCCCGTCGCCGCCGAGCCACAGCTCGGTCTCCACCGGGCCCGGGCTGACGGTGTTGACCCGGATGCCTTTGGGGCCGACCTCCTTGGACAGCGCCTTGGAGAAGGCGACCAGCGCGGCCTTGCCCGCGCTGTAGTCGATCACCATCGGGTCGGGCAGCGTGGCGTTGACCGAGGCGACCGTCACGACCGAGCCCTGCCCGGCGGTCAGCATCAAGGGCAGGGCGGCGCGGGTGACCCGTACGGCTGTGAGGAGGTTCAGATCGACCGTGCGCTGCCAGTCCTCGTCGGTCACCGACAGGAATCCGCCCATGCGGGCGGGGGCCGCACCGACGTTGTTGACCAGGATGTCCAGCCGGCCGTCGGCCGCCGTCACGAGGCGCTCGGCGGCTCCGGGTTCGGCCAAATCCACCGGTACCCACGTGACACCGCCCTGCTTGACCAGCGCGTCGAGACCCGGCGTCGTGGTGCGCGACCCGGCGATCACCGTCGCCCCCGCTCCGGCCAGCGCCTCGGCGACGGCCAGTCCGATGCCCTTGCTCGCGCCGGTGACGACGGCGGTCCTGCCGTGGAGTTGCGTGCTCATCCAGCTCAGCTCCTTCGATTACTACTTCGATTACTTACTACTTCGATTACTTCGATCGGTGAAATGAGGCGTGCCACGAACCGAGGCGCGCCCGGGTCAGACGTCCGGGTCAGACACCTGAGGTGTCCCGGCCCTGGATGCCCTGCTCGGACAGCCACCGCAGGGCGTACTCGGCCACCGTCCGCCAGCCGTGGTCGACGACCAGGGAGTGGCCCCGGTCGGGGAACTGCTTGAGTTCGGTGACCGCCGACGAGTCGCCGTAGAGCTTGTACGCCGAGCGGGTCACGACAACGGGAACGGTGTGGTCGGCCTGGCCGGAGATCAGCAGGAGCCGCCCGCGGTCCGCGTTGCCGGTGGCCACGGCCGCCGGGGAACGCCGCGCGAAGCCGGCGAACGCGGCCTCGAACAGCGGCCGCCCCGGCGAGGGGATGGTGAGGCGCTCGTAGAGGTCGTCGGACTCGGTCTCCTCCAGCGCGTTGCCGAAGCCGTAGCGGAACTGCGCGGCGGTCAGGGAGACGGCGCGGCGCCGGTTGGCGGGGTTGCCCAGGACGGGGAAACCCGCCCGCAACTGGGCCGGCGGCAGCGCCTTGACGCCCTTGATCTGGGCCGGGTCGATGGCCACCGCGGCCCGGCCGAGACCCGCGCCGAGCAGCTTCTGCGCGATCAGTCCGCCGAAGGAGTGTCCGATGAGCACCGGCGGGCGGTCGAGGGAGCGGACGATCCCGGCGTAGCGCTCGGTGACGTCGTCGATGCCGAGCCCGGCGACGGCCTCGGGGTGGCGCCGGGCCTCGGCGACGGTGCCGGCCTCGCCGGGCCAGCCGGGTGCCAGCGGCGCGTAGCCGTGCTCCTCGGCGAGGTCGCCCCAGGGCTGCCACGACCCTGCGTGCAGCCACAGGCCGTGGATGAGGACGAGCGGGGTGCGCGGGTCGGACATGGCCTTCTCCTGGACTTCTCGGGGCCGCCCCGGGGGTGGCGCGACGAGTCCAGACTCCCTGGGCAGTCACGCCCGCCGAATCGGTCGAATGACTGCGGTGACCGACGTAGGCCGGTGTCCGTGCGGGTCGGGACTCATCCACCTTCGATGGAATGCCCCGCCTGCGCCAGCGCGTCCCGCAGCGACGCCCGCGAGGAGATGCCGAGCTTGGGAAAGACCCGGTAGAGGTGCGCCCCGACCGTGCGCGGGGAGAGGAACAGGCGGGCGCCGATCTCCTTGTTGCTCAGCCCGCTCGCGGCGAGCTCGGCGATCTGCCGCTCCTGCGCGGTGAGCGTGTCGGCCCCGCTCTCCGCGGCCCTGCCGACCGCCGCACCGGCCGCGCGCAGTTCGGCCCGGGCACGCCGGGCCCACGGCTGCGCGCCGAGTCGCTCGAACGTCTCGACGGCCTCCTCAACCTCGTCCGTGCGGCCGCGCGCTCACGGGCCCGGCGCAGCCACATCCCCTGTGCAAGGCGCACCCGGGCCAGCTCGAAGGGGAACTCCACTCCCGCGGGGTGGGCCACCGCCCGTTCGAACGCGGCCCGGGCTCCCGTGTCGTCGGCGGTCATCGCCAGGGCGGCGGCGGTGAGGAAGTCGAGGTGCGGCGAGATCGCGGGCAGGCCCTGGTCACGGGCGGCGAGGGCGTGGGCGCGGGCCTGGTCGGCTCGCCCGGTGTGCACGGCGGACTCCACCAGGTCCAGCAGGGTGCGTACGGCCTGCTGGGAGCAGGGCGTGAAGGCGCCCGGCGCGGTGAGGCCGCTCGCGTAGGCGTACGCCCCTTCGAAGTCCCCGGCCAT
This sequence comes from Streptomyces sp. NPDC007896, assembly GCF_042959425.1. Taxonomy (NCBI): domain Bacteria; kingdom Bacillati; phylum Actinomycetota; class Actinomycetes; order Kitasatosporales; family Streptomycetaceae; genus Streptomyces; species Streptomyces sp. NPDC007896. The sequence continues at coordinate 184,481 of NZ_JBIBKX010000019.1, read as the reverse complement.
GAGGTGCGTGGCGGCGCCGATGGCCTCGGCGAGCTGGGTGAGGTGGCCGACGCCGCGCGGGCGGGCCCGTCGGTCGAGCCTGCTCAAAGGCGGTGATCTGGGCGGTGAAGGCGGTGATGACGAATTCGGCGGCGCCCATGGCCTGGGCTGTTTCGCGGTCTCTCCTCCAGGTTGCCGCGCCACTCGGGATCGAGGTGGGCGAAGATCCGCTCGACGATGACGGCCTGGGCAGTGATCTGATCCTCATCACCAGCATGGCGCCGCCCATCAAACACGTCCTTGCCGCACGGCTGGCCGGGCGGCCGTGGCCGCACTACTGCAATGAGCACGAGATTTGGGTCTAGCCGGTCGCCGGCCAGTGACCCGCCCCGGTCTTGTGCGTTGAACACGGCACCGCGTGCATGAACATCCGACCCCCGCGGATGCGCGAGCGAGCCCGGACCGTCAACTGATCCGGGCTCGCGGGCTGTTCGGGCAACGGCCTCTAAAGATCGAACTCCAAGTGCTCGATGTCCGTGAGGCGCACCTCCTCCAGCTGTCCGGCGCGGCGGCCGCCGTCCTGGAAGTACACCTCCCTGAGCGCATCGGCCGCGATCTCCCGCAGCTCCTGGTCGCTGGCGCCCTGCTCCTGGGCGTCGAAGAGGCGCGCGGCGTAGCGGGGCGGGAGGGCGACGGTGAGGTGGCGGATACGGTCCTGGTCCGTCGACCCGATCGGCGCGGTGTAGCCGAGCCGGGCTCGGGTGTCGATGACGATCCCGCCCGTGTTGGCCGCCTTCTCCCGGGCCCTGGCCCGGATCTGTGGCTGCCACCGCTTCTTCACCTCGCGCTCCAGGCGGGCGGCGAGGTCCGGGCGGGGCTTTTTGATCTGGTCCTTCACGTACCGCTCGACGGTGCGCTGGGAGACCCGCAGCAGCTGGGCGACGACCTTGGTGCCCTTGTACTGCTTGACCAGGTACCGCATCTGGGCGCCGGCTGACTTCGGCGCGGGGCGGGTGAATGCCTTCTGTACCGCCTTGTCGAGGCCGTCCCCGAACGTGCTCATCGCCTGCTACTCCCCGCTGTCCTGGTCAGTGACGGTGCCGTCCTTGATGTAGCGGGCGAGGTTGAGCTCCGGGGCGTTGAACTGCTCCCTCACGCCCTCGCCCCACAGCACGCTCTGGGTGCCCTCGTGCTTGACCAGGCCCGGGTTGACCCCGAGCTTGAAGCCGCCCGGCAGCGGCTTGCCCTCCCGGTACGGCAGGAAGTCCACCGGGCTCTCGCCGTCGGCCGCGTACACGACGCAGTCGGAGAGGATCGCCACCGGGTACTGGCCGGTGAACGCCGCGTGCTTGACGATCTTGCGGTGCAGGTTGATCCGCGTGCGGGAGATGACCGCCGCGCGGATGTCCGGCCGCCACGTCGGGCGGGACAGCGCCCGCCACGGCTGGCCGGGCTTCCAGCCCTCGCCCCGGGGCCGCTCACGCAGCTTGCCCAGGCCGCCCTTGACCGTCGCCTTGACCGCCGAGACGACGAGCGCCAGCTCCGGGTCACGCTGCCGGTAGCCGTCCATCGCCGTCAGGAAGTCGGCCGGCGACAGGTCCGCGCCGACGCCGAGGTCGGCCATCGTGGCGAGGTAGGCGTCGCGCAGCCGGTTGTACCAGGAGTCGAGGTAGCGGCCGTTGTCGTAGCGCACCCACGCCTCGACCGGACGTACGTCGTAGCCGAGCTCCTGCGCGTAGGCCACGGTCGGCGTGGCGTACCAGGCCGGGCCTTCCGGTCGCTCGCCCTTCGGTGTGAACGGGCTGGGCAGCAGACTCGCGTCCAGGTCCGCCCACTTGTCCTTGCCGACCTTCACACGGGACAGGTCGACATGCGACAGGTCGACCAGCCACGAGCCGGGCAGCTTCGGGTCGAACACCGGCTGCTTGACCTGTGTCGGCTCGCCCAGCCCGACGACCAAGCCGTTGGCTCCGGCGGCGAAGGCCATGTTCACGTCGATGCCGACCAGGTGCCGCAGGGTGCACTCGGCATCGGTCATCGGCCGCGCCCAGTCGTACGCCTCCTCGAACAGCTTCTCCGCCGGGCCGCGCACGTGGAAACGCGGCAGGCCGGCCAGGAGCGGGTGCCCGTCCGGGGCCTCGCACGGGGCGCAGTCGACCGGGTCCTTGCCCAGTGAGCCGGGGTTGTGCTCGGAGTGCCGCTTGCCGTCGGCGCCGGGCTCGGAGGCGCGCGTCGGCGGGTGGAAGGCGGTCATCAGCTCAAGGCCGGTCACGGCGGTGGAGCCGCGCGGCGTCATCACCCGGGACGCGAACGTGCCCAGGAGCCGGGCGAGTTCCGCTGGTGCCAGCTGTGCGGCATGGCCCCAGTGGCGGGTGTCGAGCGCGTTCCAGGACGGGATGCACAGCTGCACGCACATCCGCTCGGAGCCCTGCGCCGGGCGGTAGATCCGCGCCCACGGTCCGAACCCGCGCTTGGTGAGCTTCCACTCCGCGCGGGACAGCTGCCTGATGACCTTGTGGCCCTCCGGGATCCGCCCGGCGAGCCTCTCGTCCTCGGTGAGGGCGACGGGCAGGCCGTAGCGTTCCAGCGCGGCCTCAGTGAGCACCAGCAGCGGGTCGGCGTCCTTGCCCGGCCCGGACAGTTTGGGCTGCCCGAGCTTGGCCTCCTTGAGGGTCCAGTCGACCAGGGACGGGATGGACTTGGCGGGAACGTCCAGGACCAGGCCGCCGACGCAGTACGCCAGCACCTGACCGTCTGTGTCAACGTCGATGACGGCGAGCGGCCCGTTCTCACAGCGCAGGTCGTCGTCGGCCTCCACAGAAACAGGACCGGCCGCCTTCCCCGTCGGCCGCCGGGACAACGGCGCCCCGGTCCGCGCCGGGCGGGCAGCGTGGCCGGAGCGCTGCAAAACGCCCGGCTTCGCGGCGACCGGCATGGTTTGCGGACCCATGCCCGCCGGTGCGGGCGGGGCCGCCGGGCTGGGCGCGAAGCCGGGATTGCCGTCAGGAGGCAAGGCGGGCTGCGGGTAGCGGTGGGCGAGACCGTCGAGCAGTCTGCGGTATGCCTCCAGGCGCTCCCCCTTCGGTTCGGCCCGGCCCGCCTCCCACGCGGTGATACTCGGTACGCGCACACCCAGCGCCTGGGCGATGGCTGCCTGGGTCAGACCGGCCGCCTCCCGCAACCGCACCCGCTCGGTCGGAGCGGGCAGCACGGTGCCGCCGTCGACCGCGGCGAGGAGTGAGTCGACAGCCGAGAACAACTCGTCGGGCTGATGCGTCATCTGCGTTTCTTCCTACTGTTACCGGACGCCCTGGCGGATCTCTTCGAGCCGCGTCATCAGCCGCTGGTAGCGCTGGGAGGCTGCCTGGGAGGAGTTCAGGCCCTGATGGACGGCGATCTGCCGCCAGTCCATGCCCCGGCGCCTCGCCTCGATGACCACCTGGGTCTCCAGCCGGTCCAGCTCCTCGCGCATGTCCTCGAACAGGCCCAGAGCGGCGCCCACGTCGTCCGGGATCACGCCCGGCTGCTGCCCGTGGTTGCTGTGTTCGCCGGCGGCCGCCAGCAGCCGCCCCACGAGCGATGCATCCTGCTCGACACGGCGCGCGGCCGTGGTGTCGTCCCCGGAAGCGGGGGCCAGTGCGGAAAGGCGGTCACGGGCCTGCTGACGGGAATCACGCGGCATACCCTCACCGTAGCGCACGCCGGCAATGAAACAACGATTCATTGTTTCATTGACGCCAGGGAGGGCTGTGTCGGCTCAGCTCCCCACACGCTGGTCCGTCCCACCGATCGGCAAGCCCCAACGTCATGGTGAGCGCGACCAGTTGCTGTTGGGCACCGTCGTGCAGGTCACGCTCGATACGGCTGCGCTCGGCCTCGAAGGCGTCGGCCAGCCGGGCCCGGGACCGGGTCAGCTCGATCACCCGGCTGTCGAGGTCCTCGTCACGAGCGGACAACGTGGGCGGCCGTCGAGTTCGGCAGCGACGACGGCCAGGTGCTCACGGGTGTGGACGGACAGGTCGGTGCCTTTGGGAAAGTGCTGCCTCAGCAGGCCATTCGCGTTCTCGTTCGAGCCGCGCTGCCAGGGGCTGGCCGGATCACAGAAGTAGAGCATGGGCAGGCCGTCAGTGACTGACGGCCCGCTGTTTCGCGTGCTTCCTGCAGGGTCAGGCGAGGGTTTGGTTGGTGGCGCTGAAGAGCTGCTCATAGCGGCTGAGGGTCGTCTCGGAGAGCTTGGGCAGGAGAGTGTCCCGCTTGCGGAGCAGTGCGTCAGCGGGGCGTCCGTGTTCGTCGAACGAGGCTCCGGTCGCGCGGCCGATCCGGGCGATAATGCGGTCGTTGCCGTTGAGGTCGCTGACCTTCAGCCCTGTGCCGAACGCGGCGTTGTAGAGCTTGAGGTAGTCCCCCGGGGAGAACAGGCCCTCGATGTCGCTGCCTTGACGCCGTCGCTGAACGTGTCGGTGAGCAGGAGGCGTTTGGGGGCGAGGAGTCCCTTGCCGGTGAGGTTCTTGAGCTTGGCGACGGCGGCGGGCGTGCTGTCGATGAGGACCGTGGCCTGCAGGTTGCTGCCGATGAGAGCGACGAAGGCGGGGATGTTCGTGGCGCCGCCGGCGGGCAGGATGCGCCACCGGTCATCAAGGTGGGTGCGGTCCTTCTCCTTGACGAAGTCGCTGATCAGCGTGAGGTACGTGTAGTCGCTCGTTCCTTCGACCAGGAGGTTGTCAGCGCCGACGAAGAGGTTCTGCGCGATGTCGTAGCCGAGGGCGGCCTGGAGCGGGAAGAGCGAGTCGTCGATGACGGAGAGGACTTCGTCGGTGACGACGGCGCCGGTGTCCGGTCCGCGGTCTTCGACGATGCGTACGCGGTCGAGCCGGGCGGTCTCGACCATGAACGGCGAGTGGGTCGTGTAGATGACCTGGGCGACGGGCGCGAGCCGCTCGTTGATGAAGCGCAGGAAGTCGGCCTGGGCGCGTCCGTGGAGGCTCAGTCCGGGTTCGTCCAGGAGGACGACGACGCCGTGAGGGTATTTCTCGAACTCGGAGAACGCGGCGAGGAAGCTGAAGAACCACTGGAAGCCGCTGGAGCGGGCGGAAAAGTTGTTGGTGAACCCGTGCCGGCGGTCCTTGACGCGGATGTCCAGGTGGGTAGCGACGGCCTGCTGCCCGTTCGGGGTGTTGACCGTGGTCTTGTCCAGGTCGATCTCCACGGACAGGTCCTGGTTCTGCTTCCAGTACTCGAAGACCTGCTGGGTGAGGTCGTTGCTCACCGCTTCGAGCTCGGCCTTGCGCTCCTCGAAGTCCTCGGCCGACAACGCCCCGGTCGTAGTGCTGGCAAGCTCCAGAAGCGCCCGGGCGGTCTGCTTCGGGGAGGCACCGGGCTGTTCCTCCTGACCGTTGAGGTCCGCGAGGGCGATCCGACCGGGGAGATTCTGGTAGAGGCTGAAGTAGAAGAACTTCGGCTCGCGCGCGCGAAGGATGCGCACCGCGCGCTGCCAGGCACTTGCACTGTCAGCCAGCCGCTCGCGTGCGACCGCGACAAAGCCGGTGACGTCCTCCGAGGTGTAGCCGCAGCCCTCCGGGACCTCCGGGCCTTCGGCCTGCTCCACGGCCGCAGCCATGCTTCGAGTTCCGAGGACGCTGCGCAGGGCGGGCGGCATGTCCTTGTCCGCGTAGAGGTTCGACAGGGCCACTCCTTCGTCGACCAGCAGGTCGGCCGTGTGTCGGCCCTCATACGGTATGGACCGGGAGTACGAGCGGCCCGTCACCACACCGGGGCCGAGCACGTCGGCGATGGCTTTCAGGTCGTCGTCGTCCAGCTCGAAGGAGCAGGTGATCGGCTTCGCCTTGTCGATCTCCCCCGACCGGGTGTCCTGGACCTTCCGCCACCGCGGATAGTCCTGGCCTCGGTTGAAGGAGTGCTCGGGATAGACCGGGTTGAAGCGGTAGACCGCCGTCAACAGGGCCGTCTTCCCGCTCTCGTTCTTGCCGACCAGCGCCGTGACATCCGGCGCAATAGCGACGTCGCCGCTGTCAACGATGGTGCGAAAGAGGCAACTTCGCACCTGAGTGAGCTGCATCCGACCAGTCTGCTCCTACTTGACCCCACACTTCGAGCCATGTGCCGGTACCGGGCAAGGCCGGCACGTCACTGACACGGGGTCGACCAGCCACTGACACGAGAGTGAGACAGCTGCGGTTTCAGCTCAAGCGGTAGCCGAGGAGCGCGAGGCCGGCGGCCGCAGCGCGGTGCTGGTAGGCGCGCAGTCCTGGGGCGCCGGGGGGTGCGGGCTTGCGGGCGTTGCGGTGCCAGTGGCCGGTGAGTGCGGCGAGGAACGCCGTGGTGGTGTCGGGACTGCCGACGGTGGCGGGGTGGCCGCGGAGCAGACGGGCGATGGCTGCGGGCGTGTGACCGGCGAGGATGAGCTGCGGAGCGAGGGAGGCAGCGTCGATACAGGCCGGGCCGGTGGTGGCGTGTGCCCAGTCCACAAAGGTCACGCCAAAGTGGTGGTCACGGACCATGTTGTCGGCCCGCAGGTCGCCGTGGACGATGCGGTCGCCGTGGGCGAAGTCGGGCCAGGCGGCTTCCAGTTCGGCGAGCTGCGGCAGGTGAGCACGGGCGGCGGGGGCGAGGTCGGCCGGCGGATCGGAGAGCAGTTCGTCCCAGCCGTGCAGGGCCGCCATGGTGGAGGGCGTGTTGCTCACCGCCGCGGTGTAGGGGGCCGGGGCGGGTCTGGAGGTGAGCTTGTCCAGCAACGCCCAGGTCTGTTCGGCGTCGCCGGAGGCCGGGGAGAGGTCGGGGTGCGGGCCGTCCAGGTGGGCGATGACGACGGCGGTCCAGCCGGCGGCGCGGTGGATGCCCAACAGCTCCGGTGCCGGGGCGCCGGGTGGCAACGAGCCGAGGACGGCGGCCTCGTGGACGTTGGCGGCGGTCAGCGGATCGTCGTCGGGGGCCGCCTTGACGAAGGCCCGTTTGCCGTCGGCCAGACGAAGCGCGGCGGCGAGCTGGTGGCCGAAGCCGCCTGCGGGGGTGACCGTGTCGGTGACAGGCGCTCCGAGGACGTCTTCGATGCGGGCGCGCAGGGACGTGGGGACGTCGGTCCATTGCAGACGGCCGCTGGTGGGCGGTACAGGCATGGGGGCAGCTCTCAGAGGTCCAGGAAACGGGTGGCGGGGTGATGGGGTGCGCGCCGAGCCGGACCGCGAGTCGGGGCTGAGGAACGGGTCCTCAGTGCTCCAGCTCGACGCCGGGCGCTCGTCGCCGCATCACGCGCATTTGCCTGTGTCCTCTGAGTGCAGAAGTGCAAAGGGGCACCCGCAGAGGCGCCCCTCCACTGTAGTGGTGGTGCCCCCTCCACTGTAGTGGTGGTGCTCGGTCACGCGCTGCCGATTAGGGGCAGGTGGTGCAGCAGGGACGGCCCGATGCCGGCGGGCTCGGGCAGGAGGTGATCGGCCCCGACGGCACGAAGTGCGGCAGGTGGGTGCCAGCCCCAGACCGCTCCGAGCGCGACGACTCCGGCGGCGCGGGCCGCGGTCATGTCGGTGGGGCTGTCCCCGACGTACACCGCGCGTTCCGGTGGGACGTCCAGCCTGCCGACGTCAGGCCCGCCGGCCGAACAGGCCGCGGAGCCCGCCGGGTTCCTGCCCGTCGACCTGTATACGGACCTGGTCCGGCTGGGTCTGTGTCGCCTTCGTCCGTGTACTCGCGGATGATCGTCGGATGACGGCTTGCCACCCACATGCGCACCGAACTCCCGCTGGATGCCCTGGAGATGGCGCTGTGGCGGCGCGGCATCAAGAAGGGCTCCGGCCTGATTCATCACAGCGACAGGGGCAGTCAACCCGGGGGGCGGGGCTTCGCTGCCCCGATACAAGCGACCGCGGAGACGGCCGGCCCGTCCACGGTCGGCCGGCTCCGCGTCCGGTCACTCCTCGGCGGCGTTGAGGGCGGCCAGTTCGCGGTCGACCGCCAGCTGGTGCGCCTCGGCGTCCTCACGCGCCTTCTTCGGGCTCCAGCGACCTGCCATCACGAAGACGAAGGGCAGGAAGAGCACCTGGCCGCCGACGCAGATCCACCACCAGTTGCGCCACTCGCCGGGCCCGTCCTTCGACGCCTTCTGGACCTCGGGGCCGTACTCCTGCAGCAGCTTCAGCTGCGGCGCCGCCTTCTGCACGACACCCAGGTTCTCCGCACCGACCTCCTTGACGGCGCGGGCGCCCAGCGCGGGCGGCACCGTGGTCGGGGTGTACTTGTTCAGCTCGGCGAAGAGCTGAGGGTGCGCGTTGACGATGGCCAGCGCCGGCGCAGCCTGCACCGAGGCGGCCTTGACCTCGGCGCCGTGCTCCACGAGCGGGGTCACGGAAGTCACCAGCACCGGGATGAAGGCCGCGGAGACGGCGACCACGATGCGCACCGTCCAGCCCCACACCGCCAGGCCCGCCGCGGTTGCCGCCGGGTTGTGCTTCTCCACGGTCTCGGTGAAGCTCGCCATCCAGGGCGCGTAGGCGATGCCGCTGAAGACGCCGATGCCGATGAACAGCCAGGCGAAGGTGTAGTAGTCGGTCGTCAGGTGGGTGGCGCGGGTGGCGAAGACCGCGGTCACCACGACGGAGCCGACCGCGCCGACGATCATGAAGGGCTTGCGCACCTTCAGCCGGTCCGAGAGCAGGCCGACCAGGACCAGGGCGATGGCGTTCGCCCCCCAGTACCAGTTGGCCAGCGCGTTGGTGCGCTGCTCGCTGTAGCCGAAGGTGGTCGCGAAGTAGACGACGAAGTTGCCGACCGCCGCGTAGTACAGCAGCAGGAACACGGCGATGGCGAAGGCCGAGCCCAGAACGTCCAGGCGCATCATCTGCCGCCACTCGCCGCGGCGCACCGCCTCGGTGTCCAGTCCCTTGGCGCGCGCCTCGACCAGTGCCCGGTCCCGCAGCGACACCATGGTCTGGTCGCGCAGCGCCGGGGACAGCTCGCGCAGCGCGAAGATCGCGACGACGAAGACGACGAACCCGGCGATCGCCGAATAACGCAGCTCGTCCTGCCAGGTGGCGCTGTCGAGGGTGTTGCTGGTGACGGTGGTGACCACCAGAGAGCCGATGACCGGGCCCATCGTCCAGTACCCCATCGCGGTGGCCCGGCCGAGCTGTGGGGAGAAGTCCCTGATCAGCGCGGGGGTGGCGACCAGCACGATGCCCTCGATGAAGCTGACGAGCGCGAAGAGCACCAGATAGGTGGTCTTGTTCGCCGCGTTCGGCAGCCCGAAGAAGACCAGCAGCGCGGCGATCAGCAGCCCGTAGACCACCAGATTCGCCCGGCCCCAGCGATCCGCAAGACCGGCCACGAGCGAGGCGAAGGCCCCGATCGCGTTGCCGATCACCGAGACCCAGACGAAGTAGCGGTACGTCATGTCGAAGTGCGTGATGATCGACGTCGCCACCGCGTACTGGATGTACAGCATGTAGTACAGGACGACGGTGGTGATGACCACAATCGCGAGATACGCCATACGGCGACCGGTGGGCGGGTAGTCCGCCAGGTCGCGGCGGTACAGCCAGGCCAGCGGGCCGTGGGCGTCCACGGCGGGCCCATCGGGCGTGGGTCTGTCGGCGTCGAACGCCGTCGGAGTGGCGGACATACGGCTCCTCCTGGGGATACGGAAACCGGGTGTTTGTGTCGGGGCGACGGGAGCGCGCTGCGCCCGGCTCCGAGAGCGTGGCCAGAGGCTAGTACCGACTAGTCGGTATGCCTAGGGGTCTGCGCAAGGTTATTCACCCCGTTCATCACCCGGCCGCCGACGGACCCCAGCGAAGCCGTCCAGAGCGACGAGCAGATCCGCAGCCGCACCATGACCCTGCTCATCGCCGGCCACGACACCACCGCCGGCGCTCTGACCTGGGCCCTGCACCAGCTCGAACTCCCGCTGGTCTTCGCCGACGACGGCTCAGCGTGCAGGCGTCACCCGAACCCGAGCGTCCATTCACCCACCCGTCCTCATGCTTCGTGACGGGCACCATCTGGCTGTGTCACTTTCGACGGGAATCATTTCGAGGTGACTTGGGGAGTCGTTTCGCGGCGGCGAGACCGGGTGACGCCGGCCGTGCTGGTGCAGTGGGACGGGAATCCCGGGCCATTCAGAGGCGAGTTGCACGCCGTACGGGGTGGAGGCCGACCACACGCTGACCGTGACCGAGACCGCGCTCGCCTTCCTCGAAGACGCCCGCCGCCGCGGCGAGCTGTGCCGGCCCCTGGACTGGCTTACCGAGGTCCACCACCCGAATGGCGGCGGCACTACCCGCTGTTCCCGCGGCTGCTGTTCGTCCTGGACGGCACCGGCCCCACCGGCGTCGAGACCCGGATCACCGCCCTGCACACGGCCGCCGGGAAGCTGGCACCATCCCGCTTCCTGCACGACGTCCCCGTCCTCGCGGCGCCGCTGGCCGACCTGCTCCAACACGGCCTCTCCACACCCGTAAGGCGCCCCGTGCACGACCCCGACCAACGAGTCGACTGGCAGAGCCCGTCCGGGCCGCGACAACGACGCCGCAATGCCATTGCGCGGCGCGACTCTCGTGCCAGAGCCCACGACCTGGGCGGCCGGGGTGCTTGGTGCTCTTGGACGCGGAGTGGATCTAGGGGGCGAACGTGCGCCAGGCGTTCATGTCACTCTCGCCCTGTCTGGCCTTGATCCCAGCGACTTGAGCTACAGGTGAGCCGCAATAGACCGTCTTGGGCAGGGGCAGCGTCATCACCGGCTTGAGGCTCCCCAACACTCAGTGGTGGTCGCCGCCCTTGTGATCCTTGGAGGAGTCGGAGCCGGGCTTGCCCGAACCGGACTGGGGCCCGGGTGTGAACCGCTTCCGCCGCCTTGCGAAGGCTTCTCTTCAGCCTTCTCGGTCGTGTCCCAGTCCTTGGTCCGCGTGTTGCCTGCGAGGTCGGTGTGGCTGGACGTGTGGTGTATGTGGGTGTCGCCTTTGGAGTCCTTGTAACTGTCCGTCGTGGTATGGGTCGTGCCGTTCTCGTTCTTCACGGTCGAGTCCGAGTGGATGTGGTGGTCCTCCGATCGCCACTTGGTGGTCTTCTCGTCGTAACTGCCCTTGCTGTCAGTGCGGTCTTCGTGAAACTTGCCGCCTTTGTCCTTGTAGAGGTGCTCGTTGGCGATCCGCGTCGTATCGCCATTTCCGTCCTTCCACGTGGTCCTCTTGGAGTAGTCGTTTTCCTTGGGATTATTCGACGACACTGATTCCTTCGTCTGCCCGTCCGGTGTACGGGACCGCTCGTGTTCGTTGCCGTGATCGTCCGTCCATCGCTCCGGTGTGTCACGGCCGCCTCCTTTGGCGCCGCGGCTGTCGTCCCGGGGTGATTCACCTCGGTCGGAAGCACCCGAACGCGGCGAGTCCGACCGCCTGTCATCCCTGTCCTGGGCTCGCTCCCGCGTTTCGACCATCGCTTTCTCCGTTGCCCTCGGTGGCGGCGGTTTCCGTCGCCGTGGTGTCGTCCTGCAGCAGCTCGGTCAGGAAGTCCGCCGCCAACGTGCCGAACGGTGGCGTCTCTGCCGCGGCCGAGACGCCACCCTCCGCCTCGGCCAGCAGGTCCGAGACCGCCCGCCGCACGGTCGCCGGATGCGACCACGTCTCGGCGGTGAGCATCTGCTGCCCGAAGCACAGGGCTGTGCGGTCGGCGACATCGCAGAGCCGTGCCGTCGTTTCCTCGTCCGTGCTCGCTTCAGGGAATTCCACCAACTGGTAGGCAGCGTCCTTGCAGACGTCCCACAGCGCGGGGCGGCCTCCGGTACTCGTGGCGCGGTCGGCGGCGCGTGCTTCGGCCCACACGCCCACGAAGTCGCCCGTCGCGACAAGTTCGGCGACCGGCACACGGCACAGACATGGCCCCGGCCGCTCTGCCCAGATGCGGCCGCAGTCCTGGAAGGGCCCATAGCCGCCACCCTGGAGGGCGAGCAGCGTCCTGCGTAGCTCCTCCACGGCATCGTCCGTCGGTTCCCCGTTGACGTGCGCGCCGACGGCCCGGCCGATGAGGTCGGAGACGGTTGCCGTCTCGCTGTAGCTCCAGCTCGCCCGCGCGCCTCGGGTGTCGGCGAGCCGCCGGGAGGCGTGCCGGGCGAACCTGCGCAGTGCGGCCGGCACGTCCATACCGGCCGGCAGCCGGGGTGAGACCATGGCGAGCACGTCCGGCCAGGTGCGTACCAGGCTGTTCGGGGTCTGCACCGCAGACAGCACTGTCCGCGCGAACGTTCTCAGCGCCCCCGGGTCGTCGACGATACTGCGGGCCGCCTGGCACGCCGCCGGATCGGTCAGGCATCCGGCGTCGCAGTCGCCCGACGCCGGCATCGGCCTCATTCCCTGACCGCGCATGTGCTCGCGTACTTCGGTGTCGGTCGGCCAGCTGCCGGAACCGCCTTTGATGTGCGGCACCTGCACCAGCAGTGGTGCGTCTTCGCCGTCTGTGAATACCGCAGCCCGGCCCGTGTTCAAGCCGGCCATCGCCACGTCCTGGCGGGAGGTCATGACGCTCTTGCCGACGCCCGCCTCGCCGCGCAGCAGCAGGGCTCGGCCGTCGGGCGACGCGGCCAGCCGGGAGAGCTCGGCGAGCTCCGCGTCCCGGCCCACGATCGGCCGCTCGTCCGCCATGCGCCCACTCCTCGCCCGAGTTCACCCGACACCGCCGCCGGTCACGGGAGCACGGGCAGCGGCGCGGTCTCCGTTCCAGGAGACCACGCCGCGCCCGATGCATCAGCCTGTCGCGTCCACGAGCGCCAGCTCGTGCAGCCGCTCCGGTGGGCCAGGGCGGGCGTAGTACCAGCCCTGGGCCGTGTCGCAGCCCAGTATCCGCAACTGCTCGGCCTGTGCGCCCGTTTCGACGCCTTCCACGGTGACCGCGAGGTCGAGACTGTGGGCGAGTGAAACGATCCCCTCGACGATCTTGAGGTCGACGGGGTCCGCCGGGAACTGCTGCATGCCCTGGGTGAAGGAGCGGTCCAGCTTGAGGATGCTCACGGGCAGTCGGCGGAGGTTGGCCAGGTTGGAGTAGCCGGTGCCGAAGTCGTCGAGGGCGATGTCGACGCCCATCTCGGCCAGGCGCCGCAGCGGCTTCAGCAGATCGTCGTCGGCGCCGATCAGCGCGGACTCGGTGACCTCCAGGCAGAGTGCCTCGGCGTCGAGACCTTCACGCTCCAGGATGTCGACCGTGTCCTGGACCAGGCCCGGGTGGGTCAGCTGGCAGGGTGACAGGTTGACGTTGATCCGCAGCGGGCCCGCGTCGGCGTGTCGTTCCTGCCACTGGCGGGCCTGGCGGACCGACTGCTCCAGGACCCAGCGGCCGAGCGGCACGATCAGCCCGGTGTGCTCGGCGAGCGGGATGAACTGGTCGGGGCCGAGGACCCCGTGCTGCGGGTGCAGCCAGCGCACCAGCGCCTCCGCGCCGTGCACGCTGCCGTCGCCGAGGTGCACGAGCGGCTGGTACTCGATGAAGAACTCGCCCCGGTCCAGGGCCGCGGGCAGTGCCGTGGTGAGCCCGTGCCGGGTGATGGCGCGGGCATCGGCCTCGGGGTCGGCGAGCTCGAAGCGGTTGCCGCCCGCGGACTTGGCGCGGTACATCGTGATGTCGGCGCTGCGCAGCACCTCCGCCGGGCCGCGCTCGCCCGCCGGGCCCTCGACGATGCCGATGCTGCCGCGGACCGTCAGTTCCCGGCCGTCGATGCGGACCGGGGTGACGAGGGCGTTCATGATGCGGTCGGCGAGCGCGTCCACCTCGCGCTCGGTGTCGGGCCCGGTGGTGAGGGCCACGAACTCGTCGCCGCCGAGCCGGGCGACCATCTCGCCGGGCGCGGTCGCGCAGGACTGCAGCCGGTCGGCGACCTCGACGAGCAGCCGGTCGCCGGCCGCGTGCCCGAGGCTGTCGTTGATGGTCTTGAAGCCGTCGAGGTCGAGGTAGCACAGGCCGAAGCGCTGGTCGTTGCCCGCGGACAGTGCCTTCTCCAGGCGTTCGAAGAAGAGGGTCCGGTTGGGCAGGCCGGTGAGCGCGTCGTGGGTGGCCTCGTAACGCAGCCGCAGATTGAGCAGCCGCCGCTCGGTGGTGTCCTCCATCAGCGCGAGCTGGTACTGCGGCCTGCCGTCCGCGTCGCGCAGCAGGGACACCGTCAGGTTGGTCCACAGGGCGGTGCCGTCGGGCCGGTAGAAGGCTTTTTCGACGTGGTAGTGCTCGCGCTCGCCGCGTACCAACTCCTCGTACAGCCGCCAGACTTGGGGCGCGTCCTCGGGATGTGTCCACTCGGGGACCTTGCGGCCGCGCACGCCCTGCTCGGAACCGCCGAACATACGCAGCAGGGCTCCATTGACCTGCAGTATGTTGCCTTCGAGGTCGGCGATGCCGATTCCTATCGCCGCGCCCTCGAAGACCGCGCGGAACCGGGCCTCGCTCGCGTGCAGCGCCTCGGCCACCGTGCTGCGCGCGTTCAACGCCGCCTGGGAGATGGCCTCCTGCTCGGCGAGCGTCCGCTCCCGCAGTGCCCCCGCGTAGCCCGCCGCCATGGCGTGCTGCAGGCGCGCCGAGCGGGTCCGCAGGGCCTCCTGGGGCCCGTCCTCGCCGCAGTAGAGCACCAGATAGGCGTCGACGCAGTCGAGGCTGCGGCTGAGCGCCTCGGGGTCGGTGCAGTGTGCGGCGACGAGCGCGGCGCCGACTGTCTGGCCCGCGGCGGCGTCGAAGGTCCTCGCCTTCAGCGCGTCGCTCAACCGCCGGGCGAGCGGCAGGAGTTGCTGCTCGAGCTCCGGCCGGGTCAGCGACGTGGAGGTGACCGGGAAGACCGCCCGGCTCCAGATCGTCGCGAACCTGTGCAGTCTGTCCTCCGGCCCGTCCGGTTCGCCCGTCACGCCGTGCGCCCCACACCGGCGAACCCCGAGAAGGAATAGGGATCCTCGTCCTCGGGTGCCGTGTCGGGCCGCCAGATCGGCATCGGCACCAGACCGGGTTCCACCATGTCGTACCCCTCGAAGAACCGCGCGATCTCCTCGCGCGAGCGCATGATCAGCGGGTTGCGGATGTCCTTGTACACGTCGACCGCGCCCTCGGCCCGCTCGGGCGAGAGCGGTATTCCCTCGTACGAGGCATGCGTGAGCACGACCAGGCTGCCCGGCGCCAGCGCGTCGCGCAGCTCGGCCACCGCACCGTACGGGTCGTCCGCGTCCTCCACGAAGTGCAGTATGGCAACGAGGAGGAGGGCCACCGGACGGTTCAGGTCGATCAACCGCTGCACCTGGGGGGTCGCCAGGATCTCCTGGGGCTTGAGCAGATCGGCCGCGACCACGTCCGCGTCCTCGTTGTCCCGCAGGACGGCCTGGCTGTGCGCGACGGCCACCGGGTCGTGGTCCACGTACACGACGTGCGCGCCGGGCCTGGCCGTCTGGGCGATCTCGTGGACGTTGCCGAAGGTCGGGATGCCGGAGCCGATGTCGAGGAACTGGTCGATGCCCTCGTCGGCCGCGAAACGCACGGCACGGCGCATGAACGCCCTGTTCGCCTGCATGATCTTGGGCAGTCCCGGCATGAACTCCATCGCCTTGCGCGCGGCTTCCCGGTCGACCTCGAAGTTGTGCGAACCGCCCAGGTAGTAGTCATAGATACGGGACACGCTCGGCACCGAGATGTCAATGCTGCGGGGGGCCCAGGCGGGACGCTCCATCTATCTCTCCAAGGCGTAGTCGACGACGTAGGCGATCCGGTGTTCGAGCTGAGGCTACTGATCGTCCGCCAAAGGAGCGAGCCAAAACGGAAATTGACCGTCCGTTCACCGTCACTGCCTCGGGCATGTGCCGAATTGGCGCCCGGTGCAGGTCAGTCGAACACGCCGTCCGCTGTCACCGCGAAATCGATGCGAAGCATTCCAAAAAGTTCGCGGGAGTTACGAAGCGTCGCGACGGTATCAGGGGGTCGGGTATCCCCGGTGTGGAAAACTTCCGGGCGTTCGTACGGCAAGTGAACCGCGCCGTGAACCGCGCGCCCCGCGTGGTCCGATCCACGCGCCCCGCCCGTTCCGGTATGCCAAACGGTCCGCCCCCTCCGTGCGGTGCGGAGGGGGCGGACCCGGGTCGTACGCGTTGTTCCGTTCGTCCGGCACACTTGCCAGTCCTGGTCCACTCCCTTCCGCGATCCGTTGTTCCGGGCGAGATCGATCAACCCTGGGGAGGTGATCCTCTACTTCGGCGCGCCGACCGGCTTTCCGTCGGGGGCGACGGCGTACCAAGTGCCGCCCACGCCCTGACCGTTGGTGTCCCCGGCGGCCTTGTCACCGGAGAAGGTGTAGATGGGCCAGCAGTTGACGGTCATCTG
Organism: Streptomyces sp. NPDC007896; assembly: GCF_042959425.1. NCBI lineage: Bacteria > Bacillati > Actinomycetota > Actinomycetes > Kitasatosporales > Streptomycetaceae > Streptomyces > Streptomyces sp. NPDC007896. The sequence continues at coordinate 168,170 of NZ_JBIBKX010000019.1, read as the reverse complement.
CTTGGCGCCGTCCGGACGGGTGAAGCCCATCAGGCCTTTCTTCTGCACGCCCTTGGTGTCACTGGCGGAGACCGGGGCCACGACGGGCCACTTCTCCAGGCAGGCACCGGTGCAGGCGGACTTCGGGACGGGCCAGGCCTGGTCCTTCAGGAAGCGGTAGACCGTCCTGCCGTTCTTGTCGACGATGATCTCGCCGAGCTTGGGGTCGTTGCGGGTCGACAGGCCCGGCAGGGAGGCCAGGGTCGCCTTCTTGCCATCGGGGGCGGAGGCGTACCAAGTACCGCCGACGCCCTGGCCATTGGTGTCACCGGCCTTGGTGTCCTTGGCGTACCGGTACATCGGCCAGCCGCCGATCGTCAGCTGCTTGGTGCCGTCCGAGCGGGTGACCTCGCCGAGCAGGGTCTTGTCCACACCGGTGGCGGCCACGGCGCCGTCGGCGGGAACGGGCGGCCAAGCGGTCGCGCAGTCGCCGTCGCAGTTCGACTTCGGCGGCTCGGCGGTGTCCTTCTCGAAGCGGTACAGGGTGAACCCGGCGCTGTCGGTCAGCACCTTGCCGAGCGTCGTGCTTTCCGCGACGGCCAGCTGACCTGCGGATTCCGCCTTGGGGGCGGCGCTCTGCTGGTCGGCGCCGTAGCCGTTGGGAGAGGTGGTGCTGCTGCTGGTTGCCTGACCGTAACCGTTGGCAGCCGCGGCGGCGCCCACGTTCTGGCTCCCCGTCGACTGGGTGCCCGATTCCTGACCGCACGCCGTCGTGAGCGCCAGCACGGCCGCAGCTGTCGCTACGAGTGAGGCGCTCCGCCAGGAGGTCTTCATTGGGTAACTCCCACTGTTCGCATTAAGGGTTGCAGCGCCCTGCTGCGCCGCGCATGGCCCTAGGTACGGGTGGGAGTGGCGGATGTGTTCAACGGCCGCACAAAAAACTTTCCGCACGCTGTGACACACCCCACGCCGACATGTTTCTCGCGCATCTGTGCCCACCCCGGTGGCCGTGTCCCGCGGAGACGTCAAACCGGTCCGAGCCGGACGTCCTTCGTTCGGGGGCAATACCCCTCAGCTCCGGCGTGCGCGGGCGCCGCACGCCTCATGATCTCCGTCGTGCATGCACCACAGCGGACCCGGTCCGCCCTAGTCATACGGGTGTTGGCGCTGCTGACGCTGACCTGGATCATCGGCGGCGCGCCGGCCTCGGCGGCGGTCGCCGACTCCTGCGCGTACGCCTCCATCGGCCCGGACGGCACGGACGCGGTGGCGGTGGCCGGCGACGGCCTCTGCACCATCAGCCCGCCGCCGCCCTCGCCCTCGCCCCCACCCGCTCCGAAGCCGCCTCCCCCACCGCCCCCTGCGCCTCCGCCCAAGCCCAGGCCCAAGCCCCCGCCCCCGGCTCCCCCGCCACCGCCTCCGCCCGCCTCACCGACCCCGCGGCCTCCCGCCGTGGCGCCACCGCCGAGGCCGGCACCCCCGCCGGCGCCGAAGCCGAAGCCCACACCGACGCCCTCGCCCACGCACAGGGCGCGGCCCGAACCGTCGGCGACCCCGGTGAGTTATCCGGCCTACCGCGCCCCGACGCGCAAGCACTCGCCCCGCAGCGGACCGTCCCTGGTCTCGCTCACCCTGCTCGTCACCGTGCCCGCGTTGCTCGCCGTCGCGGCGCTGCGTCCGCGCTGACCCCTGGAGGCATCCTTGTCGGAATGGCTTGTTCTCGTCCTCGCGATGGCGGCGGCGTGTGTCGTCGTCCTCGTCGTGTCCCTCGTACGCACCCGCCGGGCCCCCGAGGACGAGGATCCGTCCGAGACCCCGGACGTGATCGAATACATGACCATGATGATCGGCGTGGTCTACGCCATCGTCCTGGGACTGGCCATCGCCGGTGTCTGGGAGGCCCGCAGCGGCGCCCAGGACCATGTGCGGGCGGAGGCCCAGGCCCTGCACGAGATCTCGGAGCGGGTCCGCGTCTACCCGCCCGACGTGCGCGACCGTATCCGCGGCGACGTCGGCGCGTACGTCGGATACGTCGTCAAAACCGAGTGGAAGACCATGGCCGACCACGGCCATGTCACCGCCGAGGGAGGCCGGCTCTTCGAGGTCGTCCGTCAGGACGTCAGCGACTACAAGCCGAGGTCGGACTTCGAGGCCCAGGCCTACCAGCCGCTGGTCGACCAGGTGACCGCGGCCGACGCGGCACGCAACGCCCGCGCCGGCTCGACGGACGCGACCATGCCGGGCGTGGTGTGGTTCGGGCTGATCACCGGAGCCGTGGTCACCATCGGGATGGTGTTCGCGCTCCAGATCAGGCGCACCAAGCGGGAACTGATCCTCGCCGGGCTCTTCTCCGCCCTGATCGCGTTCCTGCTCTTCCTGATCTGGGACTTCGACGCGCCTTACAGCCGGGGGATCACAGCTTCGGCGGAACCGTTCACGGCGCTGTTCCCGCACCTTCCGAAGTGACGGTCCTCCTTTAGGGACCGGAGGATCGGGGGACGGACGCCACGCCGCGTCCGTCCCCCGATCGCGCATGCGCATTCCCCCGTACGGCCCATACGGTTACCCCATTCGCGCTACTGCGATCGCGCCCACGTGCACGCCTTCCTAGCGTTTCGAACGTCGAGGCGCTTTTCAGACGCAGGCGGAAGGTCCGCAGCAACGCTCCTCGGGGACCCGGAGGCTCACCATGCACGCGATACGCGTCGCTTCGGCCGTACTGCTGGGCGTGAGCGCCCTCACCCTTTCCGCAACCGCCGCGCTGGCCGGAAACGGCGACGCGAACAGTGACGGCGGCCGTGACAGTGGCCGTGACAGTGGCCGGGGCAACAACAACATCACCTCGTTCGGCTTCAACGTGCAGCCACAGAGCATCGCGGCGGGCGGCCGGCTCCGGCTGACCGCGGAGAGCTGCGACTCCGTCGCCAGGGTCTCCTCGGAAGTCTTCGACACGGTCACGATCCCCAAGGGCCATTCGTCGGCGACGGCCCTGATCGACGCGGACGCCAGAGCGGGCTCGGTGCACCAGGTGACGTTCCAGTGCGGCAACGAGAGCGGCCACACCGAGCTGACCATCGCCCCCGGCCGCTCCGGCACCAACTACTCCGACCCGGCCCAGGTCCAGGTCCCTGCCTCCGTGCAGCGAGGCGTCAAGGCCGGTGTCGGCGGAAGCTCCGGCGGTGGCTTCGACCTCAAGGAGATCGGCCTGGGAACCGCGCTCATCGCCGGCTGTCTCGGCACCGCGTGGTCCATGACGCGCCGCCGCGTCACGGACGAGGAGTCCTGATCGCTCGCCACGCGCAGCGCCGCTCGCCCCGGATCTCGGCGAGGATCTCGGCGAGAAGGTCCGGGGCGAAGGCCTGTCACACGGGGTCTCCGCGGGGAACTGCCAAGGATGACGGCACCGATCAGATTCGCCGCTCGGACCTGCGGCGCAGCCAGAACAGCCCACCGCCGACGACGCCGGCGGTCAGCAGTCCGCCGCCGATCGCGATGTCGGCGGGCGCCGCTCCGCCGACGCTGCCACCGAGACCACCGCTGACACCGCCGATGACGGTGAAGGCCGCGGGTCGGGTCAGCCTTCGGCCGTCACAGTGGGCCGTGACGTCGTACGACCCCGGGCGCGCGTCACGGTCGACGATGACCGTCGCGATGGACGTGTCGCCGCCCACCGGGCGCAGCAGGGTGGTGCGGAAGGCCCGCGAGGAGACCGTACTGCCGGGCCTCTCGCACGCTTCGCCGTTCACGGTGATCGACAGCTGGCCGCCCCGTGCGATGACTCGGGGCCGGACGACGATGTTCCGCACCTCGCGACGGCCGAAGTCATCGAAGCGGCCGTTGTCATTGAACCGACCGTTGTCATCGAAGCGGCCGTTGTCGTTGAACCGACCGTTGTCGTTGAACCGGCCGTTGTCGTTGAACCGGCCGTTGTCATTGAACCGGCCGTTGTCGTTGAACCGGCCATTGTCGTTGAACCGACCGTTGTCACCCGGGCGGCCGCCACCGACCACGCCACCGCCGCCGATCACCACCCCACCGCCGCCGACCACGCCACCGCCGCCGACCACCCCGCCACCGACCACGCCACCGCCCACCACGCCACCGCCGCCGACCACCCCACCGCCGCCGACCACTGTGCCGCCGTTGTTCAGCCCTGTGCCGTTGCCCGGTCCACCGGGGTTGCCCAGTGGCTCGTTACCGCTCGGCTCGTTGTTGCTCGGCTCGTTGTTGCTCGACTCATTGCTGCCCGGTTCATTCGATGCCGTCGCCGCCGGGGCGGCGAGCCCCACCGCGGCGACCACGGCGGCAGAGACCGCCAGGGCACGAGTTGTACGCATGTGATCCTCCGCGGAAGACGCCCCGGGAACCGTCCCCGGTCGATCGGCGAGAAAGCGCCTCCCATACAGACCCTCAGATGCGGCGCACAGGGACGCATTTCGAGAATGGTCCGTCCTGGTGAGAAGACACGCCGAAGGATTTCCACACAATCGGATATTGCCGCAGGTCACGGACCGTCAGAAATTTCCTGCCCTCGGCAACTCGGATGGCTCACCACGCGGAGGCCCGACACCCGTTCGCCCGCGCCCCGTCGCCTGCCGGGCATGCTGCACTTAGCGTTCTGGTATGCGCGACGGACGCGGCGACGGCCGCGTCGAGAGGGGATTGCGAATGTTTGCGTCCGAGGTGGCCGAAGAGGAGGAGCGACAGAAGAAGCGCGCCCCGTGGGGCGTGATAGCGCTTGTTCTGCTGACCGGCCTCGCACTCATTCGGAATGGTTCCGGTGAGTTCGACGTGGGCCCTCCGCAGCCCGCGACGGCGGCGGCAGCGGACAGCAGGACACCCGTCGCCACCTTCTCCAACGGGCCCGCCGCGTTGCCGTACTCCGTGGTGGACCGGGTCAGGATCCCGGCGATCCAGGTGGATGCCCCGGTCGTGCCGGTGGGTCTCGACTCGGCCGGCTGGGTCGACGCGCCACCGCCCGACAACGCCAATCTCGCGGGCTGGTTCACCGGTGCGGTGTCGCCCGGCGAGAAAGGCACGGCCGTGATCGTGGGCCATGTGGACAACATGCGGGGCCCGGCCGTCTTCTATGGGCTCGGTTCCCTCAAGAAGGGAAACCGGGTCGAGGTTCAGCGAAGGGACGGGAAGACCGCCACATTCGAGATCTACGGCGTCGACGTATTCGCGAAGAACAACTTCCCCGGTGACCGGGTGTACGGCAGCAAGGGCACCCCGGAATTGCGGGTCATCACCTGCGGAGGCGGTTTCTCCAAGCAGCACGGCTACGACGGGAACGTCGTCGTGTTCGCCCGCCTGGTCGAGGTCCGCTGAAACTCCCCGCCGAAGGGCCCGGGCAGTGATCCCGGGCCCTTCGGCGGAGTCGGGGGCGACCGCGACCGCGCCCGCTCCCCCCTCCCCCCTCCCCGCTCCCCGCTCCCCGCTCAGAAGTCCTGGCGGTGCGGCACCGTGAGGTGGTAGCCGGAGTCGAGGAGTTCGGGCAGGTAGTCGCGCAGGGCGCGGACGGACTGGGAGCGGTCGCCGCCCGCGTCGTGGGAGAGGACGACGACGCCGGGGGCGGCGCCCTCCTCCACCCGGTCGACGATGGTGGCGGTGCCCGGGGTGGCCCAGTCGAGGCTGTCGACCGTCCAGGCCATCGGTTCCATGCCGAGGTCGGCGCCGATCTGGAAGGTCGCCCGGTTCCAGGCCCCATAGGGCGCGCGGAACCAGACGGGCCGTTCACCGTAGGCGTCCTCGATGACGTCGCTGGTACGCGCGATCTCGGAGCGGATCTCGGAGCGCCGGAGCTCGGTCAGCAACGGGTGCGTCCAGGTGTGGTTGCCGACGACGTGCCCGTCGTCGGCCATCTCGGCCAGCAGGTCCTTGTTGTCGACGGCCATCTCCCCGCAGACGAAGAACATCGCCCGTACCTCGTGCTTGCGCAGGGTGCGCAGAATGCTCGGGGTGTAGCGCGGATCGGGTCCGTCGTCGAAGGTCAGCACCATCGTGTGGCCGCGCCCGCTCACCCGCATGATCGGCTCACGCCGGACAGCGGGCTTGCCTGGCGTCCGGTTCGACGGAGCGAATCCGGTCATCGGCTCGAGGCGGTACGCGGAGGGCTTGAGTGCCTGGCGCGCCTGCGGGCCCCCGGCCACGGGTGCGCCGCGCACCGGGCTCGCGGCCGGATCGGCGGTGAGCAGGCGGGCCGTGCCCGCCGCCCCCGCCGCCCCCAGGACGGCGACACCGGCGATCAACGCCCGGCGCCGCGTGAGCATCTTATCCTTTTTCATGACTAATCAGTCGCCCAGCGGAGGCGCGGCGCGGCTGAGCAACACCGGTGCGGACTCGGGAAAGCACCCGTTGGGACCAGCTCAGCGCCGACGCACCAGGGGGAACGGCAATGTCTCCCGAATCGTCAGCCCCGTGAGGAACATGACCAGCCGGTCCACGCCGATGCCGAGCCCGCCGGTCGGCGGCATCGCGTACTCCAGCGCGTCGAGGAAGTCCTCGTCGAGTTCCATCGCCTCGGGATCTCCCCCGGCGGCCCGCAGCGACTGCGCGGCCAGCCGCCGCCGCTGCTCCACGGGGTCGGTCAACTCCGAGTAGGCGGTGCCCAGTTCGGTGCCGAAGGCGACGAGATCCCAGCGCTCGGCGAGGCGCGGGTCGGTGCGGTGCTGCCGGGCGAGCGGGGAGACATCGGTCGGGAAGTCCTTGTAGAACGTGGGCAGCAGGGTCTTCTCCTCGACCAGTCGTTCGTACATCTCCAGTACGACGTCACCCTGTCCGGCGTCCGGCCGATACGGCACCCCCGCACCGTCGCACAGCCGGTGCAGGGCCGGCACGGACGCGCCTGGGCCCACCTCCTCCCCCAGGGCCTCCGAGATCGCGCCGTGCACCGTCTTGACCGGCCACGGGCCGGAGATGTCGTACTCGGTGCCGTCCTTGCGGGCGACGGGCGCGCCGAAGGCGGCGGTCGCGGCGCCCTGGATCAGTTCGCGGGTGAGGTCGAGCATCACGTCGTAGTCGGCGAACGCCTGGTAGGCCTCCAGCATGGTGAACTCGGGGTTGTGCTTGTAGGAGACGCCCTCGTTGCGGAAGGTGCGCCCCATCTCGAAGACCTTCTCCAGGCCGCCCACGCACAGCCGCTTGAGGTAGAGCTCGGGGGCGATGCGCAGATACATGTTCAGGTCGTAGGCGTTGATGTGGGTGGCGAACGGGCGGGCGTTGGCGCCGCCGTGGATCTGCTGGAGCATCGGCGTCTCGACCTCGAGGTAGCCCCGGTCCAGCAGGCCCCGGCGCAGCGCCTGTACGGCCGCGGAGCGGGCCCGCAGGACCTCGCGGGCGTCGGGGCTGGACACCAGGTCGAGATAGCGGCGGCGCACCTTCGCCTCGGGGTCGGCGAGGCCCCGGTGCTTGTCGGGCAGCGGGCGCAGGCATTTGCCGGTGAGCTGCCAGGAGGAGACGAAGACGGTCGGTTCGCCCAGGTCGCTGACGCCGGCGAGGCCCTTCGCGGTGATGTGGTCGCCGATGTCGACGTCATGGCGGAAGCGCTTGAGCTCGGGTCCGGACTCCAGCCGGGTGAAGGCGAGCTGGAGATCGCCTGACCAGTCGCGCAGGACGGCGAACACGATCCCGCCGAAGTCGCGTACGAGAACGACGCGCCCGGCTACGGTCACGTGCTGTCCCGCCGGTCCCGCGCGGACCTCGGCGAGGGTGTGGGTACGGGACGGGACGCCCACCGGGTAGGGGTCGACTCCGTCGGCGCGCAGCCGGTCGAGTGTGCGGTGGCGCAGGCGGATCTGTTCGGGCAGGGCCGCGGTCGGATCGGTGGCCGCCGCCTCCTCGCCCTTGTCGAGGCCGAGGGCCGACAGCGAGGGCAGGCCCACGGTGCTCGCGGGCTGGGGTCCGGTCCTGGGGTGCCCCTTGCCCCAGAGCTTGCGCAGCGAGGGCACGGAGACGAAGCCCTCGGCGATGCCGGACGCCAGGCCGATGCGGGCGAGGGAGCCGGTGTCGCCGTAACAGATGAAGCGGGGGTACCACTCGGGCTGGAATTTGGCGTTGGACCGGTAGAGGGCCTCCAGCTGCCACCACCGGGAGAAGAACAGCAGCAGTCCGCGCCAGAGCCGGAGCACCGGCCCCGCGCCGATCCGGGCGCCCTCCTCGAAGACCGACCGGAACACCGCGAAGTTGAGGGAGATGCGGCGTACGCCGAACGTCCCGGCCGCCGCGCACACCTCGGCGACCATGAACTCCATGACGCCGTTCGGGGCGCTGCGGTCGCGGCGCATGAGGTCGAGCGAGATGCCGTCCTTGCCCCAGGGCACGAAGGACAGCAGCGCGAGGAGCTTGCCGTCGGGCGTCAGGGCCTCGACGAGGAGGCAGTCGCCGTCCGCGGGGTCGCCGAGCCGGTCCAGGGCCATGGAGAAGCCTCGCTCGGTCTCGGTGTCGCGCCAGGCGTCCGCCTTGTCGATGAGCTCCTCCATCTCCGCGTCGGTGAGGCTGGAGTGGCGGCGCACCCGGCAGGTGGCGCCGGTGCGCCGTACGCGGTGCACGGCCTGGCGGATGACACGCATGTCGCGGCCGTCCAGGTCGAAGCCGGCGACGTGCAGGATCGCCTCGTCGCCGAGTTCGAGCGCGCCGAGCCCGGCGCGCGCGAAGGCCTTGGCGCCGTCCTCGGAGGCGCCCATGACGGCGGGCGCCCAGGCGTAGCGGCGGGCCAGGTCGAGCCAGGCCTCGATGGCGTGCGGCCAGGCCTCGCGGTCGCCGACGGGGTCGCCGCTGGCCAGGCAGACGCCGGCCTCGACGCGGTAGGTGACGGCGGCCTTGCCGCTGGGTGAGAAGACGACGGCCTTGTCACGGCGGGTGGCGAAGTAGCCGAGGGAGTCGTCGGCGCCGTACGCCCGAAGGAGGGCACGGATGCGGGCCTCCTCGTCGCCGCGCAGGGCCGCCTCCAGGCGCTGGGAGCGGAAGAGCGTGGCGGCGGCGTTGAGCTGGGCGAGGGCGCCGAGGAGGCCGAGGACGAAGAAGAGCTTGCGGGGCGGGCGCCCGCTGAAGGAACTGCTGGAGACCAGCCCGCCGCACACCCGGCTGGCCGCCCACAGCAGCCGTTCTTCCGAGGCCAGCGTGCCGGGGAACAACTCGACCAGGCCCCAGCCGATCAGGATCGCCACGGCGAGTCCGACGAGCAGTACGGCCAGGGCGCGCCACACGGCGCCGCGCCGGGAGTCGGCGTAGAACTCGCGGCGCGCCACGATCAGGAGCACCAGCAGCAGTCCGCAGGCGACGAAGGACGGCAGCGACTCGGCGTACAGGCCCATCGACAGGCCGATGATGTCGAAGAAGACCAGCAGGCCGAGGTAGACGACGACCAGCCACCAGGCGACCTTCTTGCGGGCGGCGGTCGCGGCGGCGAGCAGGAGGAGGAAGACGGCGTACGCGAGGTTGGCGCTGACCGGGACGATCAACAGGTCGAGGAAGGCCACGACGGGGTGCAGCAGACGGCGCACGGGGGCGAAGAAGGCCAGCAGGACGCACAGCAGCGAGAGGGCGCCGAAGAAGACCGCGAAGCCTTCGGGCACCTTGCTGAGGAAGCCGGCCCGGGACGGCGGTACGGGACCCGTGACGTCCCTCGGTCCGCGGGCCTCCACGGTGGCGCTCATGGTGTCGACTCTAGGAAGCCCCGGCCGGACCCGCCCGTCGAGCGCCGTGCCCCTCGTCGCCGACGCGCAGGGCGGTCGTGCCGGGACGTGGCGGCGGACACTTCACCCGTTCCGACCCATGCGGGGCGCCGCGGGCCCGCCCTGCTCCCGACCTGCGGCTTCCGATAGCCTCGGTGGTGTGGCGGAACAGCAACCCTCGCACCGGTTCGAGCGTGGCACGGACGGTCCCAAGGTCATCGTCGTCGGCGTGGACGGCTCCGACTCGTCGCTGCGCGCGGCGGCCTACGCCGCCGGGCTGGCCAGGCGGCAGCACGCGCTGCTCGCCCTCGTGTACGTGCAGCCCGTCATGGCGGCGGGAGCGGCACTCGGGGCGCCGGTCGCCGAGACGACCGACCGGATCGCAGAGGACCTCATCGCGCAGATCCGGGAGGCCACCGAGCAGGTCAAGGACATCTTCGCGGTGCGCTGGGAGTTCCACACCTTCCGTGGCGATCCCTACAACGGTCTGGTGACGGCGGCGGACGAGCTGAAGGCGGACGCGGTGGTGGTCGGCGCCTCCGAGCAGGCGGGGCACCGGATCATCGGGTCGGTGGCGATCCGGATGGTGAAGGCGGGCCGCTGGCCGGTCACGGTCGTCCCATAGACCTCAGAGACCTCAAAGACCTCAGAGAACCCCAGGGACAACGTGGACTCCGTGGGTCCTACTGCCCCATCATCAGACCGTCGTGAGCCGCGCCGCGGCTGAGCACCACGTCACGGATGCGGTCGCGTACGCCGGCCAGGTCGGCACCCTGGGCCAGAGCCGTGTTGACGTCGACGACCCGCCCGGCGTCGACGTCGAACACCTGCGGCACGAACTCCGCCCTCGTGACCTCCCAGCGGTCCCCCTTGTGCGCGGGCGGGGCGAAGGTGAAGCGGGCGAGGGTGCTCTCGTTGCCCCGGGAGTCCTGAAAGCCTTGGCGGTTGAACATCTCGCCCGCGATCTGGTCGCCCATCCCGTAGACGACCCACGTGCCGTTGACCTTCTCGTACGCCTGCGGGACGCGCGCGAGCGTACCGAGGATCAGGTCGATGTCGGGCCGCCCGCCCGTGCGGGCGGCGGTGAGCTCCCGGCCCAGTGTCACCTGCTGGGTGTCGGGCTGCTCCTGCCATTCGGTGCCCCAGTGCAGGGACACGACGACCACGTCGGCACCCGCCTTCCTGGCGGCCCGGGCGTCCGCGAGGATCCGGTCGCGGTCGATGAGGTTGACGCTCCACGGCTGCCCCTGAGGCATCGGGGAGCCGTCCGTGCCATAGGTGTAGGCGAGGTGGGCGACCGTCGCGCTGCCCGCGCGCAGGAGAGTGGGCACGTACGCCTCCTGCGCCGTGCGCGCCGATCCCGCGTGCCGTACGCCCGCGAGGTCGAGGGCGTCCAGAGTGCGCCGTACGCCCGCGGCGCCGTCGTCCAGGGAGTGGTTGGAGGCGGTGGAGCAGGCGTCGTACCCGGTCGCCGCGAGCCCGTCGGCCACCTGCGGTGGAATCTTGAAGGCCGGGTTGCCGGTGCGGTTGCCGTCGGACCCGTACACGGTCTCCATGTGACAGATCGCCAGGTCGGCGCCGGAGACGAGGGGTTTCACCCCTTCGAACATCGGCAGGAAGTCGTACCCATTGCCGCCCGCGTCGGCGTTCGCCCGCTCGGTGACCGAGGTGTGCGCCAGCATGTCGCCGGAGGCGACGAGGGTGAAGCCGTGGGGGGTGAGGGGTGCGCCGGGGTGCGCGGTGCTGCGGGCCGATGGTTGCTGGTCGGCCCTGCAGCCGGCGCCCACGACGAGTACGGCCGCGAGAGCGATGCCGGCCAGTCGGCTACGTGTGATCATGCCCAGCCTCGATGCAGTCATATTTAACTAGGAAGTAAGGCAAATCCACCCAATCGAGAGGATGGAGTCAAGGAACGACGCGCACCCGTAGCCCGTCCGGCCCTCGGGGAACTGCCCGTTGGGGCGCCACCGGGCCCCCGCTGAACCGTTCACCGCGCCGTTCACCGACGGCATCGACCGCCCACCGCAGACCCGTGCCCCGGCCCTGTCCCAGCGGAGCGGCACCCGCTGGCATACAGGCCATGACGGCCGGAACCACCACCAAGACGACCGCCGAACACGAGTTGGCCGCGCTGCAGCGCGAGCACGGCCGGCCCCTCTTCGCCCTGCTCCTGCGGCTCTCCGACGGCGACCGCCAACGCGCCGAGGATCTGCTGCAGGAGACGTTCGTCCGCGCCTGGCAACACCCCGAGGCGCTGCGCGCCGACGACTTCGACTCCGTACGTCCCTGGCTGCTCACCGTGGGACGGCGGCTCGCGATCGATGCGCGGCGGGCCCGCCAGGCGCGTCCGCCGGAGGTCGGGGGCGCGGTGCTGGACAGCGCGCGGGTCTGCGCGGATCACGCCGAAAGGTCGGCGGCGACGCTCGATGTGCGGGAGGCTGTGAAGACACTCACTCCCGAGCACCGTGAAGTCCTGGTGCTGGTGTACTTCCAGGGGGCGAGTGTGGCGGAGGCCGCCGCGGCGCTCGGAATTCCGCCCGGTACCGTGAAGTCTCGTGCGTACTACGCACTGCGCGCCCTGCGCCGGGTTCTTCCGGGATACGCGGCCGACCTGCGGTGAAACCGAAGGCCGAGTCAAACCTCCGTAAAGCGCCTTGCTGAGGACCATGGTTGAGCAATCAGCTGTCCTCATCCGTGTTCCGGATTGGGGGGAAACCCCCAAGGGCTCGGGATCGGGCGACGCGCACGCAAACCGGAGGAAGGCAGGAAGGGATGCTGCACAGAGGCCAAGAGAGCACGGACGGCACCGGCGGTGGGGAACTCACCGTCCCCATGGCGTGGTTGTACGCCGAGTACATCGCCGACGAGCTGCTGCGGACCGGCGACCTGATGCCGCCCACGTCCTTCGAGTTCCGCGCCGGGCGTGACGCCCTGGCACTGACCATCTTCCTCTCCGACACCGACGGCGAGCTCTCGGGCATCCGGGTCGTCTCGCAGTTGGAGACCTGGCTCTCGCTGACGGCGTACGACCAGCCGTGGCAGGACTGGGTGCGCGAGCACATGGCGCGGCGCTCGGCCGAGGCGGTCGAGTCCGGCGGCCCCGCCCCGGACCTGGAACTGGCGACGGCGGCCTGGCGCTGGCTGGAGGAGACCGAACTGCTCGCCCCGGACCTGGACGCCGTGCCCGGCGGCGGCCCGATCCCGGGCGAGGACGACGGTCCGAAGGTGTGGACACCGGCCTGGCGGCTGGGTCTGCCCCTGGGGCATCTGGCGATCCATCTCTTCTGATCGCCACGACCGGGCGGACCGCCGGTAACCCCAGTTCATGGCTCCGCGCTCCGCCAAACAAGTTTTCCGCACAACTTTTTTCGGGCTCGCACCAATCCGCGAGCCCACCCGCTCCGAATGTCTTGGCCGCGATTCCGGACGAGTCTTGAGTGATTCGACGGTCTGGTGCGTACCCGTGGGCAACAGCAACACCACTCCCACCCCCGCACCATCGCCACGAGGATTCGGTATTCGGTATGAGGTCCCTGGAACGGCATCGCGACGTCGGCGCCTACGCGCTCGGCGTGCTGGACGAGGCGGAGGCGTTCCGCTTCGAGGATCACCTCATGGAGTGCCCCCAGTGCGCGGCGCACGTGAGTGAGTTCAGGCCCGCCACGCGGCAGCTGATGCTGTACCGGCATGCCACCCCGCGCTCCGTGCACCCCTTCGCCGCCCCCGGGCCGCGCCTGATGGACAAACTCCTCACTGAGGTGGCGACCCGGCACCGGGCCGGGCGCAGGCGCTGGCTGTACGCGGTGGCCGCCGCCGTGGTGCTCGCGGTGGGCGGTCCGTCGATCGCGATGGTCACGTCGCACGGTTCCGGGTCACAGACGGCCGCGGTCGCGTCGACGGACGCGCAGACCGGCGTATGGGCCAAGGTCACCACCGCGGACCGGATCTGGGGCAGCCAGGTCGAGGTCGAGGTCAAGGACGCCGGGGGCCCGCGCCCCTGCCAGCTCGTCGCCATCGGCAAGGACGGTTCGCAGCAGACGGTGACGAGTTGGATGGTGCCCGCGCACAACGGAGAGGCGACCACCCTGCAGGGCGGCGCGGCACTCAAGTCCGACGAGATCAGCCGGTTCGAGGTGCGTACGGCGGACGGCAAGCACCTGGTGACCGTCACGCCCCACTGATCCCGGGCTGTTCCCCGCTGCTCCCGGACTATTTGAGCAGCCGGGACAACCGGCGGTCCGCGAGTGGCCTGCCTCCCGTCTGGCAGGTCGGGCAGTACTGCAGCGAGGAGTCGCTGAAGGAGACCTCGCGGATGGTGTCGCCGCACACCGGGCAGGGCTCACCCGTTCTGCCGTGCACCCGCAGCCCGCTCTTCTTCTCCGCCTTGAGGCGCCCCGCGGCCAGACCGTGGGAGCGCTCCACGGCCTCGGTGAGCGTGGACCGCAGCGCCTCGTAGAGACGGGTCGTCTCCTCGGGGGTCAGTGAGGCGGCCAGCTTGAAGGGGGACATTCTGGCGGCGTGCAGGATCTCGTCGCTGTACGCGTTTCCCACGCCGGCGATCAGGCTCTGGTCCCGGAGTGCGCCCTTGAGTTGGCGGCGCTCACCCGCGAGCAGCCGGGCGAACCGTGCCTCGTCGAAGTCGGCGGCGAGCGGATCGGGACCGAGGCGGGCCACGCCTGGGATCTCCGCCGGGTCCCGGACGACGTACACCGCGAGTCTCTTCTGTGTGCCGGCCTCGGTGAGGTCGAAGCCCTCGCCGGTCTCCAGGGCGACACGCAGCGCGAGCGGGCCCCTGCCGGGGCGGGGCGGGCCGTCGGGCAGCGTGTCCTTCCAGTGCAGCCAGCCCGCGCGGGCCAGGTGGGTCACGAAGTGCAGTCCGTCGGCCTCGATGTCGAGGAACTTGCCGTGCCGGCGCACTGCGGTCACCTCGCGGCCCTCGAAGGCGGTGACGGGCGGGTCGTAGGTCTTCAGGACACTGATGGCGACGGGCAGCACGCGCACGACCTCGCGGCCGACGAGATGGTCGGCCAGGAAGTCCTTGAGCGCTTCGACCTCTGGCAGTTCCGGCATGGCTCCAGAGTGCCACCCCCCACCGACAACACCATCCGGACCGCCCACCTTCCGAGGCAACGCCGGCCGCTCCCCCGCGACACGCGGTCATTCCCGTTCCGGGACGAGGAACTCGCACCACACGCACTTGCCGCCGCCGCGCGCCTCCACCCCCCAGACGTCGGCGAGGCGGTCGACCAGCAGGAGCCCGCGGCCGGAGACTCCGGACTCGCCCGCCTCGCGGCGGCGCGGCAGGGCGCTGGAGGAGTCCTCGACCTCCGCGCGCAGCCGACGGCCCGGGCCGCTGAGGACCCGCAGGGTGACGATCGCGGCGCCTTCGGTGTGCATGAGGGTGTTGGTGATCAGCTCGTCGGCGACCAGTTCGACGTCGTCGGCCCGCTCCACACCGCCCCAGGCACGGACCGCGGCCCGGATCATGTGCCGGGCCTCGGTGAGCGCCTCGGGGTCGCCGGGCGCGACATGCTGCTGGAGCCGCCCGCCGGACTGCTGGGGCCCGGGGCCGCGGCGGCGCAGCGCCAGCAGGGCCACGTCGTCGTCGCCGCCGCGTTCCTCGGCCACGTCGATGAGCCGGTCGGCGAGGTCGCGTACGTCGTCCGGGCCCGAGCGGATCAGCTCCATGAGGGTGTGCATGCCCTCGTCGAGGTCGACGCCGGGCTGCTCGACAAGGCCGTCGGTGCACAGCACCAGGGTCTGCCCGGGGTCCAGTTCGACCGTGTCGACGGGGTATTCGAGGCGCCCGAACAAGGCGGACAGACCGAGCGGCAGGCCCCCTTCGACGGACTGCCGGCGGCAGGTGCCGTCGTTCTGCCGGATCAGCGGGTCGATGTGGCCGGCCCGCACCAGCTGGACGACTCCGGTGGACAGGTCGGCCTCCGCGTACAGGCAGGTCGCGAAGCGGTCGGTGTCGAGTTCGTGCAGGAAGACCGAGGCGCGGGCCATCACGGTGGCGGGGGTGTGCCCCTCGGCGGCGTAGGCCCGCAGCACGATCCGCAACTGGCCCATGACAGCGGCCGCGTGGGTGTCGTGGCCCTGGACATCCCCGATGACGGCGCCGACGCGGCCGCCGGGCAGCGGGATCACGTCGTACCAGTCGCCGCCGATGTCCCGGCCTAGGGAGGCGGAACGGTAGCGGACGGCGATGTCGGCGCCGGGCACGTTCGGTATGGAGCGCGGCAGCATGGCCTGCTGGAGGCCCTGCGCGAGGTCCTTCTCCTGCTCGTAGAACATGGCCCGCTGGAGGCTCTGGGCGATGCTGCTGCCGAGCGCGACGAGGACGTTGCGCTCCTCCGACGAGAAGCCGCGCCGGTCGTTGTAGAGCAGCCCCATCGCGCCGATGGGGCGGGCCTGCGCGATGAGCGGCAGGTAGGCGGCCGAGGTGATCTTGAGGTCGGTGATGTGCGGCCACAGCAGCGGATACGAGTCGGCGAAGTCCTCGGGCGACTCGATGAAGCGCGGGGCGAGGGTACGTACGACCTCGCTCATCGGGTACTGCTCGTCGATGCGGGTGACCATGGTGCCGGGAACGAAGCTGCCCTCGGGGCCCTCTGCGACCAGCCGTATGCGTCCGGCCTCGACCAGGCCCATGACCAGGCTCGTCGCGCCCAGGTGGGTGAGGCCGTGGGAGTCCTTGAGGACGTCGATGACGTCCTGGACGGTGCGGGCGTGGGCGAGGGCGGCCGTGGTGATCTGCACGACGTTCGTCTGCTGGCGCCGCGCCTCGTCCTGGGCCGCCTGTTCGCGGCGCGCCGCGCTCTCGCCGAGTTCCTGCGTGGCGTCGCGGACGATGCCGATGATCCGGCGCGGCCGGCCCGTCCCGTCCCGGCGGATGTAGCCCTGGGTGTGGGTCCAGCGCAGTGAGCCGTCGCGGCAGCGGATGCGGAAGTAGGCGCCGTAGTTCTCGCTGCCGTCCTTGAGGGCGTGCGAGACCAGCGTGTCGAGTCGGATCCCCTCGGCCGCGGGCACCCGCAGGGACAGGGTCTCGGGGCGGCCGTCGTACTCCTCGGGACGCACGTCGAAGACATCGTGGGCCTGGGCGTCCATCTGCATCAGACCGGTGTCCAGATCCCAGTCGAAGCTGCCCATGCGGTTGAGCGCCAGGATCGGATCCGGGTGGGCGGGCCGGTCGTCCGGGAGTGACAGGGCGCTCGCTCCCCGATCAACCATGCGCCCACCTTGCCAGCATTCGGCCGATTATTCGACTTCTGGGAAGTCCGGAATTCGACTTCGGGGAAGTCCGGAATTCGACTTCGGGGGAGTCCGGATTCGGGCTCCCCCGATCACTCGGCGCTCAGCCGTCGAAGACGTCGGTCGGGGCGTCGAAGACGGTGTCCGCATCGGGTGACTCGTCGGGGATCAGGCCACCGCCGTCGGGCAGGTCGGGGATCTCCGGAACGGTGTCGGGGCCGATCTCCTCCTCCGAGGGGTCCAGCGGGGCGAGGGGGTCCCGCGGAACGTTCCGGTCGTTCTCCGTGGAGGTGGGAGCGGGGGTCTTCGGCGCGAGGGGCGGCGGGGAGATACCGGGCTGTGGGGTCGGTGGAGCGGTCGGCGGGACCGTCGGCGGGTCGGTCGTGGTGGGCCGGAAACAGTCCGACACCGCGGCCACCGGAGCCTCCGCCGGTGCCCCGCTGTCCCGCATGCCCGGGGTTCCGTCCGGGGTGACGGTCAGGGTGGGCGTCACGCAGTCGGACGGCGACTCGCCCGCGAAGGGGCCCGTCCGCGGGCTCTGCTCCGGAATCGTGCTCGGGCTCGCACTGGGGCTCGTGCCGGGGCTCGTACTGGGGCTCGTACTGGTACGACGGCCGGGGCTCGCGGCCGAGGCCGGCGGCCGTAGGACGACGTCCCGGTGGCCGTCGTCGCCGATCCGCCGTTCGATCCACCTGTTGTCGACGATGTCGATGATCGTGAGGTTCCTGATCGCCGTGGACGCCGGGGTCACGACGACAACGTTGCCAGGACGGAAACCGGACCAGGGCTGTCCCTGCGTGCCCGGGGTCGTCCTGGACACGACGGGCGGGTTCAGCGGGTTGCCGCCGGCGCAGCGCACGCGCGGCATGCCCCGGTTGTCGACGAGGACCGCGGTGCCTCGCTGGAGGAGCGACTGGAAGCTGGTCGCCCGGCCGTCGCGGAAGCCGTGGTCGGTGACCTGCGTGTCGGCGCGCAGCACGACCGAGGTCAGACCGCGCAGGAATTCCGGGACGGCCGCCTGCGGGACGCCCGCGGCCTGCGCGAAGGAGCGCGCCCTGCCGGGGTCCGAGGCGAGGAAGCCGATCTGCTTCTCGACGTCACAGCTGCCGATGGCCCGGGTGCCGCCGTAGAGGCCGGGCGTGGAGCCGGGGAAGGAGCGCACGCCCTGCGGGGCGGAGCCACGGTTCGCGGGTGCCGCCGGGTACGGCATTCGGGTGATGAACGGCGAGTCGGCGGCCGTGGACGCGGTGAACGGGTCGCGGCCGCCGCCGGCGACCGGCTGCAGGAAGACCTCACCGCCGTCGGCCCCGGACGCCGCGCTCTCGCCGCCTCGGCCGCCACACCCGGCGACGAGGAGCGCCGCCGAGAGCGCGCAGGCCATGACGAAGGCTCGGGTGGGTATGTGCACCACGCTGTTCTCCTGTCGCACCACGTTCTCCCGTTGCACTGCTTGCTCCCGCTGCACCACGGCCTCCCGGTCACTCAGGGCATTTCGTCCACTATTGTCTGCGTCGCCCAGTTGGCACACGCAAGCGGAGACGGTCACCCAGCGTCACAATGGAGACAAGGGAAGAGGAGTGGCTCGCGTGGAGTGGTTCGTCGCCCCCGACTACTGGCTGAGCCGGCTGGTCTTCCAGCGGGCCCTGGCCGTGCTGTACCTCGTCGCCTTCCTGGACGCGGCGCTCCAGTTCCGTGCGCTGATCGGGGAGCGGGGGATGCTTCCGGTGCCGCGGTTCGTGGCGCGGGTCGCGTTCCGCGACGCGCCGAGCGTGTTCCACCTGCGCTACTCGGACCGCTTCTTCGCGGCCTGGGCCTGGACGGGCTGCGCGGTGTCGGCGGCGCTGATCGCCGGCCTGGACCAGCGGCTCCCGCTCTGGGGGGCCATGGTGCTGTGGCTGGTGCCCTGGGCGATGTACCTGTCGATCGTCAATGTGGGCCAGACCTGGTACTCGTTCGGCTGGGAGTCCCTGCTCCTGGAGGTCGGATTCCTCGCCGTGTTCCTCGGCAACGACGAGGTGGCCCCGCCGGTCGTCGTCCTTTTCCTGCTGCGCTGGGTGCTGTTCCGCGTGGAGTTCGGCGCCGGGCTGATCAAGATGCGCGGGGACTCCTGCTGGCGGGAGCTGACCTGCCTCGACTACCACCACGAGACCCAGCCGATGCCGGGACCGTTGAGCTGGTTCTTCCACCACCTCCCCAAGCCCTTCCACCGGGTCGAGGTGGCGGCGAACCACTTCACCCAGCTCGTCGTACCCGTCCTCCTCTTCGCCCCGCGGCCGGTCTCGACGGCAGCCGCGTCGCTGATGGTCCTCACCCAGCTCTGGCTGGTCCTGTCCGGCAACTTCGCCTGGCTGAACTGGACCACCATCGTGCTGGCCCTGTCCGCGATCGAGTTCCCCACCACTCCCCCGCACGTGGCCGGCCCGCCCCTCTGGTACGAGATCGTGGTCCTCGCGGTCGCCGTGGGCCTGGTGGCCCTCAGCTACCGCCCCGCCCGCAACCTGATCTCCCGGCGCCAGGTCATGAACCGCTCCTTCGACCCGCTGCACCTGGTCAACACCTACGGCGCGTTCGGCAGCGTCAGCCGGGTGCGCCACGAGGTGGTCGTCGAGGGAACGGCGGATCCCTTGCCGCGGGAGGACTCGGAGTGGAAGGAGTACGAGTTCAAGGGAAAACCGGGTGATCCCCGCCACTGGCCGCGCCAGTACGCGCCGTACCATCTGCGGCTCGACTGGCTGATGTGGTTCGCGGCGCTTTCCCCCGTGTACGCCGCTTCCTGGTTCACGGGCCTGGTCGAACGGCTCCTGGAGAACGACCGCGACACGCTACGGCTGCTGCGTCGCTCCCCGTTCCCTGGGGACGCCCCGCCCAGGTACGTCCGCGCCCGCCTCTACCGCTACCGCTACACGACGTGGCATGAGCTGCGGGAGACGGGCGCATGCTGGCACCGGACGTATGTGCGGGAGTTCCTGCCGCCGATGCGGCTGGAGTGGGTGGATCAGAGCCGGTAGATCAGACACGGCAGATCGGACCGGTGGATCAGAGCCGGTAGACACGGGTGGCGGTGCCACCGAAGATCTCGGCGCGTTCCTCCGCGCCAAGGCCTCCGGTCAACTCCTCCGCCACATCGACCACTTGGCCGTACGACGCCGCCAGTGTGCACACCGGCCAGTCGGAGCCGAACATCAGCCGGCCGGCCCCGAAGGCGTCCAGGACCGTGTCCGCGTAGGGGCGCAGCTCGTCGACCGTCCACTTCGCGAGGTCCACCTCGGTGACCATGCCGGAGAGTTTGCACACGGTGTTGGGGAGCGCGGCCAGGTCCCGGACGGCCGTCGCCCACGGTTGCAGCGCGCCCGTGGCGATCGGCGGCTTGCCCAAGTGGTCGAGGACAAAGGTGAGTTCGGGGTGGTCGGCGGCGGCCCGGACACAGGCGGGCAGCTGGTGCGGCAGCACCACCAGGTCGTAGACGAGGCCCGCCTCGGCGACGGCGGCGAGCCCGTCCCGTACGTCCGCACGCAGCAGCCACTCCGGGTCCCGCTCGCCCTGCACCTGGTGGCGGATGCCCTTGAGATGGTGGCCGCCCGGCAGCTCCCGCAGCCGGGCCAGCTCGTCGGCGACGTCCGGCCGGGTCAGGTCGGTCCAGCCGACCACACCCCCGATCAACTCGCTCTCCGCCGCGAGGGCGAGGAACTCCGGGGTCTCCTCGGGCACGGTGATCGTCTGTACGAGGACCGTGCGGTCGACCCCGGCGGCCCGTGCCTGCGGTGCGAGGTCCGCCACGCAGAAATCACGTCGCAGTGGCTGGAGTTCGGGCCCGGTGATCCAGTCCTGGTCACGGACCGCGAGGTCCCACACATGGTGGTGCGCGTCCACCCTCACGGCAGCTCCCACACGACGGGCAGCCCCGCGGCCGCACCCTCGCCGGAATAGTCGTGCACGACGTCGAGGAGTTCGGCCATGCGTGCCTGCCAGGCGATGTTGACCGGCAGCTTCTCCAGTTCGGCGAGCAGGCGCCCGTAGTCCTCGCACTCCAGGACGTGGAAGAGGTCGGTGCCGCTGCGCCAGATCGTCCAGGAGGTGGCTCCGGCGGCGCGGATGGCCGTCGTAAGCTCTTCCGGGACCTCCCGGTGGGCGGCCTCGTAGGCGGCTGTACGGTCCGCGCGGACCTTGGTGTGCAGGGCGACTCTCATGACGGGTCCTGTGGGGGTACGGGTACGGGGGCGTCCTCGGGCAGCAGCTTCGCCTCGCGCAGCTCCCGCCAGAACTCCTCCGGCACCGGCGACGTGAACTGTGCGACACAGTCGCGGACTTCGTGCGCCGAGCGGGCGCCGACCAGGACGCTCGCGACGGCCGGGTGGGCGGCGGGAAAGGCCAGCGCGGCGGCGCGCAGGGTGGTGCCGTGCCGCTCCGCGATCTCCTTCAGCCGCAGGGCGCGGTCCAGCAACTCCGCCGGGGCCGCCGCGTAGTTGTACGTCGCTCCGGGCCTCGGGTCGGCCAGCAGGCCGGAGTTGAAGGCACCGCCGATGACCACTGAGGTGCCGCGCTCCTGGGCGGCGGGCAGCAGTTCGGTCAGCGCGGCATGGTCGAGCAGGGTGTAGCGGCCCGCGCACAGCACCACGTCCACGTCCGTGTCGCGAACGAAGCGGGTGAGCATCTCGGCCTGGTTCATGCCCGCGCCGATCGCGCCGACCACGCCTTGCGAGCGGAGCTTCTCCAGGGCCGGGTAGCCCTCGTGGAAGGCCTGCTCGGCGTGGTCGTCCGGGTCGTGGAGGTAGACGATGTCCACACGGTCCAGGCCGAGGCGTTCGAGGCCGGCCTCGAGGCCTCGTCGTACGCCCTCGGCGCTGAAGTCCCAGATGCGGCGGTGCGTGGCGGGCACCGCGAAGCCGTCGGCCAGGTCGTCGCCACCCGCGTCCGTGGGCTCCAGCAGACGGCCCACCTTGGTGGAGAGGGTGTACTCGGCGCGGGGGCGATCGCGCAGGGCGGCGCCGAGACGGCGTTCGGAGAGGCCGATGCCGTAGTGCGGGGCGGTGTCGAAGTAGCGGATGCCCCCGGACCATGCGGCGTCCACGGCCTCGTACGCCTGTTCGTCGCTGATGGCGGTGAACAGGTTGCCGATGCCCGCGGCGCCGAAGGACAGGGCGCTGACTGCGACGCCGCTCCTCCCGAGCGTGCGCCTTCCGAGCGTGCTCACTGGCCCACCGGCCGCAGTCGCAGTCCCTGCATGCCGCCGTCGACGGCGAGGGCGGTGCCGGTGGTGGCGCCGGACAGCGGGCTCGCCAAGTAGGCGATGGCGCCCGCGACCTCGTCCGCCGAGACCAGGCGGCCGGAGGGCTGGCGGGCCTCCAGCGCGGCCCGTTCGGCGGCCGGGTCGGCGGCGGCGTCGAGGAGGCGGCCGACCCAGGGGGTGTCGGCGGTGCCGGGGTTCACGCAGTTGACGCGGACGCCCTCGCGGAGGTGGTCGGCGGCCATGGCGAGGGTGAGGGAGAGGACGGCGCCCTTGGTGGCGGAGTACAGGGCGCGCTGCGGCAGCCCGGCGGTGGCGGCGATGGAGCAGGTGTTCACGATCGCCGCGTGTGCGGATACCCGCAGGTGGGGCAGGGCGGCGCGAGCGGTACGGACCATACCGACGACGTTGACGTCCAGGACCCGGTGCCACTCGTCGTCGGCGTTGTCCTCGACGGTGCCCTGGGCACCGATCCCGGCGTTGTTGATCAGCACGTCGAGTCCGCCGAGGTCCGCGACGGCCGCGGCCACGGCCCCGCGTACGGACGCGTCGTCGGTGACGTCGGCGCGGAAGCCGAGCAGGGGCTTCTCGACCGTCGAGGGGTCCAGGTCGAGGACGGCGACCCGCGCCCCACGGGCGGCGAGCAGCTCGGCGGTGGCGCGGCCGATGCCGAAGGCGCCACCGGTCACCAGCGCCTTGAGTCCTTCGAAGTCGGCACTCACGCCGCTTCCCCCTTCTGCTTTTCGCTCGTCTGACTGCCGGACGTCTGCTGGGCGAGGTCGGCGGCCCAGAAGGTGCCGCCGGGGTAGGTGAACTCCGCGATGGACTCCGGCCGCATGGTCGCGGAGAAGCCCGGCGCGGTGGGTGCCGTGTAGTGACCCTGCCTGATCACCACCGGGTCGAGGAAGTGGTCGTGCAGATGGTCGACGTATTCGATGACCCGGTCGTCGGTGGTGCCGGAGAGCGCCACGAAGTCGAACATCGACAGGTGCTGGACGAGTTCGCACAGGCCGACCCCGCCGGCGTGCGGGCAGACGGGCACGCCGAACTTGGCCGCGAGAAGCAGGATGGCGAGGTTCTCGTTGACGCCGGCGACGCGGGCGGCGTCGATCTGCAGGACGTCGATGGCGCCGGCCTGGAGGAGCTGTTTGAAGACGACACGGTTCTGGACGTGTTCGCCGGTGGCGACCTTGACGGGGGCGACGGCCTCCCGGACGGCGGCGTGGCCGAGGACGTCGTCGGGACTGGTGGGCTCCTCGATCCAGTAGGGCTCGAACTCGGCGAGGGCCTTGGTCCAGGTGATCGCCTCGTCCACGTTCCAGCGCTGGTTGGCGTCGATGGCGATCCGGATGTCGGGGCCGACCACCGAGCGGGCGACCCGGCAGCGGCGTACGTCGTCCGCGAGATCGGCACCCACCTTCAGCTTGATCTGCCGGAAGCCGTCGGTGACGGCCTCGGCGGCGAGGCGGGTGAGCTTCTCGTCGCTGTAGCCGAGCCAGCCGGGCGAGGTGGTGTAGGCGGGGAAGCCCCTCTCCCGGAGGATCGCGGCGCGCTCGGCGGCGCCCTCCCGGCCACGACGGAGCAGTTCGAGCGCCTCCTCGGGTGTGAGGGCGTCCGTGAGGTAGCGGAAGTCGACCTGGCGGACCAGCCACTCCGGTTCGGCGTCGGCGAGCAGCTGCCACAGGGGCTTCTCGGCGCGCTTGGCGGCCAGGTCCCACACGGCGTTGACGACGGCGCCGATCGCCATGTGCATCACGCCCTTCTCGGGCCCGAGCCAGCGCAGCTGACTGTCCCCGATCAGGTCCCGGGCCAGGGAGCCCGGGTCCGCGCACAGCTCGTCGACCGAGCGTCCGACCACATGCCCGCGCAGCGCCTCGATCGCGGCGACCTGGACGTCGTTGCCCCGCCCGATGGTGAAGGTGAAGCCGTGCCCCTCGGGACAGTCCGCCGCGTCGCCGCGCAGCACGACGTACGCCGCCGAGTAGTCGGGGTCCGGGTTCATCGCGTCGGAGCCGTCGAGCTCGCGCGAGGTGGGGAAACGGATGTCGTAGGTGTCGACCGCGGTGATACGGGCGGCAGTTGGGGACACGGGAGGCCTTTCGGTCCGGGACAGGGGCGTACGGAGGGGTCCGTGGATCCGTGGGTCCTTGGATCCGTACGAAGACGAAGGGAGGTCAGTCCTGGGCGCGGCCGGTGGTCACGCGGGCGATCATCAGGGCGACCAGGATGATTCCGCCGTAGATGGCCTGGATCCAGAAGGACGGCACCTGGGCGAGCGTGAGCAGGTTCTGCACCACGCCGAGGAGGAGTACGCCTGTCAGGGCGCCGAACATGGTGCCCTTGCCGCCATCCAGGCTGATGCCGCCGATGACCGCCGCCGCCATCACCGTGAAGATCATGTTGTTGCCCTGGTTGGCGCTGATCGCGCCGACGTACCCGGTCTGCATGATCCCGCCGACCGAGGCAAGGACGCCGGCGACGACGGAGACGCCGAGCAGCATCCGGTCGACGCGGATACCGGCGGCGCGGGCCGCCTCCGCGTTGCCGCCGATGGCGTACAGGGCGCGACCGACCCGGTGGTACTTGAGGATCAGTCCGGCGACGCCGAAGGCGACCGCGGCCAGCCACACCGACAGCGGGACCCGCAGGAAGGTGGAGGTGGCCAGTGAGAAGAACGCGTCGGGCATACCGAACAGTGTCTTGCCCTTGGTGGCGCCGACCAGCAGGCCACGCAGGACGATCAGCATCGCGAGGGTGACGATGAAGGCGTTGAGCTTGAACTTCACCACGAGGATGCCGTTGAAGGCGCCGATGACTCCGCCCACGACGAGAATCGCGACGAGGGCGAGCGCGGCCGACCATTCCGTGCCCCAGCCGGACTGCGCGGACGGCAGCACCAGCAGGGCGCCGACGGCGGGCGCGATGCCGACCACCGACTCCAGCGACAGATCGATCTTGCCGGTGATCAGCACCAGGGACTCGGCGAGGACCACCATCGCGAGGGCCGCCGAGGCGCCCAGGATGGAGATCAGGTTCCGTTCGGTGAGGAACGAGTCGTTGACGATCGCGCCGAGCACCAGGAGCACCAACAGGGCTGGTACGAGGGCGAGTTCGCGGGCCCTGCGGAGCAGTACGGTCTTGGCGGCCCGTGCGTCGGGGACGCGCGCGGAGGTGGGCGACGAGGCCGACGGGGCCTTCGTGTCAGCCATGGTCCACTCCTTCGATGGAGGCGATCAGCTCGTGGTCGTGCCAGCCCGCCGGGTGCTCGGCGACGACACGGCCGTGGAAGAGGACGAGGACGCGGTCGCAGCGGCGCAGGTCGTCGAGTTCGTCGGAGACGACGAGCACGGCGGTGCCGTCCTCGCTGGCGCTGTCCATCCGGGACAGCAGTGACTCCTTGGACTTCACGTCGACGCCCGCGGTGGGGTTGATGAGGACGAGGAGGCGGGGGTCGGAGGCGAGGGCGCGGGCCATGACGACCTTCTGCGCGTTGCCGCCGGAGAGGTCGGAGACGGGCTGTTCGGGGCCCTCGGTGTGGATGTCGAGGCGTTCGATCAGCTCGGTGGCGAAGCCGCGCTTGCGGGCGGCGCCGATGAAGCCGTAGCGGCCGAGCCGGTTCAGGACGCTCATGGTGGTGTTGTCGCCGATGGTCATCCCGGAGACGAGACCCTGTTCGTGCCGGTCGCGCGGGACACAGGCGACGCCCGCCTTGAGCGCGGCCTGCACGTCACCGAACGGCAGCCCATCACCATCGAGTTGAGCCGTTCCGCCGGTCGGGGTGTGCAGTCCGGCGAAGGACTCGGCGAGCTCGATCTTGCCGCTGCCGCTGGAGCCGGCGAGGCCGACGACCTCGCCGCGGCGGACGGTGAGGTCGATGTCCTCGTACGCGTCGGAGGTGAGCCCCCGGGCGTCGAGCAGCACCGGGGCGTCCGCGGCGACGGACTGGTGCGTGACGGTCTGCTCGGCGATCGACTCCCCCGCCATGGCCTCCACCAGGGCCGTGCAGGGGAGTTCGGCGACCGGCGCGGTGGTGATCCAGCGGGCGTCGCGCAGCACGGTGACCGTCTGGCACACCTCGTACACCTCCTGGAGGTGGTGCGAGATGAACAGGAAGGTGACACCGGACTCCTGGAGCGCGCGCATCCGGGTGAAGAGCCGTTCGATCTCCCGGTTGTCGAGCTGCGCGGTCGGCTCGTCGAGGACGATGAACCGGGCGCCGAAGCTGAGCGCCCGGGCGATCTCCACCATCTGGCGGTCCTCGACCTTGAGGTCGGCGGTGCGGGCCTCCGGGTCGACGTGCACGTCCCAGGTGTCCAGGACCTGCGCCGCCTCGGCCCGCAGCCTGCGCCAGCTGATGAAGCCGCCCCGCCCGGCGGGCTGCCGGTTGATGAAGAGGTTCTCGGCGACCGTCAGCTCCGGTACGACGGTGGGTTTCTGGTAGACGCAGGCCACCTTGCGACGCCAGGCGTCGCGGTCGGTCAGCGCGGGCGCGGGCTCACCGTCGAAGCGGACCTCGCCCTCGTCGGGGGCCTGGAGGCCGGTGAGGATGGTGACGAGGGTGGACTTGCCCGCGCCGTTGCGCCCGACGAGGGCGTGGGACTCACCGGGGAGAACGGTGAGCCGGCCGTCTTGGAGGGCGACGGTGGGGCCGTACCGCTTGGCTATCCCCCGCGCCTCCACCAGTGGGGTGCTCATTTGACCGTGTTGCCCCAGAGCTTGGGGTCGTCGACGTTGTCCTTGGTCACCAGCGGCGCGGGCAGCTGGTCCTCCAGGATGCCGCTGGGCAGCTTGACGATCTCGGAGTCGTGGTCGGTCGGGCCGGTCTTGAACGTCTTCCCCTGCATCGCGGCCTTGATGTAGTACATGCCGTACTTGGCGTACGCGTCGGCCGGCTGGGAGACGGTGGCGTCGATCTCGCCCTTGCGGATGGCGTCGAACTCCTGCGGGATGCCGTCGTTCGAGACGATCGTGATGTGGCCCGCCTGGCCGGTCTTCTTCAGCATGCCCTTGGACTTGAGGGTCTGCAGGGTCGGCGCGAGGTAGACGCCGCCCGCCTGCATGTAGATGCCCTTGATGTCGGGGTTGGCGTTCAGCAGGGTGTCGAGCTTGGAGGCCGCGGTGTCGGACTCCCACTTGGCGGGGATCTCCAGGACCTTCAGCTTCGGGTAGTTCTTCTGCACACAGGTGCGGAAGGCCTCGGAGCGCTCCCTGCCGTTGACGGAGGCCAGGTCGCCCATGATCTGTACGACCTTGCCGGAGGGGATCTGCTTGCCTAGGTACTCACAGGCCTTCTCGCCGTAGGCGACGTTGTTGGCGCGAACGACCATGGCGACCTTGCCCTTCTCGGGCGCCACGTCGACGGCGACCACGGGCACGCCCTTGCGCTCGGCCTGGTCGAGCCCGGCGGCGATCGCGGCGCTGTCCAGGGGGGCCACGACGAGGCCCTTCACACCCTGGTTGAGCTGGTTGTTGATGTCGGTGATCTGCTGGGAAGGATCACTGTTGGAGTTGACGGTCTTGAGGGCGTCGACCCCTTCGGACTTCGCCATCTTCGGCACGTAGTCGTTGTAGGACTGCCAGAACGGCGAGGTCAGCAGGGGCAGGATCACCCCGACCTTGCCGGTGCCCCCGCCGCCCGACGACACGGAGTCCTTGGTGCTGCCGCATGCCGCGAGCACGAGGGTCGCGCAGGCGGCCGCAGCCGCCGCACGCACTGCCCGCGACGCAATTCGCGTGTTCCGCACGTTTCTGCCGGCCATCTGACGGCTCCTCGTTGAGCGAGATCGATCGGGTGTGACGGTGCGTGGCCGAGCGTCCCGCTCAACCGGGACGAATATTTATCAGACCACTTCGCCTCCGCAACACCCCCGTGCGCCAAAATTTCCGCGTTATCAGCCGTAGTGGTCCGACCACTCTGGTGGTTAGACTGCGGCGCACCCGGCGACAGGAGGAGACGGCGTGGACGAGTCGGCCCCGCAGAAGGGCACCGTGACGCAGCGCGCCATCGAGCGGATCAAGGCGATGATCGGCGAGGGCCGGCTGGAGCCCGGGCAGCGCCTGCCGACCGAACGTGATCTGGCCGCTCAGCTGGGCATGTCCCGCAGCTCGATGCGTGAGGCGATCCGCGCGCTCACGGTCCTCGGTGTGTTGGAGGCCCGGCACGGCTCGGGCATCTATGTCACCCAGCTGGAGGCCGGGGACCTGCTGGAGACCTTCGGCGTGGTGGCCGACCTCTCGCGTGGGCCGCGGCTGGTCGAGCTGCTGGAGGTGCGGCGGATCCTGGAGTCGACGGCGACCGCGCTGGCCGCGGCGCGGATCACGGCCGACCAGCTCGCCGAGGTCGAGAAACACCTGATGGCGATGAACGCGACGGACGACCCGGAGGAGATCCTCGCCCACGACCTGGCCTTCCACCGCGAGATCGCGGCCGCCGCGGGCAACGAGACCATGGCCGCCATCCTGGAGGGCCTGTCCTCGCGCACGTTCCGTGCCCGGGTCTGGCGGGGCTACGAGGAGGAGGGCGCCTTCGAGCGGACGCGCCGCGAACACGCGGCGATCCACCGCGCGCTGGTGGCCCACGACCCGGAGGCGGCCAGGGCGTCCGCCGCCGCGCACGTGGGCGAGGTCGAGCAGTGGCTGCGGACCCAGCTCACGCAGTAGCCGGATCCGCAGCCCGGGAAGGGGTCAGGCACGCCCCCGCTCGGGCACGCACCGCTCAGGCACGCACCGCTCAGGCGCGCGTCAGCCGCAGGGTCACCAGCTCGAAGGGGCGCAGCGACAGGGTGACCCGGTCGCCGTCACGCCGCGGGGTGGCCGCATCGGTCAGGGGCCGCTCCAGCAGGTCGGTCACGGTGACGTCACCGACCCCGAACCCGGCCGTCAGCGTGGCCTTGGTGCGCCCGCCCCGGGACTCGTGGAAGCGTACGACCACATCCCCGCTGCCGTCGTCGGCGAGCTTGACCGCGGTCACCACGACCGCGTCCTGCGCCACCTCCACCAGGGGCGCGACCTCACGCCCGCCGCTCAGCCGCCGCTCCGGCAGATTGATCCGCCACCCCTCGCGCACCGCGTCCCCGATGCCGGCCCCCGGCACCAGCGCGTGCCGGAAGCGGTGGACGCCCTGGTCGGTCTCGGGGTCGGGGAAGCGCGGGGCGCGCAACAGCGAGACGCGCACGGTGGTGGTCGTACCGGAGTCGCTGTCGCGGACGGTACGGGTCACGTCATGGCCGTACGTCGAGTCGTTGACGAGCGCGACACCCCAGCCCGGCTCCTCCATGTGCACGAACCGGTGGTTGCACGCCTCGAACTTGGCCGCCTCCCAGGACGTGTTGGTGTGCGTCGGCCGGTAGAAGTGCCCGAACTGCGTCTCGGAGGCGTACCGCTCCGCGTGCACGTCGAGCGGGAAGGCGAGCTTCAGGAACTTCTCCGTCTCGTGCCAGTCGACCTCGGTGTCGATGCCGAGCCGCCGCTCCCCCGGCGCGAGCGACAGCACCTGGGTGACCCGCGACACGCCGAAGGACCGTACGATCCGCACCGACACGCCGTCCTCACCAGGCACGACCTCGTCCGCGTCGACCAGGTCGGTGACCGTGTTGCGGTAGAACTCGTCGACGTCCCAGGCGTCCCACATGTTCGGGAAGTCGGGGTGGATCTGGAGCAGGTTCGCGGCGCGTCCCGGGGCGATCGTCTCGCGGTCGGCGTCGAGGTCGTAGGCGGAGACCACTAGGCCCCGGGCGTCGATCTCGACCCTCAGGAGGCCGTTGTCGAGGACGTGGCCGCCGCCTACGCGCGGCGCGAGCGCCACCTCGCTCGCGACGGCGGCGGGCAGGGCCCCGCCCGCCGGGACCCCGTCCCTGCTGTGCGGCGCGGAGTTGAACACGAGCTCCGTGGTGCCTTCACCCGCCAGCGCCCGCTGCGCCGCGTCGATGATGCCGGTCAGCTCCTGGGCGACCCGCTCGTACGTCCTGCGCGCCTCCCGGTGCACCCAGGCGATGGAGGAGCCGGGCAGGATGTCGTGGAACTGGTGGAGCAGGACCGTCTTCCAGACGCGGTCCAACTCCTCGTACGGGTAAGGGATTCCGGTGCGGACGGCCGCGGTCGCCGCCCAGAGTTCGGCCTCGCGCAGGAGATGTTCGCTGCGCCGGTTGCCCTGCTTGGTCTTCGCCTGGCTGGTGAGCGTGGCGCGGTGCAGTTCGAGGTACAGCTCGCCGACCCAGACGGGCGCGTTCGGGTACTCGGCCTCGGCCTTCTTGAAGAACTCCGTCGGGGTCTCCCACACCACGCTGGCGGAGCCTTCGAGGTCACGGACCCGGGCCGCCTTGGCGACCATCTCGCGGGTGGTGCCGCCGCCTCCGTCACCCCAGCCGGTGGGGGCGAGGGAGTGCCGGGCGACGCCCTTGTCCTTGAAGTTCTTGGCCGCGTGGGCGAGTTCGCTGCCCCGCATGGAGCAGTTGTAGGTGTCGACGGGCGGGAAGTGCGTGAAGATGCGGGTGCCGTCGATGCCCTCCCACTGGAAGGTGTGGTGCGGGAACTTGTTGGTCTGCGACCACGAGATCTTCTGGGTGAGCAGCCACTTGGAGCCCGCCGCCTTGATGATCTGCGGGAGTCCGGCGGCGAAGCCGAAGGTGTCCGGCAGCCAGGCCTCGTCGTTCTCGATGCCGAACTCGTCGAGGAAGAACCGCTTGCCGTGCACGAACTGACGGGCCATCGCCTCCGAGCCCGGCATGTTGGTGTCCGACTCCACCCACATGCCGCCCGCGGGCACGAACCGCCCCTCAGCGACCGCCTTCTTCACCCGCGCCCACACCTCGGGCCGGTGCTCCTTCACCCAGGCCCACTGCTGGGCCTGGGACATCGCGAAGACGAAGTCGGGCTCGTCCTCGATGAGCGCGGTCATGTTGGAGGTGGTCCGGGCCACCTTGCGGACGGTCTCGCGCAGCGGCCACAGCCACGCGGAGTCGATGTGCGCGTGCCCGACGGCGCTGATGCGGTGCGCGGACGGCACGGCGGGCTCGGCGAGCACCCCGGCCAGCCGTGCGCGGGCGGCTGCGGCGCTCGCGCCCACGTCCTGGAGGTCGACCGCGTCGAGCGCCTTCTCCACCGCGCGCAGGATGTCCCAGCGCCGCGCCGACTCCACCGGCAGCTCGGCCATCAGCTCGCCGAGGACCTCCAGGTCGAGCACCAGCTCCCACACGGTCTCGTCGAGGACGGCGAGGTCCATCCGGGTGAGGGTGTACTGGGGCTCACTGCCCGCGGTCTCCTTGTCGCCCAACTGGGTGGGCAGGAAGGGGTGGTAGTCGAGGATCACCGGGTTGGAGGCGGCCTCGACGTGCAGCCGGACCTCCTCGCCGCCCTCGACCGGGGCGCCGATCCGCACCCACTGGTTGCGCGGGTTGAGGCCTTTCACCGGAGTGCCGTCGGGCCGGTAGACGAGCCCCTCGCACTGGAAGCCGGGCATGTTCTCGTCGAAGCCGAGGTCCAGCAGGGCCTCGACCGTCCGGCCGGCCCAGGCCTGCGGGACGGTCCCGGTGACCCGGAACCAGCTGGTGCCCCACGGAGCGCCCCAGCGCGCACCCACCTCGATGGGCTCGGGTGTGGCCGCGAGCCCCTCGGCGACGGGCACCGGCTCACCGGGCGCGTGCCACACCGCGACGTCCAGCGGCACGGACTCGGGGTACACGGCGGGTCGGATGCGCTCGTCGAGGACGCGCTTGAGGCGGGCTTCGACCAGGGTGCGGTCGTCATGCATGGGGTGCTCCGTGGGGTGAAGACGATGCGGGAAGGTGGTGCTGCTACCAGGTGTGGGTCGTCGTGGCGGCGGTCGAGACGGTGAACAGCTCCCCCACCGCGCGCACTTCGAACCCCCCGGCCGACTCACCCTGCTCGGGGGTGAGACCGCCGACGTAGAACGCGCTCTGGCAGGTGCCGCCGAGGAAGCGGCGTGTGCCGTCGGGGAGCGTCCGGTACAGCTCGTAGTGGTGTACTTCTCCGGGGGCGCCCTGCCAGGCGAAGCGCAGGTTGCCTCCGTCGGCGCCGGTGACGCGCAGGTCGGTGGGTGCGGCGGGGGTGAGCACGGCATCGCGGACCGCGAGCCCGCCCAGGCGCCAGCGCACCGACCCACTGCTCGCCGTCAGCCGTACGCCCAGCGCGTGCACGGTCCCCGTGAGCCCGGTCAGCGGCACGGTGGTGGTCCCCCAGCCGTCGCCCGAGGACGTGACCGGGAAGTACGTGTACGGGGGCTCCCCGCCCGCCGCGCCCGGCTCGGCGGTGGCGACGGCCAGCTCCACTGCGGCGGCGCCCGCGTCCGTGCGGTACGTGAGCTCGACCACCGTGTCCGCGGTGAGCGGCAGCCTGGTCGCGTACAGGTCCAGCGTGGTGGGCGCGTCGAGGGCGCCGGCGACGAGCAGACTGCTCCCGCCCCGCCAGGCGTCCGCGAAGTCGAAGGTGACGGCGGGGCGCTGTCCGGTCGTGCGCACGACCCAGCGGCGGGAGGGCAGCCGGTCCTGGAGGCCGAGGTGGTTCCAGGCCGTGTCCGAGGTGGCCTCGCCGTCCTCGTACCACTTCAGTCCGTGGCCGGTGTTGAAGACGGTCGCGAACGGGAGCGAGGCGACCGTCGAGCGGTCGGCGACGGAGACGGCCGGGGCGCGCCAGCTCGCGCTCGCGTTCGGTTCGGAAGGGTCGAGGGAGGAGCCGGTCCAGAACAGGTCGTCTGCGGCGTGGAAGTCGCCGGGGGTACGGCTCGCGGGCAGGTGGTTGCGGGTCCACTCGGGCCGGTAGAAGCCGAGGGAGGTGACGTGGGCCTTGCTGCTCGGCACGATGGCGTCCCAGTTGACCGACGCGCTGGTGCCGTTCGCCTCGACGTCGACGCCCGCCCACAACTCGTAGGGACTGCGCCCGAGTTGCCTGGCCGTCGTCGCGGAGGAGGCCAGGCTGCTCCGGGACCAGCGGAAGTCGACGAACATGGAGTCGGCGGCCTGGAAGAACGTCTTGTTCTGGTTGTTCAGGGCGCCCTGCCAGCTCACCGAGCCGCTCACGGTCATCGCGTCGTACCAGGTGACGCGCTGTCCCTCGGCCGTCCCGAGCGCCTTGAGCTCGTTCATGAAGCCGAGCATGTCGGTGGCGAGCGCGGTGTTCCCGCCGCTGGTCTCGGCGTTGATGAACCAGCCGTCGAAGCCGTACGCCGCCACCACCGCGACGAGCTGCGCGGCGAGCGGGTAGTGCCCGGTGGAGTCCTTGTGCACCAGGTCGCGGGTCCACTGGAGCTGTCCGCCGTAGGCGACGGGCGGCAGGAAGACATTGCCGAGGACGGGCACGCCGTGCCGGTGGGCCGCGTCGACGATCGGGGCGTTCGGCGCGAGGATCAGGCCCTCGCCCGCCGAGCCGCCCCAGAAGACGAGTTGGTCGAGGTACGCCCAGTGGGTGAGGGCGTAGTAGTCGGCGGTGGCGGCGCCCTGCGAGGGGTTGCTCGACGTGGGGCCGAAGGAGACGAGGGACTGGATCCGGGCCTGTCCGCTGTGGGCCGTCGTGTTGGCCGGGGTCGGTGTGAAGCGCGCGGCGAGCGGCACGGTCGACGCGTTGAACGCGAGGTCGGCGTCGGTGGCGGCGCTCCATGCCTTGAGACTGCGCCAGGTGATGCCGGTGCCGGGGGTGCCCGAGGGCAGCGAGTCGGGGTACCAGTAGGAGGCGTACGGGGGTGCCGCGGTCGCGGCGGCCTTCGTCGCCGCGACGGCGGGCAGACCGGGCAGGGCGGGCAGCAGCGCGGCGGCCGCGCCGGCGAGCAGGACGGTGCGTCTGGTGGGGTTCACGAGCGGGTTTCTCCTTGTGGGATGGGGAGTACCTGATCGGGACTGACGACTTCGGTGATGCCACGCGCGGCGAGGTGTTCCTTGTCGTCCACGCGCACGTCGAGGACGGTGGTGGGGCGGGCGCCGTCGGCGGTGAGCCGGAAGAACGCCTCGAAGACGGCGCCGCCCGGGGCGCACAGCGAACGGACGGCGGGGTCGGCGGGGACGATCAGCGCCGTGGTGCGGGGGGCGGGCGTGTGGTGGTGCTCGCGGGCGGCGCGGGCCAGCGTCCGCGCGCTGTCCTTGGGGCGCCGGTCGTTGGTCAACAGGCCGAGCCCGTATTCGAGTTCGGGGAAGTCTGCGAGGTCGCGGGAGACGTCGTGGGAGCACCACCAGGTGATGCCCCACAGGTCGGGGCAGTCCAGCGCGGCCCCGACGGTGGCCTCGGTGAAGGCGGCGGCGTGCTCGGGCGGGATCAGCGGGGCGGGTGCGCCGACCTCCTGGAGCCAGACGGGCCGGTGCGGGTCGTCGGCCCAGGCCTTGCTCAGCTCGATCAGATACGCGGCGTGGTGTTCGGTCGGCACGGAGGTACGGCCGTGCCGCTGGGCGGTGCCGTTGAAGACCCAGGAGTGCACGGCCGTGACGGCGCCGCGGCGGGCGGCCTGGCCCGGGGTGAACGGCATGTCGTCCTGGTACCAGGTGGCGTCGTACTCGGCGTGCAGATGCAGCCTGCCCGGGGCGCCCTCCTCGCAGGCGGCGAGCATCCGCTCCAGCCAGTCGTCGATCTGGGCGCTGCTCGCCCGGTCGGGGTCCGGATGCGGCGGCCCCGCCGAGAACTGGTTGACCTCGTTGCCGAGCGTCATGCCGATGAAGTGGGGGCGGTCGGCGAGGGCCGCGGCGAGCGTACGCAGATAGGCCGCCTGGCCGTCGAGGACCTCCGGGTCGGTGAACAGGTTGCGCCGGTGCCAGGTCCGCGTCCACGCGGGCAGGAAGTCGAAGCTCGACAGGTGGCCCTGCAGACCGTCCACGTTGACGTCGAGCCCCCGCTCTCCGGCCGCGTCGACGAGCTGGAGCAGCTGCTCGACGGCGCGCGGGCGGATCAGCGCGCGGTTGGGCTGGAAGTAGGGCCACAGCGGGAAGACCCGGATGTGGTCGAGGCCCAGCGCGGCGATGGAGTCGAGGTCGGCGCGTACGGAGTCGAGGTCGAAGTCGAGCCAGTGGTGGAACCACCCTTCGCTGGGCGTGTAGTTGACGCCGAAGCGCACGGCAGAAGGCATGCAGGATCCTTGCGAAGCGAATCGGGGGTGCGGGAGGTCAGCCCTTGACGGCGCCCTCCCCCACCCCGCGGAAGAAGTACCGCTGGAGGCAGGCGAAGAGGGCGATGAGCGGCGCCACGGCGATGATCGTGCCCGCGGCGACGAGCCGTTCGTCGTTGGCGAAGGTGCCGTGCAGATAGTTGAGGCCGATGGTGAGGGTGAACTTCGAGGGGTCGCTGAGCACGATGAGCGGCCACAGGAAGTCGTCCCAGGCGCCCATGAAGGCGAAGATCGCGACGACGGCGAGCGTGCCCTTCACCGAGGGCAGCGCGATCCGCAGGAACCGCTGCCAGGTGTTCGCGCCGTCCACGAAGGCCGCCTCCTCGATCTCGTACGGCAGGTTGAGGAAGGCATTGCGCATCAGCAGGACGTTCATCGCGCCGATGCAGCCGGGCAGGACGACCCCGATGAGCGTGTTGTTCAGGCCGAGCTCACGCATGGTGGTGAACTGGGCGATGATGATGCCCTCGACGGGGACCAGCATCGCGAGGATGAAGACGAGGGTCGCCACCCGCCTGCCTCGGTAGCGCAGGCGGGCCAGGGCGTAGCCCGCGAGGGCCGAGCCGACGCAGTTCGTGACGACATTGGCGCCCGCGACCTTCAGGGAGTTGAAGGCGTAGTCCCAGACGGGGATGGTGTCGGCCACCCGCTTGTAGTTGTGCAGCGTGGGATCGCCCGGCAGGAACTTCGGCGGCGAGCTGAAGATGTCCTCGGTCGGGCCCTTGAGCGAGGTGGACAGCTGCCACAGGAACGGGCCGACGGTCAGGGCGAGGACGGCGAGCAACAGCAGGTAGCGCAGGGCGAGTTCCCAGCCGCGGACACGGCGGCCGTGCTCGTCGGTGATACGGCGGCGACGGGGCCCGCGCCCGGCCGGCGGACGCCGTTCGGCGACACGCTCCTTCTCCAGCACGCTCGCGCGTCCGTCTCCCCGCACGCTCACACGTCCTCCTTCCCGCACGCTCACACATCCTCCGTCCCGCACGCTCACACGTCCTCCCTCCGGCGCGCTCACACGTCCTCCTTGCGGTCGGCGCGCAGCACGAGCAGCATCAGCGCGACGGTGACGACGAAGACGACGACCGAGATGGCGGAGGCGTAGCCGACCCGGCCGGTCAGTCCGGTACCGGTGCGCTGGACGAGCATGACGAGGGTGGTGTCCTCGCCCGCCGGGCCGCCGTCCGGGCCCGCCATCAGGTACACCTCGGAGAACACCTTGAAGGCGGCGACCGAGGAGAGCGCGGCGACCAGCACCATGGTGGAGCGGACGGCCGGCACAGTGACCGTGAGGAAGCGCCGGACCGCGCCGGCGCCGTCGACCGACGCGGCCTCGTGCAGCTCGCGTGGCACATTGGCGAGCGCGGCCAGATAAATGATCATGTAGTAGCCGAGGCCCTTCCAGACCGTGACGGCCATGGCGCTCAGCAGGAGCAGCCACTGGTCGCTGAGAAAGCCGACCCTGCCGACGCCGATCGACTCCAACAGCGAGTTCACCAGGCCGCGTTCGTCCAGGAGCCACACCCAGATCAGACCGACCACGACGATGGACGCGACCACCGGGGTGTAGAAGGCCGACCGGAAGAAGGTGATCCCGGGGATGTTCTTCTGGACCAGCAGCGCGAGCAGCAACGGCAGCAGGACGAGCGCGGGGACGACCCCGAGGACGTAGAGCGTGCTGTTGCGCAGACCGATCCAGAACATGTCGTCGTGCAGCAGCTCGCGGAAGTTGGCGAGGCCCACGAACGTGCCCGGGATCAGGGTGCGGCGGTCGGTGAAGGCGTTGACCACGGTCGAGACGAACGGATAGAGGATGAACACGCCCACGACCAGGAGGCCGGGAGCGGCGAACAGCCAGGGACTGGTC
Source organism: Streptomyces sp. NPDC007896 (assembly GCF_042959425.1). Lineage (NCBI taxonomy): Bacteria > Bacillati > Actinomycetota > Actinomycetes > Kitasatosporales > Streptomycetaceae > Streptomyces > Streptomyces sp. NPDC007896. The sequence continues at coordinate 131,079 of NZ_JBIBKX010000019.1, read as the reverse complement.
GGCAGTTGGCGCCGTACGCGGGCGGTGCCGGAGGAACTCGCCATGGCCCCGCTCAGCCCTGCTGCTTGAGCAGCGTGTCGCAGGCCTTGACAGCGTTGTCAAGAGCCGTCTTGGGGCTCTCCTTGCCCTGCAGGGCCTTGGCGACCTCGTTGCGCAGCGCGGTCTTCATCTGCTCGCTGAAAAGGACCGGCGTGTAGTTGACCGCGTTCTTCAGGGACTTGGCGGCGGCGATCCGCACGCGCGTCTCGTCGGTGCCGTCCTCCTTGGTGAAGTACGGGTCGTCGAGCGAGCCCGCGGTGCTCGGGAAGATCGCGACCTTCTTGGCGAAGGACATCTGGTTCTGCGCGTCGGTGACGAAGTGCGCGAAGGCGACCGAGGCGGGAGTGTGTTTGGTGCGCGAGTTGACCATCACGCCCATCACGTACATGTTCACCTTGCCAGTGCTGGTGATCTGGTCCGTGATGCCGATGCTCTTGTAGAGGTTCGGGGCCTGCTTCTTGAAGTTGCCGAGGTCCAGGGCGCTGCCGGGGTTCATGGCGACGGCCTCGGTGAGGAACTTCTTGCCCGAGGACTCCGGGGTCGCGGTCAGCGCCTGCGGGTCGAGCGCCTTCGCGTCGTACAACTCCTTGTACTTGGTGAGGAGTTCGACTCCCTTGGCGTCGTTGAAGGCGAAAGCGGTGCCTTCCTTGTTCATCAGCTCGACGCCGTAGCGGCCGAAGTCCTCGACGGTGGGCACGTTGGCGAGTGTGGCGACCTTGCCGTCGTTCTTCTTCGCGAGCTGCAGGGCGTCGGCGAAGAGTTCGTCGTACGTCGTCGGCGGCTTGGAGGCGTCGAGTCCCGCCTCCTTGAAGAGGGACTTGTTGTAGAAGAGCGGGCCGGTGTTGAGGTACCAGGGGAAGGCGTACGTGCCGGTCATGCCCGGTATCTGGTGGCTGGCCCAGGCGCCGTCCAGGTACTCCTTCTTGTACTGCGCGGCGGACTTGTCGAGGTCGAGGGCGAGGGCCGCCTTGGTGAGCGGGGCGACGAGGTCCGGCGAGACGTTGACGACGTCGGGCAGGGTGCCGCCGGCCGCGTCCGCGCTGATCTTGTCGGCGTAGCCCTCGGCAGGCTGGTCGATCCACTTCACGTGGGTGCCGGGGTACTTCTTCTCGAAGTCGGCGATCACGCCCTCGAAGTACGGCTTGAAGTTGGCCCTCAGGTTCCAGGTCTGGAAGGTGATGTCGCCCTCGACCTTGCCGGAGGCGTCCGTCGAGCCACTGCCGTCGCTCCCGGAACCGCAGGCACTCAGCGGCAGGAGAACGGCGACGGTGGCAGCGGCGGCGAGAGCTCTGCGGGAGATGCGCACGGATGGGGCTCCTCTTGCAGCAGGGGTAACGGTGCCGGGGCAGACCTTGCAGCCAACTCGCCGGGCAAGTCAATGGATTTGGCTCAGCTAAATTCATTAGTGCCACAACATGGCTGGTCACAGACGTTCGCCCAGCCTCTTGCAATCGATCACTAATGCGCTTTAGATTGCCTCAGCTCAAGCGCATTAGTACATCAGCTCAGCAGAACGGGGAACAGGGTTGCCAGCCAAGCGGTCACCCGCGCGCCGACCGACGATGAAGGACATCGCGCAGCGCGCCGGGGTCTCCGAGAGCGCGGTCTCCTTCGCGCTCAACGACCGGCCCGGGGTCTCCGAGATCACCCGCGACCGGGTCCGCCGCGTCGCCGAACAGCTGGGCTGGCGGCCGAGCACGGCGGCGCGCCAGCTGTCCGGCGAGGGCGCCGCCACGGTCGGTCTCGTCGTGGCCCGCCCCGCCGACACCCTGGGCGTGGACTCGTTCTTCCTGCAGCTGATCTCCGGTATCCAGGAGGTGCTGGCGGAGCGTCATCTCGGCCTGCTCTTCCAGGTGGTGGAGGACGTGGCCGACGAGTGCGCGGTCTACCGGCGCTGGTGGGCCGAGCACCGCGTGGACGGTGTCATGGTCGTCGACCCGCGGACCGACGACCCACGCCCTGACCTGCTCGAGGAGCTGGGTCTGCCCGCCGTGGTGATCGGCGGCGTGCCGGACGCGGGGCACCCGGGGATCTCCACCGTCTGGGCGGACGACGCGGGCGCGATGGCCGCGGTGGTGGACGAGCTGTACGCGCTCGGCCACCGCCGGATCGTGCACATCGCGGGCCTGCCGGGGCTCGCCCACACCGAGCGCCGGATCCGCACTCTGCGCGCGGAGGCCGGGCGGCGGGGTCTGACGGAGGTGCGCTCGGTCCCCACGGACTACTCGGACGCGGAGGGCGCCGCCGTCACCCGCCGCGTCCTGGAGAGCGGCGCCCCGCCGACCGCGCTGGTCTACGACAACGACGTGATGGCCGTCGCCGGCGTCGCCGCCGCCACGGAACTCGGTTTCCTGGTACCGGGCGACGTCTCGGTCGTCGCCTGGGAGGACTCGCCCCTGTGCCGCATGGTCAAACCCTGGCTGTCGGCCCTCTCCCGCGACACCGTCCAGTTCGGCCGCACGGCCGCCCAGGAACTCACCGCGCTACTGGACGGCGGTCCCGCCCGGACGGTGCAGGTACCGGTGCCGCGGCTGATCGAACGGGAGAGTACGGGGCCCTGCGGGGCTTGAGAGGGTGAGGGGTGGACGCGGAGCCGGAGACGCTGAGGAGAGGACCCGGAGCCGCAGACGCTGAGGGGTGGACGCCGTGCGGGGCGTCCACCCCCGTACGCGTCAGATCCGTGAGCGATGGAGCGCGAACTCAGCGATCCGCGCGGTCTGCCGCGACCGCGTCACCCGAAGGCGCCAGCGCCGGGCCCGTACGGGCGCGGGAAGCAGCAGGATCCGGCTCGCTCCGATCGTGCCCGCCCCGGCCACCCGACTCCAGGTGCCCGCTCCGTACGCCTCGACGACGAAGTTCTCGACCTGCTGGCCGTGCCGGATGTCCTCGGCGAGCCGGATCCGGTCCACTTCGCGCTCCGCGTCGAGGTCGACGGTGAAGACCCCCGGGGAGGACCGGACCACGGCCCCGCGCCCCAGGTCCTCCGGCAGCTCCCGGTCCACGCGTTCGCGGAACTCGCGCAGCCGCACCACGTCGGCGTCCGGCAGCAAGCCCTGTGTGTCGGGTGGGATGTTGAGCAGCAGCACTGAGTTGCGGCCGACCGAGCGGAAGTAGATGTCGGTCAACTCGTCCACACTCTTGGGCTGTTGGTCGGCGTGGTAGAACCATCCGTCGCGGATGGACACATCGCACTCGGCCGGCCACCACTGGAGATAGTCGGCCACCGGACGGGCCGCCACGAGCGCGGCCCGGCTGCCCTCGTCGGGTGCGTCGTAGGCCAGCGCGTAGTCGGTGCGGCCGTTGTCCTTCTCCGTGACCGGTACGACGCTCCACTCGTCCTCGCGGGCGAGCCCGCCCTCGTTGCCGACCCAGCGCACATCGGGCCCGGACACGGCGATCGAGGCGTCGGGGGCGAGGGCACGGACCAGCGCGTACCAGCTGTCCCAGTCGTACTTCTCCACCTTGTCGGGCGGAATGCGGCCCTGGGCTCCGTCGAACCACACCTCGTCGACGGGTCCGTACTCGGTGAGCACTTCGTAGAGCTGGTTGAGCATATGGGCGCCGTAGTCGGTGGCGTCCAGCGTGAACGCCTTCGGTTCCGTACGGTCGTCGCCCTCGACGAGCGTCGGGATGGTGCGCTCCGTGCGCGCGCTGCCGTTGGCGTACACGCCGTGCAGGTACTGGTTCTCGTCGGCCGGTGAGACATAGACGCCGACCTTGATCCCGTGGCGGCGCATGGAGTCCGTGAAGGAGCGCAGCACGTCGCCCCTGCCGCCGCGCCAACCGCTCGACGCCACCGAGTGGTCGGTGTAGCGCGACGGGTAGAGGACGAACCCGTCGTGGTGCTTGGCGGTGAGGATGGCGAGCTCGAAGCCGCCGTCGCGCAGGGCTCGGGCCCACTGGTCGGTGTCGAGCCCGACGGGCTGGAAGACGTCCGGGTCCTCGTCACCGGTGCCCCATTCCAGGCCGGTGAAGGTGTTCACGCCGAAGTGCAGGAAGGCGGTTCGTCCGAGGTTCTGCCAGGCGATCTGCCGTGTGGTGGGGCGCACTTGGGAGGCCTTGCGGACCAGGTCGTCCTCGGTGTCGGAGGGGCTGACGGGGATGCGGGAGGGAGCTTCGCCGGGCGCCGCGAGGGCGACGGATGTGCCGGCGGACGCGACGAGGGCGGTGGATGCCAGGACGAAGAGGCGTCTGGAGATGGTCATGGGGTGGGGGCTCCTCGCATCAGTGGATGGTCAGCTGCCAGACGGACGGCTGCTCTTGGTCCGGCGGGTACTGGAGGAGCCGCCCTTCGTCCGTCACGTGCACCGCCATCCGCGTGATCGCGTTGACCAGCCGGTATCCGCCGCCGCGCACCGGCTCCAGCTCCCAGCGCTGCAAGGTGTCCGCGGCGACGCACGGCGATTCGGTCACCTCGACACCGGGGTCCAGGGGCACGTTCAGCGTGAGCTTTCCGCCGCTCACCTCCAGACAGCCGCCACCCGTCGTGGACCGTAGGGTCACATAGCCGTCCGCGGTCCGCCGGACCTGGAGATCGGCGGTCGCGGCCCCACCGCGGAAGGTGTACGTCCCCTCGGCCACCGGCACCCGGGTCAGGTCCCGCCACCCGGGCGCGTGCCCCACGGCCGCACCGCGCGCGGTGAACTCCGCGTACGTCGGGTCGGGGTGCGCCGAGCCCCAGGTGACCTGGGCGATGTGCCGCAGGGCCGGGTCCATGGCCGTCGCGACCTCGTTCTCGGTCTCCCCGCGCCCGTTGTCCGGCCAGAGGCTGATCTTCGCCCCGGTGACGCCCGCGCGTGAGGCGAGTTTCTCGCCCTCGAAACTGCGCGGGTCCCAGCTCTGGTCGTACAGCGCCTTCGTGTCGGTGTGGAAGCCGCCGCGGACGAGATAGAGGGAGTAGGCGGCGTTCATCAACGGATGGCCCTGGGCGATGAGTTGGCTGGGCTTCGTCGCCACGTCCAGCCAGTGCTCGACCGTCGTACCGGCCGTGACGGGCACGGTGTTGGCGCCGGTGAGACCGTCGTTCCAGATGCGCAGCTTCTTGCCCTTGGCCGCCGCGTAGGCCTGGACGCGGTTGACGAAGTCGATGAACGCGTCCTGCGGAGTGGCGCTCGCGCCGTACCTGGCCCGTGCGTAGGCGAGGATCTGGGGGTACTTGGCGAAGTCGGAGCCGAGCATGTACTCGTCGGCGCCCATGTGCCAGGACCCGGACGTGAACACCTGCGCGTACTCGTCGATCAGGCTCGTGTAGTACGTGAAGGCCGCGTCCTGTGTGATGTCGAGCCGGGCGGGCTGCTTCACTGCGTCGGCGTCGCTGAGCTGGAGGTCCGGGCGGTTCTGGATCCAGGGGTCCATGTGTCCGGGCGAGTTGATCTCCGGGATGATCTCGACGTGGTACTTCTCGCCGAGGGCCACGAGCCGGCGGATCTCGTCCTTGGTGTAGTAGCCCCAGGTGTCGGACTCGGGATGGACGTCGCTCTTCACCTTCAGTTCGAGCAGCAGCTGGTTGAGCTTGTGGTACGCCATGTCGCGTACGAGGTTCTCCAACCAGGGCATCGAGATGTGGACGTAGCGGGCGCAGACGCCGACACCGCGTTCCTTGTACTGGGGCACGTCGACCGTGCTCCCGGCGGGCACGCGGTCGCTCCGGGCGAGGAGCTGGAGGAGGGTGCGGGTGCCGTAGAAGGCACCGGTCTCGGCGGCGGCGGTCACCACCAGGCTTTTGCCGGCGCGCAGTTCGTAGCCCTCCGCGCCGAGCCGCGACGAGGAGGGATCGACGCCGATCACGATGTCACCCGCGTGCGCGCCCTGCCGTAGGACGGGAACGGTGCCGTGGCCCGCCGCGCGCAGATCGTCGGCGAGGGTGTCCGCGACCCGGCGTGCCGCCGGGTCGCGCGCGACAATGCGGGAGCCGGGGCCGAAGGAGTAACTGCCTTGTCGCGGTGTCCAGTCGGAGAGGGCGGGGACCGTGACGGGAGGCACCGCCGCCGTCCGCGCCTCCGCCGTGCGCGCCAGCGCCGGGACCGGCGTCGCGACCGTCAGCAGCAGCGCCACCACGCAGCCGACGGCCCTCCGCGTCCACCTGCTCCGAACGGACCGTGCGGCGCGTTGGTCAGCCATGCCACTCCACCTTGAACACCCACACGTACTGCCCTGCCTTGCGGGCCGCTTCCGGCACGTCGATGACCAGCGACCCGCCGCTCACCGTCCAGGTCAGCGGACGGTCGTGACCGAGCATGGTCACCTTGTCCCCGCCGCGGATCGGCACCGGCGCCTCGACGGTCAGTGTGGCGCCGGGCGCGGTCAGCGAGTGGATGTAGAACGCCTTGTTCTGCCGGACCGTGAAGCGCAGGTCCTCGCCGAGCTGTGCCATCCGTGACCAGTACGTGGTGTCGTAGATCGCCTCGCCGTTGGTCCTGAGCCAGCGGCCGGTCTCGCGCAGCCGGGTCTGCATGATCTCCGGGATGGTGCCGTCCGCGCGGGGGCCGATGTCCAGCAGGAAGTTGCCGTTCTTCGACACGATGTCGACCAGGCTGTGTACGACCTCCTCGGTGGTCATGTAGGCGGCGTCGGGCGTCGCCTTGTTGTAGCCGTAGCTGAAGGGATCGAGGCCCCGGCTCGACTCCCACTTCGCGACGACCGTGTTCTCGTACGTCGTGTACTCGGGGGTGGTGAAGTCGTGGAAGCCGATGCCCGAACGGTTGTTGACGGTCACCTCGTACGGCTTGGGTCTGTTCTTGCCGTGGTTGAAGTACTCGGCGAGGACATGGAGGCTGTCGTTCGCGCCGCCGATGTCGCACCAGATGAGGGACGGGTCGTAGCTGTGGATCAGTTCCAGCATCTGCGGGGCCTGATAGTCCTTCACATAGTCCTTGCCCGCCGTGTATCCGGTGTACGGGAGCGGCTCCAGCGTGTACGGATTGCGGGGGGCGTGGCCCATCCACGGGTTGTCGGGGTTGAACCACTCGGGCATGGAGAAGTACAGGCCGCGGTGCAGCTCGGGCGTGAACTTCTTCGAGGCGTCGAAGAGTTCACGGATCAGATCGCGCTTCGGGCCCATCTTCACGGCGTTGCGGTCGGAGACCTTGGTGTCCCACAGGGCGAAGCCCTCGTGGTGCTTGGAGGTGAGGACGTGGTACTGGGCTCCTGCGTCACGGAAGAGTTCCACCCAGGCCCGGGGGTCGAACTTCTCCGCCGTGAACATCGGGATGAAGTCGTCGTAGGCGAAGTTCTCGCCGTATGTGTCCCGGTGGTAGGCGTACACCGCGTTGTCCTGGCTCTGCAGGTGGTTCCAGTACCACTCGGCGTACTGCTTGCCGACCGGAGACCAGGCGGGCACCGAGTAGACACCCCAGTGGATGAAGATGCCGAACTTGGCGCGGTGGAACCAGTACGGGGCCTGGTGGCCGGCCAGAGAGCTCTCGGTGGGCTGGTAGTCCGGCACGCCGAGGGTCAACTCACGCCCCGCGGAGGTGACTTGCTGACCGCGTCCGGTGACGGTCACTGTTCCGGGCCGCGCGGTGCCCGGTGCCGTGCCCACGCGGTTGCGGATGCCGACCCGGACGCGCGCCTGCTCGCCGGGGTCGAGGCGGATCACGTGCGCGGGCTCGACGGTGCGGGCGCCCGGCACGTCGACGCCGACGGACACCCGGTCGCCGGCGAGGACGGCGACCGTGCCCGCGTTGACGACGGTGACCTCCACGCTCTGCGCGCCGCTCGACTCCAGCAGGGAGAAGGTGGAGTGCGCGTCCCGCAGGGCCAACGCCCGGCCCTGGGCGGCCGGTTGCAGGGAGAGTGCGAAGAGGTGGAGGGAGGCCTTGCCGGCCTCGGCGGGGTTGGTGGTCGGCAGGGTGAGGGCGACCGCCTCGCGCTGGGGGTCGATCCAGACCTCGGCCGTGCCGATCCCCACGCCGTGCTCGTCCTTCGTGCCGTCCGGCCGGTAGCGGTACGGGGCCGACAGCGACCCACCCGTCGCGTACCAGTCCGCGCCGCCGAGCCCGGCGGTGGTCGTCGAGCCGTCGGCGTAGTGCACGGTGGCCCGCCCCGAGGCGTCGCCGTAGCTGCCCGCGGTGAGGAAGTGGGCCGAGAGATAGCGTCCGCGGGGGAGGTCGATGCGCTGGCCGAGGGCGACCACGTTGTTCCGGGCGCCCGCGGCGGAGGAGGGGAAGACGAACGCGATGCCGTCCACCTCTACGGGGCCCGCCGGGAGCTCCTCGCCGGGGAACGTGTACCCCGAGCCGTCGAAGCTGCCGCCTGGGGCGGCCGCCGTGTCGATGCCGTCGTTGTCGGTGTACGCGTCGAGCGGTACGGGGATCGGGTCGGGGACGGGAACCCACTGGCCGTGCGGCTCGACCGCCGGTCGCGCTTCGGCCGTGGCCGCGAGGGGAAGAGTGGCCGCGACGGCCACTCCGGCCGCGGCGCCCAGAACCTGACGTCTTGGATACGTGCTCATAGCGGCTCCAATTCATCGGATGTTTGATGATTGAGGCGCCACCAGATCCTGTCAATGGGGCGGGCAGGTGCGAAAGTTGAGTAAGTGATCGGATGATCTGCAACTCAGCGGAGATACCGGACAAGCCCGAGCGCAAAAGTCCAAGAAGACCGGTCCGAATGTCCAAGGGCGACGGCCCTCGACGCGGCACCCCGCCGCCGGGCACAGTGCTCCTCGTACTCACCAGTAATCCCTTGTCCCCGAGGAGCACCCGTGACCAGCTGGGCCGGCCGGACCGCCACCGAGATCGCCACAGCCGTACGCGAGAAGCGGGCCACGCCCCGCGAGGTGGTGGCCGGTCACCTCGCGCGGATCGAGCGGCTCGACGCGCGCGTGGGTGCCTTCCGTGTCGTGCGGTCCGAAGCCGCGCTCGCGGAGGCCGACGAGCTGGCCGCCCGCGCGGATTTGGCCGAACTCCCCCTCGCGGGGGTGCCCGTGGCCGTCAAGGACAACCTCGCGGTGCGCGGCGAGTCGAACCGCAACGGCTCCGCCGCGACCGCGGACACCCCCGCCGATCACGACCATCCGACGGTGGCGCGGCTGCGCGCGGCGGGCGCCGTGGTCGTGGGTCTGACCAACGTGCCCGAGCTCTGTGTCTTCGGCACCTCCGAGGGTGTGCACGGCACGGCCCGCAACCCCTGGGACACCTCGCGCACGGCGGGCGGCTCCTCGGGGGGCAGCGCGGCCGCGGTCGCCGCCGGGATGGTGCCGATCGCGCTGGGCAACGACGGGATGGGTTCGCTGCGCATCCCGGCCGCCAACTGCGGCATCGTCGGCCTCAAGCCGGGCCGTGACACGATCCCGGCGGGCATCGGTCACGGCGACTGGTTCGGCATGTCGGAGAACGGGCCGCTCGCGACCACGGTCGAGGACGCCCGCCTGATGTTCGCGGTCCTGTCGGACACCGAGGCGATACGCCCCTCGGGCAACCTCGTCCGCAAGGTGGCCGTCTCCGTGCGCAGTCCGCTGGTCGGCGTGAGTGTCGCCCGTCCCTACGCGAACGCGGCCCGGGAGGCCGCCGAGTTGCTGGCCGGGGCGGGCCACGAGGTGCGGCCCGCCGACCCGCCCTACCCCTACTGGCTGGGCACCGCCGCGCTGATGCACTGGACGGCGGGCACCGCGGTGGACGCCGAGGACCTCGACCCGCGCCGGCTGACCCGGCGGACCCGGGTGCACGCCGCCGTGGGGCGCCGTTTCGTGGCGGGGGTGCGCACGGGTGAGCGCCGCGAGCAGCTGCGCGGGCGTCTGCGGCCGTTCTTCGCGGAGCACGACGTGCTGCTCACCCCGGCACTGGCCCGGCGGGGGCCGGCCGCCGCGCCGTGGCACGAGCGGGGCTGGCTGCGCAATGTGCTGGTCAACACCAACTACTCGCCGCTGACGCCGCCGTGGAACCTCACCGGGTGGCCCGCGATGGCGGTACCGTTCGGAACCCTGTCGAGCGGGGCCCCGGCGGCCGTACAGCTGGTCGGACGACCCGGAACCGAGCTCGAACTCCTGGAGCTGGCGGGGCAGTTGGAGGAACTGCGGCCGTGGCGACGGACGGCGCCACTGGACTGAGGAGCGGCGACAGCCCCCAGGGCCTGTCGTTCGGATCAGGCCTGGGGCGCGGGGGCTTCACAGCGGCTTGTACATGATGTGCAGTCCCACCCGCCCGTGCCGGGGATGCTCATAGGCGTCCGGCACGGTGCCGAGGATCGTGAAGCCGAGCGCGGTCCACAGCGTGACGGCGGGATTGGTCTCCACGACGGCGTTGAAGACCATGCCCCGGTAGCCGTCGGCCTTCGCCGCGGCGAGGATGTGCTCGGCGAGCGCGCGCCCGACGCCGAGCCCGGCGTGGTCGGGGTCGACCATGAATCCGGCATTGGCGACGCGGGCGGCGGGGCCGCCGTAGTTGGGGGTGACGTAGGCCGAGCCGACGACCGCTCCGGTGGCGTCCTCGGCGACGTACACACGCTTGCCCGGTGCCATCCACAGGGCCCGGGCCGCCTCCTCGGAGGTGCCCGGGTCCCAGGTGTAGGTCTCACCCGCGGCGACGATCCGGTGCCAGAAAGGCCAGATCCGCGGCCAGTCGTCGGCCGCGGCTTCTCTGATCAGCATGGGCGTGAGTCTGGCACGCCCATGCCGTCGACGATCGCGATGAGTCCCGCCGGGAGCGGTCAGTCCACGCTGGGCAGGATGTGGGGCTCGGCGAGGTCGTCCTCGTACCCCGCGAGGCGGATCGGGGCGGACCTGGCCCACACGTCGAGGCTGCCGAGCTTCTTCTCGGGCCGGCCTCCGCGCTCCGTGCGTTCCTTGGGGCGCTGATCGCGATTCGTCTTCTCCGGTGTCACCGCGCACTCCTTATGTGTCGGGTCACCCTCGGGACGTACAGGGCCAGTCTGCTTCCGGTCGCCTGACATCCCCTCGGGTATGAGTCGAAGGCAGTTAAGGACGCGGTGGCGCCGGTAACTCATCTGAGAGCAGTCCGTGGTGACCGGCTGTCCCGGGACGGACCTTGGGTGTGGGTGGAACCCTTCAGGCTGTCCGTCCGATACAGGGTAACCAAATGAGCGGGTCCCCGCTCGATGGGGCTGAAAACACGAGGTAACCGTCTTGCGTCGATCAGGGTCCATCGGCCCCCGATCTGGCCCTATTTGATGATGTATCCCCTCTCGCGCACCACCCGTTCGGCATACCGCCAGACCCCGCGTGACCAGGACTGGAAGACTCAACCCGGCGCCCGGACGGGGACGATGGGCCGATCCGCGGAGCCCGGCCCTCCCCTCGGGGCAGCCCTCCGAAGTCTTTGCGGAACCTTGAACCGGCGCGACCCGCCCGGTCACCACACGGTATCCCATACCCCTAGGGGGTATAGTCGCGCGTGAATCGGGGAAGCCGGACGGGAAAGAGTGAGGCCGATGCACGCGATCCTGCACGCACTGTCCATCACCGGGTCGATGACCTGGGAGATCACCTGGGCGCTGATCCTGGGGTTCGGCCTCTCCGCCGTCGTCCAGGCCGTGGTGCGTCGCGCGACGATCGTGCGGCTCCTCGGTGACGACCGGCCACGGACCCTCACGCTGGCCGCGGGGCTTGGTGCGGCGTCCTCGTCCTGCTCGTACGCGGCCGTCGCGCTCGCCCGCTCACTGTTCCGCAAGGGCGCGAACTTCACCGCGGCGATGGCGTTCGAGATCGCCTCCACCAATCTGGTCGTCGAACTCGGCGTGATCCTGGCCCTGTTGATGGGCTGGCAGTTCACGGTCGCCGAATTCGTCGGCGGCCCGATCATGATCGTGGTGCTGGCCGTGCTCTTCCGGATCTTTCTGCGCGAACGACTGCTGCGCGAGGCCCGGGAGCAGGCGGAGCGCGGGCTCGCTGGGTCGATGGAAGGGCATGCCGCGATGGACATGTCGATCCAGACGGAGGGCTCGTTCGCACGGCGGCTGCTCTCGCGCGACGGCTACACCTCCGTCGCACACGTGTTTGTTATGGAGTGGGCGGCGATCCTGCGCGATCTGGTGATCGGCCTGCTGATCGCGGGCGCGATCGCGGCCTGGGTGCCCGACGCGTTCTGGCAGTCCCTTTTCCTCGACGGCCATCCCCTCGCCGCGAAACTGATCGGCCCCCTGGTCGGCCCGCTCGTGGCGATCGCCTCGTTCGTCTGTTCGATCGGAAACGTGCCGCTGGCCGTCGTGCTGTGGAAGGGCGGGATCAGCTTCGGCGGTGTGGTCGCGTTCATCTTCGCCGACCTGCTGATCCTGCCGATCCTGAACATCTACCGGAAGTACTACGGGCTCCGGATGACGGGCTTCCTCCTGGTCACCTTCTACGCCGCCATGGTGCTCGCCGGATACGTCGTGGAGTTCCTCTTCGGCGGCCTCGGGCTCATCCCCGACCAGGCCGACGCGGAGATCCCCATGGAGGGCGTCTCCTGGAACTACACGACCTGGCTCAACATCGCCTTCCTGCTGCTGGCGGCGGCCCTGGTGTGGCGGTTCCTGCGCACGGGCGGCCGGGAGATGCTGCGGATGATGGGCGGGGCGCCGGAGCCGGAGGGCCACCATCACGGGGCACCCGGGGCGGACGCCCACCATCACGGGGCACCGGCGCCGGACGCCCACAGCCACGGGCACGGGGCACCGGGGGCCGAGGGCCACGGGCACCACTGAACACGGCGCGCAGTTCAGGTCCCGTTGGCCGATTCGCAAGGCAGCCATGATCTGCTGGCGCCCGGAAACGGCTTTTTCCCGCGGGAGGACTCGGGAGGACTGACGCATGGAGCTGCGCAGCGTCGAGGAGCTGATGGATCTGCTGCACGCCTGCCGGGGCGCGCGGGACACCCCGGGCCGCTGTGGCGGCCGAGTCGATCTGCACGACCACGCCCTGCAGACCGCCGCGCTCCTGCGCCGAAGTCGTCCCGCGGACAAGGAACTCCAGGTGGCGGGCCTGGTCCACGCCGTAGGGCACCTGCTGCGGCCCGGCGACACGGCCGGACACGCCGACCTGGCGGCGGACCTGGTCCGGCCGCTGCTCGGTGAGCGGGTCTCCCGGCTCGTCCGCCTGCACACCGGCGGATGGGCCGACGACACGGACACCGACGACATGCTGAGCCTGCGCCACTCGGACGAGTCGGGCAGGGTCGCCGGTCTCGACGCCGGGGTCCTTGAGGACTGGCGCACGGTGCTGGAGCTGGTGGCGGCGCAGCACTCGCGGCTCGGGGCTGTCGACTGACGGTCCGTCATGAGACGGTACGCGGATGACGACGCCGTACGGGCTAGAGGGCAGGGGTGCCATCGTCACCGGGGCCTCGCGCGGGATCGGTCTCGCCGTCGCCGAGGAGCTCTCCCGAGCGGGGGCGCGGGTGTGTGTGACGGCCCGGGACCCGGACGCGGTGGGCCGGGCCGCCGAACGGCTCGGCGGCGTCGGGCTCGCGGGCTCGGTGGCCGATCCGGCGCATCTGCGGGAGCTGACCGAGCTGGCGCTGCGGGAGTTCGGGCGCATCGACGTCGTGGTGAACAACGCCGCGACCAACCAGCCGTACGGCCCGCTCATGGACGCCGATCCGGACCACTGGCGCGAGGCGTTCACGGTCAATGTCGAGGCCCCGCTGCGGTTGGTGCAGTATGCCTGGCGGGCCTGGATGGGCGAGCACGGCGGCGCCGTCGTGAACGTGTGCACGGAGGGCGCCGGGCATGTGGGGCCGAACGTGGGGGCGTACGGCACCAGCAAGGCGGCCCTCCTGCACCTCACCCAGCAGCTCGCCGGCGAACTCGCCCCGAAGGTGCGGGTGAACTCCGTCTCGCCGGGGCTCGTCCGCACCGAGATGGCTCGGTTCGTCTGGGAGAACGCCGAGGACGAGCTCGGCGCGGGGCTCCCGCTGGGCCGGATCGGCCGGCCCGAGGACATCGCGCGAGCGGTGGTCTGGCTGGCCTCGGACGCGGCCAGGTGGATCACGGGCGCCGATCTGCTGGTCGACGGAGGGACCCGGGTCCGCTCCGCGCACTCTCCCGCCGACACCGTCCACGAACGCCTGCGGACCCGCGCGCCCGACGCATAAAGGCCAGCCCGGCTCCCTGCGGCTCAGGCCCATCTCCCGCCCGCCCCCGCAGGGCTCCGCACGGCCCCCGCCCGACTCCGCAGGACAAAGCCTCACAGCGCGCGTTCAATGGTGACCATGGGTGTGCGGCGACGGGCGGGACACCACCGAAGCAGGGCGCTGATCGCGGCCGCCGCGGCGTCCCTGCTCAGCGCGGGGTGCACCGCCTCCGGCTCCGCCGTCGCGGCGGCCCCGCCACCCCAGCCGCCGCAGCGGCTCACCCAGGCCGAGGTGGACGATGCCGTCGGCAAGCTCGACGGCATCGTGCGGGACGCCATGAAGAAGACCGGCGTTCCCGGCGTCGCCGTGGCCGTCGTCCACAAGGACCGTGTGGTCTATCTGAAGGGCTTCGGCGAGCGTCGGACGGGACGGTCCGGGGGCGTCGACCCGGACACCGTCTTCCAGCTCGCGTCCCTGTCCAAACCGCTGGCCTCGACCGTCGTCGCGGGGGTCGTCGGCGGCAGGACGCTCGCCTGGGACGACCCCGTCACGGCGCATCTGCCCGGCTTCTCGCTCAAGGACCCCTGGGTCACGGCGCACGTCACGTACGCCGACCTCTTCTCCCACCGCAGCGGCCTGCCCGACCACTCCGGTGACCTCCTCGAAGACCTCGGCTACGACCGGGCGTACATCCTGGACCACCTGAGATACGAGCCGCTCAGCCCGTTCCGCGCCAGCTACGCCTACACCAACTACGGGGTCACCGCCGCGGCCCAGGCGGTCGCGAACGCGAAGGACACGACCTGGGACAAGCTCTCCCAGGACACGCTGTACGGCCCCGCCGGCATGAAGAACACCAGCTCCCGCTTCTTCGACTACGACCGGGCCAAGGACAAGGCCGTCACCCATGTGAAGAACGCGGACGGCGGGTGGCAGGCGAAGTACGTCCGGGACGCCGACGCCCAGTCGCCCGCGGGCGGCGCGAGCTCCACGGCCCGTGACATGGCCACCTGGATGCGACTGCAACTGGCGAACGGGAAGCTGGACGGCAGGCAGATCATCCCCGCCGCACCGCTGGAGCGCACCCACCTGCCCGAGATCGTCGCCCAGCCCCCGCAGGCCCCGGCGGGCCGCGCGGGCTTCTACGGCCTCGGCTGGAACGTCGGATACGACGACCAGGGCCGACTGCGCCTCAGCCACTCCGGCGCCTTCGAACTCGGCGCCAACACCAATGTGACGATGCTGCCCGGCGAACAGCTCGGCATCACCGTCCTGACCAACGCGGCGCCGGTGGGCCTCGCCGACTCGGTCGCGCAGGACTTCTTCGACACCGCCCAGTACGGGAAGCCCACGACGGACTGGCTGCCCCTGATCGACCGGGTCTACCGGCAGCAGGAGCAGCAGGGCCGCTCCCCCACCGACTACGGCAGCCCCCCGCGGAACGCGTCCCCGGCCCGCGCCCTCGACACGTACACGGGCACGTACGGCAACGCCTACTACGGTCCGCTCACCGTCACGGCCGCGAACGGCGAACTCGGCATGAGCCTGGGCCCGAAGCACACGAAGTTCCGGCTCACCCACTACGACGGCGACAGGTTCAGCTTCCGGACCGTCGGCGAGAACGCGACCGGGCTCTCGGGGGTGACGTTCAAGGTCGGTTCGGGCTCACCGGGGTCCGGCGGCTCGAAGGCGTCGCGGGTGACCGTCGAGGCCTGGGACCACGACGGCCTGGGCACCTTCACCCGCGGATGACGGTGGGGTCACCACTTGCCGGGCGCGTAGTCCTTCATGAAGACGCCGTACAGGTCCTCGCCCTGCTCGCCGCGCACGATCGGGTCGTACACCCGGGCCGCGCCGTCGATCAGGTCGAGCGGGGCGTGGAAGCCCGCGTCGGCGAGACGCATCTTGTCGGGGTGCGGGCGCTCGTCGGTGATCCAGCCGGTGTCGACGGCGGTCATCAGGATGCGGTCCTTCTCGAACATCTCCTGGGCGCTGGTGCGCGTGAGCATGTTCAGGGCGGCCTTGGCCATGTTGGTGTGCGGGTGGCCCGCGCCCTTGTAGCCGCGGTTGAAGACGCCCTCCATGGCGGAGACGTTCACGATGTACGTGCGGTCGGCCCCGGAGGCCGCCATCGCCGCGCGCAGCCGGCTGATCAGGATGAAGGGGGCCGTCGAGTTGCAGAGCTGGACCTCAAGGAGCTCGACCGGCGTGACCTCCTCGACCGACTGGATCCAGCTGTTGGTGTCGTGCAGGTCGGGCACGAGCCCGCCCGCGTCGATGGCCGTACCGGCCGCGATCCGCTCCAGGGAGGCCGAGCCGGACACCAGGGCCAGGTCGGTGACGTCCTGCGCGGTCAGCGCGCCCCCCCCGGCGACCGGGAGCGCGGCCACCGCGCCGGAGCCGAAGGTGCCGATGACCTCGGCGGGCGGCAGCTCACCGGCGGGCAGCGGGCCGGACTCGGCGGCGAGCAGCTCGCTGTAGGCCCCCGGGGAACGGCGTACGGTCTGGGCCGCGTTGTTGATCAGGATGTCGAGCGGGCCCTCGGCGGCGACCGAATCGGCCAGGGCCACGACCTGCGCCGGGTCGCGCAGGTCGATGCCGACGATCTTCAGACGGCCGATCCACTCGTCGCTGTCGGGCATGGCCTTGAAGCGGCGGATCGCGTCGTTCGGGAAGCGCGTGGTGATGGTGGTGTGCGCGCCGTCGCGCAGCAGCCGCAGCGCGATGTACATGCCGATCTTGGCGCGGCCGCCGGTGAGCAGCGCGCGCTTGCCTGTGAGGTCGGCGCGGGCGTCGCGGCGGGCGCGGTTCTCGGCGGCGCAGTCCTGGCAGAGCTGGTGGTAGAAGTAGTCGACCTCGACGTACCGCTTCTTGCAGATGTAGCAGGAGCGCGGGCGCTGGAGTATCCCCGCGATCTCGCCGGCGTCGGTGACGGACGAGGGCAGGATGCCCTCCGTCTCGTCGTCGATGCGCTGGGCGGAGCCGGTCGCGGTGGACTCGGTGACGGCCTTGTCGTGGGCGGTCTTGGCGGCCCTGCGCTCCTGGCGGCGGCGCTGCTTGACCGTGCGGTAGACGCCCGCGGTGGCGCGGCGCACGGCGATGGCGTCCGGATGGTCGACCTCGATCTTGTCGAGCTCGTCGAGCACGCCGAGGCAGACGGCCAGCCGCTCCGGGTCGATGCCCGGCCCGTAGGAGACCGCCTCCCCGTCCACGGCGGAAGCCGTCCGGTCGTCCTCAGCCGTGTCCACGGCGAGAGCCGCCTGGCCGTCCTCTGTCACCGTCATCGCGTGTGCCGTTCCTCGGGTCTCGCGCCGCGCTCGAACCGCGCTCGCTTTCGAAGGCGGAATTTTACGGAGCAAGAGGGCAAGGCGCCAAACCCGAGATGATCACCGGTCCCCGCGGGCCGTTTCAGGGGCCGCAGGCGATGATCAGCGTCTCCACCTCCTCGGACAGCGCGCGGGCCAGTCGGTTCAGGTCCGGCACGGCCTGTGCGTCGGCGACGAGCCCGTAGTGGACCCGTCCGCGGTACGTCGACACGGCCACCGCCAGCGCCTGGCCGCGGGCCAGCGGGGCGAGCGGATAGACCTCGGTGAGCGGGCAGCCGCCGAGCTTCAGGCCGAGGCTGGGCAGCGGCACGCTGGTGACCAGGATGTCGAAGAGCAGCCGGGCCGCCTGGCCGACGACGGGACCGCCGAGGCGGTGGCCGATCGGCGGCACATGGTCGGCGAGCAGCGCGACGGCGCCCGCTCCCCGGTTGGGTCCCGCGTCCTTGTTGGCGTCCATCGCCGTACGCACCGAACGGAGCCGGCCGAGCGGGTCCGGGTCGTCGACGGGAAGCCGTATCAGGTAACCGGAGAGCCGGTTGCCCTGAGGGTGCGCGGTGCGCGGGCGGCGCCTGGAGACGGGGATCAGGGCGCGGGGCAAGACGCCCTCGCTGCCGTCACCGCGTTCGTCGAGCCAGTTGCGCAGGGCGCCCGCGACGACGGCGATCAGGACGTCGTTGACGGTGCCGCCGACGCTCTTGCGGACGCGGTGCACATCGTCCAGGTCGAGGGCCACGCCCGCGATCCGGCGGGTGCCGGTGGGCTGCGAGGTGAGCGCGGGCGAGGAACGGGCACCGAGGGTGGCACGGGCGACGGAGCTGCCGATGTCGAGGGCGCGGCCCAGGTCGGAGAGGGTTCCGCGGACCAGGTCGGGCAGTTTGCGGACGTCCGGGAGGAGTCCGCGGGGCGGCTCCGCGGGGCGCGGGCGGGGCTCGGGCAGGTCCAGCGGGTCCATGAGGGCGGCGGCGAGCATCAGCGCCCGCAGGCCGTCGGCCAGCGCGTGGTGGAACTTGAAGAACACGGCGAACGAGGTGCCGTCCTCACCGGGCAGGACGTGCGCCTCCCACGGGGGCCGGCCGCGCTGGAGCGGGCGTTCCATGAGCCGGCCCGCGGCGGCGGGGAAGTCCGCGGTCGGCGCGTGCAGCCGGACGTGGTCGAGGGGTTCGAAGTCGGGCGCGGGTTCCCGGGCCGCGCTCCCGAAGTTGAGCGGGAAGGCGAGGGGCTGCCAGACGTCGCGGATCCGCATGCGCAGCCCGGGCACCTTGGCCGCGCGGACCGCGAGCAGTTCGGCGGCGTGCGCGCCCGCGGTCGGCGACTGCGCGGAGAAGACACCGAGGGCGCCGAGGTGCATCGGGTGCTGGGCGGACTCGATGTTCCAGAACGCCAGGTCGAGTGGTGCGAGGAGATCAGGAGTCAAAGGCTTGCTCTCGCTTCGACGACAGGGTGAGCAAGCAGTCAAACCCCGACAGGCGATTACGGTCAAGTACGATCAAGCTACGCTCAGTTAACAGCAGATTAAGTCCCGCCCCCGCGAGAGGGGCGGGACACAAGGGGCACATGAGGTCGGATCAGGATAGGCGTCCCGACCGCGGCACGCGCGCCGACGCGCGGCCGCGCGAAGGACCGGAAGCGCCGGGCCGCTCGGAGGACCTCGGAGGGCCTCGAAGGACCGGAAGCGTCAGGTTGCCGGGCAGCCCGTGGGCGTCGCCCGGGACGCGTCGGCGATCAGCGCCTCGTGCGCCGCCCTCAACCTCCCCACGTCCGGCTTCACGACCTTGCGGTCATAGGTGAGGAGCCCGTTCAGCTCGCCCTCCACGTCCGAGATCTGGGTGTAGACGGCGCCGTTGCTCCCCCGGCACGCGAGCGCCCGCACCTCGGCGAGGCGGGCGAGGTAGTCGTCGGTGTACGTCGACGGGTCCACGTCCACATACGACTGCTGGACCGACCAGGCGTGCCCGGGTACGGCGAGTCCCAGGCCTCCGTACTCGCCGCTGACGAGCGCGCGCCTGCCGTCGGGGGCCGGTGGCAACGCGGGGCTCGGGTAGCCGTGTTCGTCCATGATGTCGCCGGTGCCGCCGTCGGCCCCCAGGTTCAGCCCCGACATGCCGTTGACCAGCCGGGTCGGATCCCACGCCTTGGCCTGGTCGGCGATGCGGCCCTCGTCGTACTGGCCCCAGCCCTCGTTGAAGGTCACCCACATCACGACCGACGGACTGCTGATGTGCTGGTCGATCATCAGTTTCATCTCGCGCTCGTACTCGGTGCGGGCCGCGGCGCTCGGGTTCACCCCGGCGGTCATGGCGGGCATGTCCTGCCAGACCAGCAGGCCGAGCCGGTCCGCCCAGTAGAACCAGCGGTCGGGCTCCACCTTGATGTGCTTGCGCACCGCGTTGAAGCCCATCTCCTTGTGCATGCGCAGGTCGTACGCGAGGGCCTCGTCCGTCGGCGCGGTGTACAGGCCGTCGGGCCAGAACCCCTGGTCGAGCGTGGCCATCATGAAGACGGGCTTGCCGTTGAGGACGGTGCGCGGGGTGCCGTCGACCTTCTCGACGGAGATCGAGCGCATCCCGAAGTAGCTGCCGACGCGGTCACGCCCGACGCTCACCCTGAGGTCGTAGAGGAAGGGGTCGTCCGGCGACCAGAGGCGCGGGTGGGCGATCTTCAGGGTCAGCGGCTGTCCGGTGCGGCCGGTGACGGTGGCGACCTTCCGCCCTGCCTCGTACGCCGTCGCCGTGACCGGCAGCCCGTCGCGCGCGCCCTTCGGTTCCACGGTGAGCCGGCCGCCGTCGACGTCCGGAGTGAGCTTGAGCGAGTCGACGTGGTCCGGGGCGACCGGTTCCATCCACACCGTCTGCCAGATGCCGGAGGTCGGGGTGTACCAGATCCCGCTGGGGTCGAGGCGCTGCTTGCCGAGCGGCGGGTTCTCACCGGACGCGGCGTCGGTCGGGTCGTACACGCCGACGATCAGTTCCTGGGTGCGGCCGGGCCTCAGCGCGTCGGTGACGTCGGCGCCGAACTTGTCGTAGCCGCCCCGGTGTTCGGCGACCTTGACCCCGTTGACGTACACCTCGGACTGCCAGTCGACGGCACCGAAGTTGAGCTGGAGCCGCTTGCCCGAGCCGATGTGCCAGTCGGCCGGGACGGTGAAGGTGCGGCGGTACCACATGCGGTCCTCGTGGCGTTCGACGCCGGACAGCTGGGACTCCACGGGGTACGGGACGAGGATGTGCTCGCCGAGTGTCTTGCCGACCGGGGGCTGCTCCCCCGCGGTGGCGGCGGCGAACTGCCAGCGCCCGTTGAGGTTGCGCCAGGTGTCACGCGTGAGCTGGGGGCGGGGGTATTCCGGCAGGGCGTTGTCCGGCCCGACCTCGTCGGCCCACTTCGTGCGCAGTTCGTACGTGGAGCGGTTGGGGCCGCTGCTCCAGAAGGCGCCGATCGCCTTGCCGTCCCCGGCGGCGACGAGGCCGCCCGTGCCGTCGTAGCGCAGGTCGGCGGTGCCGCGTGCGGTGCCGGTCTTGTCGCCGACGACGGGTTCCTTGAGCGTGACGAGGAGAGATCTGGGGTCGGCAGGGTCCAACTCGACCGCTGCCAAGGGCCACTTGGCGCCGCCGATCACGGCCTGGAGGTGGTCGACGACGGCAGCCGGGGGCGCGGACAGTTCCGTTGCGAAGTCGAGCCTGAGGGTGCGGCCGTCCGGCTGGACGGTGGTCGCGAGGGCGCCGTCGTAGTCGTAGCCGTCGGGCAGCCGGAACGCCGACTGCGGGATCGTCACCTTCGCGCCGCCGGGTTCGGTCCAGCGCAGATGGAGGTTGGAGCCGCCGTAGTGCTCGAAGTACTCCAGCTTGAAGTCATAGGCATGACCCGCCGTCAGGTCGATGGGCTCGGACGTCTGTTCGCGATCCCAGTCGTCCACCCAGTGGTCGATGACGGGCCTGCCGTCGATCCAGAGACGGAAGCCGTTGTCGCCGATGATCGAGAAGGTGGTGGGTCCGCTCTTCTCCGGTACGAGTTTGCCGGTCCAGCGGACGCTGACATCGTTGTCCTGGCCCGTGGCGAAGCGCAGCCGGGGTTCCAGGTCGCCGAAGTCGAGTTGCGGGTCGAAGCCGGTGGCCTTGAGTTCGTGGAAGTCGAAGGCGCCGGGGGCGGACTAGGTGTAGTAGTCGCCCTTCAGTCCGTGCACCGCGACGGGATCGTCGGCCGCGGCGGGCACGGAGGCGAGTCCCGCGGCACCGAGGGCCGCGGCGAGCAGTAACGCGAGTCGGTCTCTGAGTCGTCCGAAACGCACGGATCCTCCTCTTTGAGGACGGGTGGGAGACGGTGGTGGGGACGGTTGCCGGACAGGCCAGGGAGGGGCGTGGGGCGGGTGGCGCGGCTCTCGCTCAGACGGAACAACGTTGTCACCAACGACAGTTGGCATGACAACACGGGGTTCCACTTTCTGTCCAGGGACATGACAAGGCCCCGGTGAGCACGGACGCACCGGGGCCGTCATCGGTCACGGGCGGCGGCTACGGCACGATCCGGCCCTTCCCCAGCGCGATCACCCCGCCCTTGGAGACCGTGTAGAGATCCGCGTCCCGCTCGGGGTTGACGCCGATCGTCGCGCCCGGCGGCACCTCGACGTTCTTGTCGAGGACCGCGCCGCGCACCACCGCACCCCGCCCTATGTGGACGTTGTCGTGCAGGATCGAGCCCTGGACGACGGCTCCCGGGTCGACCACGACACCCGGCGAGAGCACGGACCGCGTGACCTGCCCCCGGATCAGACAGCCCGCGCTGACGATCGACTCGCTCGCGATGCCCCCGGCGTTGAATCGCGCCGGGGAAAGCTGTCCGGAACTGGTGTAGATGGGCCAGCTGCGGTTGTAGAGGTTGAAGGCGGGGCGTTCGGCGATCAGGTCCATGTGGGCGTCGTAGTAGGCGTCGAGGGTGCCCACGTCACGCCAGTAGCCCTGGTCGCGGGTGGTCTCGCCGGGCACGTGGTTGTCGCTGAAGTCGTACAGCTGCGCCTCGCCGCGGTCGGTGAGCATCGGCAGAATCGATCCGCCCATGTCGTGCACCGAGTGCACGTCCTCGGCGTCCCGCTGGAGCGCCTCCACCAAGGCCTTGGTGGTGAAGATGTAGTTGCCCATCGAGGCGAAGACGCACTCGGGGTCGTCGGGCAGGCCCGGTGGATCGGCGGGCTTCTCCAGGAAGCCCGCCACGGTCTGCCCGTCGGAGCCGGGGCTGATGACCCCGAAGGAGGACGACTCGGCGCGCGGCACCCGTATCCCGGCGACGGTCACACCCGCGCCGCCCTCGATGTGCTGGGCGAGCATCTGCCGCGGGTCCATGCGGTAGACGTGGTCGGCGCCGAACACCGCGATGTAGTCGGGCCGTTCGTCGTGCACGAGGTTGAGGGACTGCAGGATCGCGTCCGCGCTGCCCAGGTACCAGCGCGGGCCGAGCCGCTGCTGGGCCGGGACCGGTGTGACGTAGTTGCCGAGCAGGCTCGACATCCGCCAGGTCGTGGTCACATGACGGTCCAGGGAGTGCGACTTGTACTGCGTCAGGACGCAGATGCGCAGGATGTCGGCGTTGACGAGATTGGAGAGTACGAAGTCCACCAGGCGGTACGTCCCGCCGAAGGTGACCGCGGGTTTCGCACGGTCCGCGGTGAGGGGCATGAGCCGTTTGCCCTCTCCACCCGCAAGTACGATTCCCAGCACCGAAGGTCCACCGCGCCGCATGCCGCCGCCCCTCTAAGCCCGGTCGAGCCGCGCCCGCTGTGCCGGGCCGGCTCCGTCGCTTGAACTACACCTGTCCGATGGTTACCCCGGTTTGAGGACTTCCTCGTAAAGCTGGACGGTCCGCCGGGCCACCGCGTCCCATCCGAACTCCCGCACCGCGCGCTCCCGTCCGGCCTCGCCCATCCGCCGGGCGGCCCGGGGGTCGGCGAGCACGGAGTCGAGGGCGAGCGCCAGACCCGCCTCGAAGTTCTCCTCGACCGGCACCAGGACACCCGTCACGCCGTCCTCGACCACCTCGGGTATCCCTCCGACCCGCGACGCCACCACGGCCGTTCCACAGGCCATCGCCTCCAGGTTGACGATGCCGAGCGGCTCGTACACCGAGGGGCAGACGAAGACGGCCGCGTGCGTGAGGAGTTGGACGACGTCCGGGCGGGGCAGCATCTGCGGGATCCAGTGCAGCCCCTGGCGTGTGGCACTCAACTCCTGGAAGAGATCACGGAACTCCCGGTCGATCTCCGGAGTGTCGGGGGCGCCCGCGCACAGCACCACCTGCACGGCCGGATCGATGCCGCGTACCGCGCGCAGCAGGTGGGGCACGCCCTTCTGGCGGGTGATGCGGCCGACGAACAGGACATAGGGGCGCGCGGTGTCGATGCCGATGCGCTCCAGGACGTCCGTGCCGTGGTCCGGCCGGTAGAGGGTGGTGTCGATGCCGTTGTGCACGACGCGCACCGTGGCCGGGTCCAGGGCGGGGTAGCAGGTGAGGATGTCCTCGCGCATGGCGCCGGAGACGGCGATGACGGCGTCGGCGGCCTCGATGGCGGTGCGCTCGGCCCAGCTGGACAGGGCGTAGCCACCGCCGAGCTGCTCGGCCTTCCAGGGGCGCAGCGGCTCCAGGGAGTGGGCGGTCATGATGTGCGGGATGCCGTACAGGAGCTTGCCGAAGTGGCCGGCGAGGTTGGCGTACCAGGTGTGCGAGTGGACGAGTTCGCGGCCTTCGAGGGCGGCGGCCATGGCGAGGTCCACGGAGAAGGTGCGCAGCGCGTCGTTGGCGCCGTCGAGCGAGGACCAGGACCGGTGGCGTACGACGCCGCCCGCGGCGCCCTCGCCCCAGCAGTGCACGTCCAGGTCCGTGAGGGTCCGCAACTCCCTGGCGAGGAACTCGACATGGACGCCCGCGCCGCCGTACACGTCCGGCGGGTACTCCCGGGTCAGCAGTCCCACTCGCACGCAGAGCCCCCCGTCGTACCGGATACCGGCTGGTGCCCTTCATGGTCACCCAGAAGGGACGCTTGGGGAAGACCGCGGTTCTCAGCGGCGGCCCGGAGCCCCGCCCCGCGTCCGGCCCGGCGGGCGGTCGAAGCAGCAGTCGCCGCAGAGGCCGCCGCCGGGGAGCCGGTAGTAGAGGCAGCAGGTGCGGCGGCGGAGGGTACGGGGGTCGACGGTCGCGGACAGGTCGGGATGCGTGAACAGGTCGGCGGCGAGGGCGCGGGCCCGATCGGCCACGTCCGTACGGCCGTTGGCCTCGGCCCAGCGGTGCAGCTGGCGCCAGGCACCCGCGAGCGCCGAGCCCGCGTTCCCCCACAACAGGCCCTCCGACATGCGGTGTCGGGTGCGCAGAGCCGCCGCCAGCGGGGCGAGGTGGCCGTCCCGTACGACCTCTCCGATCGCCGCCACCGGCAGTGCGCGTACCTCGGACAGCCACAGGTCGTCCGGAGCACTGCCGTCCGGATCCCACCGCAGCAGCCCCGGATCGAGGTCCGGCAGCCGCCCGTACAGCGCGGCGGCGCCGAGCGAGACCGACCACAGACGGGCCGCGAGGCCCTGCTGCGCCACCGAGACCGCGATCCGGTCCTCGGGCGCCCGCAGACTCGCCGCGACCTTCCTGACGCGAAAATTCAGAGGATCCGACCAGACATCTCTGGGATCATCGTCTCGGGGAGACGCGTACGCCTGTGCGAGCGTCGGCAGCGGGGCACGCGGCGGCACGCCGGTGCGTAGGACGAAGAAGCCGCCGAGCGAGCCGAGCGTCACGAGTTCAGGGTCGAGGTCCACGAACAGCAGTAGTACCAAGCCCCCTAGGGGTTCTCACCGGAGGGTCTCCCCCTCATGTCGCCCACCCAGGGGAGGACATGGGGCGAGTCGTACTCCATCGGCAGTACTACTCATTGCCTGCTCAGGTACGACGACGTGAACGGATGCGCGAGGCATCGTAGTGGGTATGAAGGCCGATCGATCGCCGCGCCGGGCACAGCGTCCCCGCCGCACGCAGAGGAGGGACTCATGAGCGCGCTCGCGCTGTCCGTCCTGCTCTCGTTCGTCTCAGCCGTTGCGTACGCGGGCGGCGCGATCGTCCAGGAGCAGGTCGCGCTGACCTCTCCCGAGCAGACGTACGCTCCGTTGCGCCGCCCCGGCTGGTGGGCGGCGGTCGCCCTGAGCGGCGTCGGCGGGGTGCTGCACGTGGTGGCGCTCGCCTACGGCCCGCTGAGCCTGGTGCAGCCCCTGGGCGCGCTGACCATCGTGTTCGCGCTCCCCATGGCGGCCGTCTTCGTCGGCCGCAAGGCCGGGGCGACCGCCTGGCGTGGCGCGATCATGGCCACGGGCGGCCTCGCGGTCCTGCTCGCCCTGGTCGGCTCGGCGGATGCGCAGTCCCTGAGTGACACCCAGATCACGGTGCTGGCCGTGGTGTCGGGCGGCGCGGTGGCGGGCTTCATGGTGGCGGGTCGCGCCGCGCACCGGCACCCGGCCGTGCGCAGCGTGATGCTCGCGGTGGGGTCAGGCATAGCCTTCAGCATGTCCTCGGTGTTCACCAAGACCGTCGCGGTGGACTGGTCGCACCAGGTCTCGCTCGACGACCTGCCGAGCCTCGCCCTCATAGGTGTCTTCGCGACGGCCGGGATGCTGCTGTCGCAGGCCTCCTACCGGGGCGGCGGTCTCGCGGCGCCGCTGGCCACGCTGACGGTCGTCAACCCCGTCGTGGCGGCGGCTGTCGGCATCACGATGTTCGGCGAGACCTTCCGCTACGGCGAGACGGGCACCGTGCTCGCGCTGGCCTGCGGAGTCGTCGCGGCGGGCGGTCTGATCCTGCTCACGACCGAGCAGATCGGCAGCGCCCGGAACACCGCGGAGGTCGCCGCATCCGCCGTCGTGGAGATCGAGCCCGCGCCGCAAGCGGCCACGCCGGACTCCGCGTTGGAGGCGCTGTTGCTCGCGGCGCTGCCCAAGCAGTCCGCGGGACCGGGCCACGAGGACGCGCCGACCACGGGCCGTGGAGAGGCGTTCGGCGCGGGGTTCGGGGAGACGTTTGGCGCGGGGTTCGGGGAGGCGTTCGACGCCGAGTTCGGAGACAAATTCGACGCGGGGCTCGGAAGCGGACTCGGAGCCGGGCTCACCAACGGATTCGACGCCGGGCTCGGAAGCGGACTCGGCGCGGGGCTCGGGGAAGCGTTCGACACCGGGCTCGGGAACGGACTCGGCGCGGGGCTCGGAGAGGCGTACGACACCGGGCTCGGAGACGGTTTCGGCGCGGGGCTCGGAAACAGACTCGGCGTGGACCGCGGCGAGGACGTCTTCGTACCGGCTCCGGCGATCGTGAGGACCGCGGAGAGCGCGCCCGACTCGGCCGACTCACCCGAGTCGTCCGAGGAGGACGCGCCGCCCGCGCTGGCCTATTTCGGCCCCCTGTGCGGGCCCTACGTGGTGGCGACGCCTCTGCTGGACCACCACCACCGCACGCGCGTCACATCCTGACCCCGCCTTCCCTCAAGTAGGCGACCGGATCGACGTCCGTGCCGAAACCGGGCCCCGTCCGCACCTCGAAGTGCAGATGCGGGCCCGTGCTGTTGCCTGTGGAGCCGGAGCGGCCGATGCGCTGTCCGCCCACCACGCTCTGCCCGTCCTTCACCGAGATCGCCGACAGATGGGCGTACTGGGTGTAGCGGCCGTCGGCGTGCCGGATCACCACTTGGTAGCCGAACGAGCCGCCCCAGCCCGCGCTGACGACCTGGCCCGCGGCGACCGCCTTCACGGAGGTGCCGGTGGGCACCGGGAAGTCGACGCCCGTGTGGTAGCCCTTCGACCAGGAGGCACCGGCGGCGTGGTAGGGCGTGCCGGTCGCGGCGTGCACGGGGGCGACGAGCGTGTCGGTCTTCCTGGCGGTGTCCGAGGACGTCTTGTGCGAGGAGGTCTTGTGAGGGGACGTCTTGTGCGGGGACGTCGTGTGCGTCGACGGCTTGTCGGGGGTCTTCTGCTTCTTCGACGCGGACGAGGGAGTGCTCTCGGTGTGTGCCGGGGTCTGGCCCTTGCCTCGCAGGTTCAGCCGCTGGCCCGGGAGGATCAGGTCCGGGTCGGAGCCGACGGTGGTGCGGTTCGCGTCGTACAGCCGTTGCCAACCGCCCTGGACGTGGCGGGATCCCGCGATGCCGGAGAGCGTGTCGCCGTGGACGACCGTGTACATCTCGGCGGTGCCGGCCCGCGACTGCGGTGTGGTCTGCGGCTGCACGTCGCGTACGGAGCGCTTGGTGGTCTGGGGCGAGGTGCCGGACTTGGTGCCGGTCCGCTCGGCGGCCGGGGTGATGTCGGGGGTGTCCCCACCCCGGGTGAGACCGGCGCGCACCGAGCAGACCGGCCAGGCACCGGGCCCCTGGCCCTTGAGCACCTTCTCGGCGATGGCGATCTGCTGGTCCTTGGTGGCCTGATCCGCGCGCGGGGCGTAGACCTGCCCTCCGTACGCCTCCCAGGTGGACTGGGTGAACTGCAGTCCGCCGTAGTAGCCGTTGCCGGTGTTGATGCTCCAGTTGTCGGTGGACTCGCAGGCGGCGACCTTGTTCCAGGTGTCCACGTCGGCCGCGTGTGCGACGCCGGTGCCGATCAGCGGGAGTGCCATTCCGGCGCCGCCCGCCGTGACGGTGAGTGAGGCGCGGTTGATCCTGTTCGGCTGATACCGGCGGTGCCGGCCGCGTACGGCCATGTGGGAGCCCCCTCGACATGCGTCAGGAGCGGCAAAAGTAAGCGCTGCGAACAGGCCATGACAAGAGCGCAATCGGCCGTGCTGTGCGCCCCGGGCGCCGCTCCCTCGCCCGGGAAGGCAGCGGGTCGTTCTTCTGCGTACACGTCGCCGACGCGTCAGGATGGCCGGAGGAATACTGACGAACAGGAACGGCAGGATCACCGGCAGTACCGATACCGACTGATACCGACTGATACCGACGAATTCAAAGACCTCTTACCGGATCTCTTAGGAGCCAACCGTATGAGCAACTCAGCCCAGATCGGCGTCACGGGTCTCGCGGTCATGGGGCGCAATCTCGCCCGTAACTTCGCCCGCAACGGCTACACGGTCGCCGTGCACAACAGGACCTCGGCCCGGACGCACGCGCTGCTGGAGGAATTCGGCCACGAGGGCGATTTCGTGGCGACGGAGACCGCGAAGGAGTTCGTCGAGGCGCTGGAGCGGCCGCGACGGCTGATGATCATGGTGAAGGCCGGTGAGCCGACCGACGCGGTGATCCAGGAGTTCGCCCCGCTTCTCGAGCCCGGTGACATGATCATCGACGGTGGCAACGCGCACTTCGAGGACACCCGGCGCCGGGAGCGCGACCTGCGGGGCCAGGGCATCCACTTCGTCGGCACGGGCGTGTCCGGCGGCGAGGAGGGCGCGCTGAACGGGCCGAGCATCATGCCGGGCGGCTCGAAGGAGTCGTACGCGTCGCTCGGTCCGATGCTGGAGAAGATCTCCGCGAAGGCACCGGACGGCTCTCCCTGCGTGACCCACTGCGGTCCCGACGGCGCCGGGCACTTCGTGAAGATGGTGCACAACGGCATCGAGTACGCCGACATGCAGCTGATCGGCGAGGCCTACCAGCTGCTGCGCGATGTCGCCGGGTACTCCCCCGCGCAGATCGCCGACATCTTCCGCACCTGGAACACCGGCCGGCTCGACTCCTACCTGATCGAGATCACGGCTGAGGTCCTGTCGCACGTGGACGCGGCGACGGGCAAGCCGTTCGTGGACGTGGTCCAGGACCGCGCGGAGCAGAAGGGCACGGGCCGCTGGACCGTGCAGATCGCGCTGGACCTGGGCGTTCCGGTGTCCGGCATCGCGGAGGCGGTCTTCGCCCGCTCGCTGTCGGGGCACGCCGATCTGCGCGACGCCTCCCGGGAGCTCGCGGGCCCCAAGGCGAAGCCGCTCGGGGAGTCCGAGGCGGCGGCCTTCGCGGACCGGGTGGAGCAGGCGCTGTACGCCTCGAAGATCGTGTCGTACACGCAGGGCTTCCACGAGATCAGCGCGGGCAGCGACCAGTACGACTGGGACATCGACCTCGGCGCCATCTCCGCGATCTGGCGCGGTGGCTGCATCATCCGGGCGGCGTTCCTGGACCGGATCCGCTCCGCGTACGACGCCCGGCCCGACCTGCCGAGCCTGCTGTCCGACAAGACGTTCGCGCAGGAGATCGCGGCGGCACAGGACGACTGGCGCGAGGTCCTGGTGGCCGCCACCCGCCAGGGCGTGCCCGCACCCGGTTTCTCCGCGGCGCTCGCCTACTACGACGCGCTGCGCGCCGAGCGGCTGCCCGCCGCCCTGACGCAGGGGCAGCGGGACTTCTTCGGGGCGCACACCTATCGGCGCGTCGACCGGGAGGGCTCGTTCCACACGCTGTGGGGCGGCGACCGGTCGGAGGTCGAGGCGTAGGCGGACGCACGGGTACCGGGCGTACGGGTACCGGGCGTACGGGTACCGGGCGTACGGGTATTCCGCGCCGCCGAGGCCGTCACATCCCCGGAACCCGGGGTGTGACGGCCTCCGACGTTCACCCGTTCGCTCAACTGTTCACGTGAGCGGGGGTCCCGGTTCGGGGTTCGGTACCGGCTCGGGGCCCGGCGGCACCGGGCCGGGGACCGGCGGGATCGGCGGGGTCGGCTCGGGGCCCGGTGGGGTCGGCTCGGGACCCGGCGGCTTCGGCACCGGGGACGGCGGAGGGGTGGGCTTCGGTGCGGGGTGAGGGCCCGGATCCGGGGTCGGGTCCGGGAAGGGGTGGGGCTCCGGGAAGGGCTGCGGGCGGTCGGGGCCCGGCCCGGGCGTGGGACCCGGTTGCACCGGATCGGGGTTCGGATGCGTCATGGTGTCCTCCAGCCAGTCGATACGTCGGCCCTGGACTTGTCCCACACGTACCCGGCCACCGCTCCCCCAGTCACCCCGTCGCGCAAGGCGTGCGGACCAGTTGGACCAGACGGACCGGGCCGGTCCACCGGTGGCGCGTCCATCCATGGCACGTCCGGCCATGACACGTCCGCCCATGCCGCGTCTACCCGTGACGCACCGCGTCCGCGCCGGCCGCGAGCCCCGGGCGGGGGCTGGACAGTACGGGGACCGCGGTCGTGGTCAGCCGCTGGGCCGGGGTCATGGACGCCTGGGCGAGGACGATCGCGTCGGCGTCGGTGACCGAGTCGGCGGCCGCCGCCACGCTGCGGACGTACCCGTCGGTGTCGCCCGCCTCGAAACGGGCCCAGGCCCCGTCGACCAGCAGCGTACGAACCTGTACGGAGCGCGCGGCGGCGCGGGCCTCCTCCTCGACGAGGGCGACCGTCGGCCCCAAGGTGCTCTCCGACGTCGCGACGACCACTACACGGGGGCCCGTGGCGACCGCGGCGGCGGCCATCGGACGGTCCACCCGGAGCACGGGTACCCCGGCGCCTGCCTCCTCGGCGACGGCGCCGATGGTCGAGCAGGTGCACAGCACGGCACGCGCCCCGTCGGCGACCGCCCGGTCGAGCGCCGCCCGCACCTCGCCGGCCACCGCGGCCGGGCCCTCGCTCCGGGCCCGGGCCAACAGTTCCTCGTCCACCAGGTGCCGCAGTTCCAGCCCGTGGTGGTCCTCGTCGCGCAGCGCGTCGAAGACGGGGATGTGCAGGGGCGAGGTGTGCAGCAGGGCGAGGGGACCCGATCGGTTCATCAGAAGCGCCCGGGGTGCGTCTTGAGCCACTCCACGGCCGCCCCGAGCAGCTCCGGGTCGGCCGCCGGAGCCTCCTCGGGGTGGCGCGCCGCCCACTTCACGACGTACGGGCACAGGGGCGCGACCACGACGCCCTCGCGCGCGGCGATGCCGTACAGCTCACGGGCGAGGGAGCCCGCGATGCCCTTCCCCTCGTGCTCGGGTTCCACGATGGTGTGCACGGGGACGAGGGCGCGCGCGGGGGCCTCGAGGACGAAGTACTCGATGTGGCCGACGACTTCGTCCCCGGCGAAGGCCTCGAGGCGGCCGCCCGCACGGTCGTCGCGGATCTCTATGTCGCTCATGGGCAACTCCTCGCGTCCTCGGGTCGTCTGTTTGCCCAGCCGCTGCCCCGGGCCCGGGGTTCAGACGGTGACCGCCTGCGGGCTGCGCTCCTGGTCCGAGCCCGGCACCGGCTCGGACGGATCGGCGCCGAGGGCCACGATTCGGTTGTCGTGGTCCACGTGCACGACCCTCGGCCGCAGTGCCCGCGCCTCGGCGTCGGAGACCTGAGCGTAACTGATGATGATCACCAGGTCTCCGGGATGCACGAGATGGGCCGCCGCCCCGTTGATCCCGACGACCCCGGAACCACGCTCGCCCTCGATGACATACGTCTCCAGCCGGGCGCCGTTGGTGATGTCGACGATGTGCACGAGCTCACCCGGCAGCAGATCCGCGGCGTCGAGCAGGTCGGCGTCGATCGTGACGGATCCGACGTAGTGCAGGTCGGCCTGGGTGACGGTGGCACGGTGGATCTTGGACTTGAATAGAGTACGCAGCATTTGGGTGCTCCTGCTGTTCGGCTCCCTGCCTGCTTGTGCAGGTCAAGGGCGGTTTTCACTCTACAACGGCTGGCTTCCCGCTGATTTCCCGCCTGCTGTTCAGGTATCGACACTGACCGATTACTGAGTTTCCTGATCCCATGCAAGGCAGGCGTGGAGGCCTCCCGGGACATCCGCTCTGCCCTCGAGGTCGACAGGCGGAACCAGGGTACGGAACGGCACTCCGGACCGCACTGAGAGCCCCGTCACTGAGCATGAACTGACGAAGGTTCAGAGGGCGGCGCCTTCGAGGGCCCGGTACGGGACGGGCAGGGTCATCGGCGGCGGCGCGGGGCGGACAGCACAGCGGTGAAGTCGCCCAGGGCCGCGAGGTTGTGGGCGCTGACGACGGCGTCGCAGTAGGGCAGTGCCGCGGCCATGCCGGCCACGAGCGGAAGGTAGCGCGGGCTCGCCGTGCGCGGGTTGACCCATACGACGCGGTAGGCGACCCGGGACAGCCGTGCCATCTGGGTGGCGAGGTCGGCGGGCGCTCCGGTGTCCCAGCCGTCGGAGATGATCGTGACCACGGCGCCGTGCGCCATGCCGCGCCGGCCGAACCGCTCGTTGAACTCCGCCAGGCACTCCGCTATCCGGGTGCCCCCGGACCAGTCCGGGGCCGCCCGGCCCGCCCGTGCCAGGGCGTCGTCCGGCCCGGCCCGCCGGAGGACGGGCGTGAGGCGTGTGAGGCGGGTGGCGAAGGTGAAGACCTCGGCGTGAGTGGCGCGGGCGGCACAGTAGAGCAGTTGGAGCATCGCGCGGGCATAGGGCTCCATCGATCCGGAGATGTCGCAGAGCACGATGAGGTCGCGGGGGCGGGCGCGAGGCACGAAGCGGCGTAGCCGCAGCGGGTATCCGCCGGTGCGCCGGCTGACGGAGAGGGTGCGGCGCACGTCGATGCGCGCACCGTGGTGCGCGGTGCGGCGCCGGCGGGACGGCCGGGTCGGGGTGCGAAGCACCATGGTGCGCATCACTTCGGAGAGCCGCGCCAGTTCCTCGGCGGACAGCTCCGCGAAGTCGCGGCCGGCGAGACGGTCGAGCGGACTGGCCGCGAGGGGGACGGGAGCCTCCCGCGGCTGTGCGTCGGCCTCCCGGCCGCGTCCGTCCCCGGTGGCCTTCCGCGTGCCGGGGACGCGGCCGGGAACGGTGTCCCCGAGTGAACGGGCCGGGTCGCCGGGTTGCCCGCGTCGTACTTCGCGGTCGGCCGGGCCGCCGAAGACCTCGCGGAAGACCGCGTCGAACGGTTCGATCTGCTCGGGGTCGGACACCAGGGTGGCGAGCGCGCAGTGCCGCAGCTCGCGCGTCGTCGACGGTGCCAGCAGGGTGAGCGCCCGAGCGAAGCTCCGGGTACGGTCGGGGCCCACCGCGATCCCCGCGCCGTGCAGGGCGGCGGTGAACGAGGCGGCCAGTTCCGGCAGGTCAGGCATCGGACCCGGCCTCGGCGTCGACCAGCTCGGCCAATCCGGCCCGGCGCACGGCCTCCAGGTCCTCGGCGTACTTGAGGACCACCCCCAGGGTGCGGTCGGCGGCGTCGGCGTCGAGAACGGAGAGCCCCAGCGCGTGCAGCGCGCCGGCCCAGTCGATCGCCTCGGCGATGCCGGGCGGCTTGGTGAGCTCCTGACGGGCACGCAGACGCGCCACCCCGCGCGCCACGTGCGTGGCCAGCCACTGGGCCGACTCCGGTAGCCGTCTGCGGATGATCGCGGCGACTCGTGCGGTGTCCGGGTAGTCGATCCAGTGGTAGAGGCAGCGGCGTTTGAGGGCGTCGTGCAGATCCCGGGTGCGGTTGGAGGTCAGTACGGCCACCGGCGGCACCACGGCCGTCCGGGTGCCGAGCTCGGGGATGGTGACCGCGGCATCGGCGAGCAGTTCCAGCAGGAACGCCTCGAACTCGTCGTCGGCGCGATCCACCTCGTCGATGAGCAACACCGCCGGGCGCGGCCCCGGATGGCATATCGCGGCGAGCAGCGGCCGTGGCAGCAGATAGTCCTCGGTGAACAGGTCGGCGTCCCGCAGGGGCTCCCCGCGGGACTCTGCCAGCCGGATGGCCAGGAGCTGCCGTGGATAGTTCCACTCGTAGAGAGCCTCGGCCGAGGACAGTCCCTCGTAGCACTGCAGCCGGATCAGCGGGGTGTCGAGCACGGCGGCGAGCGCGCGGGCCGCCTCGGTCTTGCCGACGCCGGGCTCGCCCTCCAGCAGGATCGGCTGCCGCATGCGCACGGCCAGCAGCAGCGCCGTGGCCAGGGCGTCGTCGGCCAGGTAGCCGACGGCGTCCAGACGCGAGCGCAGGGCGGCGACATCGGGTAGGGCGTCGAGGTCAGGCATGCGCGTACCGGGAAGGGTCATCGGCGAAGGCGTGCTGGCACCCCGGCCCGCAGAAGTACACCCTGCCGGCGGCCCGGTCGAGTGAGAGGGTGGCGGGCGTGATCGCCACGGTCATGCCGCACACGGGATCCACGTTCTCGGCCACGGCCTGCGGTGCGGCGGAGTCGGCTCCGGGGCGCGCGGCTCGGGCCACCTGCGGCCGCAGTGCGATGATCTCGGCGTACACCGACAGCGCGATCTCCGCCGGGGTCCGCGCGCCGATGTCCAGGCCGGCCGGGGTGTGGATACGCGCGCGTCGTTCCTCGGTGATGTCCAGCCCGGCGAGCACCGCCGCGCCACGCTTGGGACTGGCCACCAGCCCGATGTACGGGACCCCGGCTCGTGCGGCCTCGATCAGTACCTTCTCCTCGTCACGGCCGTGGGTGGCGACGACGACGACGTCCAGATCGGGCGGCAGCGGCTCCCCGGGCGAGGCCGGCCGGGCGTCGAGGCCGAGCACACGACCGACGTCGAGCAGGGCGCGGGCGATGGGGGCGTGACCGTAGACGTAGGCCAACACCGGGGGGAGGTTGGCCTCCAGGAAGATGTCGAGCGTGCCGCCCGACAGGCAGGGGTTGGCCACCGTGACCAGACCTTCGACAGGATCCTGCGCGCCTTCGGTGCCGGTGTCCGCGGCGGGCGTGATCCTCAGCAGCAGCGACTCTCCGGTCTCCAGCACCCGCAGGCCCTGCAGTTGCACCGTCGTCTCGGCGCATGTGCCGCCCACGAAGCCCTCGACGGTGCCGTCGGGCAGCACCAGCGCGCTGTCCCCGGGCTTGGCGCTCGTGGGCCGTTCCGCGTGGACGACGGTGGCCAGGACGAACGGGGTACGGCCGTGCCGGAGCACGTCCGCGCGGTTCAGCAGTTCGGTGTTCGTCATCGCCGGCACCTCAGGTGATCGCCAGGTCGGTGCGCAGCGGCCGGCCCTGGGCGGCCCGCCATACCGCGGCGGGCGTCAGCGGCATGTCGACGTGGCGTACGCCGAGCGGCTTCAGCGCGTCGACCACGGCGTTGACCACCGCGGCAGGCGAGCCCACCGTGGCGGACTCGCCGACGCCCTTGGCTCCGATGGGGTGATGGGGGGAAGGGGTGACGGTCTCGCCGAGCTCCCAGGACGGGCATTCGACCGAGGTGGGCAGGAGGTAGTCCATGAACGACCCGCCGAGACAGTTGCCGTCCTCGTCGAAGGCGATCACCTGCATGAGCGCCATGCCGACGCCGTCGGCGAGTCCGCCGTGCACCTGACCCTCGACGATCATGGGGTTGATCCGGTTGCCGCAGTCGTCCACGGCGATGAACCTGCGGACCTTCACCTGGCCGGTGTCCGCGTCCACGTCGGCGACGCAAATGTATGCGCCGAAGGGGAAGGTGAGGTTCGGCGGGTTGTAGACGCATGTCGCGTCCAGGTGGCCCTCGACGCCCTCCGGCAGCTCCAGGTTGGAGTGTGCGGCGAGCGCGATCTCGGCCATGGTCCGTCCTTGGTCGGGGTCGCCCGTGACATACCAGCGGCCCTTCTCCCACTCCAGGTCGTCCGGGCTCACTTCGAGCATCGCGGAGGCGACGATCTTCGCGCGTTCGCGCACCTTGCGGGCGACCATCGCGGCCGCGGCTCCGGACACCGGCGTCGAGCGGGATCCGTAGGTGCCGAGCCCGAACGGGGTCTGGTCGGTGTCCCCGTGCACCACCTCGACGTCCTCGGGCGGGATGCCCAGTTCCTCGGCGACGATCTGCGCGAACGTCGTCTCATGGCCCTGCCCCTGGGTCTGCACGGAGATCCGCAGGACGGCCTTGCCGGTCGGGTGCACGCGCAGCTCGGCGCCGTCGGCCATGCCGAGACCGAGGATGTCCATGTGCTTGCGCGGGCCGGCGCCGACGGCCTCGGTGAAGAAGCTGACCCCGATGCCCATCAGCTCGCCGCGCTCGCGCTTTTCGGCCTGCTCCCGGCGCAGGTCCTCGTAGTGCGCGATGTCCATGGCCAGCCGCAGGGCGCGCGGGTAGTCGCCGGAGTCGTACTCCCATCCCGTCTGCGTCTTGTACGGGAACTGCCCCGGCCGCAGCAGGTTGCGCATCCGCAGCGCGGCCGGGTCCGTGCCGAGCCTGTCCGCGAGCACGTCGACCATCCGCTCGACCAGGTACACGGCCTCGGTGACACGGAACGAGCAGGCGTAGGCGACGCCGCCGGGGGCCTTGTCGGTGTAGACGCCGGTCACGGTGCAGTGGGCGGCAGCCAGGTCGTACGAGCCGGTGAAGACGCCGAAGAAGCCGGCCGGGAACTGGGTCGGCTGTGCGGTGGCGTTGAACGCGCCGTGATCGGCGATGACATGGACGCGCAGGCCCAGGATCTTCCCGTCCTTCGTCGCCGCGATCTCGCCGTGCATGTGGTAATCGCGGGCGAAGGAGGTGCTCATCAGGTTCTCCGAGCGGTCCTCCACCCACTTCACCGGCTTGCCGGTGACGATCGAGCCGACGACCGCGCACACGTAACCGGGGTAGATGCCGACCTTGTTGCCGAAGCCGCCCCCGATGTCCGGGGAGATGATCCGGATCTTGTGCTCCGGGATGCCGGCCACCATCGCGTAGATCGTGCGGTGGGCGTGCGGGGCCTGGGTGGTGGACCACACCGTCAGCTTCCCGGTGATGGCGTCCATGTCGGCCACGGTGCCGCAGGTCTCCAGCGGCGCCGGGTGCACCCGCGGGTAGAGCATGTCCTGCTCCACCACGACGTCGGCGGCCGCGAAGACCTCGTCGGTTCGCTCCTTGTCGCCCGCCGACCAGTCGAAGATGTGGTTGTCGCTCTGATGCTCCTTGTCGTCGCGGATCACCGGCGCGTCCGGGTCGAGCGCCCGGCGGGCGTCGACGACCGGCGGCAGCGGTTCGTACTCCACGTCGATCAGCTCGAGGGCGTCCCGGGCGGCGTACCGGTCCTCGGCGACGACGAAGGCGACCTCCTGGCCCTGGAAGCGCACCTTGTCGGTGGCGAGCACCGCCTGCGTGTCGTACGAGAGCGTGGGCATCCAGGCCAGCCCGAGACCGGCCAGGGTCTCCCCGGTGATCACGGCCTTGACCTTCGGGTGTGCCTCGGCGGCGCTGGTGTCGACGGACACGATCCGGGCGTGTGCCAGTGGGCTGCGCAGGATCGCGCCGTAGAGCATCCCGGGCAGCCGTACGTCGTCGACGTAGGTCCCGTGGCCGCGGACGAACCGCGCGTCCTCCTTTCGGGGCATCCGTCCGAAGCCGACCGGCCGTTCCTCGGTGGTCGTCATGCCCGCACCTCCTCGCGGCCGGGCGCCGGCTCGGTGTCCGCGGCTGCGTCCGCAGTCCGCGCCCCGCCGCCGTGCTCGGCGGCCCAGCGGATGGAGCGCACGATGTTCTCGTAACCGGTGCAGCGGCACATCTGTCCGGAGATGGCCTCGCGGATGTCCTCCTCTGACGGATCCGCGTTGTGGTCGAGCAGCCAGCGTGCCGTCATCATCATCCCTGGCGTGCAGAAGCCGCACTGCAGCCCGTGGCAGGCGATGAATCCCTGTTGCACCGGGTCGAGTTCCGCCCCGTGCGCCAGGCCCTCGACGGTCCGCACCTCGTGGCCGTCGGCCATCACCGCGAGTACGGTGCAGGACTTGACCGGCGTCCCGTCCAGCCAGACGGTGCACACGCCGCAGTTGGAGGTGTCGCAGCCCCAGTGGGTGCCGGTGAGTCCGAGTTCGTCGCGCAGGAAATGCACGAGCAGCAGCCTGGGTTCCACGTCCCTCGTGTACTGCTCGCCGTTCACGGTCACCGTGATCCGCATGTCACGCCTCCTGCCCCTGGGCACGCGCGGCGGCGGCGCGCAGCGCCCGCGTGGTGAGCTCCCCGGCCAGATGCCGCTTGTAGTCGACCGGGCCGCGCTGGTCGGCCGTCGGCCTGCACTCCTGCGCGGCGATCCGGCCCGCCTCGGCGAAGCCCTCGTCGTCCGGCCGTCCGCCGCGCAGGAAGTCCTCCGCCTGCTCGGCCACGAACCGTCGGGCACCCACCGCGGTCAGTCCGATCCCTGCCTCGGTGATGACCCCGTCGGAGATCTCCAGCACCGCTCCCGCGGCGACGACCGCCCAGTCGCCCACCCTGCGCTCGACCTTGCGGTAGGCGCTGGCGTGCGAACGGATGGGCACTCGGATCTCCACCAAGAGCTCCGCTTCGTTCAGCGCGGTCTCGTACGGCCCGAGGAAGAACTCCCTGATCCCGATGGTGCGCCTGCCTCCGGGGCCCTGGGCGACCAGGGTCGCCCGCAGTGCCGAGAACGCCGCGGACAGGTCCTCCGACGGATCGGCCTGGCACAGCGAGCCGCCCACGGTGCCCCGGTTGCGGACGAGCGGATCGGCGATGACCCGTTCCGCGTCCCTCAGGATGGGGAAGTGTTCGCCGACAACCGGCGAGGCGAGCAGCTCCGCGTGGCGGACCATCGCTCCGACGGCCAGGTCGTGCCCGTCCACCCGGATCAACGCCAGCTCGCCGAGGCCGTTGATGTCGATCAGGGCTTCGGGCTGGGCCAGCCGCAGCTTCATCATCGGCAGCAGGCTGTGTCCGCCCGCCACTACCCGGGCCTCGGGGCCGTACCGTGTGAGCAGCTCGATCGCCTGCTCGAGGCTGGTGGCCCTCTCGTACTGGAATGCAGCCGGAACCTGCATCGGGCCCTCCTCACACGCTGTGCCCGTTGCTGCATTGATGCTGCGCTCTTCCACACTGGTCACGCAATGGCTGTATAAGCATTCACTTATCGCCCTAAATGCGAGAAAATCGGATAGTGACCGTTACGCAGCTCAGCACCTTCGTGCTGGTTGCCCGGCTCGGTTCGGTGGGCGCCGCGGCGCGGACTCTGAACGTGAGCGAGTCCGCGGTGTCACAGGCGCTCGGCGCGCTGCGCACCCACTTCGGCGATCCACTCATCCGGCGCACCGGCGGTGGTGGGATGCGTCTGACGCCCGCCGGGGCGCGGCTGCTACCGGTCGCGTCGCGGATGGTCGCGCTGAGCGCGGATGCCGAGGCTGCGGTGCGGGCGGCCCGGGGTGCGCCCGACGAACTGCGGGTCGTCGCCACGAGCACGCTGGCCGAGTTCGTGCTCCCGTCGCTCGTGGAAGCCTTCGCAGGTCGCTCGGGGCGCAGGACCGAGACCTCGTTCGGGGTGGCCGCCGGCAACGAGATACGCGTGCTGGTGGAGAACCGGCTGGCCGACGTCGCGCTCGGGCCGTGTCTTGGCGCCGCCCGCAGGGGCGAACTGGTCAGCGAGCCGCTGTTCCGCACCTGGTTGGTCGTGGTGATCGGCGCCGGGTCGCCGCGGCCGCCCGGTCCGCCGCCGCAGTGGTCGTGGCTGGTCGATTCCTCCGGGACCGATCCGGACGCGGACTCCGGGCGGCTGCTGCGTCGGCTAGGAGTGGCCGAGGGACACGTGCGGGTGTTCCCCAACCAGGCCGCGACCTGGGCGGCCGCCGCCCAGGGCACGGGGGTGGCACCGGCGTTGGCTCATCTGGTGTCGCCCCGTATCCGGCGTGACGAGCTACGCATACTGGAGACCCCTGCCACGCCGTCGGACGCCACGTGGCACGCCACCGTCCTGCAGCCCGAGCATCGTTCCCCGGCCACCGATGCGTTCCTGCACTTCCTGCACACGCCCGCAGCGACCCGCATCATGCGCGCGCCCGGCGCCGGCGTCCCGCCCTCCCGGTTCCGGCCCCCGGTGTACGTCACGCTCTGGGGCACGTGAGAGAGCAGGCTCCCCTGCTGACCTCTTGCTGGCCCGAACGGGCACCGTTATGCCCCTGACCTGCGCAAACATCCAGATACCAGATCTTGGACTTGAACATGGTGCGCAGCATGGAGATACTCCCGGACCTAGGCTCCCTGCCCGCGTTTTTGCAGGTCAAAGGCTGTTATCTGGGTGCGTCACATTCCGCTCACGGTGGTCGTCGGTCTCACGCCTCGATGACCGGCCGGCCGGCGACGAAGGGATGGTCGCGCTCGATCAGGCCGAGCGGGCCGGCGCCGCCCGGGGAGCCCAGGTGTTCGAAGAACTCGGCGTTGGCCTTGTAGTAGTCCCTCCATTCCTCCGGCACGTCGTCCTCGTAGAAGATCGCCTCGACCGGGCAGACCGGCTCGCAGGCACCGCAGTCGACACATTCGTCGGGATGGATGTACAAGGACCTCCGCCCCTCGTAGATGCAGTCGACCGGGCACTCGTCGATGCACGCCTTGTCCTTGACGTCGACGCAGGGCTGGGCGATGACATAGGTCATGGATCACTCCGTCTAGAGAGTCGCCTTCTCACTGAACTGTGGCTCCAGCATGTATCCGCGTCCCCATACGGTGCGGATGCTGAGGTTCACCATGGAAATGCGGCGCCGCAGGCGCATGATGTGCAGGTCGAGCGAGTTGCGGGTGGGCGCGGGGACTCGTTTGGCGAGTTGCTGCTCCAACTCGGCGCGGTAGACGACCTCCTCGTAGTGCTCGATGAACTTCTCCATCAGTTCGACCTGGGCGTTGGAGACGGTGACCGTCTTGTTCCGGAAATACAGGACACCGGTGGAGTCGAGCACCGGAACCTTGCGCCCGTAGGTGCGTTGCTGCAGCGCCCTGACCCGGGCCTGCACGTCCTGGTGGGAGATCGGCGCCCGTATCCAGTCCTCCGACACGTCGGTGCAGATCGGCGGCTGTGCGCCGCCTTCGACGACGAGGAGGCAGGGAATTCCTTCTTTTCGGAGATGGTTGCGGATGCTCGCCTCGGCGGGCCATCGTACGAACTTGACGTGCCGGCCGGAGTTCTCCATGTCAACCCCCAAGCGGATCAGCTCAGTACCTTCAACGCGCGCGTGGCGATCTCCCGGCCGATGGGCAGCGATGCGGTGGCCGCGGGTGACGGGGCGTTCAGGACATGGACGAAAGGACCGGAGCCGGTGAACAGGAAGTCTTCCACGAGGGTTCCGTCCGCCAGGACCGCCTGCGCCCGGACACCCGCCGGCGCCCGCTGAAGATCGTGCCGGGTGACGTCGGGGAGCATGCGGCGCACCGCGGCGGTGAACGCCGCCTTGGACGCCGAGCGCCACAACTCACCGATCTCCTGGCGCCAGTGCCGGCGGGCGATGTGCCACAGCCCCGGCCAGCCGGCGATCTCGATGGCGTCCCGGGCCCGGAAGTCCCGCCACCGGTAGCCCTCCCTGGCCGACGCGGGGACCGCGTTGGGCCCGACGTGAACCCCGCCGTGCACGTCCCGGGTGAGATGGACGCCGAGGAAGGGGAAGGCGGGGTCCGGCACCGGATACACCAGCCCCCGCACCAGGTCGCGGCTCCGCTCCTTCAGCTCGTAGTACTCGCCGCGGAAGGGGATGATGCGCACGCCGGGGTCGTCCCCGGCCATGCGGGCTATCCGGTCGCTGTGCAGGCCGGCGCAGTTGACCAGCATCCGGGACCGGACGTCTCCAGCGGTGGTGTGCACGATGACGCCGCCCGGCCCGCGGCCGAGGGAGAGCACCTCGCAGCCGGTGTGGATCTCGGCTCCGTCGAGTCGGGCCAGTTCGACGAGCCTGCGCGCGACCGCCGGGTAGTCCGCCACGCCGGTGGTGCCGATGTGCAGTGCGGCCAGGCCCCGTACGTGCGGCTCGTGCTCGGCGATCTCCCTGGGGCCGAGCGTGCGCACCGGAACGCCGTGCTGCTCGCCGCGCCGGGCCAAATCGGCCAGCCGCGGCAGCTCCGATGCATCGGTCGCCACGATCAACTTGCCGGTGACCTCGTGCGCGATGCCGTGCTCGGCGCAGAACTTCACCATCTCCTGGGCGCCTCGCAGGGCGAAGCGCGCCTTGAGCGACCCAGGGCGGTAGTAGATACCGCTGTGGATCACACCGCTGTTGCGACCGCTCTGGTGGCGCGCGACGGCGGGCTCCTTCTCCAGTACGGCCACGGAAGTGCCGGGCGCGGCCCGGGAGATGGCGTACGCGGTGGACAGACCGACGATGCCGCCACCGATCACGATCACGTCGTAGTGGCTCTCCACAGATGTCTCCTCGTTGGTGGGGGGAGGGCTCTCACCCGCCGGACACGGGCCGCCTGCGCCGCCTGTCCTCCAGGGGTCCCGCTACGAGACCGGCCGGGACAGGGCGGTGAGCCGGTCGCAGGCCGCGGCGGCGGCCGGTCCGAGCGTCTGCCGGATCCGT
The DNA here is from genome assembly GCF_042959425.1 of Streptomyces sp. NPDC007896. Taxonomy (NCBI): domain Bacteria; kingdom Bacillati; phylum Actinomycetota; class Actinomycetes; order Kitasatosporales; family Streptomycetaceae; genus Streptomyces; species Streptomyces sp. NPDC007896. Next base: position 88,629 of record NZ_JBIBKX010000019.1, on the reverse strand, counting down.
TCGGCCAGGTGTGCGTGCAGGAGCGGCAGGTGCCGCCCGAGCAGCCGCTCGGCCTCGCCGGTGTCGGGCGGTAGCCCGTCCTGCCGCCAGGTGGCGGCCGCCGTCACCAGGTGGTGGGCGGGCAAGCCCTGAGCGGCGTACCAGGACGCGGCCATGTCGCTGCGCACGACGTCGCCCGTGGCCAGGGTGCGGCAGACGCGGGCGGGCACCAGCACCGCCCGTGTCGCTTCCCGGGCGCCTGCCGCGAACAGCCGCCGCGGCGACCTCAGCAGCGCCAGGTACGGCTCGGCACCGAACTTGCGTGCGGCGAAGCGGGCGCTCTCGACGACGAGTTCACCATCGTCGGGGCGCGGGCACAGGTGCCGCAGGTCGTGCCCGGTGAGCAGGACACCGTGCTCAAGGAAGTCTGCCCGGTCGACCGCCGGGAGACGTCCCGCGCCCTCTCCCCGGCACAGATGAGGCCAGTCGCTCCAGAAGACCGACAGCCGGTCGGCCAGCGGACGCGCCTCGGCCGGGACCAAGGCGCGGACGTGCTCCGCGAGGGCGGTGACGCGTTCGGCCGCGTCGGCCGGCACCTCGTCGAAGACCAGGGCGATGTCGACGTCGCTCACCTCGGGGGCGAAGCCGCCGTGGGCCATGCTGCCGAGGGCGAAGACCCCGGAGATCCGGCCCGGGAACCACGGCCCTGCCTCGGCGGCGGCGATCCTCAGCAGCTCCCGAGCGGGGCGGTGGGCGTAGGTGAGACGCGTGCGGGTCATGCGATGCCGACCGGGAAGTCCCCCTCGAAGGCCGGGACCAGCTCCGAGAACCAGGACGCGGCGGGGTCGAACTTCGCGAAGAACGGGCGACCCACCGCGTCGGCGTCGCGGCACTGGATGTAGTGCAGGGCGAACACCTTCTCCCCGGCGACCTCCACGACGCCGTCCACACAGACCTTGCCGGAGGTCGTGGACATGGACGGCCCGCGCACCGTGCGGCACAGCCCGCTCACGTCCCGGTAGGCCCGCCGGAAGATCTCGTAGGCGTCGGCGAGAGGAACCTTGAAGTACTCCTGCGGGCCGGTGTCCCGCTCGATGAACATGTAGTACGGCACCATGCCCATGCTGACCTGCTTGCTCCACATCGTCGACCAGACGGCGGGGTCGTCGTTGATGTACCGCATCAGCGGCGCCTGGGTCCGGATGCTCGCCCCCGCGCCGCGCAGCCGCCGCACCGCCTGCTCGACAGCCGGGGTCTGGAGCTCGCGCGGGTGGGAGAAGTGGGCCATGACCGAGAGGTCCTTGCCGGAGCGTGACACCTCCTCGAAGAGCCGCAGCATGTCGTCGGCGTCCGGATCGGTGGTGAACTTGTAGGGCCAGTAGCTCAGCGCCTTGGTGCCGATGCGGATGGAGTCCAGCTGGTCGAGCTCCAGCAGCGGTTCGACGTAGCGGCGCAGCACTCCGGCCCGCATGATCATCGGGTCGCCGCCGGTGAACAGCACGTTGCTCACCTCGGGGTGGTCGGCGAGGTAGCGCTTGAGCTGCTCGATGTCACCGCTGGCCATCTTCAGGTCGGCGTCGCCGATGAACTGGGCCCAGCGGAAGCAGTAGGTGCAGTACGAGTGGCAGGTCTGGCCCTGTTTGGGAAAGAACAGGACCGTCTCGCGGTACTTGTGCTGCACGCCCGGCATCTGCGCGCCCGCGTGGCTGGGGATGTTCAGCTCCAGCTGGCCGGCCGGGTGCGGGTTCAGCCTGCGGCGCACCTCGTTCGCGGCGGCCGTCACCTCCCGGGGTGCGGCTCCCTTGTTCAGCAGGTCGGCGATGCGGGCCACGTCCGCGGGCGGCAGCATGTCCTCCTGCGGGAAGACCAGGCGGTAGATCGGGTCGTCCGGCACCGCGCTCCAGTCGATCAGCTCGTCGACGACGTAGCTGTTCGTCCTGAACGGCAGCACCTCGGCCACGGCTCGTACCGCGGTGACCTGGTCGCCCGTGAATCCGGCCCGGCCGACGAGTTCGGCGAGGCGGTTGGAGGTGATGGCGGAGAACACGGGAGCTGCCAGGTCACTCAAGCCCTGCACGACGGTCATGGACGATCCTTTCTCGGGTGGTGGCGGGGCCACCACTGCTTACGGTGCGGGTGCGCTGGGCGGCGAGGACGACAACGCCCACGGCGAGACCCACGAGTACGGTGGAGGGCCGCAGCGGTTCGTCGAGAAGAACGGCCGCGAAGAGCATGGTGAGTACCGGCTGCAGGAGCTGAATCTGGCCCACCTTGGCCACACCGCCGGTGGACAGGCCCCGGTACCAGGCGATGAACGACAGCAGCGAGCTGCCCAGGGCGAGGTAGACGAAGGCCGCCGCACCGCGCGCGTCCAGGGTCGGCCCCTGCGACGGCCAGGCCAGGACCACCACCAGGGCGGCCACGGGGGTTCCGGCGACCAGCGACCAGGAGGTGACCACCCAGCCCGGCACGTCCCGGGCCAGCACGCCTCCCTCCGCGTAGCCGAGGGAGCAGACGACGACGGCCGCCAGCAACTCGGCGTCGCCGGTGTGCAGGCCCCCGCCGAAGCCCAGCGAGAGGTAGCCGAGGACGATCGCGGTGCCCAGCCCGCAGCACACCCAGAACCTGCCGGAGGGCCGTTCACGGCCCCGGAGCACGGCCATGACCGCGGTGGTGGCCGGCAACAGGGCGACCACCAGGGCGGCATGACTGGCCGACACCGTGCGCAGGGCGTGCGCCGTCAGCAGCGGGAAGCCGATGACGGTGCCCAGGGCGGTGACGAGCACGGCACGCAGCTGGTGTCTCGGCGGCAGCAGTGGCCGGTGCCGCAGGAGCAGTAGGAGTGCCGCGGGGATCACGGCGAGCAGGGCGCGCCCGGGGCCCACGAGTTCGGGCGGGAGGGAACCCACCCCCATGCGGGTCACAGGCAGGGTGAGGCTGAACCCGAGGACGCCCAGGAAGCCGTAGGAGAAGCCCTGGAGGTCTGCGGAAGGGGTGCGTTTCATCAGGGTGAGTGGGTCCGTCCGAGGTGGGGGGTCCGGTCAGGCCAGCTGGGCGCGCAGTTCGTCGGCGCGCACCGGCTGCTCCCAGGGGAAGCCGTCGGTGCGTCCGAAGTGGCCGAAGGTGGCGGTGGGGCGGAAGGGGATGTGGCGCAGGCGGAGCCGGTCGATGGTGGCGTCGACCCGCAGGTCGGTCAGTGAGCGCAGCGCGGCCGTGAGCTTCGCCGGGTCGACGCGCTCGGTGCCGAAGCAGTCCACCTCGAACCACACCGGCTCGGGGCGTCCGATCGCGTAGGCCATGCCCACCTGGCACCGCGCGGCAAGGCCGGCCTCGACCGCGGTCAGGGCGAGCTGACGTGCCACGTAGGCGCCCGAACGGTCCACCTTGGTGGCGTCCTTGCCGGAGAAGCAGCCGCCGCCGTGGCGGGCGAGGCCTCCGTAGGTGTCGACCATGAGCTTGCGGCCCGTGAGCCCCGCATCGGCCGCGGTGCCTCCGACTACGAACGACCCGGCGGGGTTGACCTGGACCCACTCGACGGGAAGGTCCCGCGTCGCCAGGACGGGCTTGACCACCTGCTCGGCGCAGAACTCCCGTACCGCTTCGAGCGGTTCCGTGGCGGCGTGCTGGACGGAGAGCACGACCCGGCCGTGCGGGGGTCGGTCGCCGGCGACGACCTCCACCTGCACCTTGCCGTCGGGTCCGAGCCCGGCCTGCGGTGCCTGGTCGCGCTGTTCGGCGAGTGTCCTGCTCAGCGTGTGAGCCAGCACGCAGCTGAGCGGCAGCCGTTCGGGCGTCTCGTCGCAGGCGTACCCGTACACGATGCCGGAGTCGCCGGAGCCGCCCTCGTCGACGCCCGCGCCGATCTCACGCGACTGGTGGTCGAGGACGACCGTGACCGGGCTGCGCGTCGCGTCGATGCCGTGGACAGCCACGTCACGGTAGCCGACGTCGGACAGCACGCCGCGTACGACCGCCTCGACGTCCACCGCCCCGGCGGCGGTCACCTGGCCGGTCACCAGAACGTGGTCCCGGGTCACCATGACCTCGCAGTTGACGCGTGCGTGCGGGTCGGTGGCGAGATATGCGTCGAGTACGGCGTCGGAGACCTGGTCGGCGACCTTGTCGGGATGGCCGGGCGTGACGGACTCGGCTATCTGGGACCAGGAGAGGCTGCTGGAGGGCCTGGAGGAGGGCAACGAGGACAACGACGACATGGCAGGGCTCACATTCCGCACCCGCGGGTGCATGGTCGAGGTGGGGGAACGTTCAGAGAAGGTCGCGCAACAGGCCGAGCACTTCGGCACGTTGGGCCGGCGGGCCGATCGTGAGGCGTACCAGGTCCGGCCGCCCGGGGGTCCGCACCGGCCGGATGTACGTCCCCCGCTGTCGCATGGCGTTCGTCACCTCGCCGGTGCGGCGGGGGTCGCCCGGGATCCGGAAGGTCACGAAGTTCGTCTCGGACGGCAGGGGCCGGCAGCCCAGCGCCGCCAGTTCCGCCTGGTAGTGCGTGCGGCCGGCCGCGGTCAGGGCGACCGTCCGCTCCAGGTGCCGGGTGTCGTCGAGGGCCGCGCGTGCGGCCGTCTCGGCGAGCCGGCCGACCGCGTAGTGCTCCAGGCCGCGGTCGAGGCCGGCCGTCGTGGTGCGGTCGTACAGGCAGTAGCCCACCCGCAGCCCCGCCAGACCATGGGCCTTGGAGAAGGTGCGCAACCACAGCAGTCGGCGCCCCATGACGTCCCGCGCGTCCAGCGGGCGGGTCGCGGCGTACTCGGCGTAGGCCCCGTCGACGACCAGGACGGTGGAGTCCGGGAGCCGGTCGGCGAGTCGCAGCACCTCGTCGGCTCCCAGGGCACTGCCCAGCGGGTTGTCGGGTTCGGCGAGGTAGACCAGTGCGGCCCGATGCCGGCGCGCGGCGTCGGCCAGTGCCTCGGCGTCGGCGCGGTCCTGGTGGTAGTCGACGGTGTGGACCACGGCCCCGGCCGCCTCGGCGAAGTGGGCGAAGGTCGGATAGGTGCCCGTGGTGGTGACCACCGGCGAGTCGGGGTGCAGCAGCGAGCGGCACACCTGGGCCAGCAGGCCGTCGATGCCCGTCGCCACCAGGATCGCCTCCTCGCTCACCCCGTGCAGGCGGGCCAGGCTCCGGCGCAGCGAGTGGTGCGCGCAGTCCGGGTAGCGGTGCGCGTCCTGTGCGGCGGCGACCATGGCCTCGACGGCCGCGGGCGCGGGGCCGAACTCGTTCTCGTTGGTGGACAGGCGCCATCGCGCGGGCAGACCGGTGGAACGTTCTTGCATCTCGATCGACGGAAAGGGATTGGATGCGGCGCGGCTCATCTCAGGTCCACCCGGTGACGGCCTGGACCGGCTCGACGTTCAGCAGGCCGGCGAGGAACTCGTTGTAGCGGCGCATGGCGAGCATCCGCAGCGCCGCGCCCTGCGCGAGCTCCATGCCGGCGGCCGGGTCGTGGCGGACGATCGGGGTGACGACATGGCTCAGCCACTCGGGCCCGTGCTCGGCGTCGCCGGAGACGTGGTTCACGAAGAACTGGAATCCGTCGTGGGGGTCGAGCCCCAGCCGCTGTAGACCTCGTACGACGATGTCGTCGCGGTCCACGTCGAACAGTTCGGGCATGGCCAGACTGCCCAGCGCCTTGAGATGGTGGCGGCGGTTGGTGCCGAGCATGAAGTACAGGTTGAAGCCGGCGTAGGGGCGCCAGTCCTCCCAGGGCGGCAGGAGCGGCAGCGACGTGCCGAGCCGGCGCAAGACCTGGGTGAACTGGACGGTGTGGGCCGCCGAGTCGTCGCCGGCGCCGCACTCGTCCCACAGGTGGTGGCCGATCTCCTGTTTGACGCTCTCCATGAAGTGGGTCTGCGCCAGCACCAGGGCGTCGAAGAACCGGTAGTTGAGATAGCCGTCGGCCTGGATGAACCGGGTCATCTCCTTCAGGGTCGCCTTGTGTTCGAGGTGGTCCTCCACCGCCCGGTCGAGCGGGCTGCGCTGCTGGGAGGCGGTGAGGAACCACTGCCTCAGGTAATGCGGTCGGCCCGCCTCGACGGCTGATGGCAGGCTGCCCTCCAGCGACGCGAGGTCGGCCTCCAGGAGGGCGTCCTCGCACATCGCCCGGAACACGTTGAACCACGCGCTGCGCTCGTGCCGCGCGGCCGGGGCGAGGGGGTGTCCGAGCAGGGTCTCGTAGACCGCGTACAGCGAGCGGTGGACGTCCAGCAGGGCGTCGGGGTCCTGGCTCGCGATCCCGGCTTCGAGCCGGCCTTGCGCGGTGCGCAGGAGTGCCCTGCTGTCGTCGCCGCGGCCCTGGAGGTCCAGCGGACCGTCCAGGCAGCGGGCGAGCCGGTGTTCAACCGTGTGCCGCGCCGTCTGCGACGGGTCTCGCAAAGGCGGCCGCATCGACGGGATCCGTTGTCCGTCGACGACGCTACGGACGGTGTCGCACATGCCTCGTCTCCTGCCGTGGGGGGGCGGTGTGGTAGTGGGATGCGGCCCGGGGCCGGTCATTCAGGGTCGGGATACGTGACGTGCTCGCCGCGCCAGTTCACGAAGCCGAGCAACCGGACGCCGTCGGAGTCCTGTTCGTGCCTGGGGTGCTCGTCCGCGTCGTGCAGCGGCACGGTGTACTTCCCGGTCGGATGCGGCAGGACGTACTCGGGGACGGCGGGGTTGGACACGTGGCGTTTCATGGACCGGACGATCCTGCGGCCCTCGTCCACGGGGACCCAGAACAGCTCGGACTTCGGGCTGCGGGGCATGAAGTGGTACAGGTAGCCGGCGTGCACGCCCAGCCGGTACAGGGACATGGACAGCTCCCGCATCGTCTCGGGGCACGCGTTGACGCCTCGCAGCAGGGGCACGTTGGAGAACACGATGGGGACCGCGCTCTGCAGCCGGCGCAGGGCCTCGACGAAGGCCGGGGTGATCTCGTTGGGGTGCGTGATGTGCAGGCCCAGCGCCTGCACTTCGTGCGCCCGCAGCGTCTGTGCCAGCGTTTCGGTGACCCGGAACGGGTTGAAGGTGAGGCTGCGGGTGTGGATGCGGACGATCAGCTCGGGACGGACCTCCCGGAGGTCCGCCAGCACCCCGGCGAGCTGTTCGTCGCTGTGCATGAACGGCTCGCCGCCGCTGAGGATCACCTCCTCCACCTCGGCGTGGTCCGCGAGGTAGTCCAGCGTCTGGAGCCAGTGACGCCGCTCGAAGGACGGCTTCGACGAGTTCCGTTCGAGGGTGCGCAGTGCCTCGTAGCAGAACTGGCAGTACGCGTGGCAGATGTTGGAGTACCGGATGATGACCCGGTTGCCGTACTTGTGCTGGGCGACCGGGGTCACCATCTCCTCGTCCAGTTCCCAGTTCTCGCTCTCCCCGTCGTAGCCGTAGGGGTCGGCACGCTCCGGGGCCGAGGGACAGACCTGGCGCCACAGCGGGTCGTCTTCGAGGGGGCGCAGCCGGTCGCCGTCCGTGCGGATCAGGCTGAGGTAGTAGGGCGTCACCTGGAACCGACGGGTCGAGGCGTGGGCGTCGATCTCCCGGAGCACCTCGGGCGGGCACCCGGGGAAGTACTCCTTGATCGCGCCGGCGGTGCGGACGGCGTGGCGCTGCTGCCACTTCCAGTCCTTCCAGCCGGCCGGGCGGGCCACCGCTTCCTTGGGGGCGAGGGGCATAGGGACTCTTCTCTGGGCACGTCGGGACGGGACGTCGGACAGCGACGGCGATCGCGCGCCCGGTCTCACACGATGCGGACGGCCGCGGTCACCGGCTCGTCGCGGAGCGCCTGGGCGGCGGCGCGGGCGGCCCTGCGCCGCAGTTCGGTCATCGACTCGACGGAGTAGAAGGCGCAGTGGGGGGTGAGGAGGGCCCGGGGATGTCCGCGCAGCCAGCCGGCGACGCCCGGTTCGTGCTCGGCGACGTCCAGTGCGACGGCCGCCGGCCGGCCGCGGTCCAGGACCTGGCGCAGGGCGTCCTCGTCCACGACCGCGCCGCGTGAGGTGTTGATCAGGACGGCCCCCGGCGCGAGTGCCTCCAGAGCGGCTCGGTCCATCATGTGCTCCGTCTCCGGGCTGAGAGGCACGTGCAGGCTCACGACCTCGCAGGCCGCCAGCAGCTCGTGCAGGCTCCAGAAGCGCGTCCAGCCGTGAGCCTTCTCGGTGCCGGGGTGGACGTAGGGATCGTAGAAGCCGATGCGCATGCCGAAGGACGCGGCCCGGCGGGCCACCGCCTGCCCGATGCGTCCGCAGCCCACCAGACCCCAGGCGGCGCCGCGCAGTCGGCGCACGCCCTCGGCCCGCCGCCACTCCCATCCGCCGTCGCGCACATGCGCGTCGAGTTCCCGGACACGGCGTACGGCGTTCAGGGCGAGGGCCAGCGTGTGGTCCGCGACCTCGTCGACGCCGTAGTCGGGTACGTGGTAGACGGCCACTCCGCTCGCCCGGGCGGCCTCGGTGTCCACGTGGTCGTGGCCCACGCTCGCGCAGACGACCACGCGGCAGGAGGAGTTGAGCGCGAAGAACTCGGCCGTGAGGGAGATGCGATGCCACAGGATGATGCACTCCGGGGCCCGGCGCGCCAGCTCGGGCACCTCGCTCTGGGACAGGACCCGCAGCCGGACGTCGATCCCGCTGCCGGCCTCCCGCTGTTCGAGGTCGGCGTTGTCGACATATCCGCCCTCCGGGGCGTCGACGACCGCCACGACCCGGGGTGCGTTCGGCGCGGGTGCCGGTCCCCGCGGTAGATCACGGCTGTCGGTGCGCGATCGGCTCACGTCGTGCCTCCGCTCGTTCGGTCTGCCCTCTCGTGCCTGCCGCCCGCCGTGCGGGAGCGCTTCCGTGGGCGGCGCTCCCGCACCCGGCGCCGGTCAGACCGGGGTGCACCAGTCCGCGTGGCCGGGCAGCCGGCCCGACGTGGCGTCCTCGTACGCCTCGACGACGGTCTTGGTGACCGGCCCGCAGCCCGCGGACGTGGTCGGCCGGTCGTCGACGGAGGCCACCGGGACGACGCCGATGGCCGTGCCGGTCAGGAAGATCTCGTCTGCGGTGTACGCCTCCGCCCGCGCGATCCGGCGTTCGACCACCTCCAGTCCCGCTTCGGCGGCCAGCGTCATGACCGTGGAGCGGGTGATGCCGGGCAGGATCCCCTCGCTGACCGGGGGCGTGTGCAGGACACCGTCCTTGACGAGGAAGAAGTTGGCCGCTGAGCACTCAGCGACATGGCCGGTGTCGGTCAACAGCAGCGCGTCGTCATAGCCGGCCCGCTGGGCGCCGATCTTGGCCATGCAGGAGTTGATGTAGGCGCCGGTCGCCTTCGCCTGCGGCGGGATGGCGTCCTGGTGGTTGCGCCGCCAGCCGCTGGTCATCACCCGGCAGCCCCGCGCCAGCGCCTGCCGGTCCACGTAGTCGGACCAGGGCCAGGTGGCGATGGCCACGCGGGCCGCCGACAGGTCCAGCGAGACGCCCATGCTGCCATAGCCGAGGTAGATGTTCGGCCGTATGTAACAGGGCTGCGAGCCGTTCTCCTTGACGAGGGAGACGATCGCCTCAGCGATCTCCTCGTCGGAGTACGGGACCTCCATCATGTACACCCGTGCCGAGTTGCGCAGCCGGGCTATGTGGTCGTCGATCCGGAAGATCGCCGTGCCGTCGGCCGTGCGATGGGCGCGCATGCCCTCGTAGACAGCCCAGCCGTAGTGCAGGGACGGCGTCAGGAAGTGTATCCGGGCGTCGTCCCAGGGGACGAACTCGCCGTCCATCCAGATGGACTTGGATCGGGAGAGGGTTACCACGCGAATTCTCCTTGCCCGGCGTCAGGCGATGCCGGTGGTGGGCAGCAGGTTGTCCATGCCGTAGTCGGCCGCCAGGCCGTACAGCCTCTGGCCCGTGCGGGGGTCCAGGGGGATGCCGTGGGCGGCGTTGCGGGCCGCCGTGATGCGCTCCGGGTCGCCCGGCACGCGCACCGGTTCGGCGCCCGCGGAGGGGCTGTGCCGCGTGTCGTCCACGAACGTCCGCATACGTTCGTCGAACGCCTCGTCCCCGCCGAAGACGGCCGGGTCCAGGCACATCAGGAAGTGCGCCACCTGGCGGCCCCTGCCGTGGGGGGCGCTCTCGATGTGCTCCAGCTCCCAGTCGAGCGGGGAGCCGGCGAGCACCGCCGTCATCAGGGTGACCACCATGCCCAGTCCCTGGCCCTTGTGCCCGGCGCCGAGGGGCATGAGCGTGGAGACCTGCGCGGCGTCGACGGTGGGGCGTCCCGCGGCGTCCTTGGCCCAGCCCTCCTCCAGCGGTTCGCCCTGACGTCCGCGTTCACGGATCTCCCCCAGGCACACCTGGCTGGTGGCCATGTCCAGGACGAACTCGTGGTCCCCGACGCCCGCGGCCACGCTGATCGGGTTGGTGCCCAAGTGCGCCTTGCTGCCGTTGTAGGGCGCGACGCGCGGCGAGCAGGAGGTCATGACCCAGCCGATCATCCCGGCCTTCGCCATCGCCCGGCTGTACACGGACGCCGCGCCGAAGTGGTTGGAGTTGCGCACCACCACCACGGAGACGCCGAACCGGCTCGCCCTGCGCACCGCTTCCTCGGTTCCCCGGAGGCCGGCCACGATGCCGAGGGCCGAGTCCGCGTCCAGGACGGCGGTGGGTCCCGTCTCCCTGACCACGGTGCAGACAGGCCGCGGATTGGCGATGCCGTGCTCGATGTCGCTCAGATACTGCGGAAGCAGGCGCAGGCCGTGGGTGCTGATGCCCCGCAGCGAGGTCTGCACCAGCGCGTCCGCCACGGCGGCACTGTCGGCCGGTGCCACCCCGGCGTCCGTGAGGGCCCGGGCGGCGACGGTCTCGGCGACGTCCGGCGCGATGCGGTACTGGTCGGCCACGGGCATGACCTTGTCCATGTGTTCCCTTTCGGGCGAGTTCCCTTGGCGGCGATTTCCCTGTTCGGCTCCGAACCGACGGCTCACTGGTAGGGGATCTCGCCGGACACCTTGACGCTCGACCAGTCGAACTCGATCTGCTCCAGCACATCGAGGTCCTCGAAGACCCGGTACAGGCCGCTGTAGTCGCGCAGCAGCGCCTTGCGGCCGGCGTCCTGGACGTCCAGCAGCATCTCCTCGCCGCCCTTGACGCCGACCAGGTTCATGACGGTCTGCCACGTGCCGTAGTCGTTCGCCGCGTACGCCTCCAGCGCATCGCACAGGGCCTGCAGCAGGAAGCGCCGCTGTTCCTTGTTCAGCTGGGGGTAGAGGACCTTGACCAGTTCGCCGTTGATGGATCCGTGGCAGACCTCGTCGTGGCGGTGCAGCCGGGCGAGGGCCAGGTTCATGGGCTGGATGCCGGGAGCCTTGGCGATCAGTTCGAGATAGCCGCCGATGCACAGCTCCGTGATGGTGGCGAAGGAGAGCGTGAGGAGACTGCGCTGCCAGCGTTCCGGGGCGTCCGCACTGAGCTGCATGTGCACCCGGGAGTAGTACGGCAGCGGCAGATCGGAGTCCTTGAACGGCTTGCCGCGCCGCTTGCGCGTGATGCCGCTCGCCATGTGGTGCATGAGGGTGTGGTACTGCTCGTCCACCATCGACTGCATCAGCGAGATCTCCAGCGCCTCACCCCACAGTCCGGGGAACTCCCCCTGGAGAATGAGGCTGAACGCCGGGTTGACCACGCGCTGTTCGGAGAACATCGTGTTCCGGTTCAGCGCGATCATCGCCCAGCTCAGGATCTCCCCCTGCTGCTCGGGAGACAGTTCCCGGTAGGTGGGGTGGTCCTTGAACGGCACGATCGTGTCGGGGTAGTCCGGGAGTTCCGGATCGAAGAGATCGAGCAGGTCGGGGTCGTCCCGCTTGACCGTGGCGCGCTTCTCCCAGTTCAGGGCGAGCCGCTGGATGACCGGGTTGTCCACCGCGTCGAAGAGCACGGTGCCGAAGTTTCCGGTGCTGCCTTCCTGAGGATCGGTGATCACAGGGGTGCTTCCTCTCTGTTGCTGATCCGGGCCGGTGCGGCCCCGGTCCGCCTAGGCGCCGACGAAGAAGCGGGTCAGGTGCCGGCGCTGGTCGGTGTAGGAGCTGCGGCCGTGGAACATCCGGCGGTTGTCCCAGATCAGCAGCGCGTGGTCCGGGACGAGCACCGGCAGGTGGTTGTCGTTGAAGAACCTGGTGCCGTGCTCGGCGAGGGCCATGCCCTCCTCGCCCAGGGGCAGACGGTCGACGAAGACGTCCCGGCCGAGGTCGGGTGTGTAATCTCCGAAGGTCAGGTGGGTGTAGCTGAACCGGATCACCTCGGTGCCGTCCACGTCACGCGAAACCATCGGCTTGCGGACCGTCCACTCGGCCTCGCCGTCCTTCCCCTGCGTTCCATAGGCGCCGGGGAAGTCGGTTTCCACGTCGTACATCAATTCCCGCTCGCGGTCGCTGAGATCGGCGAGGAACTTGCGCCCGTCGCAGATCGTCGTGTGCCCGCCGCCGCACCGGGCCTGCGCGTGGCAGTAGAGGGCCAGGTACTGCGGGACGGGGTCCCAGCCCGGCGCCTCGGTGTGGACGTATATCTCCCTCGAGGTCTTGGAGTGCAGCAGATCCTCGAATCCGGGGGTGACCACGATTTCGTGCGACTTGCGGCCGTCGTACTGCGGCAGGATGCCGCCCAGCCCGCTCAGCAGCTTCTCGGCGTTCTCGGTGGAACCCACGTTCTCGATGACGATGTATCCGTCCCGGTCGAGCACCGAGCGGAGTTCGTTGATGTCCCGCACGTCGGAAGTGGTCAATCGAATCACTCCTGGTTCACTGTGAATGGCCTTCGAAAAGCCGCACGGTGGCGCGCACGGTCGTCGACGACCGTGTTCTGCCCGGTGATCAGGGCGGCGGCAGGCGTACGACGCCGGCGTGGGCACACCCGGCGGGCAGTCGAATCCGGCCGGGGCGGCAGAATTCGGCCTGGATGGCCGGTCGTTGAAGAGGCGATCAGGCCAGACCGACAGGGGCGTCCGGGTGGTTTCCGGAACCGGTCACCACCAACTGCCCGCTACTTTTTGCCAATAGGTCACCCAACGTCCTTGCGATTGCGACGACGGGACCCGTCCAGCCAATTCTGGCCTGCCCCACTGATTGAATTCTGCTCAAAGCCGGGGCGGCTGACCACAGGTGTTCGAGGACTATGTCAGGTCAGTGAAAATCGGCGCCGGTGAGGTCGAGGAGGGGCCGTGCCTTGACGGCTGTCTCCTCGAACTCGGCCATCGGATCCGACAGCGCTATGACGGCTCCGCCGACTCCGTAACGAATACGGCCGGGGGTGACCACGGCCGTGCGTATCACGACGCTCAGATCGGCTGCACCGGTCAGCGAGAAGTAGCCGATGGCGCCGGAGTAGATGCCACGCGGGCCGGCTTCGAGCTTGTCGATGAGCTGCATGGTGCGGATCTTCGGGGCGCCGGTCATGGAACCGGGCGGGAAGGCGGCGCGCACCCAGTCCACCGAACTGCGGCCCGCCGAGAGCCTCGCCCGGATCCGGCTCGTCAGCTGGTGCACCGTCGCGTAGGTCTCGACCTGGAAGAGGTCGGCCTCGACCGAACCGATCTCGGCGCACCGGCCGAGGTCGTTGCGGACCAGGTCGACGATCATCAGGTTCTCCGCGCGGTCCTTCTCCTGAGTCCGCAGATCCTCGGCCAGGTCGGCGTCCTGCGCCGGGGTCGCGCCGCGCGGACGCGTCCCCTTGATGGGCCTCGAGTCGGCCGTGCCGTCCGCCGAGATGTGCAGGAAACGCTCGGGCGAGGTGCTCAGCACGGACAGCGGCCCGAAGCTGAGCAGCGCCCCGTAGGGCGCGGGGCTGTTGCGGCGCAGAAAGCGGTAGCCCTGCCAGGGGTCCAGGTCGAGGTGCACCTCGGCCATGTTGGTCAGGCACACCTCGTACGTCTCGCCCGCGGCTATCTCGCGTCGGCAGTCGGCGATGAGCCGGAGGTAGGTGTCGCGGTCGTGTCGCAGCCGCAGTTCGGCGGGCCCGGCCGGAGCCGGTACGTCCTCGGCGGCAGGGCCGGCTGCCAAGGCCGCGAGCTCGTCCTGGGCGAAGCGCAGCCAGGCGCGTGCCGCCGTCTCGTCGCCGTCCGGCGCCAGGGCCAGCAGCTGGACGGTGCCCGCCAGGTGGTCGAAGACCAGCGCGCGGTCGGCGAAGACCATGACGGCGTCGGGCTCCTTCGACCGGTGCGCCGCGTCCCCGCCGCACTCGGCCTTCAGCTCGTAGCCGAGGTAGCCGACCCAGCCGAGGGCGAATCCGCAGTCGAGCGGCGGGACCTCCACGCGGATCGAGCGAAGGTCGCGATCGAGCCATTCCAGGAGCCCTCCCTGGATCACGCGCGTGTCCTCGGCGGACCGGACCGTCACGGTACCCGCGTTCACATCGGCCTGTGCCACCCGGGCGAGCGGGCCGGACGCGTCCCCCATGACGGAGAACCGCCCCGTGTCCATATCGGATCTGCTGCTGTCCAGCCAGAAGGCGTACTCCCCGCCCCGGAAGAGGCGGTCGTAGGCGACCTCGGCGTCGCAGGGCACGGGGAGTTGCTCGGCCAGGACCCGCAGTGAGCGGGGCCGTCGCCGGTCCTGCTCCGGCTGCGCGTCCTGGGCCGCACCGGCACCGGTGACTGCGTCGGCGGCGGGTCCGGCACCCGCGTCGTGGGCCGCGTCGGCGGCCGGGGGCGCTGGGGCCCGTCCCGAGATCTCCACCCGCTCCGCCGCGCGGCTCGCGCGCCATGTCCGGCTCAGGTGCGTGAAGTTGGCGAGCAGGTCGTGCCCGTGCCGGGTCAGGATCGACTCGGGGTGGAACTGCAGGCCCCACATCGGCCGGTCGCGGTGCTCGATGCCCATCAGGACCCCGTCCGGTGTCCGGGCGACGGCCCTGAGCTCCTCGGGGAGGTCGGTCACGGCCAGCGAGTGGTAGCGCACCACCTCGAACGGCGACGGGAGTCCGGCGAACAGCCCGGTGCCGTCGTGCAGCACGGGCGAGAGGCGGCCGTGCCTCGGCTCCGGCGCCCGGGACACGGTGGCACCGTGCGCCAGGGCCAGTCCCTGGTGGCCGAGACACACACCCAGCAGGGGCAGCCGCGCATGCTCGACGATCTCCCGACAGATCCCGAAGTCGGCGGCGACCGCCGGATCTCCGGGCCCCGGCGAGAGGACGACGCTGTCGAACGAGTCGAGCATGCCGCGGTGCCAGGAGGGGTCGTCGTTGCGGATCACCACCGGCTCCTGTCCGCTCACCTCCGCCAGGTAGTGGTGAAGGTTGTAGGTGAAGGAGTCATAGTTGTCGACAAGGAGCGTGCGCATGGTTCTTTCCGTGACGTCAGTCGACAACAACGATCTCCAGGAGCAGGTGCTCAATCCTCTCCTCGCCCTCCAGGAAGCTGCGGCCGTCCAGCACACGCAGCGTCCGGCCGCACTCGGCGGCCATGTCGTGGAGCAGGGAGAGGTCGCCGCGGTCGCTGAACTGGAGCAGGGCCGAGCCGCCCTCGGTCAGCAGGCCCGGGGCCTCGACCAGGTAGCGCCGGTGCGCACGGTAGCCCGGATCCACGTACGCCCGCTCGTGATCGGTCTCGTACCGGTAGTCGTCGGGCGCGAGAACGAAGTTGGAGTGCCAGTAGACGGTGTCGAAGCGCTCCGCGGGGTCCAGTGCCGAGAACAGGTCGCTGTGGACCACTCTCACCCGGTCCGCCATGTCGTGCCGCGCGGCGTTGATCTCCGTGTTGCGCACGGCGTCCGGGTTGATGTCGGTGGCGACCACTCGCTCACAGCCCGCGAGGGCGGCCGACACCGCGATGATCCCGGTTCCGGACCCGATCTCCAGGAACGATCCGCTGCGCCGCCAGAAGTCCGGCTCCTCGTCGCCGACGAGCCCGAGAACCTCCATCGCCACCCTGGTCGTCGCCGAGAACGCGGGCGAGAACACGCCACCCAGTACGTCCCACTCCCTGTTCGCCAGTGCAAACATTCTCGGCCTGTCCGTCCGCGTCAACGCCTGCCGGCTGCGCTCGAGCGACCGCGCATAGCTCTTCAGCTCTGCCATCCGTATCCCTTGTGACCATGAGCGCCGTGCGCGCCGTCCGTCCCCGTGATCGACATATTGACCAGCCCTGACACCTGCCGGAAGGTGCTCGTGCCACAACGCTCGGCTGCTGAAGAGGTGGCCCGGGCACCTGTCCGCGCGCCACGCAGGGCCTGCGCGGCTACCGGAGAGTAGGCATCCGAGTTGCTGAATCGCCTACGCGTATGATGGGGAAGTTCGTCGGAAGCCTGTGGTGGGGGGCGCTTGGTGGATTCGGATGACACCTCGGGTGACGCTGGCGCGGAGTCTCCCGCGCTGACCGTTCTCCGGCTTCTCGCCCAGGAGGCCCCGCCCTGGCACTTCGAGGACCTGCTCCGGGAGGCGCACCAGCGCAAGCTGACGGAGCGGCAGCTGAGCGGACTGCGGCAGGCCACCGGGCTGGCGCTGGACGTCCGCGCCTCGATGGACAGACAGCGGAAACGGGAAGCCGCCCTCGCGGCGCTGGTCGACGCGGCCCAGGAGATGGCAGACAGCGGCGCCGACATCCTGAAGGCGGTCACCCGCCGCGCACGACTGCTGCTGGACTTCGACATGACGTATGCCAGCCTCCAGCAGGCGGACGGCAGTTCGCACGTGCAGCACACCGACGGCGAGACGACGGCGCTCAGCGTCGGCCTCTCCATGGACAAAGGCATGGGCATGGGCCAGCTGGCCCAGCACAGGCATGCCCCCTTCTGGTCCTCCGACTACCTGGCCGACGACCGGTTCCCGCATGCGCGGGACATCGACGAGGTTGTGCGCTCGGAAGGCCTCCGCGGGATCCTCGCCGTCCCGATGACCCACGGCAAGAAGTCCCTCGGGGCGTTGTACGGCGCCACGCGGGCCGTACGCCATTTCACTCCCGACGAGGTCAGCCTGATGCGGGCCCTGGCCAACCTGTCGGCCTCGGCCATCGCGGCGGCCCGGCGTCAGGACCTGGCGGACGCCCGTGCGACCGAGGCGGAGCGGGAGGCGGCCCGTGCCGAATCCCTGCGGACGCGACTGAGTTCCGTCTGCGAGGCACAGACCCGGCTCATGGACATGGTGCTCGACGGCTGCGATCTCGGTGACATCCTGCATACGGCCGCCGAGGCACTGGGCGGCACCCTGTGCGTGCGCGACGCCCAAGGTCGCATCCCGGCCGCAACCGGGCAGTTGCCCGACCTGAACGAGGCGACGACGGTCAGGGCGCTCGTGGAGGCGCACGCCGGCGACGAGCCCGTGGCCGTCACCGGGAGCGTCTGGGCCACGCGTCTGGGCACCAAAATGGCGGAACCCGCCGTCCTGCTTCTTGAGACGCCCCGCCAACTCGGTTCCACAGAACGGCAGTTGCTGCGCTCGGTCGGCCAGGCCGTCGCCCTGGTCCTGCAACGGCAGAGCATGGCGGCCGCCGCGGGACCCGTACGCGACGAGTACCTGGACGACCTGCTCTCGGCCGCCCCGCAGTCCTCGCGTCGGCTGTCAGAACGCGCCCGGCGGCTGAAGATCGACCCCGTCGGCGAGCACATCGTCCTGGTCCTGCGGCCGACGGGCGGAAAGCCGGGCGAGGCGAGCATCTGGGCCGCCTCGTACGCCCATCGGCACGGGGGGATACGGACCGTTCGAGGTGAGTGCCTGGTGCTGTTCCTGCCCGGCGCGGACGCCTCCGCCGCCGCCCGCTCGGCCGCGGCGGAGCTGTCCGCCGTACTCGGGCACCCCGTGACCGGCGGCGCGGCCGGGCCGACCCGGGATCTGTGCTCGGTCAACGAGGTCTTCGAAGAGGCGCGGCGATGTCTGGACACCCTGACCGCCCTCGGCTGTGCGGGCCGCACCGCGGCGGCGAAGGACCTGGGCTTCCTCGGGCTGCTGCTCTCCGACAAGAACGACGTCGACGGCTTCGTCTCCTCGGCCGTCGGCCCCGTGCTCGACTACGACGCCCGGCGCTCCACCGACCTCGTCGGAACGCTGGAGGCGTACTTCACCTCGGGCGGCAGCCCGACCCGGGCCGCCCAGCGACTGCACGTCCACACCAACACCGTCATGCGCCGCCTGGACCGGATCGGCGAGCTCCTGGGCCCCTCCTGGCAGGATCCCGCCAACGCGCTGGAGATCCAGCTGGCGTTGCGGCTCCAGCGCGTGAAGGGGTCGGTGCACCGGTAGCCCGGCACACGGCAGGCGCGACCCGCTCACGCCAGCGGCCGTCGGGTCACACCCAGGGCACCGCGAGCTCCGCCAGGGCTGTTGCGGCATGAGCGGCGGAGGCCAGGGTGATGTGCCGGTGCCAGCCGCGGAAGGAGCGCCCCTCGAAGTCCTTCAGGCCGACGTCCTCCCCGGTCCCCGCCTGTGCCTGCCCCGCCCGCCCGGCGAGTTTCGCGATCCGCAGCAGGGAGCCCGCCGCAAGCGAGTCCATGTTGGTGATCCAGCACCCCACAGGCGGGCGCTGCGGGTCCTCCCACTCACCGAGCAGGAGCAGGCTCTTGCCACTGCGGCCGGAGCCCGGCAGGCGCAGCCCCGCGAACCTGCCCGCGGTGTCGACCCGCACGGCGACCGCCCACGAGGCACGGCGGGCGGCGGGGGAACCGGCCGGGCCGGGCCGCTCGACGCGGCGGCGCAGCCCCTTGGCCGAGGCCAGGATCTGCTGGGCGCCGTACACCTTGCCTACGTGGCGGGAGAGCGCGGGGTCGCGCACCGTCAGTCGCCCACCGCCGCCGACGCGGGCGATCACCGGGACGCCCGCCGCGGTGAAGCGGCCGACCGTGTCCGCGATCCGGTCGACGCGCGCGTTCAGCACGACCGGCCGGGGAGCCAACCGCCAGTCGGCCATGGGCTCCAGGACCGTGGCGGCGGCGCACTGCTCCCAGGTCTCCTGCGCGACCGCATCGGGTATCTCGGCCTGACGCCGCCTCGTACGGTCCCGCAGCCACTGATCGGGCAGGAACAGCCGCCAGTTGACCGGCACATCCAGGGTGTCGGACACGTGCCACAGACCGAAGGCGCGCTGACCGTGGAACGTCTGGTCCGTGCCCGGGTCCACGCCCTCGTGGACGCCCACGGACCGGTCGCCGGCCTTCGGTATCGGCATCGGCCGCACCACCCACGCGTGCGGGGCGCTGACCTGCTGAAGGTGCCCGGCCAAGGCCCGCCGCACCGGCATCCAGTCCCAGGTGGAGCTGCTGATGAAGTGATGCAGGCTCTGCTCCATCGCCGCCCCGCCGACGTGGGCACCGATATTGCGGATCGTCTTGCGTCCCTCGGCCAACAGCAGACCGCGCAGGTACAGCTCCCCCTTGCGGCGCTGGTCGCGCCGCGGGAAGGAGGCGAACAGCGCGTCGGCCAGCTCCCGCGTCGCCTGCTCCCGTGCCCGGGCCGGACAACCGCCCGGGCCGGACCACCGGCCCGGATCGGACGGCGCGTACTCTGCCGGGGTCGCCTCAATCTGAACGCTCACAGTGGTTCCTTCCGTTTGCCGTACCGCTGGCCAGACTGACCGCGCCGAACCGCGCGGACGAGGTCGGCGGGGCACCGGATACGCACCCGGGGAGGGTCACTGGGCCACCTCCCGGGTCGGGTGGACGAAAGGCACGGGGGCCGTGGGCACGGGCGGGCGACCGGGGGGAGGTGACGGGACCACACGGCCCGCGCACCCGCACCGGCCCCGTTCCGGGTGTTTGGTACCTTCGTCGCCGTGACAGTGGCGTTGATCGACTCAGGGCTGGGCCTCGTGCCCACCACCGGCTGGCTGCGGCACCTCGCCCCGCGGCTCGATCTGCTGCTGCTCATGGACCCCGACGGCGCGCCCTGGGGATCGCGGACGGCGTCGTACGTCACGGACCGCCTCCTCGCCGCGGCCCGGACGGCCGTCGCGCGAGGTGCGCGGGCTCTCGTCGTGCCCTGCAACACGGCGACCGTCACCGCGATCGACCTGCTGCGCCGGGAGTTCGAGCCCGACCTGCCGGTGGTGGGCACCGTCCCCGCGGTGAAGCCGGCCGCGGCGGCCGGCCGGAGTGTCGCGGTGTGGGCGACCGTCCGTACGACGGCGAGTGCCTATCAAGAGCGGCTCATCGCCGACTTCGCGAACGGCACACCGGTCGCGCGAGTCGCCTGCCCGGGTCTCGCCGAGGCGATCGACCACGGCGACAAGGACGCGGCGACCGCTGCGATCGCAGCCGCCGCCGAGCGCACGCCCGCCGACTGTGACTCCGTGGTCCTGGGCTGCACCCACTACCCTCTCGTCGCCCCGCAGATCCTGCAGCGGCTGCCGGCGGGGGTCACCCTGTACGACAGCGCGGAGGCGGTCGCCCGGCAGACTCTGCGGCGCCTGAACGGGGCCGTGGGGGCCGTGGGGGCGGAGCCGGCCGAGGGGGCCGGGCAGGCCGTAGGTGCCGTCGATGTGCAGCTCAGTGGCCGGCCCGGAGTGCTCCCGGCGGCGGCCCTCGCCTACCCGGTGGGCCGGGCGCTGGCCTCCGGGACGTGGGTGCCGCGTGCGGCGCTCATGTCCGCCGCGACCCGGCTGCCGGTGACCACTCCGGCGAACTGAGCCGGTCGGCAGGGGGATCGGCCGCGCGCGCGGACAGCAGCGGCCCGGCCATCGCCGTCGTGACGAGAGCCGTGATCACCAGCACGGTGAAGACCGTTCCGTCGAGGACACCCATGCTCACGCCGGCGTTCAGCACGACGAGTTCCGTCAGCCCGCGGGTGTTCATCAGGACGCCGAGGTCCCTCGCCTCCGTCCAGGACAGTCCCGACAGCCGTGCCGGGATCATCGTCCCGATCAGCTTGCCCGCGCAGGCGGCCCCCACGGCCGACACCAGCATCAGGTATCCGCCCGTCCCCAGGGCACCGAGGTCCACGCCGAGCCCCGTCACGATGAAGAAGACCGGCAGGAAGAGCCGGCTGATCTGCTCGACCGGCGTGCGCAGCTTGCGGGCGAGGTCCGGTTCACGCGGCATGACGAAGCCGAAGAGGAAGGCGCCGAAGAGGGCGTGGAGACCGATCCACGACGTCACCCACGCGGACAGGAAGACACCCGCGCACACCGCGGTGAGCAGCGCCGCCCGGTCTCCGAGTGCCGCCGGGCGCCGCACCAGCCGGGCCAGCAGCGGGCGGAGGGCGAAGAACATCACCGCCACGTAGCAGAGGCTGAGGGCCCCGACCCGCAGCAGCGCCAGGTGGTCGCCGTCGGCTTTCACCAGGGCCGACACGAAGGCGAGCAGGTACCAGGCGAGGACGTCGTCCACCGCGGCACAGGCCAGGGCGAGGGATCCCACACGGGTGGACATCAGCTTCCGGTCCGTGAGGATCCGCGCCAGGACGGGGAACGCGGTGACCGACAGTGCCGTACCCATGAAGAGGGCGAACGCGCCGAACGGTATCTCGCGGCCGGCGACCGTCGCATGGGCCGGGTGGATCAGGGCAGCGAAGCCGACCCCCATGCCGAAGGCCACCGCGACCGACAGCAGGGACACCTGGACCGCAAGTCCGGCATGCGGCCTGACGAGTTGTTTCTCGAACTCCCAGCCGACGACGAACATGAACAGGACCAGCCCGATCTGGGAGACCGCCGACAGCAGTGGCCGGACGTCGGCGGGGAAGAGGACCTGGGTCGGGTCCCCGGGCAGTCGGCCCAGCAGGCTGGGCCCGAGCACGATCCCCGCGACGATCTCCCCGATGACGACGGGCTGGCGCAGCCACCGCGCCAGCCGGCCGAGCACCAGGCCCGTCACCAGCACGACGGCGATGTCCGCGAGCAGTACCGCCGAACGCGCGTCCTGGGATGCCGCCGTGGTGAGCACTGACTGATACCGCCTTCTGTCGCGGAACGGGTGTGACTGGTACGGGGAGAGACAGGCGGGCCGCTCGGGCGGCCCAAGGTCACCCGGCCCGCAGGACCACGGGAAGGCTGCTGTGGCCGTGCAGCAGGCTGGAGTGGATCCTGTTCGGCACGCCGGCCTGCTCCACCGCGCCGACGGACGCCATGAGCGCTTCGAGGAGAGCCCGCAGTTCGATGCGGCCGAGGTGCGCGCCCAGACAGAAGTGTCGGCCGTGCCCGAAGGCCACATGTTTGTTGGGGAAGCGGGCCAGGTCGAAGGACCTCGGCTCGTGGAAGACCCGCTCGTCGTTGTTGGCCGAGATGTTCCACAGGGTGACGATGTCTCCCCCGCGGATGTGCCGGCCGCCCAGGGCCAGGTCGTGGTGGGCGGTGCGGGCGAAGTACATCGCGGGCGTGGCCCAGCGCAGGGCTTCCTCCACCGCCGAGTCCAGGGAGACCTGGTCCGCCTTCAACGCCCGCCACTGGTGCGGGTGTTCGGCCAGTGCCCGCACCGTGCTGATGGCGGAGACGCGGGACGACTCGTCGCCGCCCAGCATGATGCTGTAGCAGTTCAGGGCGACTTCCTCCAGCGTGAAGGGCTCGTCGTCGACCTTCGCGCAGGCGAGCACACTCACCACGTCGTCGCCCGGGTCGGCCCGTCGCTCCCGCGCCAGGTCCATGAAGTACAGGACGATCTCGTTGCGGGCCTGGAGGGCATCCAGCGGGTCGGCGCCGGCCGTCTCCGCCGACAGGGTCTTCTTGTTCCACCCCAGCAATCGGCCGCGATCGACCTCGGGAACGGCGAGCAGGTCGCAGATGGTGTTCATGGGGATGTGCTCCGCCACCTCGGCGGCGAAGTCGAACGCCCCGGCTCCGGTCACCTCACGCACCAGGCGCTGGGCGCGCAGCCGCACCTGCCGGGCGACCTCCTCCAGTGCCCGGGGCGTGAAGGAGCGCCACATCACGGACCGCATGGCCCGATGGCGGGGGCCGTCGGTGACGGCGAGCATCTTCCCGCCCGCCGAGTCGTCTCCCGCGAGCAGGACGTCCAGCACGGTACCGCGAGCGGACCTCAACGCGTCCGCGTCGCTGTAGGCCGCGACGACGTCCTCGTACCCGGCGACGACCCAGAACCCGGAGCGCGGTCCGGGCGCTTCGTGCCAGTACACGGGCCGGCTGCGGCGAACCTCGCGGAAGTACGCGTGCGGGTCGTGGTCCACGAAGGTCTCGGCGTCGGTGAGGTCGAGCGAGAGTGCGCCGGCACTGGATGCGGGGGCCATGACCGGACTCCTTCCGGCAGCAGCACGGGACTTGGGGAAAAAGGCAGTCGGTGTTCGCTGCCGACGGAAGAGTGGCAGACGCTCAACTGCACGACGGCGAGACATTGCCGATGTCTTTCACAAAGGACGGGTCATGACGGAGAGACGACAGATCGGTTGGTGACCTCGCGCACCCGTGGAAGGCTCCGCGATGTCACTGCGAGAAGGGTGAGAACACCGTGCAGAAGCCACGAGACACCTGGCTCCGTTTCCTGGGCGGCGACCGACTTCCGGAGCTGCGGCTGATCTGCTTTCCGCATTCGGGGGGATCAGCGACGAGTTTCGCCCCCTGGGCCCGCCAAATGCGCCGCGGCACACAGCTGCTGGCCGTTCAGTACCCGGGCCGTGCGGACCGATTCGGTGCGGCACCGGCCGCGTCCATACAGGAAATGGGCGGCGAGGTCGCCCGGGAACTGCTGTCGGAGGACATACCGACCGTGCTGTTCGGGCAGAGCCTCGGTGCACTGGTCGCCTACGAAACCGCCGTCAGAATGCGGGAGACGGGAAGGGAGCCGGAGCTCGTGGCGGTGTCGAGTTCCCTTCCTCCCGCCTGCGCGGGAGGCGGAGACGCTCATCTCGCCTCGGACGACGCACTCTGGGCGGCCGTACGGAGCCTCGGCGGAGTGGAGGCGGAGCTCGCCGCGGACGGTGAGCTGGCGGCCCTCGTGCTGGAGGTGCTCCGCGATGACATCGCGCTGAATGAGAACTACGTACCGACGCGGGAGGGGGCGGCCCTCTCCTGCCCGGTCCGCTGCTATCACGGCATCGGCGATCCCTTGGTGGACGCATCCCGTCTGGCCCGATGGGCGGACGTGAGCACGGGGCCGTTCTCGACGCACCGGCGCGAAGGCGGGCACTTCCATGCGTTCGCCGAGTCGCACGCCCTTGTCGACGACCTTCTCAACGCCCCGTAGATGGAGCCGCTCATGACCGCCCTGACGTATGACAGCTATCTTCACACGGAGACGCTGCTCTCACTCCAGCGCACCCGGACACCGGACACCGCCGACCGGTCGGTGGCGCTGTCCGAGCAATTCTTCATCGTCGCGCACCAGTCCAGCGAGCTGTGGCTCAAGCAGTTGCTGAGCGACCTCGCGGCCGCGGTGGACCGGCTGTGCCCCGCCGGCGGACACCAGGACCTGGAGGAGAGTACCGAACTGCTGCAGCGGGCCGGTGTGTTGTTGCGCGTCCTGCACGACCAGGTCGTCGTACTCGAACGGCTGCCCGTGCGGCACTTCGCACAGTTCCGGCCCCATCTCGGCAGCGCGAGCGGCGCGCAGTCGCGGCAGTTCTCGCTGCTGGCTCGGCTGGTGGAGAACGAATCGGACGACGGCACGCTGTACCGCGCCTTCACCGCGGCGGCCCTGAGTCGGGGTACGTCGGTCCTCGGGATCTGCCGCCAGGGGGTCACCGCCGGGGCGCTGCATCGGATCGCCGAGGAACTCCTCGACATCGGAAACGGGTACTGGCGCTGGAAGGTGGCCCATCTGGGTCTGGTCGCCAAGATGATGGCGGGTCAGAACGGTTCGGGCGGGACGAGCGGCGCGGACCATCTCCTGAGTCGCATCGTCATGCCGTTCGCCGAACTGCGCCGGGTGCGCGGTCAGTTGCACGAGACCCTCGCGCCTGCCGGCCCGTGATCGCCCGGTCGTGCGGATCAGTCGGGGGTAGTCGGTTCGGCCGGCCGCGGATCCGTCCAGGACTCCCCGATGTAGTCCAGACAGGCCTGGCGGTCGCCGGGCGCCGTCACACTTCGCCAGCCGCGCGGAATGTCGCGCACGTCGGGCCAGATGGCGTGCCATCCCTGGTCGTTCACCACGACCCGGAATTGGTGCCGTTCGTCGTCGAAGGGATTTGTGCCCATTGATTGACTCCCACGGGACGGTCTCGATGATGCCCCACCCTGCGCCATCTCGCCTTCCCTCCGCAATCGGCCGGAAAGACCCGTGCAAGATTCCCGCCCGGGACACCGCTCCGGGTCCGCGGAGTGGGCCGATCTTTCGCAGATCTTTTTGGATCCGGCCGACATCCGCAGGGCTTTGCCAATGTGTCGGCAGACCTTGTGGGTTGATCTGGTGACGTGGGCGACGGAAATGAGGAGTGAGATGGCGAACAATGTCGTGATCGTCGGAGGTGGCACAGCGGGCTGGATGACCGCCACCTATCTGAGGGCGACCTTCGGGGACGATGTCGGTATCACTCTGGTCGAATCGAAGAACGTCCCCACGATCGGGGTCGGAGAAGCCACGTTCAGCACGGTCCGGCACTTCTTCTCCCATCTCGGCCTGGCCGAACACGAATGGATGCCGGAGTGCCACGCCTCCTACAAACTCGCCATCCGGTTTGAGAACTGGCGGGCCGAAGGGCACCACTTCTACCACCCCTTCGAACGCCCCAGGAACGTCCAGGGGTTCTCGCTGGCCGACTGGTGGCTGCACACGCGCCCCGGCGAGCGTTTCGACCGTGACACCTCCCTGCTCGCCGCGTTGTGCGAGGCGAAGAGTTCCCCCCGGCACCTGGACGGTGCGATGTTCACGTCCGGCTTCGGCGCGGTGGACGAGCCGGCCAGGGCGGCCGAGGACGGCCGGGAGACGCAGTTCCCGTACGCCTACCACTTCGACGCTGCCCTCCTCGCCCGGTTCCTCACCCGCTTCGGCACCGAGCGCGGGGTTCGGCACGTGCTCGACGACGTCCTCGACGTGGCCCTCGACGACCACGGTGACATCTCCCACGTCGTCACCCGCGAACACGGGGCCCTGACGGGCGACTTGTTCATCGACTGCACCGGCTTCCGGGGCATGCTCATCAACAAGGCCCTCGGCGTGCCCTTCGAGTCGTTCCGGGAGAGCCTGCCCAACGACAGCGCCGTCGCCCTGCGCGTACCGGTGAACGGCGAGAAGGCGGGCATGCGGCCCTGTACGACGGCCACCGCCCAGGACGCGGGCTGGATCTGGACGATCCCCCTCTTCGGCCGCATCGGGACGGGTTACGTCTACGCCGGCGACTACTGCACACCGGAGGAAGCCGAACGCACGCTGCGGGAGTTCGTCGGGCCCGCCGCCGACGGTCTGACCGCCAACCACATCACGATGCGCATCGGCCGCTGCGCGCGGTCGTGGGTGCGCAACTGCGTGGCCATCGGCCTCTCCAGCGGTTTCGTCGAACCTCTGGAGTCGACGGGAATCTTCTTCATCCACAACGCCGTCGAGCAGTTGGTCAAGCACTTCCCCGGCGGGCGCGACGACGAGCACCGGCGCCGTACCTACAACCGGCAGGTCGCGGCAGTCATGGACGGCGTGCGCGAGTTCCTGGTGCTGCACTACTACGCGGCCGCGCGCGACGACAACGCGTACTGGCGTGACGCCAAGAAGCGGCCACTGCCCGACGGCCTGGCCGAGCGCATCGAGGCCTGGAGCCACCGGCTCCCCGACGCCGAGTCCGTCTTTCCCCGCTTCCACGGCTTTGAGCCCTACTCGTACACCGCCATGCTCCTCGGCCTCGACGGCCTGCCCGTCCGGCCGCCCGCCGCGCTGTCCCGCATGGACGACACCGCGGCACGCCGGGAGTTCGCATTGATACGGGACCAGGCCCAGGCTCTCGCGCAGCGGCTACCCAGCCAGTACGCCTATCTCGCGCACCAGCAGAACGCCTCGACGGGACCGCCGGCATCAGCCGCCTGACACCGGCGCACCGACGGTCACCGCCCCAGAAAGGTGTGACGCATGACCTCGCTCCCTCCCCTCGCCCCACGGACGGCCGGTCCCGTGGCGCACCGGCCGTCCGTGCCGCCCCCCAGCTTCCGGTCGCTGATGGCGCACTTCCCGGCCGGTGTCGCCGTGGTGACCGCCATGGCTGCCGACGGCCGGCCCCGGGGCATGACCTGCACCGCGCTGTCGAGCGTCTCCGACCGGCCGCCGACTCTTCTGGTGTGCATCAAGCAGTCCAGCCGGACCCTCGCGGCCATCGACGAGAGCAGCACGTTCGCGGTCAACCTGTTGCACCGGCACGCCCGTTGCGCCGCCGAGCGGTTCGCCTCGGACCGTCCCGACCGCTTCGACCAGGTGCCCTGGGAGTACCGGGCGCCGTCCCACGGCGGCCCCCATCTCCTGGGCGACGCCCACACCGTCGCGGACTGCCGGGTGACCGGCATGGTGACGGTGGCCGATCACACGGTGGTCTTCGCCGAGGTCTTCTCCGTCACCGAGCGGACCGACGGCCGCAGTCCCCTGCTGTACGCGCTGCGCGACTACTGGTCGCTCGACGAGGGCGACAGCGGCGCTCCCGCCGGGAGCGCGATACGCCAGACCCGACGAACCGACTGAGGAAGACATGACAGAGTACGGAATCTCGCTGCTCCCCGACACCGGCGTCGATGTCCGCAGCCCCCGCGACTACTACGACAACCTGTTGGCGGCGTCCCGGCTGGCTGAACAGCTGGGGTTCGAGTACATCAAGATGACCGAGCACTACATGGACCCGTACGGCGGCTACTGCGCGGACCCGCTGGCGTTCCTGTCCGCCGTGGCGGCGCAGACCAGCCGGGTGCGGCTGATGACCGGCGGCATCCAGGCTTCCTTCCACCACCCGATCCAACTGGCGGCCCGCACAGCGCAGTTGGACGCCCTCAGCCACGGCCGCCTGGAGGTGGGCTTCGCCCGGGCCTTCCTGCCCTACGAGTTCGACGCCTTCGGTGTCGACATGGACACCAGTGCCGAGCGCTTCCGCAGCACCGTCGACGCCGTCGTACGGCTCTGGACCGGCCGCCAGGTCTCGGAGGACACCCCCTTCTTCCGCTACGAGGGCGTCACCTCCCAGCCGCCGGTCACCCAGCAGCCCCATCCTCCGGTGTGGGCCGCGGCCCTGTTCACGAAGTCCAGCTTCGAGTGGATCGGCGACCGCGGTCACCACCTGCTCATCGCCTCCTCGCCCAGCCGCGAGAAGGCCGGTCAGCTCAAGGAGCTGATCGAGCTCTACCGTGAGCGGTTCCTCGCCGCGTACGGCTACACCGGCCGACGCCCGCGGGTCGCGATCAGCATCGCCCTCCTCCTCGCCGACAGCGACGAGGAGGCACGCGCCGAGGGCGGGAGGCACCTGCGCCGGCACTGGGACACCTTCGCCGCCGCGGCACGCTCCTGGCGGGGGCGCGGCTCCACCTCGTACGAGGGCTACCGCGAAGCGCTCGTCGACAAGCACTCGGCGGGCAACAGCGAGGACGCCGGTATGTCCGTGTTCGGCGCGCCCGAGTCGGCCGCGGAGCAGATCCGGGAGATACGCGACCTGCTGCGCCCGGACGTCATGCTGTGGCAGCTGGACTTCGGCCAGCAGCCGCGGGCCGCCATGGAGCGCACGCTGCGGCTGTTCGCCGAGCGTGTCCGTCCCCGCCTCGACGAGACGGAGCGGTCATGAACGCGGCCTCGGTCGCGCGGACCGTGCCGGAGCTGTTCGCGTCCGTCGCCGCCGCGTACCCCGACGCGCCCGCGGTCGTCCACCGGGACACGGCCCTGGAGTACCGGCTCCTCGACCAGCGGTCCAACCGGCTGGCCCGGCAGCTGACCGCCCTGGGCGTCGGGCCGGACACGCTGGTGGCCCTCGCGGTACCCCGCTCGACCGAACTCGTGGTGGCCGTGCTGGCCGTCCTCAAGGCGGGCGGGGCGTATCTGCCGCTCGATCCCGACTACCCGCGGGACCGGCTGGCCCACATGGTGTCGGACGCCCGGCCGATGCTGCTTCTGCGCACCTCCGCGGTGGGGCTGCCGGACACGGGGCTGCCGGAGGTCGTCCTCGACAGCCCCGACACGGCGCGAGAGCTGTCCCGCCGCTCCCCCGCCGGTCTCGGCGAGGGCGACCTGAGGAGCCCGCTGCGGCCGCACCACCTGATGTACGTGATCTACACCTCCGGGTCCTCCGGCCTGCCGAAAGGCGTGGCCGTGACCCACGAGGGGGTCGCGGACCTCGCCGTCACCCAGGCCACCCGCTTCGGCGTCGCCCCGGGCGAACGCGTCCTGCAGTGGGCATCGGTCAGTTTCGACGCGGCCTTCTGGGACATCGCCCTGGCCCTGCTGTCCGGGGCCACCCTGGTCATGGCCGACGCCGACGACGTCCTGCCGGGCCGGCCGCTGCGGGAGACCCTGCTCAAGCACGACATCACGCACGCGGTGCTGCCGCCCGCCGCGCTCAGTCTCACCGACAGCGAGGGCGTCCTGCTCGGCGGGACCATCATGTCCACCGGAGACGCCTGCACGCCCGCGCTGGTGCGCAAGTGGAGTCCGGGCCGGCGCATGTTCAACGGCTACGGCCCCACCGAGGTGACCGTGGGCGCGACCATCGCCGGGCCCATCGACGACGCGGACCGGTTCGGCATCGGGCAGCCCTGGACCGGCGGCGCGGTCTATGTGCTGGACGAGCGGCTGCGCCCCGTCCCCGACGGCGAGGAGGGCGAGCTGTACCTCGCCGGCAGCGGTCTGGCCCGCGGCTATCTGAACCGGCCGGGCCTGACCGCCGCGACGTTCGTGCCCAACCCCTTCGGGCCGCCGGGAAGCCGCATGTACCGTTCCGGCGACCGCGGCAGACGGGAGAAGGACGGCAGCTTCTCCTTCACCGGCCGCGCCGACGACCAGGTGAAGGTACGGGGCTTCCGGATCGAACTGGGCGAGGTGGAGGCGTGCCTCGGCCGGCACCCCGCGGTGGATCTGGCCGTCGCGATGGTGGAGGGCCAACTCGCGGACGCCCGGGTAGTGGCGTACGCGACCGTCCGGCCGGGCACCAACGTGACCCCGCGCGACCTCCGCTCGGCCGCGGCCGACGCGCTTCCCGAGTGGATGGTGCCGGCTCGCGTGACCGTCCTGGACAACCTGCCGACCCTTCCCAACGGGAAGATCGACCGGCAGGCGCTGGGCCGTCCGGGCGGCACCCCGCCCGCGCCCCGCCGCGCCCTCGACGCGGACGCGTCCGCCGAGGAGATGCTGTGCGCCGAGGTCGGCGCCCTGCTCGGGCTGCCGTCGGTGGACCCCTCGGACAACCTTTTCGAGATCGGCGCGAACTCGCTGGTGGTCGCCCGGCTCGTCAGCGCGGTCGACAAGGAACTCGGCGTCCGGCTGCCCCTGCGCGCGGTGTTCGAGTCGGCCTCCCTCGCCGAACTGGCCGGTGTCCTGCGCGAGCTGATGCCATGACACCGCGCGTCGCAGCCTCGCGGAGCCGGGGGATCGTCGTGGTCGGGGCGGGCCTCGTCGGACCGGTCGCGGCCATGTACCTGGCGCGGCGGCACGGCCCGGTCACCGTCCTCGAACAGCGTCCCGACCCGCGCGGCACCTCCACCCGGGCGGACCGCTCCCTCACCGTCATCCTGTCCGCCCGCGGCTGGCGGGTCATGGAGGACCTCGGACTGGCTGAGCGAGTGCGCAGCCTGTGTCTTCCCCTCAAGGGACGCATGGGTCACCTCCCCGACGGCAGCACGGACTTCACCCCCTACAGCAGGGACGGCTCGCCCATCTGGGCGGTGGAACGCCGACGGCTTCAGCATCTGCTGCTGGACGCCGCGGCGGTCACGCCCGAGGTGGAGCTGCGCTTCGGGCAACGTGTCCACGCCATCGACCTGGACGGCCCCGGGGTGACGGTCGGCGACGACTCGGGCACCCACCGGCTCTCCTGCACACGTCTGCTGGGATGCGACGGCGCCCGTTCGGCCGTGCGCGCGGCGATGGTGCGCCACGGGGCACGTGAGCGGGTCGGCACCCTGGAACTGGCCTACCAGGAGATCAACCTGCCGCTGCCCGGCTGCGACCGGGAGATCATGCACTACTGGCCGGCCGGTGACGCCCTGTTCGGCGCCTTTCCGATGCTGTCCGCGGACCTCTTCGCCGGGTCCGTGTTCCTGCGCCGCGAAGGGCCCGCACCCTCCTTCGCCGCGGCGTCCTCCCCCGAGGACCGCGCCCGGCAGTTCCACGACCTCTTCCCGCAGCTCACCGCCCACATACCGGACCTGCGCGACCAACTGGCCGCCAAGCCGGTCTCGACCGTCTCGCTCGTACGGTGCGACACCTGGGTCCACGGTGAGAGGGCCGCCCTGCTCGGCGACGCCTGCCACGCCATGGCCCCGTTCATGGGGCAGGGCATGAACTGCGGCTTCGAGGACGCCCGCACCCTCGTACGGCTGCTGGACGAGACGGGCCACTGGGGCGCGGCCCTGGCCCGCTACCAGGACGTCCGCCGGGCCGACGGGGACTCCATCGCCGACATCTCCCACGAGCACTACCGGACGATGTCCCGCCTGCCCGGACAGTCGGAGACCGACTTGGAGTCGGCGGTGATTCGGCGCCTGCAGGACCTCTTCCCGGGCCGCTTCGTGCCGCTGTACGAGCGCTGCGCCTTCTCCGAGCAGAGCTACGCCTCCGCCTGGGCCGACGAGCAGGCGCTGCGCCGTGTCGCCCACGCCCTGACGCGCAGCCACGGCACGGCCGTGCGCGACCTCACCGACGACCAGCTGCGCCGCCACCGGCTGCTCGTCTGACCACTCTCCATCCCTCTCAGAACCCGGTTCCCGCCTTGGAGGCCCAAGTGATTCTCGTCGTATTCAGGTCCCGCTTCTCGGACGACGTGGACGGCTCGTACGACACCACGGAACGGCATCTCGCCCAGAAGGTCCGCGAACTCGCGGGCGACGACTTGGTCCATCTGAAGAACTACCAGTCCGAGGACGGCGAACGTCTCGCTCTCGTGTGGTGGCGCTCGGCGGAGTCCCTGGAGAAGTGGCGCAACGACACCGAGCACCAGGACGCGCAACGGCGCGGCAAGGAGCACTGGTACTCGTTCTACGAGCTGAGCGTCGCGGAAGTGATGCGCACGAGCTCCAGCGAGGACGCGGCCGCCTACCCCTCGGAGTGACGGGCGGCCCCTGTGCCCCCTGTCCTGTGTCCTCACAGCTCGGCGCGGACCGCCGCGGCCGCCTCCTGGGTGGACAGGTCCCCGCCCAGGTCCGGGGTGACGCGTCCCTTGGCGATCGCGGCCGTGACGGCCCGGCGCAGGGCGTCGGCCTCAGCGGTCAGCTCCAGCCGCTCGTAGAGCAGCGCCGCGGTCAGGACGGTCGCCAGCGGGTTGGCGATGCCCTTCCCCGCGATGTCCGGGGCCGTTCCGTGGACCGGCTCGTACAGGCCGAAGCCGGTCTCCGGGTTGAGACTCGCCGAGGCGGCCAGACCGAGACCGCCCGCCAGGGCGGCCGTGAGGTCGCTGAGGATGTCACCGTAGGAGTTGTTCGTCACGACGACCTCGAACTCGGTGGGGTCCGTGACGAGTTTCATCGCGGCGGCGTCCACATACAGGTGCGAGACGTGCTTGTCCGGGTGGCGTTCGGCGGCCTCCCGCCAGCAGCGCTGCCACAGGCCGCCGCCCGAGCGGACCGCGTTGGCCTTGTCGACCATGCAGACCTTCTCCGCGGCCACCGAGAAGGCGAAGTCGATGATGCGGGAGACACCGTGGTACGTGCTGATGTCGGCGTCCACCGCCGTCTCCCACGGGGTCGCCACGCGAAGGGCCCCGCCGACGCCGCTGTACAGCCCCTCGGTGTTCTCGCGGACGATCACACAGTCGACGGCCCGCTTCGAGGGGTCGCGCAGGGGACTGAGCCGATCCTGCCACAGTCTGGCGGGGCGGTAGTTGGCGTACAGGTCGAACTCCAGGCGGAGTCTGAGCAGGACACTGCGCACATAGTCGGTGTCCTCCAGCGCGGGATCGCCGAAGGCACCGAGCAGCACCGCGGAGCCCGCGGTGATCCGTGCAAGGTCCCCGTCCGTCAGCGCGTGCCCGCTCCGCCGGTACGCGGACGCGTTCACATGATCCAGCACGTCGAAGGAGAGCGGGGCGTCCAGCGCCTCCAGCGTGCTCA
Source organism: Streptomyces sp. NPDC007896 (assembly GCF_042959425.1). Classification (NCBI taxonomy): domain Bacteria; kingdom Bacillati; phylum Actinomycetota; class Actinomycetes; order Kitasatosporales; family Streptomycetaceae; genus Streptomyces; species Streptomyces sp. NPDC007896. The sequence continues at coordinate 55,622 of NZ_JBIBKX010000019.1, read as the reverse complement.
AGGTGGCTTCGACGACCTCGGGACCGATGCCGTCGCCCGGCAGGACCGTCACAACCCTCAAGGGTGACCTCCGCAAAAGATGGCGCCGGCCCGGTTGACCGGCAGGGGGCACGCCGCCCGGCTCCGTGAGGGCCCCGCCACGGCCGTCCCTGCACGCTAGCCAGCGCGGGACCCCGGTGTGCCGGACCTTGCGCCGATCTTTCAGCTCCGCCCCAGGCCCGTCACGTGGCGGATTCTGTCCGTTGCCGTCCCCGATCTGGACCCCGCGGTTCTCGGTCGCCACGACCTGGTACTTGCCCGACTGGTTCCCGGCCTGATCGGTCAGTGCGAGCGACCGTCGAGCCGCCCTCAACAACGCGGCGTCCTGGGCGGCCCCGGCCTCCTCCAGGGATCGGCGGAGTGCATCGCGACGGGCCTGCGGACGGGCCAACTGAAGCTCGACCAGGCCGTGTTCCCCGCCGCCGGTGAGCAGGAGCCGCCGAACCCCGGACTGTGCCGGGCATCCTCCGGGACCTGGCGACGCGGGAAAACCTGTACAGCCCCCTGCGGTCCCGGGCGATCGCCGGACCGGCGAGGCGCCAGGAGGACTCCGTGCCGGACGTGCTGTTCGCCGTCGCGGCGGACACCGACGTGGAGGAGTCCGCCCGACGTCTGGCCGCCCGGGCGCTCATGGCCCGGGGCGATGCCCGGGCCCCGGATCAACTGCACGCGCCGGCCGCGGCATCGGCGTTGCGCCCCGCGACGAGGGAAACGGAGCAGCTCCGCGGCTGCTTCCGAGCGCCCGCCAAGGGCCATCACCCTCATCGGTGCCGCGGGTCATGCCGGGCTACAGCGCGGAATTGAAGTTGATGGTCTGGTGATTGTGGTGACCGATCTGCACAGCTGCCGGTCCGTTGAAGTTGTGCCGGACGGGTGCGCGTTCGGTCTCGGACGGCGCGGTCCGCGCGTCCCGGGGCGGCAACCGCGGGAGGGAACCGAGTGCGGGCTCCGTCTCGTAGGCTCCGACTCCGGGGGCCTCCGCCCCTTCCGCGCGTCGCTTGTAGGCGGGTGAGGCAATCGTCAGTACATGGTCGGCCGCCTCGAACTCCCGCTGCACCCAGGCGGCCCAGTCCTGGGGCCGCTCCGCGGCCGGCCGGTCCGACCGTGCGTCGATGCCATGACGTCGCGGCAGGATCCACAGCGCACGCACCCGGTCCGCGTGAGCACCGTCGCCGGCCTCGTGCGCGTAGGAGATGAAGACCCGAGGGCCATCGGGCGAGACGCTGCCGGTCTCTCCGCCCTCAGTCGTACGTGTCATCTTGGAGTCCTGGTTGTTGCGCCGCCCGCGGCTGACCGTGCTGTCATGTGCGGAGTTGACGGCACGGTGAGTCACCTCGGACCCGCACGAAGACGCCACCATTGTAGAGCTGCGGCGGCTTGCGCTCAGCCCCGTCCGGGAGGTCGGGTACCCGACCCACTCCGGCCGACGGCTGTTTTTCCGACGCACCGCCGGTCGTGCTCCAAGGGTTCCTTCCACAGGTGACCGGGTGAACCTCGGCCGCCCTGCAAGGTGACGGTCGCCGCGCACCCCTCCACCGGCTACCGGTTCACCAGCTGGGTGGTCGACGCGCACTTCAGCCAGACCCCGTGAACGGCGCCGAGCCGTCGGCGTCGCCCCCTACAAGGTGCGCCCCTCCGCATCCGTCAGCGTCGCGAAGGCCGCGTGGGCGAAGTCGAGGACACCGATCTCGTCGCGCGCCGCCTCCGGCAGGCGGGCGTAGGTGAGCCGCAGGGCGCGCAGCACGCCCACTCCCGCGCGGGCCAGGACGGACGCCCGCAGCACGCTCTCCGGCGCGGCCGGGTCGGCACCGTCCACCGTCATACGGTCCAGGAACGCCGATGCGACGGCTTCCTCCAGGTCGAACAGGAGGAAGCGCTCGCCGCGCCCGGACGGAGCGGTCGACAGGGGCTGCGGTCCGGCGAGGAGGATCCCGGCGGCCCAGTCATCGCGAGCGGCGAGGTCCAGGACGGCGTTGCGCAGGGCCGCGAGGGGAGATTCGCCCTGCGGGCGGGCCCGGATCGCCTCCTCCAACAGCGGGATGAAGTCCCGGACGTGCTGCAGGATCAGGCTCTCCTTGGAGGGGAAGTAGCGGAAGAAGGTCCGCTCCCCGACGCCCGCGGCGGCGGCGATGTCCCGCACGGTCGTCGCCTCGTAGCCGTTTTCCTGGAACAGCCGCGCCGCCGCGTGGATCAGCGCCTCATGCGTGCGCCGCTTGTTCTGTTCCCTGCGTCCGGGTTCTGTCGCGCTCTCCACACCCCGAGTATCGCAGCCCCGGAAAAATTTGGCAGTCCTGCCACTTTGTTATTGTGGCAGGACTGCCAGTTTTTGGGACCGCTTTCTCACCCTGGAGCGCCATGCCCGCCTTCCTCCACCGCCTCGGGCGCCTCGCCTTCCGCCGCCGACGACGCATGCTGGCCCTGTGGTTGGCGCTGGTCGCGGCCGCCGTGGTCTGCATGACGGCCTTCGGTGGCACCGGCAAGCTCGACAACACCTTCTCGATCCCCGGCTCCGAGTCCCAGCGGGCCCTGGACCGGATGAAGACCGACTTCCCCACCTTCTCCGGCACGAGCGCGCAGATCGTGTTCACCGCGGCGGACGGCCAGAAGGTGACCGACCCGGCCGACAGCGCCCGTATCCGGGCCGCTCTGGACGCGGCCGGTTCCTCGCCCCAAGTCGCCAAGGTGGTGAGCCCGTTCGACGCTCATACCATCTCCGCCGACGGCACCACCGCCGTCGCACAGGTGCGCTACGAGGTCCCACAGAGCGCGTTGGAGCCGAACGCGCTGGACGCGCTCAAGTCCGCCGTGGCCGGGGCGAACCAGCAGGGCATGCGCGTCGACGTCGGCGGCTCCGCGTTCGGCAACGCCCCGTCGGAGTCCCACAGCAGCGACATCATCGGCATCGGCGTCGCCCTGGTCATCCTCACTCTGACCTTCGGCTCCCTGCTGACCGCCGGAATCCCCGTCGTCACGGCGCTCTTCGGCGTCGCCACGGCCATCTTCGGCGCGCTGTCGCTCACCGGGACCGTCTCGATCTCCTCGACCGCGCAGAGCCTGGCCCTGATGATCGGGCTCGCGGTCGGCATCGACTACGCCCTGTTCATCGTCAGCCGCCACCGGTTCCACCTCGCCCACGGCATGGAGCCGGAGGAGTCGGCCGCCCTGGCGGTGGGCACGGCGGGCAGTGCCGTGGTGTTCGCCGGACTGACCGTGGTCATCGCGATGACCGGCCTCACCGTGGTCGGCATCCCCTATCTGACGGCCATGGGACTGGCGGCCGCCGGTGCGGTGCTGATCGCCGTACTGGTCGCGACCACACTGCTGCCCGCGATCCTCGGCTTCGCCGGTACGCGCCTGACGCCCAGGCCGGGCTCCCGCGCGACGCGCCGCGAGCGCGCCATCGGCGGTGTGGGCGAGAACGCCACCGGCGCGAACGGCGTGAGCGGTTCCGGGGAGAACGGCGCGAGCGGTACTGCCGACAACGGCGTGAGCCGTACCGGTGAGCGCCCCTCGAGCCATACCGGCGAGCACGTCGTGGGGTCGGCCGCCAACGCCGCCGAGCGCTGGTTCCGGCTGGTCACCCGCCGTCCCCTGCTGACCCTGGTCGCGGTGGTGGCCTCCCTCGGCGCGCTGGCCTGGCCCGCCCACGACATGCGCCTCGCCCTGCCCGACAACGGCACCGCGCCCAGCTCCTCCTCACAGCGCGTCGCCTTCGACGAGGTCGGCGAGAAGCTCGGGCCCGGTTTCAACGGCCCGCTCCTCGTGTTGGCCGACACCGGCCACAGCTCCGACCCCACCACGGCCGCCCAGCGGGTCGCCGCCGCCATCGGCGCGCTGCCCGACGTGGCCACCGTCGGCAAGCCCGTGGCCAATCCGGCCACGCACACCGCGCTCATCCAGGTGATACCGGACAGCGCGCCCAGCGACCCGGCGACCAAGACCCTGGTGAACACCATCCGCGACGACCGGGCCGCGATCCTGCGGGACACCGGCGCCACCGTCCAGGTCACCGGCAGCACGGCCGTGAGCGTCGACGTCGCCGCGAAGCTGAACTCGGCACTGATCCCCTTCGCCACCGTCGTGATCGGGCTGTCGCTGCTCCTGCTGCTCCTGGTCTTCCGCTCACTGGTGGTGCCCCTCAAGGCCGCAGCGGGCTTCCTTCTCTCCATCGCGGCGACCCTCGGCGCGGCGGTCGGCGTCTTCCAACTGGGCCATCTCGGCAACCTGATCGGTATGGACACCACCGGACCGGTCAGCAGCTTCCTGCCGATCATCCTGCTGGCCGTGCTGTTCGGCCTCGCGATGGACTACGAGGTCTTCCTCGTCTCGAGGATGCGGGAGTCCTACCTCCGCACCGGGAATCCGCTGGGCGCGGTGCACAGCGGCGCGCGGCACAGCGGCCGCGTCGTGACGGCCGCGGCCCTGATCATGACCTCGGTCTTCGCCGCCTTCCTCACCTCCGACAGCACGATGCTCAAACAGATCGCCTTCGCACTCGCCGCCGGTGTCCTGCTCGACGCGTTCGTCATCCGGATGACCTTCGTCCCGGCCGTCCTGGCACTGACCCGGCACGCGGCCTGGTGGCTGCCGAAGTGGCTGGAGCGCCGCCTTCCCGACCTCGACATCGAGGGCGACCGGCTCGACCACGCGCACGCCGCGGCCCTACCGGAAACCGCGCCCGGACCCCGTACCGGGGCGGACGACGCCGAAGGCGCGAGGGCGTCGGCCACCCCGTCGACGGCCGACTGACGACACCTCACCTCCGCCCCGCCGGATCCGGTGATCCGGCGGGGCGGAGCGTCGGCCGACGGCCCTACGGGATCGCCTCCCCCGCGACAACGATCTCCGCCACGCCGTCCCGGTCCTCGCTGACCTCCCGGTCCTCGCCGACTTCGCGGTGCTTGCTGACATCGCGGTCCTCGCTGACCTCCCGGTCCTTCGTGATTTCGCGGTCCTTCTTGAACTGAGTGCGGTACAGCTCCGCGTACCGGCCCTCCGCCGTGAGCAACTCCTCGTGCGTGCCCCGCTCCACGATCCGCCCGGCCTCCACCACGAGGATCACGTCGGCGGTCCGGACGGTGGACAGCCGGTGCGCGATCACCACGGCCGTACGCCCTTCCAGCGCCTCGGTGAGCGCCTCCTGGACGGCCGCCTCCGAGGTGTTGTCCAGATGGGCGGTGGCCTCGTCGAGGATGACGACACGCTGGCGGGCGAGGAGCAGTCGGGCGATGGTCATGCGCTGGCGCTCGCCGCCGGAGAGACGGTAGCCGCGCTCGCCGACCACGGTGTCGAGACCGTCGGGCAGGGAGCGTACGAGGTCTTCGAGACGGGACCTGCGCAGTACGTCCCACAGGTCGTCCTCCGTCGCGGAGGGACGGGCCAGGAGCAGGTTGGCGCGTACCGAGTCGTGGAAGAGGTGACCGTCCTGGGTGACCATGCCGAGGGTCGCGCGCATCGACTCGGCGCTCAGGTCGCGGACGTCGACGCCGCCGATGCGGACGGTGCCCTCGTCGGTGTCGTACAGGCGCGGCAGCAGTTGGGCGATGGTCGACTTGCCGGCGCCGGAGGAGCCGACGAGGGCGACGGTCTGGCCGGGCTCGGCGCGGAAGGACACGCCGTGCAGGACCTCGGCGCCGCCCCGGGTGTCGAGGGCGGCGACCTCCTCCAGGGAGGCGAGGGAGACCTTGTCGGCGGAGGGGTAGGCGAAGCGGACGTCCTGGAACTCCACGGCCGCCGGGCCTTCCGGGACCGTACGGGCGTCCGGCTTCTCCTCGATGAGCGGCTTGAGGTCGAGCACCTCGAAGACGCGCTCGAAACTCACCAGGGCGCTCATGACCTCGACGCGCGCCCCGGCGAGCGAGGTGAGCGGCGCGTACAGGCGGGTCAGCAGCAGCGCCAGTGAGACGACGGCGCCCGGCTCCAGGCTGCCGCGCAGCGCGAACCAGCCGCCGAGCCCGTACACGAGCGCGAGGGCCAGGGCGGAGACCAGCGTGAGGGCCGTGATGAACGCCGACTGCGCCATCGCCGTACGCACCCCGATGTCCCGCACCCGCCGGGCCCGCGCCGCGAACTCCGCGGACTCGTCCTCGGGCCGTCCGAAGAGCTTGATGAGCGTGGCGCCGGGCGCGGAGAACCGCTCGGTCATCCGGGTGCCCATCGACGCGTTCAGGTTCGCCGCCTCCCGTTGCAGACGTGCCATCCGGCTGCCCGTCCGCCGCGCGGGCACCACGAACACCGGCAGCAGCACCAGCGCGAGCAGGGTGATCTGCCAGGACAGGGTGAGCATGACGGCGAGGGTGAGCAGCAGGGTGACGAGATTGCTGACGACTCCCGACAGTGTGTTGCTGAAGGCGCGTTGGGCGCCGATCACGTCGTTGTTGAGTCGGCTGACCAGCGCGCCCGTACGGGTACGTGTGAAGAACGCGACCGGCATGCGCTGCACATGATCGAACACAGCCGTCCGCAGATCGAGGATGAGCCCCTCGCCGAGCGTCGCCGACAGCCAGCGGCCGAGGAGCCCGAGCGCCGCCTCGGCGAGCGCGATGAGTGCGATGAGCACGGCAAGGCGGATGACGGTGGCTTCGTCGCCGCCGGACACGATGGCGTCCACGACGCGCCCCGCGAGCACCGGCGTCGCGACGGCCAGCAGCGCGGTCAGCACGCTGAGAACCACGAACTGGCCGATACGGCGGCGATGCGGACGGGCGAAGGCGGCGATGCGACGCAGGGTCGCGCGGGCGAAGGGACGACGCTCCTGCTGCGCGTTCATGACGCTGTACAGCTGGGTCCAGGCTGTGCTCTCCATGCTCATGGGAGTGACCGTAGGACCTCAAGCATCGTTGAGGTCAATGTTTCCTGGACAAAGTCCACGCACACGACGGAAAGCGCGCGGGAACACACCGGGGAACGCGTCGCAGAACACAGCGAAGAACATAGTAAGGAATCCATGACGGCACCCACGACGGCGACGCCCCCTCCCGCACCTTGCCCGGCACGTCAGCCGCCGGACGCGCGCCCGCAACCCCCCGTTGGCGCGGCGTGGAGAACCTCTCCCGATGTGACAGCGGTTCGACTTCCCCAGAAGCTTCCCCAGGGGTTCCCCCAAGGATCCCGACGCTTCCCGCTCAGGTCGGTCCTGTGCCTGATCCCGCTCGCCCTCGTCCTGGTCGTCGCGGCGCGGCATCGGTCCGTCCTCATGGAGGGCTTCGGCCATCTGCGCTCGGCCGAATGGCCGTGGCTGCTGGCCGCCGCCGCCGCGACCTGCCTGACCTGGGTCGCCGCGGCCTCCGCCCGGCAGGGCTCGGTCGTGCAGCGCCTGCCCGCGCGCCGGCTGCTCGCCACCCAGTTCGCCGCGGGCGCGGCCAACCACCTGCTGCCGACCGGTCTCGGTGCCAGCGCGGTCAATCTGCGCTTCATGACCGTGTGCGGCGTCCCGCTCGCCCGCTCCTCCGCCGCGCTCGCGCTCTACATGCTCGCGGAGTCGATCGCACGGCTCACCCTCCTGGTGGGCCTGCTCATCGCGTTCCCCGGAGCCCTGCACATCGGACCCCTTCTCCCCTCAGGCACGATCGGCCCCTTGCTGCTCGCCGCGGGAGCGGTCCTGCTGGCCGCGGTGGCCACGCTTCTTCTCGTACGACGGCTGCGCAGGGCCGTGTTCTCGTTCCTGCGCACCGCGCTCGGCGAGGCCCGCTCCGTGCACTCCCGTCCGGCACGCGCGCTCGCCCTGTGGGGCGGATCGCTCGCCTTCCCGCTGCTGCAGGCCGCCGGGCTGACCGCGGTCGGTCAGGCGATGAACCTGGCGGTGCCGCCCCTGCACATGGCGCTCGCGTATCTGGCGGCGACGGCGGCCGTCGCGATGGTGCCCACGCCGGGCGGCATCGGTTCGGTGGAGGCCGCGCTGATCGTCGCGCTGGTGGCGGCGGGCGGCCCGGTGGCCGTGGCGACGGCGGTCGTGCTGGCCTACCGGATCATCACGGTGTGGGTGCCGCTGCTGCCCGGGGCGCTGACGCTGGGGGCACTGGTCCGTCTGAAGGTGATCTGAGCGGCACGGATCCGCGCCGCCGGCAGCTCCGGAGTAGCCTCCCCGTACGCCGCTCAGGAGAAGGCGTACACGGCCGCGAGAAGGAGACACCACGATGTCGGTCCGGATCGAACGCCAGGGGTACGTCACCACGGTCGTCCTCTCCCGCCCCGCCGCCCGCAACGCCGTGGACGGGCCGACCGCCGCCGAACTCGCCGACGCCTTCCGGGAGTTCGAGGCGGACGAGACGGCCCGGGTGGCGGTGCTCTGGGGCGAGGGCGGCACGTTCTGCGCCGGCGCGGACCTCAAGACGATCGGCACCGAGCACGGCAACAGGGTCGCGCAGGACGGTGACGGGCCGATGGGTCCCACTCGGCTGCGGCTGTCCAAACCGGTCATCGCGGCGGTCGCGGGGCATGCCGTGGCGGGCGGCCTGGAACTGGCGCTCTGGTGCGATCTACGGGTCGCCGAGCAGGACGCCGTATTCGGCGTCTTCTGTCGCCGCTGGGGCGTCCCGCTCATCGACGGCGGCACCGTACGGCTCCCCCGCCTCATCGGCGCCAGCCGTGCGATGGACATGATCCTCACCGGCCGCGCGGTCCCGGCCGCCGAGGCGTACGAGATGGGCCTCGCCAACCGGCTCGTCCCGACCGGCCGCGCCCGGGCCGAGGCCGAGGAACTCGCCGCGGCCATCGCCGACTTCCCGCAGTCCTGTCTGCGCAGCGACCGCGCGTCGGTCCTCGACCAGGAGGGCCTGGTCGAGGAGGCGGCCATGCGCGTCGAACTCCGTCACGGCATGGACGTGTTGGCCGAGGGCATGGAGGGGGCCGCCCGCTTCGCGTCGGGAGCCGGGCGGCACGGCTCGTTCACGGCGAGGTAGCGGGCCGGTGCCTGTGCTGTGTCGCGGCCCGTCGGCTCGATCGGGTCGGTCTCGATCGGGTCGGTCTCGACCGAATCGGCCCCGGCCGAGACCCTGGTGACGGGTCGGCAGGTGTGGTCGGCAGGTGTGCCGGAGACGTGTGGGCCCGGTAACGGACGTACCCGCGAGTACGGCAGGATGAGAGATCACCCCGGACGACGAACACACATCCGGGCGTGATCGTGCATTCCCGGATTCGAGCAGGTGGCAAGTGACGACACAGCACATCCGGCCCGCGGGCCTTCCCCTCCGTCGCACGGGAGGCGGCCGGTGAAACACTCCCTCACACTGGACGACCTGATGATGGCCGGGATCCCCGTGGTGGCGGGTCTGCTGGCCGCGTTCCTGCTGCGCATACTGCTGCGCTGGCTCGGCAAGCACGCCTCGCGCACCCGGTGGAGCGGTGACGACTTCATCGTCGACGCGCTGCGCACGCTCGTCCCCTGGGGAGCGATCGCCGCGGGCGTCTCGGCGGCGGGCGCGGTGCTTCCGCTGACGGCTCCGGTCGGACGCAACGTCAACAGGGTCCTGACCGTCGTCCTCATCTTCGTCGCGACCCTGACCGCGGCCCGGGTCATCACCGGCCTCGTCCGGTCGCTGGCCCAGTCCCGCTCGGGTGTCGCGGGTTCAGCCACCATCTTCGTCAACATCACCCGGGTCGTGGTGCTGGCGATGGGCTTCCTCGTCATGCTGCAGACGCTGGGCATCTCCATAGCCCCGCTGCTCACGGCCCTGGGTGTGGGCGGTCTCGCGGTGGCGCTCGCCCTTCAGGACACCCTCGCCAACCTCTTCGCGGGCGTCCACATCCTCGCCTCGAAGACGGTCCAGCCCGGCGACTACATCCGCCTCAGCAGCGGCGAGGAGGGCTACGTCGTGGACATCAACTGGCGGAACACGACGGTCCGTCAGCTCTCCAACAACCTGGTCATCATCCCCAACGCGCAGCTCGCGGGCACCAACATGACCAACTTCAACCGCCCCGAGCAGCAGATGACCCTCATCGTCCAGGTCGGCGTCGGCTACGACAGCGACCTGGAGCACGTCGAGCGCGTGACCACCGAGGTCGTCGCCGAGACGATGACCGAGATCACCGGCGCCGTCCCGGACCACGAGCCCGCCGTCCGCTTCCACACCTTCGGCGACTCCCGCATCAGCTTCAGCGTCATCCTCGGCGTCGGGGAGTTCAGCGACCAGTACCGGATCAAGCACGAGTTCATCAAGCGCCTGCACAAGCGGTACCGGGACGAGGGCATCCGGATCCCGGCGCCCACGCGGACGGTGGCGCTGCAGCCGGGCGGGGCCGAGCTGCTGGAGGCGGGCATCCCGCACCAGCGCGAGGTCACGTCGAGGAGGTAGAGCGGGGCGGGGGCGAGCCCCGCCCGCCTCCCTGGTCCGTGTGCTGTCAGGGCCGGCCCGTGAGCTGTCAGAGGGTGGCGGTCGAGTCGGGGTAGTGGCCGGGCTCGCGGTTGCGCGGCGAGAGGGAGTACTCGACGCGGACGGTCACCCGGGCGTGCTCCCGCAGAGGGCGCGCCGGGGTGACCCGCAGCTTTTCGCCCGTTTGTTCGAATATCGCCGCGCGGCCGCCGACCCGCACGGAACGGATGTCCAGACCGAACGCGTCGAGCGAGAAGTGGGAGAGGTCCTGGGTCGCGCGCAGGGTGAGGGTCGCGGTGGCGTCGACCAGGCGGGTCGTCGCGTCGTAGGAGAAGTCGAGGTGGTACGCGGTGACGTGGTAGCCGTCGTTGCCGAGAGCCGGGAAGACGCGGGATCGGGATCGGGATCGGGCAGGGTCTCCGCGCCGGGGGTGCCCCCACCCCATAAGACCGGGGTCTGGGCCTTCGCCGCCGAGGTCCCCGCGGTGAGCGCCGCGGCCGTGCCGATCAGCGCGGCTGCCGGGGCCGTCACTCTCGTGCGATATCTCATGGTTCGCTTTCGGTCGCAAGGACGAGGTGGTCAGGTGGGCGTTCGTCCAGCAGGAATGGGAGAGCGCTGAGGGCGGTTGCCTGCGGCGCGCCATTTCCTGTTCACGGCGATGGCGGGCGGACCCCTGTCGAGCCGGGGTCGTTCACGAGATATCTTGATGTCGAGCAATGTTGCAGACGTGGAGCGGAGCACCCGGTGACTGACTCGACCATCATTTACACGCACACTGACGAGGCCCCGGCCCTGGCGACGTATTCGTTCCTGCCGGTCGTCCAGGCGTACGCCTCGCAGGCGGGTGTCACTGTGGAGACCCGTGACATCTCGCTGGCCGGGCGCATCCTCGCGCTCTTCCCCGAGTTCCTCGAGGAGGGCCAGCGCGTTCCCGACGCCCTCGCCGAGCTCGGTGACCTGGCCAAGACGCCCGAGGCCAACATCATCAAGCTGCCGAACGTCTCGGCCTCGATCCCGCAGCTGAAGGCCGCGGTCGCCGAGCTCCAGGAGCAGGGCTACGCGCTTCCGGCCTACCCGGACGACCCGAAGTCGGACGAGGAGCGCGACATCCGCGCCCGTTACGACAAGGTCAAGGGCTCCGCCGTGAACCCGGTCCTGCGCGAGGGCAACTCCGACCGCCGCGCCCCCGCGTCGGTCAAGAACTACGCCAAGACCCACCCGCACCGCATGGGCGCCTGGACCCCCGAGTCCAAGACCAACGTCGCCACCATGGGCGCCGACGACTTCCGCTCCACCGAGAAGTCCGCGGTGATCTCCGAGGCGGGCTCGCTCCGGATCGAGCTGGCGGGCGACGACGGCTCCACCACCGTGCTGCGCGAGTCCGTACCCGTCCTCGCGGGCGAGGTCGTCGACGCGTCCGTCATGCACGTCGCGCCGCTGCGCGAGTTCCTCACGGCGCAGATCGCCCGGGCCAAGGCCGAGGACGTGCTGTTCTCCGTGCACCTCAAGGCCACGATGATGAAGGTCTCCGACCCGATCGTCTTCGGCCACGTCGTACGCGCCTTCTTCCCCAAGACGTTCGCGAAGTACGGCGAGACGTTCGCCGCCGCCGGTCTGACCCCGAACGACGGTCTGGGCGGCATCTTCAAGGGCCTCGAGGCGCTGCCCGAGGGCGCCGAGATCAAGGCGTCCTTCGACGCCGAGCTCGCCGAGGGCCCGGCCCTCGCGATGGTCGACTCGGACAAGGGCATCACCAACCTGCACGTCCCCTCCGACGTGATCGTCGACGCCTCCATGCCGGCGATGATCCGCACCTCCGGCCACATGTGGGGCCCGGACGGCCAGGAGGCCGACACCCTCGCCGTCCTCCCGGACAGCAGCTACTCCGGCGTCTACCAGGTCGTCATCGACGACTGCCGCGCCCACGGCGCCTTCGACCCGTCCACCATGGGCTCGGTGCCGAACGTCGGTCTGATGGCGCAGAAGGCCGAGGAGTACGGCAGCCACGACAAGACCTTCGAGATCCCCACCACCGGCACGGTCCGCCTCGTCGACCAGGCCGGCAACGTGGTCCTGGAGCAGGCCGTCGGCGCGGGCGACATCTTCCGCGCCTGCCAGACCAAGGACGACCCGATCAGGGACTGGGTGAAGCTGGCCGTCACCCGCGCCCGCGCCACCGGCGACCCGGCGGTGTTCTGGCTGGACGAGACCCGCGCCCACGACGCGCAGCTGATCGAGAAGATCAACGCGTACCTGCCGGAGCACGACACCGAGGGCCTGGAGATCAAGATCCTGTCCCCGGTCGAGGCGACGAAGTTCTCCCTGGAGCGCATCCGCAAGGGCCTGAACACCATCTCGGTCACCGGCAACGTCCTGCGTGACTACCTGACCGACCTGTTCCCGATCCTGGAGCTGGGCACCAGCGCCAAGATGCTCTCGGTGGTTCCGCTGATGGCGGGTGGCGGCCTCTTCGAGACGGGTGCCGGCGGCTCCGCCCCGAAGCACGTCCAGCAGCTGGTCAAGGAGAACTACCTCCGTTGGGACAGCCTGGGCGAGTTCTTCGCCCTCGCGGCCAGTTTCGAGCACCTCGCGCAGAGCACGGGCAACGCGCGCGCCCAGGTGCTCGCCGACACCCTCGACCGCGCGACGGCGACCTTCCTCAACGAGGACAAGTCGCCGACCCGTCGCGTCGGCGGCATCGACAACCGCGGCAGCCACTTCTACCTGGGCCTGTACTGGGCGCAGGAGTTGGCCAAGCAGACCGACGACGCGGACCTCGCCAAGGCGTTCGCCCCGCTCGCCGAGACGCTGACCGCGCAGGAGCGGACGATCGTCGACGAGCTGCTCGCGGTCCAGGGCAAGCCCGCCGACATCGGCGGCTACTACCAGCCCGACCCGGCCAAGGCCGCGACCGTCATGCGCCCCTCGGCCACCTGGAACGCGACGCTCGCGACCCTCGCCTGACACACCGTCGGCGCCCATGCGTCACCACCGCACCGCCCCGGCCGGGCTCTCCGGCCGGGGCGGTCGCGTGTCCGCCGACGCCTCTGCCCCCGACGGCTCACCCTTACGCGCGCAGGCAGGTGACATCGGCGGTCCACCTGGGTGATCAGCGGTGGCGGGCCGGAACACCCGCTCTTAGCTTCGGCATATGACGAAACGACAGATGGCCTCCCTCGCCTGCACCGCAGCCGTCACAGCGTCGGTGCTGGGTGCCGCCCCGTCGGCCGAGCACCGGACGGTGCTCTGGGTCAAACCCGGCGGGTCGATCCAGAAGGCCGTGAATTCCGCACACCCGGGGGACACCGTCGTCCTCTCCCCCGGCACCTACCACGAGAGCGTCCGCGTCACGGTGTCGAACCTGACGCTGCGCGGCTACGGTGCGCGCTCCACCGTCATCGAGCCGGGCAAGGCCTCCGACAGCTGCGCCAAGGCCGGCAACGGGATCTGTGTCACCGGAACGGACAAAAAGCGCGTCAAGGGCGTCACCGTCAGCTCACTGACCCTCAGAGGCTTCGCCAAGCAGGGCCTGTGGGCGTCGGGCACCGACCGGCTGACGGTCCAGGGAGTGGTCGCCGAGAAGAACGGCCAGTGGGGCATCGCCCAGGAGCGCTCCGTGCGCGGGGTGTTCCGCTACAACGTCGCCCGGAACAACGGCGACGCCGGACTGTTCCTGTCCAACACGGTCAGCACCGAGGAGGGCGCCCGGGACACCCTGGGGACGGTTGTCAGTCACAACCTTCTGGCCGGCAACCGGATCGGCGTCACGGTCCGACGGCTGCGGAACCTGACCGTCGACCACAACGAGGCGACCGGCAACTGCGCCGCGGTGTTCGTCGTGGGCGACGAGAACAAGCCGCGCGTCGGGGCGCTGAGCGTGGTCCGCAACTACGTCCACGCCAACAACAAGTACTGCCCCAAGACCCCCCGCCTGCCCTTCCTGCAGGGCTCCGGAATCGTCCTCACCGGCGCCGAGAAGACACTGGTGGCGGAGAACAGGGTCGAGGACAACGTGGGCACCTCCCCGCTGTCCGGCGGCATCGTGCTCTACAAGAGCTTCGTGGGCGCCGTCAACGAGCGCAACGAGATCCGCGACAACGTGGCGCAGCGCAACGGTAAGGCCGACCTCGCCAACCGCGATCGCGTCAAGGGCAAGGGCAACACCTTCCACGGCAACACCTGTGCACACTCCGAGCCCGCCGGACTGTGCTGACCTCTCCCCCCACCAGCACGACCCCAGAAGCGAGGCACGACCATGACCACTGTTGATCCGGCTCCCCCGACCACGGTCGATCCGGCTCCCCCTCCGCCGTCCATGCGGCTGCGGGAGCTCGCCTTCGGAGCGGCGTGCGCCGCCGCCGTACGCGCGGCCGCCCGCCTCGGCGTGGCGGACGCCCTGGGCGACACGCCCATGCGCGTGGAGGACCTGGCGGCGACGGTGAAGGCCCAGCCGAAGACCCTGCGGCGGCTGCTGCGCGCGCTGTCCTGCCAGGGGGTCTTCACCGAACTCCCGGACGGCACCTTCGAACACACGGAGATGTCCCGGCTGCTGCGCGAGGACGACCCGCACAGCCTCCGCTACATCGCCCTGTGGTGCACCGAGCCGTGGACCTGGAACGTCTGGCCGAAGCTCGACGAGGCGGTGCGCTCCGGCCGGAACGTCTTCGAGGACGTGTACGAGCGGGAGTTCTTCGACTACCTCAACGAAGAGGCCCCGGAGTCGGCGTACGTGTTCAACCGGGCCATGACGACGTCCAGCGAGCAGTCGGCGCGGGACGTGGCGAACCTTCTCGATCTGCGAGGGGTGTCCTCGGTCGCGGACATCGGCGGCGGTCAGGGCCAGGTCCTGGTCAGCCTGCTGGAGAAGCACCCCGGGATGCACGGCACGCTGCTCGACCTGCCGGGAGTGGTGGAGAACGCCGATCCCCGGCTGCGCGGCGGCGGTTCGCTGGCCGAGCGGGTGCGCATCGTGGCCGGGGACTGCCGTGAGGACATCCCGGTCCAGGCGGACCTGTACATCATCAAGAACATCCTGGAGTGGGACGACGACAGCACCCGCAGGGCGCTGGCCAACGTCCGCAAGGCGGCGCGGCCCGGTGCCCGCGTCGTCGTCATCGAGAACCTCGTCGACGACACCCCGTCGATGCGGTTCACCACGGCCATGGACCTGCTGCTGCTCCTCAATGTCGGCGGTGCGAAGCACACCCGGCAGAGCATGGTCGACCGGCTGACGGACGCGGGGCTCGTCATCGACGAGTTCCGTCCGGTCAACGCGTATCTGCACGCCTTCGAGTGCACGATCCTCAGCTGATCCGGCCTTCCCGGCGCACCGGGAAAAACCCGAGGCCGCCGGCTCCGCGTTCATCGCGGGGTCGGCGGCCTCGGGTTGTGTCCGGGCGTTCGCCTCAGGAGACGGCGTCCCGCTCCCAGCGGTAGAAGCACTGGGCCATGGCGTCCTTGGGGCTGCGCCACGTCTGCGGGTCGTACGCGCTGACGTACGCCGACAGCTGCTCGCTGACGCTCCGGAACTCGGGGTGCCCGACCACCTTCGCGATGGCGGGCGCCGGGTCCTTGTCGGCTTCGATGAGGTGCATGTACACATCACCGAACTGGAAGAGGCTGCGCCGCTTGACGCCGATCAGGTGCGGGAGTTCACCGCGGTCGGAGGCGGCGAACACATCGGCGATCGCCGGGGCCGAGTCGGGCGCCATGCGCGCGACGATGAGGGCGTGGTGCATCGGATGTCCTTCCTGGGCTCCGGCTGTCAGCCGGGCAACGGCGCGTTCTGACGGTCGCGGGCGACCTTCTCGATCCGGTCCCGGATGAGCTCCATCTGGACGCGGGAGTTGCGGTTGATGTTGTCGGTCATCCAGGCGTCGTCGACCGGGGCCTCGGGCTTCATCGCGAAGTCCTGCACCCAGTGCATGTGGGTGCCCTCGGGGGTCTCCTCGTACTCCCACCGGATGTTCATGTGATCGAAGGGGCCCGTCTCGACGCGGCGGGCGCGGACCGTCCGCCTGGCACGGTCCACGGTCCGCTCCGAGACCCAGCTCCAGACCTTGCCGTTCTCGTCCGGGTGCATGGTCAGGCGGAACTTCGTCGTGTCGCCGTCGCGGGAGAGCACCTCCAGCGACGCGTACTCGCTGAAGAGCTGCGGCCAGTTCTCGATGTCGTTGGTCACGTCCCAGACGAGGTCGAGAGGGGCGTCGATGGTGATGCTGTTCTCGGTGTGTCCTGCCACTTTCAGGCTCCAGCCTTGAGGGTGTTGTTGACGAGGTCGAGGAACTCACGGGGGGTCTTGCAGCGCTCGGCGTCGGGGGGCAGCGGCTGGCTGTACCGGTTCTCCAGCTCACCGACGATGCCGAGCAGGCCGAGGGAGTCGAGGCCGAGGGTGCCGAACGGGGAGTCCGACGACTTCTCGAGGTCCTCGGGGTCGACGGAGACTCCGGCCGCCTTCTTCATCAGCGAGGCCAGTTCGATGAGGGTCACTTCGGTGGTGATCATGAGTCTGTTCTCCTTCCCGCCCGGTCCTATCGGGCGGAGTCGCCGCCGCGGCGCACTACCAGCGCCGCGTTGGAGCCCATCAGTCCCCTGCTGAGGACCAGGGCCGTCTGCAGCTCGGCGGGGCGAGCGCTCGACATCACCAGGTCGAGGTCGTGGCAGATGTCGAACACGTTGGGGGTGGGGGGTACCTGGCCGTTCTCCATGGCGAGCACCGCGGCCGCGGTGTCCAGCACGGGTGCCCCGCAGTAGGCCCGCCCGATGCCCGTCTTGGGCGCCGTGACGGGGACGCGGGTGCCGTGCTTACCGAGGGCGTCGGCAATGGCCAGGGCTTCGGCGCGGTCCGCCTCCGGAACGCCCAGGGCGTCGGCGAACACGACGTCGATCTCCTCCGGAGCGCAGCCGGCCTCGTCGAGGGCGCCACGGATGGCGTGGGCGAGACCCTCTCTGGACCGCTCCCATCGGGAGGCTCCGGTGAACGTGGCCCCATGGCCGGCCACAATGGCCCGGACGGCCGCCCCGCGCTCACGGGCGCGGGTCTCGTCCTCCACGACGAGCATGGCTCCCCCCTCCGCGGGAGCGAAACCGCACGCTCCCGCGGTGAAGGGCCGATAGGCCTGACCGGGATCCTCGGCGGTGCTGATCTCGGGGTATCCGAGCTGGCACACCATCGAGTACGGGGCGAGGGGGGCCTCCGCGGATCCGACGACCACCGCGCCGGTGCCGCGCCGTACACCCCGGGCGGCGAGCGCGATGGAGTCCAGGCCACCCGCCTCGTCGCTCGCGACCACTCCACAGGGCCCCTTGAAGCCGCCCCGGATGGAGATCTGGCCGGTGCTGGCGGCGTAGAACCAGGCGATGGACTGGTACGGGCCCACGTACCGGGATCCCTGGCCCCACAGCTTCTGGAGCTCGCGCTGTCCGAACTCGCCGCCACCTGATCCGGCGGCGGTGATCACGCCGATGTCGTACGGGTCCGCGGGGTCACCGTGGCCGAGGCCGGCGTCGTCGAGGGCGAGCACGGTCGCTGCCATCGCGAAGTGGCTGAAGCGGTCCGTCTGGACGAGGAACCGCTCCTCGATGAGGGCCGCGGCGTCGAAGGCCCGGACCTCGCCCGCGATACGGAGCGGCAGGTGCTCGCATCCCTCGCGGGTGATCCGGTCCAGGACGACGAGGCCTTCTCTGACGGACTTCCAGTACGCGTCGGCGCGCAGTCCGTTGGGCGCGATCACACCGATGCCGGTGATGGCCGCGCGCCGGGGGCGCTGAGTGCGCTGAGTGGTCATCGGTTCCTCCCACCCGGCCCGGTCAGGAGCACCGCGGACTGGAATCCGCCGAATCCGCTGCCCACGGAGAGCACGTTGTTCAGCTTCCGCGGGCGTGCGGTGCGCGGCACGTAGTCCAAGTCGCACTCGGGGTCGGGAGTTTCGTAGTTCGCCGTGGGCGGCACCACTTGGTGCTTCAGGGCGAGGACGCAGGCGACGACCTCTATCGCGCCGATCGCGCCCAGCGAGTGCCCCACCATGGACTTGATGGAGCTCATGGGCGTCTTGTAGGCGTGCTCGCCCAGGGACCGCTTGACCGCGGCGGTCTCGTGCCGGTCGTTCTGTCGAGTGCCCGAGCCGTGCGCGTTGACGTAGTCGATCAGGGTGGGGTCGAGGCGGGCCTGGTCGAGCGTGGTGTCGATCGCCCGGGCCATCTCCAGCCCCTCACTGGTCAGACCGGTCATGTGGTAGGCGTTGCCGTAGGTGGCGTAGCCGCTTATCTCGCAGTAGATGTGCGCGCCACGGGCTCGGGCGTGCTCGTACTCCTCCAGGACCAGTACCGCGCCGCCCTCGCCCATGACGAAACCGTTGCGGTGGGCGTCGAAGGGCCGGGAGGCGTGCTCGGGGTCGTCGTTGTCGGGTGAGGTGGCCTTGATGGCGTCGAAGCAGGCCATGGTGATCGGGGATATCGGAGAGTCCGACGCCCCGGCTATGCAGACGTCCGCCCGGCCCTCCTCGATGGTGTGGAAGGCGTAGCCGACCGCGTCGAGTCCGGAGGTGCAGCCGGTGGAGACGGTCTGCACCGGTCCCTGGGCACCGAACTCCTCGGCGACGACCGAGGCCAGCGTGCTGGGCGAGAACGCCAGGTGCAGCTGCGGGTCGGCCGCGCGGTGGTCCACGTCCCACCGCCGGCCCCTTTCGCTGACCTGGACATAGTCGTGTTCCAGGCGGGTGGTGCCGCCGACGGCGCTGCCCAGGGAGACCGCGACCCGCCAGGGGTCCTCCTTGCCGGTGTCGAGTCCGGAGTCGCGGACGGCTTCCCCGGCCGCGACCACCGCGAACTGGATGTACCGGTCGGCGTGTTCACTCAGCTCCGGGTCGAGGCCGTGCGCGAGCGGGTCGAAGTCGCATTCGGCGGCTATGCGGGAACGCAGGCCCGCCGGGTCGAACAGCGAGATGCCGCGGGTCGCTGTGCGGCCGTTGGACAGGAGGTCCCAGAACGCCGTCGCCCCGGTGCCGCCCGGAGCGACCACACCGATACCGGTGACGGCCACCCGCCGGGTCACTTTATGGCCCCACTTCGCTCGGACGGCTGTCCGTGGTCCGGCGCGGACAGGTCCGCCCCGGCGGTGGCGAACTCGGGGCCGGGCGCGGTGTCGTCGGTCACCTCCGTGTCGACGTGGCCGAGGCTCGGACGCGGAGCGAGCGGGCCCAGGTGGAAGACCATGCGGGCTTCCGTGTCGCCGACGTTGCGGAAGCGGTGCCGCATGTTGATCGGGATCAGCAGACCCTGATCGGGCCGCAGGGCGAAGCTGTCGCCGTCCAGGTCCACTTCGAGGGCGCCGTTGACGACGTACACGAACTCCTCGGAGTACGGGTGGTAGTGCTCACCGATGCGCTCGCCGGGCTGGATGAGGGCCAGGCCCATGAAGCCGCTGGTGGACCCCGCCGTGGCGGGCGTGAGCATGGCCCGGATGTCGCCTCCGCGCCTGCGGTTGGGTTCCGTCTCGCTCAGGTCCACGATGCGTGGATGCTTCTTGAACATGCTTGATACCTCCGGGTGGGGCAGTGACGTCCGGGGACGGAGGGCCGCGGACGGAGCCGCGGCCCTCTGTCAGGAATCCGCCGAGCGGTCGGTGACGGGCATCATGTCGACGTGCGACAGGAGGCGGTTGATGTTGCGTTCCGTCTCCAGGGAGCCCTCGACACCGATCGCGGCACCGTCGAGGAGACGCTCCAGCTCCGCGGCCTTCTTCGCGCCCTTGACTCCGAGCGCGGCGACGGGGTCCACGTCCAGCTCGCCCGTCACGTCGATGAGACGCACCACGATGTCGTCCCGCTGGAAGACCGTGCTCCGGTACACCGGGCTCTTCGGGTCCTCCGCCGCGGCCTCGTCCTGGTGGGCGAGCAACCTGGCCAGCTCCATCCCGCAGCCTGGCTTGGCCGGGTAGTAGAGCGCGTGGCGGCGCACGTCCTCGGGTGCCTTGCGGCCGGACGTCACATGGTGCACGGACGGCAGCGCGGCCCGGGTGAAGAAGACCCGCGCCGAGTCGGGGTCCCTCAGGTCCCGGTCCTGCTCCAGGTACGGGTTGATGGCCTCCTCGACCGCCCGTACCTCGGGCTGACGGGCGACGTGACGCAGTGCCGCCATGAGGTCGCCCTCCACCTCCACCGCACGCACGACACGGTTGCCGTGCATGAAGAGGGAGGTGCGCCGCAGCCGCGTGGTGTCGTCGACCTGGGCCTGGGGGGACTCGTACCCGGCGAGGATCTCCGCGACCTTCGACTCGGTGCCCGGCTTGACGGTGAAGGTGAGTGCATGGCGTGCCACACCTTCGCCCACCCGGGCCTCGACCTGCATACCCGCCTTGGCCGACTTCTGGCCGTGCGGCTGGGCAGGGCTGGTCTCCCGAAGGATGCTGTAGCGCATCGAGCGGGTGTCCCGGACGCAGTTGTGCATCGGCCGGACCGTCTCGACGTGCTCCTCGCTGTTCACCCAGGCGAGGAAGGGCGGGGCGCTCTCCCATTCGCTGGTGATGAGCCACTGCGAGGGGTTCTCGATCGACTGGCAGAGCTGGTCGCTGAGGTGTCCGGGGACGGACGCGACCTGATTGCGCATGTGCTCGTATGCATCGAGGAACTGCTCCTGGGCGCCTTCGTACAGGTCCAGCAGCAGGATCACCCGAAGCCTGGAGCCGTCGAACGCCGATTGCGATATACGTCCCGAAGTAGTCATCCGGCACACCTCTTCTCTTCTTCACGGAAGGTCAGGAACGACCGCCGTGTCCCAAAGACCGGGGTCGCCATGTGCCGATCGTTGACGCGACCTTCGAGGCGCGCGAGCCCGCCGGTGCGGACGAGTGAACTGTGTGCCATCCGGGTGCCCGGAGCGCGCGATCCTCTCCGCACAGGGCATGGAAACTGATGGCCGTTCAAAGCGGCCGGCATCCCATCCCTGACTCACCTCGCGGGTGACGCTGGAGGCAATCAATGAACCGATTGGAAGAGGCCGGCGAGGTCGGTCAGCACACGCCGGTCCTCATCGTCGGCGGCTCCCTGGTGGGCCTGTCCACCTCGCTGTTCCTGGGCCGGCTCGGTGTGCCGCACCTGCTGGTCGAACGCCATTCGGGCACCTCGATCCATCCGCGTGGGCGCGGCAACAACGTGCGCACGATGGAGCTGTTCCGGGTGGCCGGGGTGCAGCGGCGCATCGAGGAGGCCGCTTCGGTCCTGGCGGAGAACCACGGCATCATGCAGACGCCGACACTGGTGGGCGACGCCGGTGAGTGGCTGTTCAAGGAGATCGACCCGGGCGGCGGGCTCGCCCGCTTCAGCCCCGGTGCGTGGTGCCTGTGCAGCCAGAACGACCTGGAGCCGGTGCTGCTGAAGAGCGCCCGGGAGCTGGGCGGAGACCTGCGCTTCTCCACCGAGATGCTGTCGTTCGCGCAGGACGCGCACGGGATCACCGCGCAGCTCAAGAGCCGGGAGACGGGCGAGCACAGCACCGTCCGCGCGGACTACCTGGTCGCGGCGGACGGCCCGCGCAGCCCGATCCGCGAGCGGCTCGCCATCGGGCAGAGCGGACCGGGCGACCTGTTCCACAACGTGAGCGTCACGTTCACCTCCCGGGGCCTCGCGGACGTCGTCGGCGACCGGCGCTTCATCGTCTGCTACCTGACCAACCCGGAGGCCGACGGGGCGCTCCTGCCGGTCGACAACGAGGAGCACTGGGTCTTCCACGCGCCCTGGCACCCCGAACACGGCGAGACCCTGGAGGAGTTCACCGACGAGCGGTGCGCGGACCACATCCGACGCGCCGTGGGCGTAGCCGATCTCGATGTGCGGATCACCGGCAGGGCCGCCTGGCACGCCGCCGAGCGGGTCGCCGAACGCTACTCGGACGGCAGGGTGTTCCTGGCCGGCGACTCGGCCCACGAGATGTCCCCCACCGGTGCGTTCGGCTCCAACACCGGTATCCAGGACGCGCACAACCTCGCCTGGAAACTGGCCGCCGTGCTGGGCGGCTGGGCCGGTCCCGGACTGCTGAAGTCCTACGACGCCGAGCGCCGCCCGGTCGCGGAGGCCACCAGCGCCCGGGCCTCGTCGCGTTCGGTCGAGCACAGCCACCCCGGGTACATCCCCGCCCCGGGAGCCTCCGGCCCCGGCGGCAAGAAGGGCGGCATCCTCAACGTGGCGCTGGCCTACCGCTATCCGCGTGGCGCGGTCCTGGGCGCCGACCAGTCGGCGCCGATCGTCCCCGACGGCCTGCGCCTGACCGGCGAGCCCGGCAGCCGGGCACCGCACATGTGGCTGCACCGCGCCGGCACCCGGGTCTCCACCCTCGACCTGTACGAGCGGTCCATGGTGCTCCTGACCTCGTCGGACAAGTGGCACAGCGCGGCGAAGGACGTCGCCCGGCGACTGTCCGTCCCGGTCGACGCGTACCGGATCGGCAGCGGCCCCGACGCGGAGCTCTCCCCCGCGAGCGACACGGACTGGGCGGAGGTGCACGGCGTCACCGAGGACGGGGCGGTGCTGGTCCGCCCCGACGGATTCGTCGCCTGGCGCTCCGAGGGCCCGTCGGCGAACCCGGAAACGGCACTGCGGGAGGCCCTCGCGGCGATCCTGGACCGGGGCTGACGGCTCCGGTCACACCGTGATCCCGACGTCCGCGTCGGCAGAGCGCGCCGGTACCCGTTCCGGGTGAGCCGAGGGTCTCACTCGGAAGGGGTACCCGGCCGCCGGTCCTCCTGGCGTGCGCGCCGAGCCTCCTGACCGCCGTCCAGCCATGCCTTCAGACCACGGTGCCCCCGGTACGTGAGGAGATAGTGGTTGGCGCGGAACAGCGGGCGAAACGGCACCTCCAGTCGGCGGATGAGTGCCTTGCGCGCCACCATGTCCTGTTCGAGGACCGCCCGGCTGCCGGTCCCGTGCGGGCGCACGCTCCACCCCGACACACCCTCCAGGTCCCCGCCGACGACTCCGCGCAGCACCCTCGACTCCGTGTCCTCGAACGCGCCGGTGATGGTGAGGTGGAGGTCGAACGGCAGCAGCGAGCGCAACAGGAACGCCCCCGACTGCTCATCGATACGGCGCGCCCGCCGCACTCCGGGCCACCACAGAGGCCAGTCGTCGACCACGCGCAGCACCGCGAACACCTCGTCCGGCGGTCGTGCGAAGTCCCACACGCTTCTGAACCGATAACGGTGCAGTTCCATGAACAGCAGTGTGCGGGCGCCCCTTGCGGTGGCGTGAGAGCGCAAAGACCCACGTCACACGGCGCGCGGAAGCACACATCCTCACCCGGCGCCGCTCCCCGGAAGCGAGGGAGAACCCCCGGTTGGGTTCTACGGGCCTTGGAGCCGGCGGTGGGCCTGACCGTGCGCAGCGCCCGCAGCCGCTCATGCATCAGGCGTTCGAGTAACTGGCGGGCGTCACACGGCCGGTGGGGACCAACTGGGCGCTGACCGTGCCGGCTGTGGCACAGGCGCAGGCACGCGAAGGCGACGAGGCCCAGACCCTCTACCGGGAGGCGATCGAGCGCTTCGAGCACGAGCGGATTCCGATCATGGTGGGGCGCCGCGGCTTGCTCTACGGGGAGATGCTCAACCGTCGCGGGCACGCCGAGGCGCGCGAACAACTGCGGGCCGCCCACGAGGTGCTGACCGGCTGCGGCCCGAACGGCTTCGCCGAGAGCGCCGCCCGCGAGCGGCGCGCGAGCGACGAGACCCTGCGCGTGCGCGCGCATGGGTCGGCTGCGCACCTCACCAACCAGGAGCCCAACGTGGCACGCCCCGCGCGCGAGGGACTCACCAACCGGGACATCGACGCACGGCTGTTCATCAGCGCGCACACCGCATGCGCGGACCCTTGTGAGTCGGCAATGACAAGACCGCACCAAGGAGCATGCGATGAAGGAAGTGACCGTGCCCGATCTGCACGGAAGGCTCGCTGTGGTGACCGGCGCGAGCGATGGAATCGGGCTCGGGCTGGCCAAACGGCTCGCCCAGGCAGGCGCCGAACTCGTGGTACCGGTGCGCAACGAGGCCAAAGGTGCCGCGGCTGACGCGGGAGTGATGGCACCGGCCACCCGGCACACCACACAGGACGGCTACGAGCTGCAGTTCGGAACCAACCATCTCGGCCATACGGCTCTCACCGGGCGTCTGATGCCGTTGCCGCGAGCCGGCCGGGCCCGCGTCACCACCAGCACCAGCAGTGCCGCACGCGGCGGCCGGATCAACTGGGACGACCTGCAGAGCGAGCAACACTACTCACCGGTGCGTGCCTACAACCTCTCCAAGCCGGCCAATCTGTTGTCCGCGCTCGAACTCGACCGTCTCAGCACGGCCAACGAGTGGGGCATCGTCAGCAACGCCGCTCATCCCGGCACGACGTTGACCAACCTCTACGCATCCGGGCCCAACCTCGGCCGCAGCCGTCCTGCTCCCCATGAAGCGATCATGAAGCGCCTCGCCCGCTGGGGCGTCTTCGTACATTCCGCCGACGCAGGGGCGCTTCCGCCGCTCCCCCAGGCCGGAGGCGGGCTCCTCTACGGCCCTGACGGTCTGGGGCAGTTCACCGGCAATCCCATCGACCTGGCGATCTACAAGTCGGCCCGGAGTGAGGCGGACGCGGCCCGGCACTGGCAGATCTCCACGCGGGCGACGCCGCCGGACCGGCGGGCTGCGTCGAGAGAAAGTCGCCGCGCTGTGCGACATTCCTGCGTCTGTCCCTGGAGGAACGGGATCATCTCTTCCAACTGGCCGACCACGCCGTTCCCCGAAGGGCGCTGCGCGGCGATCACATCAACCCGGGAATGATGCGCATCCTCGACCGGCTTGAGGACACTCCCGCCGGACGGGCCCTCAGTCTGCACTACCGGTTGTTCACCGACCCCGCCTCCCGGCTGCTCCGTCCCGAGAGCGCAGCTGGGCACCTTGGAGCCGCACTGCCAGACGCTCGTCGACCCCGACCAGTCTCAGCGGCCTCTGGTGTTCACCGCGGCACCGGGCTCGGAGAGCCACGCACGCCTGCAGCTGCTGTCCGTCGTGGGGAGTTGGAACGACCGGAGCCACTGAGGTTGCGTTGCCCCTGCACACCGCGCCACAACAATGGTGTGCTGCCGCCCTCAAGAGCGGCATTTGCACGGCGGCGGCGCTGCCACTGACACCCGTTTCCCGGGCCTCACCTGGCACGAAGGGTATCCACAACCGAACGGATGAGACCCAGGTCACACGGGTGTGCTGTCACACGTCTTCGGTCACCCCGGTCAGTAGTTGCGTATCCACAACACTGCAAGGAGATCACCGTGGAATCGCGTCTCAACTTCTTCGGCCACCCTCTCGCGGGGAAGGTGCTCAAGCACATCAACTCCGCCAACAAGGTGGTTTCGGACTCGACACTGCCGGCCGCGACGCAGGAGCTGGTGAAGATCCGCGCCAGTCAGATCAACGGCTGCGGTTTCTGCACCGACATGCACACCAAGGACGCCACGCACGCCGGGGAGACCCCGCAGCGCCTCAACCTGGTCGCGGCCTGGCGGGAGGCCAAGGTGTTCACCGACGCCGAGCGCGCCGCCCTGGAGCTGACGGAACAGGGCACCCGCATCGCGGACGCGGCCGGCGGGGTCACGGACGAGGCCTGGGCGAACGCCGCCAAGCACTTCGACGAGGACCAGCTCGCCGCGCTGGTGTCACTCATCGCCGTCATCAACGCCTACAACCGGGTGAATGTCATCGTCCAGCAGCCGGCCGGCGACTACCAGCCCGGCCAGTTCGGCTGACCGACGCCCGGCCCGCGCAGTCCGTCTCCGCGCCCCCGACCCATGGCACGGAGACGGACCGCCATCGCCCACGACGGCGGGTCCTGTGCAGGACTTCGCCGCCCAGCGCTTCGTGGACCGTGCCGTCATCGCCTCAGGGGCGGGATCGGGCATCGGCCGAGCCACCTCGATCGCCCTGGCCGTGGCACACGTTGATGTCAGATGGTCACACGGCCGTCAGTGGTGCATGAGCAGCATGATGACCGTGCCCAGGGCCATCGATCCGTGCCAGAAGTGGGTGTAAGGCGCCCTGTTATTGGTGGAGCTGTCCGCGGTGCCCGAAGCTCTGCGCAGCATGGGCATGTCCCGGGTCAACGACCGCAGCGCGCACGCGAGGAAGTACAGCGCCAGTACTCCGGTGACCACATCCCGGGCGATCGACCCTGTGGAGTGACCGAGGCTCGTCATCCAGGCCATTGCGGCCATGCCGACCGCGTACGGCAACCTCCGTGCCACATCAGTCAGTTCGAACTGCCGGTGACGGCTGACGGCGGTCAGCGGGAACCACAGCGCGGCGGCTGCGAAGAAGGTTGTCTGTACCTGGGGCAGCATGCCGCCCCCGTTCCACGGCATCACCGCCATGGCCAAAGCCATGACGGTGTGCAGAAGGTGGTCGCCTCGGCTGCGCCATCCGGAACTCCGCGAAAGGAGGCCACACCTCAGCGCGTGGACGGCCCCGGCCGCGAACAGCGCTGTCAGCATGCAGCACACGACATCAGTGGCGCTCATGCCGGATCGCGCCCTCCCACAGAGCCCACGGGCTCCGTTCCAAACCGTCCTGTGCGAGCAGGCGGGAGGTCAGTCGGTGGGGCGCGGGGCCCGCAGATGGGCCCGCTTCTCCAGTTCCTCCTCATCGACCAGTTCGAGCATGGGCTTGCCCGGCGCGCACATCATGGTCACGACGAACCGGGTCCGCGCATCGGCCAGCGCGTTGCCGTCCTGGTAATGGATCGCGTCACCACCCGGTTCCCAGAACGTCCCGCCTGCCTCGACCACACGCTCGGGCTCGCCCTCGAGCTCGAAACGGACCGCGCCCTCGATGACGTACCCGAACGCCGGCCCCGAGTGACGGTGCGGCGGAGTTCCCGGGTCTCCGGGCTCCCACTCGACGTGAATGGTCATCGCCGAGGCACCCTCCGGGACGGAGATCGGTGCGGCGTCCTGCAGCATCGTCACCGCGGTCTTCCACCCCTCCGAGCGTGTCTGCCGACCGGTCCCGTGCACTGAGTCCTGGTTCGACACTGTGTTGCACCTCCATGCGTCCATCACGCCATGGGATCGGCATACCGTCGGCCCGACGCGTGTTCGCGCATCCAGGTCCCATGGCCGTTTCCCACTGATGACCGGACGCACGGTGGATCTGTGACATGAGAGACCGTATCCGACCCTCATTAGGCCCGCTCGGCGGACGGAGGTCGTTGAGCGGCGTCACAACATCGGCCCAACGATGTCCCAAGTGTTGTGAGTCGCTGTCACGACCGGGGAGGGCCTCGCCGAGTCCCTGCGCGGCGTCGACGTGGTGGTGAACGTCACGGACGCGCCCTCACGTGGGAGGACGGCGAGCCTGGAGTTCTTCGGCACCGCGACCGGCAACCTTCTGGAGGCCGCCGCGTCGGCAGGCACCGCGCATCACGTGGTCCCGTCGGCGACGTACGGCGAGAGCGTGCACGTTGCGCCCGTGCTGATGCGACCTGTGTCGACGGACGACGTCGCCACCGCGCTCGCTCATGTCGCCGTGGGAGTACCGCTGTTCGGCGTGCTCAAGGTCGCCGGCCCGGAGGAGTACCACCTCGACGAGCTGACCGCGAAGCTGCTGGCTGCGCGGGGGGACCTGCGTGAGGTGATCGCCGATGCGCACGCCCCCTTCTACGGGGCGGAGCTCGGGGAGCGGACGCTGCTGCCCGACGCGAACGCCCACTGGGGCACGGAACCTTCGCCGAGTGGCTCGCCCGGCGGTGAGCCCCTCCGCATGATGTCCGGCATCTACCCCGCACACCTCTCGCCGGCCGGCACCGCAGACACGCCCGTGTCCGCAGTCGGCACCCTCCCCTCCCCCGCCCTGACAGGAAAGCTGCCATGAGTGATCCGGCCAGGCCCGCTGCGCCCGCTGCGCCGAGCCTCCCGCACGAAGATGATCGCGGAACTGGAGGCGTACGGCTTCGCCACGCTGCCCGAGCAGGCCGATCCCGCTGTCCCGGCACTGCGGCGATCCCGCTGTCCCGGCACTGCGGCTCGGGCGCCGAGGTGCAAGACAGCAGTGACCATCGCCCGAGGTCGGCGGCCGCTCTCGCATCGCTCAAGATCCTCCAGAGGAAGCGCGCACCGCTCCGGCAGCTTGTAGCATGGTGCTGCACTTCTGGAGGACACCTATGCGCGCCGGGGATGACGCAGACTCTCTCGACCAGGCAACGAGGGAATTCATGGCGGCGCGTCCCCACCTCTTCGGCATCGCCTACCGCGTGCTGGGGAGTGTCGTGGAAGCCGAGGACATCGTCCAGGATGCGTGGCTGCGCTGGCAGAACACCAACCGTGCCGACATCGTGGAGCCGACCGCGTTTCTGGCCACGGTCACTTCCCGTCTGGCGATCAACCTGGCCCAGTCGGCACCGAAGCGACGTGAGGCGTACATCGGGCCGTGGCTGCCGGAGCCGGTCGACACACGCGTGGATCCACAGTTGGGTGCGGAACGAGCGGAGGCGCTCGACCTGGCGGTTCTTCACCTCATGGAGAGATTGAACCCGGTGGAACGGGCTGCCTACGTTCTGCGGGAAGCCTTCGACTACCCGTACAAGCGGATCGCGGACATGTTGGAGACGAGCGAAGCCAATACACGCCAGTTGGTGAGCCGCGCCCGGAAACGTCTGTCGGCGGAACGCAAGGAGCCCGTGGGTCCTGCCGCTCACCGGCGACTGCTGGAGGTGTTCCTCACCGCAGCGCAGACCGGCAACCTGTCGGTCCTCGAAGACGTTCTCACCGAGGACGTGGTCAGCTACAGCGACGGCGGAGGGATGCGCGGAGCATCCAGGATTCCGGTCGTCGGACGCTCTCATGTCTCCAGGTATCTCGCCGCCTTCGCCCCTCGCTTCTGGCCTCAGGCGGACGTTCGCTGGGTGGAGGCCAACGGCAGGCCGGCCGTCCTTGTCTCGGCCGATGGAAACAGCGTGGCTCTGCTGTGCGTCGATGTGTCGGAGCGAGGCATCGAACGCATCATGTGGGTCATGAATCCGGCGAAACTGGCACCCTACGTGGCCTCGCTGGACAGCTGAGGCAACTCGGCGATCGGTGCTGCGCCGGGGCTGCCCGCCGTCGTCACAAGTGAGACGCGTGGCTGTCACAACCGCAGCGACCACCCCGAACTGGATCCCGCCCTGCAGGTCAATCTCGTGTGGTCGTGACGGTGAGCAGCCTCCGTCGCTCGGCGCCGGGCTGCAGTGACGCTGCTTGATCGAATGCCGTCATGAGGCGATCGCGGATGGCCACCGCCTCCTCCACGTGCTTCAGGCCGATCGCCTGCTGTGCAAGGCCGGGGATGGGGAAGGTGCGGGTCACGGCGCCGGCGGTGACCACGAGGATGTCGTAACTCAGTTCGTGGTCGGCTCCGTTCACCGGTCGCACGACGACCCTCCGGTCTGCGTCACGGATCTCGATCGCACTCCCCGCGATCAGCCGGGTGTGGCGCAGATGCCGCCGCAATGACACTGCGGCATGACGCGCTTCGACCGATCCGGCCGTCACCTCCGGCAGAAACGGCTGATAGGTCATGTAGGGACGGGGATCGACAACCGTCACCCGCGCCTCACCCGCACGCAACCTCTTCTCCAGGCCCCATGCCGTGTAGAAGCCTGCGTAGCCGCCACCGATGATCACAATCTCACGCATGATTCCCTCTGCCTGTCGGTCGACACCACATAGACAGGGCGGGGCAGGCTCGTGTGACAGAGCATGGGTAGAGGAGCCTGTCGACAGCGAGGCCCGTCCCGGCAAGGGACCCGCTCAACCCCGAAGCCGGAAAGTTCCACGCGAAAAGGGCCCCCGCAGGCTCTCGCCTGCGAAGACCCTTCGCACCGTCGGGACGACAGGATTTGAACCTGCGACCCCTTGACCCCCAGTCAAGTGCGCTACCAAGCTGCGCCACGTCCCGGTGCGTTCACCCGCGGTGTTCCGCGTGATCGTGCAGGTAAACCCTACCGCACGTGAGGGGGCGCCCCCGCACACGTGAAGGTACGGCGGGTGCGGGGGCGCTGGTCACGGCGCGGCGCGAGCCGCGTTCGCCGGACCTATATCTTGCCGTCGGCGAGCTTCCACTCCCGGTGCAGTGTGCCCAGGGGGATGGCGTGCTGGATGACGGGGGTGCCGAAGATGGCCAGCTGAATCTGGAGGGTGCCGCTCAGGTCGAGGCCGCCGTAGAGGGCCCAGGAGCCACTCGCCGCGACGTCGGACTTGGCCTCGGAGCCGACCGGGGTGGTCGCGGTGACCGTGCCCGCGGCCTCACCGCGCAGGTAGGGGGCCAGGTCGGCGGTGACGCCCACGGCACCGTACAGACCGACGGTGGCCTGTGCGCCGAGGGCCGCCTTCACGCTTCCGGCGGTCGTGACGGACGTACGGACCGGAGAGCTGTCCATGTGGGACTCGTTGACCGGTGTCCAGCCCGCCGCCGTGCCGAAGGTGCCGCCCGCCTTGAAGTCGCCCTTGAGGTCCTGTTCGACGTCGACGGTGACGTTGCCGTCGCCGCTGATCTCGAAGTAGCAGGTCAGGTCGAGGTTCACGACGACGGGGATGGGGCCGACCTGGAGGACGGGGTCGGCGTGCAGCTTCGCGAACGGCAGCCGGACCGGCTTGGTGGAGGCGGCAGCGCGCCCCTTGAGCGCCCACTGCGAGGTCCAGTCGCCGGAGACGCCGAGGTAGGCCGCCCCCGGTCCGGAACCGTTGGCGGCGGTGGAACCGTTGGAGGCGGTGGAGCTGCCGCCTCCGTAGGAGAAGTCCACCTCGGGCTTGACCTGGACGAAGCCGGACACGGATGCGGCCGCCGAGGCCGGTGCCCCCTCGGCCGTGGCGACCTTCGTCGCGACATCGACCCGCAGGCTGCCGAGCGGGACCTTCGTCCCCTCGGGGCCGGAGCGGATGTCTCCCGTCTTCGCCCAGGAGACCTTCACGTCGGGCAGCAGCCGCTCGACGTCGAAGGAGGCCGGGTCGACCGGGACGGTGCCCTTCGCGTCGTCGTCGCCGAGCAGCGTGTCCAGGGTCGTCGGCGCGGTCTGGACCTCGGTGCCGTCGGCCGTCTCACCGATCACCTTGGTGACCTTGGCAAGGAGTCCGTCCGGGGCACCGGGCGCGGGGGCACTGGCGATGACGTCGCCGACGGCGGTGCGGCCCGGCGTCGCGGTGCCCGCGGGGGTCGGGGCCCCGGTCGGGGACGGCGATGAAGTGCCCTTGCTGACCGTGGATATGACGGCTCGTCGGGTGTGACTGTCGTACGACTTCACCTTGAGTGAGGTCTTGCGGGCCTTCCCGCCGGCCGTACCGGGGCGCGCGACGGCGGTCGAGGTGGCCGCCGTCGCGGGGGCGGCGACGGCGAGCGGTTGGTCGCTGTTCGCGGTCGCGGTCGCGGATGTGCCGGAGTCCGGGGTCCGTTCGGCGGCGGAGCTCTGGCCGGGGTCCGCGGAGCAGCCGGCGGCGAGGAAGAGGGCGGAGGCGGCGAGCGCGGGCACGAGGGCGCGCAAGGGCCGCTTGCGGATGCGCAAGTTCAGTCCTGAGGGGGGTGGGGGTGGCATGGAATTACCGACGAGTAACTAGATGTGAGCATGCCATGAGGACGTGAAGCCCTGCTTCACGTTTCCACCCCCTCCAGGGTGATGTACGTCACGATCACGCGTCGAGAGTGGCCAATGGCCTCACCAACTCACCTGAGTATCGCGTCAATTGACGAGGCATCATGCGTTGGGGTCGAACGGGATACCGGCCGGCTTCGCCTTCTCCAGGTGGTAGTTGAAGTTGCCGTCCTTGAGGCCGAAGACGGCACTGCCGAAGTTGTAGGCGCTCAGCTTGTCGCGCAGACCGGCGGGGTAGCCGTTCCAGCCGACCAGGTCGGGGAACTGCCAGGCGTGGTAGTGGTTCTCCGGCGGTTCGTCGTTCGAGTTCGCGGGGCGGAAGCAGTGGGTGCTCAGACCGTCCTTGTGATAGACGACCTTGGGGTGGGTCCCGTCCCAACGGATCTGGTCACGGCCGTAGATGTTGAAGTTGCCGTGGGCGGAGGTGGAGACGTACTGGGCCTCGTTGTTCTGCACCCACACCACGACGTGTTCCCAGTCGTTGCGGTGTCCGCCGAGGCCGCTGCCGAGCACGGCCTGGTCCTTCTCGAAGTAGAGGCCGTACATGATGGCGCACCAGCCGTTGTTGCACTTCTCGCGCGAGTAGCCGTTGGTGTTGTCGAGGTCCGAGGCGTCGTGGCACTGGCCGTTGAGGGCGCCGGACGGATTGAGGCCGGGGTTGATCGTCCCGTCGGGACCGATGGCGGGGGTGGGGTAGCAGCCGTCCGTGTCGTAGTCGAAGGCCGGCTGGAACGTCTGCTCCAGTCCGTCCGCGTTGGCGGGCAGGGCCTGGGGCGGGGCGGCTAGGGCACTGCCGGGGAAGGCGACGACCAGGGCGACCGCACTGCCGAGGATGAGCGAGACCTTGCGGATGCGCGAGCTTCTCTTCACTGCGTCCTCCTGATCGACCGCGATGTGGGGGTGGGTCGGGCACACCCCGGTCGGATTGGCATGCCCAGATCACCCTTCCCCCTCTCGTCGACAACGCAAGCGTCAGGGGGTGTCTGAGTGATGAAAGGCCAACCAACTGATAAGGAGGCGGAGTTGGCGAAGGCGCCCCGCCCCACCCCGCCGCCGCGGCGCGGGGCACAGGACGCACGGCGCAGGGGCGCGCACGAGGAAGCGGTGTCGCGAGTGCGGCCAGTACAGCCAGTCCGGCTAGTTCGACGAGGCCACCCGACGGCAGCGCGGCGACCGCACGGCGAATGCCGCACGGGACCTGGGACCGGTGAACGACCCCGCCCAGGGGGTCTTCCTCGATGGCGCCCCGAGGGTACGGCTACGCCCCGGACTTCACTTCGGCGGAGCCGACGAGGGCAGGCGCTTGAGCCACCGGGTGGCGAGTGGGTAGGCGAGCGTCGCGGCCAGGATCCCCGCCAGGGCGGTCACACGGTGCGCGTAGTCGGGGAGCAACCGGCTGACGGGTTCGAAGACCAGTGCCTGCACGACCACGAAGGCGGCGATGGCCGCGAAGAAGCCCCCGGCCGACTCCTTGGTCCACCGCCGCCCCTCCGACGTAGCGATTGCGGACCCCGACTCCGGGGGTGGCTCGAATGTGTCGGTCACGCTCCCGTTGTACCGGTCACCGATCGGCGCGACAAGACGCACGATCGACGGCACCACTCAGCACCGTCGGACGTACGTGCGTACGACGGCTGCACGTGTGGCCGTCCGCGCGGGGCGGCCACACGAAGCGGCCACACGGAGCAGCCACAGGGGCGCCCTCATCTGCGGGTCTCGGGCCCCCAGTACTCCGGGCCGACACCGCGCCAGTCGATGAGGGGGGACACCGCCGCGGTCACGGGGTCCACGTCAAGACCCGCGCGTCGCAGGAATTCGGACAGGTCCTCCAGGTTGTAGGCCAACCCGAGGTTCTCGCCGTGCACTCGGACTCGGCGGCCACCGGTGTCACTCGGCGGAGCCACGATGACAGGCAACGGTTCGGACATGGATCCAGCCTCGCCTCTCCGGCCCCGGCCTGCATCCCGGCCCTGGAAGTGTGGGTACGTCATACCCGAATTCAAGCACGTGTTCGATTTCTAGCGCACGGCCACCCGCCACTCGTGTGACGTTCAGCGATGGACGGCCCTGATCGGCGCCCGGTCGACCGCTGCGGCTACCCTCCCCGCATGGAGCAGGAGCACCCCCTCGTTCGCGATGTCTTCCCGGACCTCGTCGCCGAACTGGCCACCCTCCTGGAGGAGGAGGGTGAACGCGAGCTGGCCATCTGTGTGCGGGATGTCCGCCTGGTGGGTGAGTGCGGCTGCGGCGACGACTTCTGCCAGAGCATCCAAACGGCAGATCATCCGCAGGGGCAGCCGTACGGCCCGGGCCATCGGTGTGTTCCACTCATGCCCTCGAAAGGCATGCTGATCCTGGACGTCGTGGACGGCCGGATCATGTACATCGAGATCATTGATCGACCGCCCATGCACCGCCGAATGGCCCAGTCCTGACCGAAGCGGCCGGGCGTCGCCGAGCAGCCGGTGGTCACGCCCCGGCGTCGGGAGCCTTGATGATCTTGCCGTTCTCGTCGATGGTGTGGGTGCTCCAGTAGGTGTCCCACTTGTCGCCGACGTGCTGGGGGACCTTCCCTTCGGGATAGCGGACGTACCCCTTCGGCGGCTCGTCACCGTTGGACACGCAGGTGCTGCCGGTGCTGCCCACCGCCATGACCGGGTACTCGCCACCACCGCAGCTCGCGTCCTCGGTGGAGCAGCCGGTCAGCATCGCGAGGGTCACGCAGGCCAGCGCGAGGCCCAGGGCGGACCGCGCCGGGCCACTGCTGATCATGGACGACGGGCGGTGAACTCGGCTTGTCATACGCACGATGGCTCCCTTTGGACGGCTTGTGGGACCAGCCTGCGCGAGGCAAGGAAATCGATCATGAGTACGCGTACTCGGATGCGGTGGGCCGTCCTACCCGATTCCGCGTAGGCACGGGGGCGGCCGCCCCCGCCGACCGGGCCACACCAGGCCGAACCGGCCACCCTCAGTCCAGGTCGCTCCCAGGCCGAGCCACCCTCAGTCCGGGTCGCCCTCAGGCCTGGTCGGCGATTCGGTTGAGCCACTCCTCCATGAGGGCGCGCTCCGGCGCCGTCAGGGCGTCGGTCTGCGGGAGTACGGCCCGCAGGGTGACGGCGGCCGCGACAGGCCCGCGTGCGGGCGCGGCGGGGGCGTCCGTGGCGATCGCCGCGATGACCGCCTCGCGGGCGGTGCGGGACAGCTCCGGGTCGCGGCGGTCTTCGGGGGTGGCGATGAGCGTGAGCGTCGTACCGCAGCCGGCCGCGTGGACGAGGTCCGCGGCGCGGTCCTCGGGGACGCGCAGCCGGCCCGCCTCGGCGACGCGCCGTATGTGCTCGGCGAGGACCCCGAAGGCGGCGAGCGCCGCAGGCGAGGGCGTGCCGGGGCGGTACCGGCCGTACATCAGGGTGTACAGCGCCGGGTTGGCCAGGCCGAGGCCGACGTGCAGATCCCAGCCGGCGCGAAGGTCCTCGACCGGGTCATCGGTGGGTTTCCGCGCGGTCTTGCTGGTCAGGTACGCGGTGAAGCCGTGGGCGACGACCGCGTCGAGCAGGCCCTCTTTGTCGCCGAAGAGCCGGTAGATGGTCGGCGGCTGCACGCCCGCCGCGGCGCTCACCGCCCGGGTCGAGACCGCGTCCGGCCCGCCTTCGGCCAGCAGTCGGGCGGCGGCCGCGACGATGCGTTCACGGTGCCCGTCCGCCGCGGTGACGTCCTCACTCTCCATGATTCCGACGATAACAGAATCCTGTTACCGATGAGAATTTCCAGTGGTACCGTCATCACGTTATCGATGGAAACAGGGAAGAGGTTGTCATGATCATCGTCACCGGCGCCAACGGCGGACTCGGCCGGCTGATCACCGAGCGGCTGCTGGAGCGCGTCCCCTCCGAGCGGATCGGCGTCAGTGTGCGCGACCCGGAGAAGGCACGAGAGCTCGAAGACCGGGGCGTGCGCGTCCGCCAGGGCGACTTCGGCGACCCCGCGAGCCTCGCGGACGCCTTCGAGGGCGCCCAGCAGGTCCTCGTCGTGTCGACGGACAGCACCGGCGTGGATGCCGTCCACCACCACCGCACCGCCATCGAGGCCGCGGCGGCAGCCGGAGCCAAGCGCATCCTCTACACCAGCCACATGGGCTCGGACCCGTCCTCTCCCTTCGCTCCGATGCGCGACCACGCCTCCACCGAGGCGGCGCTCCGGGAGTCCGGGGTCCCGTTCACCTCGCTGCGCAACGGCTTCTACGCCTCCTCAGCCGTGATGCTGCTGGGCCACGCGCTCGAGACGGGCGAGCTGGCCGCGCCGGAGGACGGACCGGTCGCCTGGACGGCCCACGCCGACCTCGCCGAGGCGGCGGCGCTCGCGCTCACCGGTGCGGGCCTCGACGGGACGACACCCGCGCTCACCGGCCCCGAGTCGCTCGACCTGGCGGATATCGCGGCGATCGCCACGCGGCTCACCGGCCGCGAAGTCCGCCGAGTGGTCGTCTCCGACGCCGACTACCGCGCGAGCCTGCTCGCCCGCGGTCTGCCCGAGGCCGGCGCCGACCTGCTCCTCGGCCTGTTCGCCGCGAGCCGGCAGGGACGGTTCACGCCGGTCGACCCCACGCTGGGCCGCCTGCTCGGCCGCCCCACGACGGCCTTGGCGGACGTCCTGAAGACAACGATCACGCCGACCGGCTGACGTCCGGGTTCCCCGTCGGTCGCAGCGGACGACGGCCTCGTCCGCCGTGCGGACGCGCCCGCGGCGTTCAGGCGCGCGTCCGCCAGCCGTGGTCGACCGGTCCGAGGCCCGAGCCCAGGGCGAATCCCGCGGCGATCGCGCCGGTGACGTACTCCTTCGCCAGCCGCACCGCCTCCGGCACCGCCCGCCCCTGTGCCAGCCCCACCGCGATGGCCGAGGCCAGGGTGCAACCGGTGCCGTGCGTATGGCGGTTGTCGTGGCGCGGGGCCCGGAACCAGTGCTGTTCGGTGCCGTCGGTCAGCAGGTCGACGGCCTCGCCGGGCAGGTGGCCGCCCTTCACCAGGACCCAGCGGGGCCCGTACGACAGCAGTTGTTCCGCGGCCCGGCACATGTCCCGCTCACCGGTGGCCTTGATCCCGGTCAGCTCGGCGGTCTCGTCGAGATTCGGGGTGGCCACCGTCGCAAGGGGCAGCAGGGCGGTCCGTACGGCGTCCAGCGCGTCGTCCGCCAGCAGCCGGTCGCCGTGCTTGGAGACGCTCACCGGGTCCACCACCACGGGCACGCCGACGTCCGAGAGCAGTTTGGCGACGGTCTCGACGAGCAGGGGCGAGGCGAGCATGCCGGTCTTCACGGCCTGCACACCGATGTCGTCCACGACGCTGCGGTACTGCGCGCGCACCGCCTCGGCCGGAAGCTCCCAGGCTCCCTGTACGCCGAGGGAGTTCTGCGCGGTGACGGCTGTGAGCACGCTCATCCCGTGCGCGCCCAGCGCAAGCATGGTCTTCAGGTCGGCCTGGATGCCGGCGCCGCCCCCGGAGTCCGATCCGGCGATGGTCAGGACGCGGGGCGGGGCGGTCGGCTTGTTCGCGGGCATGGTGGGTGTCACTCCGTACGAAGGGGGTGAGAGGGGGGCGGGGTCAGCGGCGCAGGCGCAGCGGGACGTAGACCAGCAGGGCCGCGACGAACGCCACCCCGTAGGCGGTGTCGGCGCCGTGCAGGGCATGCGCGACGGGGCCGACGTACAGGCTGGTGCTCATGAACGGCACCGCGGCGGCGAAGGCGGCGACGAACGCCACGAGCGCGGGCCACCACGGACGCGGGCGGGCGCTCTCGGCGGCCAGGTCGACGGGTGCGCCGCCGCGGGCCCTGGCCCGGGCGAGCCAGTCGACGGCGACGATCGCGACGAACCCGGGAATCCAGTAGCCGACGAACAGCAGGACGTTCTGGAAGCGGGCCGTGGTGTCGGCGGCGTGCATCCACAGCACGAGCGGGAAGCCCAGGACGGCGGCCAGCGCGGCGGCGGCCGGGCGCGGCAGCCGTACGCCCATGGTCTGCAGGGCGAGCGAGCCGCTGTAGTCGTTCATGGCGTTGCTGCTCAGTGCGGCGAGGGCCACGGCGAGCAGCCCGAACGCGCCGAGGGCGCCCCCGCCGAGCAGGGTGTCGACCCCGCGGGCGGTCTGGTCGGTGAAGACGGCCGCGCCCCACAGTCCGAGCGCCTGGACGGCCACGAAGGACACGCTGACACCGGCCAGGGTGTACCAGAACATGCGCGGGCGGGACGCCGTGCGCGGCAGATAGCGGCTGAAGTCGCTCGCGTACGGGGCCCACGACAGCGCAAGGCTGAGCGCGATGGTGCAGGTCAGGACGAAGGCCCCGGCCCGGTCGGCGCCGTGGGCGGTTGCGGCGGGGGTGGTGTGGGCGCCGCTCAGGAGCTTCACGGTCAGGGCCACGAACGCGGCGGCGAGGGCGAAGGTCATCACGGTCTGGAGTCGGTGGATCGCCTCGTAGCCGAGGACGCCGAGCGCCCCCTGCGCCGCCATCATGACGAGCACACCCAGCCAGAACGGCCAGCCGCACAGCTGGGCCAGCGCGTCCCCGCCGAAGAGGCCGATCAGCGCGTCCCAGGCGATGGACGACAGCCACTGCAGGGCGCCGGGGACGACCACGGCCCGGCCGAACGCGAGGCGGGCGAGCGGCAGCTGTCCGGCGCCGGTCTGGCTCCCCCAGGTGCCGAGGTACGCGGTCGGTACCGCCCCGAGGAGGGTGCCCAGCACGACGGCGGCGAGCGCGGTGGAGAAGTCCAGGCCGAGCGCGATGCCGACGGTGCCGGTGAACACGCCGGTCATGGTCAGGTTGGGGGCGAACCACACGGTGAACAGACGGCCGGGGCCGCCGTAGCGGTGGTCCTCCGGGACCGGGGCGATTCCACGCGCCTCGACGTGCAGGTCCCCCGGGGCGGTGGGCATCCGCCCGTCGAAAACGCCCTGCGGGCCTCCGACGGCCACCTCGCCGCGAGCGTTACGGGCATACGGCAACGACATGAGACATCCCTCCGCCAGTCCTAACTGGTTCAGGTTCGACGGGTGTGATCTCAGCCCTCGTGCGGGGCACCCCGTGTCCGGTTCGGCGGTCAGGATAGCCCGGCGGGCGCGGTATGCCCCAGGGGGAGGGGTCCGCACGGCGCCGCGGCCTACTCGCCGACGCTCGGCTCCCCGCCCTCGTACGCCGCCGTCAGCAGCGCCAGCACACCCTCCACGGTGACCTCGCGCGGGTTCGGATACGTCTGTGCGACGGCCTGTTCGGCGGCCACCGCCAGGTCGGTCTCCTTGAGGCCGAGTTCGGCGAGACCGTGGGGGGCGCCGAGGCTTGCGGCCAGCGCCCGCAGGGCGTGCGGGACGTCGTCGGTGCCGCCCAGGGCGCGCGAGAGCGCGGTGATCGCCCGGGGCGCGGCGGGCGCGTTGTAGGCGAGGGCGTACGGGAGGACCACCGTGTGCGTCTCGGCGTGCGGCAGGCCGAAGGTGCCGCCGAGGACGTGGCACAGCTTGTGGTGCAGGCCCATGGTGGTGGCGCCGAGACAGGCGCCGCAGAGCCAGGCGCCGTAAAGGGCCCGGGCGCGCGCGTCGAGGTCGCCGGGGGCGGCGGCCACCAGCGGCAGGGCCTGTGTCATCGCCCGTACGCCCTCCTCGGCCATGAGCAAGACGAGGGGCGAGGCGTCGGGCGCGTAGAGGGCCTCGACGGCGTGGGCGAGCGCGTTGACGCCGCTGGTGACGGTGAGGGGCACGGGGAGCGAGAAGGTGAGCTCGGGGTCGTAGACGACGCTGCGGGGCTGGACGGCGGGGTCGCGTCCGGTGCGCTTGGCGCCGTGCTCGGTGAGTCCCCAGACCGGTGTCATCTCGGAGCCGGAGTAGGTGGAGGGCACGGCGATCAGGGGCAGGCCGGTGCGCAGCGCGATCGCCTTGCCGAGGCCGATCGCCGAGCCGCCACCGACCGCGACACACCCGTCGGCGCCGGACGCGCGCGCCGCCTCGACGGCCCGGTCGGCGACCTCGACGGGTACGTGCATCCGGGCCTCGGCGTGCAGCCCCGCGCAGGCCTCGCCCAGGGCGTCCGCGACCGCGCGTGCCGTGTCCTCGCCTCTGCTGCCGCAGACCACCAGCACCCTGCGCAGCCCGAGCCGGGCGGCCTCGTCGGGGGTCGCGGAGACGGCGGCGCCGGGCCGGAAGACGATCCGAGCGGGCCGGGTCTCGTACGAGAAGTCGAGCGGGGTGTTCATGTCGGTCATGGTGCTCATTCCGGTTCCAGTACGAGGTCGAAGCGGGCGTGGCGGAAGGGGTTCGGGACGCCGAACTCCCCCGCCAGGGACGGGTCGTCGGTCTCCGTGAAGTCCTGGACCAGGCTCTTCTTGACCGCGAACACCGCGTCGGAGTCGAGGTAGTCGCTGCCCGCGACGAAGATGTGCGTGGTGACCGGGGCGTGGCCCTCGGCCGAGGCGATGAAGTGGATGTGGGCGGGGCGGTAGGGGTGCCGGGCCGTGGCGCGCAGCAGTTCACCGACCGGGCCGTCGGTGGGGATCGGGTACGGGCTCGGTACGCAGGTGCGGAACCAGAAGCGGCCCTCGGCGTCGGCCGTGAACAGTCCTCGCCCATTGCCGGCCGGCTGGACGTCCGGCTGCTGTACGTCGTAGTAGCCTTCGGAGTCGGCCTGCCACACGTCGAGGACCGCGCCCGGCAGCGGGGTGCCGCCCTTGCCCAGTACCCGGCCGCTGACGACGCACGGCTCGCCCCTGCCCACCAGGTCGATGTTCGCGCCGAGTGCGCGGATCGGCGATCTGGTCAGGTGGAACGGACCGAGGACCGTCGACTCGGTGGCACCCGGGTCGCGGCGTCCGCCCAGCGTCTCCACGAGCATCGAGACGCCGAGCACGTCCGACAGCAGGATGAACTCCTGGCGGGTGTCGGTGCACCGCTGCCCGGTCGCGGTCAGGAATCCGATCGCGCGTTCCCATTCCGCCATCGTCGGCTCCGTCTCGCGCACGAAGTCGTGCAGATGACGGGTGAGCGCGCCGAGCAGTTCACGCAGACGCGTATCGGCCGTGCCCCGCAGGCTGTCGACGACGGCGTCGGTGATGCCGTGCGTGAAGTCGGTCGTGGCATCGGCCGTCGTCGAACGGTTCAATTCGTCTGTCATGCCGCTCCTCGTGGTGCTATCGGGACTGATCGCCGTCGGTGCCCGGGTCCACGAAGTGGAAGCCGGGCTCGGGAAACCTGGCGAACGCCCGGTGGGGCACGGACGAGGTGTAGGCGCCCGCGAGGGAGAACACCACACGGTCGCCGGCCCGCAGCCCCGGCGCCCGGACGTCCCGGACCAGGACGTCCCTGGAGGTGCTCAACTGGCCGGTGAGCGTGACCCGTTCACGGCGCACCACGGGCCGCGGCCAGGAGTAGGGCCACACGTCCACTTCGAGTACGGACCAGGGCTGGTCGGGCCACGGCTGGTCGGGCCTCCTGGACGCCGACGTGCGCAGGTTCACCGCGCCACCGCGGACGACGGCGAAGTCCTCGTGTGCGCCGTGCTCGACGTCCAGCACCTCGCTCGCGTACCAGCCGCAGTACGCGGTCAGCGCGCGACCGGGCTCGACACTCAGGGTCAGTTCCGGGTGCGCGGCGACGAGTCGGGCGAGTCCCTCGCCGTACGACTGCCAGTCGAAACGGCGTTCGGGGTGCTCGTAGTCCACCGCCATGCCGCCCCCGACGTTCACCTCGGTGAGGCGCAGGCCGTGCCGTGCGGCGAGTTCACCGGTCCAGGCGACGACGCTCTCGGCCACCGCGAGGTGTTCGGGGGCGTGCAGGCCGTTGGCCAAGTGGGCGTAGACGCCGCGCAGTTCGAGGTTCGGGTAGCTGCCGTCGGTGAGCAGGCCGACGATCGTGTCCGCCTGTGCCGGGTCGAGGCCTGAGGTTCTGCGGCTACGGCCGCCGTCGGCGAACACATGGTCGGCCACCGGGAGGTTGAAGCGCGGCAGGACCGCCACCCGGCCGTCCGGAGCGTGCCGCTGGGCCAGCCCGGCCAGCATGTACAGCTCGTACTCGCTCTCCACGAGGAAGCGTGTCACGCCCCGCTCCAACGCGTCCAGGAGCTCCGTCGGGGTCTTGTCCTGGCCGCCGAAGGCCAGTGGGTGGTCCGGCGCCGCCCGGGTGACGTGGGCCAGTTCGCTGTCGGTGGAGACCTTGTAGCCGTCGACGTACGGGGCGAGCGCGGTCAGGATCTCCGGTTCCCGGTTGGCCTGGGTCGCGTAGTACAGCTCGACGCGCTCGGGCAGCGCGGCCCGCACCGACGCGGCGTGTGCGCGCAGTGCCGCCAAGTCGTACACGTAGGCGGGAAGTTCCGTGGGCGGCAGGGTCAGGATGCGGTCGCGCACCGCGAGTGAGGGTGTGTTCATGGGGCACTCCGGGTCGTATGGCGCAGGATACCGTCGGCACGCGACGAGGGCGGCGGACGGGGACCGGAGCAGCGGCCCGGCGGACGCGGGCGGTCGGGGACATGACACGTGCCACGGCAGCCGCCGAAATCGACCGGGCCGGATCGACGCGCTCCCCGTGCCGGGCCGGATCGACGCGCTCCCCGTGCGGGGTCGGTCGGCTCCGGCGGGGCACCATGAGGGCACCGACCGAGCGTCCGGTTCGGCGCGGCGGCCGGGAACCGGGAGACCGGCGGCGCCGTGCTCCGGCACGCCGACGCCTCCGCTCGCAAGGCCCGCGCCCTGTGGCATCCCACTATCATGCTGATCCGCGACTCCATACCCGAGGCCCCACACGATCTCTACCCGGTGGGAGATCCTTCGGCACCTCGAGCGGTCGGCGGTGTGGCGGCCCGTCACCCGGACCCGGCGGATCCTGAACCTGGCCGGCGGTGCGGGGGCCGGCCGATGGCACCCGAACGCGGCGCGGTGCCCGACCCCGGGTCGGGGTCGGGCACCGCGTGTGGGTCGGTCAGCAGGTGGCGAAGGCCGGGAGGCCGCCGTACTGGTCGCCCTTGAGGTAGACGGCGCTCACATAGCCCTCCGCCAGTCGCACCCAGACGTCGTTGACGTAGCCGTTGTCACGGATGGTCTCGCCGTGGGTCCAGCAGGAGGCGCCGCGCGGCTGCCCGGCGGCGACGTGCCCGGTGATGTCGGTGGTGGTCGAGGGTCCGGAGCGGACGTTGACGTTCACATACGGCGTGACGGCGTACGGCAGCCCCGCCGCCGCGGCCTGCGCCCCGGCCGCGCCGGTCAGCAGCAGTCCGGTGGCCAGCGCGCCGACGCCCGCCGTGGCGAACGCCTTGGTCCTCATCCTCATGGTCATGCGGTCCTTCCCCGTGGTGGAGTCCGGGCGTGTTCCCGGGCCGGGCCGTGCGGCCCGCCCGGTCACTCCCAGGCCCACCCTGCCGGGTCGACGCCCGGGGGCGGAACTTCTTTCGACGACGCTCGAAACGTCCGCCCACGACAGGCCGGTACGCGTGGGCGGGCCACGGTTCGAAGCCGGGGCGTCCGTCCGCGCGGCCCCGCGGCGCGTCGGCCCTGTCGCACAATGGGGCGATGATCGACGGTACTTCGCCGACAACAACCCAACCGCCACCCGGGCTGGTCAAGGACGACGAGCTGACCGGCCATGCCGTGGTGGCCAACAGCACCATGAACCGCGAACGCGTCCTGACAGGCGTCAACAGCTACGCCCGCGAACTCGGCTTCTCCCCCGCCGAGTTCCTGAACGACCACGGACCCGCCCCGTCCTGGCTGGACCTGTGCAGCGGAGAGGGACTCGCCCTCCGCGAGGCTGCGCGGCGACTGCCCCAGGCCGTCATCACGGGCGTGGACCTGGTCGGCCCGCTGCTCCGGACGGCGCTGCCCGACGGCCTCGAACTCGTCACCGCGGATCTCGGCCGGTGGTCGCCGGGCCGCCGCTACGACCTCATCACCTGCGTCCACGGACTGCACTACATCGGCGACCGGCTCGCCCTGCTGGAGCGGGCCGCCTCCTGGCTCACCGGCACGGGTCTGCTGGTCGCCCAGCTCGATCCCTCGACGCTGCGGCGCCCGGACGGCAGCGACGCGTCCCGGCCGGTCCTGGCGGC
The DNA here is from genome assembly GCF_042959425.1 of Streptomyces sp. NPDC007896. NCBI lineage: Bacteria > Bacillati > Actinomycetota > Actinomycetes > Kitasatosporales > Streptomycetaceae > Streptomyces > Streptomyces sp. NPDC007896. The sequence goes on along the minus strand of NZ_JBIBKX010000019.1, from coordinate 11,563 downwards.
ACTGCGGGCCGCCGGCTTCCAGTACTCGGCCCGCCACCACCGCCTCAGCCTGCGGGGCGGCCGCCCCGTCACCCTGCCCTTCGCCTACCTCGGCGCCGACCCGCACGCCGGCCCCAACTACACCGGCCAGCCGGGCGTCGCCTCGTACTACCGCTGAGCCCCCGGCCGGCCCCCGGAAACGGGTAAGAGGCCGTATCGAAATGTCCGATACAGCCTCTTACCCGCGACTTCAACAGTCGGGACGACAGGATTTGAACCTGCGACCCCTTGACCCCCAGTCAAGTGCGCTACCAAGCTGCGCCACGTCCCGGTGCGTTCACCCGCGGTGTTCCGCGTGATCGTGCGAACAGAACTTTACCCCACGCCGGGGGCTGCTCCGATGGGGGCGCGGAGCGCGAGACAATCGGGGCATGAACGCAACATCCGGAGGTCGGCGAGGCGACGGGCGGGATCGGGACACGACGGGGCGGGCGCGCAACGCGCGGCCGCGGGACGGACTGGGACGGCCGCTGCCATACGGCGCCGACGGCGTGGAGCGGCAGCCGGAGGGAGTCGTCCGCGGCCCCGAGGAGACGGTCGCCGAGGCACAGGCACTGCTGGACGCGGGGAAGCCGTTCCACGCGCACGAGGTCTTCGAGGACGCCTGGAAGTCGGGCCCCGAGGGTGAGCGCGCGCTCTGGCGGGGGCTGGCGCAGCTCGCGGTGGGGCTCACGCACGCGGCCCGTGGGAACACGACGGGCGGTGCCCGGCTGCTGCGGCGCGGGGCCGGGGCGGTCGACGAGTGGGCGGCGGGGGCGCACGGCCGGGACCGTCCGCATGAGCTGGACCTCTCCGAACTCGCCTCCTGGGCACGGGAGCTGGCGACGGTCGTGGAGCGTGAGGGTGCCGCGATCAGCGCGGTGGCGTGGGCGCCCCGGCTGCGGGGGCGCCGGGACTGACGGGTGCGGTGGCGCCGATCGGCGCGCGGTGCGTGCGGCGTCAGCCGGGTGCGGTGCGTCCGCTGTCAGTGGCGTGCGGCAGACTCGGGGTGTGCGAAAGATTCATGTCATCGGCATCGGCGCGGGCGACCCCGACCAGCTCACCTTGCAGGCGGTCAAGGCGCTGAGGAGCACGGACGTGTTCTTCATCCTGGACAAGGGCGAGGTGAAGTCGGACCTCGTCCAGCTGCGCCGTGACATCCTCGACACGCACATACCGGAGGGGTCCTACCGCCTGGTCGAGGCGCGCGACCCGGACCGCGACCGGGCCGCCGGGGGCTCCGCCTACTCCCCCGCCGTCGGGGACTGGCGCAGTGCCCGCGCCGACATCTACCAGCGGCTGATCGCGGAGCAGCTGGGCGAGGACGAGAGCGGCGCCTTCCTGGTGTGGGGGGATCCCGCGCTGTACGACAGCACGCTCGGGATCCTGGAGGAGATCCTGGAGCGGGGCGCGGTGGCGTTCACGTACGAGGTCGTGCCCGGCATCAGCAGCGTCTCCGCGCTGGTCGCCCGCCATCGCACCGGCCTGAACCGGGTGGCCCGTCCCGTCCAGATCACCACGGGCCGGCGACTCGCGGAGGGCTTCCCCGAGGATGTCGACGACGTGGTCGTGATGCTCGACGCCCATCAGACCTTCCGGCAGTACGCCGACGAGGACATCGACATCTACTGGGGCGCCTACATCGGTACGCCCGACGAGATCCTGGCCTCCGGTCCGATAGCCGAGACGGCCCCGCGCATCGAGCGGCTGCGGGCCGAGGCGCGGGAGCGCAAGGGCTGGATCATGGACACGTATCTGCTGCGCAGACATCCGCGCAGGTAGCGGGATCTGCCGAGCGGGTCGCCCCGCCCGATCCCGGGAACCGGAGTCCGGCGGGGCGAGCCGACCGGCCCCTCCGTCATCGAGGGCCGAGATCCAGCCGGGCCAGGGCCGACGGCACGTCCGGCACGGCGGTCACGTCCGCCGGGAGCGGGGGGCGGCGTACGACGACCACGGGGAGGGCGAGGTCGCGTGCGGCGGTCAGTTTGGCGGCTGTCGCCTCTCCTCCGCTGTCCTTGGTCACCAGCACGTCGACGCGGTGTGCGCGCAGCAGGGTCTTCTCGTCGTCCGGTGTGAAGGGTCCCCGGGTGAGCACCACTTCCATGTCCTGGGGCATCGGCGGCTCGGGGGGCTCCACCGTACGGACGAGGAAGTGGAGCTCGGAGAGGTGGGCGAAGGCCGCCAGGCCCAGGCGGCCCGTGGTGAGGAAGACACGGCGGCCCAGGGACGGGAGGAGTGCGGCGGCCTCGGAAAGGGAGCCGGCCCAGTGCCAGCGGTCGTCGGGGCCGGGGGCCCAGCCGGGGCGGCGCAGCACCACGGCCGGAATTCCCGTGGCCGCGGCGGCACGCGCCGCGTTCGCCGTGATGCCGGCGGCGAAGGGGTGGGTGGCGTCGACCACGGCGTCCACGCGGTGCTCGCGCAGCCACCGCGCCAGCCCGTCCGCCCCGCCGAAGCCCCCGACGCGGACGTCCCCGTCGAGCGTCCCCGGCCGGGAGACGCGCCCCGCCAGGGACGTCGTCACGCGGACACCGGGGCGCGCCGCCAGTTCGGCGGCGAGTCGGCGTGCCTCGGTGGTGCCGCCGAGGACCAGGACGTGGGGGGACATGGCGTCGAGCCTACGAGGTGGTCAGCGCAGCAGGAGCTGTACCCCGCCCACCACGGTCGCCGCGATGACCAGCCGCTCGAACAGGGTCTGGTTGATGCGGTGCACGGCCCATTTACCGAGGAGCGCCCCCGGCACGACGAAGATCGCGAGTGCCGCGTCCAGGAGCAGCGAATGCCAGTCGATGAGCCCGAGGCCCACGCTGAAGGGCACCTTGGAGACGTTCACGATCAGGAAGAAGAAGGCCGAGGTGCCCAGGAAGCCGAGTTTGCGGAAGCCGGCCGACAGGAGGTACATCGACATCACCGGCCCGCCCGCGTTGGCGACCATCGTGGTGAAGCCGCCGAGGACGCCGTACGAGCGGGCCTTGACCCGGCCGGCCCGGGTCGAGACCGAGTCGGGTTCCTCGTCCTGGGCGGCGGCCCGGCGGCGCCACATCGTCACCGCCGCCATCAGCAGCAGGATCGCGCCGATGGAGGTCCGGACGATCCCGTCGTCGGCCCACACCAGGAACAGCGTGCCGAACACGACACCCGCGGCGACCGCCGGGAACAGCCGCCACAGCGTGGGCCAGTGGGCGTGCCGCCGGTAGGTGAGCACGGCGAGCACGTCCCCGACGATGAGGAGGGGCAGGAGCACGCCGGTCGAGGCGCGGGCAGGCAGCACGGCGGCGAAGATCGCCAGGCTGACCGTGTTGGCGCCGCTCACGGCGGTCTTCGAGAAGCCGACGAGCAGGGCCGCGGCGGCGAGCGCGGCGAACTCCCAGATGGATATGTGCCAGAGCGTCATCGTGTTCATGCGGGAACCGATGCTAGGCGCACGCATGTCCTGACGTAAGGACCGTCTCGCCAGGTGACCCCTGCGACGGCGGACGGACCCATGGGTCGGGGCCCCGGAGAATCCCCCCGCCCGGCCCAACTCCCGTGGCAGACTGCTCGAACATCAACGCGAGCGTGAGCAGAGGAGTGCCGCATGACCGCGACCGGGCCTTCCGCCCAGCGGATCGACACCAGCAGGCCGCACCCGGCACGGATGTACGACTGGTTCCTCGGCGGCAAGGACAACTACCCGGTCGACGAGGAACTCGGGCGGCGGATCATTTCCACGGACCCGAGCGCTCCCCGCTCGGCCCGCAGCAACCGCTGGTTCATGCAGCGCGCCACCCGCTGGCTGGTCCGGGAGACCGGCATCCGCCAGTTCCTCGACATCGGCACCGGCATCCCCACGGAGCCGAATCTCCACCAGATCGCCCAGGCCGCCGCCCCGGACGCGCGGGTCGTCTACGTCGACAACGACCCGATCGTCCTCGCCCACGCCGAGGCCCTGCTGCGCGGCACCCCCGAGGGCGTGACGGAGTACATCCAGGCCGACGCGCGGGAACCGGGGAAGATACTCGAACAGGCCGCCCAGGTCCTCGACTTCGACCGGCCCGTCGCGCTGTCGCTGATCGCCCTGATGCACTTCATCGCCGAGGAGGACGGCGCGTACGACCTGGTGGACACCCTGGTCGACACGCTGGCGCCGGGCAGCTGTCTGGTCCTGTCCGCGTTGACCGGCGACTACGACCCCGTGACGGTCGCGACCGGTGTCGCGGCGTACGCGGCGGGCGGCGTGACCCTCGTGGCCCGCTCGCACACCGAGGTCAGCCGCTTCTTCCGGGGACTCGACCTCGCCGACCCCGGGGTGGTGTCGGTGTCGAAGTGGCATCCCGAGCTCGCGCTGGACGAGGACCAGGACGAGATCGACGACGCGCCCGTCCCGCTGTACGGCGCGGTCGGTTTCAAGTCCCCCCGTTCCTGAGGAACCCGCACACCCGCCCCGCTCCCGGCCCAGAGCGATCCCACCGCCGCGCCCGATGTCGGCGACTGCCCCCTGAACAAAGGCAGGCCGTCGCGCAAGCCTCCCTGGTGAACGGACAGTTCGACGAGGACCACGGATCCCGGTAGACCGGCGATGACCTTGAGCTTGTACCGTGCGGGCGGTGGCGACCGGGGAAGCGGGAGGCGGGCTGTGGGAGCGGATCACCGTGTGGGGGATGTCCTGTTGGTCTCGTGCCCGTACACCGACGCACGGGTCACCCGTCTCACCCGACGGGAAGTGGTCGTCGAGTGGCCGTGGTGGGAGGTGGACCCGGAGTGCGACTGGATCGAGTGGAACGGCCAGGTGGCCCTGGCAGGCGATCCGGCCTCGTACGACTGGGACTTGGAGCTGTTCCGCACCGAGCCGCCGCCCCAACACCTCGAGGTCGGCGCGGTGTGCAAGGTCGGCATCCCTCCCACGGTGGTGCATGTGATGAGCGTCGATCGGATGGATCCACCGCTGGAGACAGGACGTCTCCCGCGTCTGGGAACGCAGGTGATGGTGCTGCGCGCGGGACAGTCGCACGATCCCGACCTGGAGTGGCAGGGCTACGGGATCGCCCCCGACGACGGGATCCCGATCGCCCTCGACCTGCTGTTGCGTCCGTACGCCTGCCTCGTGGCGGGTGACGAGGTCGCGGACGCCGCGGGGCGCGCCTGGCGGTTCGACGCGCCGTGGGACTGGCACCCGTTCGACGGTCAGGAGCCCTCCGAGCCCACCTGGCCGCTCAGTCTCCTGACCCGCGGCGGCCACCCGGACGACGCGGCGGCGACCGTCGTGGCGCGGGCGACACGCAGCGGTTCGCACGAGCAGGAACTCGCCCGCTGGGTGGAACTGACCCAGGCCAGACCCACCCGCCTCGTCGTCGTACGGGACCCGGCCCGGCAGCCGAACCACTGACCCTGGAACGCTCCAACATCCTTTTTGCCCCGAGGGGTTCCGCCGGTTCGCGCGTAAACAGAAACGACGCTGCCGGCGACACCTGAGGATCAAGGAGCAGGGGACGACATGAGATTCCTGGAGCGTGAGCGCGCGGCCCTCGCCAAACTGCTGCCCGGCCTCGACGAGAGTCTGAGGGCCGTACCGCTGATGACACTGGAGGGGCCGAAGAGCCCCGGCATCGGGTTGTTCAGGGAGGCGGGCGGGCCGGGTCTGCTGGCCCCGACCGCCTTCCAGGGCCGGGGTGCCACCGCGTTGGAGACCCTTCGGGTGCAGCGTGCGCTGGGCAGCCGTTCGCCCTCGCTAGCGGTGGCGACGACGATGCACCACTTCTCGATGGCCACGCTGGTCGGGCTGAGCGACTCCGGCGAGGGGCTGGAGTGGATGCTCGTGCAGGGCGTCGCGTCCGAGAACCGGCTGATGGCGTCCGGCTTCGCCGAAGGACGCAGCGGCACCGGCATCCTGTCGCCCTCCATGTCCGCCACCGTGACGCCCGAAGGGGTGCGGATCACCGGCGTGAAGCGGCCGTGCAGCCTCGCCCGTTCCATGGATCTGCTCACCGCCAGCGTGATGGTGCCGTGCGAGGAGGGCGACGGAGAGGAACTGGCCGTGGCGCTGGTTCCCGCCGAGAGCGAGGGGCTGAGCGTCAGCGGCTTCTGGTCGAGCACCTTCCTGGCGGGCGCCGAGAGCGACCAGGTGACGTTGGACAACGTCCTGGTCCCCAAGGAACTCCTGGTGCGCACGGCCTCGCCGGCCGGGGCCCGTCTCGACGAGGTGCAGACCGCCGGCCTGGTCTGGTTCGAGCTGCTGATGACCGGCAGCTACCTCGGCGCCGCGAGCGCCCTCGTCGAGCGGGTGCTGCTCAACGACCGGGTGCCCGACGCCGAACGGGTCCGGTTGCTGGTGGAGATCGAGGGCGCGACGGCGACGGTCGAGGGTCTCGCCCGCCGGGTGGACGAGGACACGCCCGACGAGTCCGCGCTCGCCGACTCGCTCTACGCGCGCTACACCGTGCAGGACGCCCTCGCCCGGATCGTGCCCCGGTCCGTCGAACTGCTCGGCGGCCTCAACTTCATGACCTCGGACGAGGTCGGATACCTCGCCGCCTGCGCCAACGGCCTCGCCCTGCACCCGCCGTCGCGCTCGCGGATGACCGGCCCCCTGTCCGCGTACCTCGCCGACGAGCCGCTGACCATCGCCTGATCCGACTCCGCCAGGAGCGTCCCACAGGGGCGCGGGGAACGGCGCGACGAGCCACGAACAACCCGCAGTCGCCGCCGAACACCAAGAACCGAGCTCATAGGCGCCCGGCGCGCACAAGACCCCAGCACCCGAACACCCACCCGCCAGGACACCCGCCCGCCCGTCCGTCCGGCAGGACCAACGCTCACTCGACCGAGGGGATCACCGCCATGCCTCTGTCCCGGCCCCGGCCCAGCGCTCCGACCAGCCCGCAACCGCCCGCGAAACGCCCCACGATTCTGCTCACCGGCGGCGCCGGGGTACTCGGCAGAGCCCTGATCGAGGAGTTGTCGCCGGACTTCGGAATCGTCTGCCTGCGCCATCGCACGCCAGTGAACGACCACCGGGTCCGTGAGGTCCGCGCCGATCTGCTGGAACCCGGACTCGGCCTGGCCCAGGCGGACTTCACCCAGCTCATCGCCGACGTGGACCTGGTGGTGCACTCCGCCGCCGCCACCAACTGGAAGGCGGAGCCGGACCGGATCCGGCGGGCCAACCTCGACGGCACGATCGCGATGCTCGACCTCGCCGCCCGTGCCGAGGCTCCGTTCTTCCACATGAGCACCGCCTTCGTCGCCAACCCGCTGGCGCCGGAGGAGCAGGAGCGCTTCCCCGGTGCCGCCGCGTACCTCGCCTCCAAGACGGCGGCCGAACAGGTCGTGCGCGACGCCCCGGTACCGGGCGTGATCATGCGCCCGTCGGTGGTGATGGGTGACTCCGTCACCGGCCGGATCGCCGGGATGCAGGGGCTGACGCGGGCACTGGGCGCCATCGTGAAGGGGCAGGTGCCGGTGCTGCCGGGAGCACCGGACGCACGCATCGACATGGTGCCCCAGGACATCGTCGCGCGCGCGGTGGGTGACCTGGTGAGGGCCGGTGTCACGGGCGGCGAGTACTGGCTGACGGCCGGCGCCGAGGCCCTGCTCCAGCGTGAAGTGGTCGACACCTGCCTGGAGTTCGCCGACCAGTGGGGACCGCGTCCGCATCCGCCCCGGCTCATTCCGCTGGAGTCGGTGCACCGGCTGCTCCTGCCGCTGATCGAGGGCCCCACGTTCCCGGAGTCGCTGCGCCGCCGCTTCCAGACGTACGCGGAACTACTGCTCGTCTTCCAGCGGGCCCTCCCCTTCGAATCGTCCCTCGGGTCGCCGCACTGCGGCACGGCCCTCTCGAAGGACGACCTCCGGCGGGCGCTGGTCCGCAACCTGGCCGCCTGGTCCACCGGGCGCGGCGGCATGCGCACCCATCTGCGTCCGGGGCCCGCCCAGGACACGGCGGCGAGGTCCCAGCCCTCGCAGGCCACCCACACGCAGGAACTGGCGTCATGACGGCGGCCCCCGCCCACGTCGTGGCGCCGGACACCGAATCCGTGACACCGGCCGCCGACCCCGCCACGGACCGCGCGCACATCGCCCTGCTCTACCGCGAGCACCTCTCCTCCGGCCGCTCCGTCCTCGGCACGGTGCTCGGCGGCATGCTGGAGACGGCGTCCGACGGCGCGTGGGTGTTCACCGAGGACGGCCGCCGCTACCTCGACTTCGGCGGGTACGGGGTCTTCATCCTCGGGCACCGACACCCCCACGTGACCGCGGCCGTGCACCGCCAGGTGGACACCCATCCACTGGCCGGGCGGGTCTTCCTGGAGCCCGTCGCGGCCCTCGCCGCCGAGGCTCTGGCCGCACGGACCCCGCCGGGCCTCGACCACGTCCACTTCGTGAACTCCGGCACGGAGGCCACCGAGGCCGGTCTGAAACTGGCCCGGGCGCACGGCCACACCGCCCTCGTCTCCACCGTGGGCGGCTACCACGGCAAGACCCTGGGCGCGCTGACCGCCACCGCCAACCCGAAGTACCAGCAGCCGTTCCGGCCGCTGCTGCCGGACAGCACGGCGATCCCGTACGGGGACACGGCCGCGCTGGAAGCCACGCTCGCCGAACTCGGCCGCCGGGCCTGCGTGATCGTCGAGCCGGTGCAGGGCGAGGGCGGCGTACGCATTCCACCGCCGGGCCATCTGGCGGAGGTGAGCCGGCTGTGCCGGACGTACGGGGCCTTCCTGATCATCGACGAGATCCAGACGGGCCTGGGCCGGCTGGGCTCGTGGTGGGGCATGGACGCCGAGGGTGGCCTGCCCCCACAGCCCGACGTACTGCTCGTCGGCAAGGGACTCAGCGGCGGTGTCGTGCCCGTCGCGGCGATGGTCGCGACCGCGGCGGCCTACGGGCCGTTCTCCCGCGACCCCTATCTGCACACCTCCACCTTCGCGGCCTCCCCGATCGCCTGCGCCGCCGCGCTCGCCGCGGTCGAGGCCCTGGACCGGGAGGACGTCGTCCCGCGTGCCAAGGCTCTGGGCGAGCGACTGCTCGCGGGCGTCCGGGCCGCCTGTGCCCCGTACACCGGCGGCCTGGTGCGCGAGGTCCGCGGCCGGGGGCTGCTGATCGGCCTGGAGTTCACCGAGGAACAGGCCGTGGGTGAACTGATCCTCGAACTGGTCGGGCGCGGCGTCCTCGTGAACCACTCCCTCAACGCCACCCGGGTGCTGCGGCTGACACCGCCCGCGATCGTCGGCGAGGAGGAGGTACGGCTGTTCCTCACCGCCCTGACCGAGGCCCTGCGCGTCGTCGCGGCCCACATCGGCTGACCCGTCCGCTACCGCCGACCCGTCCCTACCGTGGAAAGGCAACACCTCCCATGCGTCACGTGACCGTACGGCTGACCGCCCACGACGTCGACCCCGAGACCGCCTACCAGCGGATCCGTGATTTCCGCCGGTATCCCGAAGTCACCGAGACCGTCCGCGAGGTCGTGGTCCATCCGCCCCATGACGACGGCACGGTGGTGTCGGACTGGACCGTGCGCTTCAGGAACGGTCTGATGCGCTGGTCGGAACGGGACGCGTTCTTCCCGAAGACGCGGACCATCGGTTTCACCCAGCTCACGGGCGACTTCGAGCTGTTCGAGGGCACCTGGCGGTGCGCGTCCGGCGAGGACGGTACGGCGGTGACCTTCGACGCCGTCTTCGACCTGGGTATCCCCACGCTGGCGGAACTCCTCGATCCGGTCGCCGACTCGACGCTGCGCAGCAACATCGAGCGCATCCTGCGCGGGCTGCTCGGCAGGGTCACGCCCACCCCGGCCCAACTCGCCGACAGCGTCGCCCCCGCGCATGGCTGACCTCACCCTCGTCCCCCGCCAGCCCCGTCCCGACGGCCCGTCCGCCGCGGGCTGGGACCCCCTGCGGGACGAGCCCGGCCCCGACACGGTCCGCTGTCTCGGTCTCTACGCCAAGCTGACGGCCGGCGTCACGGTCGTCACGGCACTGGACGGGGCGGGCCCGACCGGGATGACGGTCTCCGCGCTGACCTCCCTGTCGGCGCGGCCGCCACTGGTCCTCGCGTGTCTGCGCGGCAGTTCCCGCACACTGACCGCCCTGCGGGAGCAAGGTGCCTTCGCCGTAAATGTGTTGACGGATCATCAGAGATCGGTCGCCGAACTCTTCGCCGACTCCTCCGTGCCGCCCGCCAGGCGGTTCGACGGCAGCCCGGTGCGCCGGGTGCTCGGTCTGCCGGTGCTCGTCGACGCGCTCGCGTGGTCGGTGTGCCTGGTCGAGGACGTACGACCGTACGGGGATCACCACGCCGTCGTCGGACGGGTGATGGCGGTGGAGGTGAACGGCGGACGGCCGCTGCTCTGGCACGACCGAGCGTTCCACGCGCTGCCCGCGGCGACCGCCGACTGAGCCCACCGGAAGTCAGGACGGAGGCCCGGCCGGGGTTCGCCCCGGCCGGGCCTCCCGCATATCCACGACCACTCCGTACACACGACCGAGGCCTAGGAGGCCCCATGTCCCTGCCCCGCATTCCCGGCGTGAACTCCGAGAGCGCCGCGACCGAACTGCTCAGGACGCCCGAGCGGCTGGCCGGCAACGCCCAGTCCGCCGCGCACCGGCTGATCGCCGGACTCGACGGCGACCCCGAGACGGACGACTGGGGCCTGCCCCCGACACCGGAGCGTCCGCACCCGGTGGTCCTCGTGCACGGCACGCTCGGCGACCGGGAGTCCGTCTGGCGGAAGCTGGCGCCCGCGCTCCGAACGGCCGGGCACCGCATCTTCCGCCTCAACTACGGTGAACTGCCCACGCTCCCCCGCCTGTACGGTCTCGGCGACATGCGCAAGTCCTCCCAGGAGCTCGCGGACTTCGTGGACCGGGTGCTGGTGGACACCAAGGCGTCGAAGGTGGACCTCGTGGGCCACTCGCAGGGCGGGATGCTCCCGCACTACTACCTCAAGTACCTCGGCGGGGCCGGGAAGGTGCGCCGTGTCGTCGGGATCGCGCCCAGCAACCACGGGGTCGAGGTGGCGGGCCTGACGAAGCTGGTCCGCCAGGTCCCGGGCGTTCAGGCCGTCGTGGAGGACCAGGTGCTCTTCCGCATCAGCCCGGCCTTCACCCAACTGCTGCACGACTCGGAGTTCGTGGGTGAGCTGGTGGCTCCGGGCGACACGGTGGACGGCGTCGACTACACCGTCATCTGGTCGACCCGGGACGAGCTGGTCCAGCCTGCCGAGGCCCAGCAGCTGAAGCCCGCCAGGCCGGAACACCCGGTCACCAATACCTGCCTCCAACTCCTCGCCCCGCAGAACCGGACCACCCACCTGGCCATGCCGTACGACCCGATCGTGGTGCGGGAGACGCTCAAGGCGCTGGCCGACTGAGTCCCGTACATCGACGAAGCACCCGTACGACGACGCAATGGACGAAAGGGAGGGGGTGGTGGGGGGCCCGGGGGGCCCCCCCCCCCCCCCCCGGGGGGGGGGGGGGGCCCAACCCCCGCCCCCGGCCCCGACACCCCGGCCGCAACAACACAGGCCGCGTGAGGCGGAAACCCCCCCCCCCGCCCGGGGGGGCTT